>CAJXRP010000014.1 GCA_913060495.1 uncultured Gammaproteobacteria bacterium | reverse complement strand
AACTCGCGACCCCGACCTTGGCAAGGTCGTGCTCTACCAGCTGAGCTATTCCCGCGCTTTGAAGGTGTTGCCACTCTTTCGTATGGCCTGCAAAGCTAGGAACTACGCTTGCTGGGACCGCTACTCGAAAGAGGCGCTTATTCTAATGCCTAAGTGCCCCAAGTCAAGCTGAACTCGCGGCTTTCTGGCATTTCTTACTACTTTGACTGCAGTTCGCCCCAACCTGCCTTGAAATACTGGGCTCCTGAGCTAATGCTGAGCACAGCAGCGAGGTAAATCAGTCCGTAGCCTAGCATTAAAACCCATTCCGGTAGGCTAGGATTCGCCAGCAGAAGTGTGATGATCGCGAGCATCTGCACGGTTGTCTTCAACTTGCCTGAAAATTTAACGGCCACCTTATCCCGTAGGCCTTTCGACGCCATCCACTCACGAAGCGCGGATACTAGTATCTCGCGGGCGATGATAATGCTGGCGGCCAATAGCAAAGGCGGGAATATCGAAACCAGCATGATTAGTATGATCGCGACCAATAGTTTATCTGCAACCGGATCTAGGAAGGCGCCAAATTCAGATGACTGATTAAGTTTACGCGCGAGATAGCCATCCAGCCAATCAGTCAGGCTCGCTATCGAGAACAGAATAGCCGCTAGCAGATGACTTGATTGTGTGTCTAAGTGGTAGCAATAAATAACCACCGGTATGAGGACGACTCGACTAATCGTAGCAATATTGGCCCAGTTCATATCAGTTTCTTCGTTTTCCTTCGCGGTTGTATGCCGTTCTTATTGCTTTCTTCCAAAAAAATAATGATTATTTACAAAGCATTATACTCTAAAAGAGAAGTAAATAAGAGCTAACATCTCTAATTTTCAGGTGACTTTGAAATTAGCGGAATCAACCATTATGCAAATGCGCATATATATCTTCGGCCAATTTCTTACTTATCCCAGTAACTTTCGCAATTTCTGATTCACTGGCCTTATTAATCTCCTGTTGCCCGCCGAAGTAACGCAGTAACTCACGCCTTCGCTTCGGCCCCAAGCCCGCTATCTCCTCCAGAGGCGACTCTCTGCGGGCCTTGGCGCGCCTAGCCCTGTGTCCTGTGATAGCGAACCGGTGAGCCTCGTCTCTGACCTGTTGCAGCAGGTGAAGAGCGCCAGACTCAGTTGGTATGACGATCTCCTTAAAACGTTCACCCTTCGCCAGGAAGAGCGTCTCCTGCCCTGCACGCCTGCTTATGCCCTTCGCAATGCCAAGCAGCTGGATCTCTGGCAGCTGGAACTTCTCCATTATCTTCTTCGCCTGTGTCAGCTGGCCCTTACCGCCATCGATAAGCAGGATATCAGGAATCTTCGCCTCACCCTTGGCAAGCCGCGTAAAACGGCGGTCTAGCACTTGCTCCATGGCAGCGTAATCATCCCCGCCGGTTATACCCTTAATGTTAAATCGACGATAATCACTCTTCACTGCGCCGCTCTCATCAAATACCACACAGGAGCCTACGGTGCCTTCTCCCGAGGTATGACTGATATCGAAGCACTCGATACGGTTTGGCATAGATTCAAGATTAAGAGAATCTTGTAACTTTTGAAATCGCTTGTAGATATTTTGTTTATTACTCACATGTGCATGGAGCGATTCACGAGCATTAGTCACTGCCAGCTGCAGCCATTTAGCGCGATGTCCGCGCACCCGCATGGAAAGCTTCACCTTGCGCCCCGCAACGTATGTGAGAGCATCCTGCAGCCCCTCTGCATCCTCTAGCACCTCTGGAACTATAATCTCTTGTGGGATGCTTGCTGCCTTGTCATCGCCAAGATAGGACTGGGACAGGAAGGCAGAGAGCAGCTCACCCACATCCTCCGCTAGTTTGAAGCGGGGATAGAAGTTCTTGCTGCCGATAATACGGCCCGCGCGAACGTAGATTACATGTACGCAGACGTAGGACTGGAGAATCTCTGCTGCCACGACATCCGCATCATCGCCCTGATTTGCGACAATCTGGTCTTCTTGCATGCGCCTGAGACCCATTATCTGGTCTCGCACTACCGCAGCGCGCTCGAAGTCCTGCCTCTCAGCCGCCGCCTCCATATTTGAAGTTAGTTCCTTGATCAGTGCGTTACTCTTGCCCTGCAGAAACAGGGTCGAGTAGTGCACGTCCTTCGCATAATCTTCCTTGCTAATTGCTTCCACACAGGGGGCCGTACAACGGTCTATCTGATACTGCAGGCATGGCCGAGATCTATTATTAAAATAGCTGTCCTGACATTGCCTTACCTTAAATACCTTTTGTAATACCTGAAGTGTTTCGCGGGTGGCATTAGCGCTTGGATAAGGGCCGAAGAAGCGCCCCGTGCGTTTTCTGCTGCCGCGATAAAAGCCCAGTCTTGGGTAGTCATCCTTGCTGGTAAGCAGGATGTAGGGGTAGGACTTGTCGTCCCTCATCTGAATATTGTAGGTAGGCCGATGACTCTTGATCAGGGTTTGCTCTAGGAGCAGAGCCTCCGTCTCGCTGTTAGTTACAGTGATCTCTATATCTTGGATCTTATTAACCATAGCCAGCGTTTTGCTGGTGAGCCCGGTGGCTCGAAAGTAGCTACCCACCCTATTCTTTAGGTTGCGCGCCTTACCCACGTAGATAACATCACCAGCCTCGTTCAGCATGCGGTAGACGCCAGGACGGCTACTGAGATGGGCGAGGAAGTGCTTGTGATCGAACTGCTTACTGACTTCTGCGGACATGATCCTGCTATAACTGCGTGGTTAGGGGTATTGGCGGTCGATTGACCAGAATTAGAGGCAGGTTAGCTGATGCCGCCCGCAGTCTCAACAGCGAGCTAGCATTGACGCTAATGCAATTGATTATTCGAAAAAAAACTGGGCTTGCGGTCGTTAAATCAGCGCTGGCTCAACTTGCTATGGAGTCAAAACTCGGCAGCACATCGTATTCACGGGTATCGTCGGCCAGACCATGCCTAACGGCTAGTATCGTAAGCTCCACGTCACTACGAATACCCAGCTTCTCGAAAATTCGATAGCGATAGCTGTAGACAGTCTTGGGGCTTAGCTCTAGATAAGCTGAAATCTGACTAACCTTCTTGCCATCGGTCAGCATCTGAGCAATCTGCAGCTCTCTACGGGATAACTTGTCGAACAAGCCACCACCGTCGTCACTGAATGGATCTACCGCTAGACGAGTTGCTACGCTTGGCGTCACGTAGTGATCCCCCTCATTAACCACACGAATCGCTTTTAATAACTCTTCGACCGGCACGCTCTTGGTAATAAAGCCTTTGGCGCCGGAACGCAGCATTTGCGAAGGTATGACTCCACTAGACACACTAGACATCGCAACGACTTTGGATTCAGGGGAAAGCTGTACGATGGCACGGGTAGCCTCAATACCACCTAGCCCTGGCATCCGTGCATCTAGCAAAATTACATCTGGCTTTTGATAGATATTTTCTGGGGTATTTTCATTTAAATTCATATTGTTAGAGTTTGAATGTGAGAGATATTCTAGAATATCCTCACCGCTACTCAGCTGCGCGATAACAACAATATCCGGCGCATCATTCAAAATACGGGCAATCCCCTCCCGAACCAACTCATGATCGTCAACCAACAGAATCGATATTTTCTTAAGCGGAGAATTTTGCACAATTTACTTCCTTCAAGAGATTCGGGAAAAGGAAACTATCTTGCTAAGGGGGTATTCCCACAAGTTTCCTAGCAGTGTGCGATTAGTAGCATAGTGTGAAATGGGGCACAAATTAGAGAGCGCAAAACGGGACCTGGTTCACACTTCTTCAGATTAGCGCTGGAAGCATGCTGGATAGGCTAAAGTTTTATGCGGCTGCAAGCAGGGCTAGATAATCCGAACTTCTGTTTGCAGCGCCACACCAAAGGCCTGCAGAATCGAGCTGCTCATGTCCTGGGCGAGCAAAACAACATCCTCGCCAGTTGCATTGTCTCGATTCACCAATACCAGAGCATGATCTTCATGGACCGCCGCGCCTCCGCGCCGCTTACCTTTCCAACCTTTTTGATCTAACAGCCAGGCCGCTGGCAGCTTCACTAGGTCGGCATCCTCCGTATCCCATGCCGGTAGCTCTGGGTAGAATTCGCGCAAGCTCATTAACTTGGAGCGTGAAATCACCGGATTCTTGAAGAAGCTCCCTGCGTTACCTATTTTCTTGGGATCCGGCAGCTTACTACTACGGATAGCGCAGACCGCATCGAAGACACTATGAGGGGTGGCCTCCTGCCCCGCTAGCGCCTCCTTTAGGCCAGCGTAGCTGAGCTGAAGCGCTGGCTCTAAGGTGAGCTGCAGCGTTACAGCAAGCACCACCAGCTTTTGACTTGGATCCTGCTTGAAGATGCTATCGCGATAGGCAAACTGACAGTCCACTCTGCTCATGTGGCGGATCTCCCCCGTCTTTAGGTCGAACGCCTCTAACTCGACGAAAAACTGCTCTAGTTCTACACCGTAAGCACCTATGTTTTGGATCGGTGCGGCGCCAACAGTTCCAGGAATAAGTGCTAAGTTTTCAATGCCATACAGAGAGTTCTCCAAGCAAAACTTAACAAGTTCATGCCAGTTCTCTCCAGCAGCCGCTCGAACCATTCCTGCACCGGGCAACATCTCCCTGCCACGGTTATTCATGTAGAGCACCAGACCAGGGAAATCGTTTATAAAAAGAGTATTGCTGCCTTGCCCAAGAACCAATACGGGCAAACGCCTGGATGCAGCAAATTCGCGGGCCTGGGGTAAATCTGCAGGATCCTGAATGTCGGCGAAGAACGCAGCCATCTGGGTCACGCCAAAACTGTTGTAGGGACTTAGATCGACCTGTTCCTGTATTTCGAATGTCACCGCTAGTATTCCTTCTCGGGAAGCGAAAGCTCTTTTTCTAACTGCTCTAGGAGCCGCCTGCATGCGCCCTCAACAAGATCTAGCACCTTTTCGAAGCCTTGCCCGCCGCCACCGAAGTAAGGATCCGGCACCGACTCGCTCGCTCCAGCCGAGTAATCCAGCAGTAATTGCAGCTTCGCCTTACTGGCGCTAGATGCAGCATTTTCTAGGTGCTGCAGATTATCCGTATCCATAGCCAGTACATAGTCGAATTCGTAAAAGTCGTTGGCGCTCACCTGTCTGGCTATCTGCTCTTCTAACTTATAGCCACGACGTTGCGCTGCTGCAATCGATCTTGGGTCCGGATGGTCACCAAGGTGGTAGGTGCTAGTACCAGCAGAGTCCACTTCAATAAATTCGCTTAACTCTTTATTTTGTATTAGTTTTTCTAGAACACCATGAGCCGTAGGAGAACGACAGATATTACCCAGACAGACCATCAAGACCCTAATCTTAGGGCGGTGATTTTCCGCCTCATGGCCTGTGTCAGTAGAGTTAGATTTCCTCGACAAGGCAGTTAGCCCCGAACCTTGCCAGCGCCAAGATGTGCGCGAACCAAATCCAGATCTCTCTCAGTGTCGACACCCGGAGGAATACTCTCGCTGGATACAGCCACATGAATACCGATGCCGTTGTATAGCGCTCTAAGCTGCTCAAGCTTTTCGGTGACCTCTAGCTCGCACACTGGCCATTCGACAAACTGATTAAGCACGGCGACTCGATAGGCGTATATGCCAATATGGCGGTAGCAGTTCTTCGCTGAAGCGCTACCCTGCCAAGGAATTGTAGCGCGACTGAAATACAGTGCACGCCCCTGAATATCGATCACTACCTTCACGCTATTCGAATCAACGATCTCATCCTTATCGGTTATCGTTTCACAGAGCGTGGCAATCCCAACTTCAGAGTTTAATTGAAGATTTTCTGCTACCTGATTGATTACATTAGGAGGAATCAGTGGCTCATCTGCCTGAACATTGACCACAAGATCGCTCTCGCTCATCTGCAACTGGCTGCTCACCTCCTGGATTCGGTCAGTACCAGAAACATGAGAGCTAGAAGTCATGCACACTAACGCGCCGAACCCCTCAGCCACTTCTTGGATACGCACGTCGTCGGTAGCGACAATGACTCTATCTGCATTACTCTCAAGTGCACGCTCATAGGTCCGCTGCAGCATTGGCTTACCACCGATATCCAAAAGCGGCTTGCCGGGCAGTCGTGTCGATGCATAACGAGCTGGGATGACGACGCTAAAACTCATCGGTACTTCTCGCATTCTTCGAGCGAGAGCTCTCTAGCCTCAGTACTGAGCATTACCGGCACATCGTCCCGAACGGGATACGCCAAGGCGTCGGGCAGGCAGACTAATTCCTTTGTCACCCGATCGTATTGCAATTCACCCTTACACTGCGGACAGGCAAGAATGGTTAATAGTTTTTGGTCGAGCATAGAGTGACTCCTGGTTCTTCGCTAAGGCAAAGATAAGAAACCAGCTGCAACTTTTGTTCTAAGGGATTGTTTCTAAAGGGCGGAGGCTTGCCGAATGTCTTCGATGAGACGTTCGATAAATTGACCCTCAAGATCCACTTCTACCGATAGATACCAAAAATTGTTTTTGGCGAACTGCCGACATTTTACCGCATCCTTCTCTGTCATTACGATAGGCTGATGCGCATCAATGCCCTGCTGTTCGAAATCAGCTGCGGTGAAGTTGTGGTGATCTGGAAAACTAAAGATCTCTAGTTGGTAGGGCAAGCGCTCTAACAAGCTATAGAAACGCTGCGGATTGCCGAGAGCGGAAACTGCCTGCAACTTATTGCCCATATTAAACGGCGCACCTGCGAAAGGTCGTTTCTCACCAGTGACCAGATTGATCAAAGAGCGAGGTTGCAGCTGCATGATGCTCGCGGTCTTGAGTTGTGAAATTTCCCTTGCAGGCTCGCCATTTACGACTATGTATTGAACCTCATTGAGACGACTTATCGACTCCCTAAGCGGCCCGGCCGGCATGCAAAAACCATTCGAAAATAATCTCTCACCGTCGACGACCACAATCTCTAAGTCACGATACAGCTTGTAGTGCTGCAGCCCATCGTCACTCAACACCACATCAACGTCTTCGTTACTTAGCAAAGCATCTAGAGCTGCACAGCGATCTGGATCGACATACACGGGGCAAGCTGTCATTTCAGCTATAAGAAAGGCCTCATCGCCGGATTGGCGAACGTCGCTCTCACCATCGACGGCAAGCGGATAGCTAGGCGCCTCGCCTCCATAGCCGCGGCTGATGATGCCCGGCTTAAAGCCTTGCTTCTGTAATTCTTGAGTAAGGGTGATCAGCAATGGTGTCTTGCCCGTGCCACCGAGTGAGATATTCCCGATGATTATAAGAGGGGCTGTTAGATTGGCCGGACGGACCTTCGGTTGCTGGACTAGACGGCGAATTTTCGTCAGCGCCTTAAATAATACAGAGATTGGCCATAACAAAATCAGCCAGCCTGCTCTTTTGTGCCATGCTCTTTCTAGAAAGCTCATTCAGCAGTTGCCGCAGCATTCTCCGAGAACTGTTTCGCATGAAGTCGTGAGTAATTCGCCTGCTTGGCAAGCAACTCCTCATGAGTGCCAGATTCTATTATTTTTCCCTTCTCCATAACTAATATCAGATCTGCCTTTTCGATTGTCGATAATCTATGTGCGATAACAAATGTTGTTCTGCCCTGACGCAAGGTATCCAATGCCTCTTGTATGCGCATCTCCGATTCGGAATCCAGCGCCGATGTTGCCTCGTCGAAGATTAAAATTGGCGCGTCTTTCAATAGAGCACGAGCAATCGCGATGCGCTGACGCTGGCCACCGGACAATAACACGGCATCGTCACCAACCGGTGTATCCATGCCCTGCTCTAGCTGCTCAATAAACTCCATCGCGTGGGCATCATTCGCTGCCTTAGTCGTCTTCTCGCGATCGATAGCGCCCTCGCCGTAGGCAATATTCTCTTCGACAGTCCCGTTAAAAAGGACCACCTGCTGAGAGACTAAGGAAATGTTTTCACGCAGACTCTGCAGGGTCAGATTCTTCAGTGGCACACCGTCGAGGGTAATCTCCCCCTGTTGAAAGTCATAAAAGCGAGTGATAAGACTAAGCAAACTGGACTTTCCACTACCTGACTTTCCAACTAGCGCCACCGTCTGACCTGGTTCAGCTACGAAATTGATACCCGCGAGCGTCTGTGCCCCATCTTTATAGGAGAAGCTCACATCAGTGAATTCGATACGACCCTTCGCCCTTTCCAGTAATTGGGTCCCTGTGTCTTTCTCTATGTCTTCATCTAACAATTCGAAGATGCTGGCTGCAGCTGAGAGACCTCGCTGTATCACGGCATTAACCTGCGTAAGCTGTCGGATCGGTTTTGCGAGCAAGCCCGCCGCACTCAAGAACGCCACAAAGTCGCCTGGCGTATTGGTGGCGAAGAATTCGGGCGACATCGCAAACCAGACCAGTGCTGCGATCGCAGTACTAACAATCAGCTGAATCAACGGAGTGCTCGCGCTGCGCGTAAGCACCATCTTCATGTTCTGCACTCGATTCTTCTCACTCGCCGCAGACAGCCTTTTGCTTACATAATTTTCGGCATTGAAGGTGCGAATAACACGATGCCCCTTGATCGTCTCGGTGGTTATCTGCGTCACATCGCCCATGGAATCTTGGATTTGCGTGGAATAGCGACGAAATTTCTTAGATGCTATGGAGACAACTTTGCCCACGACCGGTGCGATGATCAGGAAGGTAAGACTGAGCTTCCAGTCCATGTACATCAAATACGCGAGTAAGCCGACTACCGTAAAACCTTCGCGCACTACCACGGCGATAGCGTTACTGGCGGCGCCGGTAATCTGCATCACATCGTAGGTCAGTTTCGAGACCAATCGACCCGAGGAATTGTTATCGAAGTAAGTTGCCGGCAAACGGATGAGCCGGTCGATCAATTCACAGCGCAATTTGTGCACTAGATGATTCGATATACCGGCAAGATAGTAGCTACCCATGAAACCGCCGAGCCCGCGTACTGCTGCCAGGCCGATGAAAGCCAACGGGCTCAATACTCGCAGCCCGGCATAGTCCTCAGCGGCAATAGCGTCTACTGTCCAGCCCAACCACCAGGTTGCGGCGGGCGCAGTAAGGGCGAAGATGATGTAGCCAAGCATCGCCGTGGCAAATAGCATGCGGTGCGGCAGAACATAGCTGAACAACCGCCTATACAGGCGCCAGCTTTCTTCTTTACCTATTTTTCGATCCGGTTCGCTCATAGCAAGTCAGCTGGGGTAGATCCCGATTGTTCAAGTTCCTGGGGGCGCTGGGTGGCGATATTTAGTCGTGTAAACCCAGATTGACCAATGCCATCCATCGCGGTCACTACTGATTGATGGGTTGCCTCAGCATCGGCGATCAACAGGATAGGTAAACTACGATCGCCTCGGGACTCTATTTCCAAGCCCTGCACCAGCGTCTCGATTCTGGAATTGACTAACGCCCTGCCATTGATCGAAAAGCTACCGTCTCTCGCCACTAAAATCTCTATCTGCGCAGGATTACTCTCTGCAGCCTCAGCGTTCGCCTCTGGCAGGTTTACTAGCAGCCGTGTCTCGCGGCTAAAAGTCGTAGTTACCATAAAGAATATAAGCAGGAGAAACACCACGTCTATAAGCGGTGTCATGTTGATGGCGAGTTCTTCGCGATTTGCTCGTTTAAATTTCAAGTTGCTGTCTTCTCTACCTGATCTGCGCTATTTCACTTCTACTTTACGATCGCTGTGTAAGGCATCCACTAGCTTGATCGATTCCTGCTCTAAGTTAAGCACTAGGGATTCGACTTTTCGCGTGAAGTGACGATGGGCCATATAAGTAGGTATCGCGACGGTAAGTCCCGCGGCAGTCGATATCAACGCCTCGGAGATGCCACCAGCTAGCGCGTTCGCATTACCAGTACCCTGCAACATGATCTCGCTAAATACGCGAATCATACCCACAACCGTGCCCAACAGGCCTAGCAGCGGCGTAATCGCAGCTATTGTGCCCAAGGTATTCAGGTAGCGCTCCATATCATGAATGACTTGAGCAGCGGCTTGCTCGATTCCCTCGATCATAGCTTCTCTTCCGTACTTTGAGCTAAGCAACCCCGCAGCCAAAATCTGACCAAGCGGAGAAGATAATCGCAGTTCGCGCAACTTACTGGAGTCCAGTTGATTGTTTTTTAACCAAGTCCATACCTGGGCGAGAACATACTTAGGCGTGATGCGGCTTGCGCTCAGGCTCCAGAAACGTTCGATAACGATAGCAATCGCTACTATGGAACAAAGAATAATGGGCAACATCAGCCAACCGCCAGCCCGAATTATTTCTACCACGTGTTTCCTCCAAAAAAACCGATTGATAACTCTATCATATTCGCCAGTATACGGCCTGTAGAGACTGCCAGTGCTGGGTATTAGAGCTATCGGCATCAATCCTAGGTGGGATTAATGCCAATAGCGTAAATTTTGCTTCCGATGTGTATTAATGTTGATTGTTTCGCCCTCGCTAAGTTCACTCGCAGTAAACTCGAAGCTGATCATGCCAGACTTCGAAGTAAGCAGAGTGCTATTCACGAATTCACCGTAACGCTCGACTACTTGATCGTGAGGATGCCCAAAGCTGTTGCGGTAGCCCGCAGAAAACACAGCGTATTTTGCTTGCACCCGCTTGAGAAAGGCATAGCTCGAAGAACTACTACTACCATGGTGAGGTACAATCAGCACGCTACTAGCAAGCTCATCTCCATAATCCCTAGCGAGCCGTAACTCAGCCTCCCTCTCGATATCTCCAGGCAATAAGACGCTACCTGCACTTGAAGCAATCTGTAGCACACAGGAGCTATTGTTCTCCGATGAATAATCTACACCAGTCTTTAGAAAACGAAACGCGACGCCATCCCAATTCCAATCATTGGTTTCCAAGCAAGGCTCTGCAGACAGCCCAGCATCCAAATCTCTCCGATTGCTTATTAGCCTCTCTATATTGACCCCTTCGTCTATGCCGACAAGCCCTCCAGCATGGTCGTTATCGCCGTGGCTCACAATCACTGCAGCTAAGGAGTGTATGCCAAGAGCGCGTAGTGTAGGCACGACGATTGCAGAACCAATATTAAAATCAGGGCTGAGGTTCGCCCCAGTATCATAAAGAAGGGCATGCTGGCGTGTCTGCACGATCACTGCGAGACCCTGCCCCACATCTACGACGTGCAGGCGCAAAACAATATCCTCGACAGATAACGCCCTTAGGTACTCCGGCATCGGCAGCACACAGAGTAACAATGGCACAACGAGCCCCCTTCGGCACACTCCAGTCGGTAACAGCAACAACAATACAACGAAGAACAGCAGTAACACATGAAATTTGTTAGGCTGGGTTAGTTGCAGCTGCACAGAGCCGGAACCCCATCCCACAAAAAATTCCATACTCCTGATGAGCAGCGAAATGACACCATGGGCAATATCGAACATTAAGATTGCAGCGGCTTCATTCACAAAGCTAACAAGTAAAGAGAGAAAACATATCGGTACAATCAAGAGCCCGACAACAGGAATGGCGAAGATATTAACCAACGGGGCTAACAAGGAAAGCTGCTGCGTGAAGAATATTAGCGGCACCGCTAGGGCGATGAAAACAATCAGTTGCGGACGAACAAAAGAGTCAACCGTCCAACTCACTCTGGTCTGATTAGGCTTTTCGATTTCCTCAACAGCGACAGACGCCTGCGGAGAACGGGAAAATGCAAGAAGTGAAGCTACAGCAATAAACGAGAACCAAAAACCACTATTAGTAAGTGCAAGTGGGTTTATTAGTAGAACCGCAAAAACCGCCAATAGAAAACGGAGGGACATTTGCTGGCGTGTATTCCAAAACAGACTACAGATTAGAGCTGCGATCATGATGAAAGCGCGCTGCGTAGGCAAGCTAAAACCGGCGAGCAACGCATAGCCAAAAGCAGCCATTAGCGCAAACACGGCGGCAAGCTTTTGTGCAGGAACGAGATTGCCAATACCAAGCATCTTACTGACGGCTAGCGCCAACCAAAATGCAAAGCCGCTGATCATACCGATATGCAAGCCCGATATAACAAACAGATGATTGCTTCCAGTCGCAGTAAACAGCCTCCAACTGTCCTGCGATATAGCCGATCTATCACCCAGCAGCAAAGCCATCAATAAGCCGCCATACTGCGAGTCGCCCAACATCCGCTGTAACTTTTTTTGCAAAAAATAGCGCACTGAATGAAGCCATGTGACGAGAGAAAACCTAGCTTCACCTGATGGGGCTGTGAGCAATTGATTCGACACTGAATCGCGCACATAGCCACGGGCGCTAATACCCTGCTGAAACAACCATGCTTCGTAATCGAAGCCACCTGGATTGGAGAACCCATGAGGACGGTTGAGTCGTACCGTAAATCGCCAATACTGCCCGGGAACAATAGTGGCGTCGCCGTAATAGTTAAGAACTACCTTGCGCGGGAAAAACCCGGCTGGCGCAACACGGATTTCGAAATGAAATCGCTGAGCAATCATCGAGCGCTCTGGCAGGCCAATCACGACACCTTCAACCTGAAGCGTCTCCCCTTCGAGCATTGTCGGCAGACGTTTCTCTAACAGCCCGTTAGCCCAGTCTAGATGCCAAAATACGCCTAGCGAATACAGAAGTAATCCACCGACCAACCCTCGATGGTGGCTAGGGACTTTGAACAGCACGGTAAGCAAAAATACCATCGATAGGATGAAGATGAATATTGTGATGACTATCAGTAATAAAGGAACATTTGTTACGAGGGTGGCGCTAGCTACGCCTGCGCTAAGCAACAATAAGGCGCGGCGCATCCATTCCCCTCTATAGATATAGATCTATATCTATACCTTTACCTTTACCTACAACTATATTTATCACCACAACTTCAGCTAAGCGGATGTTCCGACAGCAACATTTATTAAGTTATAGGCAAGAAATTCAAGCAAAGCCAATCAAGGGATAAACTACTCATGGCGCAGAGCATCGGCAGGCTGAATTGCAGCAGCCTTCTTCGCTGGATAGATTGTAGCTAGGAGGGAAAGAACTAGGACACCCGACGCGACATAGGCGACATCGAGAAGATTTAACTCCGAAGGAAGAAAATCAATTGGATAGACTTCAGCATTCAATATCTGAATCGAGAATGTAGCCTCGACAAACGCAGCAAACTGACTTATGTAGAGTGAACCTACCACGCCGAGCACAACTCCGATTGCGATGCCGGTGAGACCAATGAAACAGCCCTGCCACATAAAGATATGATTGATCATCTTCGGGCTCGCACCCAGTGTTCTGAGAATTGCGATGTCACCACGCTTATCACGCACGATCATAATAAGGCTAACCACCAGATTAAATGCAGCAACGCCGATCAATAGCCATAACATGAAGCTAATGATTCCTCGGGAGAACTGAATGTTTTCGTAGATCGCACCCAACGTGGCTACCCAGCTTTCGCTTCGTAATGCACCCGGTAGATCCATCATGAGTTCCTGGCGAATCATTTCGGCCTGCAAAACATCGCTGGTGCGGATATGCACAGCATTGTAAGGAGTGCGCAATCTAAACAAAGAGCGAGCTGCGGATAGATTGATCATCACCAAGTTACTATCAAGCTCTTGTGCACCTACTCGGTATATCCCTACTACGTCAAAACCCTTGAAAGTGGCAAGCGGGGTAATAGGATTTATAGAAATCGATGTTGAGAAAAGATCGACATTGTCACCGAGCTCTACCCCCAATCTATTTGCCAGCGTCTGCCCGAGTACAATGCCCCAGCGATTATCTTGCAGTGCTCTTAGGTCTCCAGCACGCATGAATCGGTTAATCGCTGAAGATTCAGCCTCCAGCTCTGCATCGATACCATTTATTACCACTCCCTTGTTGCTTCCCGCTGTTGCCGCCACGCCGATCGCCTGTATCACCGGTGAGATGGAGATCACCGAGGGGTTGCGTTCGAGAGTGGTACGGATCTCTTGCCACTGCGTATCATTTAGATTCTCTTCTGAACTAAGAGTGATGTGTGGCACGATTCCAAGAATACTCTGTCGCATCTCCTTGTCGAAACCGTTCATAACCGAAAGCACTACAACGAGGATCGCCAGACCCAAGGCAAGACCAAAGATCGAAATAGCCGACATGAAAGACACAAGATGACTGCTCTTGCCCGCACTCACGTAGCGAAATGCGACGAAGCGAGACAAGGACAGAGGTTTATTGCTCATGCAGCAACCCGTCGTCGAGGAGGAACTTGCGCTCCATTGAGGAAGCTAGCAACTCATCATGAGTAACTACAATAAAACTAATCTCCAGCTTTTCGTTCAAGTCATTCATCAATGCGTGAATTTCGGTGGCGGTATTTCGATCGAGGTTGCCAGTCGGCTCATCGAGCAAGACACAACTAGGTTCTGTGACCAAGGCGCGAGCAATCGCAACGCGCTGCCGTTCGCCACCGGAGAGTTCAGAGGGCTTATGCTCAACTCGAGCACCTAGGCCTACCTTGTCGAGCATGACTCGAGCCCGTTCGGTAGCCTCCGCCATGGACAGCCTGGCTATTAATAGGGGCATACACACATTCTCTAATGCCGAAAACTCGCCAAGCAAATGATGAAATTGATACACGAAACCAAGATGCTTGTTGCGCAGCAGTCCTCGCTCTGTCTCATCAACCTGCGCTAGGTCCTTGCCCGCTATGGTGACCTTACCGCTAGTAGGCAGATCAAGTCCGCCTAACAGATTAAGTAAGGTAGTCTTGCCGGAGCCGGAACTGCCTACAATCGCTATTCTCTCACCGCGACCGACCTGCAAATTCACGCCCTTTAATACTTGAACGAGTTGCGGCCCCTGAGAATAGGTTTTCTCAAGCTGTTCGCAAGTCACTACCGTCGAATTATTTGTCATGTCTTTCTACTACTCGTAGCGCAGCACTTCTGCTGCCTGAATTTTACTAGCGCGGTATGCTGGATACAGCGTCGCAAGGAAACTAATGGTGAGCGCCGCAATACAGATTAGCCCCACCTCTGCCCATTCGATCTGAGTCTGTAAATGGGAAATGAAGTAGCGATTCGAGTCACTCGCTAAGGAATTTATAATCCTTTCGAGGATAAGACTGATATCGGTGATATTAGCGGCCAGCAGTGTACCTAGTATCGCGCCGATTAATGTTCCCAACAATCCTGCGACTAAGCCCTGCACAACGAAAATCCTCATAATCGTGCCCCGGCTCGCTCCCATGGTACGCAGGATAGCTACATCTGCTCCCTTGTCAGCCACAACCATGACCAGCGTGGAAACTATATTCACTGCACCTACCATAACGATCATCAGTAACATGAAGCTGGTGAGCACCTTCTCCATGCGTAGCGCATTAAACAGACTTGCCTGTGCCTCATCCCACGACCGCACTGTCAAATCGGGGTAGTCAGCGAACAAGTCTTCTGCGATGGTTTTCGCTTTGAACACATCATCGACTCGCAACCTAAGCTGGAGTTGAGAGGCGGAATTTTGTGCAAATAGTTGCTGGGCCTGAGCCAAATTAATCAGCGCCGTATCGCTATTGCCGTAGGCGCCAAAATCAGCGAACCCGACAACAGTAAGCCCTTCGGTATCAGATAGGTTGCGGGCAAGCAGACTGCCTAAGGTCGTAACCGAAAGATCGGCGCTACTGTATATACCTAAACTGCCCGCAAGCTGCGCTCCCAATATAATGCCATTCTCTGTCTGCGATAATGCTGTGAGCAAATCCCTGTAGCGCGAACTCGGGTTGTCGACCACATCAGCTTCGAGCACACCCTCAACACCTCGCAAACTAACAAAGCGATTATTCCCTTGATAAAGAATGTTTGCCTCACCTTCGAGATAGGGTGCTGCTGTGATTACGTTCGGAGAGCTTAGGGCAATGTTGGCTAGTTCGTTCCAGTTCGTCGTCACTCTATCGCCAGAGACTGTTACATGGGGAACGGACTTCAATGCATCAGCGCGCAAGGTGTCGATAGATCCATTCATAACCGACAGCGCAACGATGAGAATCATTACGCCCAGACTTACACCAAGCATTGAAATTAGGGAGACGAAAGAGAGAAAGAAGTTCCGCTTGCGAGCCAAGGTGTAGCGCAAACCCACGAATACAGAGAACGGCTTTTGCATGAGCAAACCTTGTTTGAATCACAATCGAAACTTTATACGAAATTGAGGCTATGTAAAACAGTAGCACCAGCAAGGCAGCGAAGGCACCCGTCAACCATTAGAGCCTTTACGCGTGTCGTTGCAGGAGCCTCTGCACAGTCTTAAAACTGATCGGCATTACTGGCGTCGATACTTCACTGGAAATAGCGCGCAGTGATTTGCCCTGCTTCTTCAGCTCCATAATCCTACGTAAAACTCTTTGCTCCATAGGATTTTCAATTAGACGGCCATTCTCATGAATCATATAGCCGAATGGGCGGCTGCCACCGAGATAACGTCCCTGCATTCTTTGTCGTTGCTTAACGCCCTTTATGCGCTCAGCAGACTTGCGCTTTTCTAACGCGCTAAACAGCTCCGTAACCTTAGCGAAGTTAACAGTAAGCTCAGCATCGGTAATGTCTCCTCCGAGCTCGACTATGTGTAGCTGAACAGACTTCTCTTTCAACTTCTGTATCAACTTAATCACTTCGTGACTCGAGCTGCAAATGCGCTCGAGCTTGCTGCACAAAACCACATCACCAGGCTGCAATAGATTCATCAACCGCTTACCAGATTCGCGACGGCCGAATTCATGATTCCAATTACAATTTGAGTCTTTAAGCGTCTCCGTCATAAACCAACTTTGGCGGAGGCAATAAGTTTGTATGGCTAACATTTCTGGCTCTAGAATTGCGTCCAGCTCATCGATTTCGAGCGAAGCTTCCAGCTCAGAAGTCCGGCAGTAGGAATAAATAGTCATTGATCTTGCCCCTAACAGCTTTGGCGCCCCGTCTTATTGTTAGACAGTTACCGCCCGTTAAATTCTTGTTCTGTTTTTTATTCTATTGTTGTTCAGGATTAACCCTGAATCGACCGCAAGTGCTTACTTAAATTCTATGTTTTGCCAGTATCTCTTTGATTTTTTGTGTCTTTGTACTGGCAAAGCCACTGCGGCCGGTATTTTAAACACAGGGCTTTCGTTTTATCAAGCTGCGCAGCAGCGACACACTCATTAGGAGCAGTAGCAATGCGCCTATGCTGCCGATAGCGGGTTTTTACAGTGCCGGAAACCCATCTAATAGCTACAAATCTAAGGCGAAAAATGATGCAGGTTATTGTTTTTTTTAATTAAATTTCATGAAAACACAGGTCCATTAATTGAGTCCCACGGACATTGCTGTTATATTCCATCGCCATGCTCCCTCTATCTATGTATTCGAGGGCAGTTGCTGTGATCCACAAGCGCCCTATTGCGCAGGATACAGAGCATTGGAAGTCATCAGTTGTTTGAGCGATTTTGTTAAGGCCTATTTTAAGACCTATTGGACTGCGCTCTCCTGACGACAACTAGTAAGGGTCCGTGCCATTTAGCCGCGACCACAGAGGCAGAATTACAGTTTCATAAGACTGATTCGCACCAATATAGGGCAATCAGCGGATAGCTAGAGAGACTGCTAACCCATTTAACAGTTATTAAAAGTCATGACTCAAGTGTCGTGATGAGACAAACCGGATAGGTTTAGGAAATTATTTTCGAGTAAGGCAGCTGATGCTGCGCTGATATCCAGCTCTAATCAGCTGGGCAACGAAACAAACAACTAAGTAATATTTTCAACAATAACAATAGATTATATGCAACATAGAGCCTCTAGTAGGCAATTAATTGAGCGCAAGACAAGTCCATAGCAGGTCTATGGCTGTCCTATTATTGTTAAACCGTTAAGAATTTGCTGTAGCCGAAGCCGAATCGACTCGATTTCGCTTCTTTGTTGCCCTAAGCCACTACTCACCGTCGAGTAGCGCGCCCCCAACTCGATTATTTCCTCCTAAGCTTCTTATCTGGTTCAACAACAAGTGAACCTATTATGAAAAGAATGCTAATTAACGCAACGCAGGAAGAAGAACTCCGTGTTGCCCTCGTCGATGGTCAGAAACTCTACGACCTAGACATCGAAAACCGCACCCGCATCCAGAAGAAGGCAAATATCTATCGGGGCAAAGTGACTCGTGTAGAGCCTAGCCTTGAGGCAGCCTTCGTCGATTTCGGCGCCGACCGCCACGGCTTTCTGCCGCTGAAAGAAATATCCCGTCAGTACTACGCCAAGGATGTTAAGAGTAACAACCTCAAGGAACTGATCCCGGAAGGCACTCAGGTTATCGTCCAGGTTGAGAAGGAAGAACGCGGCAACAAAGGCGCAGCTCTTACTACTTACATCAGCCTAGCGGGACGCTACTTGGTATTGATGCCAAACAATCCCAAGGCCGGCGGCATTTCTCGTCGCATTGAGGGCGATGAGCGCTCTGAATTACGAGAGGCCCTGCGCGGCTTAGAGATTCCTGATGGCATGGGCATGATTGTCCGTACTGCGGGCGTCGGTAAAGCACAGGAAGAATTGCAATGGGATTTGGACTACCTATTAGCACTCTGGCAAGCGATCCAAGAAGCTAGCACCACTAAGCCTGCTCCGTTCCTGATCTATCAAGAGAGCAACGTCATTATCCGCATGATCCGCGACTATCTACGCAAGGATATCGGCGAGGTGCTTTTCGATACGAAGGAATCCTTCGAAGAGGCAATCACCTTCATCAAACAGGTTATGCCGCAATACGAAAACAGAATTAAGCTTTACGAGGACAAACTCCCTCTGTTCAATCGTTATCAGATCGAAGGACAGATAGAGAGCGCCTTCGAGCGGGAAGTTAAACTACCCGCAGGTGGCTCAGTAGTAATCGATCCGACTGAAGCGCTGATTTCTATAGACATCAACTCCTCACGAGCGACTCGCGGTGCTGATATCGAAGAGACTGCGCTTAACACTAATCTTGAAGCTGCAGACGAGATCGCTAGACAGCTTCGCCTACGAGACATGGGTGGCCTGGTCGTTATCGATTTCATTGATATGAACTCCAGCCGCAATCAACGTGAAGTAGAAAACAGAATGCGCGATGCGCTAGAACCCGATCGCGCGCGAGTGCAAGTCGGTCGTATCTCCCGTTTCGGGCTTCTCGAGATGTCACGACAACGATTGCGCCCTTCACTGGGAGAAACCAGCGGAGTTGTTTGCCCACGCTGCAGTGGCCAGGGAACAATTCGCGACGTGGAGTCACTCTGCCTATCTATTTTAAGAATTTTGCAGGAAGAAGCTAACAAGCAGAAGTGCCAAGAAGTACGAGCCACTGTTCCCCTTGCCCTTTCTTCTTACCTTTTAAATGAGAAGCGCGCAGGACTTGCCGAGATCGAGGAGCAAAGCGGAACCAAGGTTTCGATTATACCTAAGCCTGAATTACAAACTCCTCACTACGAAATCACTGCAGTGAATCAGCAGAGCGAAGTTTATGAAGTTGACGTTACGGCAATCGCTGAGCCTGCGCCAAACACGAAGGCTAAAGGTAAAGATGTGCCAGCGGCCCAGAAGCCTGCTGTAAGCAACATATCTGCAGATAGAGCACCTCCGCCTCCGCAGGCAGCGCCTAAGAAGCAAGGTTTCTTCGCGAAACTTTTCGCAGCTCTTTTCGGCGGCACCGAAGAGAAGAAGGAAGAGCCTAAGAGAAAGCCACAAAGCGGCAACCGCAATCGTTCCAGAGGCAATTCACGCAATCAGGGTCAACGAAATCAGCAATCACGTGGCGGCAATCAGCAGCGTAGAGAGCGCGGCGGAAAGTCTTCAAATCAGAACCAAAGACGCAACCAGTCTAATAAGACTAATAATGAAGGCGGTCGGTCCAAGCCTGATAACGAGAATCCTAACAAGCAAGACAAGGTAGCGTCATCTGACAAGCCGGAACAAAATTCCGAACAGAAGGCGCAACGACGGCCAGCTAATAAGCGTCCACGCAATTCAAATCAGCGCAGACGTGGACCTAGACCTGACCAAGCTAAAGCCACTACAGATGAAGCAGTACCTAGCCAACAAACTACTCCAACAGCTGAAGTAGATGGTAATAAGGCACCGCAAGATTCCGCAGTTAACGGCAATCAACAGGCACAGCCGAAACGGAATCAGTCTCGCAACAGATCACGCGGCGACGGTCGTCGCGGCAACGGCTCCAACGCGAACGCTAGCGAAAATCCTGGTGTAAATGCTCAGACAAGCAATACTGAAACAGCTGCGCCTCAGCAAGCAAAACCTGCAGCAAACAATGAGCAACCGAGCCAGTCTTCTGGCAATGTTCAAGCGAGCCCTAAACCTGAGCCCACTAGCCCTGCAGCTGCGCCAAAGCCTGTACAAGCAGCGCCTGCACAGAGCCAACAGGCGCCCAGCGAGAACAAAGCTGTTCAACAGCCGCAAGTAGCTAGTACTCCGGCGCCGGCTCAAGCAGCACCTAAGGTCTCTAGCCCGGCACCGGCAGCTAAACCTGCACCAGCTCCAGCGCAGCAAAGCAAGCCAGAGCCAAGCAGCAAACCAGCTAAGCCAGCATCTGCCGGTGGTCGTGCAGCAAATGACCCGCGAGAGATTAAACGGCGCGCGCTAGCAGCACAGAATGAACAAGATAAGGGATAGTGTCTTAACTAAATAGATACTCGTTGACTTAAACGAGCCCCATAAAAAAGCCCGGCTATCCGGGCTTTTTTATGTGCGAAGTAAACGGTAAAGCGCTTAACTATAGAGCGGCCTCTAATTCCGGCAACACCTTAAACAAATCCGCAACCAGACCGTAGTCGGCAACCTGAAAAATCGGCGCTTCTTCGTCTTTGTTTATGGCGACAATCACTTTGCTGTCTTTCATGCCAGCAAGATGCTGAATCGCACCGGAAATACCAACTGCGATGTACAGGTCAGGAGCGACGATCTTACCAGTCTGGCCCACCTGCATATCATTCGGCACAAAGCCCGCATCTACAGCAGCTCTGGACGCGCCAATCGCCGCACCCAGCTTGTCGGCGACTTTCTCCAGCAGCACGAAATTCTCACCGTTTTGCATTCCACGACCACCAGAAATAACGATCGATGCTGCAGTCAGCTCAGGGCGCTCCGAGACAGAAAGCTGCTCACTGACGAAGGTGGCCACTTCTTGCGCGCTGACGAAGTCGCAATTTTCGATACTGGCACTACCGCCCTTCTGTGCCTCTGCGTAGGCTGTAGTTCGAACTGTAATCATCTTGACCGAATCCGAAGACTGTACCGTAGCCATCGCATTACCTGCATAAACAGGACGCACGAATGTATCTTCGCTCTTCACTTCTACGATGTCCGATATCTGAGCAACATCTAGAAGCGCTGCCGCACGAGGCATAAGGTTCTTACCTGTCGTGGTCGCCGCAGACAAGATATGCGAGTAGTCCTTGGCAAGCTCAACCAGAAGCGGCGCTACGTTTTCAGGCAACTGATGCGCATAAGCCTCAGCATCAGCAATGATTACTTTCGCAACCCCAGAGATCTCCGCCGCTGCATCCGCTGCGCCTTGACAGGCCGAGCCTGCTACTAATACATGAACATCACCACCAATCGCCTGCGCCGCAGTAACTGTATTCAACGTGGCAGTCTTGATGGAATCGTTATCGTGTTCTGCTATTACTAAAATTGACATGCATACCACCTATATGACTTTAGCTTCAGTCTTCAATTTGTTAACGAGTTCTTCAACAGACTCGACGATAATGCCTGCGCTGCGCTCTGCAGGAGCAGCAATACTGAGGGTCTGTAGTTTCGATGTGATATCGACGCCTAGCTCAGTCGGTGTTGTGGCATCTATTGGCTTCTTCTTAGCCTTCATGATGTTAGGCAACGAAGCATAACGCGGCTCGTTCAAACGTAAATCCGTAGTTAAAATAGCTGGAAGACTGAGCAATACAGTCTGCTCACCGCCATCGATTTCGCGCGTCACTTCGATCTTGCCGTCTTTAAACTCTGCCTTACAGGCAAACGTACCCTGCGGATAATCACATAAGGCCGCAAGCATCTGACCTACCTGATTATTATCAGTATCGATAGATTGTTTTCCCAGAATGACGAGATCGATACCCTCTTTCTCGACTATTGTCTTAAGGATCTTGGCAACCGCCAGCGGCTCAACTTGCTCGTCGGTCTGTACGAGGATTCCTCGATCGGCACCCAATGCAAGCGCAGTACGAATTTGCTCCTGGCTAACCTGCGGCCCTATCGATACAGCGATGACTTCTTCAGCTGTTCCCGACTCCTTAATTCGAATTGCCTCTTCAATAGCAATCTCACAGAATGGATTGATTGCCATCTTGGCATTGCTAAGATCGACGCCGGTGCCGTCGCCCTTAACCCTAACTTTAACGTTCGCATCAACGACGCGCTTTATCGCAACAAGAATCTTCATGGATTCTCCATTTGTAGTATCTAACAAGAATGGTTTGGCTTTTTATTACTAGCGACAACCTAGCAAACAGCTATTGGTAAACTAGCTCAGACCCTAGAAAAATCCTTTTTCACGGCCCGAAAAAAGGTGGCAATAATGCCGTTTTTAGCGGTTTAGGTCAACCGAGGGAGCTATTTCAGTAGAGGAATTTAGGCGCTAGATTCCATCGTCTAGAGCAAAGAATTGTCCACCGCTCCAAATACCCATAACTGAGTCTCCTAATTCCGCATCTTTGGGCGCGGCAAGATCAACCAGCCGATAAAACACATTACGATTTATCAACGCATTTAGACCACTTCTAACATGGAGAATAGGATGAGGCGCCCCACTGTCTGGATTAACCTGAATCATCAGCGGATGATCTTGGTCAGCGGTAACCTTCTCGCCTATATTTGTTGTGAACACTAGGTTCTGATGACTACCGACCCCTTCTACATCCATATCAAGGGCCACGAAGGGGCAATCCTCTACTTGTATCCGTACTTTCTCTACCGGCGTTACCAGATAGTATTCGCCATCATCTGCTACTTTTAGCACCGAGGCGAAAAGCTCTACCAGCGCTTTGCGTCGAATTGGCTTCCCTTCATGAACCCAAGTCCCGTCGCGGGCGATGAGCATATCCATATCACCACAGAATGGCGGATCCCATAAATGCACCGGCGCTGGACCGCGACCCTTGATCCTGCGAACCATATCGAAGGGGTCGACAACACCGGCCTGTTTATCACTGCTCTCGTTTGAGATCTTTCTGCTCCCTGAGTAATTAATTGTATTGCCTACTGAACTTAATCTATAGGTAGATGATACGGTGTGCCGAGTGCTACCGCAAAGACCGTTATAACAATGCTGATTGATAGCCTAGGGGTGGATAGGCCTAAGTGTTACACTGCATCTTCACTATGCAGTCCAATTATCAATTCTTCCAAATACGTACCTGTACCCGATGCCTTTATTAATCCGCGAATCAGAATTCAAGAAGCTTTTCACACAGAATTTGCCAATGATAGACGTTCGCGCACCCGAAGAATTTGAGCATGGCGCATTTCCTAACGCAGTGAATCTACCACTACTTTCAGACAGCCAACGACACAAAATAGGAAAGAAATATAAAAATGCCGGAAAGGATGCGGCAATAAAACTCGGCAATGAACTGGTCTGCGGTGAGGGCAAAGCCCAGCGCTTACACAATTGGCGGGAGTTCCTGCAAGCAAACCCTTCGGGAGCCGTGTATTGTTTTCGTGGCGGATTACGCTCTCAAACAGCCCAGCAATGGCTTGCGGATTTGGATGTCGACGTGCCTCTAGTTGATGGTGGTTACAAAGCACTACGGCGCTACCTCATCAGCACTGTAGAAGCGGCAGCGGCGAACGCCAATTTCATGATAATTGGCGGCAAGACAGGAAGCGCCAAGACTCACCTACTAAACGCACTAAATTACAGCGTCGATCTCGAAGGCTTAGCCAATCACCGAGGCTCCGCATTCGGAAAACGTATCCAGGGGCAGCCTAGTCAAATTGATTTCGAAAACCAACTTGCCATCGCTCTGCTAAAACTTCCCTTTGAAAAGGCACAAAAAGTCTTTCTCGAAGACGAGAGCAGATCGATTGGCTCGATGTCAATTCCCAAAGAATTTCACGATAAGATGACAGCCTCTCCTATCGCCATGCTTGAAGAAACTATGGAGGCTCGAGTAGAGACTATCTACAAAGACTATATCTACTCCAATTTTCAGGATTTTCAGAACGATAATGCTGAGGCTGCACAGGAAAATTTCTCCGACTTCCTGCTAGGGAGTTTGCAGCGAATTCAGCGTCGGCTCGGTGCTGAAAAATTTACTGAACTCCATACCACTATGGAGCAGGCCCTCACCCTAAATGACCCCGCAGAATCCGAAGCGCTGCATCGACAGTGGATAGAACGATTGCTAACAGATTACTACGACCCGATGTACGAGTATCAAATGAACAAGAAACTTGACCGGGTCATCTATCGCGGTAATCGAGAAGAATTCTTGGCTTGGGCATCACACATCAACAAGGATCGGTGAGCCATGGCAATCCGTCGATTTAACATAGAACCATTGCTACCACTACTGCGCAATGGCTACACATTACTGACTCCTAATAACCGAGGCGTAGATGGCATCTTGCGCGAATACGCGAGCGGATTTCGCAAGACTACTGAATCTGCAAAGACCTGGGAAAGACCAGCTGTTTTTGCGATCGATATTTATATTCAGCAGCTTTGGCAACTTGCAGCATCTCAAGCAATAGCGCCCTTCCATGAAACACAACTACTTGGCCGCTTCGACGAACAAGAAACCTGGTTACAAATAGTTCGATCCAGCTATGATAAATACCCACTTCTGAATAGCGAAGAAACAGCGAACTCGGTTGCACGCAGTTACCGATTTTTTCAACAATGGAACGTTGCAGCAAGTGGCGACATTGAGCGCTACCGCAGTGCTGTCGACTTTCAAACTTTCCTAGACTGGAGCAAACAATTCGAGGCCCGCTGCAAGAAAATCAACGCCGTTAGCCTCAGCGATGCCAGCAAGGTAATCGCAACGCATATTCAGGAACTCAAACCGATACTACCTAGCAAGATCGCACTTATCAGTTTTAATCAGCCTCCTCCACTATACTCTGAACTATTCAATGCCCTTGCTAGCGTCTGCGAGCTTGAATGGCAACGAACTCCGACCCAGAACACTCAGTTAGGTCCAGCCTTTGCCGAGAGAGACAACACTTTTTCCAGCTTTCAAAGCAGCAACACGGAAATTGAGGCCTGCATAACTTGGTGTCAAGACAAGGCTAGAGACTTCCCGGAGTCCCACATAGGAATAGTAGTTGATCACAGTCGCTCCCTAGAACCGCTGATCGAAGAAACGCTCTTCAAGAACAGCAAAGCAAAAAATAGCAAGCCATTCGACATAGCTGACCACCTTAATCGCTACCACAGCAGTGATACCCTCGATGAGCTACAGGACTTTAATGTGGCGCTTTCACTGCTCGCGCTCAACTACGAGTTGATAGATAGCGAACGTTTCTGCAAGTTACTGCAATTACCAAACCTACCTGGAGCAGAACAGGAATTACAGGCACGCATTGCCCTAGAAACTAGTCTTCGTGGTAGCACAGAAGCAGAAGTTCGTCTCACTCAGTTGCGCGCCGTCATGCTGCAGGAAAAGCGCGACTTTCACTGCCCTATTCTAGCTCAAGCCTTGCTCGCCTTTAGCGAACTGTCTAGACACGAGCCTAGTCATCAATCGTTACGCCAATGGCTGCAATTATTTAGCAAGCAGCTGCAACTCTTAGGCTGGCCTGGCGATGCTACCACCGACCATAATCAGCGGCAAAGTCTACTTTGGCAACAGTCCATACAACGCTTCGCGGCCTCTTCATTTGTATTGGGCAATATTTCCCTCACTAGCGCTCTAGGGAAACTACAAACTTACTTAAAGCAATCCAACGTGAATCTAAACTTCGATGATCGTCGGCAAATCTCTTTAGTTGATATCGAAGAGGCACAAGATCTCTTATTCGATCACGTATGGGTTCTGTCAGTAGATGATAGAAACTGGCCGCAGGCAATCAATCCAGTGGCATTTCTTCCCTACGGTCTCCAACAGGCACTTGAGATGCCAGCCAGCTCAAACCAACAACAATTAGAGACCGCACTCACGCAATTAATCTCGCTCAGGAAAAACACCCATAAAGAGTTAGTGATTAGCCAGCACACGCTAGAAGAAGAACTCTCCATCAGGCCGAGCGCCCTGTTAAAAAAGATTGCTTTCAAACAAACCAAAGCGAATGAAAGCAAGCAAGAAAAAAGTTCGAATAGGAGCACTACTAACAAGCTAGAGAGACACGAAGAGGCTCTTTGCATTCCACTGCATAGCGATGAAGACATCTCCGGCGGAACCGGCCTGCTAAGCAATCAATCCAACTGTCCATTTCGGGCCTTTGCCAGAAACCGGCTGAAGGCAAAAGGACTCGAAGAGTTTAGTCATGGCCTGAATTCCTTAGTGAGAGGTAATGCGCTACACAAAGCGCTAGAACACATCGGGCGGGAATTGAGCGACTCCAAGACACTTCACAGCTTATCTAAGGCGGACATGGAACAGCTGCTAGCGAGCGGCGCAGAAATCGCCATCGACTATCTCAGAAAGCTCCACCCAGAAACAATGACCCCAGCATTCTCCTTGCTTGAGCACGGCAGACTAACGAATCTTTTAGAGGGTTTTCTTCTGCTGGAAAGACAACGCAGTGAGTTCACCATCTTACACAACGAAAAGAATGTCTCCTGGCAGCACTCTCAGCTCTCACTGAAGCTGCGTATAGACCGTATCGATCGGCTAGCAGATGGCTCGCTGGCCTTGATCGACTATAAGACCGGTAAATTTACTAACTACCGATGGTTTGATGAAAGACCAGATGATTTGCAGCTTCCGCTCTATCAGATTGCTGTCAGTGCTGATACAGGGCTATCGGTCAGCGCAACACTTATCTTCCAGCTTAACGCAGAAAATATTGGCCTGATTAGTCCCATGGAGTTAACTGATTTCGGCGCCCAGATAAAAGTCAGCAGCCAGGCTAAATCCTTCGAAGGCGGTTGGACGCAGCTGCAAGACTATTGGAACAAAACCATCCATGCCCTTGCGGATGAATTTGAATCTGGCCTGGTAGCCATCGCGCCAACTCGTGGTTATACCACTTGCCAGTATTGTGATCTCGGCCCGCTATGTCGTATAGCCGAAACCGATCCTAGCAACATACTTTTTAGCGAAGACGAGATATGAGCAACATGGAGAACAAGATCGTCGACTTCGAAGCTCGACAGAACGCGTTGGACATTACACGCTCTATCGCAGTACAGGCACCTGCAGGCTCAGGCAAGACAGAGCTGCTCAGTTTGCGCTTTCTCAAGCTACTCGCCATATGCCAATACCCGGAAGAAGTGTTAGCCATAACCTTCACCAAGAAAGCTGCCAACGAGATGGCTGAAAGAATCCTTAACACTCTCGAATGGGCGCAACAGGTCGATCCCAACACCATAGAAACGCAATTAGATAAAGATAGATATCAGATAGCAAACAGCGTGCTAGCCCAAGACAAGAAAGAGTCCTGGCAATTACAGCAAACGCCTAATCGCCTACGCATTCAAACCATAGATAGCTTCTGTAATTTTCTCGCCAGCCGTCTTCCAATACTCTCAAACTTTGGCGGCCCTTTACAGATAAGCGAACAGATAGATGACTGCTATCACCTCGCAATTCGTAACTGCCTAAAACTCTTGAATGAAGACCTACCCATAGCTAAAGCCATCGGTGAGCTGATGCTCCACTTCGACAACGATAGCGAAAAACTAGAGACCTTACTTGCCAATCTGCTGAAGCAACGCGAACAATGGATTGGCGATATCGTAGGGGTCGCCAGCTCTCCACAGCAGGCTATGGAATACCTCGCTTCTAGCCTACTAGAGTTAATTGACGAATCCATCGAGGACACACGAGCACTTTTAGCTCCCTATACTGCTGAATTACTGCCGCTGCTAAAATACGCGACAGACAATCTACGCGAAGGGGAAAGCGATTCTGAGCTATTGCTATGCAGCGACCTAGATGGGCTCCCGGATCCAGGCCATGAAAATCTGGAAACCTGGATCGGACTGACCCAACTGTTCTTAGTGAAGTCTGGTAGCGCATTTCGTAAGGAGGCTAGGAAAGACGTAGGCTTTCCACCACAGTCCGGTAACAAAGAACAGAAGGCTCTACAAAAAGCACAGAAGGACGCCATGAAAGCCCTGTTGCAATCGATGACAGAGTCGCCGGAGTTATTACAAGCGTTAGGCTACCTGCGCAGGCTGCCCCTACCCGATGATGACGAACTCTCTTGGGGATTTCTCAACACCTTAACTTTAGTGCTGCCTACCTTGATGGCTCAATTGGAACTCGCATTTACCCAGAAGAATAAAGTCGACTATCCGCAAGTAAGTATAGCGGCGCTAAGTGCACTGGGCCCTGAGGACAACCCTACCGATTTGGCACTTAGTCTCGACTATCAGCTTAAGCATATACTCGTAGATGAGTTTCAGGATACATCATCATCACAGATGGAATTGCTGCGCAAGTTGACCGCGGGCTGGGAAGAAAATGACGGTCGTACTCTATTTGTTGTAGGCGATGCGATGCAGTCTTGTTATGGGTTCCGAAATGCCAACGTAGGACTATTTATCCGATTGCGAGAAAGTGGCATGGCACATATTCCTATGACAGCAATAGACCTGCTAGCGAATTTCAGGTCAGACGAGGGTGTGGTGGACTGGGTGAACAAAGTATTCGCTGGCGCCTTCCCTCAGCGAAATGACATTTCTCGAGGCGCAGTAAGCTATTCACATTCCCATGCGGTACATCCAAGAGATATCGACACAGCTGTCTCTACACGCGTCTATCAATTCGAAGAAGATAGCAAGACTGAAGCCTCCATCGAGGAGGCTGCGTATATCGCAGATGAAATATCTCACCTTCGCGAGCAGCACCCACAGCGCAAGATAGCAATCTTGGTGCGCAGCCGCGGTCACTTAGAATTCATATTGCCTGCACTTCGTGAGGCAGAGATCCCCTGGCTCGCAAATGAGATTGACCGTCTCGACACACTTCCACTCATCACGGACCTTATTAGCTTAACAAGCGCAATATGTAATCAGGCAGACAGACTTTCATGGCTGGCTATACTAAGAGCTCCCTGGTGCGGAATATCTTTAGAAGACCTTCATGCCGTAGCAAATTACGGTAAAAATATAAGCATATTCGAAAGCATGACTCGGATCTGCGCAGACCAATCAAGTAATCAAGTTAGCGCGGATGGCTTGGCGCGCATAAAGAAACTCACATTGATATTACGAGAAGCTCTCACGGCGAAGCAACAGACCCGAATAAGCCGCGTGATACGTATGACTTTTAATGAACTAGGCGGCGAAAATATTCTTCGATCAGCTTCCGAGAGTGACAGTCTGGAACGTTTTTTTGAAATCCTAAAGAGCTCGGAAGCCGCCGGCAGCTTAGAAAATTTTTCCGAATTCAAGGCGAAAATTGAAAGGAGCTTCGTCTCTAGCGTGCCCGTAGCAGCGGATGCAAACCCTGTGCAAATAATGACTATTCATAAATCCAAAGGACTGGAGTTCGATCATGTTTTCCTGCCAGGACTTGCGCGAACAAGCCGCGCTGACGACAAGTCGATACTACTTTGGCATCAGCGACTCAATCAACACGGCGAGAACAAGCTCTTCTTAGCAACCCTATCGGCTACGGGAAGCGAAGATAACAATCTCTACAATTTACTGCGCTTCGAGAAGGCGGAAAAGTCACGACTAGAAAGCACCCGACTCTTATATATAGGTGTTACGCGGGCCATGAAGTCAGTCTACCTATCTGCCACATTAGCTGATAAAGACGGCGAGACGGCCACGCCCGGCTCGCGCACACTGCTCGCCACCATCTGGGAAAATCTCAAAGAGGCTTCAGTCGATTATCTCCCTATTAGGTCAATGAGCTTGCCCTTCAAGCAACAAGACCCATTGCTAACGCGACCATCTTTATTACGACTACCCGCAGCTGAATTCGTCTCCAGCGAATCGGCTTCACACCTAGAAGAGCCTCCTGCCGAGGAAAACGACGATCCCAAGCAGAGTGACTTGACTGTAGATAATGGGCTACAGATAGAGATAGGGAATCTTGTACACGAAGCGCTACAAAACTATCTAAGTAACAAGCAAATCCTCGAGACAGAGAATATTGCTGGCCTGAAGAAATACTGGAGCCGACGATTACAGGCATTCGCATTTGCAGACAGCGACATTGCTGCGGCAATGAAGAAGATCGAAGAATCCCTGCGAAACACCTTGCAGAATTCCGAGCTCGGCTGGGTTTTTGATCACCAACAAATACACAGTGCCGCTGAACTCCCGCTGCAGAGTTACGCAAACGACTATGTACACACGCACATAATCGACCGTACATTTATCGACAAGAGCGGCATACGCTGGATTATCGACTACAAGTCTTCGCAGCCATCGAGTGAGCAATCATTGGATTTATTCATAGCCGAGCAAATAGAGCTCTATTCTGAACAGTTGGCAAGATATAGAAGCCTGTTTTCCATTGAAGACAACAAAGGAATAAAAACGGCATTACTCTTTACCAGCCTCGCAAAATTAGTCGAGTGCGGATAGAAGCCCTAAGCTGCTCTGCTCACATATCCTGTTCGGCGATGGCGTAAATACCAGCGGCGTTGCGCAGATAATCCTTATAGTCCATTCCATAACCAAACAAATATTGATCGGCGACTTTCATCCCTACAAAATCGACCGCGACATCAGGCTCTTTACGATCATGCTGCTTATCCAAAAGCACCGCCGTCTGAATGGATGCGCACCCCTGCTGCTTACAATATTCAATAATTAGTTTTAGCGTCGTGCCAACATCGAAGATATCATCAAGCAAAAGAACTGCGCGCCCCTGAAGAGATGTGCTCGGATAAACCTTCCACTGCAAATCCTTACCGCTAGTTTCTCCGCGATAGCGAGTCGCGTGCAAATAATCTAATTGCAGCGGAAAATTCAATCGGGTCGCTAATTTACCAGCTGTGATCAAACCGCCATGCATGATGCAAATTACTAAGGGATTCTTGTCAGCCAATTCGACATTGATAGAGGCCGCCATCGAATCTAAGGCCGATTCAACCTCCGCCTCGCTATGCAGGAGTGTCGAGCGCGCCTGAACTTCCTTAATCTGCTCTGGCGTCATAAGGCTAAGGCTCTTCCCTAATTGCATTCTTCTTCAACAAGCCATCTATCCCATCGAGGGTAGTAGTTGGAAATGCAAAATCAGCACCATGAGAATGTACAATATCGACAATCTTTAGCAGCACATCCTGCTTGATCTCGTGAAAGTGAATCCAGTTCGTAGTCTTTGTGAAGGTGTATATAAAAAAGTCTAACGACGAAGACCCGTAACTTAAAAAATTAACGATCAATGTTTGCTTCTGATCGATCTCTTTGTGCTCGTTCAGCATCGCCTTTACATCTCTGACGACGGCCTCCATCTTGTCGGAATCCTGATAGCGTAAACCGATGGTTTCCTTTATACGCCGATTCGACATGCGAGAAGGATTCTCTAGCGAGAGCGTGTTGAACACGGAGTTCGGTATATACAAAGGCCTTTTGTCGAAAGTTCGTACAACTGTCAGGCGCCAACCGATGGCCTCCACTGTTCCTTCAATCTCCCTATCAGGCGACCGAATCCAATCCCCCAATGCGAACGGCCTATCTAAATAGATCATCAGGCCACCGAAGAAGTTGGCGAGCAAATCTTTTGCTGCAAAACCGACAGCGATGCCACCCACACCGCCGAAAGCCAGTAGCGCAGTAATCTCGATACCGAGAGTTGGCATGGCAATGAGAGTCGCAGAAATTACGCTAGAGAGGCGCAGTAATTTTGCTAATGCTTGAATAGTCGTAGGATCGAGCGTCGTGCCGGCCGCGTCAGCCTGTTCCTGCTGGCTCTCTAATAGGCGCTGTTCCGCGCGACTAACAAAACGTACGGCGAACAGTGCGATCAGTATGATGAATGTGAGCTGCCTGATTATGTCTATGTTCTGAGCAGAAAAGAGCTCAGTATCAATATAACCATCACTGATCTCAATTGCCCATAGCAGCCCCATGATCAGAATGAACCAGTTTAGAGGAACCCTTGCTGCATCGAACAAGGCATCGTCCCAAGCGTTATCCGTCTTCTCGAAATGTCTTTCCACAACCTTAAGAAAGCGCATTGCTATAAAGCGACCAATCAGAGTAACCGTGACGATGGCGACTAACTCTAGCGCCCAACCGAATTCACGCAACACTTCTACCGAAAAAAAGTTTTCTAACACTTAAACATTCTCCAACTGATTAGGGTTTTGACTAGACCTTGTCGCTAGGTAGATTATTGATTAACTCTTTAGCCTCAAGCCATCGATCACTCTCATAAAGACCTGCATGCTTACTCGCATTCTTCGCCAGCATGCAGCCAATTCTATTACTCCCCGCTTGCTGCTTCTTATCGAGGTAACTTACCAATGCAGCCGCCTGCTCCGGTTGATTGCAGACCAACACCATATCGCATCCAGCAGCCAATGCTATATCGGCACGCTGTGTAACGGTGCCAGCGCTGTGGGCCGCATTCATGGTTAGATCGTCACTGAAGACGACTCCATCAAAGCCCAACTCTGTGCGCAGCAGCTTCTCGATCCAGACTTTCGAGAAACCGGCGCAATGTTCGTCGACAGCAGGATAGACAATATGCGCAGGCATTATTGCATCTAAGCTCTGAATACATTCAACAAACGGGATTAGGTCATTCTCACGGATCTCCTCTAGGCTACGGGTATCCGTTGGTAGTTCCGTATGGGAGTCCGCTAAAACTTTGCCATGACCAGGAAAGTGCTTACCAGTTGCAGCCATGCCTGCTTCCTGCATACCTTCGATATAAGCCAGACCAATCTCACCCACCGTGGCGCCATCACCCGAAAATGCTCTCTCTTTTATCACCGGACTATTTGCGTCGAAAAGATCCAATACCGGTGCGAAACTAATATCGACTCCGTATTGCATCAGCTCAGCAGCCATCGCCCAGGCACAGAGCTTGGCAGCCGCAATTCCGCATTCTCTATCTCGCTCATATTCAAGACCGATTGCACGCAGCGGAGGCAAACTTAAGAATTGATCTCGAAAACGCTGAACGCGACCACCCTCTTGATCTACAGCGACTAAAAGATGGTCGTTACACTGTTTAATCGAGGCAACTAGATCTTCGAGCTGCTGAATAGATTCATAATTTCGACTGAACAGGATCACGCCGCCGACTTGCGGATGCGTGAGCAACTCCTTCTCGTCCGTCGTAACGGAGAGACCCTGCAGGTCGAGCATGACCACGCCTGTTTCGGTATTCGTATGGTGCATTTTGATTTACTCGACTAATGAGAAGCGATTATCACAAATATGTTCGAAGCTAGCAAAATCGGTTTTTCAATAGAGTCAGTCGCTTAGCAATCGCTATTGATTTGATATCTAAAGTCAGCAAGATTAATCGAGCGATTTCGCTTCCATTGCCTGATTAAAACTCACTATAGTTGAGCTTTAACGGAAGCAATAGTTCAATCTTTAATACTAAAGCAAGCATTACAAGGAGTTCATTCACTTAAACCCGCAAGACCCTGGAGACAAGGCTATGAATAAAATTCTGCCCGAAGTTTCAGCATGGTATCAACACCTAGTCAGTGGAACCCTCTTCGAGATTGTCGCTATCGATGAGTTTACCAGCACCATTGAATACCAATTGCTCGATGGAGAGCTTGGCGAATACGATTTCATTTCATGGCGTCAACTTGCCATTATTGAAGCCGAAGCCCCCGAAGATTGGCGCACCCCTTTTGAACTCAATCGGGAGGATCAAGCCTACTCAGACCAAGTATTTGTTCCAGAGAACTTTTCTGGCGCTCTTTTTGATATTGAGCCCGATTCACTGGACCCAGGTGATGATTTTCAAATTATCTGAGATTTACATTGGGAAGCCGTTAGAAACCCTAGCATTAAAGTTTTATTGTCATCGCCGGATAACTGTATATAATTACAGTGATTATACCCGCAAAGGACAATAACATGCTTAAGCTCACGTCCCGGCAAGAAGAAATCCTCGCCTATGTTAAGGACTATATGCACGAGACCGGCTACCCACCTACTCGCTCAGAAATAGCCAGTAAGATGGGCTTCAAGTCACCAAATGCCGCAGAAGAACACCTGCGAGCACTCGCCCGTAAAGGTGCGATTGAAGTTCTGCCGGGAACCTCCAGAGGCATTAAACTACCCATCAACGAACAACTCGGCCTCCCCATAATAGGTCAGGTAGCAGCCGGCAGCCCAATCCTCGCTCAGGAATCAATCGCAGACTACTGCGACATCCCTGCTGACATGTTTTCACCCAAAGCCCACTACCTGCTCACCGTAAAAGGTACAAGCATGATCGATGTTGGCATCTTTGAAGATGATCTGCTCGCTGTGCACAAGACCGATCAAGCGAAGAATGGGGATATCGTTGTAGCCAGAATCGACGATGAGGTGACTGTGAAGCGATTAGAAAAAGGTCGCAGCAAGTACAAACTTAGCCTACTGCCGGAAAACCCGGATTACGAGCCTATCGAAGTGGACCTGAGGAGCAGTGATTTCGCTATCGAGGGAATCAGTGTTGGAGTGATACGGCGTAATATGTAGCGCTAAATTGCTTCGATTCTACAAAAAACTCTGTGTGACCGCCTATTGTCTGTCACACAGAGTCTCTAAGCTTTCGAGCCGCTAGTCTGTCTTCTTAACAGCTTTCTTCTTAGCCTTTTTCTTTACGGGGCTCTTCTTAGCAGCCTTTTTCTTAACAGCTTTCTTCTTAACAGCCTTTTTCTTAACTGCCTTTTTCTCAGGCTTAGTAATTACCCATTTCCCACCTTCATGAAATGCTTTCCAGCCGGTCGCTTTTTTATCAACCTCAGTCTGCACATATTGCTCTTTCGTCTTACGAGAAAAGCGAATAAGCGTCTTATTGCCGGCATCGTCTTCTAACGGCGCCTCCATCAAGAAATTATATTTGGGGTCGATCTCCGACTTATGCGGGAGTAATTCCTCCACGTACGGCGCCCTTGTCTCACGGTTTTTGGGGAACTTACTAGCGGCCAGGAACATACCTGAGGCACCATCGCGCAATACATAGTGATCTTCCACCGTTTCACAAATGAGTTCTGGCATCTGCACAGGGTCCATCTTCGGCGGGGCAGCTTCCCCATTTCTTAAAAGTTTACGAGTGTTCTTGCAGTCTTCACTGCTGCAACCAAAATACTTGCCGAAACGGCCAGTCTTCAATTGCATATCATGGCCACACTTATCACATTCGATAATCGGCCCATCATATCCGCGAATCTTGTATTCGCCTTTCTCAATATCGTAGCCTGAACAATCTGGATTATTACCGCAGACATGAAGCTTACGAGTCTCATCGATGAGATAGGGCTCCATAGCGGTATTACAGATCGAACAACGATGTTTCTTTCGTAACAGGATGTTTTCCTGCGCCTCTGCCTCTTCCGCTGTATCGGTACGAATTGCATCATCGCCCGGCGTCAGGTTAATTGTAGATTTGCAGCGCTCCTTCGGTGGCAATGCATAACCGGAACAACCTAAGAAGACACCCGTGGATGCCGTACGAATCTGCATGTGACGACCACACTTCGGACATTCAATGTCGGTATCTGTTGGGTCATTAGTCCGCATCCCCTCATCTTCGCCTTGCGCCTTAATTAGTTGGCTCGTGAATCCTTCATAGAACTCATTCAGCAGCACCTTCCAATTCTTATCGCCACCGGCGACCTCATCGAGAGACTCTTCCATCTTCGCGGTAAAGTCATAGTCCATCAGTTCGCCGAAGCTTTCTTGCAAGCGCTCCGCAACGATATCGCCCATCTTCAATGCGTAGAAACGTTTGCTCTCTGTACGCACATAACCTCGATCCTGAATCGTCGAGATAATAGAGGCATAGGTTGAAGGTCGGCCAATGCCTCGCTTCTCCAATTCTTTAACAAGACTTGCCTCTGTAAAGCGCGCAGGAGGCTTAGTAAAATTCTGAAACGGCTCGAGAACCTCAAGATTTAGTGAGTCGCCCTCTTCTACGGCAGGCAAGACGATATCTTCGTCCTTTGACGGCATAACCCGGAGATAACCATCAAATTGCATGATGCGGCCCTTCGTTCGTAATTCGAACTCGGCTGCAGCGACAGTAATCGAAGAGCTTAAATATCTAGCAGGCTGCATCTGACAGGCAACAAAATACTGCCATATCAACGCATACAGACGCACCGCATCAGGCTCCATGCCCATCAGCATCTCGGACACTTTCTTCACGTCTGTAGGACGCACCGCCTCATGCGCTTCCTGCGCCCCTTCTTTAGAGCTGTAGAACATCGTCTTATCGGTGAGGTACTTCTCGCCAAAGCTCTTATCGATGTAGTTGCGACACATCGCTATGGCGTCATTACTTAAATGAGTCGAGTCAGTACGCATATAGGTTATATAACCGGCCTCGTAGAGGCGCTGCGCCATCATCATGGTTTTCTTAACCCCGAAGCCAAGCCTCGTGCTTGCAGCCTGCTGTAGGGTCGAGGTGATCAATGGTGGCTTCGGCTTGGACGAGGTAGGTCGATCTTCGCGCTTCAGGACTTTATAGTCCGCACCTTCCAAGGTTGCCAAAGCAGCGTCGGTATCCGCCTTATTGTCCGGTCGAAAATTGCTGCCATCTTGTCTAACTAGCTGACAACGAAGCTTTTCCTTCTTATTCGTGTTTAATTTCGCAAACACTTCCCAAAATTCATCGGGGATAAATGCTCGAATGCTTTGCTCTCGCTCAACAACTAGGCGAACGGCAACAGATTGCACTCTGCCCGCCGAAAGCCCTCTGGCAACTTTCGCCCAGAGCAAAGGCGACACCATGAAGCCGACAACGCGATCTAGGAAACGTCGTGCTTGCTGCGCCTCCACATAACGCATATCGAGCTCACCCGGCTCCTTGAAGGCGTCGGTGATGGCTTTCTTAGTTATTTCATTAAATACTACGCGCTTGTAACGATCGGGATCACCACCAATAGCCTCCTGTAAGTGCCAGGCAATAGCCTCCCCCTCTCTATCAAGGTCAGTCGCGAGATAGATGTGATCAGCGTTCTTTGCGAGCTTCTGCAACTCTGCAACGACTTTCTCTTTACCCGGCAGGATCTCATAATTTGCTGCCCAATCTTGCTCAGGGTCGATGCCCATTCTCTTCACAAGCTGTTGTTTGGCCTTCTTTTTCTTATAGATGGCTTTCTCTTCTGGAGGCATCTTTCGCGTCAGAGCTGCCGCCGCTGCGCGCGCCTTTGTATCGATAGCCTTGCCGCTGCCACTGGTTGGCAGGTCGCGTATATGCCCGACACTTGACTTCACAACGTACTCGTTACCCAAGTACTTATTGATCGTTTTCGCCTTTGCGGGGGACTCAACTATTACTAAAGATTTAGGCATCTGCTATTAAAACTCTCTGATTCTGGCGGCTGTGGCTGGTCAAACTGCGCACATATATAAGGATAAGTTGGAGGTGGGTCAAGTTTTCTCTGAAAAAAATATTTCCAGAGCACCGCCGCGAATGGAGTCATTCGGCAAGCAAGTCGGCAATTTCTAAGGAAATTATCGAGCTTGAGGGAAGAATAATTGAGCGGGATAATTATTCAGGAAAAATTGAATTGCTAGCACTTGATCACAAATTGACCAGGGATCAGGCAGCGTTAGCAATTAACTCTCACAACCATCATTTGGGCGCCACAGAATTCTTGTAAGGAGCAACACAACGCCGCTCCGAGAAAGACTTTATATAGTTATACATGGCGCTACTAAAAGGCAGCGTCATCAACAGCAAAAAAGCTAGATACTAACTTCATGACACCAGCCGTGCTTGTCCTCTAACTCACCCTTCTGTATGCCCACTAACAAGTCATAGATCTTCTGCATCGTTGGCCCAGCATTCGACCCAGCATCACCTATCTCATGCCATTCGCCATCAAACCAAATCTTGCCTATCGGTGAAAGCACCGCGGCAGTGCCACATGCGGCCGCCTCTTGAAACGTAGAAAACTCTGCACGCAGATCGATAGGCCTCTCTTCAGTGCGCATGCCCAACTGTTCAGCCGCCAGCGTCATAATCGAGCGACGCGTAATACTAGGCAGTATCGCATCCGACTTCGGTGTGAGCAGGACACCGCCTTTCGTGCAGACAAGAATGTTCGCCGAACCAGCCTCATCGATGTAGCGCTCCTCTCTAGAATCTAGATACAAGGCCTCGTTGGCACCGATTTCCTGCGCCCGTTTCGTAGCAAGTAATCCTCCAGCATAATTTGCGCCAGCCTTGTAGCTGCCTGTACCTCGAGGCGCAGCGCGATCAACATCGGAAACAGCAAGACTGATAGCGGAAAGACCCGCCTGTTTGTAATAAGGACCTACCGGGGATACAAACACGCGAAATTCGAACTGTTGTGCTGGCTTCAACCCCAAATTCTCACCGACGCCAATCAGCATAGGTCGAATATACAGCGAAGCTCCCGACCCGTGAGGCGGTATCCATGCATAATTCGCTCTCACCGCCTCCTCAACGCCACGCATGAATAACTCTGCGGGGACAGCCGGCATAAGCAGCCTAGCAGCGGTGCGCTCCATCCGCTCTGTATTTAACTCCGGACGAAATAGCAGGACGCGACCGTCCGGTGCAGTTTGAGCCTTCATACCTTCGAAACATTGCTGCGCATAGTGTAGAGCAGGAGCACCTTCATGCACCGCAATCAACTCACTACTAAGCAATTCGCCTGCGTTCCAACTGCCATCTTTCCAGTTCGCACTGAAGCGAGAATCGGTTCTCTGGTATTGAAAACCTAGGTTTGCCCAATCAAGTGCTTTCTTTTCCGTCTGCATGTTAACTTTTGCGTCCACTGTGATGACCTACTATTAATCTAGCTAGCTATTATCGGGCAAAACCGAGCAAATATCTACGCATCGACTGCTCTGAACATACCGCGACAGCTAGCTCTCATCCCATGGCTAGGATAGACTCTGATCGCTTTGAGCAGTCACCTTAAACTTTCCGCATTTGAGTCAGATAATGAACCTAGTAGATATTGGCGCCAACCTAAGTCACGAATCCTTCAGTCACGATCTCGATGAGGTTGTAAGCTCTGCACAAGCTGCTGGTGTATCCCATATTATTGTTACCGGCACAGACCAAAAATCGAATGAGGCCGCATTGAGTCTCAGTCAATCTCGCCCAGAAATCTTTAGCTGCACAGCCGGCTACCACCCACATGTAGCAGAGAGCTTTGACGACAATGCCCTGCTCTCTGTTCGTGCCCTGGCCAATGAAGATAAGTGTGTCGCCATCGGCGAGACAGGCTTAGATTTCAATCGCAACCTCTCTAACCCAGAATCACAGCTCAAAGTTTTTGAAGAACACCTAAAGCTTGCGGCGGAACTAGGCAAGCCGTTATTTTTGCATCAGCGAGACGCACATCCTGAGTTTATCGAACTGCTGCGTCGCTATCGCGATAAGATTGTGGGCGGCGTGGTTCACTGTTTCACCGATAATGAACAGGCACTCGAAGACTACCTAGCCCTGGACATGTATATCGGCATCACCGGCTGGATATGCGATGAGAGACGCGGCGCAGACCTGCAAACACTAGCAGGATTGATACCTAGCGATCGCCTCCTAATTGAAAGCGACTCGCCCTATCTCCTCCCGAGGACAATACGCCCTAAACCCAAGACGCGGCGCAATGAACCGAAGCACTTAATCGAGGTGTTGTACACGATCTCAAGATGCTGCAGCCGACCGGCTGAACAGCTCGCTACTGAGACCAGCGAGAACGCCAAGCGTCTATTTGGCGTAGCTTCGGCAGAAATTTAGGCCCCAGATGAGAGCAAAGCCTCAGAATCGCCAACAAATTCATAGACCTATTAGAGATTTCGACTGATTTTGCAACATTTTCGTTGTAAAATTGAATCCGCTTAACGATATGGTCTATAAGAGTTTAGGTCCTTCTAGATAAACGGACCATATAAAAGAAGAAAGACACGGGTCAGGCATTGAATAAGAGAGCATTTTTAGAGGGCTTCTTTACCGCGAGCACGGTGGCGTTCGGCGGCCATTTTATGTGGCAGCGGATAAACCAAGAGAGTCCACTACTTGCCAGCGCGCCAGTCGTTAATCAGGGTAATACCACTGGAGCGGCTGGACAGAGCATAGACTCCTTCCAATTTACTCCTATCGAATTAATGTCCGTACAACCTGCGCAGGGAATCCCAACCCCAGCACCGGTACTCGCGCCACAACAAAACCCGAACATCCCCTTCGAAGTAGCCGAACTAGAAGAAGAACAGGTAGAAAGCTATCTTCGTAAGATTAGAAACTTCGACGCAATATTTGCTAGCGACATCTATCTCGATCCTCGCTATGAATCACTGCTACTGCGCACCACTGCGCACCTTACCCGCGTAGAGAGGCATATCGGACACGGCAACTTTAATCTGATGAGCTTCGACGAAATGTTGCAACACGGTCGCAACTTTTCGCAAATTGGTAAATTCGAGGCTGACGAACTGAACTTTATCGAGGAAGTATTCTTCGCTAATCCACATCGCTATGGCTTCTTCGGAAAGAAAATAAGCGCCGAGATCACAGACTTTATTCCACGCAACGATGTAGCAAAAATTTCGAACACGGGACACTTTCTTCTAAAGGGAGAGTCCGAGACACTCTATAACCAGATCAAAAAAGATGTGGGAAACGAGGTTATTCTGACATCGGGCGTGCGCAGCATCGTAAAACAGATGCACCTGTTCCTTGCAAAGGCGATAGAGGCTAATGGCAATCTATCTCGAGCCTCACGATCACTAGCTCCTCCCGGGCATTCCTACCATGGAATTGGTGATTTCGATATCGGCAAGATTGGTTACGGCGCGAAAAATTTCACCGTCGATTTCTCAAAAACGGCTGAATATCAAAAGATCGCAAGATTAGGTTATGTCGATATCCGCTATCCTACGGACAATTTATTCGGCGTTCGCTTCGAACCCTGGCACATCAAAATATCCTAGCAAGATCCTCGAGATCGAAAGGCCAACCCACCTCCTTCTCGTTCGCCGAATTCTTAACCACTGGAATTCGAATCCCGTACAGCTCCACAAGTTGCTCGTCAGTACTGATATCCACCTCTTCAAGATCGAACTCAGGAGCATTTGCCTGCGCGGAAAATTCTTGCAGCACTAACGCTGCATGCTCACAGAGATGACAGCCGCTTGTTGTATAGAAAATGAGTCGGTTCAATCTAGGTCTTCCTAGCTATCTTCGGAGATGGCAGTGAGGATTTCCTCAATCAGAGCAGGCCCCTGATAAATGAAGCCAGTATAGATCTGTAGCAAATCGGCACCTGCGGCTAGTCGTTGCTGCGCATGATCCGCAGACATGATTCCACCAACACCGATGATAGGCATACGCTCACCGACTTCTGCCTTGATACATTTTAGGACCTCGCAGGATTTTTCACTCAGCGGCCCTCCGCTCAAGCCGCCAGCCTCTGCTGCGTGAGGGCTAGTGGCAACTAAGGATCTATCCAGCGTAGTATTGGTTGCAATTACCCCGTCGAATTCCCTAGAAAGCAGGCTTTCACAACAGGAAGCTATCTGCTCTTCGCTCATATCTGGCGCTAGTTTCACAGCTATTGGAGTGTAGATCTTGTGCTCCGCTTGCAGGCGAGCCTGTTCTTCTTTTAATTCATCTAACAAACTATTGAACTCGTCGCCGAATTGCAGGCTGCGTAGTCCAGGGGTGTTAGGTGACGATATATTCACGGTGATGTAGTCAGCCAGTTGATAGGCTTGCCTAAGACAGTAAATATAATCTTGATTGGCATGCTCTACCGCCGTATCAAAATTCTTTCCAATATTGATCCCCAGCACACCACGATTTCTTAGCTTCGCAATATTCCCACAGGCATGTTCAATCCCTTTGTTATTAAAACCAAGACGATTAATTATTGCCTGCTCAGATTTCAATCGAAACATCCGCGGCTTAGGATTCCCCGGCTGAGGCCTCGGGGTTAGAGTACCTACTTCAATAAAACCAAACCCCATCGAGGATAGAGCGTCCACGTAATCGGCGTTTTTATCAAGACCTGCGGCCAGACCAACAACATGCGGAAAATCAATCCCCATAACCCGTTTCGGCTGAGCCTTGCCTGCTGTGTTGGCTGCTAGCAAAGAAGATGCGCCGAGACCATCGCCAATTTTCATCGCCCGCAAGGCAAAATCATGCGAAGCCTCAGCAGGAAGACAGAACAGGATATTGCGTAAAAGTTTATACAAAGATAATTCGCCAGGGTTTATAAATTGTTAGTAATTGTCCAAAGTTAAAAACGTGCAGCTCTATGGAACTGAATTGTACGCAGTATTAGCGAACTATCAAAACCATCAATCTGCCGCGTTAGTTCTTAACTTCTGTCTGCTGCGCCAACGCCTGCAACTCCCGCAACACTACCGAGAACATCGCATAGTCTGGCTCTTGCTCAGCCCTTAGGAACTCCAACATCTCCTTAGCTCGACTAAGAGATGCTACGCTCTTCTCGCTCCATTTTCGTACCTTGCTAGCAGCAGTACCGGATTTAATATTTGACCCAACAATATTTGCCGTCAATATTCGCTGCTGCCAGGCAAGATCGTCCAAATAAGACTCCCGTGCGAGGGCCTGCCAATTATTACTGACACGTAGTTGATTTATCATCTTGCCTAACCAGTTGAGCTGTAACTCCTCGCCAACAGCGTAGTAAACCTCAACCACTGTCGAAAGCTTTTCTCCACAGGTCTGACTAATGTCAATAATGCTGGTTGCGGGGAAAAGAAATTCACAGCGCGTAATCTCACGAGCTAAGTCTTCAGGCACTGCATCTGCGACCAAGCTGTCAAACTTCTCAACGAACATCTCTTGAAAATCTGGCGGCAGCTTCTGTGGAAGCATCTTTCGAATTGACTTGATCTGAGTGCTAAATAAACGCTGCGCCTCGGCAAAGTCCATCACACTATCTTGATGGCGCAGTAGCCAGCGCGTCGCTCGTCGCAACAACCGAGTCAGACGAGTCATCATCACGGCCTGTGTATCCGCTGATACCTTGTAGTCCAAAGCCTCGATCTGCATCCAGTACTTTTCTACATCAAAAATATCCTTCGCCATCACGGCCGCTTTCACCACATCATTTGCAGATGCCCCGGTCGAATCCACCATACGGTAGATGAAACTAGGCCCAACTAGATTCACAACGAAATTTGCGAGTTGCGTAGCAACTAGCTCTTTCCTTAGTGGATGCTTTGCTATTTCAGCTTGGTACTTCTTAGCGAGGCTCGCAGGAAACGCGCCATGAAGATACTCTTCGAGGTAGGCGTCATCGATATAATCTGCTTTAACCAGCACCTGTTTCAGATACATTTTCATATAGGAAGTTACAGTCGAAATCTCGGGCCGCGTCAGATATTGCTGCTTCGCTGTCCGCTCCTCTAATTGCTCGGCATTTGGAAGAAATTCCAAATCTCGGATAAGACCCGCGCTTTCCTCGAGGAACGAAATAAGACCGGCGTATTCCTTGTTGCGAAAACCCATCTCAAAGTTAGCCAGGCCAATTGCCTGCACCTGCCTATAATTGTTCGCAAGCACAAGCTCAGAAACATCTTCGGTCATGCTCTGCAGCAAACTACTGCGCCTTTTCTCGCTGAGCTGTTTTTCCTTGCTCAGCGTGTTCAGTAGAATTTTTATATTGACCTCATGATCAGAGCAATCAACACCCGCCGAATTATCGATAAAGTCGGTAAGAGAGACGCCGCCATTCATCGCATATTCAATCCGAGCAAGCTGAGTAAACCCGAGGTTGCCGCCCTCACCGATAACCTTGCACCGAAGTTGCTTGCCATTCACACGCAGTGAATCATTAGCCTTGTCGCCCACTTCTTGGTGATTCTCGGTAACTGCCTTCACATAGGTGCCGATGCCGCCATTCCAAAGCATGTCGACAGGGCTGAGCAACAATGCTGAGATCAACTCATCGGGAGTTAGCGAGTCTGCCGTTATATCGAAACTACTCTTCATCTGTGCCGTTATCTGTATGGACTTCGACTTTCTGGAAAATACCCCGCCGCCTTTGGAAATCAAACTTGTATTGTAGTCTTCCCAGGATGAGCCTTGTTTCTTGAACAGACGAGCCCGCTCAGTAAAGCTGCGCGCTGAGTTTGGCGTGGGATCGATGAATATATGCAAGTGGTTGAAGGCGGCCTGCAAACAGATATGCTTTGATAGCAGCATGCCATTACCGAATACATCGCCCGACATATCACCTATGCCTACCACGCTGAAGTCTTCCTTCTGGATGTTTCTGCCGAGCTCGCGGAAATGCCGCTGCACCGAAACCCAGGCACCCTTCGCGGTGATACCCATCTGCTTGTGGTCGTAACCATTACTCCCGCCAGAAGCAAAGCCATCGCCTAACCAAAAACCGTATTCCCCGCTAAGGCTATTAGCAATGTCGGAGAATGTGGCGGTACCTTTATCAGCAGCCACAACCAAATAAGGATCGTCATCGTCGCGCTTGATAACAGATTCGGGAGACGCAATCTTGGTGCCGACTCGATTGTCGGTAATATCTAGCAAGCCACGAATAAACACTTGATAGCAAGCTATACCTAATTCTCTGAATCCATCCCGGTCTAGCCCAGTAGCATCCTGCTTGATAACGAAACCACCCTTCGCACCTACTGGCACGATGACTGAATTCTTTACTTGCTGAGCCTTAACCAAACCTAGTATCTCGGTACGATAATCTTCACGACGGTCTGACCAGCGCAATCCACCTCGAGCAACCTTGCCACCTCGAAGATGCACTCCCTCGACCTGACGCGAGAATACGAAAATTTCATAGCGCGGCGTTGGCCTAGGCATCCCGCTAATCCGGGTTGGATCGAATTTGAAAGAAAAATAACTCTTCAGCGAAACACCATCATCCTGCGGCTGAAAGTAATTTGTGCGCAGGGTCGCGTCGAATAAATTCAGATAAGCCCTAAGCACGCTGTCTTCGGACAACACAGTAACCGCATCTATTGCCGCGATCAGCTTTGCTCGAACCGCTTTCGCTTTGTTTCGCTCCTTCTCACTAAGAGAAGGGTCAAACATTTTTGCGAAATACTCTATCAACAGCTGACATATTGCTCGATTGTTCGACAGAGTCTCGGCGATATGCACAACACTGTAACCAAACTGAATCTGTTTTAGGTAAGACGCGTACGCTCGAAGCAGAGCCGCATCGCGCCATTTTATCTCAGCCGTCGTCACCAATTCATTGAAGCGATCGTCATCGATCTCTCCATTAAAGATGGCGAGAAAGGCATCTTCAAAGATCTGTTTCGTGTCAGCTGTAAAATGACCTAGTTGCTTGGCACGATATAAAGAAAAGTCATGCAACCAAACTCGATCGTCAGAATCCGGCTGCAGCTTGAATGCCTTCTCGCTAATAATATTCAACCCCAAATTTTCCAAGATAGGATCAACATTGGAAAGATGTAGCTGCTCGTCATAACTGAATATTTTAAAACTAAACTCAGCCTGCCCATCGGAGGCGCAACTCGACAAATTCACCACAGGTTGTTTTGTCGAGACAACGCGTTCTATATTTAGAATATCGGCTACCGCCGTTTCGGCGCTGTAAGACTCCTTGTAGGCCTGAGAAAAGCAGCCAGCGTATTCCGCATACAGTTTTCTAGCCTCAACATCCGCATGCTCTTCCGCCAGCGCCTTGGACAGGTGCTCCTCCCATGGCTTAATAAGATTAATCATCTCAACTTCGATAGCACCCGGGTCGTAACTAACCAGCTCTATTTGCGGCACGCGATAGATGAGATGAATTCTGGTGAAGTCTGACTCTGAAGAATGGGTGGTGAATTCAACCTCTTCTCCCTGCAGCCTCTCCTGGAGAAGCTCTTGAACTATTAGCCTCACTTTTGTTGTAAACATGTCTTTAGGAACATACACAAGACAAGAAAAGAATTTACCGTACAGATCGCGACGAATGAACAGACGACTTGTTCGCAAGTCCTGAATTCGAGTGATTTCAGTTGCCGTATGTAGCAGCTGACTCCTGCTTATTTGAAACAACTCATCACGGGGAAACACATTGATAACCTGCATCAAGTCCTTAATGTTATGACCGTTCTGCGAAAAACCAGACTTCTCCAACACTGCATTGACCTTACGCCGAAGCAAAGGAATATCTAACACTTCCTGAAAATACGCAGACGAGGTATACAGGCCCAAGAAACGATGCTCTACCGAGACCTCACCCTCACTATCGAATTCTTTAATCAGCACATAGTCACAGTACGCTGGGCGATGCACCTTGGAACGAGTTCCTGACTTCGCAAAATTACAGATCTTCCTCTTGAGGATTAGATCTCGCGCGCCCATGGACAGTTCCGATAACTTAACCTTTGGCTTGAGACCTTTCTTCAGCTTGGATACACCTAGCGGCGAGTTTTCCTGCAATTCGATGCTCGGGCTACGCGTCTTGCGATTGATACAATATTTTTCATAGCCTAAGAAGGTGAAATGGTCATCCAACATCCATGAGATGAACTCTAGCGACTCGTCATAACTAGCTTGGGAGGCTGGAATCGTTGCCGCACTCTTTTCAAGTGCTTCTCTAACACTCAACATCTGCTTACACATAGCAGGATAGTCTTTAACGGCTACCGCAACGTGCTTTAGGGTTTCGCGAATTTCCTTCTCTGCAAGTTTGCTCTCGGCACTGCTTAGTCGAACACAATCGAGACAGATCAGCGCCTCTCTGGTTGAGCCTTCGGTTACGCTGAGTGGAATAAGCGATAGCTTCCCAGCACCTTTGGCGCCTCGTGCAATCCGTTCACTGTAAAGAACGGAGTTGTTAATGTATTTGATAATTACCGAAGAGCGCGTTAGTGCCTGTCGAATTGAATCAACCAAGAACGGCATGTCGTTCTGCAGCACCAGGACTCGTGTTCCGCTGCGCTGACCTTTTCTTTCACCTTTGCCGTCTCCATCGGAATCAAAGTGCAAGAATTCGACTTTGGGAGCATTGGAGTCTCTCTGCTGATAGAAAGCCCAAGCCTGCTTCAGATTGTCATACATCAGGTCATTGCCACGCTCACTTAGGTCGGAGCGCGACGTACTAGCAAAGTAGTGAGTAACAAACAGGTCCAGATCAACGGGATTTGTCTTCGAATAGTCTTTACCCAGCCTCTTACTGAGCTGCATGAGCTTCTCGTGCCCCAGTAGATATTTTTCACTCATAGTATTTGGCTCCGCGCGCAGTGTCGTCCGCAGCTACGAGACCTTCGATCCAGCGTAAATATTTGCTTATCCATCCGTATTTGCAGCCTCTTCATAAACTTAACTTTCTCCGCCGCAGCGGTTAGCACAATTGAATTAATAGCCATGCTCGATAGGTAGCTACATTCAGCTACAATCTCGACCTAGACATACATATCAAAACGTTTAAAATCCCTGACTTCGCCTTACGCGCCGCACACACAGCAGAGAATTATCAATATGAGCCATCACGAAATAATAACAGAACTCAAAAATTGGTTATCGATTCAAATTATAGGCCAAGAGCGCCTTATTGATCGCTTGCTGATTGCATTATTGGCTGATGGCCACTTGTTGGTAGAAGGCGCACCCGGCTTAGCAAAGACCAAAGCGATCAAGGATCTTTCCCGCGCCATAGAAGGTGACTTCCACCGCATCCAATTCACACCCGATTTATTACCCAGCGATATTACCGGTACAGAGGTATATCGGCCGGAAGACGGTTCCTTTCGCTTTCAACAGGGACCTATTTTTCACAATCTAGTCTTAGCAGATGAAATCAATCGCGCTCCTGCCAAGGTGCAGTCAGCTCTTTTGGAGGCGATGGGTGAGCATCAGGTCAGTGTTGGCCGTGAATCATTCCAGCTTCCCCCTCTATTTCTAGTAATGGCAACCCAAAATCCTATTGAGCAGGAAGGTACTTACCCTCTTCCAGAGGCCCAGCTCGATCGCTTCCTCATGCACGTAACGATCGACTATCCGAAGATCGACGCAGAACGCGAAATTCTGCATCTTGTTCGCAACGAAGCCGCCAATCACGTAGCAGAAACCCCAAAAGAAGTGACACAAGAGGTATTGTTCGCCGCACGCCTCGAGATTCTAAACATGCATATGGCGCCAGAAGTTGAGGAATACATAATTCAGCTGATCATGGCGACACGGTCACCGGAAAACTACGGCGAAGACCTCGCGTCCTGGCTAGAATACGGTGCCAGTCCTCGCGGCACCATCTCTCTAGACCGCTGTGCGCGAGCCCACGCCTGGATTCAGGGCAGAGACTTCGTTAGCCCAGATGATGTGCAAGAAGTCCTTTTCGATTGCCTGCGCCATCGCATCCTACTGAGCTTCGAAGCTGAGGCGAGCGGCATCACCCCAGATAAAGTGCTTGAGACTATTCGCGAACGCGTACCTTCAGCCTAGCAAACGCCAAGGCTTATCATGTCAGTGAAGCTTCACAGCGACCCACATTTCGCCCGCTACCAGAGTACTGGGGCGGTTATCACCTTGGAGGAATTGCTGATTCAGCGGCATGCCGCCAAGAATCTCGATTATTTGGCGCATTCCCGCTCCATTGCCGGCATCTCAGGTCTGCACCTATCCAAGATGCGCGGCCGCGGCCTGGACTTCGAGGAGTTCAGACCCTACCAAGCAGGTGACGATATCCGGCTTATCGACTGGCGTGTCACTGCTCGAACAAATAAACCCTTTACAAAAGTCTTCAGAGAAGAGCGGGAACGCCCCGTTATCATTGCTGTCGACCAAACCCACAACATGTTTTTTGGTAGCCAGGTTGCCTTTAAGTCGGTTCTGGCAGCTCAGGCCGCTGCGCTATTTTGCTGGCTTGCTATCGATAATGGCGATCGAGTCGGCGGGCTCGTGTTCTCTGATTGGGGCTCGTCGTTAATTAGACCCAAGCGCAGTCGCAGATCGGCTCTACATTTACTGAATCAGATCTATCAATATAACCAAGATCTGCAACACGTTAAGGATCCCGAGACCCATCGGGAACCAGAAGAAGGCTTTAAGCCCGGCCTCGCTCACGCTCTCGGTCAAATTAGACGCATCACCAAGCCCGGCAGCACATTGTATGTAATATCTGATTTCATGACGCTGGATGCGAAGGCATTGCAGTATCTAAATCAATTGTCTCAGCACAATAACGTGGTCTGCTGCATGGTCTATGACGCCCTAGAGGAATCATTGCCACCACCGGGTGTTTACAGCATTACTGATGGCGCGAGCAAAGGCGCCCTCAACACCCATAGCAACAAGGCCCGTAATCGCTACAAGGAACAATTTCAGCTTCGTATGCAAAATACCGAATCTGAATTGGAAAAATTGAAGATTCAACTCATTAAAATGCGGACCAATCAATTGGTCGTGGAGCAGATACGGCAATGGATAGCGAAGAGCTCTTAGCTCAACTAGCCGACATTCACCTTCCTGAACCGGTAAGCTACTGGCCGCCGGCTATTGGCTGGTGGATTCTCGCAGCTATTGCCCTTGTTCTGCTCGCTATCTTGTTACGCAAGCTCGTCAATAGCCGACGCCAGCAGAAGATTTGCCAGTACGCCCTATCGGAATTGCAGCGTTGCTATGACGGCTATTCCCATGCCGATCCCGCCAGCATGGATCAGAACAAACTCGACTACGTCAATCAATTCAACACGGTGGTACGACGCGTAGCACTGGTGCACTATCCACAGGACAATGCGGCTAGCCTGGACGGTGCGTCATGGGTTGATTTTATTCGTCAAAAAGGGGAATCTTCCCTGATGAGCGACGATATCGCTAAAGCCTTACAATACGGGCGATTCCAGACAAAATGCGACGTAGATGTGGACGCCATGCAGAGCTTTGGCCAGCAGTGGATCGAGAGCCTCTATAAAAGCAGCGCGAAGTCTAAGGAAGACTCCAGAGACAATGCCACCACCGCCCCCCAAGGATTAAGCTCAGATGCTTGAATTTACTTGGCCCTTAGTTTTTCTGGCCCTACCACTGCCACTGATTATTTATAGGCTGCTTGCTCGCGCGCCACGTCAGGATGCTGCGTTATATGTACCGTTTTTTAGCACCCTTAGCCGTTTGCAGTCAGACAACGAGAACATGACCTCCGGCAGGTTACTAAACCTGATCTGCTGCACACTGATCTGGTTACTGGTAGTAATAGCTTCGAGCCGACCTCAATGGCTGGGCGACCCGATACAACTTCCGTCAACAGGTCGTGATCTGATGCTATCGGTCGACATCTCCGGCAGTATGGAGGCTCAGGACATGGTAGTAGGTAACCGTCAGGCTTCCCGTATCGACGTGGTGAAGGCTGTAGTCGGTGATTTCGTAGAGCGCCGCGAGGGCGACCGTCTAGGTTTAATCCTGTTTGCCGCTCATGCCTATATACAGGCACCCCTCACCTTCGATAGACAAACCGTAGGCACTCTTTTGGCAGAAGCCGAGATCGGCATCATCGAAGAATCGGCAACGGCTATCGGTGACGCTATAGGATTAGGCGTTATTCACTTGCGTACTAGGCCTGAAAACAGCCGCGTGCTGGTATTACTCACCGATGGTGTCAACAATGCTGGCTCGGTTTCACCAGAGCAGGCAGGTCAGCTCGCGCAAACAGAGAACATCAAGATATATACTATCGGCATCGGGGCCGATCAGGTCGTACAGCGCACCTTCTTCGGCGCCAGAGCAATAAATCCATCAGCAGAATTAGACGAGGCCGTGCTAACACAGATCGCCGAATCAACCGGCGGACGTTATTTTAGAGCTCGGGACGTAAATGATCTGGTAGATATCTACGAGGAGCTAGACCTGCTTGAGACAATCGAGCAAGACGAGCAGACCTATAGACCGACTCGAGTATTATTCTACTGGCCCCTTGGGGCAGCCGTATTAATCAGCTTTCTACTCGCCCTATTCTCGATTCCGTGGATGTCGCTCGCTGGCAAGGCGCGACTCGGGGATGACGACGATGAGATCGACACAATTAGTGGAAGTAAAGCCTGATGGAATTACTTATACCTGTCAGCTTAGTTGAGAATTTTCATTTCCTGAGACCTATATGGTTACTGGCATTGATTCCTGTGTTGCTGTTCTTTATCGCCATGTGGCGAGTGAATTCTGTTGTTACCGCCTGGGACAAGGCCATCGACAAGAGCCTGTTACCCTATCTTCTCGACCGCAGCAAGAATGCATCCCAGAGAACACCCTTAGTGTTGCTATTTGCGGCTTGGACGCTATCTATACTCGCACTAGCTGGACCGGTGTGGGAACAGCTACCTCAGCCTGTGCAGAAGAGAGAAGACGCCCTCGTCATCGTACTCGATCTTTCATTATCTATGTTCGCACCCGATCATTCGCCGAATAGACTCGATCTGGCGAAACGCAAACTGCGAGACATCCTCACTCTGCGTGAAGAAGGCCAGACTGCTCTCGTCGTCTATGCTGGCGATGCGCACACGGTGACACCACTAACCGATGACGTGGTAACTATAGAATCACTGGTCCCATCACTAAGCCCCAACATCATGCCTCTGTTTGGCAGCAAGCCTGTAGAGGCGGTCAAACTCGCCACCGGCTTGCTTGACGAGACTGACGCCAGTCGCGGCAAAGTCCTATTGATGACCGATGGCATCAGCGGCTTCGATGAAGAACTCCTCATTACGGAGCTGTTTGCAGACAACGACTATGAACTATTGATCATGGGCATCGGCACTGAAGAAGGTGCGCCGATACGCACCAATGATGGTAACTTTCTAACAGATGAAGCCGGGGCACTTATCATCCCTACTCTGAACAAGAACGTTCTGCAGTCACTAGCCAATAGAGTTAACGGCCGCTACCACGATATACAGCTAGCCGATTCCGACCTAGCCTACTTACTTGCAGACTACGAACTTCTAGATGAGGAGCAACTTTCAGATGTCGAAGAAGAATTCGACGTCTGGTATGAGTTCGGTCCATGGTTATTACTACTGGTATTGCCGATCGCCGCCCTTAGCTTTCGTCGCGGCTGGTTATTCAGCTTTGTCTTACTTACCGGCTCCGGCATGATGCTACCAAGCCAACAGGCACAAGCACTGGAATGGAAAGATCTTTGGAAGACAAAAGATCAACAAGCCGCCGAGGCTTTCGCGAGTGAAGAACACTCTACCGCCGCATTACTCTTCGAAGCCACCGACTGGCAGGGAGCAGCCAACTACAAGGCTGCAAATTACGAGGCCGCTATAGCATCCTTCAGCGCCATCGACACGCCTGACGGGCACTACAATAGAGGTAACGCCCTCGCCTTGTCCGGCAACTACGCGGAGGCTATCGCCGCTTACGACATGGCGCTCAGCTTAGAACTTGGCCACGCCGACGCTATGAAGAACAAAGAAATCGTCGAGCAACTGCTTGAACAAGAGGAAGCTGAGAACGGCGAAAACCAGGAAGGTGAAGAGCAAGACAACGAGTCAGAACAAAATTCTGAGAATGAGTCAGATGAAGACTCAGAGAACAGCGAACAACAAGATCAAGAGAGCCAGGAAGGCAATCAGGATCAACAAGATGAGCAGCAACAGAATCAACCGCCAGAAGAACAGGAAGGCTCTGAGTCAAATAGCGAACAGAACACTCCTAGCGAAACGACTAACGAAGAATTTGAAGAACAGCAATCTCTAGAGCAGTGGTTAAGACGAATAGAAGACGACCCAGGCGAACTACTGCGCCGCAAATTCAGATATCAGTACCGGCAGCGGCAGCTGAACGGAACAGCGAATAGCTTGCAGAATGGAGGACAAATCTGGTGAGGATTAAGTCACAACTAGCATTCATATTCCTCTGCTTCGGCCTAGCATTCTTCTCATCGGCACAGGCACAAGAAGTCGATATTTCACTCGACCGCAATGAAATCGCGCGCGGCGAAACCGTAACACTGACTATACGAATCTATGAACAACGCCAAGGCATGCAATTAGATCTGACCCCATTAACTAGTCAGTTTGATGTACTAGGCACTAGAACTTCCAGCCAGATACGCAGTGTTAATGGCGCTGTAGAGGCGTGGACAGACTACATCGTTACGCTATTCCCTCTCGAAGAAGGTGATCTCATAATCCCTTCGTTAGACATCAATGGAACTACAACTGCCCCAATAGAAGTCACTGTATCTAATGAGGGGCCACGCTCGAATCAATCAAACGAAGAGCTATATCTTGAGATAGAAACTAATAAAGACTCTGTCTACGTGCAGGAACAACTACTGTTCACTGTTCGCCTCTACTACACGATCAACGGCATACGAAATCCACAGTTTACCGAACTTGAAATGGAAGACTCGGTCATTCAGCTAATCGGCTCTCCTAATCAATACGAGAAACTCATCGACGGTGCGCGCTATGGGGTTTACGAAAAACGTTACGTCATTTTCCCACAACGCAGCGGCCCTCTGGAGATTCCAGACATTCTGTTCCGCGGCGAAGTCACCGATGGTTCTAGCAACTTTGTATTTAGAAACCTCAATACCCGTCGCGTTACCGCATTCATCGAAGGCATAACAATAGACGTACAAGAACGCCCTGCTACCGTGCAGAGTGAGGATTTCTGGCTACCGGTATCAAATCTAACGCTGGAGGAAAGCTGGAGCACCGACATCAACGACTTAAAGGTTGGTGATAGCGTCGTACGCACTGTAACGATGACAGCTGATGGTCTTGATGGCGCAGTACTACCTCCCTTCAGCCCAACAGAAATTGAAGGCTTAAACCTATACCCCGATCCAGATGAGATCGAACGCACTTTCGTAGACGGTGCAATTGTTGGCACCCGAATAGAAACCACCTCCATGGTTCCCATCGATAGCGGCAACGTACTCATTCCTGAAATCTCCATTCCTTGGTGGAACATAGAGACTGACCAACTAGAAGTAACGATCATACCCGCTACTAGATTAGTGATTGCGAATATCGACGGTGTACTGCCCGCAGAACAAACTGTAGCCAGCACTGAGAACTTAGAAGAACTGCTCTCTCAGCTACCGGTAATTGACCAAGATATGATCGATGAGCAGGCTGAGGCAGAATTCATCGAGGTTGAAGCAGCATGGCTTAACTATGCGATTGCTGCGGCATTCATCATTGTGATCTTTAGCATCTACAAACTCGTCATCGTTGGCAATAAACGCGAAGTTAACGAATATCTAAACCGTCTAAAGAGTAAGATCGCCGCAAATTACAGCCCTAACAACAACGAACGCGTAGCCTACAAACAACTGGTACGCGCCTCTGGTAACAATGACCTAAGCGCCATACGTCGAACTCTTATAACCTGGTGTAACCACCACATCGATGGCAGAACCATCATCAGCATGGAAGACGTCTTGCAACAAAGTGAAGCCCCTGGCCTGCACGAACATGCACGCACTTTACAAACCGCGCTTTTCCAAACGAACGGCGGTAAATCCGGTGAGAACGCGTTCAACACTGGCGAACTGCTCCAACTCATCTCACAACTAAGAAAAAGCAAACTACGCGTACAGAAGAAGCAGCAACAAGAAGAGCAATACTCACTACCTCCGCTTTATAAGACATAACACGACGCGACTAGCGGCAGACCAACATGAGTAATTCTCGCCTAGTCTATAGCACCGAAGCATCCTCCACCTGCCCCGGCTGTCACAAGCCGCTGCGCAAATGTAAGTGCCGACTCGTCCAAGATAACGGCAATCCTAGACAGATTATCGATCCACCTATAAGAATCAGCAGAGAATCCAAAGGAAGGAAGGGCAAAGGTGTCACACTCGTATCGGGACTTGAAATGAGTGAGCTAGACCTTAAGGCACTCGCAAAGAAACTAAAGGCTCTGTGTGGCTCCGGGGGCACTGTCAAAAATGGAGTTATCGAAATTCAGGGCGACCATCGCGATCAGCTTAAGCAGGAATTAGATAAGAAATTTAAGAACGTTAAATTAGCCGGAGGCTGACAGACTTTCAGAAATACTGCACTACTGGCTTACTTTAATCTGCAAAGGGTATGCCACTTAGCAAGCTATCATGCCCTTACAGGATTGCGAGAAATGAACAAGTTTATCGGCATACTGTTTGCCATAGCCTGCATTGCAACCGCCGCCGTTTCCAATAGTATGATGGGTGCGGGCCTGTGGTTTTGGATAATAATAGCCACCGGCTTTATTGTTGCCATAAGCCAGTTTTTCCCTCTGCTGCGTGGTATTGGATCAGGCTTAGCATTTATTCTAAGCGTGTTTTCGCTCATTGCGATCCTATTAGGCTTACTAGCAGCGACAATAGGCGGATCATTCAATATGGATAGCAGTACCGCTTTGTTACTTTTTTTGTTCCTTGTTATTGCAGTGCTAGGGTTTATTGTCAGCAGTCTCTATACGAGATCTATGCGCGCAAACGAGTCATACCAATAACGATTAAACCCCGCGCCTCAAACCAGCCAGCGCCGGCATCTTTGCCTTCAACTTTGAGTACACAGTTTTCAATGCTCGTAACTCAGACTTCTGCTCAGCCTCACTGAGGTATTTCTCCACATAGTTTAGCCTTACGTACAATTCGGTAAGCTCGGTCATCGCAGCAGCCAGCTCTGGCCTCTCTGCACAGACCCGATCTCTGAATGCAATCGGCCCCTCCCCTCTGCGCCTAACTAATTTCATCTTTGCCAATTCCTTGCAGACACTAAGGTAAAAACGATCTATCGGTGTTCGCCGGATTCTTGGCTCGATATTGATAACCGTAAAACCAACAGCAATCATTACTATTATCGCAAGCGATGACATTAGCAGGATCAACTTTTGCTCTGTAACCTCTCCGAACAGTCTCTCAAACAATTCAAACTGCACATCTTCATCGTAATTCACAACGAGTTCGTTCCACTCGTACTCGATGGCGTCAAGGCGAAGTCGCATCGCATTTAACCAGCCTATGCCTCCAAATCTGGCTGCAGAGAACAGATCATCCTCCATGAATGCTGGATCATCGCGTAGCGCTTCCTGTACGCCCTGCTCAATTCGAGTTGGCGATACTGCACCCGTCGGGTCGAATCGCACCCAGCCTTCCCCCTCGAACCATACCTCGCTCCAAGCATGGGCGTTGTATTGATACACCATAAGATAGTTCTCATAGGGATTCGTTTCTGCCCCATGATAACCAACAACAACTCGTGCCGGAATTCCCACGGCTCGCATCAGATAGGTGAAAGAGCTCGCATAGTGTTCGCAGAAACCTGCCATGGTGTCGAATAAAAACTCATCTATCCTGTTGTCTCCAAGCAATGGCGCATTCAGTGTGTAGAAATATTGATTCTGCAAAAAATGCATCAGCACCGCATTCGCGTATTGCCTGTCAGTAGATACTGATTCGCGTAACTCTCTAGCGAATTCCCTGCTGCGCTCGTTACCGTCATTCGGTAGATCAAGGTTTCGATTACGCGAGCTATCCAACAGCAGTACATCTGTCTGATTCTGTATAAAGGAACTTAAGTCATAACTGAGTCGCTGCGTGATTCGGCCATTGTTAAAAAGCTCGAAATTGCGGCCGTTGAAAAACTCATCATCGACGTCTTCAGCTAGGTGTAATCCAAATAACCAAGGTTGTTGGGTAGGTTCAAGGATAACGTTGTAATTTATCGGCTCGCCAACTGTGCGGATTCGGTCCTCATAGCTAATCCTAAAATCGGCCAATGAAGTCGCAACAGAGTAAGCTGAAGAATTACGCGTGCGGCGCCAGGTGACGCCATCAAAATTATCGAGTACCAACCCGCGCCAGTACAGCTGTTCATGCGCCAACTCTACGCCATCTTCAAACCTTACACGAAAGGCAAGTTCAGCAGAGCGGCCCAAAGCGCTAATATCACCCGGCGACATCTCATCAGTCACGCCAGTTGAGTTCTGACCAGTCTGCATAGGCACCGCCCAAAGAGGCGCAATACGAGGAAAAACTAAAAACAATACGATGGTAAGCGGGAGAGCCTGCACCGCAATCTTTATCGCTAGCTTGGCCGTACCCCTATTATCAGCGATTAGGGAATTGCGATTCAACGCAATCATAGCTCCCATCGTGACTGCTACTACTAACGTGATGTAGAGTGTGGTCAATACACTTTGGGAATACAGAAACGCCACCATAGACATGACGAAGCAAAGTGAAATAACCACATAGATGTCGCGCTTCTGCCGCATCTCTATTAATTTAAACACAAAGCCTAGGGCTAGCAGACTTGCGGCTGAATCAAGACCAATGCCAATGTTTCGAATCTGCGAGAACGAGACGATCAGCGTAAACAAGACCACGGCAACTCGAACCATACGACTCGGATAATCTAACCTCCCCTTGAAGATGAGAACCCGCCAACAAACACAGAACAATGCAACAACACTTATCCAGACAGGCATTCGGATAGTCTGTGGGAGAAGCACTAGCACTACCGCTATTAAAATCCATATCAGCGCTGGCCGTGGTATTTGATAGCCAAGCTCCACTATTGATCACCGAAGCGCGCTAAAGCGCGAAGTAATTTCTTTCTATGCTCAGGCCCTGTTGCTGGGGAGAACTCGCAACCAGGAAGGCGCATGCCAAAAACATTTCCGGTCTTGGATAGCTGGATAACACAATAGCAAAGGCGTGAAAGCCTCTCCTCCACATTGAAACCATAAAACATATCCCAGTCTAACCAAATTTTATTATCGACATAGTCTACAAACTGTTTAAGTTGCATCCCCTGCCCTCTGGCTACAGTTTTCCAAGCAACCTGTCTGAGTGAGTCACCTGGCACATAGTCTCGAAGACCGTAAAAATCCTCACTACCCTCTCGATTAATCGCTGAGTCGCTGCCTCCACTAGAACCAGAATCAAATTGATTCATCAAGAACTGCACGGGCCGAGGATAAACAAGGCAATGCATGTTTAGGTCAACGACAGACCAGGCGCGGCACAAACCTAGGGGAAAACGAGTTAACACCCGCAATCTCGGCGCCTTGAATTCACCGCGTTTATGTGAAAACGCAAACACTTTAACCTCTTCAGTATCTCGGACTGCAAGATCCGTATAGCTTGTTGTTGATGCCGTTGAAGGGTTCTCAAAGGAATTTGGGAAATTAAGTTCTAGCGATTCATGTCGCCGTTTCGGTGAGCGTGACAACTGCACACGAAAACAAGCCTCCTCGCCACAAAATACGTCCTGAGCCGAACGACTCGTCAAGGTAAGCTGACTAAGGTTGTTAAAGCTATGCAATATGGAAAGTATGAATATACTCACCATTAGGAACGCTAAGGCAAATGCGAGGCTTACGGCATAGTTGATAGCCGCGATAAATACGAGGCCGGAACAAAATATAAACAACATGCCATTACGCGTAGGCACGATAAAAATATTTTTGCGGTTGAGTGTAACTTGCTCGCGCGGCGGAATTCTTTTCGCCATCCAGCGCTGGAATTTTTTATTGAATGCTTCCCGGAAACTAAATGCCATTGCGGTTACTCGGGGCGTATCGTGATTTAGCTGCTGCCACGGCGTGACAGACCTACTCGATCACATCGACTTCGTTCAGTAGACGCTGCACCAGTGAAGCTCCACTATGTCCATCGTCATCAGAGACTGCACGCAGCCGATGTTCTACAACTGCTGGCAATATCGCCTGCACGTCTTCGGGAATAACATGATTCCGACCAGACATCAGCGCCCAAGTCTTAGCGGAGCGCATGATCGCTAAACTGCCACGCGGCGACAAACCAAAATGAAACTCATCCTTTCCTCGAGTAAAAGCAATTATTCGTTGCACATAGTCTAACAAAGAGTCGCTGGCATTAACCTGCGCTGAGTGACGGCGAAACCCTACGACGTCTTCTAGAGACAGACACTGATTGATAGCCTCGACCTTATCTCGCTCGGTGTTCATCTCAAGCAATTCTCGCTCAGCACGCTGATCCGGATAGCCCAAGCGCAGGCGCATAAGGAAGCGATCAAGTTGAGATTCTGGCAACGGATAGGTGCCAGCAAGTGTAACTGGGTTCTGCGTGGCTATAACGAAGAAGGGTTCCGGCAACATTCGTGTCTCCCCCTCAATAGTAACCTGCCTCTCTTCCATCGCCTCCAGCAGCGCACTCTGCGTCTTTGGAGTAGTTCGATTTATTTCATCGGCGAGCACTAGCTGGCTGAATATAGGGCCGGGATGAAAAGAAAACTCACTGGTAGTCTGATTAAAAATCGAAATGCCGAGAATGTCTGCTGGCAACAGATCACTAGTGCCTTGTATTCGGTTATAGCTAAGCCCTAACGCCTTCGCGAGCGCATAGGACAAAGTAGTCTTACCCATGCCAGGCAAGTCTTCTATTAATAGGTGGCCGCCGGAGAATAGGCAGCACAAAGCCAAACGTATCTGATGATCTTTACCTAGCAAGGCCTTACCGACCTCAGCTACGATTACCTGCACTTGCTGCGCCAGTTTCGTATTTACCAATTCGGCCTGATCCGCGGCATTGCCTTGTGTATTAACAGATAACATTAGCGCCTCACTTCTAAACTTGTTGTCGGCTTTCATGCCCACTCTTTCTGGAGAGCGGTCGTATTAGTCCTGACTGAAAACCGAATTAATCTCTAGCTTGTGCCGCAGCCTTCTTGCTCGCCTTCTTTGCCTTCGCCGCATCATTACGCAAATTTTCTAGGCGCTTTAGATATATCTCATCCACATCCCCAGTAATATACTCGCCATTGAAAACAGAACACTCGTATTGCTTGATGGCAGGATTGCCTTCTGTAGCTGTTGAGATCAGATCTTCTAAATCCTGATAGATTAGCCAATCCGCCCCTATAGCCTCTTCGATTTCTTTTTCTGTTTTGCCTGACGCGATCAGCTCGTCTGCCGCAGGCATGTCGATACCGTAGACATTGGGGTGGCGAATAGCGGGAGCCGCGGAAGCGAAATAAACTTTAGCGGCACCCGCGTCGCGCGCCATCTGAATGATTTGCTTACAGGTCGTGCCTCGAACGATCGAGTCATCGACTAGCAATACATTCTTACCCTTAAATTCAAGATCTATAGCATTCAATTTTTGGCGCACACTCTTCTTACGCTGACTTTGCCCGGGCATGATAAATGTGCGACCGATGTAGCGATTCTTAACAAAGCCTTCGCGAAACTTAAGTCCGAGACGATTCGCTAATTCAAGAGCCGCTGTGCGACTGGTGTCAGGTATAGGAATAATCACGTCGATGTCATGCGCTGGTCTTATGCGCTCGATCTTATCCGCGAGCCGCTCACCCATTCGCAGCCTAGCCTTATAAACCGATATGCCATCCATTAGCGAATCCGGACGAGCGAAATATACATGCTCAAATATACACGGCGCATGCACGCCTGGCTCAGTACAAACTTGGGTATGCAGCCCTCCATCGATGTCTACGTAGACCGCCTCACCGGGAGCAACGTCGCGTTCGATAGTAAAACCCTGTGAGTCAAGGGCCACGCTCTCCGAGGCAATCATGTACTCTTTCTTGCCCTTCGAAGATACTCTGCTACCGAAAACTAATGGACGTATGCCATTTCTATCTCTAAAACCGACTATGCCATAGCCGGATAACATAACCACAGCGGCAAAGCCTCCTCGGCAACGATTGTGGACGCCGGCTACCGCCGCGAACACGTCTTCGGGCAGCGGCTTCATCTTATTGCGACGCTGCAACTCGTGCGCGAATACATTCAATAATACTTCCGAATCCGAATCGGTATTGATATGCCGAAGATCTTCTTTGAAAAGATCGCGGCTTAGTTCTTTGCTGTTTGTTAGATTGCCGTTATGGGCGAGACAGAGACCATAAGGTGAATTTACATAGAATGGTTGTGCGAGTGCGGGGCTTGAGCTTCCGGCAGTGGGATAACGCACATGGCCGATACCCATATTGCCGGTTAGCCGACGCATATGGCGAGTACGGAACACGTCCTTTACTAGGCCATTGTCTTTGCGGAGATTTAGCTTGCCATTATCGCTAGTCATAATGCCCGCAGCATCCTGACCTCGGTGTTGCAGCACTGTCAGCGTGTCATAAAGACAAACACCTACATTCTTACTAGCAACCACACCTACCAATCCACACATAGTACGCTCCGCGACTAACAGTAATTACGGCGTCGGACTGACGCTATTCATATCTCCGATGAAAACCTGTGACTTTTCAATCAAGGTCATCCCATAAGGGATTAACTGTGATTCCTGCCACAACTGAGTTTCCGAAACAAACATGCTAGTAATAAACAGAATCACCAACACTATTATCACACCTCTGGCCACACCAAAGGCGGCACCCAGTAAACGGTCGGCCAACTTCAAGCCGGTGACGGTAAGCAATTTTGACATAAGGAAGTTTAGAAACGTCCCTAACATCATTACGGTGACAAACAAGATGGCAAACGCAGTTACATAACGAATACCATCGTTTTCGATCATACCCCTCATCAATTCAGCGAGAGGCTCACTATATACTCTGGAAACCAGCAAAGCTGCGATCCAAGTCAATAAGGAAAGTACTTCCTTGATCAGTCCTCGCCACAAACCAAATGCCGACGAGAGCACCGTAATGATTAGAATGACTATATCGACTTGGTTGAATGCCATTGCTAATCAATAACCTACTATAGACTCTCGAGCTCGTAGCGAACTACCAGACCTGCCAAACTAAATTCTTCTTGCAGCCTCTGCTGATATTCGTTTACCTGCCCTCGATCCAACCAAGGACCGACGAATACTCCAGTAAGAATTCCCTGACCGCTGCGGATATCGCGGGTATAAGCCTTATAGCCGGCATCCTGCAATCTAGTCACCAGATTACTGGCGTTTTCACTGTCAGAAAAAGATCCAAGACGAACAACCCAACCCTGGGGAAGCCCATCATCACCAAGCTGGGGAATTTCGCGGCTAAAAATGGCTGTTGATTCAGTGATTTCAACATCGGCAATCGGCTCATCTGCAACACTAGCCGTGATAGGTTCTGCGATAGGTTCTTCCACCAACTCGACGACCTCTTCGATAAGAGATACCGTCGTGGCGGCGTCCGGCTCGACCGTCTCAACAGTACCGGTAATAACTGGTCTCGACGGAATGGGTTCGGGCAAAATCGAAATTATGGGAGCATCTGGGATACGACTGCTAACAGGAGGCTGATAACTGCCTTCGCCATCAAAAATGATCGGCAGGAAAATTAAGGCTAGAGCGAGTAGCACGACAGTACCGACGATTCGTTGTTTGGCGCCCTGATTCAAGCCGTGTACCTCAATATCTATAAGATCGCTTGCTTAGCTGCTGTAACTAGCTATTTAGGCCTGCTCTGTGAGCCCATGAACTGCTGCGACGGTAAAGAATGAGCCCGTCACAAGGACAGTATCCTGAGTGCCGGTTTGGTCGCAGGCGGCCCTATAGGCCGACTCAACGCTGTCGAATTGCAAAATACACCCCTTATCAGACGGTATACCCACGTCTTTCAGGGTTTGTGCCACTTCATCTGCAGCCATACTGCGAGCCTCATCGACCTGCGCAATATACCAGATGTCTACGCAGTATTCTAAGGCTGTGATCATTCCTGCAATATCTTTATCTACCATCACCGCCAGCACCGCGGCGATGCGACCAGCCCTCTGATTATGGGCCTTGTAGCTCTGCAAACGGATGGCTAGCTGTAGCATTGCATCTGGGTTATGCGCCACATCGAAGATTACTGAGCGGCTACTGCTTAAATCCCTACGCTTCTCGAAGCGACCCGCCAAGCGAAGCTCATTTAATGCAGCAGTAACTCCATCAACCTCAAGCTGTATGGGCAATAGTGTCAGCGCCTGCAGCGCGGCTGCTACATTGCTTAACATAAGACTCCCCAGGGGCAGATCAGAGTAACTTACCGCTTGGGACGAATTGGATTGAGCTTGCCCACTCCAACTCCAATTAGAACTACCTTCATGCAACTGCATATGAAAATCTTCGCCACTAACCAACAGAGGCGAACCCAGCTCTTCAGCCCTCTCGACTATCGCGCTAGGCGGAAGCTCACCCCCAAACACAGTAGGGCTGTTAGACCTCATAATACCAGCCTTCTCAGCGGCGATAGACTCAATGTCCTTACCAAGCCAATCTGTATGATCAATGCTTATACTGCTGATCAATGCGACATCCGCGTCAACGATGTTGACCGCATCGAGGCGACCACCTAGCCCAACTTCCAGCAGAGCTACCTCAACGTTATTATTACTAAACAGATACAGGCCCGCTAACGTGGCAAATTCGAAATAACTCAGGGTTTCGTCGTTTCTAGCCTCATCAATCGACTCAAAAGCAGCAATCAACGACTCATCGGAGATGTTATTCCCGTTGATGCGAATACGTTCGTTGAATAGATGAATATGTGGTGAGGTGTAGCAGCCGGTCTTGAACCCTGCCTGCTGCAGGATAGCTTCCATCGCCGCTACGCAGGAGCCCTTGCCATTAGTGCCAGCAACAGTAACAACTAATGGTGCAGGTTTGGTCAATCCAAGAGTAGCAGCAACTCTCTGAGTACGACCAAGGCCTAATTCGATCTCGCGCGGGTGCACATTAGAAATATACTGCAACCAGCTCTCTAGAGAACTACCTTTAGCGGGCATTGCTTTAGCTCTACTGGGTTAGGAGGCGTCGCGTCTGAAATAAAGGAATTTTTCGAGTATAGATGCAATTTTATCCCGCAGGTTCTTGCGGTGAACAATCATGTCGATAGCTCCATGCTCAAGCAAAAACTCGCTGCGCTGAAACCCTTCGGGTAGTTTTACCCGCACCGTCTGGCGGATAACATCCGGGCCTGTAAAGCCAACCAAAGCATTGGGTTCGGCGATATTCACATCTCCCAACATCGCTAAGCTAGCCGATACACCGCCATAGACTGGATCAACGAGGACAGAAATATAAGGCAGGGAATTTCGCTTCAACTTCTCCAAAGCGGCTGATGTTTTTGGCATCTGCATAAGGGAGATAAGCGCTTCCTGCATGCGAGCGCCACCACTCGTGGAAAAACACACGAGGGGCAACTTCTCTTCGATACAGGTATTTACTGCCTGAGTAAATTTTTCACCGACCACGGCACCCATGGAGCCACCGATAAAGCTAAACTCAAAGGCTGCCACGACGACGGGAATAGAATTAACTTCGCCCTTCACTACAATAAGGGCATCTTTTTCGCCCGTGCTCTTCTGCGCTGCACTGAGCCTATCTTTGTATTTCTTTCGATCCTTAAATTTCAGTAGATCAACCGGTTCCATGTCGACGTTTAGCTCGATCTGATCTCCGGAGTCTAGGAATAACTCGACACGCCGTCTGGCGGTAATTCGCAGATGGTGCTCACACTTAGGACAGACGTCATAATTCTCGCTGAGTGACTTCTTGTAGAGCATTGCATCGCAGCGGGGGCATTGCTTCCAAGTTCCCTCAGGAACAGCCGACTTTTTTGCGTCCTTCGGAGCATTCGCTATCGAAGGTAAAATTTTATCTATCCAGCTCATTCTTCAGTCCGTCTAGGCAGTCAAGTTATGATATTACACTAGTTTGTCTAAGGCTTCTCTAGCTTCAGAGATCACTTTTATAGTCTCGCTCAGCAGGTCTGCGTCATGCTCTACTTGATCGGCCAATAGGGCAATTTTTTCAACCAGAGCGCTACCGATTATCACCCCATCAGCCAACTGACCCATCGCCGCCGCACTCTCAGCATCCTTGATACCAAAACCTATCACGATCGGCAGCTTTGTTTTTTCGCGCAAACTATTTATGTTTGCTGTCACTGAATCGAAATCGGTCAATGCTGCGCCTGTAACGCCCTTCAGTGACACATAATAGAGATAGCCACTACAATGCTCGGTAATGCTTGCCACACGATCTTCACGGGTTGTTGGTGCAACTAAAAATATCGTATCTATATCGTGTGCGCGCATTACCGCATTCAACTCGTCGGCCTCCATCGGCGGAAGATCAACCGTCAACACGCCATCAACACCAGAAGCACTGGCGGCCTCTGCAAATTTTTTGTAGCCCATAATCTCAATCGGATTCAGATATCCCATCAGCACAATCCCGGTAATGGTATCGCTCTCTCTAAATCTGGCCACTAAATCCAATACCTGATGCAGAGTTGTTCCCTTCGCGAGAGAACGTTCAACGGCGCGCTGGATAACAGGTCCGTCAGAGGAGGGATCGCTAAACGGGATACCAAGCTCAATGACGTCGGCACCCTCTTCGACTAACTTGCGCATTAGCGTAATCGTTGTTTCCAGATTTGGATCGCCTGCAACCAAATACGGTATTAAAAGCTTCCTATTTTCTGCCGCCGCTTTCTCTGCTATTTGATTTATTCTACTCATGACTTTCCTGAAAACTCTTTAACTGCAAATAATTATGTATGTTACTTAATCGTTCGGTGAAGCAAGGCCTCAATGAAGCCTATAGCTCAATTCCTTCAATTTTTGCAACCGTCTCGATATCCTTGTCGCCGCGCCCGGACAGATTAATAACAATATTTTTGTCCGCTGACATCGTCGCTGCTAACTTCACAGCGTAGGCAACAGCATGGCTCGACTCTAGTGCTGGAATAATACCTTCGAGCCGTGTGAGCTGATGAAATGCCTTCATAGCTTCGTCATCGGTAGCATCCACATACTTGACTCTCTTCATGTCTTTGAGCCAGGAATGTTCAGGCCCTACTCCAGGATAGTCTAAACCTGCAGAAACCGAATGAGTCTCTAGAACCTGACCCGCTTCATCAGACATTAGATATGTTCTATTGCCATGCAATACACCCGGCGAACATCCTGAACTTAGCGGAGCTGCATGCTCACCAGTTGCCAAGCCATGACCGCCAGCCTCTACTCCATACATAGCAACAGACTCATCTTTAAGAAATGGATGAAACAAGCCTATGGCATTGGAACCGCCACCCACACATGCGACTAATGCATCGGGCAATTTCCCAATCTGCTCTAGTGATTGTTCACGAGCCTCTCGGCCGATGATGCATTGAAAGTCTCGCACCAGCATGGGATAAGGATGTGGGCCTGCGACAGTACCAATAATATAATAGGTATTATCAACGTTCGTAGCCCAGTCGCGCAGAGCTTCGTTCATCGCGTCTTTTAGAGTTCGCGAACCCGATTCTACGGATACAACATTCGCACCTAACAGCTTCATGCGGTAGACATTAGGTGCCTGTCTAATAATATCTTCAGCACCCATATAGACATGACATTCCAAACCGAGCTTGGCCGCAACGGTAGCGCTGGCGACGCCATGCTGCCCTGCTCCTGTCTCCGCAATGATTCGCGTCTTACCCATATGCTTGGCCAGAAGTGCCTGACCGATCGTGTTGTTAACCTTATGTGCACCGGTGTGATTCAAATCTTCACGCTTTAGATAAATCTTTGCACCACCAGCGAAATTAGTTAGTCGTTCTGCTAAATACAGAGGAGAAGGTCTGCCCACATAATGCTTAAGCTCAGAGTCGTATTCGGCCCAAAAGCTTTTATCTGCCGATAACTTCTCATACACTTCTGCCAATTCCTCGACAGCAGCGATTAAAGTTTCCCCAACGAACACACCGCCGTAGGGCCCAAAATGTCCTGACGCATCAGGCCCGTCAAACACAGCTGGATCAATCGCAGCCGCAGACTCTTCAAGCTTAGGCACTTGTTCTTACTCCTTCGATAAATGATTGCATCTTGTTTATATCCTTAATTCCTTTGCTCGCCTCGACACCACTACTGACATCGACGCCAAAAGGGCGCACGATCTCAATTGCATCTCTTACATTGGCAGGCATAAGCCCTCCAGCTAGCACTAAGCGCGCTTGTTGTTGCTCGCTTAGTTCGTTTACCTTACTCCAGTCAAAAGTCTTACCGGTTCCCCCAGGCATTATAGGATCGTAGCTATCTAACAAAAAGTACTTCGCTGACTGGTAGGCTGAGAGCGCTGAATTTAGATCGCTATCCGCCCTAACCGCAACGGCCTTCATGTAAGGCATGCCAAATTGTTCACAAAACTCAGCAGATTCATCACCGTGAAACTGCAACAGATCCACAGTCTCAGTCGCCAGCACCTGTCTTACTAAATCAGCTTCAGGATTGACAAATAGCGCCACCACGCAAACCCGCCCTCGCACATCAGCGACTATTTTAGGCAGCTCACTAACTGTTACGGAACGGGGGCTTTTGGAGTACAGCACAACGCCTATAGCGTCCGCACCGAGCTCGACCGCTTGCACGGCGTCCTGCGCCCGCGTAATACCGCAAATTTTGATCCAAATTTTCTGCAAGGTGAGTCTGAAGGCTGGTGAAAGAAGCGTATTCTAGCAAATCAACAGATTCACGACCATCAAGCGAGAGCAAAAACTTACACTTAAGGGCAGTTGCTAATTCATACTGCTAGCAGCAGGTCGGGCGGCGAGAATTCGCTAGGCAAGCCACAACTCTTCGGATATTCAACGCCAACTAGGTACAGGCCGTGAGGATGAGCCGTAGGGGCTGCGCTCGCCCTATCTTGCAGACTCAATAGCTCGGCGACCCATGCTGGGTCTTTATCTCCTCTACCAACTTGCAGCAGAGTGCCCATCATATTGCGCACCATGTGCTGCAAGAATGCATTCGCCTTAACATCGAAGATGAGAAAACCACCGCGACGAGAAACGTTCGCATGCATGACATTACGCATAGCTGTCTTTGACTGACAGCCTGCAGCGCGAAATGACGTAAAATCATGCTCCCCTAGAAAGTGCTGTGCAGCTTTATGCATAGATACTTCATCTAACTCTCGGCGAACATAACTCGCCCTGCCATACAACATAGCTGATTGTGTTTCACGCTGATATATCAAATAGAGATAGCGTCTGGACAACGCACTAAAGCGAGCGTGGAAATCGCTTTCTTGTTTCCGAGACCACACCACCCTGATAGTTCTCGGCAACATACTGTTCACTCCCTGCGTCCACGCCTTCTCGCCTCTATCAATTTCTGCATCAAAGTGGACTACTTGGCACGTAGCATGAACCCCGGCATCAGTTCTGCCAGCACAATTTACAACCACATCTCTATCCGCTACTTTGCTTAGCGCGGTTTCAACATATTGCTGCACGGTTTCTTGTTGTGGGGATTTTTGTTTCTGCCAGCCAGAATACGTAGAACCATCGTATTCGATGCCTAATGCTATGCGGTGGCTACTAGGGGAGTCTTGCTTGGGAATTGACACGGATCAGATCGACACAGGTTTGTATAGGCGAGACAATTAGTCTGACTTGCCGTCGAGTGATCCGAGCAATTTGTTAGCTTCTGCTATCTGCTCGTCTGAGCCTTCTCTGATAACTTCCTGCAAAATTTCCTTAGCTCCCTGTGTATCACCCATGTTTTGATAGGCATACGCGAGCTCTAATTTAGTTGCAGTCTCGTCAGCATCGGAAAGCATGTCGACATCTTCTATATCATCAACAGACTCAATTTCAATATCATCATCTGACAAAAACTCAAGATCATCATCTGCCCCGTCACCGACAGTAATGCTATCTTCAGGCTCATCATCAGTATCGATATCAAATTCGATTTCAGCGACTTCTACTTGCTCAGTACCAGCATCCAAGTCCAAAACAGCATCGTCTGTAACTGCTTCACTTACTGCAGCCTCTTCCTTGCCCGGCTCAATTTCGAACTCATCAAGATCAAAATCAAATTCTTCTACATTGTCTGCTGCACTGGAGCTAATTTCTGTATCAGGCGTTTCAAGAACGGTGTCACCAGCATCGTCATCCAGATCGAAATCGAATGTCTCAACCTCTTCGTTACTTGTCGGCTCTGGCGCTTCAGTATCGCTAGCTAACTCTTCCTTATCAAAGGAGAACTCAACAGCGTTTGGATCATCTTCATCCGCAACACTGCCATCAACTATTTCTGCTGCCTGGGTGACACTTGCTGCAGCGTCTGGATCAAACGAGAATGTTTCTAAATCTATATCTTCTTCGACTGCCGTATCTTGTGTAACTTCTTCAACGGCATCCGTGTCGAACTCCAAGGTGTCGATATCGAGATCCTCAGGATCTTTAGCTTCGCTTTCAATTGCGCTCGCACCATCATCTAGGTCAAAGTCGAACACTTCAGTGTCTTCTTCTGTCTCTTCAGTCGCCTCAACTTCTTCTACGCTGTCGTCACCCGCATCGTCATCGCCGCCGAGATCGAACATCATATCTACATCCTCGGATGCAGCAGCAACTTCGTCAGCTTGTGCGGTCTCAACAGGTTCGTCCTTCACCTCTTCGACTGCAGGCTCATCAACTTCGTCATCATAGTCGAAGGAATCTAGATCGATACCCAAGTCATCCAGAAAAGACTTAGTTTCAGACTCGCGGCTTGCCGCATCTGCCGCGTTAGCGATTTCGTCTTGTTCACGCTCCTCAACTTCTTCCGCCTCTAGCAAACCTTCAACTTCAGAAATCTTTGCCTTAACGTCTTCATTGTCACCCTGCTCCTGCAAAGAGGTATTCAGCATACTCAATGCACGTCGATATTGCCGCTCGCCTATAAGCTGCTCAACGATCGTGATTACGTCTAATTTAGGCTCTTCTTCAGCGGTGTCGACCTCTTCCTCAACAGCGTCACTGACCTCATTTATGCTTCCCACTTCTTCGGATACACCAATGATGTCATCAAGCTCGCTATCTAAATCGGATGGGTCATAGTCATCAAATTCTGTAGCAACCTCCTCTCTCTCTTTGTCCGTAACATTGCTTGCTACAGCATCAACATCGAAGTCCTGCTCCACTATCTCATCGATGTCGTCTTCTTCGATTTTCGCGGCACGATTTCTGCGCAGCATCAGTACAACTAGCAACAGGATCACCAAAACAATGCCGAAGATCATAAATATGCTATTGCCAGTTAATATGCGCAAAACGTCATCCACAAAACTGGACGGCGAGCTTACCGGCTGAGCGGCTTCTGTCGCAGCTGCTGCTTGGATGGCTTGCTGCTCAGCTAAGAGCTGCGCCTCTGCAGCGGCAGTAGCAAGAGACTCTTGCAATTGCGCGAGCTGAATATCTTGCAAGCGAATAATTTCTTGTGCAGCCGCAATCTGCGCCTCCAGCTCTGCCATGCGAGAATCTAATTCCTCGCGCTCTATTCTTGCACGATCGGCTTCTTCCTGGCGCTGTGATAGCTGTGCCTCTAATTCAACAATACGCTGGTCTAGCGCCTCGTTCTCAGCATCGGCTAATTCTGCTGCGCCACCGTTCGCATCAATAGCTTCGTCAGAACTCACGACACTCAGCTGACCCTGTGGCCGCTCATCTTCATCTGCCGTCGCCTGAGACGGCGCCGCCAGTGGCTGAATATCCACCGCAGAAAACTCTTGGTTCTGGCGAGTTACTTCGTCGACCGCATCGCGAGGATCGATCGCCTGTATCTCTTCCAAAGTCGGAACACGGAGAACCTGTCCGCTGAGCATTCGATTAATATTGCCTTCAGCGAAAGCATCTGGGTTCAGCTCCTGCAACGCCAGCATAGTTTGTTGCATGGACACAGCTGCGGTTGGTCTAACTTGTAAGGCAATATCGGAAAGTGTGCCACTGCCATCTGTTTCGATAGTTTCTGGTTCGACAACCTCTGGCTCAGGAGCGACGGGATCCGCCGCTGCCTCAATAACTTCTGGTTCAACCGGGGCAACTTCTTCGGCTGGCTCTTCTAGCGCAGGGTCTTCTTCTACAACTACCTGTTCTTCTTCAACAGCGGCTGCTTGTTCTTCTTCGATTACCTGTTCTTCTTCAACAGCGGCTACTTGTTCTTCTTCGATTACCTGTTCTTCTTCGACAGGGGCTACTTGCTCTTCCTCAATTACCTCTTCTTCGACAGCGGCTACTTGTTCTTCTTGCACGCCCACGTCGACAGCAACGGATTCTTCTAGTACCGCCTCTGGCTCAGCTTCAGGCTGCACCGCCACTTCGGGCTCCGCTATGATTTCTTCGGTCTCTGGCCCTGGAGATATAACTTCGGGCTGGAGGTTCGCAGCGGAATTGCTTGAACTCGGTGCCGAAACAGCAGGCGCTGCAGAGGCTTCAACAAATGGCTCGGCGTCTGCCGCTTGACCGCTTGCGGGACGCTGTAAAACAGGGCTAATCGGCTGCCTAACTTCAGCCGTCGATTGCTGATCGTTAAAAACAGGAAGATCCAAAAGGACCGTATGCTCACTAAGGAGACGACCATTAGGCCAGCGCGTGTCTAAGATGAAGCTGAGATAAGGTTCGCGAACGAGTTGCGCAGAAGTAAGAATGACTGCATTGCCTTGCGGCGTAGACTCAACACTAAAGCGGATATTTGAAAGAAAGCTATCGCGTTGGACGTTGAAGCGCTCAAAGTCTGCGCCCGAAGCCATAGATACACGAATATCTTGTAGTCGCGTATCGCCTAGCTGCAGCAATTCAATACGCATACGCAACGGCTGATTGAGCGAGGACTCGACAGCAACAGTGCCTAGCCCTAATGCGTACAACTGTGTCGCCATACTGCAGAGCAGCATGGTCAGAATGACGACGATTTTACGTAGCATAATCCCTTTTTCTCTCAACAGGTCGTTGGCATTGCAAGCAATAAGCAAAGCCAACCCCTTTTTATGACTCTCTAAATCAGCATACCCGGTTAGTAAACACTAATGTCGATATTGCAAACTTATTAAGATTGTTTCTTCACTACTGCTTGCAAGTATTCATTATAAATAGCTTTTTATCAACTCTTCGGCTATCTGAACTGAGTTGAGAGCTGCTCCCTTTCGCACGTTGTCGGCGACTACCCATAGGTTAATACCATTGGGTATCGAGATATCCTGCCGAATTCTGCCAACAAAAACTGCGTCCTGGCCCGCAGAATCGTGCACTGCTGTAGGATATCCACCGTCTTTACGGTCGTCGATCACCGTAACACCCGCTGCATTCGCCAATAACTCACGCACTTCCTGATCGCTTATAGGCTTATGTGTTTCTATCTGTACCGCCTCTGAATGCCCGTAGAACACGGGAATACGCACACATGTAGCGCTTACTTGAATACTGTCATCCGCGAAAATCTTCTTAGTCTCCCAGACCATCTTCATTTCTTCTTTGGTATAGCCATTGTCCATGAAGACATCGATCTGCGGCAGCGCGTTAAACGCTATCTGCCTTGGATAGACCTTACATTCGGCCTCGCGACCATTTAACAACTCACCCGTCTGCTTCGCTAGCTCCTGGACGGCACTGTTGCCGGAACCGGAAACAGCCTGGTAGGTCGCAACCGAGATGCGCTTGATGCCAACCGCATCATGTATCGGCTTCAACGCCACTAGCATCTGGATCGTAGAGCAATTGGGGTTCGCGATGATGTTGCGATTAGTGTACTGCGCTATCGCTGCTGGGTTTACCTCGGGTATTACCAATGGAATATCGTCGTCATAGCGAAAATGCGAGGTGTTATCAACAACCACACAACCCGCCTCGCCTGCCTTAGGGGCATATTCGGCGGAAACACTGCCGCCGGCTGAGAATAGACCGATTTGGGCCTGACTGAAGTCAAACTCGGCCAAATTAGTCACCATCAACGGCTTGCCATTGAACATCACCGTATTACCGGCAGAACGCTCACTAGCTAAGGCGAAAATCTGATCTACTGGAAAATTGCGCTGCTCTAGGATGCTTAATAGAGTTTCCCCTACCGCACCTGTAGCGCCAACCACTGCTACGTTGTAGTTAGTCATACTCATCTCTCTAGTTTCTTGCTAAGTATTTGAAATAAAAGTTTTTTCGTTCACAGACAGCTCGCGATTACTACCGCTCCGTTAAGCTTCTATAAACTCAGGGGGAGCCTAGGTCGTAGTCGCGGTGCTCGTCGTGAAATACCAGGGAGCGGCGTTGCGCCAATTTTCCTCGAAACTACGGATCTTGTCCGCATCCTCAAGGGTAAGGCCTATATCATCCAGTCCGTTCAGCAAGCAATTCTTGCGAAACGCATCTACAGAGAATTCAATGGTGGAACCATCAGGCTTGAGAATAGTTTGTTGCTGCAGGTCTACTTCTAATTGATAACCCTCATTTGCTTCAACTTCCGCGAATAGCCCGGAAATACTGGCCTTATCAAGGACGATAGGTAATAGGCCATTCTTAAAACAGTTGTTGAAGAAGATGTCGGCGTAGCTTGGCGCTAAGATCACGCGAAAACCGTAGTCGTCTAGCGCCCAGGGGGCATGCTCACGGCTTGAGCCGCAGCCAAAATTATCCTTAGCGAGCAAGACTTTAGCGCCCTTGTAGCGCGGCTTATTGAGCACAAAGTCCGGATTTATTGGCCTCTGGCTGTTATCAGCATCCGGCAAGCCTTTATCGAGATAGCGATGCTCATCGAATAGGTTTACGCCGAAACCAGTCCGCTTAATGGATTTCAGGAACTGCTTAGGGATGATGAAGTCCGTATCTACGTTTGCGCGGTCCAGTGGTAACACTACACCTTTTTCTATCATAAATTTGTTCATGTTCGTCTCTTAACTTTATGTTTTAAAAGGCTTTAACCTAATTCTCTGATATCAACGAAGTGGCCTGCTATAGCAGCGGCGGCGGCCATTGCGGGGCTGACTAGGTGAGTCCGTCCGCCAAATCCCTGCCGTCCCTCGAAATTGCGATTAGAAGTTGATGCGCAGTGCTTACCCTCGCCTAACTGGTCTGCGTTCATCGCCAGACACATCGAACAACCTGGCTCACGCCACTCCAGCCCTGCTTCGATAAATATCTGGTCCAAGCCCTCTGCTTCTGCCTGCTTTTTAACCAGGCCCGAGCCCGGCACGACCATAGCAACCTCTACACTACTAGCCACTTTCTTACCCTTTACTACTTCTGCCGCTGCACGCAGGTCTTCGATCCGTGAATTCGTGCACGAACCGATAAATATACAATCCAACTTGATATCCTTAATTGCAGTTCCACCCTGCAAACCCATGTATTTCAAAGCCTGCTGAATATTCCCGCGCTTCGTCTCATCTGCTTCCTGCGCTGGATCTGGCACTTTTCCGGTTACCGGAGCCACCATCTCTGGTGAAGTACCCCAGGTAACCTGAGGCTCAATCTCTTCTGCCTGCAAGACGACGACCTCGTCGAATGCCGCATCGGCATCGCTTACTAAGCCACGCCAAGATTGTGCCGCCTGCTCCCATAGTTCGCCGCTTGGCGCAAAGGGTCTGCCCTTGATGTAATCTAACGTAGTCTCATCTACAGCAATCAGTCCAGCTCGCGCGCCAGCCTCGATAGCCATATTACACACCGTCATGCGCCCCTCTACAGACAGGGCCTGAATAGCTTCTCCACCGAATTCGATGGTAAAACCGGTGCCGCCGGCAGTACCTATCTTGCCAATGATAGCCAGCACAATATCTTTAGCTGTGCAGCCGGGCTTTAACTGACCATCTACACGAACCAGCATATTCTTGGCCTTTTTCTGCATCAGGCACTGGGTAGCAAGAACGTGCTCTACCTCAGAGGTGCCGATACCGTGCGCCAATGCGCCAAGCGCACCGTGAGTCGATGTATGGGAATCACCACAGACAATAGCCATACCAGGCAGCGTCGCGCCCTGCTCCGGACCTACAACATGCACAATACCTTGACGGTCATCGGTCATCTTCAATTCGAAGATGCCAAATTCGGCGCAGTTATCGTCTAAGGTGCGAACCTGAATCTTGGATACTGGATCCTTAATGCCTTCCAGGCCCTGCTTTCGCTCATCACTGGTAGTGGGAATATTGTGGTCAGGTGTCGCAAAATTCGCATCCGCTCGCCATGGTAGACGCCCGGCTAGACGCAAGCCTTCAAAAGCTTGCGGCGACGTCACTTCATGAATCAAATGACGATCGATATAAATCAGGGCAGTACCATCGTCTCTCTCTGATACTAGATGGGCATCCCAGATCTTGTCATATAGCGTTTTACTGCTCATTTCTCTCACCAATACTGATTTAACAGTTTCAATATTTTAAATTAAATAACTAATATAACCACTTGATATTAATGTTTTTATAAACAATTTAATTCGAGTTAACGAAAAAAATTACTCTCTAAATTTCCGTTTTTTTCCCCATGCGAACCACGCCATTCTGTCCACGGTCACGCAGCAAATGATCCATTAACACCAAAGCAAGCATTGCTTCGGCGATAGGCGTCGCGCGAATACCAACACAGGGGTCATGACGGCCCGTGGTTATTACCTCATCTGCCTCGCCAGCGATATTAATCGACTTGCCGGGCAGACGGATACTAGATGTTGGCTTCAGAGCAATGCTGGCAACGATATCCTGTCCACTGGATATTCCTCCTAGTACTCCTCCGGCATTATTGCCTTCGAAACCCTGCGGTGTAATTTCATCGCGGTGCTCGCTACCTTTCTGAATTATGGACTCGAAACCCGCGCCGATCTCGACACCCTTAACAGCGTTGATACTCATCAACGCCTTAGCGATATCTGCATCCAGACGGTCAAACACCGGCTCACCGAGCCCTGCAGGCATATTGCTAGCACAAACAGTGATTCTAGCCCCAATCGAGTTGCCTTCTTTACTCAGAGCGGCCATATACGCTTCCATTTCGGCCACCTTTGAAGCGTCTGGGCAGAAAAACGGATTGTTCTCCACCTCTTCATAGTCCACCGAATCGATGGCAATTGGCCCCAACTGACTTAAATAGCCGCGGACTTGAGTTCCGCAGGTCTGGAGCAGGTATTTCTTCGCGATAGCACCTGCAGCCACGCGCATTGCAGTTTCCCGTGCCGACGCACGTCCGCCGCCTCGATAATCCCGAATTCCGTACTTCTCCCAATAGGTGAAGTCAGCATGTGCGGGCCGAAACTGGTCTTTTATCTTGCTGTAATCTTTTGAACGCTGATCGGTGTTCTCAATCAATAATCCGATGGGTGTTCCGGTAGTCTTACCCTCAAACACTCCGGACAGAATCTTCACCGAATCATCTTCACGTCGTTGTGTAGTAAAGCGGCTCTGACCAGGCTTACGGCGATTCAAATCGCGCTGCATATCAGCCTCAGTCAATTCCATCCCGGGAGGACAGCCATCGACCACACAGCCGAGTGCAGGCCCGTGGCTTTCGCCAAAGCTGGTTACTGTAAACAATTTACCGAAACTATTTCCTGACATCTGAGCACTCGAATAAAGAAGTTAAATCTAGCGGATATTGACAGCAGGGCCAAAAAACAGGCGATTGTACACTATTTAAACTGTTCTCTGTACTGCTGTAATTGCCTAGCCGTAAGGGCTAGCACCCCTTCGCCTCCCTGCTCAAACTCTAACCAGAGCAGAGGTACATTACTGAGGCGTTCGGACAGCTGCGAATGGCTATAACCGACTTCCATCACTAAAATGCCGTCCGCAGACAGGTGATCGACCGAATCCCGTAAAATTTTAAGAGGTATCTGCAGACCATCATCGTCACTAATAAGCCCTAACGAGGGCTCACGAACAAATTCAGCAGGCAACTCATTGTATTCCTGCAACGGCACATAGGGAGGATTCGATACAATCAGCTCGTAACGCCCATCGATACCGTCAAATAAGTCGCTCTCTAGCACTCTAACCCGACCGCCTAAGTTATGCAGGGCAATATTCTTCTTCGCGAGAGCCAGCGCATCTGCGGATATATCAGCCAGATCTACTTCGCAGTTAGGCCATAACAAAGCAGTAGCTATACCAATGCTACCTCCACCTGTGCATAGATCTAATACCTTGCCTGCTGGCTCCGCCAGCAAAGGCTCGAAACTACCACCGATCAATTCTGCTATCGGAGACCGCGGCACGAGCGCCCTTTCATCGCAGTAAAACTCATGCCCGGCGAACCAGGCGCGCCCTACTAAGTAGGCAGTAGGAACACGCTCATTGATCCGGCGCTTTAGGGCAACCTCAAGCAGCGCCTCTTCTGCAGCGCTAAGCTCTCGCAGCATAGCCTGCTCATCAGTAAAATCTATTCCTAACAGACCATAGATGAGATAGAAGGCCTCATCGGATGGGTTGTCAGTACCGTGCCCGAAGCACAGATCTGCCGAGTCCAAACGCGCGACCATTTGCTGTAGCGCTTCTGCAATTTTCAATTTGTTCCTCTAGCGTAGCTGAGCAAATAGCTAATTGTAGCCGATGTTCCTAGCCGAAAGTGACCGAGAACCAATAAATGGCGTAGAGTTTCTTCAATACGCGGATAATATGGTAATCTCGCCCATCTAAATATGATCAGATGCAACGTGCTACTGCAGCAATCAGAACTCACAGAACGGTGAACGACTATGGAACAGGCTTTTCTAGAAATTCTCAAGCAAATTGGCGAAGATCCTTCTCGCGCAGGTTTAGTTGATACGCCTAAGAGGGCGGCAAAGGCTATGGAGTTTTTAACTCAAGGCTATTCGATGAATATCGACGAAGTCATCAATGACGCCCTATTTCCATCTGATACAGACGAAATGGTTATCGTTAAAAATATTGAGCTTTACTCCATGTGCGAACATCACATGCTTCCATTTATCGGGAAGTGCCATGTAGCCTATATTCCAAATGGAAAAGTCATAGGACTTTCAAAGATAGCTAGAGTTGTTGATGTGTTCGCCCGACGCCTGCAGATTCAAGAAAATCTGACTAACGAGATCGCTAATTGTATCGTAGAAAAAACCCATGCAGCTGGCGCAGCGGTTATTATCGAAGCACAACATATGTGCATGATGATGCGCGGAGTCCAGAAGCAAAATTCGATAATGACTACATCCTGCATGCTAGGCGCATTTAGAAACAGTCAGTCGACTCGGGCGGAATTTCTCTCACTACTGAATAAGTAGAGCTTACTTAACGCAACACTATCTCGATACGTTCTTGGCAATTTCCGGTGGCGCAAAAAGGCGCCAACGGGCCCACTCCAGCAGCCTCTATTCGCTGCGCCCCAATTCCTGCCGCTATCAATGCCTGTCTCAGCGAATTGGCTCTGGACGTGGATCGTCGCATTAGCTCTTCCAGTGACTGGCCATCCTGCTTTAGGTGCGCCACCAAATACACAGAAAGTGATTGATCAGAATTCAGCGCGGCAACCAGTGAATCTATATCCACGGGTGTTGCCAATCGATCGTTAGATTGAAAACGTAAAGCTGGCAAAACAACACTGCCCTGATCCCGCAGTTGCTGTAGTAAATTCGTAACAACCACACCACTTGGCTGCTCTACAAGCTCAGGCTCTTCAATGTCGACTATCGCCGCAACTTGCTCCGGATCTTGCGTGCCGGCTGGCTCAACAACTTCTATATAGGCATAAATTTTTCTATTCACCCGGGTAATGATATACACAGAGAAATACGCGCCACTCTCTTGAGCAGAACTCGCGCGAAACGCCATAAAATGTTGATTACGCTCAGGGCCGTAAAGAATGCGATTTCTAAATATATCGTTGGCCCAATAATTACTGCTGCCACACTCCCTACCTTCACAGCTATACAACAACTCATAGTTGTTGTTTGTTAATTGCTCCTGATAAAAGGCATAAACATCGCTGCCAGAGAATTCCTGCGACACCTCATAGGTTATCTTCGTGACATCCCCTCGAAGCCTCTCCGATTCTTCAGGAATCACCTCTCCACGAACCCGCTCCAATGCACCCAGGACAATTCGGTAGTTAATATCTCTTTGCAACTCTCGCTCTATTATTTCCGAATACGTATATCCGGCAATCAAGCTATGGTCACTAAAACCCACAACGACATCTTCGGATTGCGCAGTACCCACCACAGGCAAGCCAAGCAATAGAATCACCAAGGACAGGAATCGACTTGCAAACTTATAGGTGCCTAGCATCATGGTTTTCTCATGGCTCTAATGTATAAAGAATTTCACCGCATCCCGGAGCAACAACATCCATCGACAGGCAATGCAGCGTTGCATTATCAACGTAGCGATGCGACTCCATAGTGCCATCCACTAATACTGACAGCAAGTTGGACAAGAATGGGTTGTGACTAACAAGTAAAAGATGCTGCAGCTCATAGCTTTCGATGGCATCTATCACTGCATAGACATCACCACTGGGTTTTATACCTTCATCGATAGTAGGAGCAAGGTCTGGGAACAGCGTCATAACAGCATCAGCTGTCTGTCGCGCCCTGCTATAAGGGCTGCATAAAACCCTATCCATCGCGGGAGAATACTGTCTAAATTTTTCTGTTACCGAACGAGCCTGGACCAACCCCTGAGCAGTTAAGTCTCGTGCTGAATCCGTTGCGGCGCTGTCTTCTGCAATAGCATGGCGCAACAAGTAAACAAGCATTTCAATCTCTCCTTGGCCTAGCGCCGCTTAAGACTCGCTAGCACCTGCGCTCGCCTCATCTGGCTTCTCTGTAGCTTTAGGAGCTTTCTTCGCCGCTTTCTTTTTAACGGCCTTCTTTTTTTTCACAGCCTTCTTCTTGGTTGCAGCGGGTTTCTTTTCAACTTTCTTTTCAGCGGTCTTTGCAGCTGTCTTTGCAATCGAAACTTTAGGCTCATTCTCTTTTGCAGCACTGTCTTTCGTATTCGCCGCTTGATTCTCTTGCTTCGCTTTTTTAGAACTCGATTCCCCTTGCAAGGAGTCGTCCTCTACTTCCGGAAAATCGGAGAAAGGAAATGGCCTAACATCGGAAAGGTACGTTAAAAACTCGATAACTTGAGGAACATACAGCGCGAGAGTCGCCGAGAAATACCGAAGATTTGCATTGCTCTGACCAGTAATCAGAGTGAACAGTGCCTGTGCGACGGTCAACACTAGTATCAGCGGCAAAATAATAATATAAAAAACCACCGCAAAGGCGATCATCAATAGGATGCGAATCCAGAAAGACCGCTCCTGAATAGTATCTACAATCTCTTCAAATTCATCTGACATGAATATTCCCCTGCTGGTGTTGCCAAAGACACGATCACTTCAATGCCTTCTATTGATTTCATTGCCTGGAACACTAGTCCAGAACCTTATCTTCATTCGCTGCGAACTCGACATCTAAGGCCAGCTCACTCAGCATTAATGAAGAAATTATATTCTCTAAAGAATCATTTTCATAAATTATCTTATATAAACCGCTAGCCAACGGCATGTATACACCCAACTCTTCGGCCTTCTCTTGCACCAGTTTTACCGTGTTAACACCTTCAGCAACCTGACCTAATTCTGCAATCGCCTCCTTTAGAGGAGTACCCTTGCCGAGCGCAAGACCGATTCTGTAATTTCTACTCAAAGGTGTAGAGCAGGTGACAACTAAATCGCCTACACCCGCCAAACCTAAGAACGTCATCGGATCTGCACCCAACTCCTTTCCAAATCTGGCCATCTCCGTTAGGGCTCGAGTCACTAACATGCTATTGGTGTTGTGGCCCATGCCCAGAGCCGCCGCTATACCTGCGATAATTGCGTAGATATTCTTAAGCGAACCACCCAATTCCACGCCGAACATATCGTTGTTGGCATAGACACGAAAATACTTAGACTTAAGAACACTCTTTACTAATTCGCGCACGTCATCATCAGGGCTCGCTATCACAGTACCGGTGAGGTCTTTTTTCGCGATTTCCATCGCTAGGTTGGGACCACTCAACACGCCCACTTTGGCGTTTGGAGCTTCCTGATTCAAGATCTGCGTCATCATATCGAAGCTGCCGGTCTCTATCCCCTTCGTCGTGCTGACGAGTACGGCATCAGCGGGAATATGCGGCACCATATCTCTTACCACCTGCCGAAAAGAGGAGCTTGGGACAGCAACAAATATTAAACAGCTATCTTTAACCGCCGCCGCCATATCGTGGGTAGCAACAATTCTCTCGTTGAGCCGGTAATTAGGTAAATATTGTGAATTTTCATGGGAGCGATTGAGTTCTTCTGCCCGTGACGCACTGCGCATCCAGAAGCCCACTTCATAGCCATTTTCTGCAGTAATGTTGGCTATGACCGTACCAAAACTACCACCACCAATAACCGAAACCTTGCTTGTAGACATGAGTGCCCTTCGCTGTCTGTCGAACTAACAATGATAGTCTGATTAGACTTCAATACCAAGGAGGCGCTCTTTAGTGCCAGCTCCTACTTTCTCGCAAGCCTCACAGTTAATGGCCAGTTCACTGTATGTGTATTCTCAGAATTCACACCCCATGCATTACGAAGATCTTCGCTTACTAGCTCCAGGGGATCGCTTCCATTTTGCTTCTTATAACGCTGCAGCGCTGACCACGAGGTAAAGTAGGCACAAAGTTGCTGTAGATTCCATTCACGGGTCATGACGAAATGTCGCGTATAGCAAGTCGCGAATGGAAAGCGAATATCATCGTAATGGTTCTCCACAAGCCGTCTCTCTGGAGGCCAATATTCACCCAGTATTTCCTCGTACAGTTTTTCCACAACCGCATCTACCGGGCCATTGATCTCATGCACCCCGTAGCACCACGCCGCCAGAACACCATTTGGCTTGAGACAAGCCTTAGCGTTATCGAAGAATACGTCGGTATCGAACCAATGCAGCGCTTGGGCAACAGTAATTAAATCGCATGAGTTTTTCTCGAGTAACGATTGTTCCGCAGTCATTTGCCGGTATTCGACATTGTTCGCCGGTTGCGCCTGCCCTACCTGTTCAGCACTGCCATCTGTCGCGATTACACGCTTAAAGGTCTTGGCTAGAGACACTGCAGCCTGGCCATTTCCTGTTGCGCAGTCCCAGACTAGGTCATGGTGTTCACACTCAGAACCGAGGTATTCGAATAACTGTTCGGGATAGCTAGGTCTAGCGCTGGCATAGGCTTGGGCATGTCCGGAAAAATGATCGTTGAATGACATGCTTCCTCCTTAGCTTTCCCCACCCTGAATGAGCTCTATTCGATTCGATTGATAAAACACCAGTGCATCGTAAATTTTGTTAGCAACTGATTTTGGAGTCACCGATGCCCCGACAAATTGGTCATACTCATTCTCAGACGTAATCGGCTGCCAACTAAGACGCAGGATGTCGCGCATGCTATTCCCTGTGAATTCATTCATCCATTTGGAATCGATAACATCCACTACCCCAAAGAGCTGGTCTGAGTTGATATCCTCTACCACACGAGCGGCACTAATTCGGCCAAACATGTCGACTGCTATTAACAGATCAATTTTGCCGTTGAAGCCATCATCTGCTATCGCAGGCACGGCGACTGCGACCGCTTGACCATCCTTTCTAGCGACATAGGCAAGTCGATCCCGATCTAGGTTAAGCAAATGCAAATTACTTAGCTTGCTGCCTTCAGCAGCCGCCGAAAGCAAATAGCTATCTAGGACTAGATCGTTATCAAAGCTACCTGCTTCGAAAAATTGATAAAGATTGCGGCGATCAAATTGCTGCCGCACCTTCAACAAGCCCTCTCCGGACACGAGATTGAGCATTCCTAGCAGGAATAGAAAGGTAGCAAGCAGGACGATCTGTGGAAAACTATCTTTCAAGAATTGAGACATACTACCCACCATCACAAACAACGCATCGCTACGACGCGATTCATTCTAAGGATGAACCTAGCTAGAACTTAGATGAATGCAGATGCCGCGGCAACCACCGACATGATTGGTGCGGGATAGATACCAAACAGCAGCAACAAGAATAACAGAATAGCGAGCACAGCGTAGGAACTCACGGCCTCCACTCCACCGACCCGATAAGGCTGTACATGTTTTTCCGGCATGAACATCCGATAGATGATTCGAAGATAATAATAGAGGCCAATACCACTGCCTAATACCAACACAGCAACCAGCATCCAAAGCCCCGCCTCAACTCCGCTTAGGAAAATATAGAACTTGCCTATAAAACCCACGGTTAGAGGAATGCCAGCTAGAGAAAGCAGCATAGCGATAAAGGTTGTAGCCAATAACGGGTTTCTCCAAAAAAGTCCACGATACTCCTTTATTGAATCGAACTCTTTCTCACTCGAAGATATGACAGACGCCACACCGAAAGCCCCTAATGACATGATCACATAAGCGATTAAATAGAAGCTTATTGCTTCGACGGCTATTGTGCCTGTGGTGTAGTGACCAGCAATCAAGGCTAGGAGCAGATATCCCATATGTGCAATGGATGAATACGCGAGAATTCTCTTTAGGTTGTCCTGCATTAGCGCGAGCAGGTTACCAGCTAACATTGACGCGGCTGCGATCAGGGTGAGGACAGTTACCATAGAATCAAAGCTTAAGGCGTCACTAATCTGAACAAAGCGCAGCAACACGACGAACATAGCGGCTTTACCGATTGTTGCTAGATATGCAGTAGCAGGTAGCGGAGCACCTTCATATACATCAGGCGTCCACATATGAAACGGTGCCAAAGACAACTTGAACGCCATGCCTGAAACGATCATCAGCATCGCGACAATCGAATAGCCTTCTCCCAACCCTGCCTGTGGAAGATCAATAACGCTGGCGAATGAGAGCGTCCCTGTCTGTGCATAGACCAAAGCCATGCCGAATAGGATGAAGCCTGAGGCTGCAGCGGAGAGAACCAAATATTTAAAAGAGGCTTCTAGTGGATATTTCGCCGACTTCTCGCTGTGCAAGGGATAGGCAATCATGCCATACAAAGACATACTCAAGGTCTCGAGGCCCAACACGGTACTCACAAAATGATTACTGCTAACCATTACAATTGCGCCAATTGTCGCGATCGTTAACAGCAGAAAGTATTCTTCTTTCTCATCGTCCAATTCGAAGAAATAGGGAAAACTCAAGACAGCCAAAATCATCGCCGAAGCACAGATGACAACAGTAAACAGCAAACTGTACTGATCGATAATAAGTAGCGGTGTAACCTGCTGATTGGTCCAGTCCATCATCGATACGGCGACCAATGTAGCTGCCAACAAACCAGTTATAGTAATGGCGCCCGTGGCGATATAGCTGCGGCGTATGCCGATCATCAGCATTACCAGCACAGACGTCGCCGTCACAATAAGCAGTGGCATCAATGGCAATAAGTCATCGAACGACGTAATCATAGCCCGCCACCCTGTGCAGAGAAAATCTGCCCGGTATCGTTGAGTAAGTTCGTCAGAGTTGTGGCCGAGAGATCCAAAAAGCTCTGGGGATACATGCCCATCCAAATCAGACCTATCATCATCGCAGCAAAATAGAACATCTCGCGACGACTTAAGTCATCAAGATGAGCGTCATCGAAATCCGTATTCCGATAAGCGCCATGAAAGACTTTCTGAATTACCCATAGCGAATAAACTGACGCGAAGATAAGACCGAATGCAGCAGCAACTGTAAGGCCAATGCTCGCCTGGAACGCTCCTAACAACGCTAGAAACTCGCCAACAAAATTCCCTAGGCCAGGCATACCCAGCGCGGCAATCGAGAAGAACAAGGCAACGAAAGATAGACGTGGCACCTTCGCCCAAAATCCGCCCATATGGTCCATGTCCCGCGTATGAATTCGATGCTGCAGGCCTCCGGCTAACATAAACAATGCCGCCGCACTCAGACCGTGCGCCAGCATTGTCATCACAGCCCCTTGCAGTGCTTGTTCGTTCCACGCATAGATACCGAGCATAACGAAACCCATGTGACTTACACTGGTATAGGCAATTAGGCGCTTAATGTCCGTTTGCGCGAAGGCCACCTTAGCGCAATAGAGAATACTAATAACCGCTAACGTCATTGCAAACGGCGCAAACTGCATCGAGGCTTCTGGAAAAAGTGGAACGGCAAATCGTATCAAGCCGTAGGCACCTGTCTTCAAGAGCACGCCGGCCAAGATAACACTGCCCGCTGTGGGCGCTTGCGAGTGAGCATCGGGGAGCCAAGAATGAAAAGGGAAGCTCGGCAGCTTAGTGCTGAAGGCAACGAAGAATCCGAGCATGATCCACATCTCTATCGCGCTACTGGTATTCACCTTCAATAGATCGAAATAGTCGAAACTAAACCAACCAAACTGTATGTAGTGAAAATAGGCTAATACTATAATCGATATCAGCATCAGCATTCCGGTAACCTGCGTGAATATAAAGAACTTCATCGCAGCGTAATTTTTGTTCTCATGCCCCCAGATCGCGATGATGAAATACATCGGAATCAACATGACTTCCCAGAAGAAGAAAAATAAGAAGAGATCGAGTGCCGTGAAGACACCAATAACGCCAGCGAGCGTCCACAGCAGATTAAAATAGAAGAAGCCTGTCCTCTCGGTGATCTCACTCCATGCAGAGCCTATTGCAACTATTCCTAGGAAAGCTGTTAGCAGCATCATCAACACGCTCAATCCATCTGCTGCCAGATGAAAGGAAATGCCGAAGCGCGGTATCCACTGCGCGTTGAGTTGGACGATCCAGCTGGAGCCATCGGTATCCGCCCCTACCAAAGCCATCATTACAAGCAGATCGATCACTACCGCTACTAGCGCAACTACCCTAGGAAATTTAGAGTCTAAACCTTCGGATAACCAGGCGAGCACGCCCCCGAGGAACAAAATACTTATGAGCACTACTAAAATCATAGCAATACTCCTAGGGTAACCAAGAGCACCACGCCACCCGCGATACTAAGGGCATACCAACGTAGCTGGCCAGTTTGAGTGCGCGCTAACATTACGTGAGCAACCCGAGAGATCTCAACCAGTAATCCGTACACCGCATCGACTAGATCTTTCTTGTTGACCCGAGCTAAAAACACGAAGGGTCTTACGAATAGGAAATTGTAGAGAGCATCCATCCCCCAGCCACTGAACCAGAAGCGATGCAAACTTGCAGCCAGCGGATTGGCCATGAGCTTTTCGACGGAAAATGTCTTCGACATAAAGAATAGATAACTCACCCCAATGCCCAAGAGCGGAACGGCGATCATTACAGCGTGCATAAAACCGCTAATGTGGTGCTCTTCGTGAACCTCACCGTGACTAAATACCGCGTCTACAGGAATTTGTATCCAGCCACCAAATAATGCGAGCACCATTAAGATTATTAGCGGAGTCGCCATGCTGAATCCGGTGACCTCCTTCTCCTCGTGATGCCCCTTACTCTCGCCAAAGAACACGACAAACACGAGCCTAAAACTGTAGATGCCGGTAAAGAAAGCGCCTAGTACACCGCCTAGCCAAAGAATCATGCCAGGCCCATCCATCTCCAGGGCAGCAATCAGAATCTCATCCTTACTGAAATAGCCCGAGGTAAAGGGAAATGCCGCCAACGCGAGGCTGCCTATCATAAAAGAGGCGAAGGCAATGGGTAGCTGCTTGCGCTTACCCCCCATCTTAAAGATGTCATGCTCGTGATGCAGGCTGTGAATTACCGTACCCGCCGCTAGGAATAATAGGGCCTTGAAGAAGGCGTGAGTCATTAGGTGAAAAACCGAGGCTGACCAAGCTCCAACACCCAAGCCCAAGAACATATAGCCAATCTGACTGACCGTTGAGTAGGCGAGAATTCGTTTAATATCGTGCTGAGTCATGGCAGTGAAGCCAGCCATTAACAGCGTTATCAGACCTATCCATGCGACCAGCAACTGGACGCTAGGCGCAAGTTCAAACAGCACATGGGTACGCGCAATTAGATAGACGCCTGCAGTTACCATCGTCGCAGCGTGAATCAAGGCGCTGATCGGTGTCGGGCCAGCCATCGCATCCGGCAGCCATGTCTGCAATGGTAGTTGCGCGGATTTACCAACGGCACCGCCTAGGAGTAATAAAGACGCTGCAACCGCAAGACCTGAGCCAACTGCCCACTGCGCTTCTGCCGCATGCAACATATCTTGTATATTCAGAGTTCCGAGTTCAGCGAATAACAGGAATAAGCCAATTGCCATTGAGGTGTCGCCAACGCGAGTCGTAATAAAAGCTTTTCTTGCTGCATAACCGTTCTCTGGCTTCTCGTACCAAAAACCTATAAGTAAGTAGCTACACAAGCCCACCCCTTCCCAGCCTAAATAAAGAAGCAACAAATTGTCTGCGAGGACCAAGACAAGCATCGATGCTACAAACAAATTCATATAAGAGAAGAAACGGCTGTAGCTAGGATCGTCCAGCATGAAACCGGCCGAGTAGAGATGGATCAGAAAACCCACGCCCGTGATGATAAGCATCATCACCACGGAAAGACCATCCAGATAGAAAGTAAAACCAGGAGTAAAGTCTCCTACTGCCATCCACGTCCACATTTCGATGACAAGATGCGTCTCGCCAGAACCCAGAAACTGATAGGCGATCGTAGCCGCAGTCAGAAACGACAGCCCTATGGACCCGGCACCTATAACGCCGACAACTTTCTTCGGCAGATTCCCACTGCTTAACACTAGGCTTAGAAAGCCCAGTAGAGGAAACGTCGGTAATAGCCAAATTAGATCTTGCACTTTAGCTTCCTGCCCCTATCCCTTCATCTGACTTAGCACATTGATATCAACCGTGTGATAGCGCCGATACATTTGAATAATAAGACCTAAACCCACCGCCACTTCCGCGGCAGCCAAGGTAAGTATCATAAGAAACATAATCTGACCGTCTGCATGCTCCCATCGCGATGCTGCGACAATGAACGCAAGCCCACTCGCATTGATCATTATCTCTAGCGACATCAATACAAACACGATATTGCGCCGCGTCAATACACCGACTAAACCAAGCACAAATAGTATGCCCGCCAGTATTAGTCCATGTTCAATTGGGATCGAGTCCATTTGCTATCTCTGCTCACTCGTCTGAATTTTTTGTGTGTCCTGCTTTAACATTTCACTCTCTTCTTATTCTTAGTCATCATTTTTTGGCCAGATGATAGGCAGCAACCAGGCCGGCCAACAATAAGATCGATGCCAATTCGACAGCCAATACATAAGGACCAAACAACAAGGCACTCACTTCCATAACATCGACAGTCGTTAGCGCAAGCTCGTGATCATATTGCGTGATGACAGTAAGCAGCTGCGCGAGTAAAACCGAAGTCAATATGGCAGGTACCACCCAGACTTTCGGCCCCATCCAACTGCGCTCCTGATCGATACTGTGCTGCCCCATGTTTAGCATCATTATTACAAACAGGAATAACACCATAATCGCTCCCGCGTAGACGATCGCCTCTAACACGGCGGCAAACGGCGCACCCAAGGTAAAGAAACAAACGGCGACCGCTAACAACGACAGGATCAGATAGATAAGTGCATGCACAATATTCGTCTGCAATATCACCGCTACTGTCGCGATGACAGCTACGAAAGAGGCTATGTAGAACAGCAAGATCACGGCAACAGACTCCTCACATTAACCGGCACAGCTTCATTCTGAGCCTCACCCTTATCTTTGCCGCCAATTTTTTTGCCTGCGACACGATAGAAATTGTAATCGTGGTATTTGCCGGTGCCGTCGATCAATAAGTCCTCTTTTTCCCACACCATGTCTTGACGCTTGTATTCCGCCATCTCGAAATCAGGTGTGAGTTGAATAGCATTCGTTGGACAGGCTTCCTCGCAGAAACCACACATAATGCATCTAGAAAAATTGATACGGAAAAATTCTGGGTACCAACGCCCCTCTTCATCTTCAGTTTTTTGCAGAGCGATACAATCTACAGGACAGGCAACGGCGCAGAGATTGCAAGCTACACAACGCTCCTCTCCGTCAGGGTCACGACTAAGTATGATGCGGCCGCGCCAACGCGGAAACATATAAGGCTGTTCATCTGGATACTCGACGGTGTCAGCCTTTACCCACAGATGCGAGAACACCCGCCAGAGGGTAACCACCTGACTCGTCAGTGTGTCCTTAATCAGGGTGAGCATATCTTCCTCCAAATATTTGCAGCATTAGGATGTACTCAAAATGATTACGCCGGTAATCAGCAGATTTAATAATGAGACAGGCAATAAGAATAGCCAGCCATAGCTCATCAATTGGTCATAACGCGGACGCGGAATAGCCGCCCTTAACAAAATAAAGAAAGCGATGAACATAAAGGCTTTCAATGCAAACCAGAATATAGGCGGCAAGAATGCAGGGCCTAGCCAGCCGCCGAAGAACAGAACTGTGATCAATGAGGAGATTAAAACCAAGCCGAGATATTCCCCGACGAAGAACATGCCAAACTTCATGCCTGAATACTCAGTGTGATAACCCGCGCAGATTTCCTGTTCCGCTTCGGGTATGTCGAATGGTAATCGATGACTCTCGGCTACCCCGGCTATTAGGAAGATCACGAAGCCAATGAATTGTGGGATGACATACCAGCCGTTCGCCTCTTGCGCCAGCACGATCTCCCGTAGATTAAATGTGCCGGAGAGTGCGACCACGCCAAGAATGGAAATCCCCATGAAGACTTCGTAGCTAATCATCTGAGCCGCGGCACGCAACGCACCTAACAAAGCATATTTGTTGTCGGAAGAGAGGCCACCCAGCATAACGCTATAGGCTCCGAGTGATGCCATCGCTAGAACAAAGAGTACGCCTATATTGGAATCTACAACCCCAACGCCGGGAGCAAATGGAATGACACTGAAACTCATCAAGATCACCGTCATGATGATTGCCGGCGCCAGCACAAAACTAAACTTGTCCGCAAAGGGAGGGACCCAATCTTCTTTGGTGAAAATCTTAATCATGTCGGCGACAACCTGCAGCAACCCGAAGGGGCCCACACGGTTAGGCCCAAGCCTTTCTTGCCAGAAGCTTAACAAGCGACGCTCTACCCAGATCAACATAGCCGCAACGAGAATAACCGTCGCCAATATTGCACCTATGCTTAGACCGGAACCCACTTCGAATGTCATGAGCTAATTTCCTCTTCCTGAAAATCGCTTACGATCAAATTACCGATACCACGGATCGTGGACTGTGCGGCGCTCTTCTCTACCTCAATCAATCCAGAAAAATCCGCGGGGCTAATCTTGCCGTCGCCACAATGCAGCAAGGCGGTGCCAGCTTTGATACCGGTTCGAATGCAGACAACGACCGGAGCACCCAAGGGATTGATTGTCGCTACGTCACCCTGACGCAAACCTCTGTCTTCGGCATCTTCCGGAGACAGACCGATATACGCATCTGTCATGCGCGCCTGAATAGGCTTTGAGCGCGCACTCAATTCGTCACTACCAAATATTTGATACGAGTAAACCAAACGCAACTGCTTAGCTGACGGCTCTATAGAATCGACAGCAGGTTCGAAATAACTGTCGCTGGAATCTTCTCTCTCTATTAGCAGGCAACCTACATGCCCCTGCTTTAACTCACCGTTTACTTCGTCCTGGAACTTACTAATGGATTGATTCGAGTTCCACTTCGGCGCCCATGAAGATGCATGCACGCTGGCATCTTTCTGCGCCGGCATTCCTTCCATTGAGAAAGACATTATCGACTCTTCATCTTCCATCTGCTTTGGCTCATGCACGCTGACATTTGCAGTCATTGCAGTACGGCCACTGTATCTATGAGACTGTCGCGGCACCTTCATGCCTGCTACGAAAGGATTCTCTCCTGGCAAAACCTCCCGTAATCGAGAGAAACCTGGCGCCTCACTACAGCAGCGCTCAACTAGATCATCGACATGCTTAGCATCACAAATCCAACGCCAAGAAGGTTGCGCCTGCTTCTGACATTGATGCACTTGAAAGCTGAGCTGCGCCCTGCCCTCGTAATTAATATAGGTTGCCTCGTGCTCAGAAAAAGCAGTGGCGGGTAAGATCACGTCCGCGTTGGCGGTTGTGGCTGAAGGCAATTGATCGAGAACCAATACTTTTTCGGCTTTGCTAAGCGCAGCGTCAACCTGCCCCTTAGCAGCCCGGCGATAAAGATCATTCTCCAATACAACCACTCGCTTCGCCTCGCCACTTGCCAACTTCTCTAAGGCAATGCCAAGAGAGTTTGCAGAATTGGCCATCAATCCCATGCCTACGCTGTTTACTTCAGGCACTAGCAGACAAAGGTCTATAACTGACTTGCCACTCTCATCATGCAAAGCTCTAGCGATGTTCGCGGCAGCTTTAATCACGTCGCCACCATTACTGTTGCCCGCGATGATTAGCGGTCGCTTGGCAGCCTTCAGTTGAGCGGCGATCTTTTCAATAACTTCGTCATTCTCTGACGAGGCGCCGGCACTAGGTGCCGATGAAGATATCTTGTTGGCAATCTGATAGCCCATTGCAACCACGTTAGGAAGTGACTCGATAACTCTGTCGGAGGCCACATCATCTAGCCTACTAACCGCCGGGCTGAGAATGCTTAGCGGGCTACGCTCGTGCTGTGCAAGTTCTCGCACAGCCGCGTCTTGCCATTGGGGTATTCTGCTTTCGTCGGCAAGCTCTTTGGCCTTATTACGCACTGACTGGCGCAGTGCTAGCGCGATACGTGGCGCCACGTTAGTTACGTCTTCACCGAGTATCAACACCGCATCTGCAGATTCGATTTCGCGCACACTAGGACTATGAAATGATGCGTCGCTCGCTAAACCTAATATCACCTGCATCGATTCATGTTCGGCGTCGGAATAACCGGCATAGTAATTTTCTTCGCCCACCATCGCTCGCAACGCGAAGTTTGATTCGTTACTAGCCCGCGGCGAACCAATGCCGATGGTTCCGCTTGCCGCAAACTCCTTGATGACCGCCTTAACCTGATCGTCTGCTAACAGCTCGCCCGTATTATCAACACGCTGTACCGGCTCTAACAAGCGGTCTCTGTTGTTTACAAAATCAAAACCGAAACGCCCTCTGTCACAGAGGAAATAGCCGTTTACTTCGCTGTTGTAGCGATTAACGATCCTGCGTAGGCTTCCGTAGCGCTCACCTGGCGCCGTGTTACAACCTACAGAACAGCCTACACACACCGAGGGAGCCGTCTGCAAATCCCATTTACGGCTGTAGTTTTCGCTAAATGCCTTGTCCGTAAAGACGCCAGTCGGGCAAACCTCGACAAGATTACCGCTGAACTCACTCTCAAGAACACCCTCTTCATGCCTACCGAAATAGACATGATGATGGGAAGCCTGCGCTGACAAATCGGTGCCGCCAGCGTAATCACCGTAGTAACGAACACAGCGATAGCAGGTGATACAACGATTCATCTCATGATTTATGAACGGGCCTAGATATTGATTCCGATGCGTTCTCTTCTTCTTATCATAACGACGATAGTTATGACCGGACATCAACGTCATATCCTGAAGATGACACTCACCCCCTTCTTCACATACTGGGCAATCGTGGGGATGACTGATCATTAGGCTTTCAACAACATCGGATCTAAAGGACTTAGCGCCCTCGTCTTCGATAGAAATTATTGCACCATCGGTAACAGGCGTCATACACGCCATCACTAACATACCTTCTTTGTCATCGGCATCACGATATTGCTTAACCGCACATTGACGACAAGCGCCAACCGAACCCATGCTGGGATGCCAGCAAAAATAAGGCAAGTCTAGACCCTGCGACAGACACTCCTGCAACAGATTGTTATCGGGGTTTACCTCGTACTCGACCCCATCAATAACAATTTTCGCCATCAGTTACTCCAAGCATAGCCACGCAGCACTAAAAAAATCAGTGCTTATAGCTGCAGCGCTTCTCCGTGATATGTTTTTCGAAATCTTCTTTAAAATATTTTAGTCCGCTACCTAAAGGAGCAGTTGCCCCCGGCGCTAAGGCGCAGAAAGTTCTACCCGGCCCTAAATAGGTGACGTGATCATGTAGGATCTGCAAGTCTTTCTCGCTACCCTGCCCATTCTCAAAGTCGCGAAAGATCTGATCTACCCAAGGCAAGCCATCGCGGCATGGTGTACAGAAACCACAGGACTCATGAGCGAAGAACTTCATAAGATTTCCAACCATTCCAACCGGACAAGTCCGATCATCCAGGACGATCATTGTGCCCGTAGCAAGACGACTACCTACTTTCGCTATCTCATCGTAATCTAGCGCGATATCCAAATGCTCAGGCAGCATAAAGTCGGTCGAACCGCCTCCTGGCAGAAAGCCCTTCAGCTCTAAACCATCCTGCATTCCGCCCGCATAATTCTCTAACAGTTCTCTTATGGGAAGTCCGAGTGGCAATTCCCAGCAACCGGGCGTCTTAACCTTACCGCTCACGCCAAATAGCTTCGTACCGTGATCATTACCCTTCGTTAAGCCGTGATACCAATCCACACCGTAAGTTAGGATCCCGGGAAGATTACAGATCGTTTCTACGTTATTTACAATCGTCGGCTTTCCCCAAAGCCCACTCACCTGCGGAAATGGCGGTTTAGCACGGGGGTTCGCTCGTTTGCCTTCCAAAGCATTAAGTAAGGCTGTCTCTTCTCCGCAAATGTATCTCCCCGCACTGGTGTGCATGATGATATCGAGATCGAAGCCGGTGCCTAAGATATTCTTACCAAGATAGCCCTTCTCGTACGCCTCTTTGATAGCATTACGTAGCACTTTCTCGGAGACAGTGTATTCGCCGCGTAAAAAGATATACGACTTGCTCGCCTGAATCGTGTAAGCGGCAATAATCATTCCCTCTAGCAAGAGGTGCGGATCGCCTTCCATCAACAGCCTGTCTTTGAATGTGCCCGGCTCCATTTCATCGGCATTGACTACTAAGTATTTCTGCGCAGGAGAATTTTCTCCCTTAGGCACAAAACTCCACTTCAATCCTGTTGGAAAACCTGCTCCACCTCGCCCCTTCAAACCGGAACCCTTTACCAATTCCAGAACATCGTCCGGGCTCAAGCCCTTCGCAATGGCATGCAGGCTCTGATAGCCATCGTTCGCTTCATAGGCGGCGATGTCCAACGGAGGACGGGACATGTCGATATTTTTTGTTAATGGATTTGCTACCACTTAAGTATCCGTTTAATCCTATTTGTTCTTGTAGTCGGCTATTATTGAATCAATCTTTTCAGGTGTTAAATTTCTATGCAGGTCCGGACCAACCATCATTACCGGCGCCCTATCACAGTCTCCTAAACAGGGAACTGGGATTAATGTGAAATCACCGTCTTCCGTGGTCTCTCCGTAGTCGATAGCAAGCTGCTCCTTGATATGACCTTTGATACCTTCGCAGCCCATGATCCAGCAACTCACGCTATCGCAAAACAATATGACGTTCTTACCTACCTGCTGGCGATAAACCAAGTTAAAGAACGTCGCCACGCCTTCCAGGTCGGCGACCGGAATATCTAAGTACTTAGCAATCCCGAGAAGACTTTCATCGGAAACCCAGCCCTGATGTTTCTGCACTATTTTTAGCGCTTCCAGCCCAACTGCCTTTTTGTCGGGATACAAAGTCATCTCGTGTTCGATCTCCGCGATTTCCGGGGCGGATAGCTTACGAGCTTTCTTTGCTGTGCTTGCTATTACTTGCTGACTCATTGCTCTCTTTGCTTCTCTGTCACTTATCTATTTTTAAACTATTTATTTATCTATCTACATCCGCCATAACGAAATCGATACTGGCGATGATTGCGATAAGGTCTGCGACCATAAAACCTCGCGATATCTCCGGTATCATCTGCAGATGGGCAAACGATGGCGTCCGTATACGGGTTCTATAAGAAGTGGTGCTACCATCGCTTACGAGATAGTAACTATTAATTCCCTTCGTCGCTTCGACCGCCACTGTTACTTCGCTAGGAGGAATTACCGGCCCCCAACTAACACTCAAGAAATGGTTTATCAGCGTCTCGATATCCTGCATGGTGTTTTCTTTACGCGGCGGCGTTGTTAACGGATGATCGGACTTGTAATGACCCGATGGCATATTGTCCATGCATTGTTTAATGATGCGCAGACTCTGACGCATCTCCTCGACGCGAATTGCACAACGGTCATAGGCATCGCCATTCACGGCAATAGGCACGTCAAAATCGAAATTTTCATAGCCACTATAGGGACGCTGTTTACGGAAGTCCCATTCCAGCCCTGTTGCTCTCAAACCCGCACCGGTCACACCCCAGTTAAGTGCTTCATTCGTGTCATAGACACCTACACCTTGAGTTCGCCTCTTCAGGATGCCGTTGTTCATAACCATACTGTCATATTCATCTAATCGAGCGGGCATGAAGTCCAACAATTCTTGAATGCGTTTCTCCCAGCCGTTTGGTAAATCCTGCGCGACTCCACCTATGCGAAACCATCCCGGATGCATACGCGCACCACAGATCGATTCGATGATGTTAAATATTCGCTCGCGCTCAACAAACATATAGAAGATCGGAGAGAGCTGCCCTACGTCTTGCGCAAACGTGCCATAGAACAAGAGATGACTACAGATTCGAAACATCTCGGAAAGCATTACTCGGATAACCTTCACCCGTTCAGGCACCTCGATTCCTGCCATCTTCTCCACCGCCATCACGTAGGGCAGATTGTTCAGGACGCCGCCTAGGTAGTCGATGCGATCGGTGTAAGGAATGTAGGTATGCCAGGATTGCCGCTCCCCCATCTTTTCGGCGCCGCGATGGTGGTAGCCAATATCAGGCACCGCATCTACCAGAATTTCACCGTCTAACTGCAGAGCTATTCGAAACGCACCGTGCACGCTCGGGTGATTCGGGCCTAAGTTGAGAAACATGAATTCAGAATTCTCAGATTCTCGCTTCATTCCCCAATCTTCAGGCTTAAACTTTAGCGCTTCCTGCTCATAGTCCAATTGATCGTCATCAAGGGTGAATGGCTCCATCTCCGTTGCTCTGGCCGGATGCTCTTTGCGCAATGCATGGCCCTTCCAGGTAGGAGGCAGAACGATGCGGCAGAGATTCGGATGGCCATCGAACTGAATACCAAACATGTCCCAAGCCTCGCGCTCATACCAATTAGCGTTGGGCCACAGGCGCACAATACTCGGAATATTGAGATCACTGTCTTGCAGGGCGACTTTGACACGAAAATCGCAATTTCCAGAAAAGGACATCAGGTGATAGACAACAGTAAACTCGCTATCTGGCTGCCCAGCGCGATTACTGCGCAGTCGTTCATCGATAGCGGTAAGATCGAACAGCATTTCGAAGCGCGGCGTCGTTTCATCTCTAAGCGCCCGCAGCACTGTATCGACGCTCTTACGCTCAATCCATACCGTCGACATACCCTCAGCAGTCGCCTGCTCGGCGACAATGAGATCGCCATGCATCTGCCGCAACTGCTCTAGGGCGGCTGAATCTGGGTCAGGAGACTGGCTGTTGTTTTCTGCGCTTGACATCACAATATATTACTTTAAATATCCGTCTTAACTATTTGTTTTGTATGATAACTATACATCATTTGGCGAGCGAAGCTCGGTCGCTGCAATGCGCTCTGGCGAGCGCACTATACGCTGCACAGGATTCGTTTCCTTTTGGATAATACCCTGATCATTGATCACCCAGCTCAGTGGCCGTCGCTCCCTGCCTATCGATTCCTGCAGCAATATTAGTCCCTGCAGCAGCGCCTCTGGACGCGGCGGACAACCAGACACGTAGACATCCACGGGCAAGAACTTATCTACTCCCTGCACCACTGAATAAATGTCATACATGCCGCCTGAATTGGCGCAAGAACCCATGGAAATAACCCATTTTGGCTCCAGCAATTGCTCATATAGAAGCTTCACAACTGGCGCCATCTTTCGGAATACGGTGCCAGCAATTACGATCATGTCGGCCTGTCTCGGCGTGCCACGAATCACCTCTGCGCCAAACCTCGCTAGGTCATGGCGACTGGTAAACGCAGTGGCCATTTCCACATAACAACAGGAAAGGCCGAAATTAAAGGGCCAGATGGAGTTCTTCCTACCCCAAGACACCATGTCTTCCAGGTTCGCCATAACAACATTGCGCCGAATAAATTCATCCATCGCACTGCCACCAGGCTGTGGTGAAGAGGCATCTTCTGCTTTTTGCAGCTCCCAACTCATAATTTGAATTCCTTTTTGTTAGTCACGCCACCAGGCCCAGAAAGGGTTTTCAATTCCCGCTTCTGGGTGAGCGTCCGCCAATCGAGTGCACCGATGCGCCAGAGATAAAACAAGGCCGCAACCAAGATGAAGATCTGTCTCTTATACACATCTGAC
>CAJXRP010000013.1 GCA_913060495.1 uncultured Gammaproteobacteria bacterium | reverse complement strand
GTTCAATCCTCGCCCCAGAGACCGATTTTGAAGACTGGTTGATCGGAATTTCGATCAAGAGAAAGGATGGGACTGATTGGTTCTGTCCTTTTTTCGTTTCTGAGGGAGGTGTACTGTTTGGGATAGGGCTTCCGATGCTCATGTAGGTTAACTACACTGCGCTTCGGGTCTCTAAGCCGCCTTGCCAGGAAGGTTCAATCCTCGCCCCAGAGACCGATTTTGAAGACTGGTTGATCGGAATTTCGATCAAGAGAAAGGATGGGACTGATTGGTTCTGTCCTTTTTTCGTTTCTGAGGGAGGTGTACTGTTTGGGATAGGGCTTCCGATGCTCATGTAGGTTAATTACACTGCGCTTCGGGTCCCTAAGCCGCCTTGCCAGGAGTGCTCAATCCTTTCTCCAACGGACAAATTTGGATACTGGTTGGTCGGAATTTCGATCAGAAAAAAAGGCAATACTGCAAAGTATTGCCTTTTTTCATTTCTGCTTAAGATTGATTCTTAAGCGTTCGCTAGGTTTTCGTTGGCGAAGTCCCAGTTTACTAGGTTGTCTAGGAAGGAGCCTAGGAAGTCAGGTCTGCGGTTTTGGAAGTCTAGGTAGTAGGCGTGTTCCCATACGTCACAGACTAAGATTGGAGTAGCGCCATCGGTTAGTGGCGTCTCAGCGTTGGCAGACTTAGCGATCTTGAGCTTTCCACCATCGCTTACTAGCCATACCCAACCGCTGCCGAATTGTCCCATGCCACCTGCTATAAATTCAGCCTTGAAGTTGTCATAGCTGCCGAAGGCTTCATCTATTTGTGCTGCGATATCTCCGCTTGGAGCGCCGCCACCGGAAGCGCTAAGGCTGTTCCAGAAGAAGCTGTGATTGTAGTGCTGGCCTACATTGTTAAATAGGGGGCCGCCTGCTTTGGCAGTTTCTTTTACCAGTTCTTCCAGGCTGTTAGCAGAAATGTTTGCTTCAGCCAGTAGTTCGTTGCCTTTTACTACATAAGCGTTGTGATGCTTGCCGTGATGAATATTCAAGGTATTGGCAGACATGTGTGGCTCTAACGCTTCTTTTGCAAAAGGAAGCTCAGGTAATTCTAGATTCATAATTTCCTCATTCAATTAATTAGTTACAAATACAAGGCAAATACGGACCGATTTCCAGACCGCTTCTTCGTAGTAACGGGGTGTCCAGCTGTGCCACGAGGTGCCTATTCTAACAGAAAATGAAGGAGGGGAAGTGCCTGAAGTAATATTGAAAGGCGAAGTATTTCACACTACACGAACCGTAGCGATTGACGCTAGCGGTGCGTGTAGTGTGTATCTGTTATGGAAGGAATTGCATGATAAGCACGAGCACGGCAGTGAGGATGACCCCCATATGAATTACTCCAACTACACTTGTCATCGGGCCTTGCTTGCCTTTGATGGCGTTGAATTCCAGGCCGAGAATTAAGACTAGGCAGAGGATTTGCGCGAGACTGCCAACTCCATCTTCCATCGACATGGGTAGCCGTCCTGCACCACCTAGATGCGCTGACGCGCCCATGAAGAACAACATAGGAAGAGAGAATAATGTGTTAGTGCGCGATGCTAGGCCAGCCTTAGCGAGAGCGCCTGCGGCTGCCGGATCTGCTTCACCGCCGCCAATTACAGCGTCGGTTGAAGCTATAACGATCTTCTGTGCTGGCCAGATGATCATCCAGACATTTAGGAACATTAGCGTGCCCAGGAGCATGCCAATCATGATGTAGAAATTCACTGCACTGCCAAGAAAGCCCATTAGAGCTAAACCGGATAGGAAGGTGAATAGCGCGCCATAGCGGAACCACCACAGAGCCCTAGGGACGAGTTTTGAAATCGCCGACGACTTGGCTGCGGCATCGGTTTCTTTGAAGAACTCTGTCTGTACAAAATTAAAGTAGTAGAGAATGCCGATCCAGGTGATTCCAGCAAAAAAATGAATCCAGCGAAATAGATAAGATATTAAATCTCCTAATTCCATAGTGAGGCTCCAGGGCTTGTTTATTCGTTTATTTTTGTACCCATAGCGGCACGCGGCACGCTGTTGGTAGGCTGTTTTGCAGTCTACCACCGGCTAGAATACTTAGCTATTGAGTGGTCGCGGGGATGGAATGCGCTGAGGATTTCTAGGATAATGCCGGACTATGAAAGATAACCACGATCTAGGTAATATCCCTCCCATCGTCCCAGACCGAGATGATGTCGACACCCATCGGACTAATAAGCGCGCCCAAGGGCAGGATATCGTTCGCCCAGGTTACTATGCCGAGAAGGTTAAGGTGAGCACGTGGCCAGTGCGGATCATGCTGACGTTGATCGTTTTCGTTATGGCTGGAGCGGCTTATGGTGCCTTCCAGATGTACGGTGAGTATCTAAGCGTTAGTGAGCAGGCGGAATTGCGCATTGCCGATTTAGAGCGGCGTCTCGCGCTTGCTGGAGAATCTACTGAGGAATCTACGTTTAATATGTTCGAGAGAATGGATTTCAATTTCTCGGAGATTGACAAGTTGTGGGCTGCGCGACGCGTAATCAATGCCTCGTTAGAGGATGTTCAGTCGGAGATCGCGAAGATTGGCCTAGTAAATACAGGTCAGGACGAAACCATGGCTGAAAATAGCCAGCAGATAGCGTCTAGTAATCAGACAGTAATGGCGGCGGAAACGAAGATTAACGCCTTGAATAACGATGTTGCGTCATTAACTGAATCGCTTAGTGTACTAAATGCATCGGTTCGGGAGTTAGATTCGATGCGCGGTGATCTATCCTCCATACGTCAGTCGCTCAACAGCGGCGATAGCACTGTATTAGGCTTAGCTGGCCGATTGGAGTACATAGAAGAATCTATGGAGTCTGTGAACGCTCACAGGCTGCAGATAAATGAAAGCCTATTTCGCCTTCAAGAAAACCTCGAAGCGTTACAGATTTCATCTGGCATTCAGTAGCAGCTAACCTCACTCACCGCTAAATCGCGGTTCGCGTTTTTCGATAAACGCAGTTACCCCTTCTTTGAAATCAGCTCGCGAGGCGCAGTCGGCGAAAGACTCAGCTTCCGCTTGCAGCTGTGACTCGAACTCGCTTTCCATAGATCGATAGAACAGGGCCTTGGTATTGCCATAGACGTGGGTGGGGCCGGCAGCCAGCCTGCTGGCTAGTTTCTGTGTTTCCGATTCCAGCTCACCGTTAGGAACAACGAAATTAATCATGCCAATGTCTTTGGCTGTCTGGGCATCGAAGCGATCGCCTAGCAGGGCAATTTCCATAGCCCTCTTGATACCCACGGCACGGGGAAGATGAAATGAGGCGGAGCCGTCTGGACTTGTGCCAATCTTACAATAGGCGAGGGTGAAGAAGGCGTCTTCGGCGGCAATAACTAGGTCGCAGGCAAGTGCCATGCTGACTCCTGCACCAGCTGCAGCGCCTCGACAGCTCGCAATAATGGGTTTGGGCATTCTGCGCATGGCGAACATAATTGGATGCAGGTCGTGGATGCGCAGCATGAATTCCTTCTTGATCTCGTCTGCGGATTTCTTGATGGTCTCGCCCATGCCCTTTACATCGCCGCCAGCCATGAAATGATCTCCGGCACCATTAAGGACCACGCAGCGAACCGTTGTATCAATCTCAACGTCGTGCAGGGCGGTACAAAGCTCGGATCGCATCTCCATACTGAGCGCGTTTCTGGCCTCAGGCCGATTCATAGTGAGTGTGGCAATTCCGTCATTGATTGAGATTTCGAGGTGAGACATGGGCTAATCCTGAGTTGAGTCTGGCTTTAAGGCAACTTGTTAAGGGCAATAATTATAACGCTAGAATTTGTTGGATTAACAGTCAGTGATTTTGATCTTGGCAATGGCTCTGGTTTAGGTATAATACGCGCCCTTCAGAGGCTAATAAGCTCTTTGATAGATGCGGATGTGGCGGAATTGGTAGACGCGCTAGATTTAGGTTCTAGTATCGAAAGGTGTGGGAGTTCAAGTCTCCCCATCCGCACCACTTTAAGGTTTTACTGGGCCCAGTAAAACCTTCAAACCCTTTAAGAATCAAGTTATCTCACCTCATTTTGGTGCTATCAGCAAAAGTTTGCTTTAGCTAAATCGTGAATTCTTCGTGATGATCTCCTCAAGCAATATTTCGAGAAAATTCTACTTTTAAGCTGTTTGGCCTTAGAGAGGGTGCATTGGGATTTGAGCTGCCGCATAGGCGGCAATCCCAAGCGATATGCGGATAGTGGGGAATTAGTTTCCCAAAAATAGTGTTTGAACTATTCGAGATGACTCCAGTGAATCCCCGAAAGAGGGGCCGGGAGAGTGAAGCAACCAAGGTCTGAACAAAACCAACCTATTGTATTTGTAGGGTACGGTAAATGTCTTTTCCCACAAGGATTCGTCGATTCCTTCTACCGCCAGAAAGTCTCTAAAGTCCTTAAAAGAGCTCCACCCATGTTTGGCAAAACCCTCGACAGTATTTGGTGCTGCTTCTAAACCGGTTTTCAAATGTTTCCAGAAACAGGTTCCATCTGTATTTGGATGGTCCTTTGAAAGATATACAACGCCTGCCCATCTAGTTGTATTTTCTACATCAAAATGAATATGCATTTTGAATGAATCGTTTTCTCTGGTAAATCGTAGTCTTCCGTTTGCGTTTGTTGAAGGGTTTATAGAAGATTCTTGTGTAATTTGTTTAAACATTTCGCCATGCTGTTTTCCAAAATAGGATTCTTTGGTCATTACGCCTGCATAGTTTCCGCTCGGTGAATCCGCCTCATTCATTGATTTCAAAGCTATTTGAACCAACTCGTCTGGATTGTCATAAAAGTCGTCTATTATTATATATCTATTAAGCATTCTCGTACCGCTCGTTACAGATTAACAAACCGCAGGCAGTTGCGGGGTGAGGCATTGTGCAAGTTTTTGTCCGATGATTTCGGTATCGCTCTTTCATCTTATGCTCAGGCAGTAGCTAGATAATACTAAGCTTTGGCCCAATGTAACATCAGAATTAGCACTGCACTAGTCTGCGTGTTACCACCTTGTGTAGAATAATATGTTAAGAGATATGTTCATGTCTTCCCACAAGCGCTACCGAACTTCCCACTCGATGTGATTGCTTAAGTTGTGCATGGCTCCATAAGCCTGATTTCATCAATTTCTAGGTTTTGTGTCATTTTTGCTCGGCACTATAACTTAAGCGGCGGAAGCTTTAGAATCTTTTATCGATTCTGATTGTATCTTCGCATGGGAAGCAGCCTTTGCCTGAAAAACGTACGTTCTTTCTACTTGCGGGAGTCTTGCTCGCTTCAGCCCTAGCGCCTCTAGGCTCTACCTCTATTGCGGTGGCCATGCCGCAAATCGCCGCGTTTATGGAAATGGACCCTGGTACGGCGACGCAGCTCCTAGTAGGAGGGTATCTTCTCATTTCGGTTATCGGCCAGGCCCCGGCGGGAAAGTTGGGGGACATCATTGGCTATCAGAAGGCCCTCTATATTGGCTTGGCAGTGTTCATGTTTGGATCGCTGTTGGCGTATCTGGTTCGCAGTATCGAAGTGCTATTGATTTCCAGAATGATGATGGCGGCTGCTAGCGCGATGATCGTGCCGAATGCGTCGGCGATGTTGAGAACTCAGCTGCCTGAATCCATGCTGCCTTTCGCATACGGCATATTTGGAGCGACTATGGGTGCGGCCGCAGCCGTAGGCCCACTGCTAGGCGGCGCGCTAACGCAATTCTTCGATTGGCCGGCAATCTTCCTCGTGAACGTGCCTTGGGCGTTATTAGCTTTAGGCTTGATTGTTATGACATCTAAGCCTCAGGCTGAAAAAAGAAAGGGGAGACTCGATTTGCGTAGCACCGTGTTGCTTGCCTTCGCAATTGGAGCGCTGCAACTCGGCTTTATTGGCGAGGCTGTCGATCTGCGGCTGCTTGTTTCAGGCCTGGCCTTGCTTAGCCTGTTCGTTTGGGTTCAGCTCAGGGTTGATGAGCCAGTTTTCGATCCGCGATTTTTCAAGCGGCCGGCTTACATCGCTGCAGGCTGCACTACCGCATTTGGCAACTTCACCATGTATGCATTGTTATTCCAGCTGCCTATCTTCTTCGTAGATGTTCGTCAGGTTGCAGAGATCGAGATCGCAGGAGCTTTAACTGCAATGACGCTCTGTATGATGTTGGGTGGCCCAATGTCGGCAGCAGCGGGGAGGCTCATTGGAATTCGTTACACCGCCGTGTTTGCCGCCTGCGCCAATATCTTCGGGCTATACTTATATTCTGATCTCGAGTCGGCGCTTGTGCCGATGGATATTATTTTTCCTATGGCCTTAATGGGCTTCGCTGGCGGGATGGCGGGCCCCGTTGTTCAGGCGGCAGGTATGTTAGCTATCGAGAAAGAGAAAGCAGGCATGGCGGCTGGTGGACTAAGCACAATGCGCTATCTCGGAGGTGCTTTGGGGATTTCAATTCTTTCATTGCGTCTTGGTTCGGATTCAACTACCAGTCTTGAGCAACACTTGTCGGTTATTCCGTACTACGCAGGCGCGTTGCTTGTCGTATTGATGGCAGCGTTTCTGTTGCCAGTCTCAAATAAAAAGGCAGATCCCATAGAGGACTCACCCTAAGTAAGGAGAAGGAAATGGAGCGAAAATTTGAGGCACCCGGCCCAGGCACATGGAGTTTGGATACTACCCATAGCAGTGGAGCAATGACTCTGTATTCTGCCCAGTGCTTCGAAGGATTGCCTAGAGGATTCCATGAATGCCTAGAAAAGTATGGAATTTTATTGGATCGTGTGCAGCCAGTCTTCGTACACGGGTTCTTCTTCACTCAGCAAGTTGGTTTAATGGGAAAGCCCGGTGGTAGTCCACCTCCGAAATGGCTGATGCAGCTGATGTTTAAGATTCACCCGAAACTTAGGTCGCGCGTTAACGCGGCTCATGAGTCAGTGCAATCACGCCTCTGGCTGCAGGACTTAGCAGATTGGGATGAGCTTAAGAAGGACTCTATAGTTAGAAATACCGCATTGCAGTCTGTTGAGCTAACGAAATTGGGCAGGGCTGAATTGATTGCGCATTTACAGGCTTGCTTCGTGAATGCAGAGGAAATGGTCTATCGCCATCATAAGTTTTCCGTTGGTTCTTTGATGCCTGTGGGTCGTTTCTTGGATGTTGCAACTATCTCGTCAGGACTGACACCGGTTGAAGTTGCGCCTTTGTTAAAGGGCTCAACGCCAGTATCGAAAGGAATCGGAAGAGAACAACTAGCCAAAGTAGTCGCAGCAATTGGCGCTGCAGGTATTGCCAAGAAAGAGCTGCTTGAGCAGCAGCCTGAAGCTGCGTTGAATAGCCTTCGCGAAAACCCTCAGATTGTTGCTACTCTGGAAGATTATCTTAATATCACCGGACACATGTTGATTGGCGGATATTGTATATCTGAGAAAACGTTACGTGAGTCTCCCAACATCATCATGGCGAGGATTTTCGAAGCTATGGAGCCGGCAGATCAAAGCGGATTCGATGCGGAGTTAGAGCAGGCTATAAGAGGTAAAATTTCTGAGGCTGATCGAGAGGAATTCGATCTTTGTCTAGCAGATGCAAGATCAGCGAATCGGATGCGAGATGAGCGAGGCATATATAACGATATATGGGGTGCTGGTATCTCGCGCTGCGCGATTTTAGAAGCTGGGCGGCGCCTTTTTGAAGAGGGTGTTCTCTCCAAAGCGGAGTTGTCATTGGATGCCTCACATGAAGAGTTGATGAGTTTGTTGAAGGGAGAGCCTTCTGTATCCGATCAGGTGCTCTCGGAAAGGCGCACATGGCGCTTAACAAAGAACATTGATGAGGTGCCAGAATTTCTTGGTGATCCACCAGCGGATCCCCCTCCATTAGAATTGCTGCCAATTAAGGTTCAACCCACACTTAGAGCTTTTGGCTTGGTTATGGGTAATGTCTTCGATGAGCCTAAAGAGGCTACTGAAAAAATTCGAGGCCTAGCGGTAAGTCCGGGAGTCTTTGAGGGGACGGCAAAAGTGATTCTAAGTACACGTGATTTTGATCGGCTCGAGAAGGGCGACATACTCGTCACTAAGAACACCTCGGCGGGTTTTAATGTGGTGCTTCCCATTATCGCTGCCTTGGTCACTGATAGGGGGGGGATTCTTAGCCATGCGGCTATTGTGAGCCGTGAATTCGGCATTCCAGGAGTTGTAGGTACCAAGAACGCAAGCCAGCTAATTAAAGATGGTGACAGAATTCGGGTCAACGGTGATACAGGAGAGGTAGAAATTCTGTGAGCGCCCATTTTGACAGTCCCGTACTTCTTAAGGAGGCTATCGAAGAAGCAAGATACGGTGGAAAGTGTGTCAGCTTGGGGTTTGCATTGCGCTCCAATCTGCCCGCGCCGGGTGGCTATGCGTTAGGCGTTGAATTGGTTAGTGCAGTTGCCGCAAAAGACGAGTCTGCGATAGCGGCTGTTATATCTTTGTTTTCAGAGTTAGCGCCAGCTGTAGCTGTCCGCTCGAGTGCAGTTGGCGAAGATTCCGTTAGCGCTAGTTTCGCGGGGCTGCATCTCACCTTACTGAATGTCATGGATGCTGAGTCAATGATAATGGCAGTACAGCAGGTTCATGCCTCCGCCTTTACAGCGGAAGCGATTGCCTATCGAGCCAAGATGGGTGTAACCGGAGAGCCCGCTATTGCCGTTGTTATTCAACAACAAATTTTGAGTGATGTCGCCGGGGTCATGTTTACTAAGAATCCTATTTCAGGTGTGAATGAAAGGTACATTGAAGCCAGCTGGGGTCTTGGCGAGGCTGTGGTTGCCGGCATGGTTGTTCCTGATAGCTTTAGAATTTCTAGCGACGGGAGCATACTTGAACAGGTGTTGGGCGATAAAGATGTCGAGTTAGTCGCCATGGCAGAAGGCGAGACGAGAGAGCAGGAAGTTGATGAGGTCCGGCAGAGCGCTCTCTGCCTCAATCAAGATCAGCTCGATAGCTTGCACGATCTTGCGTTAAACTGCGAGTCTGTTTACGGCGAGCATATAGACATCGAATGGGCATTTCATGATGGGCAGCTCTACTTGTTGCAGTGTCGATCGATAACCATGTGATGGTTTCGTCCCCTTAGTTGGAACAACAGTGGTTGAAATGAAAGATTTATTCAAAAAATCTAAATCTAAAACAGTTAGCGCTTCTAGCGATAGGCATCCTGTTTCCAGCACAAATGATGTGCAGCAATTTTTGTCGAAGGTCGCGGCGTTGCCAAAGACTAGCGGCGATGCGCGGTTAATTTTTTCTCTCGATGCCACAGCGAGCCGTCAGAGCACTTGGGATGTGGCAAGCCAGCTTCAGAGTGAGATGTTTCTTAGTGCGCAGTCACTAGGCGGCCTCAATGTACAGTTGTGTTACTTCCGTGGCTTCGGCGATTTTTTTAGCAGCGATTGGCAGGGTAACCCCGATGATATCTTGCGCATCATGTCGTCTATTCAATGTCAGGCAGGTGCCACACAGCTGCACCGCTTACTGCAACACGCTATTGATGAGAATCAGCAGAAGAAAATCAAATGTCTTATCTATATTGGTGATGCTATGGAGGAAAATATCGACCTGCTGGCGCAGCTCGCAGGAAAGCTGGGTCTGCTGAATGTGCCGCTATTTATGTTTCAAGAGAGAAGCGACTCTGTGGCGAAGGCAGCTTTTCAAGAGCTTAGTCGTTTGTCAGGTGGTGCTTATTCTCAGTTTGATAGTGCGAGTGCTGACCAGCTTAAAGACTTGCTAAGAGCGGTAGCTATCTATGCCGCAGGGGGGCTGAAAGCCCTGCAAAACTTTAGCGCCGGTTCATCCAGTGGTGTGAAATTGATTGAGCAGCAGCTTAGGAAGTAGTCGCGCTGCTAGCAAAACAGGTAATTAGACTCGTATGATTTTTCGCTTACTGCTGCTTCTGTTACTACCGGTGATGGCTTATTTTTTTGTTAGGTCTATTAGTCAGCGTTATACGCTTACTTCAAGGCAGAACACCTATCTTTTTTTCCTAGTCGCGAGTCTCTTGGTGGTTGGTGTGATGATCGCGATAGGTAGATTGCCCTTCCAATTCATTCTCGCTCCCCTCGGTGTTGCTGCGACTTTTCTTCTAAGGATGCTGCCCACTCTCTTGCGTTTGCTACCTATGTGGCATCTGTTCAAAGGGCGATCGGTAGCGGCGAAGCCACCCAATAGAGATCAGGTCTCAACCATTCGAACCGAATTTTTCGATATGGAGCTGCAGCATGGCGATGGCAGTATGGATGGGGTGGTGCTAAGAGGCAGTTTCTGCGAGAGGAGGCTTTCCACGCTGCAGTTGCCGGACTTGCTCGCCCTCTATCAAGAATGCAGCAAAGATGCTGATTCGGCGCAAGTGCTGGAGGCCTACATCGATCGAGCTTTTCCCGATTGGAGAGAGCACGCACAGGCTGAGTACGAGGGGGCTGCAGCGGTTGCCGATGATTCATTGATGACGGAAACATTAGCTTTAGAAATATTAGGCCTAGATGAGACAGCTGATAAAGAGCAGGTAACTAAGGCTCACAGAAGTCTAATGCAGAAGATGCATCCCGATAGGGGTGGCAGCGACTACCTCGCACAGAAGATTAATGCGGCAAAAGACTTCTTAATGAAGAAGCTCTAGCCGCACCTTAGGGGGCCTGCTTTTGTTCTTACTTCGCCAACTACGCTTTTTTCTTTTTGTTGAGGAATGCCTCTACGATTGCTTGTGCATCGGGTGTTTCTAGCAGCCTAGCGAATTCTTCGAGTTCAACGCCGATTATTTCAGTAACTGTGCTTTGCTGGCCGCGTTTCATAAGTTCTTTGCTTGATTGAACGGAGTCTGCTGGTAGGGCGGCAAGTTCTTTAGCCTTATCCATCGCATACTCTAGATATTGTTCCTGAGGCAGCACCTCGTTGATGATCCCGTATTCCTTTGCCTTGGTGGCAGAGAACCTATCGCCTAATAGCAGTAGTTCCGCTGCGCGTACGTGTCCGATCTGCTTGGGAAGCAAATAGCTTGAGCCGGCTTCCGGGCACAGTCCAAGGCGAGCGAATGGCAGTTGCAAGAAGCAATTTTCAGATGCGTAGATCAGGTCACAATGAAATAGCAGCGTAGTGCCTATGCCGATGGCGAGACCGCTAATGGCGGCTACGATGGGTTTTTTCGATTCATTCAGTGCATTCATAAAGGCAACTGAGGGGCGGTCGGTTGTGGGCGTGTTGCTAGCAAGAAAGCTGCTCACATCGTTGCCGCTGGTGAAGCAGTCATCGGCGCCGCGTATCAGAGCCACATTGACGCTAGCGTCCTCGTTTGCCTGACGCAGGCCTGCGGCAAGTGCTGCATACATACCAGGGAGGAGGGCGTTCTTTTTCTCCGGCCTGTTAATTTCTATGATAAACACCTTGCCGTCTATGCTGTACTTAACGTTCTTATCCGCCGACTCGTTCATCCTATTTCCTTCTGCTTAGTATCTTGATTCGAAGCTTATTTTAGTGGATATAGCATTCGAAGTAGAGTGCTAATGTGCTTCAAAATCCGCTGGCGATGTTGTTACTAACTGTGTGTGTTGCGGTAAAAATCTCAGCATTCAGTGATAGAATGTCTAGGTATTCCACAATTTGAGGCTGATTTGGCATGACACTAATTCGCAACGAAGATGTTATTCAAAGTGTTGCAGATTCACTGCAGTATATTTCCTACTACCATCCAATCGATTTTATCACCGCTGTCAATGAGGCTTATGAAAGAGAAGAGTCGTCGGCAGCTAAAGATGCTATGGCGCAGATACTCATTAATTCCCGCTTATGTGCCGAGGGTAAGCGGCCTATATGTCAGGACACTGGCATAGTAACGGTATTTTTGAAGGTTGGAATGAACGTGCAGTGGGAGGGTGATATGGCCCTCGAAGAAATGGTCAACGAGGGCGTGCGCCGAGCGTATCTACATCCTGATAATGTATTGCGAGCGTCCATTTTGAGCGACCCCGCTGGAGCAAGAAAAAACACCAAAGACAATACGCCTGCTGTTATCCATACACAGATCGTCCCCGGTAGTGAGATCGAAGTTAAAATTGCGGCGAAGGGGGGCGGGTCCGAAAATAAGGCAAAGTTGGTTATGCTGAATCCGAGTGACAGTATAGTGGACTGGGTTGAACGAACACTGCCTACTATGGGGGCAGGATGGTGTCCGCCGGGCATGTTGGGCATAGGCATCGGTGGTACGGCAGAGAAGGCCGCAGTACTTGCCAAAGAGTCGCTGATGGATCCTATTGATATACATGAGCTGCGAGCTAGGGGGCCGAGCAATCGCGTCGAAGAATTGCGCCTCGAGATTATGGACAGAGCTAATTCACTGGGCATTGGTGCACAGGGTCTCGGTGGCTTAACGACAGTGCTGGATGTAAAGATTTTGGACTACCCGACCCATGCCGCATCGCTCCCCGTGGCAATGATTCCAAACTGTGCGGCTACTCGTCATGCGCATTTCACTCTAGACGGTAACGGCATAGCCGAATTTGAACCACCCAGCCTAGATCAATGGCCAGAGATCGTTTGGGATGTAGGTCCGCGAGCGCGTAAGGTGAACCTAGATGAGCTCACTCCCGAAGCGATAGCGAGCTGGCAGCCCGGAGAAACTCTGCTGTTATCAGGCACTATGCTGACCGGTAGAGATGCCGCGCATAAACGTTTACTAGCGATGTTAGAAAACGGTGAAGGATTGCCAGAGGGCGTCGACTTCGACAATAAATTTATTTATTACGTAGGTCCTGTCGATGCTGTGCGAGATGAAGTGATAGGTCCTGCTGGTCCGACGACCGCTACACGCATGGACAAATTTACTGACTCGCTCCTAGAGCAAACTGGTCTGATTGGTATGATCGGCAAAGCGGAGAGGGGGCAGGTTGGTATCGATGCTATCAAGAAACATAAGGCTGTGTACCTGATGGCTGTAGGTGGCGCTGCCTACTTGGTATCCAAGGCAATCCGCAAAGCGAAAATCGTCGCCTTTGAAGATCTTGGTATGGAAGCTATCCATGAGTTTGAAGTCGAGGAAATGCCGGTGACTGTGGCAGTGGACGTGAATGGCACCTCGGTTCATCAAACCGGTCCGGCAATTTGGAAAAAGAAAATTGCGGAAGAGCATGCCATAGAAGTTAAGTAGTGGTTTGTTAGTCAATCCACTTGTTCTTCCAGACGCTTATTAATTAGTCACACATATCTTCATAAGGGTTCTCGAGGGATAAGGATATCTCTCGAGTCAATCCTGTTACTGAAAGTTTTCCATCGCTGAGTTCGATAGACTCACTGCCGAGTACATTGTGGTCGAACTTATAGATCGTGCGATTCTCAGATTCCATGGTAGAAGAGTCATACTCTTGTGACTTCTGCGCCACTTTCTCATTGAGCGATTTGTACTTGCTGATCGCTTTCTCGCCATGTCGCTTTGTTAGCATCTTCTCCACGATATGTGGCGCGAGTACCGACGCGCTCGCATTGTTGCCGCCGAAGCCCTTCGAATTAATTATCACAGCATCCATGGCTTGCTGGCCAATGTCTCTATGCTTAAGAAGAAATTCAATGCTGTCATGGGCGACGTCATCAGCGATCTCATCCACTGTGAGAATGCCTGGAATAATTCCCTCAGCCCAAACACCAAGGCTCGCAGCAATCTGGTCTCCTGATGAGGAGGCCAAGGAGTGGCCAATATAGGATTTTACCGCGGTGACAGGCCAGTCTTGAATACCAAAACTCTCGGCTATCTGATTGATGATATGGGATTCGGTCTGCCGATTCTGCAGAGTGCCAGTACCATGCGCCTGCACATAGCTGCGAGTCGCTAAACCTTTCTGGCCAATTATGTTCTGGGTAGCGGCCGCAGCCTTCGCCATTGAGATGTAATTGCCCAAACCTGGGCTCGCAATGGACTTCTTGAAGCCATCGGCATTGATAAACACGTCGTTCACGCCGCCATAGATGTTGGCTCCAAGCTCCATCGCCAATTCGTCATCGAAGAGCACGATGCATTGTGCCGACTCTGCGAGGGTAAATCCGGCGTTGTATCCAAAGGGTCTGCAGGCGCGTCGAAAGTCGGGCGACTCATTTTCCGCTAATTTATCGAGTTGTCGTAAACTGGCGTCATCTGCCAATGCGCCCATGGTGGCGAATCCATCAAAGATCTCCGGCACTAAGGGGGCCTCACTAGTGCCCACTAGAACAACTCTATGGCTTCCCGATTGAATGTCACGAATACCCTGGCGAAGGTTGTAAAGGAATGTTGCGCAGGCTGCGACGTTAGTGCCAGTTGTCCCTAAATTTCCTAGTAGATAGGCGTTGATGAAGTCGGCCGGCATCTCGGCATAACCTAATGGAAGTTGTTTAGAGGTGACTTTCTTGCCGAGAAGGCGTGCCTGCATCATGCCGCCATAGCCATTGTAATCGAGTTGGCCCATTCCACTACCTGCATAAACGGCAATCTGATCGGCTGCGACGTTTTGCTTCACGACTTCCCAGTCGATGCCCATGGAATTGATCGCATCGGATGCGGCGAACACCGTTAGCTGGAGTCCGCGCGGATGATTCCTCGCAGGATACAAGGCGGCAGGGTCAAAACCGGAAGGCAATTGTCCGGCGCTATGCACTGCTGTTTCGCGACTACATTTCAATGATACGTCTAAATTTCCCGAGGCAGTTACACGCACCTGACCCTCTAGGTCTGGATCAGAGACACTCCATCCTGTTGGCAGAGGTGTAGGTAGATCTTTTTTACGCAGTGTAAATTCTAAGGGTTTATCCGATGCGGAGCCAAGCGCGGCATTCTTCAGGTAGGGCAGAAGATCTGGATTGAATAGATTGTTTTCTAGTCCGCGGATTAACGTGCCTTGCTTGAGGGCGGGGCCCAACTGCGCAAGGTATTCATTGAGATTGACATCCATGCCGTTGCCGTCTTTCCACTTGCCTTCGCTCTTCGTAAGCTGCCCGGTAAGTGCCGCGAGGCTATGGTAGGTGTTCTGCACCTGGCTAGAGGGCAAGGCATCGATGACCATGCGCCGGTAACCATGATGTCCCGAGCTGCGGCCTGCGGCATTGATTCCGCCAAATCCGGTGATTACAGGTAATCTCGCCATTATTCCTTCCTTGTCGTGGGTCTCGCACTGGTTATGCCGTGGCAAATAAGCCTATAAGCCTATAAGACTATAGTGGGATATTTCATGAAAACTTTAGGTTATATTAGACAGTAGATAAGGCATAGTGGCCATCGCGTTTTTCTAGCCCAGGCTTGTTCTGCAGCCCGCAGCCGTGTGTAGCTTGTAGCCTCTGTACCTTGAACAACTTGCATAAAGCCTGGACCACACATAGCATGAGCGCATAAGAAGCAAACCAATTAGTATTCCTTGGAGGAATCATGAATATCAAAAAGCTAGCCACGACTTGCCTATTGTTGAGCGGAATTAGCGCTGCAGCTAGCGCATTGGCTCAGGATGACCGATTCGCAAATGTAAGCATCGAAACTGTTCCGGTTACTGACAATATTTCGATGCTGATCGGGTCGGGTGGCAACATTGGCGTATCGACAGGCGTTGATGGCTTGTTGATCATCGATGATCAGTACGCGCCTCTCGCGACAAAGATCCGAGCGGCTCTATCCGTATTGGGCTCCGATACTCCGAAGTATCTACTTAATACTCACTTTCACGGTGATCACACAGGGGGCAATGCTGACTTTGGTACTGCGAGTATTATCATCGCTCATGAAAATGTTCGGGGTAGGTTAGTTGCAGGGGATTCTCCGAGTTCGGCATTGCCGGTAATCACATTCGATGACGATGTTACCGTTCACTTTAATGGTGAGAACATTACCCTGATTCATATGCCAAGAGGCCACACCGATACCGATAGTGTTGTGATGTTTGAAGAGAGTAACGTTATCCACATGGGTGATCACTTTTTTAACGGTGGTTTTCCCTTCGTCGACCTCGCTAGTGGCGGCACAGTGCAGGGCTATCTTAGTAATTTAGAAAAGGCTCTGTCGTGGATCGATGCTGATACATCGGTAATCCCAGGTCACGGACCGCTAGGCACTAAAGCAGAATTGCTAGCTTTCTATAACGTAGTGAAAGATACCTCGACTACTATTCGTGTCATGAAGTCGCAGCAAAAGAGCGTCGAAGAAGCTGTCGCTGAAGGTTTGAGTGACGAATACGACTCTTGGGGCCAGGGATTCATCAATGAGCAGCGTTGGATCGAAACTGTCTATGCAAGTTACCCCCGCTAGTTGGAATGTAGCCTGCTGATACTGATTAGTACTATGGAGTTAGCCTCGCGGATCATTTCGGCGAGGCCTCATCCCTCATGAGCAATAGTAAAGAAACACGACTAAATTTGAAGCAACTGCATAAAGCCTTAGGCATACCTGCAGACTACGCTACAAGTTGTGCGCTTCCGTTGTGCGTAGAACCCATCGCACTTGTTGATACAGAGCTAGACTTCTATCAGCGCCAGCAGAGGCTAACTCCTGCGGCGTTCTCTGCGTGGTCAGAAATGCGCGAAGCAGCGATTGGCCGCGGTATCTCTTTGTTTCTAATCTCTGCCTTTCGTGGTTATCAATATCAGCACGACCTCATAGCCCGTAAGCTAGAAAAGGGCCAGACCATAGAGGCGATCCTGCGAGTGAATGCAGCTCCCGGATACAGTGAGCATCACAGTGGACGCGCCGTAGACCTAGGTACAATGGGTTGCGATGCCTTAAGTGAAGAGTTCGAAAAAACCCCTGCTTATCAATGGCTTGTGGATAACGCGAGGGACTATGGATTTAGCTTGAGCTATCCGCCGGGCAACCCCTACGGCATAGATTTTGAGCCCTGGCACTGGTGCTATTCAGAAGAATAACTTCTTTAGACAAACGCAAATGAAAGGGGTAGTCTAGAGGTCGAACTATTAAGGAGAGGGGATGTTCGAGAACAACCACCCGGTGCACTTCCTAAGGCATTATCTGAATACGTCTGTATTTGGCTCCCCCACTCAAACTCAATTTTCTACTTTACTCTCTGGATCATTTCCCAATTTATATTCGCAAACGGAGATAGCTGTTTTCTGTACAGCTGTTGTTAGCGTCTGCCGCGTGAAAATTGATCGAGAACAAATTCACTACTACCTAGGAGGGTAATATTTAGATCAAGTAAGTTTTGTAATTCGCCATTTTGAATGAAATCAGGAGATAGTAATTTATGACTAATGAATTCCAAGTTGTGTATCACAATATAGATCAAAGCGAAGCGATCAGCGAAGCCGTGCAAAAGCGGATAGACAAGCTGGAGCGCTACTGCGACCATATTATCAATGGTCGGGTAGTATTGGATTCTCCTCACAACAATCACCATAAGGGGAAAGTTTATTCAGTCACATTGGAAATGCATACTCCAACGTTAGAAGTTCGAGTCAATCAAGATCAACACGACAATCATGCCCATGAAGATTTATATGTTGCTATTCGGGATGCTTTCAACGCAGCAGAGAGGCAGCTAAAGTCCATCGACAAAAAACATAGAGCAACACCCCTACATCAAGAAGTGGAAGCGATGGAGCTTGAAACGGAGTTGCCTGAAGCAGAAAGCTTGCTCGATGAAGAAGAAGCTTTGGAAGAGATCAATAGTGAGGCTGCTGCTTAGGGCAGCGGGAAATATATGGACGATGCAACAAGGAAGGAAATCGAAGCGGCAACTTTTCGAAGGCTGCTGCAACATTTAGATGACAACAAGGACGTTCAAAATATTGATCTGATGAATCTCGCAAGCTTTTGTAGAAACTGCTTGTCGAAATGGTATGTGACAGAGGCGGAGTCTCGGGGCGCGGATATTAATTATGAAGCCGCGCGCGAGATTGTCTATGGCATGCCTTACTCTGATTGGAAGTCTAAGTATCAATCGGAAGCCAGCGCGGAGCAGCTACAGAAATTTGATAGTCGATAGGCTGACTAAATAGTTGCAGCGTACACCTAGGGAAATCTCTGAGCATTGTTCGAGGTTTCCCTTTTTTGTTTCTTGTGCGTAACTTTTCTCTAAGATTTTTCCGCTAGGAATAGCTTGTTCCGAACAAGGCTACGGTACTCGACCGGTGTCACTGCCGTTAGCTTTTTAAACAGGCTCGTAAAATAGCTCGCGTCTTGATAGCCCACCATGTCGGAGACTTCGGATACTGCTAGGTTGCTCTGTTTCAGCAATTCTTTGGCATGTTCAATCCTCAGGCTCTGGAGGTATTGCAGTGGTGATGTGTTGGTTGCTAATTTGAAGCGCCGGTTCAAAGATCGAACGCTGAGTTTAAATCTGTCCGCTAACGCGCTTATGATTACATCCCCTGGGTAGTTTTGGTCTAGCCACTCCTGCACTTTTATTATTTCTTCATCATGGTGGCTGCGCTGCTGATCTTCTTTTAGAAGAAGGGATTCATAAGAGCGTTTTAACTCATGAGTGAACTGTCGCGCTATCTCATTGGCAATTGATTCACCATACAGCTGTTCGACAAAATGCAGCATTATGTCGCGGACGGCATTAACACTACCGGTGCAATAGAGCCGATCAGCAAAGGTAATGAAGCGTTTTCTTTGTAGTTTGATGTCGGGATAGCGCTCTACAAATTCATCGAAGAAGCGCCAGTGAGTGGTGGCTGGTTTGCCGTGTAATAGACCCGCCTCCGCTAGGAAATAGCTGCCGGTAACAATCGAGCAAAGCGTGTTACCAGCTGCGTATTGCTGTGCCAGCCAATTCATCATTGGCTTCAATTTAGGTAATGAAGATCTGGGATTCCCCCATACACCGGGTATAAAGATTAGATCGCTGTTGTTTATATTTTTCAGTGTGGATTGGCAGATGATGCGCATGCCGCCGCTGAGTATCAACTCGGTACTGTCACTGCCAGAAGCCAGCTCGATAGTGACGAGTTTGTCGAGTTGGCGGCGAGACTTGGCTATATCGTTAGCGGCGCTGAGCATCTCTAAGGGGATGGTAACAGTTGACCCAAGCGCCTTAGGGACAGCAATTATAGTTACGTGTTTCATAACCGATTCATCAGCGCTGCATGCGCTCAGTATTCGATAGCGAGGACATAGAAAACCTTGTGACCTTGAGGCGATTCGATCTCTATCTCGCTGTCGACTTCCTTGCTTAGCAATGCGCGACCTAAAGGCGCATCAATACTTATATGGCCCTTCTGGGGATCTAATTCATCTGGACCGACAATTTTGTATTTGAATGGGTTGCCGTCCTGATCTTCGAGTGTGACTACTGCGCCGAAATAGATCTTATCTTGATTGGTAGGGGGTTCGGATACTACGGTCATTTCCTCTAGGCGCTTGCTTAGGTACCTGACTCTACCGTCTATTTCACGCAGACGCTTCTTGCCATAAATATATTCGGCATTCTCCGATCGATCGCCTTGAGCGGCAGCTTCGGTGACTGACTGGGTAACCTGTGGGCGCTCCACTTTCCAGAGTTGATGCAGCTCCGCTTTTAGTCTTTTCTCGCCCTCGGCGGTAATGTATTTAGCGCTGGGGGGCCTTGGTGGGCGGTATCTAATCATGCGCTCTGGATTCCAGGCCGAGACTCAATTGGTCTCTGGTATTTTCTGTGTTCGAATTCTCTGTCAGCGGCACTAGTCTTACACCCATGCCAAGTAGTCGAACTGGTTTGTTGCCGCGCGCAAAGCCTTGCTCGCATAGCGCTCTATAGTTATCGGCATCGGTTGTTGAGGATATCATCTCTACCGTAGTACCTACGAAATCATGAAACTTAATTTTTACGAACTGTTTTTGAATTTGATAGCTGTCTTTCAGTTTCTGCATTCTCTTTAGCAGTTGCGCCTCGAGCTCCGGTAGAGCGTTGAGACAGCTTTCCAGCGAGGGTAGATCCTCTGCAAAAGTGTTTTCAACGCTTAGGGATTTGCGGATGCGGTCAGTTTGCACGGGGCGGTTATCGATGCCCTGACTTAATTTGTATAAGCGGTCACCGAATGAGCCGAAGTGTTCCCGTAGCTCTTCTTCGCCGACTAATCTCAGGTCTTCGCAGCATTCGAGGCCTAAGCGCTTCATCTTTGCTGCGGTAACTTTTCCCACGCCATGCAGTTTCTTGACTGGCAGGGTGGCAACGAAAGCTGCGACTTGTTCGGGGCGAATCACGAACTGCCCATCGGGCTTCTCCCAATCGCTGGCGATCTTTGCTAGAAATTTATTTGGTGCGATGCCGGCTGAGATAGTGATGCCGACGCTGTCCTTAACTTCCTGACGAATGGCCTGTGCGATACGCGTAGCACTGCCATCGAACTGAGTACAGTCACTAACATCCAAAAACGCCTCGTCCAGCGAGAGCGGCTCGATCAACTCAGTGTAATGTTGAAAGACTTGGTGAATGAGTTCGGATGCTGTCCGATACTTTTCCATATCGGGGCGAATGATTATAAGGTCGGGGCAGAGCTTGCGCGCCATGGCAGAAGCCATCGCTGAATGGATGCCGAATTTTCGCGCTTCATAATTGCAGGTAGCGACTACTCCGCGCCGGCTCGGTGAGCCGCCCACGGCAATCGGCAAGTTGGCTAAATCTGGATTGTCGCGCATCTCTATGGATGCATAGAAACAATCGCAATCGCAGTGAATTATCTTTCGGGAAATGTCCATGACGATTTCTAGTTTGGCAATGCCTGCCAAAACTACAGCAGGCCCTCACAGAAGTAAATGTGACCGGGCCGGCTGTATGATCGTCTTGCTCTAGGCGTTGCCTTTTTCAAACTCTTGCATGAAATTCACAAGGGCTTCGCAGCCAGCCATTGGCATGGCGTTGTAAATTGAGGCTCGAATTCCACCGACGTCACGATGTCCTTTCAGCGCGTAGAGGTTATTAGCTTCTGCCTGTTCTAAAAAGCTGTCCAGCAAGTCTTCATTGAGTGTCTTGAAGGTCACGTTCATTATTGATCGATGAGCCGGTTCTGCAGTGCCGAAGTAGAAGTCAGTGCTATCAATGTAATCGTAGATCAATTTAGCTTTGGCTTCATTTTGCGCCTCCATTTTCTCTACGCCACCCTGGTCTTTCAGCCATTCCATTACTAGCGACATCATATAGATGGCGAAGGTGTTGTTGGTATTGGCTAGTGAATGCTGATCAGCATAGGTCTTGTAATTCAGTAGCCCTGGAGTTTCAGGAATTGCGTGTTCTAGTAGATCTTCTCGAATTATGACGACAGCGAGTCCAGCCGGCCCTAGGTTCTTTTGAAGACCAGCAAAAATAACGCCGAATTGGCTTATATCTATCTTGCGAGACATAAACTCGGAGGTCATATCCGCGACCAAAGGAATGTCCCCTGTATCAGGGAAGGATTGCCAGCGCGTGCCATACAAGGTGTTATTGCTGACGATGTGAACATATGAGCTTTCTGGGTCTAGCATTGACGCGTCAAACTCAGGAATGTGGTTGAAGTTGCTATCTTTGCTGCTGGCAATATTGAGCGCAGTACCATAACGGTTTGCTTCCTTGCTGGCTTTTACCGCCCAAGTGCCAGTGAGGACAAACGATGCTTTGCGTGCAGGGTTGCGATTGATGAGATTCAGAGGTACGGCAGAGAATTGCATTTGAGCGCCGCCATGCACGTACAAAATCTTGTAGTTGCTGGGTATATCCGCGAGCTCTCTAAGCAGGGCATCGCTGCGATCTATAATCTCGCCGAATTCTTTGGAGCGGTGGCTTATTTCAATTACCGACGCGCCCATATTGTTGTAATCAAGGAATTCCGCCTGTGCTTTCTGCATAACTTCGATAGGGAGCATCGCCGGTCCTGCGCCAAAATTAAATACTCGAGTCATTGTCTTAATTCCAATAGTAATTGTTAGTGTTTGGTGTGTTAAAGCAGAGTAACTTTGATTACGTCTTCGATTTGGGAAATCGCAGCTAGTGCTTCTTCCGAAGGCCGCGCCTCTAAGTCGATTAAGTTGTAAGCGATATCATCGCGACTCTTATTGAGCATGTCCCTTACATTTATATTCTGATCGGCAAGTACCGATAATATTTGGCCCAGCATCTTGGGTACGTTTCGATTGCAGATAGCCAGACGAGTGCAACTTCCCGCATCGGCTGTTCGGTCTAGAGTCGATGCAGGAAAATTAACAGAATTCTTGATATTACCGTTCTCTAGAAAATCCATCAGCTGGTCTGCGCCCATGATTGCGCAATTCTCTTCCGCTTCGCTGGTGCTGGCACCGATATGCGGCATAGATATAACATCCTCTCTGCCCATGAGTTCCGGGCGAGGGAAATCACTCACGTATTTGCCTAGCTTGCCCGATTCCAGAGCTTCTAAAAGGGCCTTAGAATCGACGATCTCATCACGCGCAAAATTCAATAGGCAGGTCCCGTCTTTCATAGAGGCGAAGACTTCTGCATTGATCAAGTCGCGTGTCGAATCTAATACTGGTAGATGTAGAGAGATAAAATCGGAGCTAGCAACTAAGGAAGCAATATTCTCTTTACGTCGTACCTTGCTTGGCAGGCGCCATGCAGCTTCTACGGAGAGGGCAGGATCATAGCCCTGCACTTTCATTCCTAAATCGATCGCCATTTCGGCAACCAGAGAGCCAATCGCGCCTAGGCCAATCACTCCCAATGTTTTGCCTGATATCTCGCTGCCCTTGAAGCGCTTCTTTTCAGTCTCCATTAGCTTGGATAATTCGGCTTCATCTTTGATTTCAGTTTGCGAGCTGGCAAACTTGATTCCTGGGACAATTCCTCGTGAAGCGAGGAGAAGTCCACACAAAACCAGTTCTTTAACGGCGTTAGCATTTGCGCCTGGGGTGTTGAATACGACGACACCAGCCTTGGTGCAGGCATCGACAGGCACGTTGTTTGTGCCAGCGCCCGCGCGCGCGACAGCTTTCAGATTTGGCTCTATGGCAGATGCATCCAATTTGTGGCTACGCAGCAGTATGGCATCGGCGTCAGTCATGTCTGGGTCGACTTGAAAATCTTCACTGCGAAAGCGCGTCAATCCTTTTTCGGAGATCGCGTTGTAGGTCTTGATTTTGTACATTTTATTTCCTGAGCTATATTGCTTTTCGTAGTTATGTTCACTATTTGGTGTCGCCACGACGATGGCCGCTAATGGCATCGATGATAGCTAGTATTCATCTTGAGGGTGTATCATCAAAGCTGAATTGCTTGGGCAGGAGGTGGTCGTTAAGTTGCTCCATCCTAAGAAATAACGCGGGCAATTATGTCGCGATTCGCACGGAAACTCCAGCCACATTTCTGCCCAGTAGTGTCGCCTCGATAGAGCCCTAATTTAGTGGTCTGAGAGGGAAATTAGCACAGGAAAAACCAATGAATGAATTAGATGCAGGGATTGCGATCTCTATTGAAACTCAGAGCGTGCCGGTAAGGCGGATATTAGGGCTCAATCCCGGCCCGATGACTGGGCCCGGAACGAATAGTTACCTAATTGGCGAGAAGCGTCTGTCACTTCTAGATCCCGGGCCTAGGGATGAGACTCAGCTGCAGAATTTTCTTGAAGCCATAGGCGACGCCAAGCTTGAGAATATTCTAATTACCCATACACACGGTGATCACTCTCCCGGTGCGTTAGCTTTGCAGGAGGCAACAGGAGCGAGGTTGGTAGGCTTGAAGGCTCCCGATGTGGCAGGCCAGGATAAGACCTTTGCACCTGATAGGCTTTGGCGCGACCTTGAAACTATCGACTGTGGCGAATACAGCGTGCAACTGATAGCGACCCCAGGTCATGTCTCCAACCATATTTGCTTTTTATTGTGCGAGGAGCAGTTACTGTTTACCGGAGATCATGTTCTGCAGGGTACGACCTCGGTAATTTTGCCTCCGGACGGGGATATGTCAGCTTATCTAGATGCTCTGCGGCGATTGTTGCTGATGCCGCTTAAGGCTCTCGCGCCTGGTCATGGCAGCGTCATGACTGAGCCTCACAAGGAGATTGAAAAACTCATAGCACACCGTCTAAAGCGAGAGCAATTGGTAATCGAAGGACTCGAAAGTCTTGGTGCGGTTAGCTTAGACGAGCTAGTGTTGACGGTATATGACGATGTGGCTAAACAGCTCATCCCTTGGGCGAAGAAAACGCTACTGGCCCATTTGTTGAAGTTGCAGCAGGATGAACGAGTACACTGTAACAATAAGCTTTGGGAAATACGGTAAGCACAGTTTATGAACGCAGCAAACGAAGAGGCTGTACAATGGTCGCTGTATCTTGTTCGGACCGCGCAGGGCAGTCTTTATACTGGAGTGACTACAGATGTTCCCAGACGCTTCCTTGAACATGAGAATGCGGACGGAAAGAACAAGGGCGCCAAGGCGCTGCGCGGCAAAGGGCCGTTGGTTCTGGTTTTTAAAATAATTGTTGGCAATAGATCCGATGCGCTTAAACTGGAGTACAGAGTCAAGCAGTTGAGCAGAACACATAAGGAACGGCTAGTAAGCCGGTGTGACAACCTAGAGGAATTGAAAACGTGGCTTCAGAAAAAATGATCGCAGAAGATACTTCTGAAACAATCGAAGAACAGCAGAGCAAGATACCAGTGGGCATTAGCAGCTGCCTGCTCGGCGAAAAAGTTCGTTACGATGGTGGTCATAAGAACAATTCCTATATTGGAAAGACCCTCGGGCAATATTTTGATCTACAGGCATTTTGTCCCGAATTGGCTATTGGTTTAGGCATACCGCGTAAGCCGATTCGTCTTTCGCGAAAAGGGTCTGATGTCATTCGCTGCATCCCCGTTGACAATCCAGAGCCAGACTTCACCGAGGCGCTTGCTAAATCTGCTGATGATAAGAAGCAATGGCATAGCAAATTGTGCGGCTATATCCTGAAGAAGGATTCCCCGAGCTGCGGCATGGAGCGCGTTAAGATCTGGGACGATGTGATGCCCATTCGAGAAGGCGTCGGTATCTATGCCGGCAAGATGATGGAAAATGTTCCCTACCTGCCGGTGGAGGAAGAGGGGCGTCTCGGGGATGCCGTGCTAAGAGAAAATTTCATACAACGGGTTTTCATCATGCGTCGCTGGTTTCAGCTCAAAGAGGAAGGGCTGACGCTCAATGAGCTCTTGAAATTCCATGCGCGGCACAAGCTAATTGTCATGAGTCACAATCAAAACCGCTATCGCGAGCTGGGGCAGTTGCTTGCAGCGGCGCGTAAGGACAATGTTGAAGAAGTGGCGGAAGAATATTTACTGAAGCTGATGCGCGCCTTAAAGATTCCCGCAACGCGAGGCAATCACGTGAATGTGTTGCAGCATATTCAAGGTTATCTTAAGAAGCCCTTAGACAAGGATGACAAGTTAGAGCTCACAGATACTGTTGAGAAATACCGTTTAGGCCAGTTGCCGCTAATTGTACCAATTACGCTGCTCAATCATTTCTTCAGAAAACACCCCGACGAATACATCGCCAACTCTTGGTATATGAATCCCTATCCCGGTGAGATGAGCTTGCAGAACCATATCTAGTTAGCGCTGGAAAGTGGCGGCGCGTTCGTTGTCTGCTCTGCTTGCAGCGGAGCGATCTTGAAATTCGTGTAGCCATAGATCACCGCGACGACAGGGCAGATCAGGTTAAAGAAGCAATACGGTAGATAGGAGAACGTCGCGACTCCCAAGGTTCCCGCCATGTAAGCGCCGCAGGTATTCCAAGGTATGAGCGGCGAGGTCATGGTGCCGGCATCTTCTAGGCAGCGCGACAGGTTCTTGGCATCTAAATTTCTGTTCTGAAATTCCATTTTGTACATGCGCCCTGGCAACACGATTGATATATATTGGTCGGAGGTAATGATGTTTGCGCCGATGCAGGTAAGTATCGTTGTAGCAACTAGGCTTCCTGTGCTGTGCACGAAGGAGAGGGCATAGTTAACTAGACACTGCAGTAGTCCCGTATGGTCCATCACCGCGCCGAACACCATGGCGCATAGAATAAGCCATACCGTATTTAGCATAGAGCTCATGCCGCCCCGGGTCATCAAGTCATCCAGTGTTTCATTGCCACTCGAAAGAGAGAATCCGTCGAATAGAGTTTGCCAGGTACCTTTAAAAAGGCCGAGGAAAACATTCGGTGTATCGCCTGCCAGGCTCAGTACGGCACTCTGTTGAAATACGAGTGCTAATACCACGCCAATAAAGGCACCGGCGAGGATTGTTGGAATAGGAGGCAATTTTTTCTGGGCCATAACCAGCAATGCAAAAACCGGCAGCAGCATAAATGGATTGATAGTGAAGTTGTCGTTGATTAACTGCATGGTCACGGCAAGGTCGCTCGCGCTATTTTCAGTATCAATGTTCAGCCCGATTATGGCGTATAGCACGAGAGCTATAACGATGCTTGGGATAGTAGTCCAAACCATATGGCCAATGTGAGAAAATAGATCGGTGCCCGCTACTGCAGGCGCAAGATTTGTAGTCTCAGAAAGCGGGGACATCTTGTCGCCGAAATAGGCGCCAGAAATAATTGCTCCAGCGGTTATCTCAACCGAGAGGCCGAGGCCGGCTGCAGCCCCAATTAGAGCGATACCCACTGTGCCAGCGACGGTCCAAGAGCTGCCGATGCTGAGTGCGATTAAACCGCAAATGAGACAACTAGCAGCATAGAAGATGGCTGGGTCCAAGATAAGCAAGCTGTAGTAGATCATGGTCGGCACTGTGCCGGAGAGTATCCAGCTGCCGATCAGTAGTCCCACGCTAAACAGAATAAGTATCGGCTTCAGAGCGATAGTGACTCCAGACACGATGCTGTCTTCGATCTGCTGCCAATTCTGCCCGTTCATCCAGCCAATTGCTGAGGCGACCGCGGCTCCGATGCACAGTGCTATCTGATTTGGACCGTAACTTGCGTCTTCCCCAAACAGATACACGGAGAAGGAGAGCAGGCTGATTAGTACCAGGACGGGAACTAGTGCCTGTTGGACTGTCGCGGGACGCAGTGACGAGTCAGTTGCCGAGTCTGGTGTTGATTCCATTACTGCTACCTGTATGAACTAATTTGGATTGCATAGAGCATAAAGGCTGGGGTTGCCGCCTGTCTACGCAATATCTGTGCATTGAGCCCGCATCCGCGGTATTTGGGTTATAATTCGCTACTTTGGAGCGCTATGAGTGGCTTTGCGGGGATGTATATTTGTCGCAGGCTGCAAATTTCAAGCAATCGCTATCAATTTGATTGAATATTATTTTCAGTAAGGGCGAAACGAAGTAAGCAAAATGACCGATATAGAAGACTACATGCAGCGGCTTGGTCGTCAGGCGAGACAGGCATCACGCGAGATCGCTAAGGCGAGTACGGCGCAGAAAAACAAGGCTCTCAATTCTATCGCCGAGGCGATCGATGCCAATCGAGGCCAGCTTATGCAGGCCAATGAGCAGGACATGCTGGCAGGCAAGGAGAAGGGGCTCGATGCCGCCTTGCTTGACCGGCTGGAACTGAATACGGCGCGAATCGATAATATGATTGAGGGGCTGCGACAGGTGGCGACTCTCGATGATCCAGTTGGCGCTATCTCAGATCTTAAATATCGCCCTAGCGGCATTCAAGTCGGCAAGATGCGAGTGCCACTCGGAGTTATTGGCATAATTTACGAATCACGGCCCAATGTGACCTGTGAGGCGGCAAGCCTTTGTCTGAAGTCTGGCAACGCTACAATCTTACGCGGCGGCTCAGAAGCTATTCATTCGAACCAAGCCATTGCGGCTTGCATCAAGACAGGCTTAGAGAAGGCAGGCTTGAATGAGCATGTGGTTCAAGTTCTAGATCGACCCGACAGAGACGCGGTAGGGCTTTTGATTACTATGCCTGAATTCGTAGATGTAATTATTCCTCGGGGTGGAAAAGGCCTCATCGCTAGGATTAGTGCCGATGCGAAAGTGCCGGTAATTAAACACCTGGATGGAAATTGTCATGTCTATATCGATGACAAGGCGAATCTCGAAAAGGCGATACCGATTGTGATCAATGCGAAGACTCAGCGTTATGGCACGTGCTGTACTTTGGAGTCCTTGCTGGTCGCCGAACACATTGCCGCCGAGGTGCTGCCTGCTCTATGCGGCCAATTACTAGAGAAGGGTGTAGAGCTACGTGGCTGCGAAAATACACGAGCGCTTGTAGAGGGCGTTAACCCAGCTTCTGAAGAGGATTGGGGAACAGAATATCTAGCGCCAATATTGTCGATAAAAATCGTTGCCGATGTAGATGCGGCGATTAGTCATACCAATCTCTATAGTTCGCAACACACGGAATCTATAGTGACCGAGGACTACTCGCGCGCGCAGCAGTTCCTGCGAGAAGTTGATTCGAGTTCGGTGATGATCAATGCGTCTACGCGATTCGCGGATGGATTCGAATATGGTCTCGGTGCGGAAATTGGCATCTCGACAGACAAGCTTCATGCGCGCGGTCCAGTAGGCCTTGAGGGTCTGACTTCGCAGAAGTACATCGTGTTGGGGGACGGGCATATTCGACAATGAGTTCTCCCTTGATCGTACTTGGCGGATTGTTTGACCCAGTACACAAGGGGCATGTGAGCGCCGCACTGTTTGCTCTCGAATTCTTGTCTGTGCAGAGGCTGAAGATGATCCCCTGCCATTTGCCGAATCATAAGGCTGTGCCTGCTACGCAGGCCGAGCATCGAATGGCAATGCTCGAACTGGCGACCGCTTCCTATCCAAAAATAGAAGTTGATCCAATCGAGCTGCAAAGGGATCGAGTGTCCTATACGGTCGATACGCTCACCGAACTTAAGAAACAACACAGTGTGTTGGTGTTCGTGCTTGGTGTTGATTCGTTTAATAGTCTGCCCGACTGGCACGATTGGCGGCAGATTCTGGAATTAAGTCATCTGCTGGTTTTGTCGAGAACTGGCGCTATTCTTTCGGATGAAACGCTCAATGCCGTTGATGTCAAACATAGGCGAGTAGACTCGAGTGAGCAGATGCTGTCGAGCGCCAATGGCAAGATCATGTTTTGCGAGGACTTCGACTACGATATGGCGTCGAGTGAGATAAGAAAGAAGATAACGAGGGGCGATGATGTGTCGGCGGAGCTTGATGCAAAAGTCGTTCAATATATTAGAGACAATAGTCTCTATCAGAATTAGTTAACTAGAGTGAGACTGCAGTTTGAATAGTACAGAATTATCAGAAATAGTTGTTGAGGCGGTGAAGGACCTAAAGGGTCAATCAATTCGATGTATCAACGTTGAAAGATTAACTTCGATCACAGACTACATGGTCATCGTGACTGGCACTTCGAGCACGCATCTGAAGGCGCTGGCGGAGTCGGTGAACAAATCGGTGAAGGATGCGGGGCAGGACGTGGTGGGCATGGAAGGTAAGCTCGGCTCTGAATGGATCCTTGTTGATCTGGGTGGTGTTGTCTTGCATTTGATGTTGGCGCCGGTGCGTGCGCTGTATAACTTGGAAGAACTTTGGAATTTTGAAACAAAGCCTGGCGTCGATACTAAAATGGAAAGCCCTTCCGCGTGAAGGTGAGAGTCTTGAGTGTCGGCACGAAGATGCCAGCTTGGGTGCTTGCGGGTATCGCGGAATACGAAAAGCGAATGGTGGCAGACCTTGATTTCTCGCTAGTAGAAATACCGATGGCAAAGCGCACCAAGAACAGCAATATAGAGCAATGTAGAAAGAAAGAGAGTGATGCGCTTTTAGCCTCGATTCCATCGGGAGACTACGTAGTAGCGTTGGATGTCGGTGGTAGGTCATTCAGCACCGAAGATCTGGCGGGTAAGATAGCGGATTTTCGGCAGCGCGGCGACAATCTAAGTCTACTCATAGGCGGGCCGGATGGCTTGGGGGCAGAATGCTTAGCAAGAGCGTCAGAACGTTGGTCACTATCTGCGCTGACATTTCCTCACCCTTTGGTTCGGGTGCTGATTACTGAGCAGTTCTACCGGGCTATCAGCATCATCAAGGGGCACCCTTATCATCGCAGCTAGGCGATCGTTATTTTTGAGTTTGCTTCACTAAAAATATCGCACTAAGCGCGCTAAACTCCGGTTCTAAGGGTAAATTGCAGTCATGGCAAAACTATTTGTCGGGCTTGTTGTCGAAGATCAAGAAGGAAGCAGTCCTTAAGTGGCTAACCCCTTAGCCGACTAATCTAGTTGCAGCTTGGAAATTCAAATTATGGCAGGAAAATGGCAGCTTAAAGATCACGAGGCAGAGGCGCAGTTATTTGGCCGTCGTCTTGTTGTGGCTGGCGTATTGGTCGTGCTGCTATTTGTTGCTCTGATTATAAAGCTATTCAATCTTCAGGTTTCTCAGTACGACTATTTCTCTGCTCGTTCCGATGGGAATCGACTGCACTCCCAATATGTGCCTCCTGCCCGGGGTCTAATTTTTGACAATAGAGGTCAGCTACTAGCCGACAACCAGCCGATATTCAATTTGACAGTTGTGCGTGAGCAGGTCGGAGATCTCGACGAGACTCTGGATCATCTCGATTCGCTCATAGGCTTGTCTAGTGATGAGAGAGAACAGTTCAACAATCGATTGCGTAGAAATCGCGTGCCGTTTTCTTCAGTGCCATTACGCTACGTCCTCAGTGATGAAGATAAATCTAAGATTGCTGTTAATAGCCACAAGCTTCCTGGCATCGCAATCGAGCCCCAATTTGTGAGGCAATATCCTCTCGCGGACCTTGCCGCGCATTCGGTAGGCTATGTGTCAGAAATTAATCGTGCCGAGCTAGATTCTCTGAATGAGGAGGAGCGAGAAAATTATGGCGGCACTAACCATATTGGCAAGACTGGAATAGAGAGAACCTACGAAGACCTGCTGCACGGTACAGTAGGTTATGAAATTGTAGAAAAGAACAATAGAGGTCAGGTCATGCGTAGACTTGATCGTACTGATCCAATTGCTGGCAAGAATATTTCTCTCTACCTTGATAGCCAGTTGCAGATCGTCGCAGAGGAAGCGCTGGGAAATTTTCGTGGAGCAGTGGTTGCGATAGATCCAAATACTGGCGGTATTTTGGCCATGGTGAGTAAACCCGGCTTCGATCCCAACCTGTTTGTTACGGGGATTAGTAACAAGAACTATAGCGTACTTGTAACTGACGAAATCAACACGCCTCTGTTTGATAGGTCGACAAACCCGTATCCACCCGGTTCTACGGTAAAGCCATTTCTTGGTTTGGGTGGGCTTCATCATGGACTCGTTGACTATGAATTCACGATCGAGGATCCAGGCTATTTTCGCTTGCCGGGAGTGAGTTACCGTTGGGGTGACTATACCTTGAGAACCGCTATAGGCGGTGGGCATGGACACACGGATCTACAGAAAGCCATTTATCAATCTTGTGATACTTTTTTCTACGATCTGGGTAACCGCATGGGCATCGATACCATGCATGGGTTTATGTCTCAGTTTGGATTTGGGCAAAATTTTGCAGTCGACATCAATTACGCTAGAACTGGTGTTTTGCCCTCTCGTGATTGGAAGCGTGCCACTAGAAACGAGCCGTGGTACCCAGGCGACACGATAAACTCTTCTATTGGTCAGGGCTATATGTGGGCGACCCCATTGCAGCTAGCCACTGCAGCGTCGATTATGGCGAACAAGGGGAAGGTTGTTCAGCCGCGTATGCTGAAGGCAATTGACGGAGAACCTTATCTGCCCGAAATTTCTGAGCCGGTGGCCGATGTCGTGGTAAACGATCCAGACTATTGGCGTTATATCGAAGAGTCGATGTCGATGGTAATACATCGTGCTTACAATGATGTATTCCGCGAATACGGAACAGCTTATGAAGCTATAGCCATGGCAGATAGAGAAATGCCTTATAGAATGGCGGGTAAGTCAGGAACCGCTCAGGTTGTTGGTATCAGTCAGGAAATTATAAAGAGTGATGATATTCAAGTGTCTGATTTAAATCAGGATCACGGCTTGTTCATATCGTATGCGCCGGCTGAAAACCCAAACATAAAGCCTCAGATTGCTATTGCTGTCTTTGTTGAGAACGGCGAGCACGGTAGTAGTGTTGCCGGGCCTATTGCGAAAACAATAACAGACGCTTACCTGTTGGACATTCTGCAGATCGATTTCGCTGCGTTGAATTCTGTAGATGACGAACTAATTGCCTTGGTCGATGAATAACCAAGACTTCATACGACAGTCCGACGGACTCGATTCTAAGTCCAGATACAATAAATCTATCTGGCATACGATTCATACCGACCCCCCTCTGCTGATTGGCATAACCCTGCTTTGCGGCTTTGGCTTATTGGTACTATTCAGCGCTAGCGGGGGAGATGTTCCCGTCGTCCGTAGGCAGGCGTTAACCATGGTCGTCGGTCTCGTGGTCATGTTTATCGTCGCGCAATTCAATGTGCACTTCTTTAGGCAATGGGCACCTACACTGTATGCCGCTGGATTAGGGTTGCTGGGATTGGTGCTAGTGATCGGCGTTGAAGCAAATGGAGCGAAGAGCTGGCTCGATTTGCCAGGTTTGCCTAGCTTTCAACCCTCTGAGTTGATGAAATTCGTAGTGCCTATGTTGATGGCGTGGTATTTAGCGAGTCGTCCGCTCCCCCCGAGATTCAAACATCTATTCTGGTCTGCAGTGATGATTTTGGTGCCGGCTGCGTTGATTATTATTCAGAACGATACTGGTACGGCGATCATGGTTACCATGTCGGGTATCTTCGTCGTATTACTTGCCGGCATACGCTGGCGAATTGTAATTGCCGGGTTTATTGCGCTACTGCTCGCGTCGCCGGCATGGTTTATCTTCCTCGCTCAGGAACACCAGAAGAATAGAATACTGACGTTCTTCAACCCCTATCGAGACCCTACAGGCGCTGGATACAATATTATTCAATCGCAGATTGCCATTGGTTCCGGTGGTGTCTATGGCAAAGGCTGGGGTGAGGGCGCTCAATCACATTTGGATTTTATTCCGGAGAGTAATACTGATTTTATACTCGCTGTTTTGGCAGAGGAATTTGGCTTGCTTGGCGTGTTGTTTCTCATTGCGCTGTATTTGTTTGTGCTTGCTCGTGGTTGCTATATCGCCTTTTCGGCGAACGATATGTTTGGCCGACTACTTGCCGGCAGCATTACCTTAACGTTCTTCTTCTATGTGTTCGTTAACATGGCCATGGTGTCTGGGTTATTGCCGGTGATAGGCCTGCCGTTACCGTTAATGAGTCGTGGTGGGACCTCTGTCGTCACGCTATTTATTGGTTTTGGTCTTTTGATGTCGGTTCAAACCCATGGGCGTGGTCGCTCAGTCTAAGTCTTTGTATTTCAATGATTTAAGCTATTTCTGTTGCGTCAAAAAGCGACTTGGTCACTATTTCTGCGAGATAGCTGGGTTAAGATTCATTGCTGCCGCTAAACCAATTGTCAGATCGGACGTTATTCTTCAGGTACCCTTAGTTTTTCTGTGACCAAGTGAGAGCCTTTGGGCACTAAGGAATCAAGGAAGAAGTTTTAGAGCTGCGTTGACGTGGGAATTTACATGAACAGTAATGTGTTGAGAATTACACTGGTTTCGCCGATTTTACTGGCTATGATTGCTTGTAGCTCCACGCCAGCGCCAGAGCAAACTCCCGAGTCACCGAATAAGGGACGCTACAGTATTTCGCAGGACCGTGCTCCGACTCGAAACGTCGATCTTGCTGCAATTCCAGAAGTTATTCCCGAGCCATTAAACCGCACCATGGCAGGCAATCGCAGCCCCTATACAGTGCTGGGCAAGAGCTATTCAGTGCTGCCAACTGAAGAGGGCTACAACGAGCGTGGAGTCGCCTCGTGGTACGGGGAGAAATTTCACGGGCACAAGACATCCAATGGGGAGGTGTTTGATATGTATCAGGTATCTGCAGCCCACAAGTCTTTGCCTATTCCTAGTTTCTTGCGGGTCACAAATTTAGATAACAACAGAAGCATAGTAGTAAGAGTCAATGACAGAGGGCCCTTTCATGGGGACCGTGTTATCGACTTATCTTATGCTGCAGCACTAAAGCTCGGTTACGCAGACAGAGGTACCGCTCGCGTGCAGTTGGAGTCTATTGTCGCGTCTGGTGCTGTCCGCGATCGCGGAGTGAGTGCCGCGAGTTCAACGCAAAACGAGACCTTGCGGATGAGTTCTGCCGCCGGTAAATATTTACAGGTAGGGGCGTTTTCGGAACTAAGCGCTGCTAGAGAAGTCTCAAGCAGGGTAGAAGAAATTACCAGCTTGCCCGTGTTTATTCGTTCGGTGAATACATCGAACGACAGAGTTTTACACAGAGTTAGAGTCGGCCCAATTTCTGATCCTGGTCAAATCCAACGAGTTAGCCAAAGTGTTGTTGCTGCTAACTTGGGAAGCCCGTACACTGTTACTGAATAGCTTGGCAGCATACGCTATCACCGAGTAACAGCCGCGACCAGTTTCATCAATTGATTCGTCATTTCACAACTCATTACATTCAAACGAGACGGATTTTTATGTCATCTTTTTCTATTTCATCACGCTCTAAGTCATCACGCCCAACACATTCAGCGCCGCGAATGAGAGGTCTCTCTCTGCTCATGGCGCTGGTTATGTTAGCGAGCAATATTTCTTTTGCTGCTCCCGCTATCATTCCCAGGCCTCCGGAGATAGCTGGAACCAGCTACATCTTGATGGATGCAAAGACTGGACAGATACTCATTGAAGAGAATGCCGATGAAGCGCTTCCGCCTGCTAGTCTCACAAAGATAATGACTGCCTATGTCGCTACCGAAGAGATTCTCAATGGCAATTTAGCGCTGACAGATGAAGTACATATCAGCGAGAAAGCCTGGCGCATGGAAGGCTCCAAAATGTTTGTCGGTGTAGACACCCAGGTCGAAGTAGAAGACTTGCTGCGCGGCATCATCATTCAATCTGGAAACGATGCCAGCGTGGCAATCGCCGAACATATTGCGGGAAGTGAAGAAGCTTTCGCGGACATGATGAATCAATATGCTGAAGTGCTTGGACTCACGCAAAGTTTCTTTATGAACGTCAGCGGATTGGATACTGAGCTTTACTACAATACGATGTCGGCTCGTGACTTGGCCCTTCTTGCGCAGGCCACAATTAACAAGCATGCAGAGTTCTATCCTCTCTATGCAGAGCGAGAATTTACTTACAACGGCATTCGACAGTCTAATCGAAATACTCTGCTATTCCGCGATCGTAATGTTGATGGAATGAAAACAGGTTGGACCGACGCGGCGGGTTACTGCCTAGTGGCCTCGGCTGAGCGCGACGGCATGCGTTTGATCTCAGTGGTCATGGGCACAGCTAGTGAGGAAGCCCGTGCTATAGAGACGCAGAAATTGCTGACTTACGGTTTTCGCTACTATGAGACGCACAAATTGTACGATACGGATCAGGTGCTGACTAATGTACCGATTTTCTCCGGTGCACAGAATTCTGTAGATCTGGGCATAGAAGATGAAGTCTATATTACTATCCCAAGAGGTCAGGCTGAGTCCATGACGGCCACTGTGGATGTGGATGAGGTGATTCGTGCGCCACTTAGTGATAGACAAATTATGGGTGAGGTTCGGGTAGTACTAGATGACAATATTCTTTACCAAGGCGATGTAGTCTCTATGCAGGCTGTGGAGCAGGGCGGCATTCTCAAGCGCTTCGTCGATTGGATTACTCTTTTATTCAGTAATTTGTTTTCGGGATAGGCTAATGTCAAAAGAGCTAGACCCGAGCGCCGAGCAGACAGCGCCTAAAATTGAATTCCCTTGCCTCTACCCGATCAAGATTATTGGGGTGGCAAGTATAGAGTTTCATGAAGAAGTAATAATGGTTGTAGAAAGACACGCAGGAAAAATACCTTCCGATTTAATCGAGCTGCGGCCAAGTAAGAAAAATACCTATATTTCGGTAAGAGTCACTATAGCTGCAACCGGCGTGGATCAATTGCAGAATCTATTCGATGAATTAAAGGCCCTCGAAAGCGTGAAGATGGTCTTATAGGGTGATACTCACCAGTTATAAGCACTTTAAAGTAGAATCGAAGCACGGTGGCAGTGAAGCCCATCCTTCGCTTATCGTCCGTAGATTAGGCCTGCAGGAATATGAGCCAATCTGGAAGTCCATGCGTTATCTGGTTGAAAATGCCATCGATGAGCGCGACGACGAAATTTGGTTGCTAAGCCACAAGCCGGTCTTTACTCAGGGGCAGGCCGGTAAAGCGGAGCATATCCTAAGCCCAGCTCAAATCCCCGTCGTACAGATAGACCGTGGTGGTCAGGTTACCTATCATGGCCCTGGCCAATTGGTGGTGTATCTATTACTTAATATGCGGCGGCGCGGGATGGGCGTGCGTGATCTGGTCGATCTTATCGAACAGGCTATCATTCAAACTCTCGGTGAATTTGGCATAGCGGCGAGCAATAGACCTAAGGCTCCCGGTGTGTACGTGAATGATGCTAAAATAGCGGCCTTGGGTTTGCGTATACGTAATGGCTGGAGCTATCACGGTATGAGCTTGAATGTGCAGATGGATCTAGAGCCATTCTCACGCATCAACCCCTGCGGCTATGAGAACCTCGCCGTTACACAGATTGCCGATCATGTGGAAGCGTCTGACACGCTCATGCAGAGGGTGAGTAAGGTGCTCAGCAACAAGTTACTGAGTGAACTAGGTTATTCTGAATATTACGAATCTGACTGATTGAGATACTGATCTAATGGCTGAAAGAAAGCGAAGAAATACCTTAGTGGAAGGCGAGAAGCTGAGGGGCGCAGATAAGGTTAGGCGCATCCCTGTTAAGGTCATTCCCACCACAGAGCTACCTACTAAGCCTAGTTGGATCCGTGTAAAGATTCCCGCGTCGCCGAAAATTAATCACATCAAACAGAAGTTGAGAGAGCATAAACTTGCATCAGTTTGTGAGGAGGCCTCCTGCCCGAATTTAGGGGAATGCTTTAGCAACGGAACCGCCACTTTCATGATCATGGGGGAAATTTGCACGCGTCGTTGCCCATTCTGCGATGTAGCCCACGGGAAACCAAACCCTTTGAATGAGAATGAGCCAACAGAGCTTGCTGCTGCCATTAGTGAAATGGGCTTAAGTTATGTGGTGATTACTTCCGTTGATCGTGATGACTTGAAAGATAGTGGCGCGCAACATTTTGCGAACTGTATCAGTGAAACTCGCAGGTTGACTCCAGACATCCAAGTAGAAGTATTGGTGCCCGACTTTCGTGGCAGGATGGAAATTGCCTTAGATATTCTCAAGGACACACCACCGGATGTGTTTAATCACAATCTGGAGACGGTTCCTAGATTGTATAAGCAAGCCCGGCCCGGCGCCGACTATGCTTGGTCTCTGGAATTACTAAAAAGATACAAGGCTCTTAGACCCGAGGTGACGACAAAGTCTGGTTTGATGCTCGGGCTAGGTGAGACTCTGAGTGAGGTGAAACAGGTGATGGATGATCTGTTTGCACACAACATCGACATGGTGACATTGGGCCAGTATTTACAGCCCTCGAAGGATCATCTCAAGGTAGACCGCTTTGTACATCCGGATGAATTCGAAGAGCTGCGCATTTATGGTGAGAAGTTAGGGTTCAAACATGTTGCTAGTGGGCCCTTAGTGAGATCTTCCTACCACGCGGATAAGCAGGCCCAGGGTGAGCAAGTCTAAGACTGTTGTTCCTGCACCCTTTCTGAATTGCTCGTTAAGGCAGTCATGAATACCACGCTTAAAAAAATCATCATCTGTGTTACAGCGCTTCTTATCGCTGTAGCGTTGGTGATCTTTATCGCCCAGAATCCCGCTAGAATCGGCAGCGAGCCATTATTTATTCGAGCTGCACTATTATCACTAGCGATAATGTCGGCGCTAATCGCAGCTTACCCTTTTAATCCACTTTTTTCTGGAAGGCCAGGTATATACGGGCTGACTGTTTGTGTGCCCGCACTGGTCCCGGTAATTGCGTACTATTTTATCTTGCTACCCAGTCAGGTAGGAACGGGTCTAACCGGGGAGCAGATTAGTAACGAGCTGATTACCGATAGCTCTAGCAATGGAATTATCGAGGTGGGCTTTAGTTACCCGATCTATACGCCTTCATTGCGAGTGGGGAATCTTGAATTGTTTACGAAGCAGGTCAATGTTTTCCTGAGGATGACCGATGGTGATGGCGAGGTTTTTCTATTTAGAGCTGTGAGGAGCAGAATTCCCGGCTCAAGCCTTAGCGTCGAGTCCACTGTGCAGGGCATGTTGAGTGAATCCGAAGGCTATGAATTTATTCCGCTAAATATACCTCCAGCGGGCAGTATCACCACGCGAGTAGCATTTATTTTGAGCAATATTGAAAGTGGTTCGACTTTTACTGATGCATTGGATAAAGCGCAGCAGGCGCAATTCGAATTACGCGATCCAGTAACCGGCGAATTGCTATTGGATTTTCCCCTCACTAGAATTTAGCAGTATCCGCCTTAGTCCGTAATCAACCGATTGCAACCCCGATGTAATCTCAATAAGAATTTCTATTCCCCTAGATTTTTTTCTGCGAGTGGTGCTCGCTGGCGAGGGGGCAGGTATTCTGATCTAGGCCTCATCCTCGGGGTCTAATCGGAATTTCTGCCTCTTTTTTCTGTTGTTGCTAGTAAGTGGCTAAGTCAGAATTATCGACGAATTCAGAGAGTGCCACTGAGAAAGAGCGGCATCGGTTGTTATTGGTTTGTCGCTAAAATTTGAATCCGCTTCGACCCAATGGTTAGCAGTAAAGGCAGGGAGATGATCACATTGACGATCAGCAGCCCCGTTACTACTGGGTTTAGTTCCAGTAATAATAGACAGGGCAGCAGAAATACTAATCGCACTATTTCAAGAGTAAGTGCGAATTCCTTACCCTCGAGCAAAGTTCCAGCAACGAAGTAGGCGAAGAACAGATAAACCACGGCTAGACTTAGCAGCGTGTAACTCAGTGATGCTGCCCCAAGAAGTACTGCCAAACTTAAAACGACAGTAAATAGAAATTGGATGAAGGTATAAACTAGGCTAAATGTTGATATTTCTGGGTCGAATCGCGCGCTGAGGTCGACCTTTCCTTTGCCGAGTTTGCAGTTGCTCTGCTGTAGCTCACTGCCCCAACCTGGCGGTTTGAATAAGAGTTTTAGTTTGTTAGTTATCCCCGGCATCGAAAGGAAATCCAAGGCTAGTCTCCAGTACACGTGTACGTTAGCCCAGATTGGATTCCAGCTATTCAACGGTTTGCGTAATCCATAGACGGCAGCTTCTTCTGCGAGCTCGTCCTGAAAGCTGCCGAACAATCGATCCCAGAGGATGAATACGCCTCCGTAATTTTTGTCGACATAGATTTTATTTCGAGCATGGTGAACGCGATGATTCGAGGGAGTGACGAATAACCATTCGATTGGGCCAAGTTTGGGCACATGCTCGGTATGAACCCAGAATTGATAGATCAAGTTCAGGCTTACAACAGTGAAAAGGATTTCTGCCGGAAAGCCTAGAAAGAAGAAGGGGAGGTAGAATAAGAAGCCATGGAAATCGATGCTGGTTTGACGCAAAGCAGTGCTTAGATTGTAATCCTCGCTCTGATGATGTGCTACGTGAGAGCCCCAGAATAGGGCGACCTCGTGTCCGAAGCGGTGTTTCCAGTAATAGGCGAAGTCGTAGAGTATGAAGCAGCTTACCCAGACCCATAGGGCGTCGTCTGCCAGCTGTGTGAGTTGCCACTTAGCCACTACGATTTCATAGATAGAGCCAGAAAAACCAAGTATTACAAGCCCTTGAAGACGGCTTAGACTACCCATCGAAAGGCTGTTTATACTGTCATTGAGGCGATATGTATTGTTTCCACGTAGCCAGCCGTAAGCCAATTCGATAAAAATTAGCAGGAAGAAAAACGGAATTGCGATGAGGATGAGGTCCATGAGATTCAGTTTACATCAGAACAAAGAAGGATATTAAATGGATGGCCACAAATAGAACAAAACGCGGTATTATTCGCAGCCATGATACTAGGACAAGCCTAGGTAGAACGTACTATTTGGAGATCGGTCGTTATGAAGAGAATCGTCTTGCTTACAGCTGCTATCAGCGCGCTATTCAGCAGTTCACTATTATTTGCACAAGGCATTCAGCAAACCAAGGGATCGTACCAGGATAAGTTTCGTCAATTGGATGAAGTCTTACCCACTCCAAATGTTTACAGGAACGCATCCGGTCAGCCCGGTCACCAATATTGGCAGCAAGAGGTAGACTATGAGATAGATGTAGCCCTCGACGAAGATGCTCAGCGAATTTCAGGCACCGAGACGATACGCTATCAAAATAATTCCCCCGATACGCTAGGTTATCTTTGGTTGCAACTAGACCAGAACCGTTTCCGCAGCGATTCAATTGGCAATATGAGTTCTACGTTTAACGGTAGCAGCCCCGATTCCGATTCTCCTGCACGCATCAGCTTAGGCCAGCTGCGTACTATTCAATACAATGAAGATGCCGATCTTGGCTATGAAATCAACTCGGTCCGTGACAGTTCCGGTAATGATCTTCCACATACCGTAGTCGGCACGCTGATGCGCATCGATCTAGCGCGCCCGCTGAGTTCTGGCCAGGATGTAGAATTCGAAATTGATTATGCCTATAACGTCGTAAATGGAGATGTGCTTCGACCTCGCGGTGGTTATGAATATTTTCCGGACGATGAGAACGAAGGTGGCAACTATCTGTTTGCGATTTCTCAATGGTTCCCACGCCTAGTTGCCTACACCGACTACGAAGGATGGACGAATAAAGAGTTTCTAGGCTCAGGTGAGTTCACATTAGAATTTGGTGACTACGAAGTTGCGCTTACCGTGCCCTCTGATCATATCGTGGCAGCTACAGGTGAGCTACAGAACGCTAATCAAGTTCTAACAAGAGAACAGCGCGACCGTCTGCAAGAGGCTGAGACAGCCGACAGGCCCGTATTCATCGTTACTCCCGAAGAAGCCCTCGAGAATGAGAGCGAAGGAGTAGATGACACGAAGACTTGGCGGTTCGCTGCGGAGAATGTACGTGACTTTGCCTGGGGTTCTTCAAGAAAGTTTATTTGGGACGCGAAAGGGCACCATCAAGAAGGCGCTGATCAGGAAATGGTCATGGCCATGTCCTATTATCCGAAAGAGGGTGGAACGCTCTGGTCGGATTTATCCACCGAAGTCGTCATCCATACCCTTGAAGTCTATAGTCGCTTTTCTTTCGATTTCCCTTATCCGACGGCAATTTCCCTGAACGCTGGTTTTGTCGGCGGCATGGAATATCCAATGATTACCTTTAATGGACCGCGTACTACGCTGCAGGACGATGGGTCTCGAACCTACTCGTTGGCAGAGAAGCGCTTCCTAATTGGAGTCGTCATTCATGAAGTGGGACACTTCTATTTCCCAATGATCGTTAATTCAGATGAGCGTCAGTGGACCTGGATGGATGAGGGGATCAATAGCTACTTAGATTCCGTAGCTGGCCGTGAATGGGATGCAGAGATACCGTGGGGTGTGGAACCTAGGTACATCACTGACTACATGCTTTCCGAGCGGCAGGTTCCAATCATGACGCAGTCCGATAGCGTGCTGCGTTTGGGGCCTAACGCTTACTCAAAGCCAGCTACTGCGATCAATATCCTGCGTGAGACTATTATGGGTCGCGAGCTTTTCGATTTCGCCTTCAAAGAATATTCGCGACAGTGGGAATTTAAGCGCCCTACGCCAGCAGATTTTTTCCGCACCATGGAAGAGGCGTCGGGTATCGATCTGGATTGGTTCTGGAGAGGTTGGTTTTACACTACCGATCACGTAGATATCTCTCTTGATCGTGTCTATCAGATGCGTATGGATACTGAGAATCCAGATATCGATTATGCCCGTCAGCGCGAGACCGAGAAGGCATTGCCTCCTTCGCTGTACATTCAGCGTAATCGTGAAGAGGGAAAGCAGACCTGGGTTGAGCGCAATACTGACATACGCGATTTCTACGATGACAACGACCAGTTTACTGTTACCAACAAGGAGCGAAACGCTTACAACAGCTTCTTAGATGGTCTCGAAGATTGGGAGCGCGAAGTTCTCGATAGAGCTGTTTCGGAAGATCTGAACTATTACATTCTGGAGCTTTCCAATGCGGGAGGTCTGGTCATGCCAGTAATTTTGGAGATGGAATACGCCGATGGAAGCAAGGAAGAGATGCGGCTACCCGCTGAGATATGGCGCAGAGATGCAGCTCAAGTCAAGAAGCTGATCGTCAGTGAAAATGAGTTGCGCAGTATAACGATCGACCCAATGCAGGAAACAGCCGACGCGGATATAGAGAATAACTATTATCCACGGCGCATAATTCCTTCGCGCATCGAGAGCTTTAAATCTGAAGGCGGTGGCGGCTTGATTGGTCGTGATGTCATGCAAGATATCAAGACAGAACTAAAGACCGATGAAGATGATGAGCAAGACAACTAGTCTAAGCATCAAGGCGGTGCGAGATAAGTTGCGAGCGCTTGTTCTCGCGCTGCTAACACTCTCGTGCTGTCTCGTACCTAGTCTAAGCGCTGCACACCAGCAGAAGACGGCTGTAACACGCATTCTATTCAACGATAGCACTGGCAATATCGAAGTCATGCACCGCTTTTTTATACACGACGCCGAGCATGCGGCGGGTGTAGTTTTTGGCGAATCGCAGAATTTAATGGAATCGGCTGATTCGAGAAAGCTTTTCAGCAACTATGTGATGAACCGGTTTGCAGTTGCTGCTGAAGATTCGCAAGGTGAGGCTATTGAATTGAACCTTGAGTACGTAGGCGAGGAGATCGATGGTCAATTTCTCTGGGTCTATCAGGAGACAGTACAACTTCAGGACATAAATGCTCTGTCGGTGGTGCATGTTGCTTTAAGAGATGTATGGCCAGATCAGGCCAATTTAGTAAACGTCCAGCGTGACGGGCAGATTCACTCAATGTCCTTCGCCGATTCCGCCGAATCACTTCGCGTCGAATTCTAATGATTAGCTGCAGCAACTCATGCCTGCGCTAATTTTTCTCCCAATCCTTCATAGTCAGCTATAGCAAGCCCCGCGGCTACGCTAGTAAAAGGGTCGTGTTCGATCACTTTGCCAGGAAACTGCGCTTCCAAAATGCGTTTTACAGCGGGTATTAGCGAAGAGCCCCCTGTTCGAATCACCAGATCAATATCACTGCTTTGCAAGTCGACGCGCTGTAATAGGTCGGATATCGACTGGCTAAACTTGTCGAGTAGATCGCCAATCATCAGTTCAAACTCTTGTCGACTTAGTTCGAATTCAATATCGAGCTCAGGTATGTCTAACTTAGCTGTTTCAGCCTCGGACAGTTCTGCCTTCAATTCCTTAATGCATTGAAAAACCAAGTAGCTATAGTTGCTCTTAATCATATCGTAGAGACGTTGAAACTTGATAGATGCTTCGTCGCCCACGCTAATTCTCTTCATCAGTGGCGTGGTGAACTTGTTCTGATTGAGCATGTAGCTGATAGCCCAGTTTAGCAAAAGGTCTTCATATTCCTCAAAGGGGAACAGTGTCTCTATCTCTCTGTCTTCTCCTGCGCGCTTCCAGCGTTCGCCTTTTCCGAGAAGTGGAAACAGAAGTTTCTTAAACAGCACCTGGTCGATGTGGTCTCCACCCAGGCCAATGCCGTGAGTTGCCATGACTTCAAATTCTGACTGTTCGCGGCGAATAAGGCATAAATCGAGCGTGCCTCCACCAAAATCGACGGCGAGCAGAATTTGAGATTGTGCCGACTGCTCCTGATTTTCATGAAGATAGCTTAGGGCGGCAGCGATTGGCTCTGGATAATAGGCCTGATTAACGAATTCAGCGTAGCCATAGGCTTCAGATAGCATGTCGAGAGCAGCCCGATTGCGATTCTCAGCGCTGCCTTCGAAATTTACTGGATGTCCAATACACGCATGGTTGATTATGACTGGGGCTGTTACTGCGCTGGGAAGTTGGAGTTCGATACTCTTTCGTATTCTAAGCAGCAGCGGAGTGATTAGAGCGACTAGTCGAAATGCCCGGTCGAACACCATCAGCCGTGGTGAGTCCGTGCTGCCTAGCAACCTTTTTATGCCTCTAAAGAGTCTGCCTTGTTGACCGCCATCTACAAATGATTGTCCATATACAAGTTGTGTGTTGCCTTCTTCGGGCAGACCCTTGTCGCCGATCTGGCCGGTGGTCGTTCTGCCTTCGCCTAGGATCTCCGCGCTTAATTCAACGGTTCTTCCTGTGTTGCTCTCTATATAGTGATTGATCGCACCTTGGCCAGTGCTGATCCTGAAGTCTTTATCTATATAAGTCGCGGAAGGCATGATGACGGAATGCCGTTCAAGTTGTACAAGGTGAACTGTGCTGCCATCAAATATGGCAGCGGCGCTATTACTTGTGCCGTAGTCTATTCCGATGCCGATAGAAGGGCGCTTATTTTCTTGTAAAGCGTCGCCTTTCTCTTCAGGAGAATCTTGATTTGGCGTTTCGAAACCGGGAAGTGAGTCTTGATGATTTTGCACTGAAGAAACGGATCCATTTTTACTGAACGATTAGATAAAAACTTTCTGGTTGGAGTATCTAGAAAGGCCGCATGTTATATCATAAACCACTTATGAATCGCCAGCTAAAGATCTCAGCTCGGTGGCCCGAGGGCTCCGGAATTAGGGCCTGAAGCGAATATGTGTTGCACTACCATGAGCACCTCCTGAGGGAGTCTGGGGATTCGGAATGGGAGTTGAATCTTAACGGAACTTAACCTATGCTGCCTCGGTCAGATAGGTATTAAAAAGGCCTATAATAGTCTTAGTTTCAGGAGTCTCCATGACCGCAGTTAGTCGGCGCAGCCTAGGCAAAAGATTTGTCAGCGCCTCAATTCCCCTAGCCCTTTGTTTCGTCTTTGCCTATGCCCCAGCAGCTCTGGCGGGGACCATAGTCCGTATCAGTACCGGTATTGGCGATTTTTCGATGGAGTTATTGGATGATACAGCGCCAGGCACAGTGCAGAATTTCTTAAACTACGTTAACCGTAACGACTATAACGGCACCTATATTCATCGTGCCGTCGATAATTTCGTAGTTCAGGGGGGAGGTTTCCGCTTTCGCTCGTTTGAAGGGCCGATAGACGTGCCTTCAGATCCGCCCATCCAAAACGAGTTTGGTGTCTCCAATACCCGTGGCACAGTTGCCATGGCTAAATTGGACGGCGACCCAAACAGCGCCACGAATCAGTGGTTCGTCAATGTCAGAGACAATAGTGCATCGTTGGATATGAGCAATGGTGGCTTCACGGTTTTTGCGACTGTGCTAGGCGATGGCATGGATACTGTTGATGAGATCGATGCATTGCCATTCGTCTCACTCGGTGTGAAGGCGCCGGAAGCACCTCATATTACACCGGTTTACAATGATCCTGGAGACTTCCTCTACATCAATGCTGAGGTCACACAGCGTTTTAGTGCGGCACCCCATGTTTTTGAATCCGCGACTGGATTATTAATTACATCTGTCAGCATCGATTCTGGAGCCGATTTGATCAGTATGAATTTTAATGCAGTGGCGTCTTCGCCGAATGTGGTTATCCGTGCAAATCCAGAGAGTGCAATTCCCCGCAGGGATAGCTTTGAAGGAATCGCCGAGTATTCTACGGTAGATGGGCGCTTGCGAATTCCAGCATTAGAGGTGAATTTAAACGGGTCTGTTTCTGTTGTGACAAATGTTGTCTTTCTTCTCACCGATGCGGTAACTGCAAGCTTCACCTTGGAATCGTTCGATCAATAGATAGTTTTAAGGGGCACCCAGCATAGTGGCAGCACGTGGAGAATTTTCATCCAGATTTGGCTTTCTTATGGCCGCATCGGGATCGGCAGTTGGTCTTGGTAATATCTGGGGCTTTCCTACAAACACTGCAAGTAATGGCGGTGCGGCGTTTCTTGTTGCCTACCTCGTGTTGGCGTTCGCTTTAGGCTATCCGGCATTGATGGCTGAACTCATTATTGGCCGGCATACGCGGTCTAATGCCGTAGCGGCATTGAAAACCATATCAACTGGAAAGAAGAGTCAATTTCTTGCGCTCGCCATTGGCTTTGTTGGCATAGTGACAGTGAGTTTGATTCTCAGCTTTTACGCTATTGTTAGCGGATGGATGATGGCATTCTTTCTAGATCCTCTCTCCAGGTTGTTAGGTTTGGCTAGTCTGTCAGAGTGGCTAACAACGGATACTGAAATTCGCAATGCACTGTTTGTTGTTGTCTTCATGGTGCTGACGGTTCTTATTATTACCGCTGGCGTGAAGGATGGTATTGAAAAATGGGCATCAAGACTTATGCCTTCGTTAGTCGGCATTCTGTTGTTACTAATTATGTATGTTTTTACCCTGCCGGGAGCAATGGACGGGTTGCGTGCCTACCTAGTGCCAGACTTCTCCCGCGTCACTGATCCGCAATTATTAGTTAATGCAATGGGGCAGGCATTCTTCTCGCTTTCGCTCGGTGTCGGTACTATGTTGGTCTATGGGTCCTATATCAGCAAGGATGAGAACTTGCCGGTGGTGGGGGGGCTCGTTGCATTGCTAGATGTTGGAATTGCGGTGCTAGCCGGGTTGTTAATACTGCCAGCCATGTATGTGGCGCTGGAGAGTGGCGTGCAAATCTATGACGATGCCGGCGGACTAATTGCCGGTCCAGGTCTGATTGTTTCGGTGCTTCCTGCATTGTTCAATAATATGGGCCCTATAGGTTTGCTAGTTGCGACGGCATTCTTTGCGTTGATGACCATTGCCTCGCTCACTTCTTCCATTTCAATGTTGGAGGTGCCGGTGGCGTACAGTGTTGAAAACCAAGGAATGCCCAGGCCGAAGGCGGCAATTATTGTCGGCGCTATAATTACTTCAATCTCCTTAGTTATTGTGTTCAATTTTGACCCTCTCTTCGATATGGTTGTGAACTTCACTACCGAGCGAAGTCAGCCGTTACTAAGCCTATTCATCTGTATTTTTGCCGCTTGGATATGGCGTCGAAATGACATACTCGACGAGATTCGCCAAGGCAGTCCAGAGGCGGAGCAGGGCGTTTTTTGGAAGATCTGGCCCTTCTATGTCAAGTTTATTTGTCCGCTAGCTATCCTCGCTGTTTATTTCCAGTAGGCGTTCTTTTAGAACAGGCAGTATGCTAAGTTAGGCTGAAAGAGCCGGACCTAGGAGAATAGCCATGCTGAAAATTCCTATACATTCGATCCAATCACCTCCCGCCCATAGATCCAACAGAAGACAATTTTTGAGTCAGCTTTCACTGTTGCCTGTGGGCTTCGGTTTAGGTGTGCTGCCCTTGGTCTCTCATGCAGCGGATGATAATTCAGTAGCAAATAGTGTAAAGGCATTAACCTTTGACGTTTTTGGAACGGTTGTCGACTGGCGCGGGTCAATTATTCGCGAGGGTGAATTGCTTGCGGCGAAGAAGGGTTACAACGTCGACTGGGCAAGGTTTGCGGATAGTTGGCGTTCCGGTTATGGCCCCGCCATGAATAAAGTTCGCTCGGGCGAGTTGCCTTGGACGAAGATCGACGATCTGCATCGTATGATTCTAGATGACTTGGTCGAGGAATATAGCCTGACTGGAATGAGTGAAGCGGAACTCGTGCATTTTAACGAGGCATGGCAGCGACTTTCCCCCTGGCCTGATACCGTGTCGGGTTTGAACAAGCTGAAAAGTAAATATGTGATCACGACACTTTCTAATGGAAATGTTTCCTTGCTGACGCATATGGCGAAAAATGGCGGATTGCCTTGGGATGCTATTCTTTCAGCAGAGCTGTCCGGACATTATAAACCTGATCCAGAAGCCTATCTAAAGGCAGCCGATTTGTTGAGCTTGAGGCCAGAGCAAGTGATGATGGTTGCGGCTCACCCTGGGGACTTACGGGCAGCTGCGCGAACCGGCCTTAAGACGGCTTATGTGATTCGTCCCTTAGAGCGCGGCCCGGGGCGACCTGTAAACAGGAACCCAGACGGCGAGTTCGACTATACAGCAGAAGACTTCAACGATTTGGCGCGACAACTAGGAGTTTGATGTTGGCGGAAATTAAACTTGATGATGCTGTTAAGGTTGAGGTTGTAGCGAAACTGCAAAAGTATTTTGAAGATGAGTTACAGCAAGAGATTGGCAGTTTTGATGCGGAGTTTCTGTTGGACTTTTTCTCGAAAGAGGTAGGTGCCTACTATTACAACCAAGGTCTGGCTGATGCCCTCAAGAGCTTTGAGAGCAAGATGGAAGACGTGGGTGAGTTGGTCTACCAGCTGGAAAAAGAAACAGGCTGAGAGCCTTTCTTAGTCTTTCGCTACCCGAAGTGGAAGTCGAATAAAGAATCGGCTGCCAGCATTCTTTTTTGATTCGAAAGTAATCTCACCACCTAACTTCTCTACCATACGTTTGACGATGACTAATCCGAGCCCGGTGCCTTGCGGATCTTTCTCCGCGCCATCTTCTTCTTGAGAGAATTCATGAAATAACAGCTGTTGGAATTCTTGGCTCATGCCTTTCCCGGTGTCTTCAATGGATATTTCAATGCCTAGCCGGCGTTGAAAATAGATCGCCTTATAGGCGAGCAAGATACTGCCTTTCTCCGTGAACTTGATTGCGTTGGTGATAATGTTAATCAATATATGTTGCAGACGTGACTTGTCGGTCTGTACTAACAGATTAGCCGAAGCGAATTCAGTTTCTAGCTGAAGTCCTTTCTCCATAATAGTGGGTGACATCGTGTTTTTAATATCGCCGAGAAATTGCGACATTTCAAGCAACTCAAATTCGGGTTCGAAGCTGTCAGATTCAAGCTCCGCCATTTCCAGCAAATCGTTAATCAGGTTGTGTAAATGATCGCTCTGCTTTATGACGGTCGTTATATGTTGTCTTGTTGGATCGTCCAGATCATCCGATTGCGTCGCCATTAATCGCTTAGAATTGGCAAGAATCAGATGGACTGGCGTTAGAAACTCTCTAGATACATTCTTTAGGAAGTCTGCCTTAGCTTTTGTTTCTAGGCGGGCATCTACAAGTTCGTCGCTTTTGGATCGAACAAACTCAGCCATCGTCATCAATAAGAATACTACAGCACAAATCGCAAGCGCTTGACCGATGATTGATGATGAGGCTGACCTTTCGATGATCTCGAACTTGTAAACTAGTAACGTGCTATAGGCTAAGACTATCAGTACCCAAGACGTGACTAGATAGATAGCGGCTTTCGATCCTTGGATTGCAGTGGCTGATGCCATGATAAGGACAACGAGCGCAACTAACATACCAATTACCATTAGAGGAATTACGTTGTCACTACTAACCTGATCAAAGGGGATTATTAAATAGTATAAGCCAAACGGAATCATAGAATAGGTGAGGAACCGCAGCACTATATTAATCGAATCTCGATAGCGATTTTCGAAGTGTAGTGCTCTCCCAATCAAGCAGAGGCTGGCTGCTAGGCCCGTCGCTGAGATAAGAGATATTCTGGTGTTTGCGTCAATACTCTCGGGCCAGAACCAAACTCTGCCTAGCCCTGTTTGAGTGAGTAAGAAGACGGTGCAAGTGCCAAAAAATAAAGTGACGCCGAAGAAGAGTGGGTCTCGCGTATAGGTTGTGAGAATCACCGTGATGCCGAAGCAGAATAGGAACATCGATAGTAATGCCCCGTTAAATGCTAGGACGCTCTGTTGGCTTTCTGCCAATAGCGAGATAGTTGTAAGAGTGAGGGGGATCTCTACACCTACTGACGAGACGGCACGAAAAATAATCTTATTGTATTGGCCTTCTTCGGCAAGCTCGAACGGTACTATTGGGAATCTATAGGGGTAGTCGAGTTGAGACATCGGGATAGTATCTCCGACTACGGAGGTGCGTAATACCGTATCGCCACTTACGAAATAGAATTCTACGCGATCCACAGTAGTGCTATCCAAAGCAAGCACTAAATCTTCATCTAACATGTTTTCGCCACTGAGGACTATGCAGAACCAGTGTGCAGACTTGCTCATGCCCAGGGTAGGAATCGTTTGGGTGGATCGTTGCCACTCAATAGAGTCAGAGCTCATCTGCTCAATCGTGTATGAGCGTTCTGGATCTTCGAAGTAATCTAGGTAGGGGCCCAGGTTCACTGGTAGTTGATTCTGTGTGACATTGAGTTCCGCTGCCGAAACAAATGAAACCGGGAGCAATAGAAGCGCCAATGCCAGACATGAGCTGGCGGATGCGGCGCGTATCGAAGAAAAGTTTTGTAGAAGATAGTTCAAGAAATCACTCGATGTCTCATAAGCGCCTAAATGCACATTTCCCGCATATTATATGATAAGCCAAACCCAGATTGGGGTAAGAACGGGGGGATCTGGGGCAGGTTTCGACAGATGTCATGCAAAATTGAGAGACAGTTGAAACTTTTGGGCTGTTTGTTGGCGGAGCCCGCTATTAAGGTGGGAAATGATTAGTATTAAAGACACAACGCTACTTTTGCGACATTGGCTAGGCCGCCCGGTGATTCTTGCCAGGCCTAGCGCCGCTAAGCTGTAAGAGAAGCAGGCTGAGCTCATCCCATGGGTTCGCCTTGGAAAGCCCCTTGATGCTCTGGTCAATCAGGCGACTATGGTCCAAAAGTTTCCAAACAAGTTCTGTATCGAGTCGTGCTAATGCGGCAGCTACTGCCTGCTTCCGATTGAACCAAACCCGTGCCGATTGAATAATGGCGTTGACACCCTGGCCCTCGCGTTTCTTTTCTAACATGGGTAGCAAGGCTCTTAACTCGCGGCAGACAGCAGCCAAAATGATGAGAGGGAAAATGCCCTCATTCCTAAGTCCTGCTAGCATTTTTTGTGTCCGGCTTACATCGCCAAGCAAGGCGGCATCTATCAATTGATAGACGTTGTAGCGTGAGCTGTCCGCTACCACTTGCATGACAGTTTTGGCGTCCAACCGTATCGGCGCTCCACTTGTGTCTGCGGAAAGTAGTTTTAGCTTTTCGATTTCCTGCATAGCGGCGAGTAAGTTTCCTTCTACCTTGTCGACGAGCAGGTGCACAGCCTCGGTGTCCGCTTGGATTCCTTCGCGCAGAAGTCTCTGTTCTAGCCAAGAGCTGAGGTTCTCTCTATTAATTGGCCAAATCTGGAGAAATGCACCATGTTTCTCGATTTCAGTGAACCATTTAGTTTTAAGTGTGCCAGCGTCCATCTTAGGTCCGCTTATCAAGATGAGGTAGTCAGGATTAAGGTCGCTTAGATAGTGTTGTATCGCTTTTTTTCCGGCATCTTCCCATTTTGCGGTCGAGAGTCTCAGCTCAATGATTTTTTTCTCTGCGAACAAAGAAAGATTCCCGGTCGATTGCAAAAACTGACCCCAGTCGAAGCTCTTATCGACATTGAGAATTTCTCTTTCTGTATATCCCTTTTCTCTGTATTGGCCTCGAATCAGGTCTGCTGCTTCTTGCATCAGCAGGGGTTCATCGCCGCTCAGCCAGTATAGGGGAAGATCTTGGCTAGTGAGGGTGCGGGAAAGTTGTTCTGGCTTTATTTTCATAGTAACCAGATATTCTAGATTGGGCCGATTGCAGCTACTCGCCGCATCATCTGGTTGATTAACTCTCTACGCATTTCCGCAGAAATGATCTCCGCCTCTTCCTGATTGCCGCTGATGTTTTCAACATCTTGAAAGTAGGTTCTCTCAACAAACAGCGTTTCAGATTCTGATAGGGCTTGCTCGCCTAACATGAGAGCCATGTCCACCGAAAGGCGCAATTCAATCTGCGCCGCTCGTGCACGGGGATTAATGGTTACAGGCCGGGAAATAAGCTGTTCGTTGGCTATGCCCAGTAGAGCAATGTTTGAATCTGCCTCACCTAGAGCCACTTCGGTGACATCCACTGCTGCGCCATCGAGGCTGCGGCGTAATAGTCGAGACAGTTCACTGTTGGGTTGCTCACTATAAAGCTGCAGTTCGCTAAAATTGGCCGAGAGCACATCGCTTCCACGTAGACTGAATCCACAACTACTGAGGGCTAACAGAAGTGCCGAGAGGATAAATGTTTTGAGGATTGTTCCGTAGCTCATGGTTTTCAGTATTCAGTTAGCAACGATATTGACCAGGCGGCCAGGAACAACAATGACTTTTCTTACAGTGCTGTCAGCGATAAAGCGTTTGACGGCAGCATTGTCTAGTGCCAATTTCTCAAGCTCTTCTTTGCTGATGTCTTTCGCTACTTCTACCGTGTCGCGCAATTTTCCATTTACCTGCAGTACCACAGTGATCGAACTCTCGGTTAATGCCGATTCGTCCACGATGGGCCAGGAAGCATTCATTACTGTGCCTTCATGGCCGAGATGCTGCCACAGAGCATGACAGAAATGTGGCACGATAGGAGCAAGCATTAAGATCGCTGTCTCCAAAGATTCCTGAATAACTAATCTATCGTTCTCGCTATCTTGGGAGTCAGCAAAGCGGGTAACCGCGTTTAATAATTCCATCGTGGCAGCGATTGCAGTGTTGAATGTGTGTCGTCTGCCATAGTCGTCAGTTACTTTCTCAAGAGTTTGATGAGTTTTTCGACGCAACTTGGTCTGTTCCTCATTGAGCTCAAGGCTGGAAAAATCTTTAAGAGCTATTGGTTCATGATTCGCAATAATTTTCCAAAGCCTTTTTAGGAAACGATAGCTACCTTCTACGCCGCTATCCGACCATTCGAGCGACTGATCTGGCGGTGATGCAAACATGGTGAACATGCGTACCGTGTCGGCACCGTATTTTTCGATCAATGACAGAGGGTCAACAGTGTTACCTTTAGACTTCGACATCTTGGTGCCGTCTTTGAGTACCATACCTTGTGTTAGCAGATGCTCAAACGGTTCGTCTGAATTTACCAGTCCTTCGTTACGCATAAGTTTATGAAAGAAGCGCGCGTATAGCAGGTGCAAAATGGCGTGCTCGATACCGCCGATGTATTGATCTACCGGAAGCCAATAGTCTGCTCGCTCATCCAACATGGCTTCATCTTGGTCGCGGCTGGCGTAGCGCGCGTAATACCAGGAGGACTCCATGAATGTATCGAAGGTGTCAGTCTCTCGTTTCGCTTTGGACTTACATTGCGGGCAATCGACGTCTACGAAGTCTTTTAGTTTGCCTAAAGGCGATCCGCTGGCATCTATCTCGACATCCACAGGAAGAATGACTGGCAGGTCTTCATCGGGAACTGCTACAGAGCCGCATTTCTCACAATTGATAATGGGGATTGGTGCGCCCCAATAGCGTTGGCGGGATACACCCCAGTCACGCAGACGGAAGTTAACCTTCTTATGCCCTTGCCCGCGTTCGCCTAGGTGTTTCTCCATGGCTATGAAAGCCGATTCAAAATCTAGGCCGTCAAATTCTCCAGAATTTATTAGTGTTCCTTTCGTGGTGAAAGCTTCCTTATCTATATCACAGCTTTCATCGTCGCTATTTGCTTGGATCACCTGTTGAATAGGAAGCTGATATTTTTTAGCAAACTCCCAGTCGCGCTGATCGTGTGCAGGCACCGACATAACGGCACCAGAGCCATAACTCATGAGTACAAAGTTCGCTAGAAAGATCGGCAGCTCTTCACCACTAATAGGGTGTATTGCTTTTAGGCCGGTATCTATACCGGTCTTCTCCATGGTCGCCATTTCTGCCTCGGCTACCTTGATATTGCCTTGTTGTTCGATGTATTGCGCCACTTCTGGGTTTGATGCGGCGGCCTTGCTGGCGAGTGGATGCTGCACGGCTAGCGCTACATAGGTAACGCCCATCAGGGTGTCTGGTCTTGTGGTGTAGACGCTTAGCTTCTTTAGAGATTCGTCGCTCTCGTTTGCAACTGTAAAATCTAGCTCGACACCTTCTGAACGGCCGATCCAATTTGCTTGCATGGTGCGGACTTTTTCCGGCCAGCCATCTAACTTATCTAGGTCATCTAAGAGTTCTTGGGCGAAATCGGTAATCTTGATGAACCATTGTGGAATCTCGCGGCGCTCGACAACTGCACCTGAACGCCAGCCGCGCCCATCGACCACCTGCTCATTAGCGAGCACTGTCTGATCGACTGGATCCCAATTTACTTCTGAGGATTTCTTGTAAACCAAGCCTTTCTTGAAGAGCCGCGTAAAGAACCATTGTTCCCAGCGGTAGTAATCCGGGTGACAGGTTGCGATCTCTCGGCTCCAGTCATAGGCATAGCCAAGTCTTTGTAACTGCTCGCGCATGTAATCGATGTTGCTATAAGTCCACTTGGCAGGAGGTACTTCATTCGCGATGGCCGCGTTCTCCGCAGGGAGTCCAAAGGCATCCCATCCCATCGGCTGTAATACATTCTTGCCTAGCATGCGTTGGTAGCGCGAGATTGCATCGCCTATGGAGTAGTTACGTACATGCCCCATGTGTAGATGTCCGCTTGGATAGGGGAACATAGAAAGGCAGTAAAACTTTTCAAGAGTCTTGTCTTCACTGACTTTAAAACTTTCGTGTTCTTGCCAATAGGACTGTGCCTCGGCTTCAACTGCCTGGGGAGGGTACTGTGGGTCGATGCTGCTCATCTGATCTCTAACTATGTGAATTAACTGGATTTATTTAGGGTGTTGCGATGCCTGCAAGCATACCGCAGACCGCTGCTAACAGGTAGGGGTGGAGAGCAAAAACTTAGGCGATTGCCTAGTCCTGATTGCTCAATTTTGTCGATGTAACCTTGATCAGTTTTATCTGTCGGCTATCGGCATTGAGGACGCTAATCAAGAAATTTCCAATTTTAATAGTTTCGCCGCGTTCTGGAATATGTCCAAATTTCTGCAGCACGAGACCGCCAACGGTGGTGAATTCCTGGTCGCTGAACTCGGTGTTAAAGTAGTCATTGAATTCATCCACCGGAGTTAATGCTTTGACGATGTGGTTGTCTTCGTCGAATTTCTTAATATAGCTGTCATCGTCTACATCGTACTCGTCTTCAATCTCGCCTACGATTTGCTCCAGAACGTCCTCGATAGTTACTGCGCCGCAGACGCTGCCATACTCATCGATGACGATTGCCATGTGTTGGCGTGTTTCGCGAAACTCTCTAAGTAGTACATTTAGGCGCTTGCTTTCAGGGACGAAGGTGGCTGGCCGAATAACATCTTTAATTCGAAACTTGTCTGTAGCGTTATTCAGCGCGAGTGGCAGCAGATCTTTGGCTAGAAGTATGCCTAAGACATTGTCTACGTTGTCTCCTATTACCGGAAAGCGGGAGTGGGAGGCTTTGGTGATGAGCTCTATTATCTCTACGGCGGCGAGGTCTGCTGGAACAGTGACTACCTGAGATCTGGGGATCATTATATCCCGCACCTGCATGCTAGAAACCTGCAGCGCACCCTCCATGATGCTGAGCGCGTCAGCATCTAGGACTTGGTCAGCTTCTGCATTTCGAATGAGTTCGAGAAGGCTTTTGGTGTCGGTGGGCTCGTCGGAAAACACTTGAGCAATTTTATCGATCCAGGACTTAGGTCTTGAATCGATACTTGATTCGTCGTCAGTCATTCTCTGCGTTCTCTTTCTCTCTTTTTTGAGCGTGTCTTCGGTATTCGGTGGATTTGTAGAAGACGGCTTTGGCTCTCGGTAATCACACTAACAAATAAGGGTTGGGGATTCCAAGTTTTTCCAGTGTATTAATTTCCAGCTGTTCCATCTTCTCGGCATCGCTTTGCTGGTCGTGCAGATACCCCAAGAGGTGGAATAGCCCGTGTATTGTAAGGTGTGCCCAGTGTGCGCTGAGCTCCTTGCCTTGCTCGCGAGCCTCTTCCTCGACTACGGCCGCACAGATCACGATATCGCCTAAGGGGTAGGTATCTACTTGCTCTCGAAGTTCGCTGGGAAATTCCGCCGGGAAGGACAAGACATTGGTGGGCTTGTCCTTACCTCGAAATTGCTTATTGAGAGATTGTGAGCTTGTCGGGTCAACGAAACTCAGGCTAATGCTGCAAGGTTTGCTCTGTGCCGCTATCTGCAAACCGCAGTTGAGCCAATCTTCACATTGCTCGATGCTGGGTACCCATTTATCCGCGCAGCTATTACTGATATCAACTGTCGCGTTCATTGGCCTGTTGGGAATCCTTGCTGCTTAGTGTGGAAACAGACTTACGATCGAACTCATCATAAGCTTCGACAATCCTTTGCACGAGACGATGGCGTACTACATCCTTTGCCTCGAAATAGGTAAATCCGATCTCATTTATGCCTTCGAGTACCGTGCTCACATGTATCAAGCCGGAACGCTCTCCCTTGGGTAGGTCTATCTGAGTTACGTCGCCGGTTATTACCGCGGTGGAGCCAAAGCCGATGCGAGTTAGAAACATCTTCATCTGTGCGGTAGTGGTGTTTTGGCTCTCATCCAGGATGATGAATGAATTATTCAGTGTTCGGCCACGCATATAGGCCAGCGGAGCGACTTCAATTACATTCTTCTCGATGAGCCTGGAAACTTTTTCGAAGCCAAGCATCTCGTAGAGTGCATCATAGAGAGGGCGCAGATACGGGTCGATTTTCTGTGCCAAATCTCCGGGCAAAAAGCCCAATTTCTCTCCCGCTTCCACGGCAGGGCGAACGAGTAGTATGCGACTGACTTCTTCTTTAAGCAGTGCTTCGACTGCGCAAGCGACTGCGAGGTAAGTCTTGCCAGTACCCGCCGGGCCGATGCCAAAATTTATGTCATGTTGGTGGATACTGCGCACGTAGTCGCACTGGTGCTTGCCACGGGGTTTGACCGAGGACTTTGGTGTCTTGATGAGTAACTGCTCGAACTCGCTGGCATTTTCGCTGGACTCTGAGGGCATCGTCTCCTGGAGAGCGAGGTGTACTAGGTTGGGACTTAGCAGATTGCCCTGCGAGGTAGCCTGATAAAGGGTTTCAAGAACATGCCCGCCGTCAGCGGTCGCCGACTCACTGCCGGACAATTGAAAAATATTGCCACGTTGTTGAATGTTGAGTGAAAGAAAGCTCTCTATCTGGTGTATGTGTTCATTCAAGCGCCCGCAGAGGTTGGAGAGTCGCTGGGCGTTGTCTGGCATAAGAGTCAAACTGAGGGTGTGAGTTGTCATGCAGTAGAAGCTTACCTCAAAGGGGGAAAAATGTTGGATTCAGTATAGCAAGCAATTGCACTATCACAAGATGCTAAATGTAGCCGAGCAAGGAGTTTGGCAGTGCATCGGTAATCTTACAGTTCGTAAAGTTACCAATGAGCGAGGCATCGTCACACTTGAAGTTTACTACTCGGTTGTTTTCGGTCCGCCCCTGCAGATCGCCGGTATGCTTCTTAGACCTGCCCGTAACCAAGATTCGTTGCTCGCTGCCAACCATAGCGGCACTGATCGCGCTCGCCTGCTGAATGATCTGTGATTGCAGGGTTGCCAGTCGATGCTTCTTTTCCTGTGCAGGGACTAGGTCGACTAGATCTGCGGCAGGCGTGCCCGGTCTCGCGCTATAGATAAAGCTAAACGAAGTGTCGAAGCCTATTTCGATTATCAGCTTCATGGTGTCCTCGAAATCGGCGTTAGTCTCGCCAGGAAACCCCACGATAAAATCCGACGAGAGACTGATGTTCGGTCGGATAGCGCGAATCTTCCTGATTATCGACTTATATTCGAGCGCCGTGTGTCCTCGTTTCATAGCAGCCAAGATTCGATCTGAGCCGCTCTGTACGGGTAGGTGTAGATGATCTGCGAGTTCAGGAACCTGCCCGTAGACTTCGATCAATGAATTAGAGAACTCAATAGGGTGGGATGTGGTAAAGCGAATTCGCTCTATCCCGTCTATGCTGGAGATGTACTGAATTAATGTTGCCAAGTCTACGATGCTGCCTTCGTGACTCAGGCCGCGATAGGCATTTGCATTCTGGCCTAGAAGATTGATTTCTCGCACGCCTTGTTCGGCTAGGTGGACAGCTTCTGCTAGCACATCATCTAATGGTCGGCTGACTTCTTCACCGCGCGTATAGGGTACGACGCAAAAACTACAGTATTTGCTGCAACCTTCCATGATAGTTAAAAAGGCCTGACAGGAACTGGCATCGGGTTGTGGTAGGTGATCGAATTTCTCGATCTCAGGGAAGCTAATATCGACTACTGGCTTGCCCTTGCCACTGGCATCAAGCATTGCAGGTAGCTTATGCAGGGTCTGTGGACCGAAAACAACGTCAACGTAGGGCGCGCGCTTGCCAATTGCCGCTCCTTCTTGGCTCGCTACGCAGCCACCGACGGCGATTTTCATATCTGGCTTTGCTTCTTTCAGGCTGCGCCATCGCCCCAGCTGATGGAAAACCTTTTCCTGGGCCTTTTCACGGATAGAGCAGGTGTTAAGTAGCAGTAAATCGGCGTCCGCTGGATCATCAACTAATTCTGCGTGGTGCGTTTCCTTTAGCAGGTCCAACATGCGATCCGAGTCATACTCGTTCATCTGGCAGCCATGAGTCTTAATGAAGACTTTCTTAGTCTCCATTGTTGGCTTGTCCGCTATTTCCGGTGCTTTTTCCGGATGGATTTCACTCTGTTCAGATTTCACAGTATTTCCGTGCAGTGGCTATTTTCAAAAGGGGGCGAATTATAACAGCAAAAATCAGCAGTACTTAACAACGAATTGACGCATAATGACTTGAAATTCGGGCTTCAAGCCTGATATTAGCTCTACTCGTTCGAGCAAGCCCCTATAAAAGCACCAAGGGCGCCTGAAAGTGCTTCATCGCAGTGTTGCAGACCAAAGTATAAGAGATTGATATACATGGGAAATCCCTCAGAAATATACAAGATAACCTTCCTTAACAAGGGAAAGGTCTACGAAGTATTCGTAAAACAGGTCTATCAGAGCGATTTGTATGGCTTTGTCGAGATCGAAGATTATGTGTTCGATGAGCGCTCCCAAGTTGTAGTGGACCCGTCTGAAGAGAAGCTGAAGGCAGAGTTTAATGGAGTGAAAAGAAGCTTCATTCCCATTCAGGCAATCATCCGTATCGATGAAGTCGAGAAGAGTGGGGTTAGCAAGATCTCAAGCGGCGACAATGTGTCTCCTTTCCCTGTGTCTATCGTGGGCAATAAGGTAGATCGAAAAGATTCTTGAAATTAACTCATCGATTTTACTGCAGCGCACTTCCATTGAGCACTCTGACAGGATTCTCTGAATAGATGGAATCCTCTAGCCACCCTTATGCTGAATTATCTCCAGTTACCGTATTGGAAGCTGTGGAGAGTCTCGGCTATGAGACTGACGCGCGAATTTTTCCTCTCAACAGTTATGAGAACCGTGTCTATCAGGTTGGGCTTGTCGACGGTCCCTCGATAATCGTCAAGTTCTATCGCCCCGAACGTTGGAGCAACGAGCAGATACTCGAAGAGCATAGTTATACTCAGGAGTTGGTGGATTTAGAGATCCCCGTTGTGCCCCCAATTTCTTTTGCAGATGGCGGCACGCTTCAGCAATTCAACAACTTTCGTTTCTCAGTGTTCGAACAGTTCTTGGGGCGTCCACCCGAGTTAGATAACCTGGATAATTTGTTGGTTATGGGGCGTTTTGTCGGGCGCATTCATGCGGTTGGCGCGCTACATGGTTTTAAGCATCGGATAGAGCTCACGGTTGAGCGCTTCGCTGTGCGAAGTAGACAGTTTCTTCTAGAGAATGACTTTCTTTCCCGAGATATGCGTCCTGCTTATGAAACTGTTTCTCAAGATTTGATTGATAAGATTCAACAACGTTTCGCTGGCCACGGTGAGCTAAGCAAGTTGCGCATTCATGGGGATTGCCATCCTGGGAATGTATTGTGGAAAGACGAGACTCCCAATTTTGTCGACTTCGATGACACTATGATGGGGCCGGCGATCCAAGATCTGTGGATGATGCTGTCAGGTGATCGCAATCAGCGACAGGGGCAGTTATTAGAGCTAGTAGAAGGCTACAACGAATTTCATAACTTCAAAGCTTCGGAGTTGGAATTAGTGGAATCAATGCGGACATTGCGCTTGATGAACTACGCAGCCTGGTTGGCGCGGCGCTGGGAGGATCCAGCCTTTCCGATGAGCTTTCCCTGGTTCAATACCGAGCGTTATTGGGCGGAGCATATACAGGAGTTGCGTGAACAACTCTTTCTGCTAGATGAGCCAGCCTTGCGTCTCGTCTAATTTTTGTTTTTCAGGTCCGCGCCTGCAACTATGCCCTGACTGTCCATGTAGACATGTCCAAGTCCCGAATCTTTAAGCCAGATTTTAGCTTCTACTTCCTCCTTCAGCATCGCAATTGTTGCTACCGAGCCAGCGACGCTGCATAGATTTGCAGCAATACTTACCGCACGCAAGCCGCTGGCGGGCCAGCCTGTTAGGGGGTTTAGAATGTGACTATAACGATGGCCCTCGTGCATGAAGAAGCGCTCATAGTCTCCGCTACTGGCAAGGCCGCCGTTGATGAGGTCGATCTTTGCCATGATGTCGTTTTTAGATTCTGGGCTAGAGATGCCTATAGTCCAAGGAGTGTTCTCAGGTTGCGCCCCTATGACGCTGAAATCCCCTCCCAAATTTACTAAGCCATGTTCTACGTCTAAGCTGCGCGCCAAGCTCGCTGCAGAATCGGCGGCATACTCCTTCACGATGCCCCCAAAGTCTATTTGCATATAGCGCGGCAGTCGTATGTGAGAGTCTTGGCAAGATACTTTGTGTAGGCCAACATGAGCGCGTGCTGCGTCGATTTTTTCCTGGCTAGGAACGAGAGCCTTCTTGAAATCCCAGAGTTGGTTCAGTGCGCCAGAGGTGATGTCAAAAAGTCCATCGCTCTGCTCAAAACAATTTAGAGCATGGTTAAACAGCGATTGTGTTTCCTCATCAATGGCTAGGCCAGCTTTGTTTCCCGCTGATGAATTAATTCTGCTCAGCAAGCTATCTTCTCGAAAGCGAGAGTATTTTTTTTCCAATCGTGCAACTTCGTCGATAAGTTGTTTGGCGATATTTTTTGCGCGGACGGGGGATTCATCGAACAGTTGAATCTCGCAAAAACTTCCCATGGCCTTGAATGAGAAGCGCTTTGGTTCCGGACTCATGGTCAAGTTTTAATTCGATAGAAAGTTATGGCGTACAAGGCAGGCATTGGCTAGAACTTGAAATCGATGCCTAGTGATAGGCGGTTGTATTTAACTAGCGCAGTGCTGGGCTCCGACACCTCATAGGCGGAATACTTGTCGTTGGCGAGATAGCGTTCTGCTGTCAGTGTTGCCTTCCAAGAACCCATATCCGCAATCACGGAAAAGCCTCCGCTAACCGCGCCAAATGCCGAGAGGCGATAGTCGCTAGATTGGTACTCGCTAAGCGGGCTAAGAAAGTCGTCAACGTTAGTAAAAAAATCCGCTGCAGATTGGCTGTAATAACGTAATTGTGGAACGAGTTGAAATGTACGTCCGAGATTCTGGTGCCAGGAAAGGTCGCTGGTGTGAGAGCTAATGCCAAAATCATCGTGGTAGTAACGGTAGTTAACATGGAGTGCGGCATTCGCAGAAACGAAGAACCTCCTGTAGGAATTACTCCAAGCTATCTGTGTTTTGTCATCTGGCCTGATGTCTCTGAGCTTATAGGGGTCGTTTAGAAAGCCAGACTGTTCGGTAAAGCTTAACGCAGATTGAAAGCTGGATAGCTGATTAATAATTTGACTGACGGAGATGAAGAGAGAGGTACTCTGCTTATCTTCGTCTTGAACGCGATTGAAGAGTTCGGCATCGGTGGGAAATATTTCATCGGATGAATAGCTGAGGCCCGCCGAGACTGTGGTTAAGTCGTTGTTATAATGCCGTTCTCCGTTCAAGCTAAAGTAGCTGGCGCGATAGTCATTCTCTTCAGAATAGCCGATGTTTCCTGCAAAGCTGCCATTTTCTAGATAGTAGCGGCTGCCGACACTGAGTTCTGTGCGTCGGTCATTAATTCCGCTCGGTCCACTTAAGTTCACTACGGGTTCGCCATCTAGGCTGCGACTCGTGAACCAGGGCGAAGCGCCACTCAGTGACTCGTAATTCGCGTCAACATGCAAAGACATATTACGGCCGAGAGGAGAGACTAGTTGAAATTGATGTACGTCGATGTCATAGCGATCCAGTTCTCCGAGCGGAGCCTCTGATCGAGAAAGATCGTCTTCTTGATAGTTGGATAATTTATAGGAAATCGTGCTCTGGGTAGGAGGAGCATCCGCCAAGGCTATGCCGGGCAGCGCCAGAGCTGTGCTAGATAGGGCAATAATGTTGAGAGAGGCGTTGTTCTTCACGCGGAGCAGGGCCTAATTGCAGCCGCAGCCGCCACCTGCAGCGCTGTTGCCCCCTGAGGAGGCCTCTTTGCTAAAGAAGATGTGGTCGTTGAGAGCGCTCTCTAGCGCGTCGGTATCCCAGGCCATTTCCTCCCGAGCGAGGTAGCCTCGCTCCCAGGCACGAACATCCGCGCAGGAAATCAGTAGTAGGCTGCAAATCGACAGGAGTAAGGTGTTGCGTAGCTGTCGCATTGGAACTGTTCCCTCATTAGGTCTTTAGATGGCTAGTTGCCACCTAAAGAATCTTGTATAGCTTCTTCAATCATTTCGATGTCGCCGGATCGGAAGCCCATGTGCACAAGTTTGACCGTGCCATCAGGCTCGATCAGGTAAGACGTTGGCATACCTATTACTTCGAATAACTCCGCAGCTTCGCCGTCAGGGTCTGCCGGAATCAAAAAATCCAGAGGCGTATCGAGTAGGAAGTCGAGTCCATCTTCTATTGGATTGTCTACGTTAATAGCGACTATCTCCAAGCCCTGGTCTTTATATTTGTGATACATGTCATTATAAAGTGGCAGCGAAGTGAGGCAGGGGGCACACCAAGAGGCCCAGAAGTCCACGTAAACCGTCTTTCCTTCGAGGCTAGCCGTGCTTATAGCTGGGTGATCAGCATAGATCGAAGGCAGGTCGAAGATAGGTGCGGTATCGCCTTCTTCCACAGCCCAGGCAGAGTTGCTAGCTGCTGTAAGCGCCATTAGGGCTAGCATTTGTGATTTCTGCTTGATATTCATGTCATTTCCTTCCGATAAGTCATTGAGCTGGTGAGTATTATGAGTCTTTAGTCTGCGGACTATTGAGTCCTAACGAGTAGCTAATTCTGCCAGAATCTCATTGCTTGTGATAGCCGCGACAAATAGACACCTAAATTCGCCCCACTCAGCTTGCGAGGTGGGGTAGCTCTATAGACCATAACGCGGTAATCACTAATCCGTTTACGCGAGTAAAGAGTAATTAGATCAATTGTGGGTTTGGCTGCGCCAGGTCGCGCAGTAGGTATTGCCAGCGCTGTTTTTGCGCCTTTAGTCGGTATTGGACTTCTTGGTAACCATGCTTCAGCTGAAGCCGATCCAATGAGTTGAGACTTTCTTGCAACTGTATTCCCTTGGCCTCGTACCAGGCTTGCCTGTGTTCGGTCCACAATTGGAGGGTCTGCAGGAGTTGTTCGTATTCAGTTTCCAGTCGCAGTCGCCAGCTTTCCGGAATATCGAAGCGCTCACATTTCTCAGTCGCTTTGAGGTATTGAAGTTCGAGTCGTGCTTTCTCGATCTGCGCAGGATTGCAGCGTTTGAGATCGCGAGTTAAGCCAACGAAAGAGAGTAGGCTAATCATCCACTTCGTTGGGTCGAAGTGCCACCAGCGAATACCGTTTCGATAGTCCCATTGAAAAGTGTGATGATAATTATGATATCCCTCGCCATAAGTAAAAAAGGCTAAAATTGGATTGTCTCTAGCCGAACTATTCTCGCTATAAGGTTGTCGACCCCACATGTGTGCTATGGAGTTAATTAGGTAGGTAACATGTTGGCTCAAGACTAAGCGCAGTAGGCCGCCGAGTAATAGCCCAGCGATAACATCCCCATGAATAAATCCTAGAAATGCGGGGAGCCCAATATTCATTAACAAGAGTAGGCTTAGGTAGTTTTTCTTCTGCCAAACTACGATTGGATCCTTCATTAGATCTTTAACATTCGAATAGTCTTCTGCGCCACTTTCATAGTTGCGCAGAATCCATCCAATATGAGAAAACCAGAAGCCACGTCCGGCGGAATAAGGGTCTCGATCGTTGTTATCGACGAATTGATGATGGCGGCGATGCCCCGATGCCCAAGTTAATATGTCGTTCTGCAGTGCACAGGCGCCTCCTAATGCAAAGACGGCTCGAATAAATGGGTGTGCCTTATAGGCCTTGTGCGACCAGAGGCGGTGGTAGCCAGCAGTTATGGACATGCCGCAAAACCCCATCAGCAGTACGAATACCATCCACTCATAGAGGTCGTAGCCATAAAAATAGCCATACAGAGGTACGATTACTAGGGCAAACGCTGGGGTCAGGCTAAACAGCAACATATTTGTCCAGTTGATAGGTGCTTTTTCCATTATTTCCGTTCCTGCTTGAGTCGCTTGGCTGCATCACTGCGCGAGTGAGTATTTTAAAACAAGTCGCTCAAGTATTCCTCGATTGAATTGTTATTTAAAAAGTTTAATCGACAGCTTGTAGTAATATAAGGGCTAGTATTAACAGACATAATGCAGAAGTGTCACCGATAACTCAATCGCTGATGAAGAGTCTGGGTAAAATGGGAGCGCTAGAGTTCCGAGGTAAGTAAAATGGATGAGAAACTAATAGAATTGGAAACGAAATTTAGCTATCAGGAGGATCTTTTGTCAGACCTCAATACGATAGTGGCTAAGCAGCAGCGCCAGTTAGATGAACTGATAAGTGAGATGTCTGGAATGAAAGAGCAGTTGCAAGGCGCGCTCGAGCGCGGTCCTGCGGTAGGGCAAGCAGAGCAAATGGAGAAACCTCCTCATTATTGAGAAGGTTCTCGCAATATTAGGGTGCGTTTCTCTTAGCTGGCCGCGGCCACATCGTCTGCTTGCAAGCCTTTGTCCCCTTCACTGACTTCAAATTCGACGCGCTGGCCGTCGTGCAGAACACGATGTCCTTCTCCACGGATTGAGCGAAAGTGAACGAATACATCATCACCGCTATCGCGAGTGATGAAGCCAAATCCTTTGTTGGCATTGAACCATTTCACGCTGCCTCGTTCTCGGCCCGAGTTATATCCATCTTCATAGATGTCATCTCCCAATTGGGTGGAGTTCTGGTAAGCGCTGAAAGCACTGATTAATACTATGATGAATAGGGTGAGTGCAATTATTGGAAAATTGGAAAGAGTGAGTGAATACTCCTGCGCGCTGAGAAAGTAGAGTGGAATGCAGGCTAATGCTGTAATGACGATTGAAATAAAAAATGGCTTTTTGAACATGTTCATACTCTTATTGGTTTTATAGTTGATGCTCTGTTTTGGTTGGTAGCTGATGGTTCGAAGGGTAAGGGTTCCTCCTGTTAGTTATAGGGAAGCTAGTTCACTATTGGTTGAATGCATGCTCTGATGTACATAGTAGGACGCGTTCTCACGCTAGTAAAGTACACTACTGCCGAGACAAATAAAATAGTCTAGGCGTATCTTGGGGCTCTCTGGAGCCCTCGCTTTTTCTTCAGCTTCAATTCAGCTTGTTGTTGTTAAATTGTCTGCCTAGGTTGGGAATAGTGACGCATGGAACGCATTATCCCAGCTGTTAATGCGATTTTGATGAGCGAGGATTGAGCATGAACACTAAGATGATAGGCACAGTAGCTGTATTAGGATTAGTATCCGTTCAGGCGTTTGCGGAAACTTCTTTTGAAACTGCATCGGTGGTTGAATCGCGTGCTATATATGAAGTTGTCGAGATCTCAACCCCGCAGGAGCAGTGCTGGGAAGAGGAAACGGTAGTCGATCGGTACGGCAATGACAATCGCTCGAATACACCCGTAGTAGTCAGCACAATCCTTGGAGGTGCAATCGGTAACGCGGTAGGCCATAACAAATCAAATCGACGTGTTGGGGTAGTTATCGGTGCTGTGTTGGGCCACTCTATAGGACGTGATATTATGCGTCGCAATGAGCGTGCTAGCAGCCGCGAATATCAGACTGTTCAGCGCTGTGAGACCGTCTATCAGCAGCACGAGGAAGAGAGGCTGGTAGGTTATCAGGTGACTTATCTTTACAATGGTGAAGAATACTCTGTAAGAACCAATACTGACCCGGGTGATGAGATTCGGGTTAGAGTCAGTGTTCAGCCGGTATTGTAAGTATTACATGCCCTTGAATAATACTATGCGGTTCCCAGGGATAGAGGGATATTTTGAGCAAAACAATGATGCTTAGTTTTTTGGTGATACTACTCCTCAGTGCAGGAGAGTTCGCCTACGCCCAAAATGTTCCTATTCCTCCACCCCAGATCGACATCAATAGAAACGACAGTGGTCGAAACAATGTGCAGGCTAATCCTCGGGTTACCCAGCAGCAGGCTGTAGCAATAGCCAAGCAGCGGTTTGCTGGCAATGTGCTTCGTATCAGTCTCGTGGGTGAGGGCAATAATCAGCGCTACCAGATTCGCATGGAAAATGAAGGCAAGGTATTTACCGTCTTCGTGAATGTCGCGACTGGCAGAATTAGCGGTGGTGGATAAAACTTATGCGACTACTTGTAGTAGAAGATGAAAGCCTGTTGCGGCAACAGCTTGAGCAAGGGCTCAGCAAGCAAGGATATGTTGTCGATGTCGCTGAAGATGGAAGGTCGGGTTTGTTCTATGCAACTGAGCATGATTTCGATGCAGCTATCATCGACTTGGGCTTGCCGGAAATAGATGGGATTTCACTTATTCAGCAGATTCGCTCTGCGGGCAAAGAGTATCCGATCTTGATTCTGACCGCGCGTGGTGACTGGCAAGATAAGGTGGCCGGGCTAGATGCTGGCGCCGATGACTATGTTGTTAAGCCTTTTCAACTGGAAGAAATAGTAGCTCGGTTGAATGCCTTGCTAAGGCGCGCTGCAGGGTTTGCTAAGCCTAAGCTCGAATTCGGCAGTCTGAGTCTCGATATCGCTGCAAAACGTTTGTTGGTGGACGAGCAGAGCGTTGATCTCACTGCCTATGAATACAAGATGCTAGAGTATCTAATGCTGCATCCGGGGCAGGTGATCTCTAAGACCGAACTCACCGAGCACCTCTACGCACAAGATTACGATCGTGATAGCAATGTTTTAGAGGTTTTTGTGCGCCGCTTAAGGCAGAAGTTAGATCCAGAGCAAACACTTAAGCCGATTGAAACTGTTCGCGGACAGGGCTATCGGTTTAATCTTGAAGAATCCTAGCCCTAGTTGTATGAGCTGGCACGGGCGCCATCCCATGACCACGCCTGCAAATCCCTCCAATTACTCCATACAGACACGACTTGTCATTTCGTTCAGTATTTTATTGTTTGTGTTTCTAGGTTTGACTAGCGTCGTATTGGATCGTGCGTTCAGAAATAGCATCGAAGCCGGTGCGTCAGAGCGTCTGCAGGTCCAGATTTACCTCTTGCTGGCGGCGGCAGAGTTCTCCGACGGAGAATTTTATTTTTTAGGAGACCTGAGGGAGCCTAGGTTTGGTCAGCTTAATTCGGGCCTCTATGGGTTTATCAGTCGGCCTAGTCTTGGTGAGTTGTGGCGAAGCGAATCTGCGCGTGCTTTTAGTTTGCTTGACTCAGAAGTTTTGCGTGAGTCGGTTCAGATCGGCGAGACGCAGTTTTCGAAAACTATGAGCGCAGACAATGAAGAGTATTTTGTGCTGAGCTACGGCATTCTTTGGGAGGATGGTATTAGTGAATTTAACTTCACCGTGATGGAAAATGCCGCGCCGTACTATTCGGAAATTTCAAATTTCCGCACCAGTCTTTGGTCATGGTTGGGCGGGGTGGCATTGCTGTTATTGCTTATTCAATACTTTCTTATGCGCTGGGGTTTGTCGCCTCTGCATAGGATGGCGCGCGATTTGAAGCATATTGAGACGGGAGAGAAAAACCAACTCGCCGAAAACTATCCTCAGGAACTACAGGGAGTCACAAAGAATCTCAATGTGTTGATTGAGACGGAGAGAAAGCAGCAAGAGCGATATAGAACCACTCTGGGAGATCTTGCCCATAGCTTGAAAACCCCGCTCGCTGTAATCGCTGGAGTCATGCAAACGCTATCGAAGAAACCGGGTGACAGTGACGAGCAACTTGGTGCTGTTGAAGAACAACTGGGCCGTATGAATCAGATAGTCTCTTATCAGTTGCAACGAGCAGTACAATCCAACAACAGTTCAGCATTAGCGCGACAGGTTTTGGTGAAGCCGGTTGTTGAGAAGGTTCTCGATGCCTTAGCAAAAGTGTACAGAGATAAGTCTGTTTCAGTCGCGAAGTATTTAGACCCCGGCGCGCTTTTCTATGGTGATGAGCGGGACCTGCTGGAGGTTCTTGGTAATGTGCTCGATAACGCGTTTAAGTACGGTCGAGGCGAAGTCAGCATTAAAACGAATTCTAGAGTTGCTTATTTTCAGGGATTAGAGATAGTAATTGAAGACAATGGCCACGGCATAAGCGAGGAGAAGCAAGAGTTCGTCCTGCAGCGCGGAGCTAGAGCGGATACCTTGGTGCAAGGACAGGGGATTGGCCTGGCTGTGGTAACCGATATCGTTAGTAGCTATGACGGAACGATAGTAGTTGGGGCAAGCGGCTTGGGCGGTGCGAAGATTACTATGCGTTTCGGCGCACCTCAGCAGACTGTCTAGAAAACAAGTCCAGCCACTACGGCGCAGAGCGTCATTAAGAACAGAAACCACTTAATGCTTTCCTGAGATGCGCGCACAGCAACTTTTACTGCTAGGTGCGCGCCAGCCATTGATCCGCAGGCTAAAATCAGGCCTGGTATCCACCAGACTTGATCAAAAGCAATAAAGACAAGTAGCGCGACACTCGTAAAAGCGAGTGCACAGGCTGTCTTGAGCGCATTCGCCCGTAGCAAGTCATAACGTAAGCCTCCAGCTAAGGCGGCGAGAAGGATAAAGCCCACTCCAGCTTGCACAAAGCCTCCGTAAACACCGGCTGCGAATAATCCCCACCAGGCGCCGCGACTGTCGTTTGGGCTCAGGCTTTGAGTGCCCGGAGGCGGGGCTATCACGCTAGGTCTGATCAATATGATTAAAGCCATGAGTAAGATCGTACCGAGTAGGATCGGCTTAAGGTAAAGGTTAGGCATCAGCGCCGCAGCGATTGCTCCAACTAGACCTCCTGCTATGGAAGGGATGAGTATCGGTATGAGTGCTGGCCGGTCTAGTGTTTCGTGTTTGTCGTAGCCTGCAAGCCCGACAACGCATTGCAGGGTTATAGCTACACGGTTGGTGCCATTGGCGATATCCGCCGGCAGACCTAAGATCATCAGTGCTGGGAGGGTTAGGTTAGAGCCGCCACCGGCAACGGTATTAATTCCGCCTGCGAGAAAGCCTGTGATGCTTAGCAATAGCACTGAGCCGAGTGTAATTTCCACGAGTATTCCCTGTTACTGAGGGGGCTGTATGCCGCAGTTTGTAAGCGATAGAGCGGTAAAAAAGGTATACTGCGGCCTAGTTCTGAGTCAATCACCCGCATCACGCGACCTTAGTTTCGACCTTGGCCTGTCTAGAAGTCGCGGTGATGTGAATTCTGTCACACTCTAATCAATTAAGTGCCTGAATTTACTAGTTCTTTTAGCCAATTCACAGTCTTGTGCAAGGGATTCTATATGCTTAGCATCGATAGAACTACCAACAGCTATTTAATTCCAGCGTAGATAACCGACAAATTACTTGTGCAGTTGTATTAATTGACCTGAAAATTGCAGTTTGCAGCTTAATCTTGGTGTATCAAGAAGCGCTGTAATCTGTGTATGTAGATAGATGTTTTACAGTTGAATTGCGTATCAAACGGACTATGAAAAATTGAGAAACTGTAATAATAACAAGGGTTATTCTCTGATTGAGCTGCTGGTAACAGTAGGAATATTGGGCATCTTGATTGCTGTGTCGCTGCCTAATTTTCAGGACACGATTGAGAGTAATGTTACTAATTCGCAAGCAAAGATGTTTGTGACTACGCTTAATCTAGCACGTAGCGAAGCGATCAAGCGCGGCACGAACGTAGGCATTTGTCCTAGCAACGACGGTATAGATTGTGACGCGGCGAGTTGGTCGACAGGGTGGATAGTCTTTGTAGACGTGAATGGCGATGCCGATGGAGCATCTGGCTCAATAGATGCTGGTGACGTCGTAATCCGTGTATTTGATGCACTGGGTGCAAACAGCGTACTCACCGTCACAACAAATTTTATGGAATACAATAGCATGGGGTTCAGTGCTACTGCAGGGGTTCAAACGATGCTGCTCTGCCCATCAACGGCAAATTCAGCCAATGCACGCTCAGTTGAGATTGGCCTTTCAGGTCGAGGCCGGCGCATTGAAGGAGGGTTGGTATGTCCTTGAGACAACATAATTCAAATGGGGTTCTCTCTTTTCAACTCGGTAGCACGCTAATAGAGGTGCTAGTGTCTCTGCTTGTGCTGTCTTTCGGTATGTTGGGTATGGCAGGAGTGCAAGCGGTTAGCCTTCGTGGGAATCAAGCTTCCTATTTCCGCACCATCGCGACAACCTTGAGTGTCGATATGGTGGAGAGAATGCGCGCAAATATCGTTGGTGTTGCTGACGGGGATTACGACGATGCCACAGGCGCTGCAACAGCTAATTGCTTTACTGCAATCGGCTGTAGCTCTGCGCAGATGGCGAGGCAAGACATTCTGGATTGGTCAGCGACGGCAGCAGCTGCACTTCCACTGGGAGCCTCTGTAGTTTGCTTGGATTCGACACCGACCGATGGAACAGCCGCGGCAAATGCCTGCGATGGTGCTGGCAGTATTTATGCGATAAAGCTGTGGTGGGACGATGATCGAAATGGTACGGCAGATCAGGCTTTTCGAACGACATTTCAGCCGCTATAAGTGGGCGTGATAGTAATAAATATGATGCAAAGAACAGCAATAGACATTTCAAAAAGTCACGGCCTCAGCTTGATAGAGTTGTTGGTAAGCATGGTGTTGGGGCTAACACTGGCGACAGGTGTCGTGCAGATCTATACGGGTAGCAATACTACGGAAAGAGATAGAGAGGCGCGGCAACGCATTCAGGAAAATGGGCGCTTTGCTACTAACTTCTTGTCCCAGGAAGTCCGCATGGCTGGTTATTTGGGCTGCCTGAGTTCTATAGAGGGGATTAGCGTAAATAATATACTCGATGGACCTCCGGCTACGTTTCAGCCGCAATTCGGTGTTCAGGGCTGGGAAGCTGCTGGGACTAATCCGGGAGTTATCAACAATGGCGCTCTGAATGCGGCCGTTGTTTCAACTAACACTGCAGAATGGACCAACGGCGAGGCGGGGCATGTTATTCCAACGTTTAATGCGGTGCCTAACTCAGACATTATTCGTATTTGGAATGCAGCAGGGACCCCAGGGCTTGTTACTTCAATAACTGAGGGCCTCGCAGCGTCGATTCAGGCCGAGTCAGATGCAGGAATTGCCGCTAACGATTTCCTTATAATATCCGATTGCGAGCAGGCGGACTTCGTGCAGGCCTGTTCTGTCACTGCCGACGCTGGTCCGGCGACTACCAGTACCATTGCGCTTTCAAGCGCATGTAATCCCGGCAACGATTCACCTGCAACTATTTCTTCGGTTACCTCGGTAGCCGATCCGGCGGAAGTAGTCCGACTCGAAGGCACTATATTTTATGTCGGTAAGAGAGGTGATGTTGCTACCAACCCTTCTTCGCTTTTTCGCCGCCAACTGAGTGCTACTGGCACAGCCGGAGTCGCTGAAGAGCTGATTGAAGGCGTGGAGAGCATGCAGATTTTGTATGGCATAAATATAGACTTGGATGTTCGCAACACCGTAGATGCTTACGTTCCAGCGAATCTTGTTACTGAGTTTTCCAAGGTTATTAGCGTCAGAATAAGCTTGCTTATGCAGTCGATTGAAGACGGCTCAGTACCTGCGCCGCAGGCATATACCTTCGACGGAGTAATCTACGACGGGGGAACCGGTAATGGTAGTTTACCTGCGGATACGAGGGTGCGGCGGGTTTTTACCAATACCATTAGCCTGCGAAATCGGGCTCTTGGCACGTAAATAGGGCTTTGAAGGGGCTATTATCGCTCGGAAGCTAGAGTTTCGTCACGGTATTCCAGATTGAATCGAGTAAAGTTGAGTTTATGAAGAAAATGCAAAAATATCCACAATCCCCCTTACCTCGTCAGCAAAGCGGCGCGATTCTGGTGTTCTGTTTGGTGTTTCTGTCCATTTTGACAGTAATGGGGACATCGGGTATGGAGACCACGGTTTTGGAAGAGCGTATGTCTAGCAATATGCGCGATCATACATTGGCATTTCAATCGGCTGAATCGGCCTTGAAGAACGCAGAAGCTTGGTTGCTTACACAGACAACAGTCCCAATCGTAAGTGGCGATGGTAGCACTAGAGTTTGGTCGGAGAACTCGATGGATCCATCGGCGGCTGATGGCAAGTACTGGTGGGATCACTCAAATATCGATGGGGCATGGTGGGGCACAAATGCTGACGCTATCGCCGGGGTAGCAGGTGTTTCTTCCCAACCTGGTTACGTCATTGAAGAATACCGTACCGTAGATAGTGGAGAGTCGCTTGCCACAGGCTCGGGTGAGACTCCTCGGTCGAGGACTTTTCATCGAATTACTGCGCGTGGCGTTGGTGTTAATCCAAACACGGCTGTGCGCGTGCAATCCACTTTTGTTCAATCCTATAACTAGAATTTCTGGCGTAAAACCTGGGAGACCATTATGAGCTCAAAATTACATATTCGACTATTTCTATCATGGATCGCTTCACTGTATCTAATGGCGGCTGCTACTACGGTGCAGGCGGCAGAGATGGCGCTGTCTCGTAGCCCTCTATTTTTGGGAACGTCAATCCCTCCAAATATTTTCTTCATGCTGGACGACTCCGGTTCCATGGATTGGGAAACCTTGACTCCAAGGTTCCAGTATCACAGAAATTATTGGAGGAGCGATAACACTCGCGCCGCTATAACTGGTGGTACTTTTCGTGGCGAATCAGGGTCCTACAGAAGTTGGGACTGCGGTGATGGGGCAACGTATTACTATATCTTCGACAACAATGATGATGTCTACAACAGTTGTGTTCTAGAAGACGAATCCGGCGCAGCATTAAGAGATTGGCGGGTACGTAACTCCGACTTTAATATCATGTATTACAACCCTGCAGCGACTTACCAGCCTTGGCCGGATTTTCCTGACGCAGTTTTCAACAACGTTAGAAGTCATCCAGAGTCAAGTAACCCAGGTTATAGCAGAAGACGCAATCTGGCAGGCTTTGAGTACGATGTGTGGATCGACAATCTTGGTTATGATGAGGATGACGATCCAGACGGAAGAGTCTATGGGACTAGCGATGTTACAGACGGCGCTAATGGCATAGTGGACCTTTGGGATAGTCATACCACCTACCAAGTCAATGCATCGGATATCGATGTGGTATATCTGACTACAACTTTTGATAGTGTTGACAATGCGTCATCTTCAAGGTGTGACGATAACGATGCTGCTGATACCACTGATTGGCAGTATGAAGATTGTTTTGGCACAGTTGGAAGCACAGACAATCTTAGCGGCGTCGAAGAAGACCCTTGGGGAAGAACTGTCACCGAGGCGCAGCAGAACATTGCAAACTGGTATCAATACCATCGTCGTCGCGCCTTCGTGATGAAGGCTGCGGTTGCGCGCGTTATAGAAGCCAATGATACGTTTCGATTCGGTCTGAGTATACTGTACGATCCCGGTAGTCTATTTCGGGAAGTGCCGCTAGAAAGCGTGCTAGAGGAAGATTTTCCGGCTCACAATACGGCTGCACTGGATGCTCTTTTCGCTTACCGACAGCGTGCTAGAGGTACTCGACTACGTAGCGGATTGGAATTGGCAGGTCGCTATTATTCTGACGAGCTTTCTGGCAGGACAAACCCCATTATTTCGGCCTGTCAGCAAAACTATACGGTATTGTTTACCGATGGGTATTGGTCAAGCAGTGATAGTCTAAGTTCAAGAATTGTGGATAACGATGGCGATGGCAATCACGATACCTTAGCTGATGTTGCGTATTATTATTACGATGAAGACCTTAGTCCTTTGCCTAATGATGTGCCAACTTCACCGGCCGATCAGAAAGATACTCAACATATGGTGACGTTCAGTGTGGCGTTTGGTGTTGTGGGTAATCGGGTAGATACAAATGGTGATGGCTGGCCCGACGATATTGTGACCCCGCCAGCCGAGCTGCTACCTAGTTCTCCTTGGACTATTGGGGCTATTAATACAGAGCCAGAAAAGATCGATGATACCTGGCACGCTGCGTTCAATAGTGCTGGCACCTTTGTGTCCGCACAGACCACAGAGGGTGTGGCTGCGGCGATAGGTGAGGCGTTGCTGGAAATCTCCGACCGGATCGGTTCCGCTGCATCGGTTGCCACGAATACGGGCTCGCTGAATGCGGGAAGCCATTTGTTTCAGGCGCGTTTTGATAGCTCAGACTGGAAGGGGCAGTTGCTTGCGTTCCAGATTAATCTTGATGGAAGCATCGAACCAACATCTGACTGGGAAGCTGGCTCTAAGGTGAACGCTCAGAATTACGATACTGGCAGAGAGATCATCACCTACAACCCCGAAGCCGATGTTGTTCCTGGAGGTGATCCGGAGGGTCAAGGCATTCCATTTAGATTCCCGGCAGACTACACGTCTCCTGACTCGCTTGTAGAAATGACATCGAGCCAGATTGCAGCGTTGATGACCACTCCACCCGAGGATATCGCTACGGTAGATGTAAGCGAAATTTCTACGAATCAGGACTATGGGTCAGCTCTTGTAAACTTCTTGCGCGGCGATGAATCTAATGAAGGGCAAGGGCAGGATTTCAGAATTCGAGGCAGCGTACTCGGTGACATCGTAAACTCTGACCCTAAATTTGTTAAGGAACCCACGGGACGTTATGCGGATGATTTTGAGGCAAAGTCTTACAATGATTTTGTAACACAAAATGCGACGCGCGACGGAGTTGTATACGTGGGTGCAAATGACGGTATGTTGCATGGCTTTGCCGAGGATACTGGCGAAGAGGTTATAGCGTATGTGCCTAATGCAGCCTATAAGTATTTATCAGAACTGACTTCTGAAGATTATGAGCACCGCTATTTTGTTGATGCCGGCCCGAATATCATCGATGTTTTTATGCCGAATATGAATGATCCGGGTAGTGTCTCGCCAGGATTGTGGCGAACTGTATTAGCTGGTGGATTAGGAGGCGGAGGCCAGGGCGTATATGCACTCGATGTGACCGATCCCTCTATATACAGCGAGGCTAATGCAGCGGATATTGCTCTGTGGGAATTCGATGATACTGATGATGCGGATCTTGGCTACACCTATGGCAGGCCGCAGATAGCAAAGATGGCCGATGGTACCTGGGCGGCAGTATTTGGTAATGGCTATAACAATACAGAAGCCGATGGTAATGCGAGTGTGACTGGACATGCCGTGCTATACATCGTTGATATAGAAACAGGCAATCTCATTAAGAAAATCGACACATTGGCGGGTGATGTTGCTACGCCAAATGGTTTGGCCACTCCGCTGATGATCGATGCAGATGGGGATTCAATCGTTGACTATATTTATGGGGGCGACCTTCTAGGTAATATGTGGAAGTTCGATGTTACAAACTCAAACCCTAACGCTTGGGATAGTGATTTTGTTTCAGCGGGCACACCGGATCCTTTGTTCACAGCAACTGCAAATCAGCCAATTACGTCTCAACCTCAAGCAACGTTGCACCCTGATGACTTGGGAGGTTTTATGGTTTTCTTCGGCACAGGGAAATACGTCGAAATTCTCGACAATGATCCTACAGGGCAAACTACGCAATCGTTCTATGGTATTTGGGATAAGAATGCGGGATCTCTCACGCCATTCGATAGTTCAAACTTATTGGTGCAGACAATAACTGATCAATATCAGCAGGCGTTCGATACCGACGATGACGGCGTTGATGATGAAACATACACGCTTCGGGATGTGTCTGATAATGAGATTAATTGGGATAGCCATTTAGGGTGGAAGCTTGATCTGATGCCTGAGGAGGTCGAGGGAGCTCCAAATGCCAGTAATTTTGGTGAACGACAGGTCACTAATGCAATCGTCAGGGGCGGACGCGTGATATTTACCACGCTGGTGCCCTCATCGGTTGAATGTGAGTTCGGTGGAACTAGTTTCTTGATGGAGCTTGATTTTAGGAGTGGTGGTGCTCTTGAATTTCCAGCCTTCGATCTGAATAACGACGGCGAGTATGATGGCGACGACACTGATGCATCTGGTAGAGCCTCAGACGTGGGTATTATGCCTACGGTCAGTATACTTTCGAATGGCGCAGCAGATGTGGCATTCGGTAGTGGAGCTAGTGGCGACATCGATGTGATTCAATTAAGTGTCGGAGTAGAATCTTTCGGGAGGCAATCGTGGCGACAACTAGAGTAGGTGAGATAGTGATGGGAGTAATGCAGTGAGAAAAACTATTGCAATAATGAAGTTGATCCTCGAAATAAATGTTCGCCGGTGGCTGTTGTTAATTGTGTTGGTAAGCTCCACGACACTATCGGCACAGAGTGTGCTTTCCGGTGCGCAGACCGGTACCATCGAGGATATTCGGCGAAGCGAAGGTGTTCTCGTGATATCTGGTCGAGATCATGGCTTTAATTTTGACGTAACACAGGTGTTCTACGACGGCGAAGAAGTGGGCTCCGATTTTCTAAACAGAGGCCTAGTTGTCCGCTTCGTATTGAATCGAAGTGGGGTATTGGCCAGAATTGAAGTTCTGGGGCCGCTCAATTTAATTGAAGCTCTCGAAGAAAGTTGATACTTTAGTTCGTAAGAATTGCAGTTGTAAACCGAACTATGCCCTAGGCGCTTAGATATGCAGCAAACAAGATCGAATGGATTTACCCTGCTAGAGATGCTCATAGTAGTCGCTATTATGGGAGTCCTAACGAGCATCGCCTTGCCCGCCTATCAAAATAGCGTGCGGAGATCTGCTCGTGCTGAAGCCAAGACTGAACTGCTGCAAGTGGCTTCAGATCAAGAGCGCTATTTTTCGAATTTCAATACCTATGTTGACGACGCAACCCCGCTTAATAGTCCTGTAGTGGCAGGTCGCGATCGCACTACGCAGAACGGTTTTTATGCAATCAGTGTTAGCGCCTGTGGGGCTGGAACGATTGCTACTTGTTTTCTAGCCACTGCTACTGCGCAGAATGATCAGACAGCAGATACTTGTACAACATTAACCTATTCGGATACTGGCGCTCGCGGCGCAACCGGTGATACTACCGACGAGTGTTGGCAGCGATAGTTTGCAGCTTTAATCGCAATTCAATGGCCTTCCGCGGCTATCTTCCCTTACTCCATCCCCATCTTTGTCTTGAGCGAATCGCATTCTGGCAGTTCGACTAATAATTAATTGCCTCGCGAACAGGTGGTTGCCTGAAAAAGGGCAGTAAGTGAAATTTCCATTCTGGTACACAGTCGTGCCTAGACTCGTAAGTTGTAAGGTCTGTTTGTTCTGAAATGCCCTGAATTTAATATGACCATTCCCATTCGGGAGCGTAATGTGGCGGACTAATCTGTCGCTTTCGTTGATAAGCTGATCTTGGTTTCGGTCGGTAAAAATAATGACGCCGTCTTGCCAGCGCCCGCCACAGGTTAAGCCGCTAATCGAGCGGCATAACGTAACCGTAGTATCCGTTGCAATTGCGGTGGATTTACTGAGCTGCACTGCGCTTGCCAGTTTTCTCAGAGTCACATCCCCAGATATAGACCCTGTGAACTCACTGAGGTCGGGTAACGAGATACTAAGCAGTATCGACAATATGCCCAGAGAAATAAATAGTTCAAGTAGTGACAAGCCTGCCATGGACTTCAAGATCGCACCTCCTTGTATTGCTGATCTAAACCCCTAATTAAGTGTAGGTGTGATTTCAGAATATAGAGATACTTCAGCAAAAATATTGTCTAGATCATGGTGTGAATTACGTCGAGCGAAGCAGGCCTTTAGGGAATGGCTGCTCCGATGGGGGAAGCCTTCTTAGTCAAGGCCTAGTTTTTTCAGTCTATAGCGTAGGGACCTAAATGACATGCCTAGCTTCTTGGCGGCTGCAGTCTTGTTCCAGCGTGTCTCTTCTAGTGCTTTCTCGATAGCCTCTATCTCTATAGATTCTAGATGTTTCTCGAGTGAAAAGTCTTTACCGATCTCTACGCCGTCATCGATTTCCAAACTTGTGGGTTCAGCTACAACTGCAGGGTTCGGAGCCGAACTTGGTGCGCTAATGAATTCAAGATTCGAGGCCTGAATTGTATTTTTTTCGCAGAGTGTGGCGGCACGTTGTAAAATATTTTCCAGCTCTCTCACGTTGCCAGGGAAGTTATATTGCAATAGCGCCTCTTGAGCCTCATCGCTGAGCTGGCAGATTTCGTCGGAGTTTTCCTTTGCGATTTTGTTCAAAATGGCGAGACAAAGCTCTGGGATATCAGCTACTCGGTCTCTCAGGCTGGGTACAGCAAGTTCTATTACATTGAGCCTGAAATAGAGATCTTGACGCATATGTCCTAATTCAACTTCCTTGGCTAAGTTTTTGTGTGTTGCGCTTAAAATTCTTACATCGACGGGGTTTTCATTCTGTGAGCCCACAGGCCGTATAGATTTTTCTTGTATAACTCTAAGTAATTTTACCTGCGTATGCAGAGGTAGATCGGCGATTTCATCAAGAAATAGAGTACCTCCATGTGCGGCTTGAAATAGACCTTGTTTGTCGTTGTCAGCGCCGGTAAAGCTACCTTTGACGTGGCCGAATAGTTCACTCTCTACTAGATCTCGAGGTATCGCGCCACAATTAACTGCAATAAAAGGTTCGCTAGCGCGTGAACTTTTCTGATGAATCGCCCGTGCAGCTAGTTCTTTACCACTGCCTGACTCTCCGCTGATATAGATTGGCGCCTGACTGCGTGCTAGTTTAGCTATCTGACTGCGAAGCTCTTTAACGCGGCTAGATTGGCCGGTTATCGATGGTCCGCTTTGAGCTTGAGGAGAGTCAGCAGCTAGGGCTTCATCACCTCGTTCTTGTGGAAGTCGCAATGCGGACTTCACCATGTCTCGAAGTTTTTGTAGGTCGACCGGCTTTGAGACGAAATCGAAGGCGCCGGTTTTTAATGCCTTGATAGCCGTTTCTGTTGTGCCATGGGCTGTTATTACAGCAACTGGTATCTGGTTGTATTCTTTCTGTATGTATTCGACAAGCTCGATGCCATTTCCATCAGGAAGGCGCATATCAGTAAGACAAAGATTAAAGTTTTCAGTGGAGAGTAGGTGTCGTGCTGATGCCAAGTCTTTGGCGCTACTTGTAGCCAAAGACATTCTACCTAGCGTGATTTCTAATAATTCACGGATGTCTGGCTCATCATCTACAATCAGAATGCGATTTGTCATAAGTAGGTAATCAATGTCGGGAAAGGGGAAGTCATTTTATGTCATTACTCGATCTGGATTGCCAAAATAGATACTAAATCTGCTCTTGCCCAAAGCAGTTCTGCTGTATATTAATTGTGACTGATTAGCTTCGCACAGTTCTTTTGATATATAAAGGCCTAGACCAGTGCCGCTCGATTCCGTGGTGTGAAAGGGTTCGAATAGGCGGCTTTCGTCCTCTTCATTAATGCCTGCACCTTCGTCTATGATGTGTAGGTAAGGCAACTCGTCGCCATCTTTAGCCTCTATGCCGGCCTGTACCAATAGGGTCGCGCTGCCGGTATTTTTGTGACTATAGCGTAGCCCGTTGTCGAAGAGGTTATTTAGGACTTGCTCGAGCTGGCCCTGAATCACTTTTACCTTTACCTCAGGGGTGACTATCTCAAGTTTAATTTCATCACATAATTCATGTGTGGATCTATAGCTCGCTATAAACTTCGAAAGCCATGCATCTAAACTTATAAGGCCGGCCGTGGTGTCGTCATGTCGCGATGCGTCGAGCACGTCCTCGATGATTAAGTTAACCCTGTTGCAATGATCGAGAATTATCTCAATCATTCTCTTGTCATCGTCAGTGACCGTTACCGACTCGCGAAGCAGTTGGCTAGCATGACTAATTGCGCCTAGTGGATTGCGCACTTCATGGGCGATGCTGGCGGTAAGTTTGCCTAGTGATGCAAGCTTCATCTGTCGTACGCGCTGTACTATTTGTCGATTATCCTCGAGAAAGATAAGTACATCCGAATCCGACTCTGGATTCAAGAAGGCAAAGTTTAGTTGCACTTGACGCGTGGAATTGGGAATGACTATTGGTTGTGGCTGACGCTTCGAATTAATCTTCCAAAGCTCTAACTGTTCTGAAAGTGCGGCAGGAATTTTGTATGGATGTTCTTCCTGTTCTTTATCTATTATTAATGTCGGAAGAAGAATGCTGCGGGCCGCGCTATTCATGCTTACGATCCGATGTTCAGTATTCACCACTACAACTCCAGTGCGCATGCGTTGAATGATTTCGTTGTTTAGCTTTTCGAGGTCAATAATGTCGCTGGCTTGTTTGTCAGCAAGAACAGCGGCCTTGTAGATTCTGTTTGTCAGTGTTTGGATATAGAGCGAGGTTGCAAACAATATCGCACCGAGAATCCCTGTCTGTACAAATTGATTCGCAGAATTGTCTACGGAGAGCGCTAGATACAGTTCACTGTAGATTAACGAGAGAGCAGCCACAGCAGCCAGAAACGTGCTAATCCTGCCTCTAATCAAAATGCCGCCCGCAGCAACTGTCACCAATAGCAGCAATCCCAAACCGCTTATCATCCCACCGCTACTGTAAGTGAGAAGGGTGATGGTGAAAATGTCGATAATCAGGCTGCCGGTAAGAATATGAGAACTTTTAATAAAACGCGTGCTAGCCGGTATAAAGAAGGTGGTAGCTACGCCGAAAATTGCATAGCCAGTACAAACCTGAATAAAGAGGGTTGTATCGAGGGCGCCGAGCAAAGTCGAGTTCTGGCCAAGAGAGGAAACCAGTAATATTAAAGGCAGGATAATGCGATAGATATTGTAAACGACTGAGACGTTGTGTATCTGGCCGGGATATTGTGCGGTTCTTTCGTTCATGGTTTCCGTTACAATTAGAACGTTGGCGGGCAGTATACCAATAAGTGGAATCAGTAAAGCTTATTGGTCGCGGTTTTTAAACGATTGTCTATATGTGGATTTTAGGATAACAGCGAAGAGATAGATATGGCGCAGCAAATTAACGTCGTAATGGCGCAACTTAATTTCTTGGTCGGGGATATTGCATCCAATACTTCCCTGATTATTGAGAAGGCGAAGGTAGCGATTCAGGAAAATTCGGCAGATATTGTAGCCTATCCCGAGCTGTCATTGACTGGCTACCCTCCAGAGGACCTTCTTTTTCGCCCCAGTCTAACGGTTCGAATAGAGAACGCCCTGCAGCGAATTTGCGGTGAGAATTTAGCTGCTTATCTGGTAGTCGGTTATCCAGAAAGAGTGGGCGACAAGCTATTTAACTCGCTGACGATTATCAAAAATGGAAAGCAAATTGCGAACTATCGCAAGCAACACCTGCCAAATTATCAGGTGTTCGATGAGGAGAGATATTTCAATAGCGGTGCTGACGCTTGTCTGCTCGAAATTGCTGGTCAAAAAGTTGCCTTTACGATTTGTGAAGACATGTGGGAGCAGGCGCCTGTCATCCAAGCTCGGTCAGCGGGAGCACAATTGATGATTAACATTAATGCCTCTCCCTATCACATAAATAAGTTAAGTGACCGGCAGGCCCTGCTTCGTAAAAGAACTGTTGAGGGTGGCTTCCCGATAATTTATGTGAACATGGTAGGAGGGCAGGATGAGTTGGTATTTGATGGTGGTTCGATGGTGGTTACAGCAACTGGCGAATGTCACTGTCTGGCGCCTAGCTATATAGAGGCTCTAGTGCCAGTCTTGATTCAGGCGGGTGAGAGTTCAAATAGTCCCTGTGTAATTCCTCTGCAGCAGATAGCGCCCCCCATGTCCTTGGAGGCACAGGTGTATCAAAGCTTGGTGCTGGGAGTTAGAGATTACGCCAGTAAGAATCACTTTAAGGGCGCTGTTCTAGGCTTGTCTGGAGGAATCGATTCGGCGCTTACTCTTGCAATTGCTGCGGATGCTCTCGGTAGCGACCGTGTTCAGGCTGTAATGATGCCGTTCGCGTACACTTCCGAATTGAGTCTCGATGCGGCTGCTGAGCAGGCTAAAAAGCTTGGGGTCGATTATCAACAGATATCAATTGAGGGAATCTATTCCTCATTTATGCAGGCCCTTGAGCAACAGTTCGCTAATACGGAAGTAGACGTCAGCGAGCAAAATTTGCAGGCAAGATGCAGGGGCGTTCTCTTGATGGCCATTTCCAACAAGAAGGGCTTGCTGGTTCTCACCACCGGTAACAAAAGTGAAATAGCGGTCGGCTATTCAACGCTGTATGGCGACATGGCTGGCGGATTCGATGTGCTAAAAGATGTGTCCAAGACGCTGGTCTATAGCTTGGCCCGCTACCGCAATACCGAATACTCAGCGGTGGCTGATGAGGTCATCCCTCAGAGGGTTATAGATCGTCCTCCCTCGGCGGAACTCGCTCCCGATCAAGTGGATCAAGACAATTTGCCTCCGTATGACATATTGGATCGAATCTTAGAATTGTATGTAGAGAATGACCACAGCGCTGCCTCCATCATTGAACAGGGTTTTGATGAGCAAGTAGTGAAACGCGTACTTCGACTCGTGGATCTAAATGAGTATAAGCGTAGGCAGAGTCCGATAGGAGTCCGGCTAACGAAGCGCGGATTTGGTAGAGACCGACGTTATCCGATCACGAATGCCTGGCCAATAGGTGAATGATCTTCGTCGCTTCCTCTAGGCTAGGCAGCTACTACCTAGGTGCAGGCGGTGGCGGTCTCGTCGCGCTGGGGCGCTGCGGTGTTTGTGGGCGCACCTGCGGCGTTTGATTCCTGTTCTGTCGCAGTACATCTCGATTCTGTCGAATCACATCGCGAATACGCTGCTGGTTCTGCGTGCTACGCGTCGGGTCATCCCTGTTGGGGCGGCTATTCGATTGCTGTAGTTGCTCAAATTGTTCTCGCAGTCTAGAGCGTTCGGTCTCTGGCATATTCTGAAAGCGTCTCTGTATGTTCCTAAGCCGCCGCTGCTCGGGCCTGCTGAGGCTATTGAAACGCTGAAACCGCTGATTGATCACTTGTTGCTGCTGCTGCGATAAATTTTGAAATCGCTGCTGCTGATCTTTTGCTTGTGAGCGCTCTGCGGGTTGCATCTGCTGAAAGCGATTCGCTCCTCGACGTAAACGCTGCTGTCTCTCGGCGCTGAGGTTTTCCCACTGTGGTTCGAGCTGTTGCAGTATTTGCCTTTCTTCGAGGGATAAATCTGACCATGGCGCCTTTTCTTGAGCGAGACTAATCTGAGCGAAAAATATCACCAGAAAGAGTAGCTTGTTTATGTGTGTTCGCTTAGTCATAGCTTGTCGTTTGTTACAGTATCAGTATTCGATGAATCATTTGATGAGTTGGCTTCAGTCGAAGTCTCTAGCAATTCAGTAAATTCTTCAGTTAATAAGCTATCGGGATCTATCCATTCGCCAGCATCTGTTTCAAATTGACCTAGAAATTCCAAAAACTCTAAATCGGGTGCGTCCTCACTCTGTTCGCTCTCGGCAGCATATGTGTTTGATAGCGCTCCAGCCATACAGGCGAATAACAAGATTCGCTCGAAATAGCTTTTATTCTTATGCTTGATTCGAATGTCTCGAAACTCACAACGTGAGAGATTCGTTTTCGACGAGCCATAAATAAAATTCCAAATTCTCATAGAGCTCGATGTCTTCGGCTGTGGCAACAAGGCTAATCTCTTCTTCAAGTGTCAGGCTGCCTGTAGGTCTGGAATTTACATAAAAAATCGATATAACAGTAACCATCACGCAGGCTGTAGCAAGCATACCCGCTGATGCAGAAAAATTGAATGAATTGAATTGGGTTTTAGTCCAAACGAGTAGTGATAAACGACTGGGTTTTTTGGTCTTTTCTTGTAGCTGCTCGAATCTAGCGACTGCGCTGTCTCGGATCTGATCGAGTCGCGCTTCAATATCTGGCGATAGAGGGCTATTGTCATCTAGCTCCCTACTGACAGTCAGGGCAAGGCCTTCGGTGTCCTGCATGAGGTGTGCTTTCTGTAACAGCGCAGCTTGCCTGCCCTCGGTTAGACGTTGTTCGATAGCTTGAGGCAGGTGGGCAATGCTGGCATCTAAGTGCTTGCAAACTTCTTGCAGGAATATATCTTCATTTAATTTGTTCATGGCCAGTGTTCACCTAGTTGCGCCCTAAGGCTGTGAATGGCTCGCGAATAATGAGTCTTGACGCTTCCCTCGGCGCATTCCATGGCTGTTGCGGTCTGCCTTACGTCTAGTCCCTCCCATGCGCGCAGCAGGAAAGCCTGTTGTTGGCGCGCGGGCAGTCCTTCTAGAGCGATCTGTAATTTTTCCATGCCTTCGTTGGTAACTGTTTCTTCATCGGGAGAGCGACCATAGGGGTCGGGTGCGGTTTGAATAGGATCTTCTCCCTCTTCATCTGTGCCGCTCAGCCAGCTTCTGTGTCGATTTCTAACGGAGTTACGGCGATACCAATCGTGAATGCGGCTGTTTAGGATACGATAAAACAAAGGCGCCCATTCTTGTTCGCTGCGGTCAGAGTATTTCTCCACAAGTTTGAACATGGCATCCTGCACTAAATCTAGCGCATCTTCTGGATTCCCTGTCGCGATCTGAGCTATGCGGAAAGCGCGTGTTTGAACGCCTTCAAGGAATTTGTCTAGCAATAGCGAACTATTCAGAATCAAATCTCCAGAGAGGGCCATGTTCATAGGTTGTTTGTTTCGCTAGGTTTGGCCGTCTACTTCACTATATCGGCTAATTAATACTCAATATTACTCTTTCCCAGTAATACAAACGCATCAGCTCAACAACGGTTTACCCGAGAGGGCAGAAAATAGGAGATATTATAGGAGTGCGGCCTTCGTCGTGGGTCCGACGAAGGTTTTGCTGGGTAATTTAGTCAAACAGGCCGAAGGTAAGGATGCTAAACCAAGAGCGACGCTCTGCTTCCGCGCGCGTCTGGGTGTTAATTATCTGCTGACTACCAGAATTTTGCGGCCGCGTTGTTGGCGCAAGTGGAGGTTCGATGCGATTGTCACCGACTAAGCCAAACGAGACAGTATAGAGCAGAGAGGGATTAGTGATCTCTGTGCGAATGATGAATTCACCATTCTCGTCGATAGAGGCATGATTCGGATAGTTTTCTCTCAACAAAGCGAGTGATGTGTCTGCAAGATCGTTCAGACCCAGTCTCAAATAACACTCCACCATTATAGCCACACCATCGGCTACGGCTGGGGTGCCTTGAAAATTTTCGACCACGTATTGGCCACGTCGTTGCGCTGCAACATATGCGCGGCGATCAAGGTAGTAGTTCGCGACGTGAATTTCGTAGGCAGCTAGATTGTTGCGCAGGAAAACCATGCGCGCCCTAGCATCTGCTGCATAAGGGCTGTCGGGGTAAATTGCGAGCAATTGTGAGAAGTCTGCAAACGATTCACTAGCCCGGCCCGGGTCTCGTTTCGTCGGGTCGATAGGTACAAAGCGATTGATTAGCCCGCGATCATCGGTGAATGAAGACAGCCCCTTCATATAATAGGCGTAATCAATGTTCTCGTTATCCGGATGAAGTCGGATAAAGCGATCGGCTGCAGCTCTTGCGGCCTCGGAATCTCCATTTCTATAGTAGGCGTAGACGATTTCGATCTGTGCTTGGGCTGCAAACCTACCGAAAGGAAAGCGTGACTCCAACGCCTGATATGTGGCGATGGAGCCGGTAAAATTTTGCGAGTTTAGTTGTTCTAGCGCACGGCGATAAAACTGTTCTTCGGTTGATAGGCCTGCGAACGCATCTCTTTCGCCGCTATCGAACCAACCACAGGCCCCAAGAAGTAGGGATAGAGAGATAATTAGGGGTAATTTCAAAGCTGAGGCGCGCACTGTTCTTCCTGTTGTTAGGTCTATCGTGTGGTCTGGGGACTATGCCGTCGCCAGCCCGCAAAAAACGCTATTTAACCACAGCACTGGCTGCAATCCCAACCTGTGCTATGACGCGGTAACTCGCCAACTCTTCCGTTAGGCCTGCTGTGTGTGGCGGCTTAATCAAGTATCATGCCCCCATGACAAGTCATATATCACTTAAAGCAGAAGTTACCGAAGAGTTATCGGGCAATCGATTAGACCAGATTGCAGCCAAATTGTTTCCTGAATATTCACGTGCGCGGCTACAAACCTGGATTCGAGAGGGGGCGTTACTGGTCAACAGCAAGCAATTAAGGCCCCGTGACCGACTCGAGCCGGGGGATTGCCTAGTGGTCGAGGCGCAGCTAGAGGCAGCGGAGTCTTGGGTGGCAGAGGCGATGCCGCTGGAAATCGTCTTTGAAGATGAGCATCTGCTGGTAATTAACAAGGCCACCGATGTTGTGGTGCATCCTGCGGCAGGGCACAGTCAGGGAACACTGCTGAATGGCATTTTGCACCACAACTCAAATCAGGAGGAGTTGCCTCGTGCTGGCATTGTGCACCGTCTCGATAAAGACACTACCGGTCTTATGGTGGTTGCTAAGACGCTGACCGCCCATGCCGACTTGGTAAATCAATTGCAAGAGAGGTCGGTAAGTAGAGAATACGAAGCCGTGGTACAAGGTGTTTTAACGGGTGGCGGCACTATCAATCGAGAGCTAGGCAGGCATCCGGTCAATCGAAAGAAAAGGGCTGTTGTAGAGTCTGGCCAGGAAGCGGTAACTCACTACAGGGTTATTGAGCGATTTCGCAGTCATACCCACGTGCAAGTGAATTTAGAAACCGGGCGCACTCATCAGATTCGCGTACATATGGCGCACTTCGGTAACCCTCTAGTCGGAGATCAGCTTTATGGTGGGCGTTTTAAGTTGCCCGCAGCCTGCTCCAAAGAGCTGAGTGATTGTCTGCGAGGGTTTAAGCGGCAGGCCTTGCACGCTCGGAAGTTGGAGCTGGACCACCCCGAAAGTGGAGAGCGGATGAGTTGGAGTGCGGACACTCCTGCGGATATGGTCGAGCTAATTGAGCAACTCCGCAGAGACGGTGCATGACAGTTGAGCAGAAAATCTTCGCCGAATGGCTTGTCTCGCCTAGTATCCATGCCTTTTCTACGACTCGGCTGGGTGGGGTGAGTGAGCCTCCTTATGCCTCGTTTAATCTAGCGACTCATGTTGGGGATGACCCACATCGAGTAGCGTCAAATCGAGTGCTGCTGCAACAGCAGTTGTCGCAAAAATTAGAATGGCAGTGGTTAGATCAGGTTCATGGTAGCGATGTGGTGGTAGTCAATAAGGCTGGTCCCGCGCTTACCGCCGACGCCATGTTGACTACAAGGGCGAATCTGGTTTGCTGCGTACAAACAGCAGATTGTCTCCCGGTGTTTATAGCAGCTATGGATGGATCAGAAGTAGCTGTAATTCATGCCGGTTGGAAAGGCCTGGCGTCAGGTGTCATTGAAAACACAGTTTCCCGCATGTCGACTTCTATTTCTAATCTGGCAGTTTGGTTAGGGCCCGCGATCGGTCCTTGTCATTTTGAAGTGGGAGGAGAAGTCAGGGATGATTTTCTTGCTGCGGTTGAATCGTCATCTTTCGTTCCTGCTATGGAGGCTTGTTTCATCTCGAGCAAGAATGAGGGAAAATTCATGGCAGACTTGTACGCCATTGCAAGACTAAGATTGTCCGCCATCGGAGTCGATAAAATAAGTGGTGGTGATTATTGCACCCATTGTGATGATGACAAGTTTTTCTCCTATCGACGCGATGGCGTCACCGGCCGGATGTTGAACGCCATCTATATTGAAGCTTAGTTCCAATTCTTGATTGGTGTTCTAGCTTAACTTCGCTAGTTTTGATCTCCCTCAATAAAATTCCTCCTCAGTCATTGAAATTCAGACCAAAGACCCAATTATTTAACTCAGTGAATACATTTTAATAGCGTCCGTTAAGTCGGGCTCATGTGGAATCGTTATGCGAATTGATAAATTAACAAGCAAGTTGCAGTCAGCTCTAGCAGACGCGCAGTCTATGGCTTTGGGCGGGGATAACAATTTCATTGAACCTTGTCATCTCTTACTAACTCTATTGGATCAGAAGGGTGGCTCCGTCCGCCCTTTGCTATCTCAGACGGGATTTGATATCGCCGATCTGCGAGTTAAGCTGCAAACGCTAGTGGATGACTTGCCGAAGTTGCAAGATAGTTCTGGCGAGATTTCGGTGTCCAGCGATCTGGCAAAAATGTTGAATCAGGCGGACAAAATTTCTCAACAAAAAGGTGATTCTTTTGTTTCCAGCGAGACGATATTGCTCGTTGCTATGAAGGATTCTGGCGCGGTTGGAAAGCTGCTGAACTCATATGGTGTGTCTGCGCAGGCGCTTGAAAATGCGATCGTGAATTTGCGCGGCGGTGCAAATGTTGATGATGTCGGCGCCGAAGACTCGTGGCAGGCGCTGGAAAAATATTGCGTCGATCTAACCGAGCGTGCACAAAAAAGCGAGCTTGATCCTGTTATCGGGCGCGACGCAGAAATACGACGCACCATTCAGGTGTTGCAGCGCCGTACGAAAAACAATCCTGTACTAATTGGCGAGCCGGGTGTCGGCAAGACGGCTATCGTCGAAGGGCTTGCTCAGCGAATAGTTAACGGCGAAGTTCCTGAAGGCTTAAAGGACAAAAAAGTCCTGTCTTTAGATATGGGTGCTTTGATAGCGGGAGCGAAGTTCAGAGGGGAGTTTGAGGAAAGACTCAAGGGTGTTCTGAGTGAGCTAGGCAAGCTTGGTGGTTCGGTGATCTTGTTTATAGATGAGCTGCATACCATGGTAGGCGCAGGAAAGGGAGAAGGCGCAATGGACGCGGGCAATATGCTAAAGCCTGCATTGGCTCGCGGTGAGCTTCACTGCGTTGGCGCAACAACACTTGATGAGTACCGTCAACATATAGAAAAGGACGCCGCTCTGGAACGTAGATTTCAGAAGGTGTTGGTGGAAGAGCCCAGCGAAGAAGATACGATTGCAATTTTACGCGGCTTAAAGGAAAGGTACGAAGTGCATCATGGTGTCGATATTTCTGACGGTGCGATAATAGCAGCAGCCAAGCTTTCACAGCGTTACATTCCCGATAGGCAATTGCCAGATAAGGCAATCGATCTCATCGATGAGGCGGCCAGCATGATTCGCATGGAGATAGATTCCAAGCCCGAGGAACTGGATAAGTTAGAAAGGCGGCTGATTCAACTGAAGATTGAGCGCGAGGCACTAAAGAAAGATGAAGACCCAGCTTCTAAGAAACGTAAAGAGAAGTTGGAGGAAGATATTGCGGAGCTCGAGAAGGAGTTTGCAGATTTAGAAGATATCTGGAAGTCCGAGAAGGCATCCTTGCAAGATGCACAGTCAATCAGAAGTAAGCTTGAGCAGGCCCGCAACGACATGGAGCTTGCGCAGAGAGCTGGCGATCTTGCCCGTATGTCGGAAATTCAATACGGATTAATCCCAGATCTTGAGACAAAGCTTGAGGCAGCGGCCGAAGCGGAGACGACAGAGAAACATCTGCTACGCAATCGGGTAACCGAAGAAGAGATTGCCGATGTGGTATCGCGCTCTACCGGCATACCGGTAAGTAAGATGCTGCAGGGCGACAAGCTTAGGTTGCTTGAAATGGAAGATGCTCTGCACAAACGGGTTATCGGTCAGAATGAGGCGATTCAAGCTGTTGCGAACGCGGTGCGACGATCGAGGTCAGGACTATCTGATCCAAATCGCCCTAATGGATCTTTTCTATTTTTGGGGCCAACAGGTGTTGGTAAGACGGAGTTGTGTAAGTCTTTGGCTGAATTTCTTTTCGATACTGAAGAGGCGATGGTCAGAATTGATATGTCAGAATTCATGGAGCAGCATTCGGTAGCTCGACTCATCGGTGCTCCTCCGGGCTATGTCGGCTATGAAGAAGGTGGCTATCTTACTGAAGCTGTGCGCAGGAGACCTTACTCGGTTCTATTGTTAGACGAGGTTGAGAAGGCCCATACCGATGTATTTAATATTCTCTTGCAGGTATTGGATGACGGACGTTTGACTGATGGCCATGGTAGAACGGTCGACTTTAGAAATACGGTCGTGGTGATGACGTCTAACCTAGGGTCGGATCGCATTCAGGATATGATGGCTGACGGCGTGAACAACGAGGAGGCTTATGAGTCTGTTAAATCGGCGGTGATGGAGCGCGTCGTGAAGCATTTCTCTCCAGAGTTTGTGAATCGTATCGATGAGACCGTTGTGTTTCATCCATTGCAGAGAGATCAGATACGTGGCATCGCGGATATACAGATTCAGTTGTTGCATCAGCGCCTGCAAGACAATGATCTGGGTTTAGAAGTTTCTGATGCGGTACTGGATAAGATCGCTGCCCTTGGCTATGATCCTGTCTATGGTGCACGGCCCCTTAAGCGTGTCATTCAAAACCGCATCGAGAACCAGCTTGCACAGCAAATGCTGCAGGGAGACTTCGTGGCCGGCGATGTGATTGCTATAGATCTAGACGGTGATGGGGAGTTATCTTTCTCGAAAGCAGCGCCTAATGCTGACGAGAATTTGGCGGTAGCTTAAGCAACTCCCATATTTTTCTAGCTCTGATATTTGTATTCACACCAGCTCTTCCGTGCGATACGGCACGGAAGAGCTTGACTTTCCTCGTATTAATGGCAGAATTCCGCCTTGTTTAAGCAGAGTGGCTAGGTCAACCTTCAGCCTTTCTGCAGTAATCTGCACTCGCCGCAACAGGCACATCGGCAGATTGCCATCTAGGTGTCAGAAAACATCCACCTACGAGCCTCTATCACGTTATCGCGTACGGGGCCGACAAGAAGCAAGAATTGACGGTTTTTTATCCGTGACTTGTGGATTGTTATAAGAAAATCTTAGAAATATTCAATAGACAGCGGGCCATCTGGTCGGTTGTGCTGTTACATTTTTTCCTGCTATTTACTTAGCTGGAATACGACGAAAAATAGTTTAGAGGCAAAGCAAAGTGGATCAATTATCTGGTGGTGAAGCGCTCATACGTGCTCTACACGATGAGGGCGTAGAATTTTTATTCGGTTATCCTGGTGGAGCCGTATTGCACATCTATGACGCGATCTTTAATCAAGACAAGGTCGAACATATATTGGTAAGGCATGAGCAGGCAGCTACGCATGCTGCAGATGGTTATGCTCGGGGCACAGGTAAGCCAGGTGTAGTGCTAGTGACTTCGGGTCCAGGTGCAACCAATGCGATAACTGGAATCGCAACAGCCTACATGGATTCAATTCCTATGGTGGTAATCTCGGGTCAAGTGGAAAGCAGGCTGATAGGTTCCGACGGCTTTCAGGAGACTGATATGGTGGGCGTCTCTCGCCCAATTGTGAAACACAGTTTCATGGTTCAAAATCCGGCTGAAATTCCGAACATTGTTAAAAAGGCCTTTCATATTGCTACGACTGGGCGACCTGGCCCTGTTGTTATCGATATTCCAAAAGACGTAACCGATCCGAAAACGAAGTTCGACTATAAATATCCTACTGAAATCAAGATGCGTTCCTATGCGGTTCCTTCGAAGGGGCACTCGGGTCAAATTAAGAAAGCGGTAGATGTATTGATGGCGGCGAAACGCCCGATGATCTATGCCGGTGGTGGTGTAATTCAAGGTGAGGGCTCCGAGCTGCTAACTAAGCTGGCGCGTGAGCTGGGTTTTCCGATTACAAATACGCTAATGGGCTTGGGCGCTTATCCTGCATCCGACAAGCAATTCGTTGGAATGTTAGGAATGCATGGTACCTACGAAGCGAATATGTCGATGCATTACTGCGATGCGTTGCTGGCGATAGGCGTTCGTTTTGATGACCGAGTAACCAATTCCGATGTAACTAAATTTTGCCCTGATGCAACTATCCTGCACGTGGATATTGATCCTGCCTCTATCTCAAAGACAGTGTCTGCAGACGTTCCTATTGTTGGCTCGGTGACATCCGTATTAGAGGAGATGCTTTCACAGATCGCTTCCTCTAAGGAGAAGGTTGATCAGAAATCCTTGAAGGTTTGGTGGGATCAGATAGAGCAGTGGCGGGAGAAAGACAGTCTAGCCGTTACGCCATGTGAAGATGGCACAATCAAACCACAGGAAGTTGTTCAGGCTGTGCATAAGATCACTAAGGGTGATGCCTATGTCTCATCTGATGTGGGTCAGCATCAGATGTTTGCTGCGCAATACTACGGTTTTGACAAGCCGCGTCGTTGGATCAATTCTGGCGGCCTTGGCACTATGGGCTTCGGCTTTCCGGCAGCAATGGGTATTCAGCTTGCGTTTCCCGATGCGGTTTCAGTGTGCATAACAGGGGAGGGCAGTTTTCAAATGAACCTGCAGGAACTAGCAACTTGCATGCAGTATAAGCTGCCAGTAAAAATAATTTGTCTTAACAACCGTGCCTTGGGCATGGTGAAGCAATGGCAGGATATGCAGTACGGTGGAAGACATTCTCACAGCACCTACGAGGAGTCGTTGCCGGACTTTATAAAGCTTGCCGAGTCATACGGACACGTTGGAATTCGAATCGAGAACAAGTCCGACTTGGATTCCAAGCTGGCTGAGGCGTTCGCGCTGAAAGATAGATTAGTGTTTGTAGATGTCTTAGTGGACCCAGAGGAGCATGTGTATCCGATGGCTATTAAGGGTGGTGCAATGAAAGATATGATTTTGAGTAAATCGGAGCGAACCTAATGCGACATATAATTTCAGTTCTGATGGAAAATGAACCTGGGGCTCTGTCTAGAGTCGTTGGTTTGTTTTCGCAGCGCAACTACAACATCGATACTTTGACGGTTGCTCCGACAGAGGATCAGTCACTTTCGCGTCTTACGTTAACGACTACTGGTGACGAAAGGCGGATCGAACAGATCACGAAGCATCTAAACAAGCTGGTTGATGTGGTTAAGCTTGTCGACCTCACGGAAGGTGCTCACATTGAGCGTGAATTGATGTTGATTAAGGTTAAGGCGTCGGGTGCCCAGCGTGCCGAAGTAAAGCGAACCACGGATATTTTTCGTGGGCAGATCGTGGACTTAACGAACAGTGTGTTCAGTATTCAGTTGACTGGCACTACTGATAAGCTTGATGCATTTATTGCAACACTGGGTGAAAGCGTAGTGTTAGAAGTTGCTCGCACTGGAGTTTCGGGAATATCTCGCGGAGAGAAGGTGTTAGCTCTCTGATCTAGAGCAGAAGGAAATTAGCACAAATAAAAAAAGGGCCTAGGCCCTTTTTTTATTTGCTATGAAGAATAGGTTTATTCTTAAACTAGTTTCTTCATCGCTGTCATGTACTTGCGTAGTTGCTTGCCTACAACTTCGATCGGGTGTGAACGTATGTCGTCATTCACACTAATCAATTCGGCATTGTCTACGCCCATGTCCGAAATCTGCAAACCCTTGCCGATGACGTCTGTGTCTACAGTCTTCATGAAATCCTCTAGAAGAGGAACGCATGCGTGAGAGAACAGGTAGCAGCCATATTCTGCGGTGTCAGAAATCACTTTGTTCATTTCGTACAGTTTCTTGCGGCCAATAAGATTGGCGATCAACGGTACTTCGTGCAGTGACTCATAGTAAGCAGATTCTTTGATTATGCCGCTAGCTGTCATGGATTCGAATGCTAGCTCAACACCAGCTTTAACCATGGCGACCATAAGGATGCCGTTCTCATAATATTCCTGTTCTGGAATATCCATGTCGCCTGCTGTAGATTTTTCGAATGTTGACTCAGCAGTCGCTTCTCTCCAGCCAAGCAGCTTGGCATCGTCATTGGCCCAGTCTGCCATCATGCCCTCGGAAAAATTTCCGGTGATGATGTCATCCATGTGCTTCTGATACAGAGGAGCCATGATAGTTTTAAGTTCTTCAGCGAGTGAGTTGGCAACTAGCTTTGATGGGTTGGACAGGCGGTCCATCATATTCGTGATTCCACCATGCTTAAGACCTTCCGCGACAACTTCCCAGCCGTGCTGAACCAACTTCGAAGCGTATCCAGGGTCGATACCTTTCTCGACCATCTTGTCGTAACAAAGGATAGATCCGGTCTGCAACATGCCGCACAAAATCGTCTGTTCGCCCATTAGGTCAGACTTCACCTCGGCGATGAAAGAGGACTGTAGTACGCCCGCTCTGTGTCCGCCGGTAGCTGCAGCATAGGCCTTGGCAATATCCATACCTTCGCCTTTAGGGTCGTTCTCTGCGTGGACTGCTATCAATGTAGGTACGCCGAAGCCGCGCTTGTACTCTTCACGAACCTCAGTGCCTGGGCATTTTGGTGCAACCATAACTACAGTGAGATCTTCGCGTACCTGCATGCCTTCTTCGACAATATTGAAACCATGAGAATAGGCGAGACATGCGTCTTTCTTCATAAGAGGCATTATCTGGCTGACAACAGGGCTGTGCTGCTTATCGGGAGTTAGGTTTAATACTAGATCAGCGCTTGGGATTAGCTCTTCGTAAGTGCCGACGTTAAAGCCGTTCTCTGTGGCGTTCTTCCAGGAATCGCGCTTCTCGGCGATGGCCGCATCTCTGAGTGTAAAGGAGACATCTAGGCCGCTATCGCGCATGTTCAGGCCCTGGTTTAGGCCCTGGGCTCCACAACCCACGATAACTACTTTCTTGCCATTTAGTTTGTTTACGCCATCGCTAAATTCGCTGCGGTCCATAAAGCGGCATTTCCCCAATTGTTCTAGTTGGAGGCGCAGGGGCAAGGTATTAAAGTAATTCATGAATCCACTCCGATCTTTTCATCGTAATTGTTAAATGTATTGTATTTGGTAGTTCTTTGAGAGAGCTGAAGACTTATTTTCAGTGAGGCGCGATCATATAGCATCCGTAATCTTGCGTAAATGGTATCTTTTATGGGGTATTGGGGGTGAATTAACAGGGAATTAGTCCCCCAGCCATACAAATTGGGCTGTATAATCACGAATTCTCCTAAATAACTGAATTTCAGCAGGAAAGCATGAGCAAAGAAGAGAAGGATCAGCAGGCAGATAGCTTATTACCTTTCGACGAGCACGAGGAGATCGTATCCGAGGATGGCCGTAAAGTGCGCCGCCGTGGAATTTATTTGCTGCCCAATATGCTTACCCTCGGCGCACTCTTTTCTGGCTTCTACGCCATAATAGCTGGCATGTCAGGTGATTTTAACGAGGCTGGCTGGGCGATCCTGATAGCTGGTATTTTGGATGGCCTGGATGGCAGGATTGCCAGACTAACCAATACCCAGAGTGCGTTTGGTGCGCAGTTCGATAGCCTCTCGGATATGGTTTCCTTTGGTGTGGCGCCTGCGCTGATTATGTTTAGCTGGGCCTTTGCACCGTTGGGTAGATTAGGTTGGGCTGCTAGTTTTATTTATATGTCCTGTGCTGCACTGCGTCTTGCGCGCTTCAATGTGCAGCTTGGAACGGTAGATAAGCGTTTCTTCGTAGGTTTGCAGAGTCCGCTAGCGGCGGGTGTGGTTACCTTTCTTCCTTGGGTTGGCTACAAATATGGGATGGAAATTACTCCACTGCTTTCCTACCTCTGTGCCATATTAACTGTATTCATCGGCTTCCTAATGATCTCGAATTACAATTATTCCAGTTTCAAGGAGCTGCAATTCAAGGGGACGGTCCCCTATATGGTATTTGTGTTTGTAGTAATAATGTTGGTTGTGGTGGCGCAAAACCCACACGAAGTATTGCTAAGCATGAGTGTGGTCTATGCGCTTTCGGGGCCCATCATGTGGATATACAAAAAGCAGCCGGCGAAAGCTTCGGTGCGACGTAAAGTGCCAGATAAAAAAGTGGCTAGTGTTAAGAAGACTCGAGCCGTTAAGCCGAAGGCGGAGAAGTCCGAGAAGCCAAAAACTTCAAAAGAAGAAGCTGAAAAATAGCGACCGAGCAGTTTTTGCAATAATTAAGTTTGATTGCCAGAGATACAGTTTTTTGAATAGTTAGGCCGCGACAATTCTATCTGAAGTTGAGTAGCGAAAGAAAAGTGCTTCATAAGCTGTCTAGTTTGTTATGAAGCAGGAACTAAAACCCAAATTTTTAGGAACTTTACCATGCTAATTAAAAAGCCATCTGACATAAATCCTTCGGAGATTACACCGGAAAGTGTATACAAAAACCGACGACAATTTATTGAGGATAGTGGCAAGCTATTGCTAGGGGCGGCTGCAGCTAGCGCGTTGCCATCAATCGCTAACGCGCAGACGGGAGCTGGTCTAAAGGCGAGGGCGCCTGCGACTATGCGGCGATCTCCTCCGGCAGCATGGTGGGCAGATAAATTCGCTGACATAAAGCCTGCGCCAGACTCTGCCCCATTCTATACCGGTGAGGCGCTCACTCCATATGAAGACGTTGTTAGCTATAACAACTTCTATGAGTTTGGAATGAATAAGGGAGATCCTTCTTCTAATTCAGGCGATTACAAGGCCGACCCCTGGTCAGTCGAAATTTCTGGCGAGGTGGCGAAGCCGGGCGTCTATAATCTAGAGGATATTTTGAAGCCCCATGACCTAGAGGAAAGAATTTATCGCCTGCGCTGTGTAGAAGCGTGGTCGATGGTTATTCCTTGGGTTGGCTTTCCCTTAGCAGACTTAATTAAACGTTTCGAGCCCACTTCTAAGGCGAAGTACGTAGAGTTCGAAACTCTAGTCGATCCGGAGACGATGCCGGGTGTTCGTTCACGCTTCGCAATCGTCAACTGGCCGTATCGAGAAGGCCTGCGAATGGATGAGGCAATGAACCCTCTAACGTTGATGGCGGTAGGGGTCTATGGTGATTATTTACCACCACAGAACGGTGCACCACTGCGTTTGATTGTTCCTTGGAAATATGGCTTTAAGAGCATCAAGGCCATCGTCAAAATAAATTTCAGAGAAACCATGCCGGATACAACTTGGGTTGATCTCCAGGCTCAAGAATACGGTTTCTATGCAAACGTTAATCCTGCCGTGCATCATCCGCGCTGGAGACAAGACACCGAACGCAGATTGCCGCAGACATTGTTTAGCCGGTCACGAATCGCCACTCAGCCGTTCAATGGCTATGGGGATCAGGTGGCATCTATGTACGAAGGAATGGACCTGTCGCGTTATTACTAAGTCGGCCAACTACGTGCTAGTTAAGTTTTTGAATCGTTGTAGATGCAAATGCAAAAGCTGATTAAGCCGATGGTTTTCGTTTTTGCATTGCTGCCGTTCGCGGTATTAGTGCTTAGAATCTTCCAGAACAATCTCGGCCCCGACCCCGTGCAAGAGCTTTCGTTAGAGACGGGGGAATGGACCTTGCGCTTCCTTATTATTGCTTTGGCAATGACTCCCTTGCGGCGCATAACTAATCAGATTGAGTTTACTCGTCATCGTCGCATGATGGGCTTGTTTGCCTTGTTTTATGCTACCGCGCATTTATTGGTATGGACTGTGTTCGTGTTGGAGTTCCGTTGGTTCGCCATCGCAGAAGAGATTCTTGATCGTCCTTACATCACAGTCGGCTTCATCGCCTATCTAATCTTGCTGGCGTTAGGTATTACTTCGCCGAAGTTCATGGTGAGGAAGCTAGGGAAGAATTGGAAGCGACTACATAAGCTAGTCTATCTAGCGGCGATACTAGGCGTGCTGCACCTATTATGGATACTGCGTCTGGATATCGGCCCAGCCGTGTTCTATGGGGCGCTGACGGCGTTCCTGCTGGGTTATCGGGCATGGTTTAGCCTGCGAGCTAGACGCAGCCGAGCGTCTGCAGCGCAGGGCTAGACTTGCTCAATTATTAGCCAGATTTCGGCAAAATCTAGCCTCAAATCGATGAGGCAAATAAACTAGTAGAAACCTGTCATAAAGCCTTGCCATATCCGGCTTTGTCCGTATAATACGCCGGCTCTGAGTCGAAGAGACTCAGTCGATTTACCGTTCTTTAAAAATTAGATTAAGTAATAGAGGTGGATGCTTGCTGTTGATGGTTTCTGTGAATCTTCATAGAAACGATAAATCAAAGTAAGCAACTGCGTTATAAATTTTTAAGCGTTCTCTACTCTTCCAAGGGTAGGGAAAGTACAGTAGTTGTTATTTTGAGCGAAGTACCGGTTTGTTGAGAATCTTGTCGGGTTAAGTAGTACTGACAGTAGTAGAGGATTAACAAACCACTTGAGAGATTAAACTGAAGAGTTTGATCATGGCTCAGATTGAACGCTGGCGGCAGGCTTAACACATGCAAGTCGAGCGGAAACGATGGGAGCTTGCTCCCAGGCGTCGAGCGGCGGACGGGTGAGTAACGCGTAGGAATCTACCCAGTAGAGGGGGATAGCCCGGGGAAACCCGGATTAATACCGCATACGCCCTAAGGGGGAAAGGCCGGGATCTTCGGACCGGTCACTATTGGATGAGCCTGCGTAAGATTAGCTAGTTGGTGGGGTAAAGGCCTACCAAGGCGACGATCTTTAGCTGGTCTGAGAGGATGATCAGCCACACTGGAACTGAGACACGGTCCAGACTCCTACGGGAGGCAGCAGTGGGGAATATTGGACAATGGGCGCAAGCCTGATCCAGCCATGCCGCGTGTGTGAAGAAGGCCTTCGGGTTGTAAAGCACTTTCAGTAGGGAGAAAGGGGAAAGCATTAATAGTGCTTTTCATTGATGTTACCTACAGAAGCAGCACCGGCTAACTCCGTGCCAGCAGCCGCGGTAATACGGAGGGTGCAAGCGTTAATCGGAATTACTGGGCGTAAAGCGCGCGTAGGCGGTTCGGTAAGTTGGATGTGAAAGCCCAGGGCTCAACCTTGGAACTGCATTCAAAACTGCCAGGCTAGAGTACGGTAGAGGGGGGTAGAATTCCACGTGTAGCGGTGAAATGCGTAGAGATGTGGAGGAATACCAGTGGCGAAGGCGGCCCCCTGGATCGATACTGACGCTGAGGTGCGAAAGCGTGGGGAGCAAACAGGATTAGATACCCTGGTAGTCCACGCCGTAAACGATGTCAACTAGCCGTTGGGAGGGTAATCCTTTTAGTGGCGCAGCTAACGCTTTAAGTTGACCGCCTGGGGAGTACGGTCGCAAGATTAAAACTCAAATGAATTGACGGGGGCC
>CAJXRP010000012.1 GCA_913060495.1 uncultured Gammaproteobacteria bacterium | reverse complement strand
TCTTATAGCATCGAGCGGCTTTCAAGTTTCCACTTTAGCGCCTTAATTTCTTACAGCAATATCCTTGTACTACGCTATTCCCTTTTCTTATAGCATCGAGCAGCTTTCAAGTTTCTACTTTAGCTTATTTTTTCGCAGCAGCAGTCACCTGAGCAATCGAAAATCCAGAATGAGTTTTGAGATCAGAGACTTGGTTTACTAGGATTCGCAGCGATTAATCGCGACCAACAACATATCTACGGTCGCTCTGGCGGTAGGAGCTTCTTCGTGATTGCGAGTCATTCTGTCGTCGAATCGACATCTCTCGATTCAGGTCTGAGGAAAGGAAGAGCTCTCGCTCAAAAATTTTTATATTCCTTGCCAGCATGGCAAGTTTAGGGTCATCTGAGGACAGCGTATTTTCTGCAATTTGTCTACGCAGCCTGAAAATCTTGTTTACCTTACGTAGATGCTCGATGCGATTGCCACCGAGATTCACATTAAATGCAGTGATATGCCAGGCACTAATTTTTTTGAGCCCAGTTTCAAGACGCGTATCGTCAGTGTCGTAGAGACGGCGATAGAGATGCTCCTGATAGGCGTAATAATTATCCACCTCCTTCCAATTTTGTAGGGCAATCTCGGCAGAGATGATGTCATCTACGATAGGTATTTGAGATTCGTGATATAAGCCTTGATTGATGCGGGCAACGTGTAAAGCCTGCTTAAAAAGGGCTAACGCCTGCTGATGCTCACCTGCGGACTGACTCAAGCGACCTAGATCTCCTAAGGATTCGATCTGACGCTGATCGTAGGCACCAAATTCTGAAGGGAGGGTACTGACCTTGCTAGAGGCCGCATCGAGTTTAGGTGCCAAATCATTTGTTAGGTCGGGAGAAAAGGTCTGAGCGGAAGTGTCGTTAGAGAAAAGCGCGATACTCAACATAGCAAACAACGTTGCCAACAATTGAGGCAGCATTAATTGAGGGTCTGCTGGATAATAAGCTAATTCTGGTTCGTCTTTTTTCTTCATAATCCTGCACCAGTAGTGAATCAAATATGGCGCAAAAAAACCGATCTTTCAATCAGATTCGGAACTAATTTTACTGGATTATGGAAGTTTTGTGGCAGGAATAAAATTTAACCACATAAGTATCAAAGAGTTAAAATAAACCCCTCTAGACATCCGGACAATTGTGACTAGCGATAAGTCCGGTTAGCTACTAAGGCCTCGGTAAGAATAAGCGCCGTCGTCAGACACAATATCCACCACCAAACTCGCTGCGGTCGCTCCAACTCTTCGATCAGTTGCGCCGTCCTCACTTCACGGGATTGGTTAGGCTCGGTATCTGGATTAATTATCTGATCGTACAGATTTGCGACCGGAGTACGATTGAAATTGGATTCTTCAGGAATACCATTAACCGCAAAGTTGACTGGATTACCATCGACTCTCGCGTTAATCATACCCGGCGTTGCCGCTGTGGTTACGAAATTGCCGTTAGCAAATTGGATGCTATTACCTACAGCATCCGTAGCTTCGATAATCTCCGCCGTGCCGGAAGGATCTAAGTTAAGACTATCTCCAACCTGATAGGCACGTTGCTTCGGATTCTGTTGTACCAGATACCGCAGAGTTTCATGAACAAACGGTAGGAATAAACCTTGTAGCGCAAGATTATTCCACTCTAAGTCTAGGGATGAAGCAAATAGGATAACATTCCCCTCACCAACACTACGTTCCAACAACGCAGGTTCAGTATTATCGAATTGCATGAGCACATCTGCAGTCTCATTTGGCAGTAACGACCAATGATTCTGGAATCGTGCCGACCAATCACTGCTCAGCGGACTCAGAATTGGATGACGACGATCAAAGTCAGCGATCACAAGATAGTCATCAAGACCTAACTGACCTCTACTTTGAATAATTGCCGGTACAATATCAGCAAACTGACGATTGAATACTTCCGGTGTCACCTTATCGCCCGGAGCCAATAACAGGCTTCCGCCATTCTGCACGTAGCTCTCGATAGCCCCTGCCTGGCCGGCACTAAGATCACCTACGTTTAGCAATACCGCAACGTCATTCTGCCTGAGGACCGCAGCGCTCAGTTCACCGGGCTCGATAGTCTCTAATAAAAAAGGTGATTGAGCAGCGCTGCTCACCGCAAGACCAAACCAGTGCCCTTCGTCATCAAACCAGTCGTCCGATGCTTCGCCGTTGACGAGTAACACACGAATTTTCGGCAACACATCGACAGTAAAATAATAGGAGTTATCAACTATAAAGTTGTCACCCGTCACCCGTACTTCACCATAGTGAGTGCCCTGTGCATCGAAGCTAGTCGTGAATGTGACCACCTGTTCGGAACGATCGATCAAATCTACTGGCACGCTCTCAATCAGCCCTCCGTCAACGTAGAGACTAACATCACCCTGGTCTAGATAGAGGGTGCCAGTCGAGCGAACTCTAGCAAGAATTTGTTGTTCGGCTGCATCCTCCAGCAATTGCTCCGGCGACCTCACATCGGTAAGTGCTAGGTTGCTACTTTCCTCTGCAGCGACATCGATACCAGTAAAGGCTGTACCCGGAGCCAGTTTCCAACCCTCTTCTGCATCACTCATGCCGACATCTTGAAAATCGCTTATCAAATAGATAGCACGATTCTCATAACGAGAAGTTTCTAGTAACTGATCCGCTAGGCGTATATTAGGCATATAACGCGTAGTTCCATAGCCGGGCTCATCTAAACTATTGATAAGCGATCTAGCGCTATCAATGTCGGTGTTTAACTCACGCACTACCACCGCGGCATTCGAGAAACCTATTACAGCCACTTCGTCACCGGATGTCATCCCGTCCAGAATATCGAGAGCCTCCTGCTTGGCTCGATCGAAATTGTCTTCATAGCGCATGCTCATAGAGACGTCGAGCATGATCACCGCTGACATAGGGTCAGCATCTAACAGCCTTGCCACCGTCTGATCGAATAGCGGTCTTGCGAAAGCGAAGACCAATAGCGCGATCACTGCAGATCTGAGCAACAACAATAGCCATTGTTGGATATGTTGAAAGAGGATCAATTTCTTCGAGGTTTTCTTTAGAAACCGAATAGTACTGAACATCACCTTCGGAGGCTTTTCCTTGCGAATAAGATGAATCGCTATTGGGATTAACGCCGCTAGCAAACCGAACAAGAATAAGGGAGTCAGAAATACCATCTTAGAAGCTCTTCGCTCTTTTGCTCATATAGGAAGACAAGGCCTCGTCTAGAGGCTCCGAGGTATTTAGCAGGCAGTAATCCACGCCGCTGCTCTGACACTGTTTCTTACAGAACGACAGAAACTCATTTAGATTTTCCAGATAGGCCTTGCGGACTGCTGCTGGCGTTGTAATAAAAGTCTCATCACTTTCCATATCAACGAACTCCGAAGCCTCGTTGAAATTAAAATTCAATTCGGCATCGTCCATCACATGAAACACGATCACATCGTTTCCCATTCCGCGAAGAGTCTGCAGAGTTTTTATAATGCGCGCCTCATCATCGAGCATATCGGTGATTAACATCACTATACTCTTCTTGTTGAGTGAGGCGGCAAGATCGGTCAAGGGCTTAACGGCATCGGTTTTCTTACCCGGTTTGATCTGTGCAAGCGTACGCAATATGCGCATGAGATGAGGCTGTCGGCACTTCGCAGGAAGGTACTCATTGACCTTCTCATCAAAAGTAATCAAACCTACTGCATCGCGCTGCCTATTAATAAAATACGCCAACGCGGAGGCCAGAGTGATGCCATAGTCCAACTTACTCGCGCTACCGGATGAGTAAGACATGGAGGCGCTAGTATCCAACACAACCATACAACGGACATTAGTCTCATCTTCATACTGCTTAATATAAAACTTTTCGCTTCGAGCGTATAACTTCCAATCTATGTGCCGCATATCATCACCACGGGAATAGTGACGATAGTCATTGAACTCAACACTAAAACCTTTGTGTGGGCTTTTGTGCAAACCGGAAAGAAACCCTTCCACAACAACACGCGCACGTAGCTCGAGGTTGTCGAGACCAGCTAGAACAGTAGGGTCTAGAAAATTCAGCGATTCTGACATTACAACTTTTTACTCTGGTGTGCGAAATTCACGTTATAACTCTTGGGCAATAGGTTCGAATAGACTATAGGTTCGACGTCGGCTCGGGCACTTCTTCGAGCAACCGTTGAATAACGTGATCCGTTGTGATTCGCTCCGCTTCAGCATGGAAGTTCAGCAACACCCTATGCCTTAGAACCGATGGTGCAAGCGCACGTACGTCACCGTAGGATACGTTGTAACGGCCTTCTAAAAGAGCACGAACTTTTCCTGCGAGAATAAGATTCTGAGAGGCTCGAATACCCGCTCCCCAACTCACCCAGTCTTTAACAAACTGCGGACTAGACTCAGACTGCGGTCGTGACGCATGAACCAATCTAACTGCGTATTGAATTACCGCTTCAGCAGCCGGCACCTGCCGTGCAATGCGCTGAAACTCTAAGATGTCTTCACCGCTCAGAGGGTGAGCCAGAGTTGTGTCATTGGTCTGTGTAGTGCTACTCACCACCCTAACCTCTTCCTCTTCACTTAGGTAACCAAGCTCAATCTTGAACATGAAACGGTCGAGCTGCGCCTCTGGCAAGGGATAGGTACCCTCAAGCTCAATGGGGTTTTGCGTAGCCAGCACAAAGAAAGGCGCTGACATAGGATAGGTCACACCTGCCGCTGTTACCTGCCGCTCTTCCATCGCCTCTAACAGAGATGACTGCGTCTTCGGAGGCGTTCTATTGATCTCATCCGCAAGAAGAATGTTAGTAAAGATGGGACCTTTAACAAACTTAAGCGTCCGATTGCCATCTTTCTCTTCAACGATCTCAGCGCCGACAACATCCGCCGGCATTAAGTCTGGCGTAAACTGAATTCGACTAAAGTCGACCTTCAGAATATCGGCAACAGTCTTAATCAACAACGTCTTCGCCAATCCGGGAACACCGGTAATCAGACAGTGACCACCTGCGAACAGGGCTATCAACAATTCATCGATAATCTCATCTTGGCCGATTATGATTTTCTTGATCTCAGTAACGATCTGGTCTCGTCCGTCCTGCATTTTCTTAACGAGCGTAAGATCATCCGGACTTTCGATAACTACGGCCTCGACTGCGTCTGTTGCTACTTCTTCAATATCTGTCATGTCCAATTCCTATCTTCCGGTTTTCTCAATTTTTTGTGTGCTGCAAGATGCTAATTAGAATTCGCTTCGTTATTAATGACTGAACGCATACATCAAGAAGTTAATTCCAATCTTGTAAGCGTCATTCGTGGCTTTAGTAGGGTAGCCTTTATAAAAAGTATGCTCCCAACCATCCCCCAGATCTGTATTGTAATTTGCCACCATCATGACCCGCCCGTCGTCGTCCAGAACCGCATAGACCTCAGGCGGATAGCTAGGGTCATCGAGGTTCATGAATCCGCCGAAGTCCCACGTAACCATACGCCCTGGCACCTGTGCGACTTCATCGATGTCGAAGAACACATGAAATATTTCATGGGTATTATTCAACTTAATGATTTCACGCTCGGGAAATATCTTACCCATCTCCATAAACATATCATCGAGATGCGGCTGTCCCCAGAAGTCATCTACCATGACGAAGCCACCACGAAACATAAACTCCCTTAATGCTTCGATTTCATCAGGAGAGAAGTTAGGTCCGCTGTATGAAGAGCCGATTGGTACCCTCTTCCAGTTCATGTAGAGGAAGATGTTCTCAAAAAGTCGAGGATCGGTTAATTCAATAAACTCGTGATTGCGTGGGTTCGTATCGATATTTGTATAGCGTTGCACGCCGCGCAGAAAATTTTCATCGGAATCTGGATAGTCCGTATCCCACCAACCGCCACGACTACGCCTGCCAAACCCCCTACTACCGCCCGCGTGGTTCGTATACATCCCTCTTATCCACTGAAAATCGGTAATCTCATTGCCGTAAATTTCTGGGTCGCCCTCATTGTCGAACTGCAATACCTGCCCAGACGCGAACATGCTGACAAGCAGCAAGCAGGCGGGCACAAGCAGTAAGAGTCTTTTGAGGATAAGCAATTTAATCCGAGTCTCCATCGATTGATTGCAGCAATATTCTCTGTGCACGTTGATAGCTAGGAGCAGTTTCCAATGCTCTTAAGATGTTTTCCTTCGCCTGCAAAGCCTGACCATTATTCAAATAGGCTTCTGCAAGGTTCGTCTGCGCTTCCGCTGGATCATTGATCTCGAGTTTTAGCAGCACTTCGTACTCGGTAACTGCGAGCTGACTATCACCGATTGTCTCAGCGTAATTCGCCTTCAATTGATGTACGTCAGAACGGTACGGGTCTACCTGAATGGCACGATCGATGTAGTACCCAGCACGCTCAAAATTATTCTCTTCTAGAGCAGCCTCAGCCAGGATGATCGCCGAGGCATAATCGTGCTGGAGATTCTCTAAGAGCAATTCTAATTGTTGTAGCTGTGCATCGCGGTTGCCTTCCTGCTCGTAGATCTGCGATAGCACCAAAGGAGGGCTAGGATAGCCAGTGTAAGAAGGCAGCAGTTCATAGGCTTGATTTAGATATTGCTTTGCCTCGAAGAAACTCTCTTCCTTAAACAATACGATGCCCAGCTGCAGGTAGGCCTGGAAGTCGCGATCATTCTCTTCAATTCGAGCCCGCATATGCTGCTTCAATGATGCGTTGTTATACAGTTCGGCGAGTATTGCGCTGGAGTTCTCGCGCACGCCATGGCCGTGGCCATCGCCTTCGTCTGGCACATCTTCGGTATGCACATAGACGTTGATCTCAGCGACGCGACGATCTATCCAATTTCTGAAGGCTGTATCGAACTGACCCAGACTCTGATCGAAGACTTCATCAAACCGCTCTTCTTCGTCTTTAATTAATGCATATTGGTCTACCAACTCGACCAACTTTTCAAAACCGTATTCATCGGCTATGAAATCAACAACCAAATAAGATTGAAAATAAGCGAAGCCTAGATCCGCGCTGTTCTGCGCTCCGGAGAAACCAGAATTTAAGTCGGCGACGTGTAACAGCTTGTCCTGCTCGGCGGCGCGAACCAGATCCAGACCCTGACTTCGGCCCCAGTAAGGTCTACCCTCACGTTCCTCATAGACAGAAATTCCCTCGGAGAGCCACCGCGGCATTCTATTGCCGGTCATCTGCAAGGTGATTACATGCATAAACTCATGCCATACAATCTCCTGCCAGTTTGCGGAAAGTGTATCCGGGGAGATCAGCGTGATTACCTTACCGAAGCAGATTCCGACTAGAGGACCGATATCTGGGAGACCTACCGAACGCACGGCAAAATCCTCTGATTTTTCGAACACCTCAATCAGAATTGGCCCTTCGGGCTCATAGCCATACTTCGCCGTCAATGTGTCCCAACTTTCTTCTAATAGCGGTTCGAGATATGGCCAGAGTATGTCTGCATCATTCTCGCTCATGTGCACCTTAAAGTGCTCGCTCTCTTGAGTCCTGTAGGTCTCCAGCGTGTCGAAGACCTTCAACATATTCGACGTCATTACATTGAACGGATCGTTTTCGTAGCCTATCTCGAGGTTTCTCTTGCCCTCTTCCTCTTCGCCGAGGCGAATGAGGTTGCTTCCAAGCAGCGTGTAACCCTGCCAATACTGCGAATCTGCTGCGATTGCGGCACGAGCGAACTCCACCGCCTGATCGAATAGATAATTATTGCCGAAGCTGTCAGCGACATTACCTAGAAAAACCGGATTGTTTGGACTAAAGGATTCAACCTGCGCAAGATAGCCTTCATATTCCGCGATGCGCTCTTCCAATGCTGCGCTCGAGGCCAGTACGCTCAGTGTTTTCAGCGATTCGGGATTGAGTGCAAGCACCCGCTCGAAGTATTCTTGCGCCTCTTCTTCTCTGCCATTCAGCATCAGCAATTGGCCATAAGTTTCCATCGCGGGAACTGAATTGGGGTTAACAGCCAGTGCTCGTTGCAATGCACGCTCATCACCTACTACATTAGCCATACCGACAAGCGCTGGAACATAGCGACCATTAATATCTAAGGCTTCTTGATAGGAACGTTCAGCATCGGAGGCATTGTATTTCTCTAGGAACAAATCGGCCCACAGGGAATGCGCTTCTAGATTATTAGGGTTTGCGCGCGTCGCTTCATTAAAGAGGCTATTCGCATCATGAAAATTCCCCATTAACCAACTTGCCAGGGCAACCATTGCTACATCTTCAGAGGCAAATACCAAACCATTGTTATAACGCTGTACAGCCTGATCCAAAATCGAAAACGCGATCTGCTTCTGGCCGACAAAGTCTAGGAGACTGCCGTATTGAACCAGGGTGCGCACTGGTGGTTCGGCGAGACCTGCTACTACTGATTCCAGTACTACCAGCGCTTCTTTCGATTCGCCGACCGCTCGTTTAACTTCGGCAAGCTGTGTGCTGAGCAGCGGAAAGCGCGCATATTCATCCATTTCTATCGCGCTTTCAACAACGCTCATCGCCTCCTGATAGTTGCCCATCATCGCGAAAGCCTTACTGGCTCCAACCAGGCCCTCGTTGCGATCAAGGCCGTCCGCCATCTGAAAGATATCGGTGGCCGCTGCGTAAGAGCCGGTCATCAATAGTTGCTCACCACGAAATAATGGAGATTCTCCAGTGTTGGTCTGCCCAGAGTTCTGTGCAGAAACGTTAAATGCCAGACTCGCCAACAAGAACACGCTAGCTATAGAATTTTTTCTCGCCATAGGTTTATTGTTCACTTGATTCACCCGGGTTAACGACTTCATTAAATTGTCCTGTGGCTCTAGCCAAATCTACGAGCAACTCTTCCATCTGCTGCCAGTAGTCTTCTTCTAGGAATTCTACCTTACGCCCCCTTAGTATGAAGACCGAGCGCTCCAGATCCTGCATGCGACTCTTCAATAGAAGCCCCTCCGCTGACAGGCCCGCCGTGTCATCTACCAAATTGTCGATATACGCTATCTCTGCCAACCTGCCGTCAATTTCTGCCGTAGTAGGGTTCAGACTAAACAGTGAATCGCCATTGTCATCAAGGCCTGCATGTTCGGAGGACAATCTACCCTGCTCCTCATAGAACTCTTCAACACTGCTCTTGGCATAGTTGAATGCCTCCAAGATAGACACTCGGTTATTTTTGTCTCTATCACCATTGCGGTTATCTAGCGCCTCGATGAAATAGTTCGAGAAAACTGGATCAAATTTTTCTGAGGAAGATCGCGTAGATGAAACCACAACACGTCCCTCACTAGACAGAGGCGCTGAAAAACCATAGCTCGCTGAAGTTGTGTTAACTATGACCATGTCTTGTTGATCGAAGACATCCAACATGCCAGCAAATTGCAAGCCGGTGATATCTGGACCGACGATATTGAACTTAGATTCTTCTTCCGTACCACTGCCATGGCCGATTAGATAAATTGTTATCTGATCGCCTGTCTTCACTACTGATTGCAGGCGGTTGAGTTCGGCTTGAATTCCCTCCAAGTCGCAGGCGGCATCGATTCGCTGATTACCAGCTCCTTCCACTTCACCGCGGTCATACAACAGAGAGATCGTATCGGAGTTATAGCCGTAGTCTCTAGCCAAAATATCGTGCAGAGAAAACGCCCACTGTCGAAACTTTGATTGGTTCTCATCACCGACGGTCGGGCCTGCAAGAATCACTGCGTACTTTGTCGACTCGGCCCTATCCAGAAAGAAATCGTTCTCGCCCGAATTAGCACCGCCCTGTGCGCTGGCCGCACCGGCGAGCACAACAGCCATACCAGCTGCAAAAGTTTTCACTAAACGATTCATAATCTTCATATGTTTATCTATGTTGAGCTCATTTGTTACGACAGACCCTTCGTTCGTCTACTTACCCAATCCACACAGAGCAATAGAATTAATAGGGCTAACAACCAAGGGCGATCCCAAAGGTCTATCTGCACTTCACGAGAATAGGCATTTGGCGTAAATTCGATCGTATTCGCCAGTTCACCCGCTACCGATAAGTTAAAATAACTGCCGCCACTAACCTCGGCGATACGAGCTAGAAGGCCGCTGTCGAGTTCGGCGTTTGTGTATTCCCGCAGTGATGGCGTCACTACGAAGGCTGCCGTCTTCTCCGCGCTAGAATCGCTGGTCTCTCCAGCCGCGCTGGCCACATCTACTAGGAGGCTATAGACACCTTCCTCTTCAGCTATGAAATTCGCTCTATAGACGCCGTCTTCTTCGATATCCCACTCCATTGGAGCATCAAGAAATTCTTCAAGGGGATTAGAAGTTTGCATCCACAGCGTCGCATCGTTGTCAGGCTCATACTCGTCGTTAAGCACGACCGCCCTTACGTTAACCTCATCACCTACATTGTAAAACTCACGGTCGAATTCGATAGTAATTCGTTCTGGGGCCGAGACAGCCAACCAACGCAGCAACTGCCGCCACAGTGTTTCTTGGGATTCATCTGCCGCGGGCATCATCATCTGCCAACGCCACGTGCTTGCGGTAGTCAATGACATGCTACGACCCGAGCCATAGCGCTGCGATGCAAGCAGGGGTAGCGCCTGATTCTGGTACTGCAATAAGGGATGCTCAATTAATACTTCCGCACCAGGTTTGATGCGTCCGGTTACATACACCCCCTGTAATTCAGGCAACTGTCTCCACAGTGCTTGATTCTCTGAATCGTCAGCGGATAAACGGAGTAACGGAGAGAACTCGCCGTTGCGAGTGAGTCGCGGATAAAACAGCTCGCCAGTGGGATGATCCCCGCGACGAATACCACCCCGTAGATGACTAGGCAAGAATCCCTCCTCTACCAGAGTAACAGGGAGAATATCGGCGATTGGCGTGCCAATAAACTCTTCGTCTACCATTCCACTCATGAGAAAACCGCCGCCACGTTCGGCAACAAAATCTTCTATCATTTGCAGTTGGTCGGCATTGAAGAAATCGAATTCGATGTCACCTAGAACCAGCGCTTCATACTGAAACAATTCTTCACGACTCTCAGGAAAACCACCACTGAGCTCTGTAGCCGACTCGATACCCTGACGATAGTATTTTTCTGGCCCTGTTTGCAGGTAGGTTGCCAGTCTGAGTGAATTATCTCCCGATACCGCACGACGAATGAACTTGTATTCGTTGCGTGGGTGGCCTTCGAGATACAGAATATCGAGAGCTTCCTTTTCGGTGTTATCAACCAGAAAACTGTAGCTGTTATTCTTTTCGATTATTTCCCCAATCTGCAATTCGACATTCAAATCATAGACAATCAGATCAGGACGCTCCGGCGTTACCTCTAACTCAAAACGGCGAGTCACACCCTCTGCACCTAGAGTCACCACATCCGACACTACCTGAGTTTCTCCATCCATTATGGAGAGCTCGACTTCTTGCCCCTCATAACCCTGATGATTTAACGCGACTTGTACGTTGAACACAGACCCTTCCAAGACTGTCTTGGCTGCGCTGACATCGACGATTCCGATGTCTTGGGGAATATCTTCTTGCCCTACACCTAGGGTAAAGATAGGTATCTCTCTCGCTCCGAAATCTTGAGCGGTGGCGAGAGGATCGTCATCACTATTATCTGCTCCGTCGCTAACTAAAACTATGCCACCTAAAGGCAATCCGTTTAGCTGATCATCTACATAACTCAATGCCTGATCGATGGACGACGCGGTTCCTTCCTCGCTTAATTCTTCGACGCCTGCTATTCGCTGTGTCTCTTTGTCGAAACGAAAAGCTCGGATCTGGAAAGATTCGGACAGCTCATCGAGCAGCCCACTATCATACAGCTGCTCCTGAACGGCTGCCTGCCGCGTTTGCCCATCAGCGAGATCTGCTATGGCCATACTCTGCGAATCATCAATCAATACGGCGAGATAAGTTTCTTGTGGTGAAACCTGTAGCGTAGTCACTACCGGTCTCAGCAGACAAAACAGCAACAACACCAACACACTAGAACGTATGCCGATGAAGAATACCTTCCAGGGTCTGCTAAGTTGCCTGGTTGTCTTACGATAGGTGAACCAGACACCGATCGTGATCAGCACCACCAACAAAGCGAATAGCCACGGGCTAATGCCGTAAGCAAAAGTAAATGTGCCGTCGTTGAGCGCTGTTAAAAAGTTAGGTTGTGAGTATTGCATTGCTACTGATCTGTATTCGCTGATCCCTGGTTCTCAGACAATACACGATAGTATTCTTCCACCAGATCTCGGTATTCATCGGGGATATCTTCATCAACAGTGGCGTACAGTTTGTTGTTGATATTATCCAGCTCTGCCTGCGCGCGCAGCGCTCCCTCGAGTTCTGTTATCGGTTGAAGTAGTTGTCTAAATAGTTCTGGTTGATTGAGAAAGTCTTCGATATCTTGCTGGGTCAATTGCTGACGAATCGATCTGGCGTTGCCAATATTATTCGGCGTACCTTGCGCACCTACACGTCCACCCGTACCTGGTTGCTGCTCACTATTGCCACCACCGCCTCCTGCGGCTTGTTGCTGCCCACTTCCTTGTCCTTGCTGGCCTTGTTGACCCTGCTGGCCTTGTTGACCCTGCTGGCCTTGTTGACCTTGTTGGCCTTGTTGACCCTGCTGGCCTTGCTGTCCTTGTTGGCCTTGTTGGCCTCGCTGCTGCCCCAACTGCCCTCTCTGGCCTGGCTGATTACCGCCAGCACGCGCCTGATCCTGCAATTGCTGCGTAAGCTGCTGTGCCAGTTGCTGCGTCTGCTCTAACTGCTCGCGCATCTCTCGTAGCGATGGCGCATCGCCACCTGGCTGCTGTCCCGCCTCATTGAACGCTAAGGCCTGCTGCTCCAGGTCTTCTACCTGTTGACGCAACTGAGCCGCATCGCTTGCCGCCTGTTGCACCTGATCTGATGCAGAGTCGCCACTGGAAGGATTCAAAGCCGCTAAGCTTTGCACAAAATCTTCGATTGAACCCTCGAGCTCTTGCTCTATATCTACTGACAGATTAACCATGCCGTTGCGTAAGACACGATTGCTTGTCTGCATCTCTTCTCGAATCGGTCGAAGCTCACGGCTTGCTGCCTGCGCCTGAGACATCAAACGTTGATCTTCGTTGTCACCGCGGGCAATGATTGCCCTTAGCATGTCCTCGATTTCTTTTAAGTCTCTCTGCTGCTGTTGCTGCGCCTCAATGAGCTCTTGCAGATCCGCATCATCACGAACCGATTGTCGCGTCTGTCCAAGACCTTGCTGCCGCGTAGTTTCCTGCAGACTTTCCTGCAAGTCTCGCTGTTGTTGCAACAGTTGCTGTCCCCGTTGCCCAAGGTTCTGCGCCAGCTGATTCACCGAGCGCTCTGACTGCTGACTTAGTTCACGCTGTTGCTCACGGAGATTTTCAAGCGCCTTCTGTGACCTAGCCGCAGCAATCGCTGCGGTCTCACTCTGAGAGGCTTCCTGCATTTGCTGTGCCGCGCGCTCTAAGGCTGTCTGCGGTTGTTGTTGCTCACCTTGTTGTCCGCCACTAGAGCTACCAGATGAAGGTGACGCGCTGCTGGATTGAGATTGCGACTGTGATTGAGAGGACGCCTGCTGATTCTGCTGCTGCGAGGATGAGTTCTGTTGGCCGCGATTCAACTGCTGCGCTAGCTGCTCAACCTCACGGCTGAGCTGTTCCTGTTGACGCATTAGACGCTCTAATTCGCGGCGCTTCTGCTCCTCAGTCATTTGTTCTTCACGTCTCGCTAGATTGCGCTGCGCGCGCGTTAGACCTTCTTGCCTGCGCGCCAATTCTTCGAGCTTATTAGCCTCTTCGGTTTGCTGCTGGGAGCCGCCACCGCCACCTGCACTATTCGGCGTTTCGTAACGGTTCTCAAGCTGCCCCATTTCCATCTCGAACAGCTCGCGCAGATCTTCACGCTCCTGTTGAGCCGCGCCACCGCCACCACCACCGCCACCTTGCTGCATGGAGATATTAGTGCGGTTGATATTCGCCTCTGCCTTTAAAACGTATTGCAGTGCGAGTTGTTCCGGTTGCAGGGCGCTGGTGATCTGCTCCTTACCTAATTCGTCAGCCGCGAGATTCATCTGATCTATAGCGAGTGAAAGATTCTCTACGGCAGCATCGTAACTCGCATCGGAGAAACTGAGACGCTCCGCTAGACGGTCTATAGAACGACGCGTCCGTTCCGTGGCCTCGAGTTGAGACTCAGAAATGATTTCAGCGTCGGATGCGAATTCTTCTGGCGACACCTTTGTCTGCCTGTTCTTTAACTTCCACGTCGCCGCGATAATGTCTTTTTGGATCTGCACCAGAGCACTGCTGTCGGCTCCATCACCTTGCCCGCCGCCGGCACCTTGACCACCGCCACCACCACCGGATCGACGAAATTCTTGATCGGTAGGGATAACCTGCAGAAAATAAATATCGGATATGACCTCAGCAGGACCCTCAAGGCCGTTGTTGTCAGCCAGCGTAAGAAAATAACTCACGAAGTCCCCCGGCTCTACATCAAGGTCTTCTAAATAAATAAGCTCGTCACCGGACACTTCACGAAGATTCTGTTCCGGTAGAAAATCAACCTCTACCTCATCAGCGCCAACCACACTGTAGTTCAGGGTGAATTTACTCAGACCATAGTCATCGCTAGCATCGATCTCCAGCACTACTTCCTCGAGAGGCATAACCTCCTGATCTTGACCCGGCCTCTTTAGTGCCAACTCAGGTGGCGTGTCTTCGATGGAACGAATGAAATAATCGAGTGGATTCTTACTCTGCAAGTCGGAAAAATCAGTCGCGGATATCCGATAAACACCATCTTGGTTCACAGTAAACTTCGCGCGCCCTATATTGCCTTCCATGACCAGACTTATGTCTTCATAGGGTGGAAGTGGATTGACCTCATCTTCATCCGCGCTGTAGCTCTCGTCGAACTCTACAACTGCTGTGGCGATATTCTTATTAAAGGTTACTAACAGTTCAACCTCAGTCCCTTCCGGCACAACCAAGTCGCCACTGTCTTCCTCTGTGATGTCTTCAATTTCAGTGTAGTCGGGATAGTCCATGGCTAAATCGATGCGCTCGATCTGCGGCAGATCAAACAGATCTATCTGGTATTGCGCCGAACTCTGCTCGCCACGCTCATCGAAGGTGACATAGTAAGTAGTGTCTTCCGAAAGCGAAGGGATGAAGTAGCTATAAGTTGCGCTGTCACTTCCGCTGCCGTCGCGATTCATAGTAGCGTCGCGCCAATTTACATTGTCATCTTGCAGGCGCAGGTTGATGGTACCGGGTATTGCATTCGTCACGCGGGCGATAATCGTCACGCTATCGCCGCGCTGCATTTCTAGATCGCCGGGCTCAACACTAATTTCAATATCTGGCAGTACCTCAACAACAATCACCGGTTCACTGATGGCAAATGGCCATGCTAGGCGACTGGCAGCATTGAACAGTACATCTGAGCTAAGAAAAAGAGCCATCACGACTGCCGCAACGCCGGCTGCCGATGCGAGGGAAAGGTAGGAAGTTCTAGCTGGCGCGACCGTGTCTACCTGTTCCTGTTGAATCTGCACATGTTCTTGGGCATCTAACCAGAGCTGCTGAATAAATTGCTGGGATACACCACGCTTACCATTCGCTAAATCTTCTTCGGTGAATTCCAAGGAGGTTAGCAGCCGCTGTTCTAAATCCGGAATATGATCTTCTACATAATGAGCAAGCTTACGATCATCTGTAGTCTGCCTCCCCAACACCTGAATCAAGCGCCCGACTAACAAACCTATGCTCAGCACTGACACGGCAAATAGAACTGTGGTACCGGTCTTACCGGGCTCTAGCCAGAGGGTCGCCGCACTGAGCGACAGAATTAATACGAAAAAAGCGATAACGAAATAGCTCACCTGCTTCAAAATGAACAGGTTGCTGCGGCGACGACGAAGATTCTTCAGGGTTTCTCGAAGACTATCGAATGTGGGAGACGACATAGAGGCTCTTCTTGCTTCGGTGAATAGGAAGACTAATCTTGTACTTATTGCTCCTCGCTGGGCGACGTCCGAAAGCGACTCGGTCACTGATATTTGACGCGGGGAAAAGGCTAAAAGCCACAGTTTTACTGACCGCGAGCACTGACAGATTGTTTCAGTCGTACGGCTTAACTATCCCATTAACCCGCCCGAGATTGCAAGGGCTTATAGGCGGGAATCCAGACAAAGGACCAGCAAAATCAGCTAGCCTGAGGATTGACCGAATGCTGCAGTGAAATGCCCGATTTTGGGCGAGATATTGCCCAAAACAGAGAGATTAATTTGGATTTACGGGGGAGGGGCTAGCAGCCCATTTCTAGAGGGCGGTAATAGCTCGAATCTTCAGGGAACACACGGATATCCCGTTGATTTGCATCTTTTAGCAGATCATCGAGGTTGCGATGCATCTCAATGTCCTGCAGTGTCACCATGGTTGGCCGCGGCAAAACCCAATTCTCAGCCGCCGCATCGGCAAGAGCTTCCCGCGGCGTAATCCAGCGATGCTCTAATATTTCATCGTTATCCACCATTACCGAAACCGGCATTTTAAGCGGACAGAGGAAGAACCAGGTACAGAAACGCCTAGGCAGCTTAGGCGGCGTAGTCCAGTGGGCCGTGTGAATCAGCTGATCGATATCGAGGTCGATACCAGCCTCCTCTTTCGTTTCCCTCACCGCCGCTCGCATTGCGGCTTGATACTCCAAACCTTGCTCGTCTACCGCAAAATCCGCTGCGTCGACGCGCCCTCCGGGGAATACCCAGTGACCTCCGTGGAACACCAGCTTGCTATTGCGGCGCAGCAGCAACACCTCAAGATCAGTCTTATTAGACGTCTCTCGAATAACTACCACGGTTGCTGCTGGTACCGGTTTGATATCTGTCATAGCCCTTATTTATTACCTTGCTTTGTAGAGAAAAAGGCTAGTCCACGCAAACTAACCGATAGCGCTATCATAGCAATGACGCCAAGGTATTACTTCCAGCATTTTCCGATAGGAGCGTCACATCCATTGCAGCTGACGCGCCATCGGAATAGAATCCTGCCCACATTTGAAATAGCCCGCTGATGGAACCTATGAGAAATGGGCGGGCACAGTCGATTCAGTAATAGCAGGAGAAGACGTATGAAAATCAATTTCGAAGGTCAGGTTGCGATTGTAACGGGTGCGGGTGGCGGATTAGGCAAGCAGCACGCCCTAGAGCTGGGTCGACGCGGCGCAAAAGTCGTAGTCAACGATCTAGGTGGCTCGGTAGATGGCAGCGGAGGCTCCTCCTCAGCAGCTGAACAGGTTGCACAGGAAATTCGCGATAACGGCGGCACAGCAATATCAAACGATGCATCGGTTACCGATTTCGAGGCGGTGCAGGCTATGGTTGATGAAACCGTTGCGAAATGGGGCCGTATCGATATTTTGGTTAACAATGCCGGCATCCTAAGAGACAAGACCTTCTCCAAACTTGAACTCGAGAACTGGCATGCCGTCATTGATGTTCATCTGACTGGCAGCCTCAATGCAACAAAGTGTGTTTGGCCGATAATGGTTGAGCAAAAGTACGGCCGCATCGTTATGACTACGTCCACTTCCGGTCTATTTGGAAATTTTGGCCAGGCAAACTACGGCGCCGCAAAACTAGGCCTAGTTGGATTTATGAATACGCTTCGTTTCGAAGGTGCCAAGTACAATGTATTCACCAATGCTATCGCTCCTATCGCCGCGACAAGAATGACAGTTGAGTTGCCGGGCTTCGAAGACAGCGCAGAGAAGCTTGCACCAGAGCTGGTAACACCAGCAGTGGTCTACCTCTGCTCGGAGAAGGCTCCCAATGGCCGTATCATTCAGGCAGCAGGCGGACGCTACTACTCTGCAGACGTCAGAGAGAATGTTGGCGTCGACCTCGGGCTGGGTGCATCAGTTGAGGATATCGAAGAAAACATCGAGACCATCCTCGATATGGGCAGCAATGCAGGCATTCTCGAGAGAACACCTCACCGCTAGCCTACTTTGCTAAAATTGGACGGATCAGGCGTTTCGCGCCTGATCTGCCAACACCTGCTGAATCGATTCACGCTCACCCATCAGATCCATTAGCGACTTAATGTTTGCTAACTCGCTCAAGGCATTCCAATCTAGCGCCTTCTTACACACTATGGTTGCCAGGCCTACGCTAAATCGATAATAAAAATCCGCGTAACTCAATTCTTTCCCAGCCAAATACGGGTCAAACTTCGCCAGCTTCTCTAGCGATGCGAACCCCTTCTCCAGCTGACTCTTAATCTGATCTTTAAGCTCTTGGGTAGCCGGATTGCCGAAGAACACATCGCCATATAAGCGTCGCGCAGGTAATTCAATGTATAGCTCTAGGTGTCTAATCAACTCCTTAACCTTGGCACGGGCAAAAGGATCTTCTGGATAGAGTGAAGGCCCAATTTCCAGGCTATCTATATAATCGATCATCACCCCTGTCTCAGTCAGGAAGCCTTGCTCGGTCTCAAGGCAAGGCACTTTTCCCATCGGGCTCTTAATCAAGAATTCCGATTCCTGATTTGGCAGCACATGAACTTCCTCGAAATCCATACCTTTTTCTATCATGATGGCCTTAACCATATTGTAATAGTTACTATAGGTCATGCCGTGTAGTTTAATTGTCATTGTTCCCCCGAGGTCGCATCCGCTGACCGATTGTTAAATGTCTGCCGCGATGCGACAGACTTATTGGTTCGCGCACGCTAAGCTACGAACGGAAATTATGCCAGAATTATTCTTCGATTGAATTGTGATGAAAGAACCTTTAACGAATTATCGAATACTGCTGCTTTCTGCCTACGACGCTATGAGTCACAAAATCTGGCGCGGCAGACTCGTCGAATTATTTCCCGAACACACTTGGACTCAACTCGTGTTGCCGCCACGCCACTTTAACTGGCGGATAAGAGGCAATAGTTTGCAATGGGCTCTAAACGAAAAAGACCGACTCAATCAGGATTACGACCTGCTCATCGCCACCTCAATGGTTGATCTAGCAAGTCTTCGCGGGTTCATACCTCGTATCGCAAAATTGCCCACCCTGCTTTATTTCCATGAGAATCAATTTGTCTATCCATTGGGCGAAAGCCAGCGAAGCCACAACGTCGAACCACAACTGGTTCCTCTCTATTCAGCGCTGTGTGCGGACGCAATCGCTTTCAACAGCGATTACAACCGATCCACGTTCCTGCATGGTGCCAAGCAATTACTTAAAAGGTTACCGGACCAATTGTCACCGGAACTATTGGAGAAAATTGAAAAGAGCGAGGTTATCCCAGTTCCCTTGGAAGAATTCCAGTTACAAGCAACCGCGCCAACAACGAAAAATCCCAATCCAATACTCGATGTAGTTTGGAATCATCGCTGGGAATATGACAAAGGACCAAAACTACTGCTGCAACTAGCCGAGACAATTCTTGCACAGCAACTGCCGATCAGACTCCATGTCGTAGGACAGCAATTCAGATCTTTCCCCACAGAATTTGACAAGATAGCGACCTACCTAGAGCAACATGCGGCGGATCTTGCCATCGATCAGGGTAGCTTCGGTTTCATCGAGAACCGTGAGAGCTATATAGACCTGCTTAGGCGCTGTGACGTCGTGCTCTCCACTGCTCTACATGATTTTCAGGGTCTAGCTATACAGGAAGCCTGCTCATTAGGCTGCACGCCTCTTGTGCCCGATGCATTGGTCTATCCAGAATACATCGACGCTGAGTGCCTCTACCCCTTTAATGGAAATAACGAAGACAAAGTGAATTGTGCGGGCATTCTTCAACGACTCGAAAATTGGCAGAGAATGCTGGCCAAGGGTAATGCGCTTCCAAGAGTCCTTCTAGACAACTTCTCTCAGAAAGTACTTCGGCCCAAGTATGCGCAACTACTGGAAAGACTCGTTCAAGGCTAAAAGGAGTCGAGGACTACTCTGATTGCTCTACGAGTGGAAAGGCTATTTGCTGGCCAATTTGTATGCGATTGAAATCCAGCCCGGGATTGTACTGCCGCACTAGCCAAATGGGAGTGGAATAGCGATTTCTCGCTATAGCGCTAATATTATCGTTACGCTTGATCTCATACTGCTCGACACCTTGGATGCGGTAATTGCTGAAAAACTCTTGCTGCAAAGTCGAATGAAATTCGCGACGCTTAAGCTCGAATTCCGCAATGTTCACACGGGAGAAATCCAGAGACAAACGCTTACCCACAATGACGGGGTCGCCAAATGCCATGTTGTTTAGACGGCGCACATCCCAGGCACGAATACCTAACCACTCGGCTAAATGCCCCAGCGTTTCCGATGCCTGAACTTCAACCGTATTGTTACTCGCTACTGTGTAATCCGAGGGGTCTGCAGACAGATTTTCAACAAGTTGCTCGTTACTCGCACTAACGTCTATCACAGGGTCTAAAGCCTCAGCCGTGCTCTCTTCAACAGTAACTGGGGCGTCTAATTCTTGATTGTCCGGTAAGACCGCAGCGGGAGGCAGACGCACCAGTGTAAGCTGCTCTACTTCTTCAGCAACTGATGTCGGCGTCTCACTCACAGGCTCCGTGCGCGGACTGGCTTCTTCTGCTAGTTGAGCTGGCACTGGAGTAATAGTAGCGTCCGCCCCTGCTAGCTGAATCCCGGCATCCCCTTGCCCAGGCATCGTTAGCTGCTGCCCTGGATAAATTCTATGTGGGTCTTGAATACCATTCACACCCAATAGCGCTCGCTCGGTAACGCCATAGCGCGCCGCGATTAGTGAAACCGTATCACCTCTGCGCACTGTGTATGATCCATCTTTCGAAACAGCAGCTGCAATCGAAGTCTGTTGGCTACTGTCCTGAGGAAGCAAGAGACGCTGACCAATTTGAATCCTATTTCTACTCTGTAGCTGATTCAGCGCGGCAAGCCTGGTCACTGAGGTATTGAAGCGTCTAGCGATTACCGAGAGGCTATCCCCACGTTCAACTACATAAGCTATATCAGGTGTCTGTACAGGAAACTTAAAATCCGCAGGCACCATCGCTAAGATATCGCCAGTAGGAACAACTTCTGCTCGCACCTTGACCCGAAAGCCCTGAGGAATTCTCTTGTTCCCCTCCCATACCACAGGTCGCAGAGCGCGATTGTCCGCACGCAATTGCTCCAGACTGATGCCGACCGAACTGGCAAATACTTCGGCATCGATAAAGGCATCGGTTTGGACTTCTCTGAAACTAGGCGCTGAATTAAAACGCACATCGCCGAAGTACTCTTCGGCACCTCTCTCAACATCATTCACGGCGAGAAATTGCGCATAAAAATTACGCGACGCGAATCCAAAAGAGCGCCCTTTGTAATTCGCGACGATTTTCTCGATATCAGTAGTACCTGTCTCTCGAACGGCTCTGGCGATTCCACCTGCACCGTGGTTGTAAGCAGTTAACGCCAAAGGCCAAGTGCCAAGAACACTGTAATTGTATTCAAGCAAGCTCATAGCAGCATTAGTCGCTGTATAGGGATCCATTCGCTCATCCACGATGTGATCGATGCGCATGAAACGCTGACCTGTTGCACGACCGAACTGCCACATGCCTGCAGCCGATGCACTAGAAAATGCACCGGGGTTGAAAGACGATTCGACGTGAGGAAGCACACCAAGCTCTGCAGGAAGACCCTTCTCTTGTATAACATTTCTTATATGCTGACGGTAGGCGCCCGATCTCTGCAATCCACCAAGGAACCTATCCGACTGCCCTAACTGCCAGCGCACATTGGAAGCAGCCGTACGCAGGGTCTGATTACCCACATCGCTAGGCCAGAGGGAGAGAATCTCACGCTGCGTATCTGTAAGCTGATCACGCTTGCCGCTAGCAAGCACTCGCAGATCTTCTTGAATTTGGCTGCGCCTTGCCTCTATCTGACGGCGGTTCAAGCGCAGATCAGTATAAATAACGTCTAGATGTTGTGAATCATGCAGGAAGCCACTCTGCGTATCGACTTCAGTATATACACGCACCCAGAAGCTTATGGCTGGCTCTAATTCAGCAGGTCTGGGAAATAAGGCAGGATCTTGGGCTAGCGATTTGAAGGGCAAAAACAGAGAAAATTGCAGCAATAACACCGAAAAGGCGAGACGCCAGTTACAGCGAGATTGTTCTGTGTGCTGAGATTGTAGCCCGGTGTGAATCAATCTGAATCGCCCTCTATGAACTTTAGATTTTGACGGGCTAAAACATAGCAATTATGCGGGTCAGCGCCAAGTGCTATTTATCGTAGGCTTTGCCCAGATCGGGGAAATGTCGACGTGTTATGAACCCTTACTAGGGTATATCGTCCAAATCTGAGCCTTCTTTCACCGGCAGCATTAAGTCTTCGCGGGTCACATTCATGTACAGAATGACATTCGAGGCGATGTAAATTGAAGAATAAGTACCGATCACTACACCAATAATAAGCGCCACTGCAAATCCCTGAGTAGACTCACCACCGATGAAGAGGATGGAAAAGAGCACCAGCAATGTAGTCAATGACGTAATCAACGTACGTGATAATGTTTGATTCAGAGACGTATTGACCATCTCAAGCGGTGTACCCTTGCGCAGACGACGAAAATTCTCACGGATACGGTCAGAGACCACGATGGTGTCATTCAACGAATAACCAATGATGGCCAATAGCGCAGCCAATGTATTCAGATTGAACTCGATCCGAAACAGAGAAAATATCCCTAGTGTAATTATGAGGTCATGCGCGAGTGCTACCACGGCCCCAACGGAAAATTTAAACTGAAAGCGCATGGCGATGTAAACCATGATAATCGCAAGGGCCACCAACATACCGATGCCCCCAGACTCAACTAGTTCGCCGCCAACCTTCGCGCTCACGTAGTCAGAACCTAATAGCGTGATCTCACTACCACTGTCACTCTGTAGCAGCTCTGCAATTAGCTCACCAACCACAACTGCCTGCGCAGCCTGCTCACCTACCGCGACATTTTCATCTACCGGCAGAAGGATTCGAATATCTCTATCGGTTCCGAATGTTACGACCACCGCATCCTCATAACCATTCTCACGCAGCGTCTGATTAACATCTTCGACGACCACTGGCTCGGAATAGCTCAAGCGCACCGAAGTACCAGAGGTAAAATCCAGACCAAATTCCAGTGAGTTGAATGCTAGCGATACGATGGAAACGATAACTAGAATAATAGATGCCACACCCGCCAACTTGCGCACACCCATAAAATCGATTTCTTTCTCAGTCATTAACATATTTATCTATTTTCCCGCCGCTATGCTCAGATCGTCCTGCGTGGCCTTTTTTCTATATTTTCCAATGGAGAGTGTCTTCACAGACTTGCCACCGTAGATCAAATTCACAATCGCTCGCGTACCAACGATGGCAGTGAACATAGAAGTAATAATCCCTATCATCAGGGTGATTGCGAATCCGCGCACTGGTCCTGTGCCGATCGTGTAGAGTACCGCTGCTACTAAGAAGGTGGTCAGGTTCGCATCGATAATAGTAGTGAATGCTCGGTTATATCCCGCATCGATAGCCTGTTGCGGCGGCGCACCAGCCCCCAATTCCTCACGTATCCTCGTGAAGATGAGCACATTCGCATCAACTGCCATGCCCACTGTGAGAACGATACCTACAATGCCCGGCAGCGTCAGTGTCGCCGGAATAATCGAAGACATTACCGCTACGATCATCAGGATATTCATGATGAGTGCAGCATTCGCCGCCATACCAAAAGCTCGGTAGTAGATAAGCATAAAAATAACAACGAGGCCGGCAGCTACTTGCACGCCTAACAAACCTTGATCAAGATTTTCTTGACCCATTGATGGCCCGATAACCGATTGCTCAACAATTGTCATAGGAGCTGCGAGGGAGCCCGAACGAATCAATGGAGCCAGATCGCTTGCCTCACGCGGAGTCAAGCCGGTGACACTAAACTGTCTGCCTAACGCCTGTATGATGGTCGCGTGCATAATGAGCTCTTTATCTTCGTAGAACTCAATTTCTTCAACTTCCTCACCTTCTTCATTCACTGAAGTAATAGTGCGCGATTTAGTCTCAATCAGAAGAATATCCATCATCCGGCCAACGTTGTCGCGTGTCGCACGGTTCATTTGATTGCCGCCCTGCGCATCGAGGCTCAACACCACCGAAGGCTGGCTATTCTGATCTAGCTGATAAACCGCATTGCTTATACGATCGCCCTGCAGGACCACGTCATTGTCAACGTTGACGGGAATGCCTTCGTAGTTATAAGTCTCGTAACTTAAGCTCGGCGCACCTAACTCGGCTTCCAGGTGAATCTCCAATGTGGCGATTCGCTGCAGGATACGGATTGCCTGTGCTGGATCTTGCATGCCAGGCAATTCCACTACTATTCGGTCCGAGCCCTGTTGCTGCACAGTTGGTTCCGATACGCCTAGTGTGTCAACACGATTCAACAGAGTAGTTCTATTCGCCTGCAAGGTATCATTTTGAATCTGCAGCGCGGTAGCTGGAGTCATACGCATATCTAAAATGAATACGCCTTCTGCTTCGCGATTTTGAAATTGCAATTCCGGAAAGATATCAACCAGCTCAGATCTAGCCTGACTGCGATCATCGGTATTCGCAAAGCGCACTTCTAGATGGAAGTTAGAAATCAGATTCAAACCGCGACTGCGAATCCTTTGTTCTCTTAATATAGTTCTAACGTTGCTTAAGTTGTCTTCCATACGACGATTCAGCGCGGCTTCCATATCCACTTCCATAAGAAAGTGCACTCCACCCTGTAAGTCTAGACCAAGGTTCATCTTGCCGGCACCTATGGCCTGCAACCAGCCTGGCGTAGTGGGGGCAAGATTCAATGCCACGATATAGCTGTCCCCCAAGGCCTCTTCTATAGCTGTTTTCGCGCGTAACTGATCATCAAGATTACTTAGGCGAATGCGAATGCTCTCGCTATTTAATTCTTCACCAAAGAAATCGACCTCCGCCGCTTCCAATGCCGAAGTAATGATTGGCATATCTCCCTCGCTCAACTCGGTGAGCTCATGAGAAATCTGCAGGGCAGGATCATCTGGATAGAGGTTTGGCAAGGAATAGAGAAATCCCAAGAGAACCACTATAAGAATGAGAATGTTTTTCCAGGCCGGGTATTTATTTAACATATTGTGCTACCAGCTAGCTCTTTATCGTCGGTGGGTAAACGCGTTCGACTAATTTCCGACGCAACTAGATCTGACTAATTGTGCCTTTTGGCAGAACTGCGGCGACTGAAGATTTTTGCAATTTAAGCTCTACATTTTGCGCGACTTCAACGGCAATATAATCTTCGTTTACTTTAGTAACCTTGCCCATCAGTCCACCTGATGTCATTACCTCATCTCCTTTAGAGACGCTGGTAATAAGATCCTTATGTTCTTTTGCACGCTTCGACTGCGGGCGCCACAAGATCAGATAGAACAGCACAAACATGCCGCCGAAAAGAATCAGGTTATAAGTCATCGAGGGTTGCCCCGCGGCTTCTTGGGCATAGGCTGTCGGGAAGATAAAATTCATAATTGACTCTCTCAAGGAATTAAGTATCCGATAAGGCAGAAAAGCTGGGAATTGTACCGGCTTTAATGCACTTCTTATATCGATTATTGCGCTCGCTTTAGACCGCCAGCTAGCGCCATTTATTGTTTTCAGATACGTCTATTGCGAATGCCTTAGGCCAGCCGCAAGGGCGTATCTACTCTAACTTGGGATTATTGGCTTATTTTCAAGTGCTTAGCATCCAGGTTCAGGCCAATTTTTGCTGATCTTCCTGAAACTGGCTAACAAAGGCGGCCAATCTACCCTGTTCTATAGCCTCGCGCAAACTCGCCATCAGAGTCTGATAGTAGTGCAAATTGTGAATAGTATTCAGCTGTGCGCCAAGCATTTCACGGCATTTGTCGAGATGGTGCAAATAAGCGCGACTGAAATTTTGGCAGGTATAACAACCACATTCTTCATCTAGCGGCCCCGTATCATAACGGAAGCGACTGTTACGCAGTCTCAGAAGGCCCTGGGAGGTAAACAAATGCGCATTCCGTGCATTTCTTGTCGGCATTACGCAATCAAACATATCGATACCCTGACTGACAGCGTGCACAATATCAGCCGGCGTGCCTACTCCCATTAGGTAACGCGGCTTGTCCGCCGGCAATCTCTCGCCACAAAATTCTACAACCGCCTTCATTTCCTCTTTTGGTTCGCCCACAGATAGCCCACCCAACGCGTAACCATCGAAACCAAGTTCGAGCAAGCCTGCCAAGGACTCCTCCCGCAGCGCCTCGAACATGCCGCCCTGCACAATACCAAACAACGCCGCGCTGTTATCACCATGGGCTTCAACACAGCGCCCCGCCCAACGCAGTGAGAGCTGCATCGAGTCTCTGGCTTCTGTCTCAGTAGCCGGATAAGGAGTGCATTCATCGAATACCATGATGATGTCGGAGCCAAGTTGATGCTGTATTTCGATGGCGTTTTCAGGACCGAGAAAAATCTCCGCACCATCGATAGGAGACTTAAATTTAACGCCCTGCTCGGTGATCTTGCGCATCTCGCCGAGACTAAATACCTGAAAGCCCCCCGAGTCGGTCAACATCGGCCGTTCCCAGCCAGTAAAGTCATGCAAGTCGCCATGCTTCATGATGACTTCGGTGCCCGGCCTGAGCATCAGATGAAAGGTATTGCCGAGAATGATGTCAGCTCCGGTATCGCGAATCTGCTGCGGGTTCAGACCCTTTACACTACCGTAGGTACCTACCGGCATGAATGCCGGGGTAGCGACTTCACCGCGAGGAAATTGCATGGCACCGGTGCGAGCCTTGCCGTCGGTGGCATTGATCTCGAATTGCATGTGGCACTTGGACATAGAGTTTAAACTGCCTACTAACTATTATTTATAAACTAGGGCTTGTTAATTGAAGCTTCACAATTGATTAGAAAACACCGGCTAGTGTTCTCTGGTCGCACGAAATTCAATTTCCGGCCAACGCTCTTCCATCAGGCTCAGGTTGACTCGAGTAGGTGCAAGATAAGTAAGATAACCACCACCATCGATCGAGAGGTTTTCATGAGCCTTCTTCCGAAATTCTTCTAACTTAGCCTTGTTCTCGGAATCCACCCATCTTGCTACATAAACCGTAACCGGTTCATAGCTGCAATCCACCTTGTATTCGTCCTTCAAGCGAAACGCCACGACTTCAAATTGCAACACACCAACGGCACCCACGATCAGATCATTATTGCGAAGAGGCATGAACACCTGCGTAGACCCTTCTTCTGATAGTTGCGTCAGGCCCTTTTGTAGTTGCTTGAGTTTGAGCGGATCTTGCAGGCGAATACGCCTGAACAACTCAGGAGCAAAGTGAGGAATTCCTCGAAACTTCAATTCCTCCCCCGTGGTAAATGTATCGCCGATCTGTATCGTGCCGTGATTATGCAGCCCGATAATGTCACCCGAAACTGCCGTCTCTGCCTGCTCGCGGTCACCCGCAAGAAAGGTCACCGCATCCGCCACTTTGACATCCTTGCCGATGCGGGTGTGGCGCATCTTCATGCCCTTTGTGTACTCACCCGAGCAGATACGCATGAACGCGATGCGATCACGATGCTTAGGATCCATGTTCGCCTGAATCTTAAAGACGAAGCCGGTGAAGTCCGTTTCTTTCGCTGCCACTACACGGGTTTCTGTTTCTCGATCTTTTGGCTCAGGCGCCCACTCTACAAAATCCTCGAGCATTTTCTTAACGCCAAAGTTCCCTAAAGCTGTACCAAAGAAGACGGGTGTCAGAGTCCCTTTTAAATAGGCCTCTCTATCGAATTCGTGACTGGCACCACGCACCAGTTCAATCTCATCGATGAAGTCTTGTGTATAGCTACCAAGTAGCTGTGCCGTCTCTGGACTGTTCAGCCCATCGATTACCACCTCGTCATGAATCTGATTGCCCTGGCCGTGTTGATAGACATAAACCTTGTCTTCATACAGGTTATAGACGCCCTTGAATTCTTTACCCATTCCCAATGGCCAATTGATAGGCGCACACTGGATGTTAAGCACTGTCTCTATCTCATCGAGGACCTCGATAGGATCGCGAATATCTCTATCGAGCTTGTTAACAAAGGTAAAGATCGGCGTATCACGCAGACGGCAGACATCCATCAGCTTGATCGTCCTCTCTTCCACACCCTTTGCACCGTCCACAATCATCAGCGCAGAATCCACGGCGGTGAGCACGCGATAAGTATCTTCGGAGAAATCTTCGTGCCCGGGAGTGTCGAGCAGGTTCACCATTCGACCGTTGTAAGGGAACTGCATCACCGAGGAAGTCACCGAAATGCCTCGCTGCTGCTCCATCGCCATCCAGTCAGATGTCGCATGGCGATCCGACTTCTTGCTCTTCACCGAACCCGCAACTTGAATCAGGTTGCCGTAAAGCAATAATTTCTCAGTGATGGTGGTTTTGCCGGCATCCGGGTGCGAAATGATCGCCAACACACGGCGGCGCCCTATTTCGTCGATTAGTGATTCAATACCCATGCTGATGATTGCCGTGTTACGACCAGAGGCAATGCAATTGCATGCTCTCTGCTCAGATTGCAGAATTAGAAGGATTTATACTCAACTTACTCTAGATGCCGAGTGAAATCGGGCGCGATTATAACAGCTGGGAGCAAGAGTAGGGAAACCGGCCTGCAACGCGGGTCTATGGGTAGTCTGATGGATACTCTACAATACCCCGCAACAGCACTGAAAACTGAAGCACAAGGACTCCGAAATATGGATTTCACTCTATCCGAACAACAAGTCGCCCTGCAGCAATCCGTACGTAAGTTTGCGCAGCAAGAACTGCCAGCCATCGCCAAGCAAATAGAAGAGAGTGACGAGCCTCCTGGAATCGAGCTACGTAAGCGCTATGCCGAATTAGGCTATCTCGGCGTCAACCTCGACGAGAAGTATGGTGGAGCCGGCATGAGCCACCTCGATGCTGTGATCGTCTTAGAGGAAATAGCCAAAGTTTCAATCGCAGTAGCCTTTCCCATATTCGAGTCCTGCTTCGGGCCCAGCTTGGCAATAGCACATTTCGGCAGTGATCGACTGCGGGAAAAATTTCTGCCCAAGGTGTGCTCCGGCGAAATCGTTGTCGCTGTTTCCATGTCAGAGCCAAATGCAGGTTCAGCACTAACCGACCTTACTACCCAAGCTAAGCTTGAATCCGATCAAGTAACAATTAATGGCAGTAAGCGCTGGTGCTCAGGGGCCGGCCATTCCGAGGCGTATGTTGTCTATTGCCGAATGGATGATAGTCCCGGCGCGAAGGCAATAGGCGCCGTTGTCGTCGAGAAAGATAGCAACGGCTTTAGCTTCGGCAAACGCGATCACCACATGGGCTTCCGCGGTGTCGCAAGCGCCGACATGTATTTCGACAACGTTGAGGTGCCGGCTGAGAATATACTCGTAGCAGCGGGAGGCTTCGGTAAATTAATGGATGCATTCGACCTAGAACGTTGCGGCAATACTACGATGTCATTGGCCGTCGCCCAATCCGCCTTTGACTATGTTTTAGAGTACTCTCAAGAACGGCAACAATTTGGTAAGACCCTCATCGATTTCCAAGCAGTGCAATTACAGATAGCCGAAATGAAGATGAAACTCGAAGCTTCGCGGCTCCTACTCTACCGTGCAGTTGTAAATGCTGAAAAGGGACTCCCCTCTATCGCTGAGAGCTCTGTCGCGAAGTGTTTTGCTAATGAGACCGCACGCGAAGTAACCGGCAAGGCGATGCAGCTAATGGGCGGCTACGGTTACTCCAAAGAGTATCCGCTAGAACAGAAGTTACGGGATGCATGGGGATGGGGTATCGCGGGCGGTGCCATCGATATTCAGAAAGTGAATATTGCCGCAGCACTTGTTGGCAAACGTTTTAACCAGCGCGCAAAGTAAATAGGCAGATTTTGCAGCACTGTTATGCTGCAAAAATGCTAGTGCAGCACAGCGCCCTCAGGCTTAACCTTAGTTTCCGCAAATTCGGGATGCAGGATGTCTGCTCGTTTTGCTAACAACAGGTCGTGTCGGCAAAGTTGATCATACTCATCTGTAGCCTGCACATCGATATTTTCCAGCAAGACACAGACAACATCATCATCTTCGATATCAACGACAATGCAGGGCTTGAATCCGATGATCGTATTCAATGAGGCAAGTGCACCAACCTCACAGCTGTGCACAGGATACAAACCACCTGACTGTTTCAATAATCCATAGGATGTAAACGCCACGCCAAAGCCAGCCGCTGCGACAATATGAATGATGTCGATAACCGCGGGATCGGTAAGGTCGATGCGCACCGTCTCGGATATTGGCTGCTTATTGGCGAGCTGCTTTTGATTTACTAACTTCAAGAATAAGCTAATGTCTTCCTGATTCCATTCCAACGTCTCTTCCTTTTCGGAACGGGTGCTGTCTGAGGAAAGACTCAGGACACTGGTTTCGATGGTAAGGTCTTTGATCTCGGTCTCAGGCGGACAGGGTACGATCATAGATACGGAGCAGTAGCCGTCGCTGCTCTCGGCGCCTAAGCGCCATAGGAATGGGATTTCGGCTGTTAATTCGATCATAATAAAATGCTGTACAACTAATGGTAGTGCAAACATAACACATTCCTTTAGCTGGCATAATCTCAATGTCTGTACCCCCATCCCTCAGAAATAGAGCAATTCTAGGCTGATTTTTAAATAGGCACTTAGCGCACACTGCTAACACACTCTCCAACAAGCCTTCTTAAGCCATTGAGGATGCTAGGAAATTCGATTAATCTACCGCAAAGTTTTTTTCCACAGAATCTGTGGATAAGTCAGTGGGTAATTCTTCAAGAATCGCTTCAAGCCTCGAAAATACGCCTCTATGACACAAATTGATCAAATTTTAATCAATAGGTTATTTGTATATTATTCAACGGGTTACGAGTTTTAGAAGTTACGATCTAAAATAAAACCTGCGTATTCTTAGTGTTTTGTGACAGAGGCTTAATTTTTGTGCATAAATTCTCGCATCAAACGCGATTTACGAAATGTGAGAATTCCTTTATCACTGTTTTTATTGAAGTTTTTCAGCCTACACTACCGCTCGTTCTTAGCGTTAATTTTTGGCAATTCCGCGCGGAGTAATATTGAAAATATTCACGCTAAATCGTGACTTTGGCTTGCCTCTCATTGATCCTAGTAATCGCCGTATTCTCATGGGCAATATTGCGCACGAATCGTCTTGGCGCTTCTGCCCAAGAAATTGCTCTGCAAATAGTTCAGAATACATTTCCCGAAGATTATCCAACGCTGTTAATTGACAACTCTCATCCTGACTTTCAAGAAGCAGTCCCAGTGGAATTGCTTGTGCGCTATGTGAACGGCATTGTGCGCCAAACGGGGCCTCTAGAATCAATAGAGAGCATACGAGGGAATGCAGATATTGCTCTTATACGCTTTGGTCAAAGCGACGATTTGGCAACCTACGAGCTTGAGCTTATCTTTCGAAACACTCCCGCTGACGTAGAGATAGATATGAAATTCATTGACGATCGCTGGCTAGTAACCAGGTTCGATGCAATCGCCAATATACTCGCTAACTAAGCTACCCTTCTAGCTGACGATCAGCTGATACACGGAAGGCACCAACAAGGTAGCGCACACCATCGCCAGAAGTACGTCACGATCGAGGTGATACTGCAGGAGTGTGGCATCCGGCAGATTGATGGCAAATACCCCCACCAGCACAAGCATTAGCAGAACAAGGTTTTTTCTAAGCAATAACCCCGCTACCAAAAAAGCGATAGAGAACACGACGATATAATTACTTTCTAGCCCGAAGCGGGCGAGAATTTCATTTGCTATCGCTATCCCTAAGGTAATGAAAACTACTGCACAATAAACAAGCGGCTGAATTAACTGCTTTTGTCGTTCCATAATTACACCTCTAAAGCTAATCACTTTCAGTTGGCTTCAGAAGTAATATAGAACAAGCAGATGAGTTTAGGGTGGGCAAAAGCCCAGAACATGAACTGGTTCAAACCCTAGTTGTGCGCTATTCAGCACTTTTCCCGAGATTACAGAGGACGGGGCCCTGTAAGAAAGTCGTATCTCGGCAAAACCCGCAAATACAGTGGGGAATTTGCAAGAACCTTCGTCGAACGATAAAAAGGGATACTTGGAGCCCATCAGCCCGTGGAGGGCTGCAGCACCAATAGCCAGCAACTATGCTACTCAGCAACAACCCGCAATAGTTGTTGGTAGTCACTTAGACCCATGAATATTTTCTCGATGCCATCTTGCTTCATGGTTTGCATGCCATCTTTCAACGCCTGCTCGCGTATCACATCGAGCTCCGCTTTATTGTAGATCATGGCCTGCAATTCATTGGTACCCATTAGCAATTCGTGTATGCCTGTTCGACCTTTATATCCGGTGCCGCCACAGTCATCGCAGCCAATAGGCCCCTGCAATTCAATATTGTCCAGATCATAAGGAAGGTCTTTGAATGCTTCGCGGCCGTAGGCATCGACCAGATGATCCAGCTCTTTCTTATCGGGCTTGTACGGTTGCTTGCATTTACCGCAGAGTGTTCTCATCAATCGCTGCGCCAATACACCTAGCAACGCGTCGGAAAAGTTAACGGGGTCTAAACCCAAATCGAGTAGACGAGTAATCGTTTCTGGTGCGGAGTTAGTGTGCAAGGTGGATAGAACCAAGTGACCCGTTAGGGACGCCTCGACACCGATACTCGCGGTTTCATGGTCGCGCATCTCACCAATCAGAATCACGTCAGGGTCGGCACGCAGGAAGGCGCGCATTGCCGTTGCAAAGGTGAAATCAATCTTCGGTAGCATCTGCACCTGCTGCAGACCCGGTTGTGTTATCTCTACCGGATCTTCCGCCGTCCAAATCTTTTTGTCGGGCTTATTGATGTACCCGAGCACAGCGTGCAAGGTAGTCGTCTTACCAGAACCGGTTGGCCCCACAACTAGGAACAGTCCATGTGGGTGAGCCGATGCATCGATAACCTTTTCAAGGTTTCTGGGGCTTAGATTCAATTTCTCTAATGGCATTGCGGCACCGGCCGCGAGAATACGCAGTACAGCGCTCTCACCTTGGACGGTTGGTACGGTGGCAACACGAAGTTCGAGGCGCTGGCCTCTAACCTTGAGCTTACACTTACCATCCTGTGGCAGGCGCTTCTCAGCGATGTTCAACCTAGAGATAACCTTAACGCGAGCAATCAATGCCGCACAGTGTTCTTTTGGTACCTTAAGTAGTTCTCTACAAATACCATCGACACGAATCCGGACGCCACCTGGCGCATCGTCTTTACCGGGCTCGATATGAATATCCGAGGCACCCAATCGTTCCGATTCGGTGATGATGCGATTAACCAGCTGAATGATGCCAGATGTAGCTGCTAAGCCTTCATCTTCCTCATCATCACCTTCGGCATCGACTTCGATACCACCCTCGCCTCCAAGCGAATCGAATACATCATCGAAACCCGCTTCCATATCTGCATCGGCATCGCCGCGCAAGAATTGGTGAATATGCTCAGGAAGGCCGACACGGAAGACGTAATTTCTGGCATTAACAACACCCTGAATTTCCATGATGCGCTGATAATCGGAAGGGTCATCAATGAGGATTACTGCCTCCTCCTTGTCACCCGCAACCGGCAACCAGAGATTGCTTTTGAGGTAACTTACACCGATATTTTCCAGCAGATCGAAGGGCAGCTCATGATCCGAGTCATACTTCATATAAGGAACACGATAGTAGTGCTCCAATGACTTGCCGATATCGTCAGCTTCGATATTGTACTCTTCCATGAGACTACGGCTGACTGAACCGCCGTAGAGTGAAACATTGTTTTGCAGCTCTGCTAGCTCAACCCCAGTGAGCTTACTTTTCTGCACAAGATAATCATAAGGACCTTGCGTGCTCTGCAAAGAAGAACGGAACTGTTTAGCCAGCATCTGACTGACCATCATGGCGTGCTTCAGGTCAGTCTTTGTGAACTCTCGATCGCCCTCGAAATTGATTAGCTGCATGACACCCAACAAGATTTCATCCTTGATGGGAACAATGATCATGGACTTTACATTCCAGCCTTTAGCTTCACTGAAACGTTTATCGAATTGCAGACGCGGATGGATGTCGATCAACTCTTCGCTATTCAAGACATTCTTAATAACAAGAGCTCTTTGGCTAAGTGCAACATAGCCTGCCAGCGATGTCGGACTGAACGGCACTCTGATCTCTATGGAATCATCGTCGTCAGGATCGCCGCCTTTAAAACTGGCGAGAATTTCCTTACCGTTGTCTACACTTTGGTAGATCGTGAACAGTTTGACGTCAAGCAACCCAAGCAAGTCTTGCTCGACTTCCTTCATGGAGGTCTTTAATTTTTTGCTGTATTTGAGGCGCTGATAGATCTTGGACAAATTAGCGACAAACTCATCCTGCTTCTCCACAACCGGTGCCGGTGGGATTTCAATCTCTATGTCTGTGCTAGCTGTTTCAGTCATTGTTTTTCAGTATTTCCAGCATCTCTTATTCAGATGTTTTCTTGGTCTGTTCGACCCTGACCCCAATCGAGGCCCATTCTACGTGCTTTGCCCGTCGATATGTGACGAAAATAGTGCCAAATTCCGCATATTCCGAGGTTTTGGCCGATAACAAGTCTATATTGCTCTTTTTTTCTTTAATCTTGTAATAACAAATCAAAATGCCAGTTATTTCAATCAGTTTCAATAGATATTTGTTGATAGTACTGCTGCAGATCGCAGTAATTCCGCCGGTTTGGGGGCAACTCCCACAGTTCAATCCAGAGCAGATGGATTGGCTAGGCGATCGTGTCTTTGCAAACGAGTGCAACAGAAAATTTAGCTGCCTTACCAGCTGGAACGAAGGCGAGGATTTCCCCTCACTCGGCATAGGCCATTTTATTTGGTACCGCACACAGCAAAATGAGCGCTTCGAAGAAACTTTTCCAAGCTTGCTAGCCTTCTACAAGAAGCACGGCTACACATTACCTGAATGGTTAGAGACAACAGAAAACCCCGACTCTCCCTGGCAGAGCAGAGAGCAATTTCTAACCGAGCTCGACAGCCAGAGAATGCGGCAGCTACGCGAATTCCTAGGCTCGACCACCGAGCTGCAAGTACGGTTTATCGTCGAAAGATTACATGACTCCACGGCAGATCTTTTCGGCGAATTAGAACCTTCTACACGTCGCTCCGTGCAGACTCGCTTCTATGAGATCGCCAACTCACAAACGCCCTATGGCATGTACGCCCTGATCGACTATGTTCATTTTAAGGGAACCGGCATAGCTCCAAGCGAACGCTACCAGGATGAAGGCTGGGGACTGCTGCAGGTTTTATTGGAAATGCGCAGCAGCCCTGCCAACCTCGAGGACTTCGTCGCGGCTGCGACTCGAGTTCTGGAGCGGCGCGTCGCAAACGCGCCTAGCGAACGCAGAGAGCAGCGCTGGATAGCCGGATGGACCAATAGGCTGAACACCTATTTACCAAACTAATACAGATCCAACGAGCAGTTTGACCGAGTATAGAAGCTAGACTAAAACCCATTAAAGCTATAAGCTTTTCACCCTACCGTTTACAGATGAATTGTCTCAATCCGTTCATCTGACTCTTCTAGGGCGCCTCTGAACAATTTTCTGGTCTCCTAGCTCTATTCAATTAATTGACGAATCTTCAGTATGTCTTTCGAACGTAAAAATATTGAGAAAATGCAAGGCTATGCCCCGGGAGAACAAACCGGAGCTGCTAACACCATTAAACTCAATACCAATGAGAACCCTTATCCGCCCAGTCCTCAAGTGGCCGAAGCGCTGCAAGCGATAGACGTAGCTGCCCTCAGGCGCTATCCGTCACCGATGGCTGATTCCTTTCGGGAAGCCGCTAGCCGCTTACACAATATCTCCGCTGAGCAGATCATTCCCACCAATGGTGGTGATGAATTATTACGACTCATATTAACGACCTATGTTGAGCAACGAGACACCATTGCTGTCTGCAAGCCCAGCTACTCTCTATACCCAGTTCTCGCCGAAATTCAGGGGTGTCAATTTGAAGAGATTGCCCTCAATGATGACTGGAGCATGCCAGAAGATTTTCTAGAACAATTAAATAAGTCCGCAGCTAAGCTATTGATTTTGGTTAACCCTAACGCACCCACCGGCGCCCTGCTATCCACCGAGTATCTCGCGAAGATAGCTAAAAATTTTTCCGGACTGTTGTTAATCGATGAGGCCTATGTCGATTTTGTCGACCCAGAACTCAACTACGATTCGATTTCGCTGATTAAATCTCATAACAACGTTTTGATCCTCAGAACATTGAGCAAGGCATACTCTCTTGCGGGCTTGCGCTTTGGTTACGGCATTGCAGCGAAATCCTTGATTGAACCGATGATGTTTAAAACACGAGACAGTTACAACACGGACCATATTGCCCAAAGCCTCGCAACCGCCGCGCTAAATTCGTTTCAATACGCACGGGAAAACTGCGAGCGTATTCGCCAAAGCAGAGAACAGTTACGTACAGAGTTAGCCGAACTCGGTCTTATTGCGCCAGCGAGTCAGAGCAATTTCATTTTATGTCAGGTTCCAGAATCAATAGGAGCCGAAAAACTCTATCTGCAATTGAAGCAACGCAATATTCTGCTGCGCTATTTCGACCAAGATCGATTGCGCGACAAATTACGTATTTCAATTGGCACAGCCGCAGAGAACGCCGCACTAGTTGCTGCGATCAAAGAACTAACACAGCAAGAAACCGAACAAGACAGTAGTAACGAACGATTACATTATTGCCCGCGCTGCAAGAAACCTCTGCGGCGAATCCAAGGCAAGATGGGCCCCTTCTGGGGCTGCACCGGGTTCCCCGATTGCCGCACCTCGTTTAATGACGTAGATGGCAAACCCTCTGAAGATGTGGATGAACATTATCGTTGCCCTCTGTGCACGCGCCAATTGGTAAAGGCCGATAAGGAAAAAGGGGATTATTGGTTTTGCAGCGGATACTCTAAGGGCTGTAAAGTCACTCTGCCAGATCATGATGGTGTGCCGGAAGCGGCTTATCAATGCCAGAAGTGCAATCAGCTACTGGTAAAACGCAGCGGCAAGAATGGTGTATTCTGGGGTTGCAGCGACTACCCTGGCTGCACAGCCAGCTATGACGATGACGACAACAGGCCCAAGTTTTGATTTTTTCATTACTGAAAATTCGTAAGAAAACAGCTGCCGTACTGGTAGGTATTGCTTGCGGTCTAGCCTGCGTTTGGGTGGTCGCCTCTTGGCAAGATCTCTCCATGGAAGATCTGCTCAACATGCTGCTAGGTAGCATCTTCCTTGTTGCTGGAATCATGCTCGCAGCATTGTGCCTCGTTGCCGTATTCTCCTTGCTGAAGAAATTACTGAGCAGAATTAACAGCTCTGAATAAACTACCGACCGTCTACTCCCAAAACGGCTAAGGCAATGGTAAATCGCGCGACATGATCAACGCGTCTTCCCTATCGCCTTTCCCAGGATAGTAGTTTTTACGCTCCCCTATCTGCACAAAACCCATCGAACGATAAAGATTAATCGCGCCTTCATTGGAGCGGCGAACCTCGAGAAAACAGACTTCTGCCTCCTGCTTGTGCGCACGATCAAGCATCAGCTTAAACAGTTTTCTGGCGTAGCCATGACGCTGATACTCCGGATGGACACACAGCGTTAATAGATGACACTCACCGATTGCTACAGATACAACCGCATGGGCAATTATCTGCTGCTTATTGGCTAAGACCCAACATTGATAGCCAGCCCTAAGACAATCAACAATGATGCGCTTAGTCCAGGGGTGTTCATAGCAAGCGGCTTCATTCTGCGCGACTAGTTCGACGTCGCTAGTTCGCATAGTTCTCGCAAAGAAGCCTGTTTTGGAATTTTTTTCAGGAAGCATAGTTCAGTGGAATTGGCATACAGGTTTCAGACAAGTTAACAATAAAGATCTAGATAGAACTATCGATTCGCTTTCTAAGGGCCTGCAAATGCTGCCATACATCTCTCTTTAAAGTGGATACTGCCAGCATTGAGGCTAAGCTATGGGTTACCGTAACAAAGTAGCCTTTACTGCTCTCAAAATCTCGCGCGTTCTTGTTCGCATCAAACTGCAATAGCACATCTTCGACCTGCCCTGCGAACACCAGCAGATTAGTGAAGCCATCGGTCTCTTTGCGCATCTGTAGAAACCCTGAGATCGCTTTCGCCGCCTCTATTTTCGGCGTGTTTTTCATGGAATAGCCACCCTGCAAAGGCCAGGAAAATTCTTCCGCCTGCGGGTTCGACTCGAAGCCATCTTGTCCCAATGCCTTTAGAATTGCTTGCATCAAGGCCAGAGATTCTTTGTTGATTTGCCTAGACCCCTGCTCAGGCACTTCATCGAGCACAGCCAGTCTTTCGTTGATGAGATAGTAGCGTAGCGTAAAACTCAGACCACCCTCTTGATCCGCAGCTGCGTCAATTTCATTCGCATTTTCTGGCGCCGGGGTCGATTGATGGATTGGCGTTACCGTTGCTTTGCGCGTGGTAGGCGCTTGTGAGCGCAGCTCTTCAACCGCCTCCAACCCCTTTGCTGACCGCTCACTCTTCGCTGAGACTCTAGTCTGCGCCTGAGCCAATTCATCCAACTCAGTCATTTCAGGAAGAGCTGCGCTTATAGCAGGGAAATCGTAGACAGGCGAAGGCTTCGCCCCAGGCAACTGTTGCCTAGGGAAATAGGTCTGAATATCCATGGCCTCTAAATAGGCTTGTCGTTTTCGTTCATTCATCGAGGGATGCACTGATAGAGAAAAATCTTGGGTTAAATATACGCGTTTGCACTCACCACAACAATACAATCACCAACAGCTACAGAAGGAAATCGAGGAATACTCTGAACAATTGAAGTAGAGACCTATTCGTGATTGAATCCGCGTTCGTTGTACTCGAGGTAATCCTATGAAAGCGATCGTTTGTAAGACCTATGGCCCCCCTGAAAATCTTGCATTGGAAGAGATCGATGACCCCATCGCCGCAGAGAATGAGGCGGTTGTTAAGGTTTATTCCGCATCACTGAATTTCCCTGACGGATTGCAGATTCAGGGTAAATACCAATTTCAACCACCAATGCCCTTCACACCGGGCTCGGAAGTTGGCGGAATAATTACCTCTGTTGGCACAGGTCTCCAAGGCTTCGCTGTGGGCGATAGAGTCATGGCCACTCCCGGTATCGGCGGATTAGCCGAACAGGTTGCCGTCAAGGCCGATGGCCTGCGTAAGATTCCAGACAGCATGGACTTTAAGACAGCCGCTGGCTTTGCGATGATCTACACAACATCCTATTACGCCCTGAAGCAACGGGCACAGTTGCAGCCCGGCGAAACCCTGCTAGTTCTAGGCGCCAGTGGTGGTGTAGGCCTAGCCGCCGTTGAACTCGGCAAGCTGATGGGCGCCAAGGTCATTGCTGCCGCCAGCTCCGATGAGAAGCTCGAATTCGTCAATCGATTAAACCCCGATGCATTACTAAACTACGGTGAGGGTGATTTTAAAGAGAAAGTAAAAGAACTTACCGATGGCAAGGGCGCTGACGTAATCTACGATCCAGTGGGCGGTGACCTCTTCGATCAAAGCTGTCGCTGCATAAACTGGAACGGAAGACTTCTAGTGGTGGGATTCGCCAGCGGACGCATCCCCGAGTACAAGGCTAATCTCGCCCTGCTCAAGGGATCATCCATGGTTGGTGTGTTTCTCGGGCGCTTCAGAAAAGAAGAACCTGCAGAATACGAGAAGAACTTCGCCGAATTGTTGGAAATGTACGACGCAGGAAAATTAAAACCCATTGTCACCGAATCTTTCGCGATGACTGATTTTGTAGATGCGTTCAATGTGTTCACTGAACGCAAAGTCATGGGAAAAGTGACGCTGGAGATAGATAAAGAGTGACAATTCAAGCAAACAAACTGTCCGAACAACAAATAAGTGATGACCTGAGCAAGCTAAAAACCATTGCCGCCGCGCATATGGGGCCAGGTGCCGCCCTCGAGACTGAAACTGTCACTATCGATGGTTTGGAATTGAATGTTTTCGCCCACGTACCAACAAACCTCGGTGCACTCTACAAGCTTGGCTTAGAAGCTGGTGACGAAACTTTTCTGGTGTATCAGCAAGAGCGCTTTAGTTTCGCTGAAAGTTTAGACCTAGCATTGCGTATGGCGCGTGCGCTCAAAGAAAAATATGGCATTCAACTGGGTGATCGTGTCGCTATTTGTGCACGCAATTCCCCCGAGTGGTGTATAGCGTATATGGCGATCACCCTACTAGGCGCAATTGCAGTGCCCATGAATTCCTGGTGGAAGAGCCCAGAACTAAAATACGGCCTTAGCGACAGTGACAGTAAACTAATCTTTCTAGACCCGGCACGACTGGACTTAGTAAAACCATTTATAGATAGCCTCGATGTGCAAATTGTAATGTTCAAGCCGGAGGCCGAGTCTGCGTTCCCCGAATTTTATGAACTAGCTCGATCGATGAAACCACTTTCTCAAGCGGAACTCGATGAGACAGAAGTATTCCCCGAAGACAAAGCCTCGATCATGTACACCTCCGGCTCTACGGGTATGCCCAAAGGAGTGCTTTCCACTCACCGGAACATAATCAACGCACTCTACACTTGGAAGTTCGTCAAAGAGATCACAGAGATCCTGCGACCCGAGCTATTAGACGAGAATCCAGAATTTCCACCCGCCCTACTCGCGAATGTCCCACTATTTCATGTAACTGGTAGTCACGCACAATTTCTAGCCAGCTTCATCTACCTGCGCAAGTTTGTGATGATGTACAAATGGGATGCCGAGGTCGCATTAAAACTAATCGAGGAAGAGCGGATTTCAGTCTTTCATGGTGTGCCCACGATGGCTTGGGAACTCATGCAAGCGCCAAGTTTCGATACGACTGACCTGCGTAGTTTACGCGGCGTGCAAAGTGGTGGTGCCCCTAGGCCACCAGAACACCTCAATATGATCATGCAAAAATTTCCAGATGCAGCAATTCCAGGCCTTGGTTATGGTCTGACGGAAACAAATGCAATCGGCGCGATAATATCCGGCAAGTTCTACGCTAGCAGACCGAATAGCACTGGGAGACCTACCCCTCCAGTAACGAGTGTGCAGATCGTGGACGACGTTGGAAATACCCTTGAAGCTTGCGAAGTCGGCGAGATTTGCATCAAAGGTGCGACGGTAATGAAAGGCTACTGGAACAACCCCGAAGCCACCGCCGAAGTGATCAAAGACGGCTGGTTTCACACTGGCGATATAGGCATGTTAGACGAATTAGGCTTCCTTATTATCTTGGATCGCGCCAAAGACATAGTGATCCGTGGCGGGGAAAATATAGGCTGCGCAGAAGTAGAATATGCGATCTGCGAACATCCTGAGGTGAGCGAGGTTTCTGTGTATGGCATACCTGACGAACGTCTTGGCGAAATGCCCTGCGCCTCAATAATGTTGCAACAAGAAAGCGCCCTTAGTAGCGAGGAGTTGAGCACATTCTTAAGCGCACGGATCGCTGCCTTTAAAATACCCGAAAAATTCTATTTCCAGTATGAACAATTGCCGCGCATTGCTACCGGCAAGATAGCCAAGAAAGAATTGCGCAAGAAAACTATGGAGTCACTAGGCGTCGATGCCTGAAGCATCGCGCCCCAAACCCAGTAACACTCTGTTTTAAATAGCCTTTCTACCAAAGAAGAGATTGTTCAAGTATTCTTCTATTTTCCCCCAAATTTTATTGAAGATTCCCGCCTGAACAAACGATAGATGTAATAGGAGCCTATGTTCCTATTACCTATCGTTTATGGACAGAGTGAGAATCGCCATGAAAGAAACCCAATGGGATGATTCAATAGACGACTCGAAAGAGTTTCTAGATGCCACTGCCTTATTGGCGGATGATGAAGCTATTGAAGCGGACGAAACGCCGATAAAAGTGGCCTCATCGAAGACGCAGTTTACCGCCCTGCGCCGCCGCATCGAAGAGCGCCTAGACAGCAAACGCATCGACCATGAATTAGACTACGAGGATCTGGATAGCCTGCTCGACAATATGAGCTAGGCCTCACAGCCCACAGTAGTTGTCGACGGCAGGTTTTCTTTGCTGTGCTGTTGATCGTTCGAGCCAGCCAAACATCACACTATTTGTGGGCATTCTTGCCGCTTAAATTCCCCAAAATACCGCTACCCAGTCACTAGTATAGTTAGTATGATTGAGCGCTTGTTTGATCAGAATTAGTAAAAAATGACTTATTGTGTAGCAGTTTCAGTGAACGAAGGAATAGTATTCTGTTCCGATTCACTTACCAACGCAGGCATCGATCAGGTGTCTACTTATAGCAAAATGTTCCACTTTGGAATCGACGGTGAACGGCAGTTCGTCATTCTAAGCGCAGGAAATCTCGCCACCACCCAAGCCACCATCGCCACCGTCAAATCAGACATTAAGAAGGGTGCAGAGGTCAATCTCCTGAACATAGAGAGCCTCCAAGAGGCTGCTGATTACATCGGAGATATTTCCAGAGAGCAACAGGAAAAGCGCACAATCGAAGGCAAGAAATTTGAAGCCAGTTTTATTATTGGCGGACAGATCGGCAGCTCCAAGCATGAAACTATTCTCGTCTATCCTGAGGGGAATCACATCACCACCTCGAAGGACACTCCCTACTTACAAATCGGCGAGAGCAAATACGGCAAGCCAATTCTAGACCGTATCCTGCAGCCAGATCTCGACCTCGATACCTGCGCCATGTGTGCGCTAGTTTCTATGGACTCAACCCTGCGTAGTAATCTCAGCGTGGGCCCACCGATAGAAATGCTGATCTATAAAACCGGCTCTCTCACCGCAACAAATCTCCACCGCTTTGAAGACGACAGCGAATTCCTACGCGATCTAAAGAAATCCTGGGATCAACTCCTGAAGGATGCCTTCTTGCGCATGCCGCCACTAACTTGGGCGACTAACTGGGATAGAGCAAGCCGTGAACGAAACGGAGCTTCCTAAGGGATAATTCGGAAAGCACAAAGGGGTAAGCATCTTCCAGACCCATGCTCCTGTTCAGCGAATTAAGTAAAAGCGTCAGCTCTCCCCACTTATCCAAGGTATTATCGATATCGTCGAACTGCGCAGAACTCTGCCTAACTCGATATTGATTCGCCGTTTCTAAGGTATCGATCATGTGTAGGTAATGTGCCCAGACTTCGGCCCAATCTTCCCAAGGATGCGACTGCGCATAGTGGCTGATCATGTTCGGGTCATGGGCTGAAATGAAATTGTTCTTGTAATAGTCTTTCAGCGCCTTGCCGTAGTCTTGAGTATAGTCTCCAAACAGATCGACGAACTGCCGCTTGCGCTCTTGGGACGTGATCAACTTAAGAAAATAATAGTGCCCGCTCTCGTGACGGAAATGGCCTAGCAGAGTGCGATACAGCTCTCGCGTATACTGCCGCGCTATTTCGCTCTTAACACGATCTGCCTCCGCGATGTTTATTGTAATCATGCCATCGACATGGCCGGTGTTCACATGCTCCTCGAACACCTCTGGATTAGTACGCTGATCCTCCATGAATTTGAAGGCCAGCCCCATAGGGTCTTCTTGCTTTCCGACAACCGGTAAGTTCAGGCTAAGTAAGGAATAGATAAGTCGGCGCTTGGCATACTCTAGGCTCTTCCACCAGGCGCGACGTTTCTCTTCTAACAGATTTGGAATCGTGTGGTTCAGCTTGCAGGAAAGACAGTAGTCAGATTCAGAATCATTCACCCACCAATTACACACATCGTAATCAATTGAGTTCTTGCAGCGACGCAGTGTGGGCTTAGACTCAGCGTCTTCCCCATCTGCACGGCACATAGTCATAGTTACTGGATCGAAGCCAACGCTAAAGCCGCAACTCAAGCACTCGGAGTTTTCGAAGAAGAGTACTTGCCCGCATTTACATTCAAAGTTCTTCATCTAATTGTGAGGAAGGAACCAAGTATCGGAAATGCTGGTGTGTATCTTGGCGATCTCTACTTGCAAGTCATCCAGGTATTGGAACAAGCCCGCATCGAGCAGCTTACTAATATTGCCTGTTTCGATAATTCGCAGAGTCTTATTAACTTGCTTAGTGGCCTTGGTATTATTTGGTAGGTGTTTTAGCACTTTCGTGATTGTAGTCAATACATGCGTTGCCGCTCGTGGAAAATCATCGTCTTGCAGGAGAAATCTAACCACGTCTTCGCCATTTACGCGATGCTTAACATGTTGACGATACATCTGATAAGCCGTAAGCGAACGCAAGATATTCATCCACAACGTATTCTCATAGGGCTCATTGGATTCCGCGGGCTTTGCTCCTGTACCTATATCGGGAAGCAGATTACCGGAACCAACATCGATAATGCGAGTTGCCATGTCTGCACGCTCGAGAGACCTGCCTAAACGCACAAAGCTATAGGCTGCTCCCCTGCTCATGCTGCCAGCCATCAGTCCTGAAATTTCGTGACAGTTTGAAATTATTTCTTCAAGGAACTTATGCCTCGACCCTCCGGAAATAGAATCTAGGGCATTATCTTTGGCGTAGTGAAACAGATCATTAATCTGCTCGAACGCTTCCAGCGGCATTATTTCTCGCGTCGTGCGGGCATTCTCGCGGGTGTTTTGCAGTGTATTTAAAAGCGAGCTGGCGCTATCGAGCAAAAGAAAGCGCATTACATTACGCTCATTTGCCTGTTTATATTTCTCATCGAAGGCCTGGTCGGTTCCGGTAATCTCAACCAAAGACCGCCAGCTTAGCTTTGTGCCCGGAGGCAAATCTAATAATAGTGTTGAGAAGACGCTGAGCAAGCGCGCAGTGTTCTCGGCACGCTCTAAGTAACGCGCCTGCCAGTAAATTCGTTCAGCTACTCGAGAAAGCATGGGCTATTTGTCTCCCACTATCCAGGTGTCTTTACTACCGCCACCCTGTGATGAATTGACTATAAACGAACCTTTTACCATGGCGACTCGCGTTAGGCCGCCAGCGGTTACATGAGTCTTGTCCGCCTGCAATATGAAGGGGCGTAGATCCACATGACGCGGCTCAACGACTCGTTCACCCAAGATGGGAACAGTAGAGAGCGATATCAACGGTTGCGCCATATAATTTCTTGGATCTGCTTTGATTCTTCTAGCGAACTCAGCCAGTTCGCGTTTACTTGCCTGCGGGCCTATAAGCATTCCATAGCCCCCAGACTCATTCGCTGGCTTTATCACAAGCTTATCTAGATTCTGCAGCACATGCTGGCGCTGAACCTTATCGACACAAAGATAACTCTCTACATTCGGCAGAAGAGGCTCTTCTCCGAGATAGTATTTGATCATTTCTGGAACGTAGGTATAGATAATTTTGTCGTCGGCCACACCGGCACCAGGGGCGTTCGCAAGAGCCACGTTGCCTTTTACCCAAGACTTAAATAGACCCGGCACACCAAGCGTTGAATCTTTTCGAAATACTTTTGGATCGAGAAACATGTCGTCGATTCTACGATAAATCACATCGACTTGAGACAGACCATCAATCGTACGCATAAAGACTTTATCTTTTTCAACAACAAGGTCACCACCCTCAACAAGTTCCGCACCCATTCTCTGAGCGAGAAAGGAGTGTTCGAAATAGGCAGAGTTGAAGGCTCCTGGAGTAAGTACTACAACCTCGGGATAGTCTGACGACCTCGGCGAGATAGCCGCGAGCGTATCGAACAACTGCGCCGGATATTCAGTAATAGGTCGAATACGATGATTCTCAAATAGCTCAGGAAACACTCGCTTCGTAACCCGTCTGTTCTCCAACATATAGGAAACACCAGAAGGTACACGCAGATTATCTTCTAATACATAGAATTGGCCATCATCGCCCTTGATAAGATCAGTACCACAGATGTGCGCCCACACGTCATACTTCGGTTTTATCCCCATGCATTCTTTTCTAAAATTGGTCGAATCCAGTACCAGTTCCTTCGGAATCACTTTATCTTTAAATATTTTTTGATCGTTATAGGTGTCATTGATGAAACAGTTCAATGCCCGTAAGCGCTGCTGCAGACCTAGACTGGTTTGATCCCATTCCTTCTCGGCGATGATGCGTGGAATGATGTCGTAGGGCCATTCGCGATCGATATTCCCGGCGTCACTGTAGACAGTAAAGGAGATACCCATCGTCTTGATTGCGAGATCGGCGGCACGCTTCTTCTCTAACAACTCATCATGAGTGAGAGAAGCAAGATGACTCGCTAAGCGACGTGCTGGTTTACGAGCGTATCCGGGAGAACTAATTATCTCGTCAAAAAATTTGCCCGAATTGTATGTCTTCCAGTTGACGCGCATAGGAAATTCTCAAAAAAAGTTAATCTATAAGTTAAAGCATTCTTAGGTTACTGGCAATCACGAAACCGGGTCGTAGCTACAGAGGCCATGCCATTAGTAGCAAGGGCAACGCGACAATGACTATGATTATTTCCAAAGGTAATCCCATGCGCCAGTAGTCACCGAACTTGTAACCTCCTGGGCCCATAATCAAAGCGTTATTCTGATGCCCGATAGGAGTCAGGAATGCACATGATGCACCTACTGCTACCGCCATCAAGAAGGCGTCAGGATTCAGGTTCAAAGCAAGAGCAATATTGTACGCAATTGGCGCCATTAAAATTGCTGTCGCCGCATTATTAAGAACATCGGAAACTGTCATCGTAATGATCAATATCATAGCTATCAAAAATACAGGCGACATATCACCGGCAACCGCAAGAATTCCATTGACTAACAACATCGTAGTGCCAGTTGTCTCCAATGCGGTGCCGAGCGGGATCATCGCACCAAGTAGTACGACAACAGCCCAATCCACGCCGTCATAAAATTCTCTAACAGGAACTATATTTAGAAGGACCATGGCAACGGTTGCTAAGCCTAACGCGAGCTGAATTGTGACCAACCCACTAGCAGCGGCCACAATGGCTAGAATAAATGTCAGCATAGCCGGAATCGCCTTAGAATTTTTCCCTAGACCAAGCGCTCGACTTACAAGGGGATAGCAATTCAACTTTATAATCGCTTCTTCGATTTCGTTTACATCACCGTGCAGCAATAACACATCCCCTACAGCAAACTTGAAATTGCGAAGCCTTTCTCTATGGGGCGTACCCGATCGAGATGCTGCTAATAGATTTACCCCATATTTTCGGTTGAACCTTAATTGGCTGGGCGTCCTGCCAACAATAGGAGAATTCGGAGTTACTACAACCTCAGCAGCCTGCATATCTTCGGAATGCAAAACCTCTTTCTGAGCATTCTCAGCAGACACCATCTGCAAACGATGGCTCTTAGAGAACTGAGCTATATCGTCATGCGAACCCTGAATCATCAGCAAATCATTCGATGCGATAAGCTGGCGTCGATAAACGATAGGAATGTTCTCTCGCCGGTGAACCATAGATAGGAGTGTTAAGTTTTTCTCTGCAAGACTGTCTTTTAACTCCCCCGCCTTTTTCTCGAAAAAAGCCGACTCTTCGGTAACTTTTAGTTCAAACAAATATTTCTCAACGTCAAAAAGTTCAAGGCCCGTGGTTTGCTTTCGTACCTTAACCAATTTCCAACCGATAAAAAGCATGAACAAAATGCCACATATTGCTATGCCACCGCCTACAGGCGCATAGTCGAACATTGTAAAAGCCTCACCGGTCATCTGCTGTCGATAATTTGCGATCAAGATATTCGGCGGAGTACCTATCAGAGTAACCAAGCCTCCCAAGATCGACCCAAATGACAACGGCATTAGAACCGTGGCCGGAGAACGGCCAGCTTTGGTAGTAGACTGAATTGCGATAGGCATCAATAACGCCAAGGCTCCGACATTATTCATAAACATCGAAAGAAAGGCGGCTAGAAAAGTCAGTACAGCGATATGAAGAAATGGTTTCGAAGAAATAGGCTCTATGGCATCAGCCACGAATTCAACAGCCCCGGATTTCGTTAAACCAAAGCTTACTATCAACACCATTATTACCGTAACGGTCGCCGGATTGCCAAATCCAGCGAACATCTCGGTCTGTGGTATTAAGCCGAAAATGCTGGCAGTAAAAAGCGCACCGAGTGCGACGATGTCGTAACGCCAACGCCCCCATACTAACAAAACTAGCAGGGCGAAAAGAATCAACAGCAGAACACTTTGGTCAGTAGTCATCTAGAATAAAACCCGATTATGCAATTCCAAAATCCAAAACGCCGACACCATCGACGGAGGCACACAGGCGATCGCCTTTGGATACAGAAGCAACACCAGATGGAGTTCCCGTGTAGATTAAATCACCGGATTTCAATTCGAAATACTTGGATAGCTCACTAATAATTTCAGGTACAGACCAAATCATCTCACTGAGACTTGCCTGTTGCCGAACTTCGTCATTTACCTTCAAAGAGATTTCCCTATCACCAAGCTGAGCCACTTCGCTCGCGGGTAATATTGCAGAAATTGGCGCAGACTGATCAAAACCCTTAGCCAGATCCCAGGGGCGCCCCTTACTCTTGGCAATAGCCTGAAGGTCCCGCCGGGTGAAGTCTATACCAACCGCATATCCATATACGCAGTCTATTGCCGCTTCGAGATCAATATTCTTGCCCCCCGATTTTAGGGCAACGACTAGCTCAACCTCATGATGTAAATCGCTCGTTGCTTGGGGATACACAACATCTTGATTGAATGTGACACAGGCGCTAGTCGGTTTGCTAAAAAAGACAGGCGGCTCTTGCTTCGGATCTCCCCCCATTTCCTTCACGTGTTCACTATAATTTCTGCCCACACAATAGATTCGATGAACCGGAAATCGTGGAGACTGCTCACTTACCTCGGTCTGAGCCTGAAGCTTCACGGGCACGGTTGTAGGTACCTGTTGTTCTACTACTAATTCCATAATGATGAGTTCTCAGTGATTGTCGTTTTCAATATTTGCAAGTTAATTGCGCATGCAGGGTATCAGCAAAATCGTGCTCGCGGTGAGGAAATAAGGTAAGGCCAGTAGCAGCTTCTATCGAAATCAGGGTGCTCGCCTGATGGCAGAAATTCACATGCTGCTGCAGATCGCTTGCGAACACGAAAGCACTCAACGATTCGCGGGTGCTTACAATTTTGAAATAAGCTGAGGGTTGGGCAACACTGCCGGTTTCTTGGCCGCCGGCTTCATCGCCGTAGATTGGGCCACTAACCACATAGATTTCCCCCAGTTTGTCTGCCAGTGCATTGATCGCCTGATCGAGTCGAGACCAACTGCCAACTCGCAACTCAAACGGCAGGGCTGCCATATTGCTGAGGTAATTCAATTCAGACCAGTAAGGAGTGCCAGCAAAACTGCTCATGGGAACCAGACGGCCCTGATCTTCGGAGAGTAGAGTTATCTCGCTAGTCTGATAGGTGCGCTCTTCAGCATCACTAGAAACTGAATATACCAGCTGAGATAGACTGTCTAGATCATCCGTTACCTGCACAGCCTGAGATACTAGAGAATCCTCAAACCAAACACGCGGCAAGAGCGAAGCCACACCAACACTGCCTGCAAGCACACGATAAGCCTGCCAATCTGCAAGCCCGCTCTCGGCATTAATAGATGCGGCAAACAATTGTCTTACAATGATTTCGCCATCGTCGACTGTACTGTCGCTAGCAACAACCGGACAGCCAGCCATACAGTGCGAGATATGCACCGTCTGAGCACTGGCTGTCGCCGCAACAAGAAGACTAAAAAGACTAGCCCATCGGATAGAGAATTTGCTTATGTACTTCATCGCACTGCTTCATTGTCTCATCGCTAAGTGTTACATCGAGGGCCGCTAACGACTCTTTCAACTGATCAGCAGTTCGCGCACCAATAATTGTCGATGCGACAAAATCAAAATTCATGCTCCAAGCCGTAGCTAGAGTCACCGGGGACATGCCTAATTCTTTCGCAATTTCCATGTACTTAGCAGTAGACGCCAAGGTTCCTTCGTTCACAAACCGAGCAGACATAGCTTTCTGTCTAGGGTCTGCGGAACCGTATTCCGCGAAGCGCGAATTTTTTGGAACCTCTGGCTGATTGTACTTACCACTGAGAACACCGCCGCCAATTGGAGAATACGGCAAGAGTGATACATGCTCCCTTTTACATACCTCCGCCAACTCATCCAAGAAGCGGCGATTCAATAGCGAGAAATTATTCTGAATAGACTGAAATCGAGCCAAGCCTTCATAGTCAGCGACGGTGTTCGCCTTAGTCAAACCGTAGGCATTTTCGTTGGAAGTTCCGACATATCTCACCTTACCTGCCTGCACCAATCTATCTAGCGCCTCCATTGACTCATCTATAGGCACGATGGGATCAGGCCAATGCACCTGATAAAGATCGATATAATCGATCTGCATTCTACGTAGAGACCCTTCTACTGCCGTTTCGATATGGAATCTGTCGATAGCCGTCAGGCCATGGCGGATAGGCGGAACAAACCATCCTGCAGCCGCTCCTGCAACCTTAGTCGCGATGATTAGCGAGTCTCTGGGCTTGGTCTGAACCCATTCGCCGAAGATCTGCTCCGTTACACCGACAGTCTCTGCCGATGGAGGGACTGGATAGACTTCCGCCGTATCGAAAAAGTTAATACCACGCTCATAGGACTCTTCAAGAATCTTGAACGACTCCTTCTTATCGCTCCAACTACCAAAACTCATAGTCCCCATGCAAATAGGGCTAACTCTTAATCCGCTCTTTCCAATATATCGATGCTCCATACTACTCCCTCTTACTACAATCAATAATAATCAAACACAGCACTTAGACAGGCGCACTGCAATCGTCTCCGAGATATCCGCCGCCGCCACAGTACACGGCATCCTGCAGTTGAATTCGTATTCCATCGGGGTCTGAAAAATAGACCTCAGGTGTTCCGCCCTCAATGCCGCCACGATTCGGCATGCGCATGCTAATCCAATGTACCAGCGGAGGCGTATCAGACGCGTCCTCTCTAGCGGTGAAGCCATAATCTTCGAGCTTCGCAATAATGCCATCCACATCAAAGTCCTCAATGCTGAGGCAAACGTGATCTACTCGAGCTGGTGCAGTCGGTGCCCCTGCCTGATCGCCACCCACATACATTAGAAACTGAATGCCATCGCCTACCCCAACAATCGGTGATGCAGGTCCCTGATAAGCTTGAAAACCCAACCCGAAGGTACGCGTATAGAATTCATTCGCACGGTCTTTATTGGCTAAAAAATTTGTAAAGTGACTGAGATCAACAGTGCGAAACATGCCATCCGCTGATGACGCTTCCACCCGCTCACAAACTGCTCCAAACTCACCCGCTCCACCGCAGTGATTCGTGCCAGAGAGCTGATAAATTAGACCCTCGATGTCTGCGAAAAATAACTCCTCAGTCCCCGATGCAGACCCGCCTTCATTCTGTCCGCGCGTCCTCGTCCAAGACTGCATGGCAATGTCGAGAGAAGCCTCATTTGGACCTGGGTCAGCCCGACGGGATACGCCGAAAGCATCGAGCTGATCGCGCACCGACTCCAGATCGAAATCTTCGACGCTGAGACCAATATGACTAAAGCCGGGCTGTTGCCCTGGCAGTAGTGGGGAAAGAGAGAAGAATCTTGGCCCTTCACCAATTCGCAAACAGACAGTGTCTCCTTGTCGCGACTGGATACTTGCACCGAACAATTCTTGATAGAACTTCACCGATCGCTCTACATTCGATACGCGCATGCCATAGCTGTGCAATTTACGCACTGCTATCGAAGCCGTCGGTTGTGCAAATACTACCGGACTGAATGAGAGGGCTGGAATTGCCTTAAGGAGAGTGCGCCGGCTAAGCATTGCCGATATACCGCTCATATTAGTTTTAGTCTTCATAGCCGCTGTCCTCGCGCCTTTAATTGGTCGCAACATCATAGCTAGAGTCCACTGCTAGCGTCCACCTCACGGCGTATTTAATTCGTTTCAACAGTACCATCGTCTTTCTGCCACTGTTCCATGCCACCCTTTAGATGCACGACACTCTCGATACCCATATTCTGCAGCGATTGTGCCGACAGCGCTGAACGCCAGCCTTTGTTGCAATAGAGGACCAACTCCTGTGCCTTATCGAACTCGGTGCGATAGTAAGGGCTATCGGGATCTACCCAAAACTCCAGCATGCCTCGAGGAATGTGCAGCGAACCGGGAATCTTGCCTTCGCGCTTAACCTCACGAACGTCCCGTAGATCGATAATAACCACCGACTCGTCCAAATTCTCCAGCCGCGCCTTTAATGCGGAGGAATCTATCGTTTGTATCTGCTGCTCTGCCTCAGCAACTAATTGCTTGTAGCCCTTTTTTACCTTCATTCTTGGCAATCCTTTAACTGTTCAAGTTAACTATTTCTCTGTTTATTTTACTCTCTAAAGCCGCTGGCTAGTTACACCCCTAATTTCTGTCCTGCCATCTTACCTCCACCTGCGCCTCGCCTATAGGCAGGTGTTAAAAATAGCCTTTAAAACTTATTGTTTGTTGCCGCTACCTACTATGATTAGATATAAAACAAGGTAATGATCAAATTTTTAGGCCTAGAGGATGCGTGAGGCGCATAGTGTAATCGATATGAATGAGAGAGACTTCCATCTTGTTATCCGTGCTAAGCGTCAGATACACCGCGAGACAGCACTCAGGTCGATGCTAATATTTGGGCTGCTATTTTCGGCGGCGTTAAGACTATGGGGCGTAGAGCTGCCATTTCTCTATTTGATGTTATTCGTCTTTCTCATAGTCTCGCTGATTTTTAGCTCCGACCTGATTGCCAACTTCGGTTTAGTTTCGAAAGACGACCTCATCAAAGTAATCGAGAAGCAATTGCACAATGATCCAGAAATGCTCACCCGCTATTTAGATACTAGAAGCAGGCGCAAGCTTGGATCATAGAATACAATCTAGCGACGCGCAGACTTCACCAGAGCGCCGCCACCCGACACCACCGCACCAAATACATTGCCAGCAGAATCCACAGCAACGCCTTCCGGATTTGAACCCTCAGGATAGGCCTCCACCGTTCCATCTATGAAGTAATCCACAATGCCATCTAACAGACTGCCCACACGGATACCCGCGTGCCAACCTGGGTTTCTTATGTCATCGAATTCCGATTCCGAATCGGCGACAAAGATCGTGTCATTGTCGGTAATGTAGATTCCGCTAGGCCGGCTGAAGGATTTAAATTCGCCTATGTAGTTACCTTCCAAATCGAATATCTGCAAACGATTGTTACCCCTATCACCCACTATCAAGCGATTTCGAGAATCGATATCTAGCGCATGGGGCGTCTTTAACTGCCCAGCCGCAGCCCCCCATCCACCCCAATACTTAATCATGTTGCCATCGCGATCGAATTTTACGATCCGCGCAACCGTATCAACTGTGGCATCGAGGTTCTGACCGCTATGGCCATCACCCACATAGATATTGCCGTCGGCATCGGTAACTACGTCGCAGGGGGTTTCCAGCAGAGCATCTGTTCCGTCGCCCGCCACTCCAGGCTGCCCCAGAATCAACAACACTTCGCCCTCTGGACTTAATTTGTAGACTACGTGTCCCATCCCCGCAGTCGCAGGATTGTCCGCGCGGGGGCCCTGCCCATCTGTGACCCAAATATTGCCGTCACGGTCTACGTGAAGGCCATGGGGAAATAACATTAAGCCACCACCTATCGTCGCAACAACATTGCCACTCGCATCTATCTTAACTATCGGGTCTAGCGAAGAACCGATGCAACTATTCGCACCACAGCGATCGATTGCCCATAAGTGCCTGCCATCAGGATCCATATCGACTCCCGCAGTTGAACCCCATGTACGCCCATCTGGCAAAGTAGCCCAATTGTCCGTAGTGGAAAATGGATTTGGTCGATCATTGATGGGTTCTAGTTGCGCGAACACCGACCCGCCACTCAAAAAGGCGGTAGTAAGACAAATTGCGAGAAGGATTTTCTGCGCAGTATTAGACACCTTGTTCATAGTTAACTCTCCCTGCCGAGAAGTCTCAGCAACTGCATTCTGGGTGGCCTGCACTAACTAGTAAATTTCCAAACTAGCAGCACTAGCTGTAAAAACAGACTAATCCAGCAAACTAGTGAATGCAATGAGTCACATCAAGGTACAAACAAGCGAGCGCTCACCGAAGAAATCGGCAAGCACCAAGAGGGAGGATGAAAAAGAAGGACTCGGTAGCGGCATCAGCGAACAGCAGTACTATGCTGCCAGCTAAACACGCATCGCTAACGGCTTACCGTAACGTTAACGTTCTGATAGGTAAATAGAGAGCCATCACTAGCGATACCGCGCAATACGTATTCTCCCGGCTCATCGAAGACGACTTCAGCGGTCCAGCGTCCATCCTCTGGCGGCTGAGGGATCTCAAACGGAGGTGCCCAAGGCGAATTCGCATACATTCTAGTATCGGTATAAGTCTTAAATTGTGCCGGCTCGAAACTCGCCTTCGCCGCAGGGCCTCGGTATACGGTCCAGGAAAAACGCAAACCCGGGCCGCTCATAGCCACGATAGACGATGGAGGCCTATACAGCTGATCAATTCCTTGGCTTCGGGGGCGGTCACGACGTGCTGGCAAATTATCAGGATCACTCGCCCTAACCGCCAAACTCAGTGGCTCTCCTACCCGCACCGCGCGAAAGCTTTCTCCCTCGAGACGCAGCTCCGGAGGGATGTTCGTTCTAAGGGAATCACTAAGACTGCCATAGTTACCGCCTACCTCAGTTGAGATCACTTGCGGGTCGATTCGATAATCTGGCTTTAGCGTGCCGTAGGCACGATTGGTCTGGCCCTGGGTCTTAAGCGTCCATACCAATTCACTTTCACCAAAGTCAGCAGGCACATCTACAGTAAACAGAAAGGGATTTCGTCGGGGATAGAAATGGGTAGGTTGCCCCCTGTCCGCCGAAGCGAAATCAAACCCATCCTGACTTAGATCATCCAGTTCTCCCGGAGTTACCTCGGAGAAATAGTTCTCCGTGCTAATTGGAAGATCAAACTGCTGCTCCCAATTTGTATTCATGTAACCAAAGAACAATTTGAATGTTCCATCTTCATTTGGCCACCAGCCCTCGAATGCAGGTGAAGTAATCTGACCTCGCAACTGCATAAATCGAGTCTGAGCATTGGCAGACTGCCCCACAAGCAAGGCAAGTAGTAATAAACTGCTCATCCACGAAAACCTAAGCTTTACTAAGGTCATCATTAATCATTTCCCTGCGCTAACGATGAATCCACCGACTCGGGTGCCCAACATAGAGGGCAGCCCACATCGTAGTCGTTTCGATCCTTCATATTGGCTCGCCTTGTCGCCATCTCTGCCTGAAACTGTTCTTCTGTAAGAGAAACAGAATAACCAAGATCGATAAACATATTAGATACGGAACGACGTCCACCGCCGGCCCAATTTCGTGCATCGGCTAGATTAGGATTAGCAGTTGTAGTATCCAGAAATCCTATAGTGTGCAATATGGTACCTTTCGGAAGAAGCGGTGCCGCGTCATCTTCGTAAACGTATTGCTTTACCCAGTTATGATCATAACCAACACAGTTCAGCGTAAACTGGTTGTGGCCCCAAATTGCCTCCATGCACATGCGCACGCCCGGTGCGTGCAGGTGTGGTTCGAAGGCGATAATCTTGGTGTGTTCCTGCAGAACAACATAGTTATGAAATTCCTGATTCGCCTTATTCGGCACCACATCGATGTCGATACCATTGCCCGTGCGTGGGCCGCGGCGACTATATTCAGGCTCGTAGCCTACAGGGAAGAACTTGATGCCAAATTCTACATAGGCCGATGTCTCGCGCCCATTTGAATGCATATGTGTAGCACCGAGGTGCAATGCCGAATTAGCGGGAAGCAAGCGCCCAGCCTTCTGGGGAAAAATATCCGCATTGCGACCAACCTCATGAATAGGCCAGCTCACTACATCACCAACAACTTCGGATCCGTCTTCGCTTAGTGCACCGCTGGTATAGGTCATGTGGTGAACAATATAACGCCCTCCTACTGTACCGGTGTCGCCATCAGCAGGAATATCATTGACCTCACGAACCTGTATCGCGGAAACGTAGCGATCTTCTGTAAGACCCGTAGGCACTAGACCAATATCACCCCACCAATCTGGACCCACCGCCGGACGCGAAAAGTCACCCGAACGCACGATTAGATCCGGCTCGCCAATCGTCCAATCATTACCACTGTCGAATTCCAAGAGAGGCGGCTCATCTTCTGGATTACCGCGCGGAGCACCATTGTCTGCCCAGGCCTGAATCATCGCTAAATCTAGATCCGACAACGAGTAGTTGTCTTTCATGCGAGTTATGCCAATGTGCTTTTCGAGAAAGTAGGGAGGCATAGCTCCCATACGGTCTCGTATCGCTGTGCGGTACTTAATTACCGGAGCCCAAGGACGCACCTCATCGTAAGTCATCAACACCATAGGCCCGCCCCCACCTGGACGATGGCAGCTCTGACAGCTGCGCTGCAAGATCGGTGCAATATGATCCGCGAAAGTCACCGACTCAGGATCTATACCGAAGTCTGCCGAATCATAATAATGCGGCTGATGATTCGCCACACTAGCATCGTGAGCCTGCGCTAGCAGAGACGATGAAACAGTTAGTGCGAATAGAGATAAAGCGAATGCAAGAAAGTGTCTGGCGGTCATGTCAGTTTTCCCTTATTTGCGCTGTGGCTATAGCCGCGCGCCTATTCTTAGTGATGGGTGTTCCTGTTTAGACACAGCCTTAAATAGAGCTGTAAGCCTATGTACAACGAGTCAGAATAAAATCTCTTGAACGAAAAGTCCACGAAATCGACGTTCATTTTAAGCAGGCGCCGCTACAGGCCACAAGGCGCTATGTATCTCTCTAACGCTCAGGCAGTGCGAAGGCTGTGAGCGTGGTACCGGAGGGTATCAACACGTATTGTCGACCATCGAGGACATGGGTCATCGCCCCTGCTCCCCATATGCGCGATCCGGTCTGGTAGTGCCAGAGGTTCTCGCCATTCACTGCATCAAAGGCCATGAAGTTGCCCTCGTGATCGCCAGCGAATACCAGCCCTGCAGCCGTAGTTAGCACACCTCCAAAGGTTGGAGAGGGATAGGTAAATTCCCAGCGTAATTCGCCAGTCTGCACATCGAGAGCACGCAGAGCCCCAGAGCCCTGCTCCGGATCTATAAACACGACACCTCCGAAGGAGGCCTGTCCGGGCGCTAGACTGGGTTCCTCTGGAACAAAGGTTGCACAGGTTTCCCGCGCCGTAAGGTAGAACAAGCCTAGTTCAGGATAAAATGAAGGTGGCATGAAATTGGTACTGCCCCAGGGGTCTGGCAAACAACCCTTACTCCCATCATTCAACACTATCGGCCTACCATCCTCGCCTATTTCTCGCGCCCAAGTAGTTGCAGTAAACGGCTTGCCCAACAGAAATTCTCCGGAGACGCGGTCGAGCACATAGAAGAAACCATTGCGATTACCCACCATGACGACCTTGCGCGGTTCACCCTGCCACTGAATATCCGCCAATACCGGCATATGATTAGAATCCCAATCATTCAAGTCATGGGGCGTAAACTGATAGTGCCATTGCAATTCTCCGGTATCCGCATCAAGTGCCACCAGGGAGTTCGAATACAAATTGTCTCCAGGCCTGCTATCGCCGTAATAATCAGGGTTTGGATTGCCCACTCCCCAGTAAATTAGGTTCAGTTCAGGATCATAACTACCGTTCATCCAAGTGCCACCGCCACCCTTCGCCAAAATTTCAGGATCATCGGGCCAAGTCTCACTGCCAGGCTCACCGGGCCCAGGTATCGTATTAAAACGCCACAGTCGCTCACCAGTATCGGGATCATAGGCATCAATAAAGCCGCGAGTCGCGTATTCACCACCGGATATGCCGGTAATGACCATGCCATCGATTACCAGTGGGGCACCGGTTGACGCGTAACCTACGCGATAGTCTGCTAACTCTACATCCCAGAGAATATCGCCATTGCGCCTATCGAACGCTAACAGGTGTGCGTCGAGCGTCACCATAAACAGGCTATTACCGAGCATGCCGAAGCCTCTGTTAACCGGAGCGCTCGCACCATAAGTTAGGTCGTCGGGAAGATTGCGTCGATACTGCCAAAAGCGACGCCCTGTTTTTGCATCGATTGCCCACGCATAATTATTTGACCCCGTTACGTACAGCACTCCATCGTCAATCAGAGGCGTCGTTTCGAAACCACGACCTCGAGTCGTAGTGCCTGTTTGAAAGGTCCAGACCGGCCGTAGCGAGGCAACGTTTTCTGTGTTTATTTGCGTCAATGGGCTGTGGCGTTTTCCACTGTAGTCGCCGGAATAGGTTAGCCATCGAGATGGATCCGCAAAACCCTGTAGGATATCTCCGTAATCTGGGCCCGAATCGTCTTGTGCCAGCGCAGCTAAAGCAGGAAAAAGCAGGCCGAATGCCACAAACGACGACTTTTTGACCATTCTTCTAAGAATTTGAGGAGAAACTCGGGATTGATTCATTATTACCTACGCTATCAGCGCTGCTGATGAAGAAAACTTAAAATATCGTCGAGCTGCGACTCACTCAATTGCCTCTCCAAGAAAACCGGCATAAGTGAATCGACGTCTCTATCTGAAGAAAGCAGCTCGGACTTCGCAAAACTGCGCAACCTCTGATTGCTATCCAGAATCTGAATCGAGAAGGCATCTTCGCCTTTGATGATGCCGCTTATTGCAGCAGCATTCGCCGTACTCAGAACGACTGGTTTATAGCCTCGACCGATACTGGAGTTTGGATCACGCACCGAGTTACGCAGTGCCGGTTGCGAGCGCCGCTGGGTGATGCGCACTAAGTTGGGCCCCAAACTACCACCTTCACTACCGGCACGATGACATTCGATGCAATGTGCGGCAAACAAACGGCCACCATTCTCAGAGTTCCCGGTAAATTCTCCAGTAGATCCGGAGACTGCCACACTGCGCAAATAGCTAACCAACATCCAAATCTCAGTGTCGGGAAAATCGTGTGACGGCATAATACTGCCGGGCACACCTGCTTGGATGCGCGTGAACACCCGCCCCTCGGTCATGCCCTGCTGCGTCCACATCATAGTCAGGTCGGGAGCATCGATGCTGCTAATACCCTTCGCATCGGCTCCATGGCAAGTAGCACACTGGGCGCGAAAGATCACACCACCTGCGCGCGCTGCTCGCGGATCGGAAGATAGGGGATTGGCTTGTTGCGCCGAGGCAGTCGATGCAATCAAGAATATAGCTAGCGCAGCAAAGGCTAGGGCTGGCTGCAGCAAGCTTACTCGAGCTTGATAGGGATTTAATTCTGTACTCATCGCACTTCTATTTATTATTAGTCTATTTTTCTGGTTCAACGAATAGGGTAAAACTATAGTAGTACGCCGAATAACACCAGCCTTCGCAGCGGACCAATCTTGGATTTATTGACATTACCGGGGCATTGGTTAACTCTAGGCGAGTTGAGATCTAAATTAATTTGGAGAAAAAAATGGGTAATAACAACGAAAAACAGAAGAAAACTTCAACCCTGCAAATAGCAACCTCGGTCTGCGCCGCTCTCGCCTTAGGTTGGGTAGTTCTTGGCACACAGGCCAACCTAACATCTGCACAGCAGAGCAATTTCATGGGCGGATCACCTCGAGTCGAAGACAGCGACGCAATCAGCACGCTGCGCTTGGTGTTCCCCGCTGGTGTGCGCTCTAATTGGCACAGTCATTCTTGGGGCCAACTCCTAATGGTTGAAGAAGGCCGTGGCCTTACGCAGGATCGTGGCGGCCCACTGCTGGAGATGCACCCTGGTGATTCCTGGTGGACTCCATCTGGCAGAGAGCACTGGCACGGCGCCCACCCTGACGAAGACGTGCTGCAGCTAACAATCTACGAGGGTGAAGTAAACTGGCTGGAAGGCGTGACTGACTCAGTCTATAACGCCACACCAAGACGCCCCTGATCATAACCCTCTGAAGCATGAGTAAAAAATAGTGGGTGGTCCGTTCTTCGGGCCACCCATTTTTTATTGCCCTCCCTACTCTGCCGAAATAATAGCCATAGATCTCCACCAACAACACAGACTGCCAGTCTGCTTGCCGGTTTACTCGCTTAGATAAAGAGTCATATACTCAGCCGACGAATAGAACTCGCTTGCTAGCGAAAATCCGTGCCATGGGGGGATGGGATTCGAGGCAATGGGACTAATATGAAATTTTCAACACTAAGAACTTTCTCGATTGCCGGCGCCGCACTCCTGCTCGCTAGCTGTGGCAATGAAGAACCCACCATGCCCGAACTCAGCTTCGAAGAAGCCCTGCAAGAGCAATTGATACAAGCAAAAGCCGGCGATGTGATTACCATCCCTGCTGGTGTACACGAAATCACGCGCAGTCTCTCGCTAAATGTCTCCGGTGTGACTATTGCCGGCGCAGGCATCGACGAGTCCATACTCTCGTTTAAGAACCAAGTGCAGGGAGCAGAAGGTCTACTCGTCAGCGCAAACGATTTTGTTATTCGCGATCTAGCTATCGAGGACACTATCGGCGATGCAATAAAGATCAACGAGAGTAGCAATGTACAGGTGCTTCGCGTCAGAACAGAATGGACTGGTGGACCACTGAGCACGAATGGAGCCTATGGCATCTATCCCGTGCAATCGAATAATGTGCTGATCGATGAGGCGGTAGCCATCGGCGCCTCCGATGCCGGAATCTACGTTGGGCAGTCCTCTCAGATAATCGTGCGCAATTCACGCGCCGAATATAATGTTGCGGGCATAGAAATCGAAAACTCAACTTTCGCTGATGTTCACGACAATGTGACCACGAATAATACTGGCGGCATCCTCGTTTTCGATCTACCCAACCTCCCTGTACAAGGTGGTCGAAATACCCGCGTCTATGACAACCAAATTTTTGACAACAACACTGCTAACTTCGCACCCGAAGGCAACATCGTAGCCGGCGTGCCAGCAGGCACCGGCCTAATGATCATGGCTAATGACAACATCGAGGTGTTTGGAAATAATTTCATAGACAATAATAGCGCAAACGTACTTATAGTTAGCTATCTGATCAATGAATTACCGATTACAGACCCAAACTACGATCCATTCCCAGAGGCTATCTACATCCATAATAATCAATATACGGGAGGTGGCGAAACTCCCGATTCAGAACCACTAGGCTTGTTGCAGGCTGCAACCGGACAGCCCATTCCCGACATTGTTTGGGACGGCATGCTATCCCCAGGCAAGACCGCCGCTGATGCGCTGTGCTTTTCTGAATCCGCCGAAACCAGCTTTGTTTCCCTCGATGCCAGCAACGGTTTCGCTCAACCGTCATTCGACGCAGCTGCGCACGATTGCGCACTTCCTCGACTCTCAGCGATCTCTATGAGCCTAAGCAGTCAATGACAGACCTCTCTTTCCGCGCTCTGTTTTTAGGCGCATACCTACTGCTCATTTCCGCTTGCACGGACTCGTCGCCGGTCTTTCATGAAACCGAAAGGCCGCTGCGCCTCTCTGATTGGCAGCTATTTTCTGTAGACGTCAGCGAACTCGCCCCCAGTGAGTCCAGCGTAGTTTTTCGACCTAACAACCCATTGTTCACAGACTACGCACACAAGTTGCGCACGCTGTGGATACCCCAAGGACTACAAGCAGACATCATCGATAGTGAAATAAGCTACCCTGTCGGCACCGTAATCAGTAAAACATTTTACTATCCCCGCGCATCGGGCACGGCCTTGCTGAAGATAGCCGATAGCGGACTGCAAAAGATAAATCTGGACGAAAATCAACTGCTAGAGACACGGCTGCTTGTCCGCAAGAGCGATGGTTGGGATGCTTTTCCCTATGTCTGGAACGATGAGCAGAGCGAAGCCTTTCTGCGGGTTGCTGGAGCAAGCAAGCCTATCTCATTAAGCGGGCAAGACAGCGCAGAGCCAAGCAATTTTACCTACTTCGTACCCAATGAGAATCAATGCGCTGGCTGCCATACTACGGTTCACCCCGACGGCGATATGCACCCACTTGGCGCGATCTTGAGCCAACTGAATGTAGCTGTGAGTGAGTCCGAACTCAGCAACTCTTCACCTCTTGAGCAAATGGTCGCGCGAGGCTGGATTAGTGATGTAGAAGATTTTCCACGCTCCGAATCCTGGCAAGATCCCTCTGCTTCTTTAGAAGACCGCGCACTTGCCTACCTTAATATGCAATGCGGGCATTGCCACAATCCGCAAGGTGCGGCGGATACTTCAGGACTCATTCTCGACAGCTCTCAGACCCTCGCTATTAACCGCGGCGTCTGCAAGCCACCTGTCGCAGCAGGCGGCGGTGCCGGAGACTTACGCTACGCAATAGTCCCAGGACATCCTGAAGAGTCAATATTATTATATAGAATGCGTTCCGATAAACCCGATGAAATGATGCCTGAACTTGGCAGATCATTGATACACGATGAGGGCATAGACCTCATAAGCCGCTGGATAGAAGAAATGCCAGGCTCGTGTTAACGCAACAACATCTTAGTCACTTACTCTTTAGTGAAGAACGTGTATAACACATCATCTAAGAGCGGCCCCCAATTATCCCAGTCATGACCCTCGTTGACTTCACGGTAAGTCAGGTCGTATTCCTGAAACTTTAACGTCTCCATAAATTGCCTACCCGCCTGTGTATTGTCGTTGACGGTACCGACACTCATGAAAATTTTCAGCGGCAATTTATCCTGCGCCATATATTGAAAACGCAGTTCATCCACCATCTCACTATTTGCAGGTGACTGCATCGCGATGCCGGCGAATGAGTCATTAGCCATGAGCCCAAAACAAGCACTGTTACGACCACCGAAAGACAGACCAAGAATAACCCGGTCGTCGCGCACTGCCGAGGTTGGATATTCCTTATCTATTGTTGGCAGTAACTCCTCGGTAAAAAAGTCGACGTATCGCGGGTTACAAAAGAACTGCTGATTGCGTCTATTCTGTTGCAAGTTGTCGGGGTTGCGACTATCCACGAACACTACCAACACAGGCTCTACATTACCTGCAGCGATCTCTCTATCTAAGAGTGCAGGAAGCTCACCGCGCGATATATACCATTGACCATCGGTGATATAGAGCGTGGGCAGCTCCGAATTGCTGCGTTTACCCTCGGGCTCATAGACTCGATACTGTAAATCATAACCAAGAGCATCGCTGAAAATTCGAATATCGTCGCTCAGTTCTCCGCCAGCGAAAACCGCGCCGGAGAAACCTACAAGAACTAAAAAAAAGAATAGCCGCGTCACTACGTTATCTCCTCTTCATCTAGACTCATTTCATTCAGACCCATTATCGATCGCCACATCCTGCGGAACATAAACGTCTGTAGAATCAAGACACCGTTAGAGAAGATTAACGCCAAGATCGGCAGCCAAGTCTGATTCTGAGTCACGTCTATAACGATGCCAAACACAACAAGGGCCGTAACAATCGACATGGCTGGCCAGAAATCACGCAACGTTGCCGGATTTGTCTTGCCGAAGAATTCATCATTCTCCGGATTTTGACGCGCCCGTCTGAAACTATTGTGGGACACCCAATTGCCAGTGACAAAAATTGACCCAAGCACATATAGCCAGAGCGTACTGAATTGCTCACCGACAAGGGCAACCAACATAAATTGCTGTAAGCCGATTATGAAAGGAATGATGGAATCTCGAAGAGAGGGCTGCCAAACAAATCCCATCACCATCGTTGAGTACATCACCCACACCTGCAGAATGCCCATAAACACTCCCAAGATCATGCCCCAGCCAATTATTGCTTGTATACCGAAAACCCAAAGCCAATCACTCTCGAGAATTTTTGACCACATCAATTCCAGAGCTAAGGCTTGAATAATACTAATCAACGTTAACAAAACTGCGGGGAAATGGGTCTGGGCTCGTGCTCTTATTTTACTCATAGCATCGTCTGCTCTTACTTAACTGGGAAATTGAAGTAGGTATCGGAAAAAGGTTCATTCTCAAGAGTGAAGTGCCACCACTCCGTAGTGATGGCTCTGAAGCCATGTTTGGTCATCACGGAGGCGAGTAGATTTCTATTAGCACGCACCTGAACTGAAAGACCTTGATAACTTGGCCAAGAAGAAGGATCGAAGAAGTCCCAAGGTGTGCCCATATCTAGCTCCTCACCAGTTTGGGATTCAACTAGCGTTAAGTCGATTGTACTTCCCCTAGAATGCCCTGAACGCGCGGATATATACCCTTCATCAAACAAGATCTCTTTCGCCACTGAAGGATAGAAAACCTGTTTCATCTTCTTGTCATTCAAGTCTTCGGCCCAACGCACAAAGTGATCTACCGCGGGCTGGGGGCGATAAGCATCAAAGACCTTCAGGCTTAGACCGAAGGCGGCGACCTCATCCTGCACATTCGCTAGCGCACTAGCAGCTTCTTTTGTCATGAACACTTTTTCAGCATGGTAGCCATCGATAACACGACCGACAAAGTTATCTTCACTGAAATAGCGAAGCTCTAAATGCAGTGTTGGAATTAGCTCGCGCAGTTCCACGAAAGCACTAGGAACCGACTCGCCATTATCCTGAGCCAGTACCGGCGATCCTCCTCCCTGCACTATGCAGAGCACGAGTAGCAGTGCAAAAACGCCGCTTCTTGACAGTAAGTTATTGTATTTATGTATTATTTTATGAGGCATCCACATTCACTCCTGATCCATTGAAGCAGTTTAATCTATCCACAGGCTGAAAACTCTGGAAATTGTGGTATAGGCCAGAATTTCGGAATAGAATGATTGCCCTTTTTCAAGGTCAATTGCTGACTAAAACTTGGTCATGCTGTCACTGACGCTGTTGCAATTCTGAGCATACGGCGACGCATCAATCACCATCATCTTAATGTTATAAGCGGCACCCAATTCATCATACCGGCCATACCTATAGCAATGCGCTGCAAACTCGACACTAGTGAATAGAACAATGAACAGCAAGCAAAAGACAATTGGCCTACTAGGCGGTATGAGCTGGGAATCAACTGCCTCTTACTACCAATTAATCAATGAGGGCATCAAGGCCAAGCTTGGCGGCTTGCACTCGGCTAAGATTTGCATGGTGAGCGTGGATTTCGAAGAAATCGAAAAACTGCAGCACGTTGAGGACTGGGAAGGCACCGCTGTTATTTTGTCAGAGGCTGCTGTGGCAGTGGAAAAAGGCGGCGCTGACTTTCTCCTCATCTGCACAAACACAATGCACAAGGTAGCCCCTCAGATCGAGGAAAGTATTTCCATCCCGATCCTACATATAGCCGATGCCACGGCGCAGCGTCTGCGTGAAGACGGCATTAAAAAAGTGGGCCTGCTAGGCACTCGCTTCACTATGGAACAAGATTTCTACAAAGCTCGCCTAACCGAGAAGTACGGTATCGAGGTAGTCGTACCAGAGAAGTCTGAGCGGGAAGATGTACATAGGATCATCTACAATGAACTCTGCCTGGGAACCATCGATCAGAAATCACGAGACAGATATTTGAAGATAATTGCACAACTTGCAGAAAACGGTGCAGAAGCTGTAATACTAGGGTGTACTGAGATCGCCCTACTCGTGCAACAAGATCACACAGTGACTACGCTCTACGACACAACGGCCATACATGCCGAGCAGGCCATACTTAAAGCGCTGTCCAATTAGGTTTTCACTCATTACCATCGACTCGCCGACTACGGCAAAGAACCCAAGAATATGGATCAAGTAATAATAGAAACTGCCACTGTGGCAATGGCCACTTTCTTCGCCACCATCGGACCGTTGGATGTGGCTGCCGTCTATGCCGGCCTGACTGCCACAGAAACACCGACACGACGTCGCAGCATGGCAATTCGCGGCACGCTTATCGCCACAGGCATCCTAGTGCTATTCGCACTCATTGGAGAATATCTACTTATCGGGCTTGGCATCTCTCTCGCGGCACTGCGCACGGGAGGCGGCATCCTACTCCTACTCATTGGCATCGACATGGTGTTTGCCCGCACTTCAGGCAGCACATCAACCACTGAAGAAGAAGAGTTAGAAGCGCTGGGTAAACGCGATATTTCGGTATTCCCCCTCGCCACGCCACTAATCGCAGGGCCAGGAGCCATGGGCGCCGTAATTCTACTGATGGCCAACAGCGAGGGTAACCTCGTTCTTCAGGCAACTGTAATCGCGTCCCTACTCGCCATTATTTTGCTCACTTTCATCATGCTGCTACTGGCCTCTAGAATTCAGCAATTGTTCGGCGTGACTGGCATGCACGTTGTAACACGGGTTTTCGGTGTTCTGTTATCTGCGCTCGCGGTGCAGTTCATATTCGACGGAATCGCACAGAGTGGCCTTCTGTCTGGAAACTAATCCTGCTTAGAAGAGAAAATTAAAACCCAAGCTTTTGGTTGGGGTGGTAATACTGAGGTAGCTATGCTTTGGCTAGGCAGCTGGATAGTCTTAATAAGTTTTTGGTTTTATGCGCTGAGGCTTGCAGCTCAAGATAGCCCCTGGTTGTCATTGGGCTTCATTACCTTGTGGGTCGTCGCTAAGTTTGGCTTCCCTCAACTTGGCATCGAGGGCCCGATCTATTTCATATCCTTCGCTGCGATACTGACCGCAATCATGGTCTTCATCGACCTCTACCGCAGCAACATGGGGTTGCGCAATTCCTCGAAGAACCCGCTTGATGAAATTTTCTTAACTGCGCAACATCGAGAAAACCAAACGCCGGAGTAAAATTATATGCAGGTTAAATTCGCGGAAAGCTTAGAGGACCTCCAACTAATTGGCCCAGTATTATTGCAATTAAGGCCGCAGTATTCCGAAAACTCGCTTATCGAGCAAATCCAATCTCAGCAGGCAGAAGGTTACCGCATCGCCTATGTAGAGGACGCCGGGAAAGTTCTCTGCGTCGCCGGATTTGTTATGGGACAGAAACTCGCATGGACGAAACACATCTATGTCGACGACCTCGTCACGAATGAAGCGCACCGCTCTAGTGGCGCTGGAAAGTTTCTCATAGATTGGCTCAAGCAATATGGCCGAAGCAACAACTGTCAACAGCTTCATTTAGATTCAGGGGTGACGCGTTTTGGCGCACATAAATTTTACTTAAGAGAAGGGTTCGATATCACTAGCCATCATTTCGCGGTTACGGATCTTCATGATAGTTAGGGCTGAATGTCACGCCGACATAGCGGCTGTCCAATCCATTCATCTGTCTGCTTTTCCTGAAGATGGAGAAAGCAGATTAGTTAATCGTCTGCGTGAAAATGCCCAACCGGTAATTTCCCTAGTGGCAGAAATCGATGGCAAGCTTGTCGGTCATATCCTCTTTTCACCCGTTACCCTCGACTCAAGTCCCTCACTCAAGTTAATGGGCCTAGCACCAATGGCTGTGCTTCCTTCCCATCAGCGGCAAGGAATCGGTAGCTTACTCATAGATGCCGGTTTAACACAGTGTCGTGTAAGCCAGTATGGAGCAGTAGCCGTTCTCGGCCATGCCGACTACTACCCTAGGTTTGGATTTACTCCATCCACCCACTTTGCCATCAAGTCGCAGTACGATGTTCCCGCGGAGGTCTTCATGATTGCCGAGCTAGAAAAGAATTACCTAAATGGATGTCGCGGGATTATTTCCTACCATGATGAATTCAAGAGCTTGTGAGCCAGTTCATTCCGGAAGCTCCAAAGGCGCCTCAGGAAAGGTGCTCAGGCGCGTATTGATAGCGCAGAAAAGAGAGCGTCTAACCGCTAATAGCTAAACTGATAGACGACTAAAGATTAGCGCATGCCAATTCCACCCTGAATTGGCTATAATCCCGCTCCCCAGCATTCACCCAGGTCTGATCCTCCATGTCATCAAGCAATAAAGTCGGCTTCGTCTCCCTCGGTTGCCCAAAAGCCTTAGTAGATTCCGAGCGCATACTCACTCAATTGAAATCCGATGGCTACGATATCGTGCCTAGCTATGACGACGCAGATCTAGTCGTAGTGAACACCTGTGGCTTTATAGACAGCGCCAAGCAAGAATCTCTGGATGCTATTGGCGAGGCCCTTGCTGAGAATGGAAAAGTACTGGTAACAGGTTGCATGGGCGCCCAGAAAGAAATTATTACCAATGCGCACCCAAAAGTATTAGGCGTGACCGGCCCCGCCGCTTACGAGCAAGTCGTCAATCAGGTCCACAACTTCCTTCCACAAAATGTTAAACATGACCCTTTTATCGATCTCGTGCCTGCCCACGGCATAAAGTTAACTCCAAGACACTATGCCTACTTAAAAATATCTGAAGGCTGCAACCATCGCTGCAGTTTCTGCATTATCCCTTCCATGCGCGGCGACCTAGTCAGCCGCCCCGTAGGAGACGTTCTCGATGAAGCCGAAAGACTAGCGAATGCCGGGGTTCGGGAGCTATTAGTAATCTCGCAAGATACTAGCGCCTATGGAGTGGACACCAAATACCAAACTGGTTTTTGGCAGGGTCAACCGGTTAAGGCGAGCATGCAAGGTCTCTGCGAGGCACTCGCACAGCTCGGCATCTGGGTCAGATTGCACTATGTTTATCCCTACCCTCATGTCGACAAGATTATCCCTCTGATGGCCGAGGGAAAAATACTGCCCTACCTGGACATACCGTTTCAACACGCAAGCCTAAATGTGCTGAAGGCTATGAAACGTCCAGCCGCAACAGAAAAAACACTCGATAGAATTCTGAATTGGCGTGAACAATGCCCCGATATCACGCTGCGCAGCACCTTCATCGTCGGCTTCCCCGGCGAGACTGATGCCGACTTCGAAGAACTCCTCGAGTTTCTGCAGACCGCCCAGCTGGATCGAGTTGGTTGCTTTCAATATTCGGCAGTTGATGGAGCAGCTGCTAACGAGCTTGCGAACCCCGTAGCCGAAGAACTAAAACAAGAGCGCTGGGAGCGTTTCATGGCAGTCCAGCAAGAAATAAGCACGACAAAGCTGCAAGCAAAAATTGGTCGCGTAGTCGAAGCACTAGTAGATGAGGCTAATGCTGAGCAAATTGTTGCGCGATCTGCAGCAGATGCGCCAGAAATTGACGGCAATGTCTATATCCAGCCGAATCCAGATGTGGAGGCGGGTGATTTTATTCAGGTCAAGATTGAGGACGCTGACGAATATGACCTTTACGGTACAATCGCTAGTTAATAACTGATCGTCTTCTTCAAAACGAGCGGTGAATAGCCAATTCCATCCGGCGCAGCTCCCGTGGCATATTCACCGAGTATTTCTTGCGTCAGTATATCTACTACCAGAACTTTGTTTTGTCCGGAGAGCGATACGAATAGTGTTCGGTCGTCTGGATACAAGATAACACCCTGCGGCTGCGCACCAACTAGATCAATATTGCCTATCTCGGTGCCCGAAATCACATCGAAGAAACGCAATTGCTCGTTACCAAGATCTGGCATGACGGCGTATTTTTCGTCATCTGTAAGCAAGATCCGATAAGGCCAAGAGAAACCACTCCACTGCTTGGTAATTTCTCCATTTGCTGCAGAAATCACGGAAACAACTTCTTCGCTGTTACTGCCCACCCAGACTTCGTCGCCGCGCTTATTTGTAGCGATCGCCTCGGGCCGGTGGGGAACATCTAACGTCTTTATCAGCTGACCCGTAATGACATCTATAACGGAGATGCTATTCGCGGAACCGTTGCTAGTGTAAGCAGTTGCTCCGTCCTCGGACAGCGCCACCATATGAGAACCGCTTTGCCCAGTATCGATGGCACGCACTATTTCACCTTCGTGAAAATTCACTATTACTAATTGCTGGCTTGCTTCTGAGGTAACGATTACCTGTTGCTGGTCAGGCAGAAAGAGTATGCCGTGGGGTCGCGGGTAATCACGTAGATCTATTGTGCGAGCAACTACCAATTCCCCAACATCAAAAACAGTAAGGCTGTCGCCACCACTGTAATCCGTCCCGATAGCCCAGCGACCATCATCGGTCACCACCAACTCATGTGGCCCACGTCCGGTTGGCAGAGTTTCCAGGATTTCTCCTGTCCTTAGATCGATAAAATTCGCATCATGCCCATTCTTGTTAAGCACTATTAATGTTCCGCGTAAATCCTGCGGGAATTGCGCAAAAGCGATAGGTGCCGAACAAATAACACAGAGAACAGCAAACACACATGACAACTTTGTAGTGATTCTCATTATTAACCCACTTCAATTTTGCAAAGCGACGATCAGACTAATACATCGCCAAGCAGTAACGAATATCTAGAGTTTGCATTATTTTCTTAGTAATTACAGCATCTTAAGAAAAGGAATCGAACAATTTGTTCAATTTTTTAATCTCGTCGATAACTCTATACTGAAGCGAAGGGATTAGTTACTTCACCCGTATAACTCGACATGCACTGCCTTACCCATTTCAGCGTGCACTAAAAAGGAAACCTCCATGCAATTATTGCAAAGAATCAGCGTCTGCCTCACGCTAGCCTGCTCCTCATTGTCATCTGTCACATTGGCTGACACCTTAGACAATGCACAAGCCGTTTTTGATTTCGCCGAAGCCGCTTACCCTGATCTACTCAGCCCCACAGCTCCTGTAATACAGGAGATCCAAGGCTTCTACGTTCGACACTATACAGATACGGGTATCTACCTAGGTGTACAGGGAGACAACGTATATGCAATTGGCGGCGCGGTTGGACCCGACTTGGTTTCCGTAGGAAAAATTAGCTCGCTGATTAGCGTAGACGAAACAGACATCAGCAATCTACTGTTAACGAATCGGCGCGAAGAATGTAGCTTCTATGCAGAAAATCGTTTCTCGAATGTTTCCGATATTAAACGCAACATACAATTTACCGGCACTCTCGACATTACCGTTGAAGGCAGCGAATGTGTCCTGCTAAGCAATAGCATACCGAACCACAACTTCAATGATACGACTGCCGCCTTCGCTACCAATGTCAGCGAAGTCAGCGCCGAATTCAGAATCCCTACGGAACCGGCATTCGCCTCCACAACTACAGCCATATCTCTGGCAACGGACAATGCTGTTTTCCTCAACGGCGTTAAGTTAGATCTCTTGGCGGCGGGATGCTTCGGCGTGGGCGATGGCAACATCGGCTGCAACGACATCAATCAGGCTTGGCGCTATGACCCAATGAGCCCTCTAACTATGTTTGGCACAGACGCAAATAATGCCCATACGCAGCCAGATGGCACCTACCACTATCACGGCAATCCAAAGGCCCTGTTCGATCAGAACGCAATGTCAGAATCACCCGTGATCGGTTTTGCCGCCGATGGATTTCCCATCTTTGGCAGCTACATTGATGATGACGGACAGGTTCGCGCCGTCAGCAGCAGCTTTCAATTGCTCAGTGGCAGTCGTCCCAGCGGAGCGGATGACCCTGGTGGAAGCTATGACGGTACGTTCGTAGATGACTATGAATATGTTGCAGGCAGCGGCGATCTCGATGAATGCAACGGTATGATGCGTAACGGCTCTTACGGTTACTACGTAACCGATGCCTATCCCTGGGTATTAGCCTGCTTCAAAGGAACCCCAGATTCCTCTTTCGATAAGTCCGGAGGAAACGGAGGCCCTCCAGGCGGCGGACCACCTATTTAGAATCTGTCGACAGGCTAAGGCGCCGAAGATCTTCCTGCGCCTTGGCGCTTTGCCAGAATCTCCATTTGAGCACTACAGAATGGCATGGCAAATCAGCATGATCGAAAACATCGCGATGACGAAGGCGCCTTCAACCACGGCCGCATAACGGCTATTTCCACCGAATAGACCGGCGGCGATGAGCATCACACTCAATGTTATCGCAATCAATACTGCCAACAACAACGCTTCATTGGCCGCTGAAATTCCGACAAGCCACCCGAATAGCACTGTACCAACCAACTGCATTATCAGAGCTGGAACTGGCTGCCTGGCATCCTTTTCAATTTCCAGGCCTACTCCATCTGCCCACTTCACGCCAAACAGGACTGGGGAGTACCACAGCCCACCCAGGCCAAAGCTAAATAATGTACCGACACCGACAGCCAACCAGTTCACACCCGTTGTAAGTTCACCCATCTCAGTCCCCCATCGCCTTGTTGTTTTTCTTCTTCCGAACAATCCTATTTCATCTTCTCTCTATCTTCTGCACTGGTCAACAGTGCTCTGGAGGGTAAACTGATCCCAAGCCTAGCGAGGCCGCAAAAAAGAAAGTACTCTAACGCCATATCCTTGAGTCTATCGCCAGAAGATATCTCCAATGCCACTTCCCCGCCTGATTACCTTAGCTCTGTTTAGTCTGCTTGCCTCTGCGAGTCTCGGTCAATCCGATCCTCTGCCCGTAGCTGATCTCTCGAAACTCGATACCAACAGAGCGAAACAGGAATATCGAAATCCTGAGCCAAGAGAGCTGACCGTGCTCACGCAGACCCTCTCCGCAGAACAAATCGACAGGGCGGTATTAAATAGATTGATGCAAGAAATAAACTCTGAGCCGGCGAACACGAAATCCCGCATCGGCCTCAACGACAATCAGCTACAAGAGTTATTCATCACCCTTTCCAATGCCCGCGGCTTCATCAATGGTAGCGAAATGGCCAACGTGCGCGCCATGTGCGCGGCCTGGGATGAATCGACTGCTTACGGTGAAGCGCGAATTGCCGATGGGATAGCCGCCTACAAGGCACGGGAACAGCTTACCCAGACTTTCATCGCGAAGTACTACAGTGTCGTGTTGTTTGACATCGAAGCTTTCCTGGATGAAACATCCCTACCCCTATTTCGTGCCTACATGAAGGATAGACGACGGCGACTCGCCAATGCCGGAATGACATCCTGGGGATCACCGGTACAGAATATTAGCGCAGGCACTGATACTATTGATTTCCATTGCCGCACAAACTAGAAATTATTGTTGGAGTTAAGCTGTGAGTTATAAGTGTTTTGAAGTTTCCGTTGAGAACAAGATCGCCCACATAGTTCTAAATCGCCCCGAAAAAAGAAACAGCATGATCCCTGAATTCTGGGACGAATTACCCGCGATCATCAAAGAGCTGGATGAAAATGCGCAGGCGCGTGTCATCGTCCTGTCTTCTACGGGCCCTCATTTTACCGCCGGCATCGATACCGCCGTATTTAGCAACAACGCACAGCAAAGCGATGACCCACAAGTCGCTGAGAAACAACGGCGCACCCATGGAGCGAAGCTTTACGACACAGTCGATTACTTGCAACAGGCATTCACCTGTCTTGAAGAATGCAGAGTTCCAGTACTCGCCGCCATTCAAGGTGGTGTCATCGGTGGCGGCGTAGATCTAATTACCGCCTGCGATATGCGCTATATGACTGCCGAAAGCTTTCTCACCATCTTCGAAATCAATATTGGTATGACCGCCGACGTCGGAACCTTCCCGCGCATAACCAAGCTATTGCCAGAGGGTGTGGTCAAGGAACTCGCCTATACTGGACGTCGAATGCTTGCAGATGAAGCGAAGTCACTGGGTTTCGTCAACGATATATTTCCAGACCAAGAAGCATTGTTAGCCGGAGTGATGAAGATAGCGCAGCAGATAGCCAGCAAAGCGCCTCTAGCGATCTATGGAAGCAAGCGCATCATCAACTACTCTCGGGACCACAGTACGGCAGACAGCCTCGACTACATCGGCATATGGAATGCCAGCATGTTACAGAATGCGGAAATCATGGAGGCGATGACAGCCGCGGCAGAAAAACGTCCTGCAGAATTCGTGGATATTCCAGTGAAGCGAAAGAAGATGGGATCCAGCATCAACGATTAACGCTGGACTAAACAGCTAGAGAATTTATCCCGCCAGAAAGGAATCTAGCATCACTTCCACCAACGCCGCTCCAAGCCATGCGAGCGGCGGAATAAAAACATAAAAAAGAAATCGCGAAAATATTGAGATGTCCATCGGCCAGGTTCGCGTATGTTGCACCTGCTCTCGCCGTGCTATCAAACTATTCAATCTCAACAGTGATTCATTGTCTAATCCTGTCGAAGAGAGCTGGATTTCGGTGTTGATAGATTCCAGAGCTAACGCCTTTTCCTTGCGAATATTTTGCCGAATAGTCCAAGTCGGAAGAAGCACGATAATTATCGCAGAGGGTATGCCAACATAAAGCCCATAAATGTAGCTATCCCATTGAAACTGCCTATCCAGAGACTGTAGTGTAGTCAACGCTAGCGCCCCCACCACCATCAAGAATTGGCTAAGCACAGCTCTGCCAAATGCATTTAGCTTGTCCAGATCATAGATATTTACGCGGACTAATCTTCCATATTGGTAGAAAAGCCAATCATCCTGAAAAATAAAAAAGAGTGCGATGGCGATTATTGCCCACATAAATATTTGGCCAAGGGCTAGCGCCAGTGTCGTCAAATAAATTTCAGAGTCTGGATCCATAGTTAAAAAATCCGCATCGACACTTCCATAGAAAGCAAAGGCTACACCCAAAACCACAGCAATTGGCCAATATCTACCGAATTTGTAACGCTCCTCATCAAACTCAGCATGGGCATCCACCTGGCTGCGAATATCGACAAATAGCAGCTCACTAGATCGCACCCAAGCGGTAAACCACATCAACAAACCCGCTGGCAGTATAGTAAGCAGAAGAACAACACCTATAATCTCCATCGGCCTATTCCACAAAGGATATTCTGGCATTGGCTCAAAACCACCGGAAATCACAAACAGGATTAGTAGCGGAATAGCAATAATCGCTCCCACAGTGGAAACCGGATAACTAAATCGCGCTATTGCGTACTCGATCAGCCGGATAGGTGCAGGGGTAGACATAGACAATAGGCCTGATGTTATTATTTTCGTAAAGAGAACGACTGGGTGATAATAGTCAATGCATGGCTAACTGCCAAGCACCGGCTAGAGGGATAGGATTGTGTCTCTAGTGATCCAATGCCTATAATTCAAGCGTAGAAGGCGACAAACTCAATAAAAACTATAAAAAGACCCGAAAAACCGAGAGGTCAGGAACTTCGCCCATGATTAAACCACTTATTGGCATACTGGTAATACTAGCTATCAGCAGCGGAATTGCACTGGCAGGCGGTCAGGGCAGCTTAGACACTAATGGTTTACCGCTATTTTTGATCTGTGCAAGCGTGGGCTTCGTGCTGCACTGGATAGTTTTTGTCCCTTCATTCTTCCTTAGGACAGAACACTACTTCGATCTTACCGGGTCCATCTCCTATATCTCGACAATTGTCGTCGCCTATTTATTTCATCCCGATATGGATGCGCGCAGCTTGGTTGTTTGCGTACTTATTGCGGTCTGGGCAATAAGACTTGGCAGCTTCCTATTCCTGCGTGTTAAGCGAGATGGAAAGGACAGACGCTTCGATGAGATAAAGACCAAATTCTTTCGCTATCTGTTTACATGGACGCTCGGTGGCGCTTGGGTGTTCATTACTATGGCGGCGGGACTCGCCGTCATTACTTCCGCCAATCAAGTCGCCTTAGATGGTTTTTTCTACGCTGGCGTTGCACTGTGGATACTGGGTTTTGGCATAGAGGTGGTAGCCGATCGTCAGAAAAGCAATTTTCGCAAAAATCCTGAGAATAAAGGTAAATTCATAACAATAGGCTTGTGGTCTATTTCCCGCCATCCAAACTATTTCGGCGAAATTGTGCTGTGGCTAGGAATTGCCGTAGTCGCACTGCCTACTCTAGTAGGTTGGCAGTATGTCACGCTAATATCTCCGATCTTCGTAACGTTCTTACTGATCAAGGTGAGCGGGGTAAAACTTCTAGAGGAAAGTGGCAAGAAGCGCTGGGGAGAGGATCCGGCTTATCAACAATACGTGGCTAGCACTCCCTCCCTCGTGCCATTCTTTGGAGGAAGCAAGAACACAAAGTAAATTAATATTGAAAGAGAAACGCTTGCACACCTAAATCCAAAAGGAGCTAGCAAGCATTCTACTCCTCACTAGTGCCACCCTGCCTTCGATACACAGCAGCGCATCGAGACTAGCATAGGAAAATTACAAAGGCACGAGGCCTAGAAGATCTACTCGGCTGGCTCCTCGCCTTCTTCTGCATCATCATCCACTTTTCTCTTCCGCAGACGACTGATCGCATCCATCAGATCTGGCACTTTTTTAGCTTCTTCCGAATTCGCAGCCGGAGTCACTTCGTTTTCTTTCTCGTTACCTGATATTTCATTCATACTAGCTACTCCTGATTTTTTTTGTATTCTACTACCTCTCGAGCGAACTGTCCTTTCAATTACTTACGGTAACTACAGACACCCTCTTGCCCATCAGCAAAAATAGCCACGATTCTAGCTGCCTTCTAGAGCCCTAACTGATGACAATGCCTACAGGAATACCTGCATCACCTTGGGCCAAGCAATGCTGGCTTGCACCCGCTCTTCGATTAAACTAACTTAGCGCAGCAACAGGGAGAGCACATGAGCTGGCAAGAAGAAGTAGATGAATTAAGACGGCGCGAACAGTTGGCTGCCGCCATGGGCGGAGAAGAGCGCATTCAGCGCCAACATGACAACGGACGACTCACTGTACGGGAGCGTATCGATGCTCTCGCCGACGCAAACACCTTCCATGAGATAGGAGCGCTGGCAGGACAGGCAAGTTACAACGACGATGGCCAACTGGATGATTTTACACCTTCAAATTTCGTTCTAGGTACGGCAAAAATTAACGGCAGACGAGTCGTTATCGGCGGAGATGACTTCACTGTACGCGGTGGCGCAGCCGATGCGAAGATTGGCGACAAGTCCGGCTACGGCGAACGCTATGCTCTTGAGATGCGCCTACCTTTGGTTAGACTAATAGACGGCAGTGGTGGTGGCGGCTCGGTAAAGACGCTAGAGATGGTAGGTCATTCCTACGTCCCTACCCTGCATGGATTTGAGACTACAATGCGGCTGATGGGACACGTTCCTGTCGTCTGCGCATGCATGGGCTCAGTAGCCGGACTCGGCGCCGTTCGCACCACTATCTCTCACTTCTCCCTGATGATAAAAGACACCAGCCAGCTCTTTGTAGCCGGCCCGCCCGTGGTCGAGCGCGGTTTCGGCAAGCCCATAGAGAAGAATGAGCTAGGTGGTTCAGATATCCATACCCACGGCAGCGGAGCCGTAGACAACGAAGTAGAAACAGAACAGGAGGCTTTTGAGACAATCTCTCGCTTCCTCTCTTATCTGCCGCAGAATGTTTGGCAGGTGCCTCCTAGAATTGCGAACACAGATCCGGTCGAGCGCAGAGATGAATCCTTACTCTCTGTCATCCCTAGGGATAGGCGCCAGATGTACCAAGTAAGAGAGATCATCAACGCCGTAGTTGACCTGGATACATTCTTCGAGATAAATCCGAATTATGGCGAATCGCTAGTGGTTGGACTCGCACGTCTGAACGGCTATTCGATAGGCATCATGGCGAACGACACCCATCACCATGGTGGCGCGGTAAATGCGACGGCGTCAGAGAAGATGATGAGATTCGTTGATCTGTGCGACACCTTTCACATCCCCATACTAAACCTAGTGGACAATCCTGGATTTCTGATTGGCCGACAGGCTGAAGAGGAAGGCACGGTACGCATCGGTAGTCGTGCCCTGATGGCCTGCTACCAAGCTTCTGTCCCTTGGGTTTCCGTAATCACTCGACGTTGCTATGGTGTCGCTGGCGCCGGACACGGCAATGCAGATCGACTTAACTTACGCTATGCATGGCCGTCCGCAGACTGGGGCTCATTACCTATTGAGGGTGGAGTGCAGGCCGCCTACCGGCGCGACATCGAAGCCGCAGAGGACCCAGATGCACGGCGGCGCGAATTAGAGGGCATGTTAGAGAAGTACCGCTCTCCCTTTAGGACAGCAGAAGCATTCGGTATAGAAGAAATCATAGACCCCAGAGACACGCGATCGATGCTTTGTGAATGGGCAGAGCTAGCCTACGAATTATTGCCCAGCCAACTCGGACCTAAGGCACGCACGCCGCGGCCGTGACAAATTTTGGCTTCTAATCTAATTTTGAGGCGCCACACCAGTCACAAGCTACAACTAGAAAAGGAATTTACTGGCTAGCTGCTAGGCCGATAAGTAAAAAATTATATCCCGAACCGCAAAGACAAACGGCAGGAAAGTTACTGAATTTTGGAAATTAGCGAGCCTGCTAGTTCACAGGCTCAATACGAAGCAATGCGCCGTCTTCTTCATCTGTGAGGATGTAGAGATAACCATCGGGCCCTTGCATAACATCCCTTACACGGTGCTTAAGCTCCGTTAGCATGCTTTCGCGGCGGATCTCTTCTCCTCTACTATTGAAGACAATTCGCTGCAAATGACCGGTGCCAGGAATACGCCCCTCCATCATCGCGCCAACAAAGAGATTACCCTGCCATTTCGGAAAATGCTCTCCCGTATAGAAAGTTAGAGCCGAAGGCGCTATGGAAGGCCACCACACAACTGTCGGGCTCTCGAACTCTTCTCGCCACGGAGTCTGCGTCACCCAATTGCCGCGGTAATTTCGGCTATAGGAAGCTAACGGCCAGCCGTAGTTCTTGCCCGGCACAATGATATTCGCCTCATCACCACCCTGCGGACCATTCTCGCTCGCCCACAGCTGACCTGTCTCTGGATGCAGCGCGATACCCAACTGATTACGATGACCCACTGAATAGACTTCCGGCAAAAATTCGCCAGATTCGACAAAGGGATTATCATCGGGAGCCGTTCCATCTGCATTCAGGCGCAGCATCTTGCCATAGTGCACCGCTGGATCTTGGGCATACTCCCCAGTGCCAAGGAAAACATAGGAGCCTCCTACCGACATCATTAACTTGCCGTCAGGTGCAAACATTAGAGCCGAAGCAGCGATACCACTGTCGACGCCCTTCGCTACAAAAATCTCTTCCACGTTCTCAAGGTTGTCTTCAACCAATCTGCCCCGCACCAAACTCACCGCCTGATTCGGTTCGCCCTCGTGCATGATGGCCTTGGTAAAAGTCATATAGACGATCTGGTCATCGTCGGGATGCACCGCGACCGCCATAAGCCCTGCACGAAACACAGCGGAATAAACTTCGGGTACGCCGGGGATATCTCGCTCAAGCAGTTTGCCATCGCGAATCACACGCAGCTTACCTGTGTAGCGCTCCGTAACTAGAATGTCGCCGTTGTCACGAAACGCCATAGCCCAGGGATTCGCGAGTCCAGTGGCAATGGGCACAACTTTAATCTGCCCCACCTCGAAGCTTGGCAACACGACAGGCTCAGTAATAGAAGGCGGTGCAACGAATGCATCTTGTGCAAAAATTAATGTGCTGCAGCCCAGAGAAATCGCGAGTAGCGCTGTCGAAAACTTCATCCTTCTATTCATAGCCAATCCTATTGTTCTTATATTTTGAGTTCTTATATTTTGAGTTCTTAGTCTTTAATGAGGCAATGGTTTCTGCTCCACAGAATAAACCTGCAACCAACACCCGTCCAGTCACTAGTTGCAGAGGCAGCAACACAGGAATTGTCAGCACAGCTAATATCTGCGATAAAGACCCTTCTAGGTAAGAGAGACAAGCCATGAAAGCGGTAAGAATTAAAGAACACGGCGGCCCTGAGGTCATGAGCTACGAAGACACGGACCAGCCGCAGCCGACTGCCACCGAGGTATTGATCAAGGTTGAAGCTGCTGGCATAAACTATATAGACACCTATCAACGCTCTGGTCTCTACCAGATCCCGCTGCCTGCAACACTAGGACTAGAGGCCAGCGGTACCGTCGAAGCAGTAGGCAGTGATGTTAGTCGTTTCAAAATCGGGGACAGAGTCGCCTATACAAATGTACTCGGTGCCTATGCAGAATATTCGGCAGTCGATCAGGATAAGGTGGTCACAATACCGGACGGCGTTTCATTTAACGAAGGTGCTGCAGCCATGCTGCAGGGCTGTACCGCGCATTATCTTTCGCAATCCACCTACCCCATTAAAAATGGCGATAGCTGCCTGATTCATGCCGCAGCAGGTGGCGTGGGTCTAATTCTGATTCAAATGGCGAAGAATGCCGGCGCCTACGTCATAGGCACGGTATCGACGGAAGAGAAAGCCGAGCTTGCACGGCAAGCAGGTGCAGATGAAGTCATTCTGTACTCCGAGACCGATTTCGAGACTGAGGTGAAGCGCATTACCGACGGCGCAGGGGTGAATGTGGTCTATGATTCTGTAGGTAAAACCACCTTCGACAAGAGCATCGAGTGTTTGCAGCGGTTTGGCTACATGGTACTTTACGGCAACGCCAGCGGGCCGGTAACGGAATTCAATCCAGCGACGCTGGGCCCGAAGGGCTCACTGTTTCTAACCCGACCGACGCTATTCGATTACACCGCCGACCGAGAGAGCCTCGAATGGCGCAGCGGCGATGTCTTTAAATGGATTGACGAAGGAAAATTAAAGCTGCGACTCGAGCATTTTTTCCCGCTAGCAGACGCGCAGGAGGCTCATCAGGCCTTGGAGGGTCGCAAGACTACCGGCAAGATAATTCTTACACCCTAAGCCTAGTACAATTGATGCAACACCTACTATTCAACAACCAATTTTAGAAAACCAGAGTAAAAACCAAAGGTATACATAATGCATAAACTACGAACACTCCTTACAGCCACTGTCCTTGTCTTATTTTCGGCAAGTGTGGGAGCGCAATCCATCGACCTAGGCCGCGGCGAGCTTCCCGTAACCGTGCCTGCCAACTATGATGCTGGCACACCAGCACCACTAATAGTCCTCCTTCACGGCTACACATCTAGCGGCGCAGGTCAGGACAGCTATATGGGCTTCAGCGCCATTGCCGACACCTATGGCTTCCTATTGGTCTCTCCCGATGGAGACAAGGAAGCAGGAGGAGATGAAAATCGCTTCTGGAATGCTTCTTCCGCGTGCTGCAACTTTTACCAATCCGACGTTGATGATTCTGCCTACGTACTTAACATCATCAAAGAAGTAAAAGCCGACTTCAATGTGGATCCAAATCGCGTTTATTTGATAGGTCACTCTAATGGTGGCTTCATGTCATACCGTGCGGCATACGATCACTCCGATACTATCGCAGCAGTTGCAAGTCTCGCCGGTGCTACCCATGCGGACATGCGCCCTGCTCCAGAAAATCCAGTTCACATCCTGCAAATTCATGGCACCAATGATGGCACAATAGCCTACGATGGCGCCGATATTGGCGGCAACGTTTACCCTAGCGCAAAAGACACTGTTACTCAGTGGGCCGAATATAACGGCTGTGAGGCTCAAGCAGCCGAACGTGAACTACGTGACTTAGTTGAAAACCTAGAGGGACATGAATCCTCGGTGATGGTGTTCAATCAAGGATGCAAGGCCGGTGGCTCTAGCGAGTTATGGACTATTGCAGATGGTCCGCACGTACCGTCTTTCTCAGACACATTCGCAGAGCAGGTCGTCGAATGGCTACTAGCTCACCCGAAGAGCTATGGCAGCTTCTCCGACTAGATACGAAGGTTTTGCGGGCAACCGCACAGGCAATTACGAAAAGCGCTAGATCAAGCTACTTGATCTGGCACTTTTTATTGGGAGGCACCTTCAAGCAAAATGATTGGACGACTACACCGGAGCCAGAAGACACAGCACGCATTCTTGCCGGCCACCCTGAATTTTTAGCCGCCATGGATGATCCTTGGACCCGATAAGAGCACTAAGCTTTACGTCGCTTCAGCTCGAGCTCGATAGACCACCACTTAACGCTCAAAAAAAAACGGTGGTGCTCGCTGCCTTTCACCTAAATTAAAGGATCCAGTGCGCGCCACACCACCGCACATAATGGTACTGCAGACAGTACCTATGAAAATTGCAAACAAACGACTACGGCCAAAAACCTACTACTGAGGGCCAAACTAAGGTCTACTTAACAATGGCCCAATCTTATCTATGCTCAACTCATAGGTAAAATGAGTAATATCGATGATGTTAATCGGTATTACCGATTGTTTTTACACCCACACGGCGCGCCTGAGTCTGTATTTGTTAGACATTGTTAAATTTTGGGATTAGTCTCTGTGAAACAAATTAATAAGAAGAGCTCGTCATGAAACTCACAACCCGCTCCCTAGCTTTGAAAGCACTACCTGCGTCTGCCCTACTTACTGGATTCAGCTCACTACTATTATCCGGGATAGTTTCTGCACAGGATTCGGCACCCACGTTCTATGCCGATGCACTTCCTCTATTCCAGAAGAACTGCGTCGCCTGTCACCAACCAGACGGCCCCAAAGTTGGCGGCATAACTGCGCCGATGTCTCTGCTCGACTACGATCAGGCAAAACTCTGGGCACCGATGATCAAGAACGCATTGATAACTGGCTACATGCCACCCTGGGGCGCTCACGAACGCCATCGCGGCGAGTTCAAAGACGAACGTTATATTGAAGATGCCGAACTGGCCACACTTGTAGCCTGGGTAGATGGCGGCGCACTTGAAGGCAAGCCTTCCGATGCTGCTGACAACTCTGGGCTGATCGCCGAGGCAGGCGACACAGTTTTACCTAGCTCGGGATGGTGGATTGGCGATCCAGATTTAGTCGTTCAATTTGATCGACCCGTCTATGTAGAAGATGATGTGCTCGATTGGCAACCTACCGTACAGATGCCAGTTCCTGAAGGCGCGCATACCGAACCCAAGTGGGTATCCAAGGCTGAGCTCGATCCAGGCGGACCCTGGGTTCATCACATTGTTTCCAGCCATATGGGTGTTGGCGTTCCAGGTCGCGGCCCGTTTACCTATCCCGAAGGCTGGGGCGTACTCATGCCGGAAGATCCGTTCATCACTGTGAACATGCACTACCACAAGGACCCAGGCGAAGGCACGGCGGTAACCGATATGACTCGTGCCGGATTCGTATTCTATGAAGATGGCACCGTAATCGATCACGTCGTGGAAACGAACCTGCTTCCTCACAGTGGCTGGACTATTCCACCGGGCGATCCCAACTACAAAGTAACCAACACACACGAAATCGAAGAAGACATTTACCTCCTCTCCATGGGCCCACACATGCACTATCGCGGTAAGGCGATGCGCTACGAGGTTGAGTATCCCGATGGTGAAAGAGAAACGCTCTTGTGGGTGCCTGACTACGATTTCAATTGGCAGTTCTTATACGAATATCAAGAACCCAAATTCCTGCCGGCCGGTTCTGTAATGCACATGAGCTGGTGGTTCGATAACTCTACACAGAATCGCTGGAACCCCGATGCCACGGCCGCCGTTGAATACGGACCCGAGACTACCGATGAAATGGCAAACGCCCGAATCTACTTTGCGCCAACCACTAAACGCGGCATTGTAGTAGGCGACGCTATTCCTGCAGACATTCTGGAAACCGCTCAGAAAGAAGAGCAGACTCGCAGAGAACGCGCAAACCTGCTTGATCAGAGTGAAGACGATTTCAACTGGCTAACCGAAGACAGCGATTAATCGATACAGAGTTGAAAACGGTTGAAAAAAAGACCTAGCGCATAACGGTGGGTCTTTTTTTTTGCTTGTAGCTTTTGTGTGAGCTCGTTCTTTACCTCAGTCTAAGTAACGGTGACTGGCGTCCAAGTCTTGTGGCGCGCTATCACGTCTTCAACCGTATGCTTGCAGACTCCCGCCTTTGATATCAGCTTACTCTCGCAAATATCACAACGCACACATTCTTTAAAGTCGATCTCATGGCCACGAATCGCGCCAGTCGGACAACTCTTTTCACAGACCTTGCACACCTCACACTGTGGAACGCGTTTAATTCGAAAGGGAGAGAGAAAGGAAGTGACCCCAAGGGCAGCACCTAGCGGGCAGGCGTAGCGACAATAAAATCGACTAATGAACATCGATGCCACTAGGAACGCAGCTAGTATGCCCCAGAGAACCATAGAACGACTGATGTAAAAAATCGTGCCAAACGGCTCAAAGTATTGAAACAGGCTTAGGTCGCTAAACGTCAGCGAGGTCACCACCAGCAGCGCAAGAACTCCGTACTTAATATAGAGCGCCTTATCATGAATCGCTTGAGGAACATTCCACTGCCATTTCTTCGGCATGATACGAGTAATAAAATCTTGCAAGGCCCCGAATGGACATAGCGAGGAACAAAACACTCTACCCCAAAACAATGTAGTAACTAGTGTAAAGACAACAATCAGCAATAACGGCAAATCGTTCAAGAACAAAGAAGGCCCGAGCTTTATGCCGTTGGTGATATGTGAAACTGAGAGAAAAGTGCCGTTGTAAAACCCCAGATAAAACAATGTATAGGCTAGCGTTACCCAGCGAATTGTCGAACTCTTACGTAAGAAGGCCGTCATCACCATCGCGAAGAGAAGAAGTAGTGCTAATACTTCCGCTAGCGGCGCACTATTGATCAAAGTGGCAACTACACCTTCGTCTACCTCCTCGAAATCATCAAACTCAGGAAACGGACTCGCAGATTTCGGCATATATTCTGCCGGCAAAGGGGATCCAGTAGCCAAGGAAAAAGGAACAGGTGGGATCTGATAAACCGTCTGTGCGAGCTCTTCGACGGACTCAACCTGCACACCGGTATCATATAAAACTGTAAAAGGTTGGCTAAGATCGATGTCGCTGGACAAGACGATCGCACCGGCAAACCTTACCTTGCCTGCAATCTTGCCGTTATCGGCACTACCCACATACACAAAGCGACGGCGCTCGATATTATATACAGCATCGCCCTGTGTGATCGCTAGGCGTTCCTGACGAAAGGGTGTCGAGGCATTGCCATCTATACCCACCAGTAACATGCTGCCATCTTGCACCCTGTTACTCGCTTCTCGCTCCGCCCGTGAATAATCATCAGGCCCAACTAAGAGCTCGCCGATAGCCTCGTTTCCCATAAACGCGAGACTCAGATTTAGTTCTGTTAGGTCCTCGAGCTGGATGGGAAATTCTTTGACTAACCCAGACTCTTTCATCTCCTCCCAGGATTGCGCTTCCAATATACCCAGCGCTACTTCACCGCTGTTCGCGTTGGCGACAAACTCCGAATCCGTCAGATAATTCTGCGCTACTTTACGCGCCGCATTGCGAATCCCTCTCGATGTAGCCCAACTAGTAATCGTAGCGCGGGATACACCATCAAGATCGCGACCAGGGCGGAATCCATCGGATACTGACTTGCCTTCAAACTGATTGGGAAAACGTTCTGTATTGAGAAAATCGCCGCGTATGCTTTTATAAGATTCTCGGTAATAAAGAACCTCTATTCCCGACAGTATTCCCTCGAGATCCATTCCTACTAATACTTCTATGGGTGCACTGTAGCCGATCTCTTCGGGGGGGTAATCTTGCGTCTCGAATAAATAACCGATCAGCTCACCCTCACTGCCCTGCTGTGCTGTAGAAAACGCTCGATAGACTGGCGGATCACCCGCCTTCTCGGAAAAGCTAACAGCATCAGGCATAACCTTCTTCAGCAGCGAAATATCCGCCTCGGTCAGACCCGCCTGCGCAAAACTAATAGACGACAGCGACACAAAAATCACAAGTAAGGCAGGAAGACGAATCAAGGTGGCGAGCAATAACTTCGTGGAACGACAGAACTGCATTATTATTATTTTCCTATTTTGAGTTCTTCTACCTAGAGCGATTTCACGAGACAGTTTTTACCAATCCAATGCGCCCTACATTTTAAAACTGGAACCTCGGGAAAAATTGAGTGCCTCAGAAAACTGTTCGGTATTTAATCAAATATCCGCCAACAGGTATATCACTTAGTGCACGCTCTGACGAGCCACAACTGCAGGTCGCCGACTAGAGATAACTATCTAATCAATAAACGTTTAGTCGTAGCCGCAGAAAGCCGACGCAGAGTTTAATCATCTCTATCGAACGCCGTGAATCATCAAGTATATCGAAGCCATGCACCCCCTCCGGATAGCGAATGACACTCACTGGGCTATTGCGGGCGACAGCCTCCTTCTCGAAGATGTCGATGGATTCATTCAGGCCGGGAAATTCATCCTTACCAGCCCTAATGACCAAGATGGGGGTATTCTCTGGATAGTTTTCCATTCCTTCGTGGGGGTTCGCGAAGCCAAATGTTTGTGCCGTTTCTTGCAGCACCGTGGAATCCGCCGCGTCCAGCATAAATCCGTAGAGCAAGGCCGCGCACCGCACCGCAGGATCTTTATGAAGAACATGAATTGCGTTAGGCACATTAGCCGAACAAGACCACAGTGCGATACGCGCAGGGTCGATCTGCAACTGCCCTGCCTCAGAGCGCAGAAAGTTCAGCAAAGTGAAAGGATCTTCTACAGGATCAACATTGCTGTAAATAACAGCTGCCATGCCACTGGCGGCAAATAGTTTCGCCCAATCCTTGTAGGCCTGAATCTGCATCTGCTTCATGCCGAGTCGTTTTTCAAATCCTGGGTCTGGATAACCCGTCACAAGAACAACTACAGGAGCCGGGCCATCGAGTTGCTCAGGCAAATAGATGTCGAAGACTCTCGAATCATCTGCATAACTTATGCCCTCACGGACCTCACCTGCATAGGGCAGTTGATAGGCCAGCGGATTGCTAAACAATGGATTTGCTGTGCCGGAGTCGTCCGTCATGGCGTGTTCCTCAATTCGCGATTTCCCAAACAAAAAACCCCCACTCCGACTGGAGTGAGGGTTTCAAATTGACTACTTATGTAGTGTTCTCATGCTATTCCCTAGCTGCCGTTCAGGTCAATACTAAATAACAGTTAGCCCTCTCGCATTAATAAGCCGTAATTCACCAATTATTAAACAGAATCCACTCAATTACGCCAAAACTGAATTCGCGCGCATGAAACGAGAAGAATTTGTCATTTTTCTGACTTTAGCCGTATTTAGCACCATTTTTGCGCAATTTTTGCTCATAAAAGCACAAAACGCCACAATTGAGTGCACAGCACATCTTTAATAGGTAGAAAAGCAAGCTAAGGTGGCGAGTTTATTGGACTTTTTGTCCTCAGAATCATATTCTTCACCCACGCAGTTAATCGCGGGTATCCTATATGGGGTTGTTTCGACAATTCTAGGGATAGACGCATAACCGCTAAGTTCATTTTAAGCCTATTCGAAAGGCATAATAACTTTACTTCTATAAGGGGAAAGTAAATGACACGAAGACCAACAATGGCTAAGAGGGTTCTCCCTACAGCCATAGCGCTTGCACTGCTAGCGCCAGCGGCTTACACGCCGATGGTGTTTGCACAGCAAGCCAACAGCGATGTTGAAGAAATCGTCACAATCGGTTCGCGACGTCCACAACGTAGCGCATCAGATACATCGGTTCCAGTTGATGTGATCAGTGGTGATGAATTCAATAACATGGGTTTTGCGGATCTAAACGAAATGCTGAAGACATCTGTACCGTCTTTCAACATTAGCCGTAACTCAATCTCTGATGCTGCCACTCTGGTAAGACCTGCGAATCTTCGCGGCCTGCCACCCGACAACATCCTTGTACTGGTGAACGGCAAGCGTCGTCACCGCTCTGGTGTAATCGCCGAACTTGGTGGTTCACTATCAGCTGGTTCACAGGGTGCTGACATCTCAGCCATTCCTGCACTAGCTTTCAAGCAAACTGAAATCCTTCGTGATGGCGCCGCTGCACAATACGGCTCTGACGCGATCGCGGGTGTTATCAACTTCGTCCTCAAAGACGATGCAGATGGCATGACTTTAGAAGCACGTACTGGTGAGTTTGGCGAAGGTGATGGCAATCTTACACAATACATGGGCAACATCGGCCTACCTCTTGGTGACGATGGCTTCATCAACATCACTGGTTCTTGGAGTGAGCAGGATGCAACAAGCCGCTCTCTACAACGCACTGATGCAACAACATTGCTAGCTAGTGGTAATGCCGCTCAGCAAGCAAGCATTGCCCAGCCTTACGCACAAGTTTGGGGTGGCCCTGAATACAAAGATAACTGGAACGTTTTCTTTAATTCCGGTATCCAACTTTCAGACACACAAGAAGTGTATGCGTTTGGTAACTACGGTAAGCGCGAAACTGAAGGTGGCTTCTTCTTCCGTAACCCTAACAGCCGTAGCGGCACGTACACCAATGGCTCGACTCGTGCGATTGTTGATACAAACATCGCAGCCGGCCAAACTGGTGTAACTTCTAACTGTCCTGCGCTCACAAGCCCAGGTTCAGGCGGAAACGGCGTACTTCTCGATCAAGCAGCTGTTGCTGCTGACTTCGCAGCGCTAGGCTCACTGCCTGGTAACTGCTGGGTTATGAATCAAGTCGTTCCTGGCGGTTATACACCAGCATTTGGTGGAGCTTTGCAGGATGCCAGCATCATTGCCGGTATCAAAGGCGAGTTCAACTCCAACTTCACTTACGATTTCAGCGCAAGCTACGGCCGTAACAAGGTGTCTTTCTTCCTGAATAACTCATGGAACCCATCTAACGGACCAAACGGTTTCGTAAATGGCGAACTACAGAGAGACTTCGACATCGGCTCCAATGTTCAATCAGAAACTAACTTCAACGCAGACTTCGTTTACTCGCTGCCTGTTGATGGACTAGCTTCCGATCTAAGCATTGCATTCGGTGGTGAGTGGCGTGATGAGCGTTTCGAAACCATTATTGGTGAAGAAGCTTCTTGGCAAGCCGGTCAGTACGCTTTCCAAAATGTTAACGGCTCAAATACTTACAGCGATGGCACAACACCTCTGCCTAACCTAAGTATTGGTGCTCACGGTTTTGCTGGTTTCAGCCCACCTCAAGCAGGTCTTTGGGGTCGCTCAAACTACGCGGTTTATACCGAGCTTGAGGCCGATCTAACTGATGCATTCACAGCGTCTGCTGCATTCCGTTACGAAGACTTCGAGAGCTTTGGTGATACAAGCAACTACAAAATTGCTGGTAGATACCGCGTAACTGATGCATTGACTCTACGTGCTTCATACAACACGGGCTTCCGAGCTCCAACTCCTGGTCAAGAAAACGTGACCAAGCTTTCAACTATTACAGTTGACGGTGAGTTGCAGCAACGCGGTCAGATTCCTCCATCAAACCCAATCGCTCAGTTCCTAGGTGCTGAACAATTGACTGCTGAAGATGCAACTAACTTCTCAGCTGGTATGGTTTGGGATGTGACTCCGGACATCAACGTCAGTGTCGATTTCTTTAGCATTGAGTTGAAAGACCGTATCTCACAAACAGGTACTATCAATATTCAGGGTCAACCTGTACCAGACGGCCAAGCCTGTCCTGGCGCACGTGCTAACCCTGCCGGTAACCTGGCACTATGTCTACAGGAGCTAGGTGTACCTGGCGCCTCTGACCTGAGCTCAGTATCCTTCTACACTAACGATTTCGAAACCACTACAACTGGTATCGACCTTGTTGGTACATGGGATCTGGATTGGGGTGACATGGGTAACGGTACTCTAGTAGCAGCCATTAACTGGACTGAAACTGAAGTTGACAACGCGGGTTCGGAAGTTAGCCGTAACCGAGTTGTTGATCTTGAGAACTTCAACCCAGAGACTCGTGGTGTGTTCACTTACAACCATTTTGTTGGTGACTTCCGCTTCCTAGGTCGTATGCGTACATACGATGATTGGGTTAGCTCGGACTTCAACGGCGATCCAACTCCTCGCGGCGTCAACGGCACTGGCTACAATATTACTTGTGCCGGATTCGTTGATAACTGCTATGACGGCGAGAACATCTTTGATGTTGAAGCTGCCTACACTTGGAACGACAACTACACTTTCGTAATCGGTGCGAACAACGTATTCGATGAAGCTGGTGCAGATGATGTTGATAACTTCGATGGCACAATTGGATCTGGAAACGCATACGATGGTTCCACTCCTTGGGGCATTGAAGGAGCGTTCTACTACGCTCGCCTAAGAATGGACTTCTAAGGATTTGATAATCTGATCTAAGCCTTCGGGCTTAGATCTATCAAATTTTAGAAGTAGTACAGAAAAGGGACGCACAAGTGCGTCCCTTTTTTATTCCCCAACCACCTATTTAGACGTATTATCTACCCATGACTACAATTACTATTTACACCTCAACTTACTGCGCCTACTGCACTGCAGCGAAAAACCTCTTAGAAAGCAAGGATTACGAATTCGAAGAGATTAATATGCAAGGCAACCAGGAACTCATGCTAGAAATCATGCAGAAGTCCGGGCAACGCACGGTACCGCAGATCTTCGTAGGCGATAAGTCGATAGGCGGCTATCAGGAGTTATTAGCGAGCACCGCCAGCGGTGAATTCGATGCGCTTGTAGCGTAACGATTTGAGCCCTCTCTAACGAGGGTCTAATAAGTGATATTCTATTCGCAAGGGTATTTAATGAAAAACTTAAGTGGCGTATTCCTTATTCTGATCGCTCTCGCGTGCTGCGCAGCCCCAAGCAATAGGATCAACAACATGACTCCAGCAGAGGTCATCGCCTATAACCGAACGGTTGAATATTTAGATCGTGTGTACTGCACAGAAGAGGTCAGCGTAGGCAGTCATATTCGCCGTCGAGAATGTATGACCTATCAAGACTTATTCGAAGGACGCACCAGATCTTTGAATACACCAAGTTCGAGCTCTTCGGTGCCGACTCCACTCTAGTCATAGCTGTCAGACAGGCATAGCATGCAAAGAGCATGCATTATCACACCACGACTTGTTATTATGGCGCGTGACTACTCAAGCCATTATCTCGCTACTAGTTCTGCTATTTATTTTAGTAGCGGTTATTTTTCGCGTCGTATTCTGGCCCCGTATACGTCTCTCGCACATTGAAGGACAGACTTTTCCTGAACTGTGGAAAAAGACGCTTAACGATAGATTGCCTTTTATCGCGAAGATTCCCCTCGAAAAACAGGAGCAATTACAGCTACTTATCAAGGTTTTCCTTGCTGATAAGACATTCTATGGCTGTGCTGGCCAGGAAATTGACGATGACATACGGGTGACTGTCGCGGCACAAGCCTGCTTACTGATTTTAAACCAGGGGCGCACGCCCTACCCTGATCTGGAATCCATTCTTGTCTATCCCTCCACCTTTGTGGCGACACGCGAAGTGGCAAACGAGCTAGGGCTTGTTTCCACGAATCACATCGCCATGCTGGGAGAGTCTTGGAGTCAGGGAAAAGTCGTGCTTGCCTGGGACAATGTGCAGAAAGGCGTCATGAATTTACAAGATGGACACAATGTTGTGCTGCACGAATTTGCACATCAGCTAGATCACGAGTCAGGGTCAACCAATGGCGCTCCAGTGCTAAATACACACGGCGCTTATAAAAGTTGGGCCCATGTATTTAGCGAAGAGTTTGAAGAGTTACAAAAAGACGCGGTACGCGGAAGACATAGCCTAATGGATCAATACGGCGCCACGAACCCTGCGGAGTTTTTTGCTGTAGCTACTGAGACTTTCTTTGAGCGGCCGAAGGAGATGGCGGCTTATCACCAGGAGCTGTACCAACAACTACAAGACTATTACAAGCTTGACCCAAGAGATTGGTAACAGCACTCAGTAAAATTACGGGGCGGAGAGAAGAAAATTTGACGCGCCGGCCCCGATGCTTTCATCTACAATTCGTCACTTCGGCTTTCTTGCCAAAAACGCATAACCAAGCACACCGAACTGTCTAGCATTAGACTCTCCCGATGCCCCGCCAAACGTATCAATTCCGGGTCCAATCTGGATATCCACAAAACCCGCATCCCTCAACATCTTCTCCCAGCCTGCACACGGCAGGCCACCGGCGATTCAAGCAGTCCAGAGATCGATATTCTCAATTGCCGACTGCGGTACAGGCTTGCTATTGGCGATATCTGCAAACTGCAAATAACCTCCGGGCTTAAGAATCCGATAAATTTCTGCCATGGCCTCTTGCTTGTCGGAACACAGATTAATCACACCATTGCTTATAGCAACATCTGCCCAGGCATCGTCAACTGGCAGTTTTTCAAGCAAGCCATTTCGGAATTCGACATTACTCAAATTCATACCATCCGCTAAAGTTTCCGCCTTACCCAACATCTCCGGGGTCATGTCAACGCCGACAACTTGGCCCTCGTCTCCAACTAGAGCCGCTGCAACGAAACAATCAAACCCCGCACCGGAGCCTAGATCTACTACTTTTTCCCCGCTCTGCAAATCACGCAGTGAAAATGGATTCGCTACACCTGCGAAAGACTCCACCGCATGATCCGGCAGTTGAGAAGTAATGGCTTCGCCATACCCTAAGCGCTGCGCCAACATTCGCCCTGTGTGGAAATGAAAATCCTGCTCAGGGTTAGTAGCCACATCACGGTATTTTAGTTTGACTTGATCTCTCAGAGCCTCAGCATCAACCAAGGGCTGGGCAGAGGGATTATTCTTGCTCATATTCATCTCCATAATCAGTAATTAAGGAATCAACGGCATCAAAGACTAGAGTAACGTAGCAGGCATTATTTGATCCACATTTTTCTGGGAATCAAGGCGCTCTGACACCACCGATTCCTTTGATTCCTCTCGCAGAATTACTTATAGTCTTTAATCAGCTGCAACCATAGAAGCTAAACCAATAAGCTAATCAGCTGGCGGCATAATTCCGGCAAATTCAGGAGATGCATCATGAAATCTTTCGTTATAACACTCTTATTGATGCTCCCAATAGCCGCAACTGCGCAGACTGATTTGCCGTCTGCTGACGGGCTCGAGGATGGCTGGAACACACTAGAAACCGATGGCCAGTGTTCTGCAGGCACCCCGTTTCAATTTAACGCCAAGACGTCCAATGCCAGCGATAATTTGCTTATCTTCTTCAATGGTGGAGGCGCTTGCTGGTTCGGTCAGGCATGCGATTTAAGCAGTGAGCCAAATATCCACTCACCTTTTGCCGATATGGATGCGAACAACCCTAGCCTATCCCAAGGCATCTTCGATCTCGAAAATACCGAGAACCCTTTTGCCGACTACGACATGGTGTTTGTCCCCTATTGCACCGGCGATGTCCATATTGGCAGCGGGCAGCGGGACTATGAATACCAAAACGCCCAGGGGAATCAAACAAGCTACACCGCACACCATAATGGATTCGAGAACAGCATGACGTCGCTCAACTGGATCTTTGAAAACTTCACTGCCGTAGACAATATTGTTGTCGCAGGTAGCAGCGCCGGGGCAATTGCTGCATCGTTCTATGCAGGACACATTGCCGAGCACTACCCCACATCACCCGTCGTGGTTTTAGCCGATGCTGCTGGCGGTTATAGAACGCCACTGCTACCAGTGACACTAACAGCTTGGGACAGCGCGTCAATTTTACCCGACTGGGAGGAATACGCTGGAGAGACAAATGACTCTCTCAGTTTCGAAGACTTCTACATTGCCAGCAAGAATCACAATTCCAATCTGCGCCTAGCACAATACAATGCCGCAGAAGATGAGGTTCAAAAAAGTTTCACGCATGTAATTGGCGATGCCCCTGGAAGCTTTAGCCTGCCAATGAGAATATTGACTAACTATCAGGAAATCGAAGGCGCGACTGATGAGTTCTTCAGCTACACCGCTGGCGGACCAGTGCACACAATTCTACGAAGTAATATATTCTACGAATACGAAGTAGAAGACACACGCTTTGTCGACTGGGTGCAGGACTTAGTTGATGGCAAGCGGGTGCCAGACATTAGCTGTGTAGATGATGCGGCTGGGTGCGATATAGCGCCCAAATAGAACATACAAAGAATCAAGAATTTGTGGAAGCGCAGGCTTCCTCCCCATATTAAAATTTGAAAGGAACTCTTAAGGAAATCTTTATGCAAGCTTTGATGATGAACACACAACTCATGATTTCGTCGATACTGAAACATGCCGAGTACAATTTCCCAGACGTGGAGATGGTGTCAGTAACTGTCGACAACCCTCGACATAGACAAAACAACAAAACATTCGGCAAACGCTGTCGGCAACTAGCAAATGTACTGGATTCACTTGGAGCAAAATTTGGCGACAGAATCGGCACTCTCGCCTGGAATGATCATCGCCATATGGAACTCTACTACGCCGTCTCCGGAAGCGGCATGGTATGCCACACCATCAACCCCAAACTATTCCCCGAACAGGTAGCCTATATAATCAATCATGCAGACGACAAGATTCTGTTTGTCGATGTTTTGGTCATGCCCCTAATGGAAGCACTGAAAGAACATTTATCGAAGGTAGAGACAATTGTGGTGCTCACGACTAAGGAGAATATGCCTGAGTCCAGCCTACCGAATGTTGTATGTTATGAGGAAGTATTAGCCGCGCAGTCTGATGACTATGATTGGCCACAGTTTGATGAGAATACAGCCAGCGGCATGTGCTACACCTCGGGCACAACTGGCAACCCCAAGGGCGTCGTGTACAGCCATCGCTCCACACTGCTTCATGCACTAGCCGGGGCGCTACCAGATGTTACCCGCGCATCGAATATAGAGACTAGCTTGCCTGTAGTGCCGATGTTTCATGTCAACGCTTGGGGAGCACCTTATGCAGCGATGATGGTAGGGATGAAATTGGTATTGCCCGGGCCCAAAATGGCCGATGGCGAAACCCTATGTGATCTCATGAATGCCGAAGAGGTCACCTTTAGCTCTGGCGTTCCCACCATATGGTTAGCCCTGCTCGACTATCTAGAAGCCAACAAGAAGTCTGTGCCCAGCCTTTCACGGGTTAGCGTTGGCGGTGCTGCCTGCCCAAGGATCATCATTGAGCGCTTCAGAGAACAGCACGACTGCACAGTAGTGCAAGGATGGGGCATGACAGAAACCAGCCCCCTAGGAACGGTCTTCGCCTTGAAGAAAGGCATGGAAGATTATACTACCGAGCAGATTACCGATTTGCAGTGCCTGCAAGGGCGCGGCGTTTTTGGTATAGATATGAAAATTGTTGGTGAAAACGATGAAACACTCCCCTGGGATGGCGTTGCCTTCGGCGCACTGAAAGTAAGAGGCCCTTGGGTGGCTAAAGGCTACTACGGACTGTCTGATGTGCCGGGCGACGATGACTGCCCTGTCGATGAAGAAGGCTGGTTTCAAACCGGCGATGTTGCATCCATAACACCTCAAGGCTATCTGCAAATCACAGATCGCACCAAGGATGTCATTAAGTCTGGCGGCGAATGGATTAGCTCTATCGAAATTGAAAATGCGGCGGTCAATCATGCCGACATCGCCGAAGCGGCAGTCATTGGGCGGAATCACCCCAAGTGGACTGAGCGCCCTCTGCTAATAGTCGTACTACAACCAGGAAAGGCCTTGAGTCGAGAAGATGTGCTGACATTTCTAGAGGACAAGTTGCATAAAATGGCCCGGCCGGATGATGTCGTATTCGTCGATGAACTGCCTCACACAGCAACCGGAAAAATCAGCAAAATAGATTTACGCAAAACGTTTGAGGACTATCAGTTTCCAACAGCGTAAATAGGTAGCCAGCGGAGTGATTTAATTATCAGGGCGGAATTGAGAAGCAGGATCATCGACATTTGCGACAAGAAAATTGCGAGCAAGGGCGACAATGTCGGCGTATCCTTCTACGCCTTCTTCGCAAATCGAAATGATAATCCAGAGCTACTTATGGAAGCTGCTACTTGGTGGATTCAAACTCACAAGTTAGATCATTTCGTGAAGGCGAAGTTGATAAGAGCAATGGTTGAAAAAAAACTGTGATCAAGCAGAGCAGTTTGATAGTGCTCCTCGGTAATTCGCTTTTCCCGAGCTTATGTTGAATCTTCACCTGATAGCCAGCAATCACATAAGCTCGAAGTTTAGGAAACTAAGCCGTCCTTGCTCATGGTCTTCTTGCTGGCTTCTTGCTTGTAGAGAGCTCGCCAGATAGGAACGAGTAACAGCCGAGAAAACATCCAGCCTGCAAGCCCCAATCCCCAAGCCACTCCTACTAAAAATGGGCCAGGGGTTCTGTGAAAAACCGTATCTGCTGCATTGAGGATGTTGACGATAAATATCACCACAGTTACCCACTGAGTCATCCACATGACACCAAGCAATCGTTTGTTTCTGATTGCCCCCTTCATATTCCTGGAAAAACCGTACAGATTGTAAGCGCTGAAGAAAGCGACTAGCACACTAGCTGTTGCCCAAAGTGCCGGCTCAGAAATTCCAATGACGCTCAATATCAGAATGACACTACACTGCAGCGCTGCAAGAAGGGAATAAACCACGATAATGCTAAGGCCCACAGCATCAGCCCGGCGTATCTTTTCCCTATCACGAAACTGAAAAGTCGCAATAATGCCAGCGAACCCTGCAAGCGCCATCGACAGCTCCGCCCCTAAGATCAACACATCGAAAACTTCCACAATTTATCCTTTCTTTTAGGCCTAGCTGTCTGAATAGAGAAGAGTATCCCATCAAGGCTAATAGATTACTAATTTTGGGCTGCACAGCCTATTGAACGAGGGGAGCGCATTTAGTCTAAGAATACCGTATCCTATGGACTCTGACCAAAAACTAGATGAAGGTGAATTCCAGTGGCTAAACCCAATTACAATTTCGAGAAACGCCAAAGAGAAATAGCCAAAAAGAAAAAGAAAGAAGAGAAGCGCTTACAAAAAGCGAAAGCAAACGAAAGTGAGTCTCAGGAGTCTCAAGCTGCTAGCGAGGATGCTAACGGGGACACCGACAACGTAGCAACATAACTCAGCATATCTTCAGAAGTAGGCTTTTCTAAACAGACATGCACCAAGAATAAAACTGACTAAGTTGTTAAGTTGTCAGTGTCCCCATGGTTTTCATTAAGAATTCGAACTTCACGCTGCGGAAATGGAATCGTGAAGCCATTTTCTCGCATAGTCTCAAAGATAATCAGCAGCAGGTCACCACCCACACGGTTCTTGCCATCATCAATAGCCTCAATCCAGAATTCGACAAACATATTAACACCCGAGTCTCCGAAACTATCTATCTCACAATCTGGGCGCTCCTCTATCGGATACTCTTCACCGCTAAGAACTTGGGGATGAGTCGCCACAGCTTCTTTAATAAGGTCGACGAGCTTCCGTATGTCTGAGTCATAGGCAACACTAAAGTCTACGCGATAACGCTGTTTCTGATCCTTACGGGTACAGTTGACGAAGGATGAGGTAATGAACATTTCGTTCGGCACCATAATATCTTTGCCGTCAAATGTTTCTAAGGTGGTTGAGCGCATATTGAGAGCAGTTACAAAACCGGAGCGACCATCTTCCAATTCCACGAAATCTCCGATTGAAAGAGATCTATCTAATAGAATAATTAGACCGGAGATAAAATTTGACGCGATGGACTGCAAGCCGAAACCTAAACCAACACCCAAAGCTCCACCGAATACAGCCAGCGCAGTCAAGTTAATACCCATTATCTGCAGCAATACAAGAATGACGGCAATGGCGATACAGATTTCGAATAGCTTGGCAGCTACTTCACGGGTCCGAAAATCTATGGATTTTTGATTCCTAATTACTTCCTGGCCAGTCGTATTAGAGACACGAGCAAGCCAGAAAACGAATGAGCCGAAGATTGCTACTCGCAACACTCCAAGTAAGCTGACTCTGATATTGCCTATCTCGAGCGAAATAGATTCAAGTACAGACGTAATGTAGGGCAAAGCACCCAAGGACTGAAGCAACAGCAATGGTACGCCGATAACAAGCATCGCTTTATAGGCCAAACTGTTCTCGATAAAGTCCTTAAGGAACGAGACAAAAGCAAACAGCAAGACGCCAGTAATCGCCACACTGATCAACCAATCTGGCTCGATCGTGACCGGCGCCAATTCAACCGCTAATTTTAGAAGCACCACACTTAGTGCCAGCTGAATGTAGCGCCCCAGCTTAAAAACTATTACTTGCCTGTTACTGGCTCCCTCGCTGGGCTTGGATTTCAAACTGGGCAAGCGACTGCGAATACCGGACGCCACTATCTTTGCAGCTAGGAAAGAAATTGCGATCAGCCCTAACTGGACGAGTGATTCTTGGCTTAGCAGGGTATCTAGAATTACTTGCATGACGTGGTCTCTAATAGATGAAGCATCGGGGTCAAAATACAGTAATTGTGCCTATTGGAGCTAGTAATAGTGTGTGCGAATCTAATTATAGTTATCAAGAGGTCGGAGTACTTTGATATATCATGAGAGAATGACTCGTAATTTGGCTATGCCAAATTTCTCACCCTTCGGCTGTCTGCGGGGCTACGCTCCTTTCGAACTAGAGGTTCTTTCTTCTGAACTTACCAATTCAGCTTGAATAACCCCAAATTTACCCAAAAAAAAGGTCAATATTTACAAAAGACTATGGCAATAATCTTTTGAAACAGTCAGAATTTACCCCCTTTTTGAAATCTCAATACACAGTCTTAAGAAGAACGGAAACATCATGAATAGTAAAGCAAAGCCAGCGGGGCCTTCGAAGGCGGAAGAGTCGAATGAACTGACTGACAAACTAGATACCGTACGAGACATCCTCTTCGGTGCACAGGTTCGTGAAACCAAGGAAAAGTCCAAGGCGCTGGAAAAACTGGTTGAAGCTACAGCCGATAGATTAACGAAAGACTTCGACAAGCAAATCAAGCGAGTTGAAGACAGTATTGCAAAGCTCAAGGACTCATTGGCGAAGCAGGCCAAAGACACAGCCGATGACGTTAAGCGCAAATTTGATGCCGCCCATGCCGATATCACTGCACTTGATAAAAGTAGCGAAGCCAGTCGCAACGAAATGCACGAAGAATTGTCTGCTGAACTGGAAGCGTTAGAATCCAGAGCTTCCAGTTGGAACGAGGACTTGGCTAAGCAGCTAGAAGAGATTCACAACGAGCTGCTAAACTCCAAGACAGACAGAGTCTCTCTCGCGACTTTATTTTTGGGTATGGCTGAATCACTGGCGCCTGAAAAATCCTCTGCTAAAAACAAGAAGTCATAGCTCCATTTCAATTACTGCAACTAGAAGACCACATCGTGGATACTGATCTTAGTCGAATCAAGCAAATCATTCTGGGCGACGAGTATGACGAACTACTCAAGCTCAGGGATGAGATTAACGATGATGGTCAGTTTTCAAAAATTGTCTCAAACATCATTACCGAGGCACTCAAAGAGAGAAGTCTAAAAGACGACAGCATCGCAGAAGTTCTTGCGCCAACGATAGATCAGGCTATTAGCAGCTCGATAAATCAAGACCCTAAGAAGCTCGCCGAATCTCTATACCCTATCATGGGCCCAGCAATTCGAAAGTCGATTTCAGAAACCATGCAGCAAATGCTTGAGAATCTGAATCAGTTATTAGAAGAAAGCCTTTCCCCTAAGTCACTAAGATGGCGATTCGACGCCTGGCGAACTGGCAAGTCTTACTCCGAGCTTGTGTTACTCAATACATTAGAATTTAGCGTCGAACAGGTCTTTCTTATTCATCGAGAATCGAGCCTGTTGATCCATCACCAATACTCGGAGCTTGCCGATACCCGCGACCCCGATATGGTCTCTGGAATGTTTTCTGCAATTCAGGACTTTATAGAAGACTCTTTCTCCACAAAAGAAGGAGACGAGCTAGACACCTTAAGGCTGGGCGATTTAAGTGTTGTGTTACAGCGTGGACCCAACGCCGTACTTGCGGCGGTAGTTAGGGGCCGCATCCCAGAGAATCTACGCAACGAGCTGTCGCGCACGCTCGAAAGTTTGCATCGCATGAAGAAAGCCGAACTCGCTGATTACGGGGGGAATCCGGAAGTCTTCGCAGACGTGGAAGACGATCTTCGCAAAATTCTTCTGTCCGAGCGAAAGGAGCCTGAGGAAAAAACTATTCCCTGGCTAGCTGTAGTGAGCATCCTAATTATTTTGGCGGGCACCGGTTATTGGAATTATTTGAGTTATCAGGAATCTTTAGAGAGAACTGCATTGCTGTCCACATTGAAGCAGGAACCTGGCCTGGTACTTCTAGACTCTGAATATTCCGATAAGGTGCTACATATCTCCTTGCTGGTAGATCCCAATGCTCGCAGCCCTGAGGAGGTAATCTCTACTAATCAGGAAAATTTCTCCATAGAATTCACTGAACACTCTCACCTATCCGTAATCGATGAGCTGGTTGCTAAACGCGCTATGAATCTCTTACAGCCTACTGGCGAGACGCAACTCGAAGTCAGGAATAGTGTATTGGTACTCAGTGGCCGTGCCGACGGCGACTGGATGAGGGATTACGCTAGTAGGTGGCCGGCTGTAACAGGTCTAACTGCCATCGATACAGGCGCACTCGAACTGGTTTACCCACGGCGAGAGGCCATGGTGGAGGCAGTGCAGGTAATAGAAGCTACAGAGCTAAATTTCGAGAACGGTGAGACGGAAACTGAGGTGAGTTCCCAGTTTATTACCGCCCTATCAGAGCAAATTACCGAGTTGAATGCCCTATCCATGGAAGAATATGGGCGCCCTGTCCGAATAGAAGTTGTGGGGTACACTGATGACTCAGGAAGCCCGTCATTCAACCAGCAAGTCGGTTTTGAAAGAGCCCTGCGCTTCGAGCAGGTTCTAGTTGATGCTGGAGTGGATGAATCCCTCTTAGAATCGTTCAGTGCGTTTGATCACTCCTCGAACGAGGGCATCGCTAGAAGAATTACTCGCTTGATAGTTGCACCCCTAACCCAATAAACACCAACAGGTTATAAGCAGATGCTGCAGAAGAAAATTTGTCTACTTGGTGCTTTTTCCGTCGGAAAGACCAGCTTGATACAACGCTTTGTTAGCAGCCTTTTCGATGACAAGTACCTGACCACTGTTGGTGTAAAAATCGACAAGAAGATTGTGACAGTTGATCAACAAGAAATAATGTTGATGATATGGGACCTTGCCGGAGAAGACGATTACAACACTCTGAATAAAAATCACTTACGCGGAGCGGCGGGTTACATACTAGTTATAGATGGCACGCGCCCCAAATCTCTTGATGTCGGTCTTGCCGTTCACGATAAAGTGAAAGAGGCATTAGGGGATGTACCAGTAGTTGTCGCACTCAATAAAGCCGACCTTATAGACGAATGGATTCTGGATGCAGATCAACTTGCAAAGCTAGAAGAAAAACTCCCAGTGCTAAGAACAAGTGCCAAGACTGGCGATAACGTAGAGCTACTTTTTTCTGAATTAGCAGCGAGATTACAATGAGCACAATAACCGAGGCCGTTTTAACCAAGCTAGATAAAGTTGTACTTACCTATGTTGAAGACGGTTATTTTGAAAGAGAGAATGAAGCTCATTCCTGGTTCTTAGAAATTTGGGGCGATGAGAAAAAATTTCAGCTGATTGGTTTTTCAGAGTATCTAGACAATTTCATTGTTGATGCGATAGAGCACTGGAACTCTGGAAAAGTAGAGGTATTGTCCTCTGGACCTTTTCTCGAACAATCCGCCTCGAATCCGGAGTTACCGTTAGAAGCCGAAGCCATTAGCATAGGAACGTCTTTGATCCTCACCATCACAAACCTCGGTGAATCTTATCAGCAGAAATTAGATTTACTGCAGGCAGCGCGCCACAACCTACTTTCCAATGAACAATTGGAAATCGAAGTCAGCAAGCGCACAGCGACTATCAGACAGCGCGAGGCAGAAATTTCTGGACGGCTGATCTACGCAGCTGGGTTTCGCGATGAAGAAACTGGCTCTCACATTAACCGTATTGGACTGTACTCGGCAGCAATGGGTCGAGCACTGGGTTGGTCACAATTTGCGGTAGAGGATATTTGCACTGCGGCGCCAATGCATGACCTAGGTAAAATTGGCATACCCGACAACATCTTAAAAAAGCCAGGAAAGCTCACCGATGAAGAGTTTGAAGTGATGAAAACTCATCCCAAGATTGGCGCTGAAATACTCGGTGATAGTGAGATAGAAATGATTCAGGTGGCCTCAGAAATTGCTGCCAGTCATCATGAGAACTGGGATGGCAGCGGTTATCCCGCGGGCCTCAAGGGAGAAACTATACCAATAGCCGCGCGCATTGTTGCTATTGTAGATGTATACGATGCGCTGGTTCATGCCAGAGTTTACAAACCTGCTATGCCCGAAGAAGAGGCTTTGGAGATTATGGCATCTCTAGTCGGTAACAAATTCGATCCGGAGTTGTTTCAGTTGTTTCTCGATAATATTCAGGAGATGAGGGACATTAGAACGAATATTTTGGATTAGCCAAATTTCTCGCCCCGCTGGAGCAGCCGTTGGCTGTCTGCGGAGCTTGGTAAACTAGGGGACACTAACAACTTAACAACTTAACAACTTAGCGGTGTGAATCAAAAATGGGTCAGAGTAACTTGATCGATCACGAGAGATTGATTCGTAATTTGGCTTAGCCAAATTCTTCACCCCGATGGGGCAGCCTTCGGCTGTCTGCGGAGCTTCGCTCCTTTCGAACTGGGGAGTTCTTTCTTCTGAACCTGCCAAACTAAAAAGCCCTCCATTGGAGGGCTTTTTAGTTTGGTACGCCCAGAGAGATTCGAACTCCCGACCAACTGGTTCGAAGCCCAGTGCCAAAAACTAGAAATCCATATCCATTTCAAAGCCTTAACACTTCGCACTGTCCCATTAACTAATTTCACTATTATGCGTAACTTCTTGTTTTCCATAGATTCAACTTTTAGGTTTGGGACAAGCAGAGCCTTATAGGATGCTATAATTGCTAAGGTACGAAAGGTTACGACTAATTATTTGCAAAGCTTAGAAAGAACGCAGAAATAACCAACTAATGAGCCCGATAGTTGCCGAGATATGAGCACACTTACAGATAAGCAACGCTGAAGAGTTAGAGAGCTTGTTGGCTTCATAGTTTTGAGCACACAAGATATAGAGCTATACCTCAAGTTCATTTTACCTGTATGAAGAAACGTTTACTTAAAGCAGGCAAATGTAAAATGCTGATTGTCGGCGCAGCAATGCGAAAGTTAGTGCATATTATTTACGGTGTTCTGAAAACCGGAACACCGTTTAACGAGAATTTAAGTGGAGCTACTGCTTGATTTTCAAGACGGTATCTGACCCCTTTGATTCAGTAATCTCTATCGCCGTGACTCAACTAAATTTGGGGTCCTTCAGATTGAGGTTGGACATTGCTTCAGGCTACCGGGCTTGGTGAGCTAGGCACAATGGCCTTTATTTTTGGCC
>CAJXRP010000011.1 GCA_913060495.1 uncultured Gammaproteobacteria bacterium | reverse complement strand
AACGGTGAGATGTCCGAGAGGCCGATGGAGCACGCTTGGAAAGTGTGTAAACAGAAATGTTTCCAGGGTTCGACAAGCGCGTAGCGCGATGGACAGCCGCAGGCTGCCCGCAGGGTGAGGAAATTAGCTAAGCTAATTTCAGAGTCAATCCCGATTTCATATCGGTGCAGCAAACAGAATCAGCACGACATGTGCGAACAGAATAACGGTGAGATGTCCGAGAGGCCGATGGAGCACGCTTGGAAAGTGTGTAAACAGAAATGTTTCCAGGGTTCGAATCCCTGTCTCACCGCCATAAATAAAAAACCCGACTATACGTCGGGTTTTTTATTTATGGCTACCACGTCTCCAATCCGCGCCCCCAGTACCCATTCAACATCCCCTAAGGTACTATCTCCACAGTAAAGTTCTTCAAACTATCGGGGGCAATATGCTTGCTACACTTCCACACAGAAGCCTAATTATTCTAGCCTTGTCAGTATTAACTGTTGCCTGCCAACCCTCAGAGACGACGCCTCCATCTCCATCTGCAGCGGCAATCGCTATTAGATCAACGCCACCACCGACAGCCGACTGGTCTAGCTACGGCGGCGATAATCGCTCCCAAAAATACTCTGCGCTTGACCAGATTGATGCTGGCAATGTTGCCAGCCTGACCACAGCTTGGAGCTGGGATAGTGTCGACAACGCTACAGTTGCAGATAACGTCCGCGAGGAAAACTTTCGAGCGATGCCAGCTGGCTTCAAGGCGACGCCGATAGTAATTAATGGTGTTATGTATATCCCAACTTCCTTCGGCCGTGTAGTTGCTCTGGATGCGCGCAGCGGCGAAGAGAAATGGGTGTTCGATACTCAGGCATGGGAATCGGGTCGTCCGGCAAATCTGGGCTACAACTCTCGAGGTGTTGCGTATTGGGAGAGGGATGATAAGAAGCGAATTTTCTACGCCACCAATGATTCAAACCTCTGGTCGCTGGATTTGGAGACAGGTGAGCCAGATAGCAGTTTTGGTGATGGCGGTAAAGTTGACTTAGCAGAAGGCTTAGGCCGTGAAATAGATAAACGGCAGTATGGCGTCGTTTCTCCGCCACTGGTTACAAACAATACGGTGATAGTAAACTCGATCATCAACGATGCCCCAAGCACAAAGGAAATGCCTCCCGGACACGTGCGCGGATTTAACCCTGATACAGGTGAGATCGAATGGGTTTTTCATACTATCCCGCAGCCTGGAGAATTCGGTAACGACACTTGGGAAGATGGTTCTTGGGAATACACGGGCAATACAAATTCTTGGACAATAATGAGTGCTGACGATGAGTTGGATATAGCGTATATCCCAATCGGCACGCCAACCAACGATTGGTATGGTGCTCTTAGAAAGGGTGACAACCTGTTTGCGGAGAGTCTAGTTGCAGTTAGGGCGTCAACAGGTGAGCGCCTCTGGCATTTCCAGATGGTGCATCATGGGGTTTGGGACTACGACCTTCCTGCTGCGCCTACCCTTGTTGATATCACAGTGGATGGCCGGGAAATCAAGGCGGTTGCGCAGATATCTAAACAGGGTTTCACCTACGTGTTTGATAGAGTAACGGGCGAACCTGTGTGGCCAATCGAGGAGCGACCCGTGCCCCAAAGCACTATGCCGGGTGAGTCTCTATCCCCAACTCAGCCGTTTCCGACGAAACCTGCGGCTTTTGCAGTGCAGGGCATTACTAGCGAAACCTTGATTGATTTTACTCCCGAGTTACGTCAAGAGGCATTGCAGCTTATAGAAGGCTTCGATTACGGCCCGCTTTTTACTCCGCCTTCACTGCGGGGAACTATTAACATGCCTGGTTGGGGAGGTGGTGGTTGGTGGACTGGCGCCTCTTTCGATCCAGATACGGGATTATTCTACGTACCGTCGGCAACAATTCCTATCGTCGTGCAATTAGTCGAGGCAGATTCCGAGCAATCGAACCTGCTCTATACCAGGGGCGGGGCGTATAACGTTGGAGGACCGCAAGGACTGCCTTTGACTAAGCCTCCCTATGGGCGAATAACTGCTATTGATCTTAATACAGGAGAACATGAGTGGATGGTTGCGCACGGAGAGGGAATCAGGCAGAAGATTATCGATATGGGGATTTTGGACCCGGGGCCCGTAGGCGGTCCGAGTAGAACGGGCCCAGTTTTAACCAAGACTTTGTTGTTTATCGCTCAATCGGACAATGGCCGCAATCTGTTACGCGCCTATGACAAGGCTAATGGTCAGGTTGTTCACGAGTTCGAATTACCCTTGCCGCCTCAGGCAACGCCGATGAGTTATTCCGTTGATGGCAAGCAGTATATTTCTCTCGCTTTGGGTGGAGGGCAAGATTCGAGGGTTGTAACGCTCTCTCTGCCATAGCGACTCGCTTCGAAGACAGGAATAGCAGCTAATCAGATAAGATTTTCTGCTATTCCGGCACTGCTTAAGCTGTCGTATATGGTATTATGGCTGCTGGTAACTCTTGTCGGTCCCCACGCAATGATAAGTTATAAACCCCGCCAGGCCCGGAAGGGAGCAACGGTAGTAGCTGACTCATGTGCCGCGGTGTGGCTGGCAGGGGTTGCCTCAAATCAAATTCTCCTGAGAGTCGAATCCTCTGTCCTAGGTAATTACCCAGGCCAGTACTTCGACAAAGAAACCTGATGAGCTATCAAGTCCTAGCCCGCAAATGGCGACCCAGCAACTTCTCTCAAGTTGCGGGACAGGCTCATGTACTCAAATCCCTAATTAACGCACTGGATAATGAGCGGCTACACCACGCCTACCTCTTTACTGGCACTCGGGGTGTGGGTAAGACCACCCTCGCTCGAATATTAGCAAAGTGCCTAAATTGCGAAGAAGGTATTAGCTCAGTACCCTGCGAAAAGTGCGACTCTTGCACAGAGATCAACGAGGGACGCTTTATCGATCTTATCGAAGTTGATGCGGCGTCTCGCACCAAGGTCGAAGACACTCGAGAATTGCTCGACAACGTCCAGTACGCGCCAAGTCGAGGCCGCTTCAAGGTGTACCTCATCGATGAGGTGCATATGCTGTCAAACCATAGCTTCAATGCTTTATTGAAGACTCTGGAAGAGCCGCCTCCCCATGTAAAATTCTTGTTTGCTACCACTGATCCACAGAAATTGCCTATTACAATTCTGTCGAGGTGCCTGCAGTTCAATTTAAAGAATTTGAGTCCGCAGCTTATCTCCGAGTATCTCGGTTCGGTGCTAGAAAAAGAACAAATTGAGTTCGAAGAAGAAGCTTTATGGCAGATCGCTGCATCGGCATCTGGGAGTATGCGCGACGCGCTCACTCTCGTGGATCAGGCGATCTCTTATTGTGAGGGGCAGGTCGCTACCGATGGCGTCATCGAAATGTTGGGAGTACCGCCGCAGAAACAAGTCTACGAATTACTAAAAGGTATGGCGTCGAGGTCGGTCTCAACAATCCTCGAGCTTATTCGCGACATCTCAGAACAGACTCCGGATTACAGCCATACCCTAGACAGTTTGTTATCTACGTTACACCGTGTAGCCATTGCGCAGATCGAGCCGAAAGCTGCGGACAATAGTTACGGAGATATGCCTCAAATACTAGAATTGGCCTCTTTGATCAGTGCAGAAGATGTGCAACTGTATTATCAGATGGGAATCAAGGGTAGGGAAGACCTGCGTCTCTCGGCGGAGGTGCGGACGGCTTTCGAGATGTTGCTGATTCGCATGTTGGTGTTCTCTCCAAGTTATGTAGAGCCTACTAATTTGGAAGCGAACCAAGGCAGCGACCCATCAACGGCAGGCGATTCCGGTGGCGCTGTAGATAGCGCTGTCGACAGCGAAAAAAAAAAGAATAAACTAACAGAAGAAATAATATCGGCCGTGCCGGCAGAGCAATCGAGCGATGCTCACTCGGAGCCAGTTACTGAAGCGTCTACGGAACTTGAATCAGCACATCCAGACGATGACTCAGAAGAGTTTGCCCCCGAGAGTAATCAGCTGTCGAGCGCAGAGCTTAGGGATGCTCATCCAGAAGTAGCAGAAGTAGCAGAAGTAGCAGAAGTGCAAGAAGCAGCAGAAGCGCCAGAAGAGCCTATGCAGCTTAGTGAAAATCAGGGCCTATCCAGTGTCGTTTCTAAAGGAGCTATAACTTTAGATTCGCTAACTTCTGAGAGTTGGTTGCGGCTTTATCCAGAGCTGGAAATAAATGGTATTGCAGCAAATGTTCTAGCCAATTCGGATTTTCAACGCGCAGATTCAAATAGCATACACTTCATTTTGGACCATTCTCAGAGCGCAGTTTTCAGCGAAGAATTATTACCTAAGCTCTCTCAAGCATTGAGTGATTACTTTGCGACAGAAATATCTGTGCGAATAGAAATCGGTGATGCAAAGAATGAAACGCCCGCGATGTTGAGCCAAAGATTAAAAGAAGAGAGGCATGTTGCGATGGTCAACGATTTCGAGAGCGACGAGAATGTTCAGGAATTACTTAAGCACTTCTCTGGCACTCTAGCGAAAGAAACTATAGCACCGCATAAGGACTAGTAACGAGCATGACTGATTTGAACGAGATTATGAAACAAGCCAAGCTGATGCAAGAACAGTTTCAGAAGGCGCAAGAAGAGCAGCTGAAAACAAAGACAGAAGGTGAGTCAGGTGCCGGCTTAGTTAGGGTTACGATGAATGGCAAGCATGATGTTATTAGCGTTAGCCTCGACGATGCGTTGATGAGCGAGGATAAAGCAGTAATCGAAGACCTACTTGCTGCAGCGGTAAATGATGCTGTTAGAAAGATTGAAGAGAAAAATAAAGAATCCTTAAGTGGTATGGCTGGCGGCATGAAGATGCCCGATGGCTTTAAGTTTCCTTTCTAGGAGTAGTTGTGAATTCCAGTCCCCTTATAGATCAACTCATCGAAGCTTTTCGGTGTCTTCCCGGTGTTGGACCAAAATCGGCGCAGCGAATGACTCTGCATCTGTTAGAAAGAAATCGTTCTGGCGGACAGAAGCTTAGCGATGCATTGACCGTTGCAATAAACGAAGTAGGAAACTGCAGCCAGTGTCGTACCCTTACAGAAGAAGACACCTGTCGAATTTGTGCAAGCAGATCGCGTAATCGTAAAATATGCTGCGTAGTAGAGTCCCCAGCCGACATCTTTGCGATCGAGCAATCCGGCTCGTTTAGAGGTATCTATTTTGTACTAATGGGTCACCTGTCGCCTATTGATGGCATAGGCCCGGAGCAGCTAGGCATAAGTCAGTTGCTAGACAAGGTGGAAGGCAATGACATTGAAGAAGTCATAATCGCCTGCAATCCAAATGTTGAAGGAGATGCTACCGCGTACTATATAGCGGAGCAGTTGCGAAATTCTAGCGTGCAGGTTTCTAGAATTGCACACGGAGTCCCCGTTGGGGGCGAATTGGAATTTGTTGATGGCGGTACCCTCACACACGCCTTTGCAGGACGAAAATCCATGGAGCAATCTTGAGCAATTCAATAGTTTGTGACGGCATGCCGATCGAGTATGTTAGTGATACGGCTACACTTAATGTGCTCTGCGAAGAATGGGCCGCAGAAAAATTCCTCGCTGTTGACACGGAGTTTGAGCGAACCAGTACTTTTTATGCGCGAATCGGTTTGCTGCAAATAGCCGATAGCAAGCGCTGCTATTTGGTAGATCCGCTCACGATTGATGATTGGTCGGCATTCAAAAAGCTGCTAAGTACACCATCGTGTACTTTAGTCATGCACTCCTGCAGTGAAGATTTGAGTTTATTACAAACGTTCTTGGGCTGCTTGCCAGTTTCTCTGTTTGATACACAGCTCGCGGCTGCCTTCCTTGGTATCGGTTTTAGCATAAGCTACCAAGGTCTAGTAGAGCAGTTGCTTGGTGTGGAAGTCGCAAAAGATGAAACACGCTCGGATTGGATTAAACGCCCTTTGTCAGATAAGCAAGTTCATTACGCCGCCGCTGATGTGCGTTATTTATTGCAGGTTCGTGAAATACTCAGTGATCAGATCGAACAAAAAGGTATGGGGAATTGGTTGCGAGCAGAGTGCAATCAACAGCTCGTCATAGCTCAAAGGCTTGAGGAAGAAGCTCAGTGGGATTCGTATTATACGAATGTGAGTAATGCCTGGCGCCTCGACATACATGGCCTACAAGCCCTGCAGCAACTTTGTGTGTGGCGGGAGCAAAAGGCGCGGCAGAGGAATAAGCCGCGTAGCTGGATCGTCAAGGACAACGATATGATGAGTCTTTGCGAGGCGGTTTCCGGGCCCATAAAGCGCGGCGAACTCACATTGGAGGTGGTTAGCAGCGCTGAAGTTATTGATAAACGGTTTTTATCACGCAATGCAGCTGATCTGTTTCAGTTGCTCAGCGACTCATCTAATAAGGGGGAGGTAGATCAGGCGCTGTTGAATAAGCCTCTGAGTGCGCCTCTGAGAAAGAAGTTGAAGCTGAGTAAGGAAGTGGCTACTAGTAAGGCCGAGGAGCTAGGTATGTCTCCAGAGCTGCTTGGTCGGAAAAAGTTTCTCTTAGAATTGCTTCGAAGTTACGAGGCAGATGGGAAATTACAGTGGTCGGGCGATTTCGCCGGGTGGCGTCGCGAGTTGTTAGAGGTTGAGCTTACCGCGATAATCGCAAAGGGTAACTGATGGCCGCTGTTAATACTGAATTGCGACCAAGATTCTGGGAGCTGCCGTTAGAAGAGCTGAATCCCGCAGAATGGGAAGGGCTCTGCGATGGCTGTGGGCGTTGTTGTCTGAAAAAATTTGTCGACGAGGACAGCGATGAGCTAAGTTATACGCGGATCGTATGTCGCTACTTCGATGAAAAGACCAGTCTCTGTGGCTCCTATGAGACGCGAACGGAGTTAGTTCCTGACTGCCTGGACGTGGGAGAAATGAATCTTCAGACGAGTACCTGGATGCCTGAAACCTGCGCCTATCGACTTCGTTTTAACGGCAAGGACTTATTCGATTGGCATCCGTTGCTGGCGGGTTCTCGGAAGGAGATGGCTGCTGCAGGAATACTACTAGAAGGCAGGGTGATCTCCGAAGAGCATGTGCATCCGGATGGGTTTGAAGAGCATCTTATTCGATGGGTTAATTCGTAATGGATTCAATCGGCAATTATTGGTTTTTTTGGACTCTGTATCTAGGTGCTGCTGCGGTTTTTACCGGCATCTTCTGGAAGTTAACCCGATTCGAGCGGGCTATTTGGACTTCCTATAGCCTTCGCGCGGTAGCTATAGCTGTTACTTTTACTCCTTGGTACAGCAATCCGCAGGGCAGCGAGATGGCCCCAGCACTTATGGTGGCGGCTCTCGATGCAATTACTGGTGGTTCTGCGGCTGCTTTTAGGAGTTTCGTACCTCTTTTTCTGGCGATATTTATTGCTTTGCTGCTGGCAGGACTGATGTCTTTTATCAAGAAGAAAAAAGACAAAATAATGTTTAACAGCAATGATATAGAAGGCTCTTCTAAAGCAGAATAGTAATTATCAGTAACGAATAACTTCCCCCCGCGTTAATTTTCTGTTTGAATTTGCGTCCTTGTACTAACAGTTAGAAATTTACTAATTTAAAACAACGGCTTAGCAAGCAGAGGTTTGTCATGACTGGTCATTTTGTTTCCTTAGTTTTTATTATGCTCGTCGTCGGTGCTGCCGGCGGTGTAATCAACTACTTTACCCTTGGTTCTAAGCAGTCTGTCGAAAGCGGCTTACTCTGGCGCTGCATTATGCTGGGTGTGTTGATGACGTTCTTAGTGCCTTTTATCCTTTCGGTATTTGGCAGCACCTTGATCGTAGACAGCGAGGGTAATCCAGCAAACCTCCTGAACTACGTCGCCATATGTCTAGCTGTAGCCATTGCTCCACGGTTCTTTTTGGTTAACGTGTCAAACAGTGTGCTTAACGAGACCCGAGCTACCAGCGATAAGGTTGATATGTTGCAGTATCAGTTAAAACAACTCCAAGAAGAGTTGCTCCCCCTCATAGATACGGAGACGGAGGATGACAGTTTAACTGAGGTGGCAATGGCCAATGAGCCTGATCCCCATGAGTTGGATACAACATCGACTAAAGTGCTAAAGACCCTAGGCTGCGGCAGGTTTATCTATCGTTCTCTGCCAGGCCTATGCCGCGAAGCGGATACTGATGAGTCGACTATGGTTAAGACATTGGGCTTTCTGACGCTGAAGTCTCTTGCCGGTCGAATAGGTGGTAGAAAGGGTGCGCGTTGGTATATCACTGAACGGGGCAGGAAGCTCGTCGAGGTGGGGGGGTAGAGAGGCCTAGAATTTAATTGTTGCCCAGGGATTTGCAATTCCCTGAAAAGAGTAGGGTATAGCTGCATCCGCTATTTAGGCTCGGTAATAGCGGTCTGAGAACTGCTTTTTCCTGTATTAATAGGAGGCTGATGTTTACAATACCGACACGCAAAATTAGCAGTGGATAAAGATTGATGAATTTTACCGGCACCGAAGAATACGTAGCGACAAATGAATTGCAGTTAGCCGTCAACGCGGCTATTGCCCTCCAGAAACCACTATTGATCAAAGGCGAGCCCGGCACGGGTAAGACGATGTTGGCTGAGCAGATTGCTAAGTCATTGAATCTGCCTCTGATTCAATGGCACATCAAGTCAACTACCAAGGCGCAACAGGGCCTGTATGAATACGACGCGGTTTCGCGATTGCGCGATTCGCAGTTAGGTGACGACAAAGTCCACGATATATCTAACTATATCGTGCAAGGTAAACTTTGGGAGTCTTTCGAAGCCGGTGACCAGTCTGTGCTTCTGATAGATGAAATAGATAAGGCCGATATTGAATTTCCAAACGACCTGTTATTGGAACTCGATAAGATGGAGTTCTTCGTCTATGAGACGAAGGAATTGATTAAGGCTAAAACGCGTCCTATCGTTATTATTACGAGTAATAATGAGAAAGAATTGCCGGATGCGTTCCTCCGTCGTTGCTTCTTTCACTACATCGAATTTCCAGATTCCCAGACGATGGAAAAAATAGTCGATGTGCACTACCCGGACCTCAAGAAGGAGTTGCTTTCTCAGGCAATGGACGTATTTTTCGATGTGCGAAAAATACCCGGGTTGAAAAAGAAGCCGTCGACGTCCGAGTTAATTGACTGGCTGAAGTTGCTTATGGCCGACGACATTCCTGAAGATGTATTAAAAAATCACAGTGCAAAGAACGCTATCCCACCTCTTTATGGCGCGTTGTTGAAGAACGAACAAGACGTGCATCTACTAGAGAAATTGGCCTTTATGCATAGAGCTAAGAGCTAGCCTCGCACAGACTAATCTTAGATTTAGCAGAGGCTCGTTTATGCTGATTAATTTTTTCATGACCCTCAAGGAAGAGCGGCTCCCGGTTTCTTTCACGGAGCTATTTTCACTCCTTGAATGTTTGAAGCAGAACGTGATCTTTGCGAATGTAGAAGAGTTCTACTATCTGTCGCGCATGTGTTTCGTAAAGGACGAAAAAAACTTCGATAAGTTTGATATAGCCTTCGGCAAGTATTTCGAGAACGTCGATGCTATCAACGACCTTGCGATGTATGAGATACCCGATGACTGGTTGCGAAAGCAAATGGAGTCGATGCTAAGCGATGAGGAGAAGGCCAAAATCGAGGCGCTTGGAGGCTTGGAAAAACTTATGGAAGAATTCCGTAAGCGCATGGAAGAGCAGAAGAAGAGGCACGAGGGTGGTAACAAGTGGGTCGGTACCGGAGGCACGTCACCGTTTGGAGCGTATGGATATAACCCGGAAGGAATCCGTATCGGCCAACAAGAGGGTCGGAACGGAAGTGCTGTTAAAGTATGGGATAAGCGTAACTATCGCGACTTAGACGATTCAGTAGAAATCGGTACTAGAAATATCAAGATGGCGCTGCGTCGCTTGCGTAAATTTGCAAGAACTGGAGCGGCAGAAGAGCTGGACATTAGCGACACCATATCGTCAACTGCGAAAAATGCGGGGCTCCTTGATATTAAGATGGTTCCTGAGCGTCATAACTCGGTGAAGGTCTTGTTATTCTTTGATGTAGGCGGGTCGATGGATCCACACGTTAAGCTCTGCGAGGAATTGTTTTCCGCCGCACGAACCGAATTCAAGCACCTAAAGTATTTCTATTTTCATAATTTCATCTACGAATCAGTTTGGTCGAAGAGTATTCGGCGTCACGCGGAGACCACGTCGACGTTCGATATACTTCATAAGTATTCCAAAGACTACAAAGTCATATTTGTAGGAGATGCTACTATGGCTCCTTATGAGGTGACTCATGTCGGAGGCAGTATTGAGCACTATAACGATGAGGCGGGTGCAGTTTGGATGAAGCGACTCACGGATGTCTTCGACAATGTCGTATGGATTAACCCAACTCCTAAGGATTTTTGGGAGCATAGTTACTCGATCGAAGTGGTCAGAGAGCTCATGGAAGATCGTATGTTTCCTCTTTCTGTTAAGGGGCTGGAAGAAGCTATGACGTTGCTGACGAAATAATGACTATGATTGAGAAACTTACAGACGATTTGCGACCTGAAAAATTTTCAGCGTTATCGCAGCTAGTCGATCACTTCTGCAGTGAGCACGCAGAATTGCCGGCGTTTACTTGTTTTGGGAGAACCTTAAATTACGGTGAGGTCGATGAGCTGAGCGACCGTTTCGCGCACTATTTGATTACTCAAACGAATCTACAGCCTGGCGACAGAATAGCAATTCAACTGCCCAATATTCTGCAGTTTCCTATCGCTTTTTATGGAGCGACTCGAGCTGGCTTAGTGGTGGTTAATACAAACCCACTGTACACAGTGCAAGAGATGGCGCACCAGTTTAAGGACTCGGGCGTTAAAGGCATCGTGATACTGTCTAATTTTTGTGACAAGTTAGAAAAAATACTACCCGAGACCGACATCGAAACTGTCGTCGTGACTCAGTTCGGTGATCTTCAGAAGCCTCTCAGGCGCCATTTTATAAACGTTGTTATTAAGTATGTTCGCAGATTGACGCCAGCTTACTCTATAAGCAACACCGCAGATTTTCATGAGGTGGTTAATACCCCTGTTCCGTCGTTTGATTATCCTAAGGCTGGTGAAGCTGATGATATTGCTCTGATCTTGTACACAGGGGGAACTACAGGTTTCGCTAAAGGTGCAATGTTGAGCCATAACAATTTGATTACGAACATGATGCAGCTGCGTTCACGTTGCGTTGCTGTGATCGAGGATAAGATTGAAAATATTCTCGCTCCACTACCGATGTATCATAGCTATGCCTTTCTGTTGCACGGTCTTACCATGCCATATGCTGGCAACCACAATATTCTAGTGCCGAACCCTAAGGATATTGCAGGCCTTATCAAGCTGTTTAAGAAGTGGTCGGTTAGTGGGTTTGTAGGTATTAATACCCTGTATCTTGCAATGCTTCGACACGAGGATTTTCCCAGTATTGATTTCAGTACTATGAAATTTTGTGGCGCGGGGGGTATGGCAATGACAACGTCTGTCAGCGAGGAATGGCTTGAGATGACAGGCAGCCCAATCTATGAAGGTTACGGTTTAACGGAGTGTTCTCCGGTTGTATCTGTAAACATTCCAGGTAAGGAACGTACTGGTACTGTAGGTCCTGTAGTGCCTGAGACTGAAACAAAGGTCGTGAATGATGAGGGAGTTGAGGTTGCGCCCGGTGAGCGAGGTGAGCTTTGGATTCGCGGCCCGCAAGTAATGAAAGGCTACTGGCAGCACGAAGAAGAGACGGCTGAGGCACTAACAGCGGATGGCTGGTTCAAATCGGGCGATTATGTAGAGATCAGCGATGATGGCTTTATCTCGATAGTCGATCGCAAGAAGGACATGATCCTTGTGTCTGGCTTTAATGTCTTTCCTAACGAAATTGAAGACTGGGTCAATCGTCACCCAGATGTCTTAGAAAGCGCGGCAATTGGAGTTCCGTCTGAAAAGACCGGTGAGTCGATTAAGCTTTTCATAGTGCCGCAACATGGAGATGTTGATTTTGAATCTGTGCGGGCACACTGTAAGGAAGGTCTAACTGCTTACAAGTTGCCTCGAGAATTCGTTCTCATCGAAGAGCTTCCGAAGTCAATCATTGGGAAGATTCTACATAGAGAATTGCGAGATAAGGCCTAGCCGAACCGCAGTTCTAGAAGTGTAGCAATCCTTAGTCTAAACCTGAAAGCGAAAAAACCGTGTTAGATTCGTTGCAGCAGAAGCTCGATACTTGTCAGCTCGCAGATGTTTTTCGTTTGCAAAATACGCTCAATAAATTGCGGCGCGACAAGTTGTCAAAGAAAGATCTCGCGTCATCGATAGTGGCCCTGGATGCCGCGATCGAAAAATCACTGTGTGCTTGCGAATTGCGGCGCGCGGCAATTCCATCGAAGATCGCCTATCCAGAAAATCTTCCGGTTAGTGCTCGTGCTGCAGAAATAGCAGAATTACTTGGCGAGCATCAAGTATTGATCGTGGCTGGAGACACCGGCTCAGGCAAGACGACTCAACTGCCAAAGATTTGCCTCGATGCTGGGTATGGCGTGCGTGGGCTTATCGGCCATACCCAACCTAGACGTCTAGCTGCGTTGTCAGTTGCGAATCGAATCGCCGATGAGATCGGTGCAGAGCTTGGTGCAGGAGTCGGCTCACAAATCCGTTTCAAGGACAATACGAGCGAGCAGAGCTTTCTAAAATTAATGACGGATGGAATCTTGCTCGCGGAGATTCAACAAGACAAATTCCTGAATAAATATGAAGTATTAATTATTGATGAAGCGCATGAGCGCTCCCTCAATATAGATTTTCTGCTCGGCTATCTTAAGCAGCTCTTGCAGAAACGTAAGAACCTCAAGTTAATCGTTACTTCGGCTACCATCGATGTTGAAAAGTTTTCCAAGCACTTTGACAATGCGCCGATAGTAGCTGTTTCAGGTAGAACATACCCAGTTGAGACTCGATATGCTCCTCTAATTGAGACGTCAGCAGAGCAGATAGATGATGATTTACAAATCGATGGCATTATCAAGGCCGTCGAAGATATCGCTAAGAGCGATAGGAAAAAGGGCTCATCAAGCGGTGATATCTTGGTGTTTCTTAGTAGTGAGCGAGAGATACGTGCTACAGCGACTAAACTACGTAAGCAAAAGTATCGAGACGTGGAAATTCTACCTCTGTATGGAAGGCTGCGTTATTCAGAGCAGATAAAAATATTCAAACCAGGGCGCGGTAGAAAAATTGTCTTGGCCACTAACGTTGCAGAAACCTCAATTACAGTCCCTGGCATCAATTATGTTATCGATACGGGACTTGCGCGAATAAGTCGCTACAGTTTGCAGAGCAAGGTGCAGCGGCTTCCTATCGAAGCTATATCTCAAGCAAGCGCAAATCAACGTAAGGGGCGTTGCGGTCGTATGGCCGACGGTGTTTGTATTCGCCTTTATGCACAGACTGATTTCGAATCGAGGCCGGAATTTACTGACCCTGAAATCATGCGAACAAATCTTGCCTCTGTAATTCTGCGTATGAAGCACCTGCGCCTAGGAGATATTGAAAAATTCCCTTTTCTGGATGCTCCCGAGCCTAAGGCAATCAACGAAGGCATAAAATTGTTGATTGAGTTGGATGCTCTGAATCATTCGCGAGAGCTGACAGATAGTGGTCGCAAGATGGCTGTACTGCCAGTAGATCCAAGGCACGCGCGGATGTTAATAACGGCAGGCACGCAAAATTGTCTGCGTGAGCTGCAGATTATTGTTAGTGCCCTTGGTATTCAAGATCCGCGGGAAATATCTAGCGATAACCGTCAGCAGGCTATGCAGCAGTTAGCGGAATTCAATCATGAAGATTCTGATTTCTTAAGCTTAGTAAAGCTGTGGGAAGACTATGAAAAGAAACGCCAGGATTTGAATCAGGGACAGTTACGTAAGCATTGTAAAAAGTACTTTCTTTCTTATATGCGCATGCGCGAATGGAGAGAGGTCCATCACCAATTGCTTTTATCTTGCCAGAAGCTCGGTCTTCGAATGAACAGAGAGGTTGGCGATTATGAGGCGGTACATAAAAGCCTAATAAGTGGTTCCTTGAACCAGATAGCTAAGCGCCTCGATGGTCGAAATTACCGTGGCAATAGGAACAAGACTTTCTCGTTATTCTCTAGCTCTGTTCTAGCGAATAAGGGTGCAAAGTGGATAGTAAGCGGCGAACAGATTGAGACTTCGCAGACTTTTGCCACTCAGGCAGCCAAGATTCAACCTGAGTGGATTGAAGAGATGGCTTTGCATCTCGTTAAGCGAGAGTACTTTGAGCCGCACTGGAGCAAGAAGCGCCAGCAGGTTATGGCCTATGAGAAGGTGCAGCTGTATGGTTTGGTGATCATTGAAAAAGCGCTACTAAGCTACACTAAGATTGATCCAAAAATTTCCAGACAGCTTTTTATTCAAGAGGGTTTAATTGCTGGCGAAATTTCCACCGATCTAAAGATTTATCATAAGAACCGTGAATTCCTCGCTTCTTTGGCGAAGCAAGAAGAAAAGATGCGTAGGCCAGATCTGTTGGTAGCTGATCGCGATGTCGCGGCGTTCTATGAACAGCGCTTGCCAGAAAATATATGTTCTACTCGCGACTTCGCTGCATGGGTTCGTAAGCAAGGAAAGTCTGCCGAAAAATCCCTGTTAATGACAGTTGATAACCTGATAGATGCAGATGCTGCCCTGGTTGCCATGCATTCTTTTCCCGATGCGGCGGCTGTACACAAAAATGAGTTGCGTCTCGACTATGTTTTTGAGCCGGGTAGCAAGACAGATGGAGCGACTTTAGAAGTCCCTGTCGAAATGGTTGGTCAGTTACAGCAGGCGGATTTAGATTGGGCCGTACCGGGCAATCTCGCTGAAAAATGCACGGCTCTGATCAAGGGGCTGCCAAAGGCTCGACGTAAGAATTTCATTCCGGTAAATGCGTTTGTAGCAGAGGCTTGTCAGCAGATGTCGAATAGAGACGGCGATATAATAAGCTCATTGCTGTCTCAGATTCGTAACCTAAAAGGCTTAGAGCTGGACAGGCAGGAATTTGAGCGGATAGAGCTGCCAGCCCACCTAAACACCAAAATTCGTGTATTGAAGGGCGGACAGAAGGAAATCGCGTTTGCTGGGAGTATTCGAGAGGCTAGGGAACAACTCCGGCAACAGGGATTGTTAGAGAATGGCGAGAATAGCTTTTCAGCTGGTGATGCCAGTCACAGTGACAGTGGAGATTCTAGTTATAATCATCCCCTAGAAGTTACGGGAGCCAAAGAATGGGTGTTTGAAGATTTGCCTGAACAAATAGAGGTCGGTGAATCCTTAAAGCTTATTCGCTTCCCAGCCCTTGTCGATGAAGGTGAAACAGTAGGGGTGAGTCTATTTGCCGACAAATTTCTCGCGCAACAGAAGCACAAGCAAGGCTTAGTAAAGCTATACCAACTGAAGAGTATTCAGCAGCGTAATCAACTAAAGAAGAAGTTTGTCAGGCTGGCCGATACGCTCGTGCTGAAGGCGCCATTTTCATTAGATCAGTTAGCGCTAGATGCTACCTGGATAAGCTACATAGCGGCCTTCGATCTTGATGGTTCGATGCCCCGTAGCAAGGCAGAATTTGAGCGGCGACTGAACGGAGGTAAGCCTAAAGTTCTTTCGCTAGCCGAAAAGATAGAATCGTTGTTTATTCAAGTCATTGACGAGTATTACCAAATAAGCCGTGTTCTCTCTGGTCTAAAGAATGGGGCGCTGGCCTATGTAGCTGAAGATGTGGGAAGTCAGCTTGATAGTCTTCTTCATGAAGGCTTTTTGTCCGAAACCGGTCTATTGTGGTTTACTCAGTATCCTCGATACTTAAAAGCAGTATCGATGCGCTTGAGCAAGGTTCCCCATATGGGGGATAAAGATCGGCCCAATACAGAGCTACTATCAGCTTATCAGCTAAGATATAAAGGGCTAGAGTCCAAGGCAGCAGACAGTAATAAAGAGGGACTATTCATTCTACGCTGGATGTTGGAAGAGTTTCGAGTCTCATTGTTTGCGCAAACCTTAGGGACTCATATCCCGGTTTCTGAGAAACGGCTTAACAAGCAGTTTGAAAAAATACGCTAATTAATTGAATGGTTACAAAGACAAGCCGTGAACATTTCTCGCATAGTACAAGCTTCGAAAACCTGCAAGCAGTCCGCTGTATTTGTGCTTTTGCTCTGTGTTTTTGTGAGCGATGGCGCAGCTGCGCAGACGAATGATCCTTGGAGAAATACCAACCAGCGTATCTTTAAGCTGAACGACTATTTCGATCAGCTTATCGTTAGACCGGTCGCCGCAAGCTACAACTTATTCATACCCAGAATCGCAAGACAGGGAATTGGGAATTTCTTTAGCAATATAGATGACATTAATGTCTTCGTGAATGACCTGCTGCAACTAAAGCTTGACGCTGCCATGAACGATTCAGGCAGACTTTTAGTTAATACTACGCTGGGTCTGGGGGGCGTTCTCGATGTCGCCAGTGGCTTTGGTCTGTACAAAAACGAGGAAGACTTCGGTCAGACTTTGGGTCGTTGGGGGGTTGGCGCTGGCCCTTACGTTATGCTTCCTGTGTTCGGAGCGAGTAATGTTAGAGATTCTTTCGGTCTTGTTTTGGATACTTTATTTAATCCGATTCAATATCACGATGATGAGTCGTTTCGTCTCACCTTATTTTTGGTTAAGGAAACAGATTCGCGCTCAGGACTGCTTGCGCTGGACGAATTGATAATTGGTGATCGCTACTTGTTTGTGCGCGAAGCCTATGTGCAGCGCAGAGAATACTTAGTAACTGACGGTCAGGTCGAGGATGACTTTGGTGACTTTGGTGATTTCTAAGCGCTCGGTTTGTGCTGATAAACCGATTCGTTGCTAATTATGTGCTTTTTACTTTAAGTTTTGTCTTAATGAAGTCACTGTGGGAAACGTAGATCAGCTCACTAACTTTACGAATTAGATGGTCTTCATACTTGTTCAGCCTCTCATCTGAGAAGGCTATTCGCCACATGTTCTCAATTAGCGCTACTTTTTGTTCGTAATCGTAACTGTCGTTTATTAGCCGGGTAAACTGATAAAGGGAGGTGGCTTCATGAGCCTCGTCCTTTGCTAGCTGAGTTAACTCCTCTAGGTCAGATTCCGCGATGTTGTAACTTTTTTGAAGTACCGTCATGAATTCATTGTGTTCGCGTTCATCTAATTCATGATCGGAATTCATTACTTCGATTAGCAGTGCCGCACAAGTTAGATCGACCTTGCTGACTATTGAGTTAGGTGCTTCTTCTTTGTCATTTTTAGCTAATCTGTTTTCGAAGAAATTTTTAATCGATTCGATCACTTCGTTTTTCCTTTATGAGTGTTGATTGCTTTCTAGTCTACGTAGGAAATCGCATCGAGTAAAACATCTATCCCGGCAGTTTTTTTGTAGCTATTTTCACTTAGATGTCGGCGAAATTGCTTGCCGCCTTTCTGCCCTTTGTAGAGGCCTAAAATATGCCGAGTCATGTGGTGCAGGGGAGTGCCATGTGCTAACTCTTGCTGGATATAGGGGATAAATTTCTGTAATCGCTGGGTGCGGGTTTGTGTGTTGGCTGCCGCGCCAAAAAAAATAGCATCTACGTCATTCAATATGAAGGGGTTCTGGTAGGCTTCTCTGCCTAACATTACGCCATCTGTATTTTCGAGAAGTGACTCCGCCTCCTGCAACGTTTTAATTCCACCGTTTATGATGATCGAAAGCTGAGGGAAGGCTTGTTTTACCTTAAAAACACTGTCGTATTTTAGTGGTGGAATCTCACGATTCTCTTTCGGGCTAAGTCCTGAAAGAATCGCTTTACGTGCATGGACTATAAAAGTGTTGCAACCTGCATCTGCAACAATGCCGATGAAATCTTCTAATTCTTCTTGTGAGTCTCGATCGTCGATGCCGATTCTACACTTAACGGTGACTGGTAATTCGACAGAGGTTTTCATGGCGCTTATGCAGGTAGCTACGAGGTCGGGTTCGGCCATAAGACAGGCCCCGAAGGCGCCAGACTGAACTCTATCACTAGGGCAGCCCACATTAAGGTTTATCTCATCGTATCCCGTCTTTTCTGCAAGGACAGCAGCTTCGGCTAATTCGCTGGGATCGCTACCTCCTAGTTGCAGGGCGACAGGATGTTCGTCGGGACTATGCTGTAATAAATGCTCAGCGTCGCCGTGCTTAAGTGCCGCACTTGTCACCATCTCCGTATAGAGCAGGGCGTGCGTGGAGAGCTGGCGAAGGAATACACGGTCGTGGCGGTCCGTCCAGTCCATCATCGGTGCCACGCAGAAACGATGGCTGTTGCTATTTGGGGTTTGTTTGCTTGCGCTGCTCAATGAATCTACCTAATCGTTTAGCGAAACCACTTCGGCTTCGCTCGAAAGTTGGATGCAGGTTGTAGCTAATGCCTCAGTGCATGTCAAGAAGTAGGCGACTAAACTGTCTATGATGGGAATTAAAGACGAATCGCGTATAATCTCGCCTCTTGTAAGGGGGACGCTAGGTTCCTCGATTATTAAGTTTCGTCAGAGCTGTCCCGAGTAGAGAATTATGAATAAAGTTCGCACGCGCATCGCGCCATCTCCTACAGGCGACCCTCATGTTGGTACAGCTTACATAGCCTTGTTTAATCGTTGCTTTGCCCATCAGCATGGGGGTGAATTTGTGCTGCGTATCGAAGACACTGACCAGCAGCGTAGCACCGACAAGTCGGAGCAGGATATTTTAAGCTCGCTGCAATGGCTGGGATTATCGTGGGATGAGGGTCCTGGCTGTGAAGGTAATGCTGGACCATATCGTCAGAGTGAGCGCTCTCAAATTTATTCTGACCACATCCAGCTGTTGCTCGACAATGGTTCGGCATTTCGCTGCTTCTGTACGTCCCAAAGACTGGATGAATTGCGCAAGCAACAAATGCAGGATAAAGAGCAGCCGGGTTACGATGGTCACTGCGCGGGTCTTAGCGAGCAGGAATGTGAAGAGAAATGCGCCTCTGGAGAGCCGCATGTAATTCGTATGAAGATACCCGATGCGGGTGAGTGTGATTTTGAAGACATGCTGCGGGGTAGCGTGAGCATCGCGTGGTCACAGATCGATATGCAGGTGTTGATCAAGTCTGATGGCATGCCAACCTATCACTTCGCCAATGTGGTTGATGATCACCTGATGGAGATATCACATGTTATTCGCGGCGAAGAATGGATCAATTCAACACCCAAACATATTTTGCTCTATCAATACTTCGGTTGGGAGGCGCCGGTGTTCTGCCATATGCCTCTGCTACGCAATCCGGATAAGAGCAAACTGAGTAAGCGTAAGAATCCTACCAGCATTCGTTACTACGATGCGATGGGCTATTTGCCGGAAGCCCTGTTGAATTATTTGGGAATGATGGGGTGGACCATGCCATCGGGAGAGGAAAAGTTTTCTCTCAGTGAGATGGAAGCGAGCTTCGATATAAGTCGCGTCTCTCTGGGCGGTCCAATCTTTGATATTGAAAAACTCGATTGGCTCAACGGCAAATATATTCGCGAGGAGCTTTCCGACGAGGAGTTTGCTCAACGTTTTGCGGCTTGGGCATTTGCGCCTGAGAAGGTCGCGCAGATAGTGCCTCTTTTGAAGCAGCGGGTTGAGCGTTTCAGCGATGTTGCCTCATTGGGTGGTTTCTTTATCGATGGCTCGCTTGAGATTAGTGAGGAAAGCTTTGCACACAAGTCTATCGATTCGGCCCAAGCGATGAAGATTTTGCAATTCACTCTGTGGAAGCTGGAAACCTTGGACGAACTGAACAGGGTGTCTGTCGAGGAAGTGCTGCAGGCGCTGACTGCCAAGTTTGATCTCAAGATAAGGGACTTCTTATTTCCCTTGTTCGTAGCCTTAAGCGGCAAAGCCGTATCCACTTCAGTGATTGAGTCTATAGTGATACTGGGTATCGATATCACCCGTGCGCGAGTTCGTCAGGGTATTTCGGTGTTGGGTGGCATCTCGAAGAAGCAGGGGAAAGCGTTAGAAAAGGAATTCCGTAATTTCTAATGTTTTCATTCTCAGCATAGGACTGCGTTGACAGGCTCTGCGACTGTGCTTAGAATGCGCCTTCCCTCGAAAACGGTCATGGGGCCTTAGCTCAGCTGGGAGAGCGCAACACTGGCAGTGTTGAGGTCAGCGGTTCGATCCCGCTAGGCTCCACCAATTTTCTCTAGCAATTCCTTTACGACAATGATTAACCGCCTTTGCGGTGTTTTGCTGCGCCTGGGGAAAAGTAACTTACGAAGGAGTTTGTCGAACAGGGTGGGAGAGAGCAAGGTTGTGGCTACCGCCATGAAGACGGCAGCCATATTGTATCAAGGTAGCTATAGAGCTTAGACGTCGCGCTTTGTGTGACCCTTATAAAGCTGTCTAGGTCTGCCAATACGGTAAGGGTTGCTGAGCATTTCATCCCAGTGGGCAATCCATCCTGGCGTTCTGCCGGTGGAAAAGATTACCGTGAACATGCTAGTTGGAATGCCTATCGCTTTCAAAATGATACCTGAGTAGAAGTCGACATTCGGGTATAGCTTGCGCTCGATGAAGTAATCATCCTCAAGAGCAATTTTCTCTAGTTTGCGAGCGATCTTGAATAGGGGGTCGTCTTCGACTCCAAGTTCGTCGAGGACTTCATTGCATATCTCACGCATTACCGTGGCGCGTGGATCAAAGTTCTTGTAGACCCTGTGACCGAAGCCCATCAATCTAAATGGGTCGTTCTTGTCCTTGGCGCGCAAGATGTAATCTTCGATATTGCTCACATCGCCAATTTCAGCTAATTGCTCGAGAACTGCTTCGTTAGCGCCGCCGTGAGCGGGCCCCCAAAGAGCTGCGATACCGGAGGCTATGCAAGCGTAAGGGTTTGCGCCAGATGAGCCAGCTAGGCGCACCGTGGACGTCGAGGCGTTCTGTTCGTGATCGGCGTGTAGGAGGAAGATAGTGTCCATTGCCTTCGCGAGAATAGGACTAACTTTCGGTGAATCGCAAGGAGTGCCGAACATCATATGTAGAAAGTTCTCAGCGAAGCCCATGTCGTTCTGCGGATACATGAAGGGCTGGCCAACACCATGCTTGTAGCACATAGCGGCAAGCGTTGGCATTTTGGCAATAACTCGGTGGGCAACCTCTTTGCGATGCTCCGGGTTATCGTTATCAAGATTGTCATGATAGAAAGCAGAAAGGGCGCCAACTACACTCAATAGCATCGCCATAGGGTGAGATGTGCGTGGAAAACCCTTGAAGAAATCATGTATCTGCTCATCAACCATGGTGTGATAGCGAATAGTGTTCTCAAAATCTACTTTCTCAGTAGCATTTGGTAATTCGCCATTCAGTAGCAGGAAGCAGGTGTCTAGGAAGCTAACATTCGCCGCTAGTTGCTCTATTGGGTAGCCTCTGTGGAGGAGAACACCCTTGCCGCCGTCGATAAATGTGATATCTGACTCGCAAGACGCTGTGGACATGAAGCCTGGATCGTAGGTAAAAAAGCCTTGCCCGACCAGACTGCTGACGTCGATTACGTCTGGACCAGTGCTGCCTTCATAAACGGGTAGTTCGATAGGTTTATCCACGCCGTCAATGGTTAACTGGGCCTTTTTTTCGCTCATGCATCACTCCTAAAACTGCTATTTTTTTTGGGTTTTCTTCTGGGGAAACAACTACTTACAGCTGCATTCACGCTCTGAATAAGGTCTGTCCAGTGCCTGAACAGGGACGGCAATACTAGGTAGAGAGGGTGCTATTTGTCAAATTTTTATGCGCTGAGGCGCAGTATCCATAGACATTTCAGGGGAATTCGCGGGTTTATCAGTGTGCCTGTGTTGGTGGTCTACGACGGTGCATTATTCACCATAAATTGACCGTTTGCTCCATGTTGGGAGCACTGCAAAGAGCAGTTTGACAGAACATTGTCATTAAACAGTGAAATAGTGCTGCATTCGTTGTATTACGTGGCCCTACGGCATATACTCTCGTCCGTTTTGCACGCTTAAATGCTGTAATAATTTCAATTATTTTGTGTAGATTCGAAGCGATTCGCGTCGATGGAAGCGCAAATCTCATTGGCCAACGCGACGGGCAGACAGTGAACGATAATAGACCAAAGAATCTCGACATAACTACTTTCAAGTATCCCTTGCCAGCAATCACATCGTTGTTACATCGATTGTCCGGTGCCTTCATTTTTGTCGGTGTCGCTTTGATGCTGTATTTACTGGAGCTTTCATTGGAGTCTGAAACAGGCTTCGCTCTAGTGCAGGAATTATTAGACAACGTGATAGTGAAATTTGCCGCCTGGGCGGTGCTATCTGGATTGTTGTATCACCTGATAGCAGGTATCAAGCACTTGATTATGGACTTGGGTTACGGGGAAACGCTGCAGGGCGGTTTCATCGGAGCCTGCATCACTCTCGCCCTGTCCGCTGTGGCGATTATTACTGCTGGAGTATGGATATGGTAACGAATGTTACGAACTTGGGCCGTTCAGGCCTTTACGATTGGATCGTCCAGCGCTTCAGCGCAGTTATCTTAGCAGCCTATTCGCTTTGCATACTGGCTAGCTTTGTGATGAATCCGGATATGAATTTCGAGCAGTGGAGCTCAATCTTCGAGAACAATGCGATGCGCTTTTTCAGCATAATCACACTGTTAGCTCTATGCGCCCATGCCTGGATCGGCATGTGGACTATTTCGACGGACTATATGACTTCTTTGCAACTAGGCTCGAGTGCAACTTTTTTTAGAATTATGTTCCAAGCAGGCTGCGTGCTTCTTATCGCTGTGTATCTGCTTTGGGGTATTCAGATTTTCTGGGGTAATTAGATGACCGGCATGCGTACACTATCTTTTGATGCAGTAATAGTTGGCGGAGGCGGCGCTGGTATGAGGGCTGCGCTGCAACTCGCGCAGTCAGGTTATAACACAGCCGTTATTACTAAGGTCTTCCCGACTCGGTCTCATACCGTATCGGCACAGGGTGGTATCACCTGTGCAATTGCGAGCTCAGACCCAAACGACGATTGGCGTTGGCACATGTACGACACCGTTAAGGGTAGTGATTACATCGGTGATCAGGATGCTATCGAATACATGTGTAGCGAAGGTCCGCAGACGGTCTTCGAATTGGAGCATATGGGATTACCATTTTCGCGAACAGAGAGTGGGCGAATCTATCAGCGACCTTTCGGCGGTCAATCCAAGGATTTTGGCAAGGGCGGTCAGGCAGCGCGAACCTGTGCGGCAGCGGACAGAACAGGCCACGCCTTACTACACACTTTGTATCAAGGAAATCTGAAGAATAATACCGCGTTTTTAAACGAATGGTATGCAACCGATATGGTTAAGAATCAAGACGGCGCAATTGTGGGAGTTATTGCAATCTGCATCGAGACCGGTGAAACGGTTTTTGTTAAGTCGAAAGCTACAGTGTTCGCCACCGGCGGTGCGGGTCGCATCTATGCGTCGACCACTAATGCATTGATCAACACAGGCGACGGAGTGGGCATGGCTCTTCGAGCTGGTTTTCCTGTGCAAGATATTGAGATGTGGCAATTTCATCCGACTGGAATTTATGGTGCAGGCACACTAGTGACCGAAGGCTGTCGTGGTGAGGGTGGATATCTAATCAATAAGGATGGTGAGCGTTTCATGGAGCGCTATGCGCCGAACGCGAAGGATTTGGCGGGGCGTGACGTAGTAGCTCGCTCTATGGTCTTAGAAATTCTCGAGGGACGTGGCTGCGGCGAAAATGGCGATCATGTCATGCTGAAGCTAGATCATCTCGGGGAAGAAGTGCTGAACTCTAAACTGCCGGGCATTCTTGAGCTCTCTAGAACATTTGCGCATGTTGATCCAATTAAAGATCCGATCCCAGTAGTTCCCACGTGTCACTATATGATGGGCGGCATACCGACTAATGTTAACGGTCAAGCGCTAACTCAAGACGAGAAGGGTAATGATCAAGTCATACCTGGCTTGTTTGCTGTGGGCGAAGTGGCTTGTGTTTCGGTTCACGGAGCAAATCGTCTAGGTGGGAATAGCTTATTAGACTTGGTGGTATTCGGACGCGCCGCAGGCAAGCACATCGAAGAGATGTTAAGTCAGGGCATGGAACAGCGAGAGGCTTCTGCGACGGATATTGAGCAGGCTCAGAACAGGCTGTCTCGACTCAACGAATCGAAATCTGGTGAGAGCGTGTCTGAATTGCGGGCAGAGCTGCAGGACATTATGCAGAATCATTTTGGCGTATTTCGCCGCGGTGACTTTATGCAGGACGGCATTAAGAAATTATCTGCCCTGCGAGAGCGTATAGCGAATGTTCATCTGGAAGATAAGAGTCAGACATTTAATACGGCGCGTATCGAAGCTCTGGAGTTAGAAAACTTATTTGAGGTCGCGGAGGCCACGGCTATTGCAGCAGAAGGTCGCAATGAAAGTCGCGGAGCTCATGCCCGTGACGATTTCCGTGAGCGTGACGATGAAAATTGGTTGTGTCACTCGATGTATTTTCCAGACGACAAGCGTGTAGGCAAGCGTGATGTGAACTTCTCTCCTAAGACTGTCGATACGATGGAGCCGCAGGTTCGTTCTTACTAGAGCGGACTTAAAAATTGAACATGAAGTCTGCGTAATTGATGCGCAGCCATATGCAGTAAGAAGCTGCAGATACTACAAATATTAAAAATATTAAAAGGTGAGCCGTGTTAGTAAGCATATATCGCTACAACCCTGATACAGATGAAAAGCCAATCATGCAAGACGTCGAGGTGCAGTTGCCCGAAGACAAGGACTTGATGGTGCTAGACGTATTGGCGTTGGCAAAGCAGCAAGATCCAAGTGTTGTTTATCGTCGCTCATGCAGAGAGGGTGTCTGCGGTTCTGACGGCATGAACATAAACGGGAATAATGGTCTGGCTTGTATTACGCCAATGTCCTCGGTAGTTAAGCCGGGTGGCAAGCTGGTGTTGCGTCCTCTTCCTGGCTTGCCAGTTATTCGCGACCTGGTCGTGGATATGTCGATTTTTTATAAGCAATACGAAAAGATTAAGCCTTACTTGATCAACGATACTGCTCCACCTGCTATCGAGCGTCTGCAATCGCCCGAAGACAGAGCGAAGTTGGACGGCCTTTACGAATGCATACTCTGCGCATGCTGTAGTACAAACTGTCCTTCGTTCTGGTGGAATCCAGACAAATTCATTGGCCCTGCAGGTTTATTGCAGGCCTATCGTTTTCTTGCAGATACGCGAGATACGGCAGATGTAGAGAGACTGGCTGGATTGGATGATCCGTTTAGTGTATTTCGTTGTCGCGGAATCATGAATTGCGTAGCTGTTTGTCCTAAGGGTTTGAATCCAACTAGAGCGATTGGTCATATTCGCTCGATGTTAATTCAGCAGGGCACTTAATAAACTCTCCCAATGTGCCGTAGTCTCTAGCCGCCTTGAAACTAACATCGCCACTTAGAGCGAGGTTAAAAGGAAGTAGTATGCAAGACAGCTTACTTGAAATAATGCGCAGCACCGGCCACCTCTCGGGGTCGAATGCAGCATATGTCGAAGAATTGTATGAAGACTTCTTGGTTGACTCCGAATCTGTTCCCAGTGAGTGGAAGGACTTTTTTCAATCCTTAGCTGCTGCCAACGATGAAGCAGGTCCGGATGTCTCTCATGCCGCTATCGAAAATGAATTTAAGTCACTAGGTAAAGCTAGTCGTTTTGCTCCAGTGCTCAGCAACGATGCAGTTGTTAATTCCGAGCACGAAAGTAAGCAAGTTCAAGTTTTGCAGCTGATAAGCTCCTATCGCGTTCGTGGCCACCAGAAGGCAGATCTCGATCCGCTATCGCTGATGTATCGCGAAAGCGTGCAAGATCTAGAGCTCGAATTCCACGATTTGTCTCCCATTGATTACTCTACTGTTTTCCAGACTGGTTCTCTTTACATTAGTAAAGATCGTGCACCTCTCAGGGAGATTGTAGACTCACTAGAGCGCATCTACTGTAACTCGATCGGCTATGAGTTCATGCACATAGTAAATCTCGAGGAGAAGCAATGGATACAGCAGCACATTGAAAGCAATGATGGTTATCCAGTATTTGAAGACGAAGTTAAGCGTCACTTGCTGGAAAGGCTGTCCGCTGCTGAAGGTTTGGAGAAACACCTGGATTCAAAGTATCCGGGAACCAAGCGCTTTGGTTTGGAAGGTGGCGAAAGCCTAATTCCCGCGCTGGATGAATTGGTGCAGCGCGCTGGAAAATTTGGAGTGAAAGAAATCGTACTCGGGATGGCACACCGTGGTCGTCTAAACGTACTGGTTAATCTTTTAGGTAAAAACCCAGCGGACCTGTTTGATGAGTTCGAGGGTAAAGCAATCTACAAAAGTTCGGGTGATGTGAAATATCACCAGGGATTTTCCTCTAACATCATGACCGCTGGTGGTGAAGTCCATATGGCGATGGCATTCAACCCCTCGCATCTGGAAATTGTTGCTCCAGTGGTAGAAGGATCGGTGCGTGCCAGACAGTTCCGACGTAAAGACGAAGAAGGTCACCTGGTACTGCCGATTATCATTCATGGCGATGCCGCGTTTGCGGGCCAGGGTGTGGTTATGGAGACATTCCAGATGTCTCAGACACGCGCCTACAAGACCGGTGGTACTGTACACATAATCATCAATAATCAGGTTGGCTTTACTACAAGTCGTCAGGATGACGCGCGCTCTAGTGAATACTGTACTGATGTGGCCCGTATGATTCAGGCGCCCATTTTCCATGTGAACGCCGATGATCCTGAAGCTGTTTTGTTCGTTACACAGCTTGCGCTGGATTTTAAGTACAAATTTAAGAAAGACGTTGTTATTGATCTAGTCTGTTATCGACGTCGCGGGCACAATGAAACCGATGAGCCCGCATCTACACAGCCCCTTATGTATGCTGCTATTAAGCAACACAAGTCCACTCGCGTTCTTTATGCCGAGCGCCTTGCCAAGGAAAACGTTGTCTCAATTGAAGAAGCGGATGCTATAAATTCGAACTATCGCACCGCTTTGGATACTGGTGAGCACGTCGCGAAAAGCTTGGTTAAGGAGCCTTCGATAGAGCTATTTGTTGATTGGAGTCCGTACATCGGTCACGACTGGAGTCCGTTCTTTAATACATCGATGCCCCTTAAGAATTTGCAGGCTATCGCTAAGAAACTTGCAGAAGTGCCAAAAGATTTTACGCTTCAGCGACAAGTTAAGCGGGTTATCGATGATCGCGCGAAGATGGCAGCCGGTGACATTCCCGTGGATTGGGGATTCGCAGAAACCTTAGCGTATGCGAGCATTCTAACCAGCGGCAATAAGATTCGTATTACAGGACAGGATGTGGGTCGTGGCACCTTTTCGCACAGGCATGCTGTTTTGTTCGATCAAAAAACTGGTGAGACTCACATACCACTAAAGAGTCTTATAGAAGAGACGGATGGATTCGCAATCTACGATTCGCTGCTTTCAGAGGTTGCAGTGCTTGCCTTTGAGTATGGCTACGCGACTACCATGCCTAACGCCTTGGTGGTTTGGGAAGCGCAGTTTGGTGACTTCGCAAATTCGGCACAGGTCGTTATTGATCAATTTATTACGAGTGGCGAGCATAAATGGCAGCGACTCTGTGGCTTAACGCTATTGCTGCCACATGGCTACGAAGGGCAAGGCCCGGAACATTCCTCTGCGCGACTGGAGCGTTTTCTCCAGCTATGCGCGGAACACAATATTCAGGTTTGCCTACCCACAACTTCAGCGCAAGTTTTTCACATGTTGAGAAAACAAGTTCTGTGCCCTCTGCGCAAGCCTCTAATTGTTATGTCGCCAAAGAGTCTGTTGCGGCATAAGGAGTCTGTTTCTTCACTAGAAGAGATGGCCGAAGGAAGCTTTCAGGTTGTGCTAGATGAAACAGATGATCTAGACGTCGAGAAGGTTCGCCGATTAATAGTTTGTAGCGGAAAAGTCTATTACGATTTGCGTACTGCAAGGCGCGAACGAGAGATAGATGATATAGCGATCATTCGACTCGAGCAGTTATACCCATTCCCGCAGGACGATTTTTCAAAGTGCCTGCTTCAGTATAAAAACCTGACATCAATTGCTTGGTGTCAGGAAGAACCGATGAATCAGGGCGCCTGGTATTCTAGCCAGCATCATTTGAGGCGTCCAATTCAAGAGCATTTCCCATCTGTCTACCTGGAGTATGTAGGCAGAGAGGCATCAGCCGCAGCGGCAGCGGGTTATCCTGCACTGCATTTAAGTCAGCTAAACGAATTTATCGATCAAGCATTAAGCTAGCGTGTTCGCGCACAATAGAAGGTGTTAGTAAGGACTATATATGACTATTGAAATCAAGGCCCCCACATTACCTGAATCGGTGCCCGATGGAACGATCGCTAATTGGTATAAGAATGTAGGCGATACAGTTGCACGGGACGAACTACTCGTAGACATTGAGACTGACAAGGTTGTCATTGAGGTCGTATCACCTACAGATGGCACCTTAAAAGAGATTCTGAAAGAAGCTGGTGAAACCATAGTAAGTAATCAAGCTATCGGAAGCGTATTGCCCAGTGATGGCAAGCAGGCGGCAGTTGCTGCTGCGGCCGAGGTTGAAGCGCAAGCGCCTCCAGCGGCACAGGCTGAGGCCGCATCGAGCGAAGCCGAAGCAATGATCAGTCCTGCTGCAAAGAAGCTAATAGAAGAGAATGATCTAGATTCTGCTTCGATCGCGGGCAGTGGTAAGGACGGAAGAATTACCAAAGAAGACATCCTAAAGAAACTGGAGTCAGGTTCAACATCGCAGCCAGTGGCTGCGGTCAGCTCAGTTAAGGCTGCCGCTAGCATTGGGGTCTCCGAAGAAGGGCGTCTCGAAGAGCGCGTGCCAATGAGCCGTCTGCGGGCAAAGGTTGCTGAACGATTGCTGCATGCCAGCCAATCTACTGCGATGCTAACCACATTTAACGAAGTGAATATGAAGCCAGTTATGGATATTCGCAATCGTTATAAGGAAGAGTTCGAGAAAGCTCACGATGGTACGCGACTTGGCTTTATGTCATTTTTTGTGCGTGCCTGTACGGAGGCGTTGAAGCGCTATCCAGCGGTAAATGCATCTCTAGATGGAGGAGATGTTGTGTATCACGGCTATCAGGACATCGGCGTAGCCGTTTCTTCTCCTCGGGGGCTAGTAGTGCCGGTTCTACGCAACGTTGATTCTATGGGGTTAGCGCAAGTCGAAAAGCAGATTAGAGATTTTGGATTAAAGGCAAGAGATGGAAAGTTATCCATCGATGAGATGTTAGGCGGCACTTTTACCATCTCGAATGGTGGTGTATTCGGTTCCTTGTTGTCGACGCCCATCTTGAATCCTCCGCAGACTGCTATTCTGGGCATGCATAAAATTCAAGAACGCCCGATGGCTGTTTCCGGTGAGGTAGTGGTGTTGCCTATGATGTATCTGGCGCTTTCTTACGATCACAGAATGATCGATGGTAAAGAGGCGGTGCAATTTCTAGTTACTGTTAAAGAATTACTAGAAGACCCGACACGACTTCTATTAGAAATTTAACCACGGCGCACTGGCCTGTGATGCAGCGCTGAATGCCTAGCTTATTAAATTACAGAATTGAGAAAGACTTATGTCAAATGAATATGATGTTGTAGTTATCGGTTCGGGCCCTGCAGGCTACGTCGCCGCCATTCGATGCGCGCAATTGGGTTTTAAGACAGCCTGCATAGAAAAATGGTTGAACAAAGCTGACAAGACAGTTTTTGGTGGAACTTGCTTGAACGTTGGCTGTATCCCTTCGAAGGCGCTATTGGATAGCTCGCATAAATATATGGACGCACAAAGCCATTTCGAGGCTCACGGTATTAGTGTTGGCAAGGTCGCAATAGATGTCCCGGCAATGATCTCGCGTAAGGATAAGGTTGTAGATCAGCTTACCTCTGGCATAGCGGGCCTATTCAAGGCGAACAAGGTTGATGGGATCGCCGGTACAGGAAAGGTTACAGCTGCTAATAAGGTTGTAGTAACGGATAAAGCTGGTGAGCAGCAAGAGCTGGCGGCTAAACATATTATTATTGCGGCAGGTTCGGTTCCAATCGATATTCCGCCAACGCCAATCGATCATGAAACTATTGTTGATTCCACCGGAGCATTGGAGTTTCAAGAAGTGCCGAAGCGCTTAGGCGTAATTGGTGCCGGTGTAATTGGGCTGGAACTAGGTAGTGTTTGGGCGCGTTTAGGTGCAAAGGTTACGGTGCTCGAAGCGCTGGATGATTTCCTGCCAATGGTCGACCGTCAAATCGCGAAAGAGTCGATGAAGATTTTGAGCAAGCAAGGGCTGGAAATAAAGATGGGCAGCCGAGTATCCGGCAGCAAGCTGGCTGGTAAAGGCGCGAAGAAGACAGTCACCGTAGAGTACACGGATAAAGATGGCAATCAGACTGAGACGTTCGACAAGCTCATTGTAGCCGTTGGCCGGAGACCCTTTACTGACTCCCTACTTGAAGAGTCTGTAGGCGTAGAAAAGGATGAGCGCGGTTTTATCAAGGTAAACGAACAGTGTGCTACTAACATTCCGTCTGTTTATGCAGTTGGTGACGTAGTGCGTGGCCCAATGTTGGCGCACAAGGGTATGGAAGAGGGCGTCATGGTTGCCGAGAGACTTGCGGATAAGAAGACGCAGGTAAACTACGACCTAGTGCCATCGGTCATCTACACTCACCCAGAAATAGCCTGGGTTGGTAAGAATGAAGAAGAGCTGAAAGCGGAAGGTGTCGAAGTAAATGTTGGTGTGTTTCCTTTCGTGGCGAGTGGCCGTGCTTTGGCGGCAGACGATACCGACGGCATGGTTAAGCTGATAGCAGATGCCAAGACCGACAGAATACTTGGGTGTCACATAATAGGTGCTAGCGCTGCGGATTTGTTGCAGCAGATCGTTATCGCCATGGAATTTAGTGCAAGTGCAGAAGATATTGGCCTAACTATGTTCTCGCACCCGGCTCTTTCAGAAGCCGTGCACGAAGCAGCGTTGGCAGCGAATGGTCATGCAATACATATTGGAAATCGCAAGCGTCGTAAGTAGTTTGATATTGCTGGGCTTGAGAATAAGTTAGATAACTGGATGGAGCGTAAATGAATTTACATGAATATCAGGCGAAGCAGCTATTTGCCGAGTACGGGCTTCCCGTATCAGAAGGCATTGCCGTAGATACAGCAAGCGAAGCCGCAGCAGCAGCCAAGAAAATCGGTGGTAGCAAATGGGTCGTAAAGGCGCAGGTGCACGCGGGGGGCCGAGGCAAGGCTGGAGGCGTTAAGCTCGTCGATACCCCTGAGCAAGCGGAAGCGTTTGCAGAGCAATGGCTTGGTAAGCAGATGGTTACCTATCAAACGGATGCTGGTGGACAACCAGTCGCCAAAATTTTGGTGGAAACATGTACTGACATTGATCAGGAACTCTATCTTGGGGCTGTAGTAGACCGCTCGACGCGTCGCGTAGTATTCATGGCTTCTGTTGAAGGTGGTGTCGAGATTGAGAAGGTAGCTGCCGAAACGCCTGAGAAAATTTTAAAAGCCACCATCGACCCTTTGACAGGCGCTCAGCCGTATCAGGGTAGGGATCTGGCATTTCGCTTAGGCTTAAAAGGTGTACAGATTAAACAATTCACTAATCTGTTCCTTGGTTTGTCGAAATTATTTCATGACATGGATCTTGCGCTACTCGAGATCAATCCATTGGTAATTACAGATGAAGGCAATCTGCATTGCTTGGATGGCAAGATCAACATCGATGGCAATGCTATGTATCGCCAGCCTAAGCTACGAGAGATGCATGACCCAAGCCAGGATGATGAGCGTGAAGCACAAGCTGCACAGTGGGAGCTCAACTATGTTGCTCTAGATGGCAATATTGGCTGTATGGTAAATGGTGCGGGTTTGGCCATGGGTACGATGGATATCGTGCAGTTACATGGTGGCAGCCCAGCTAACTTCCTTGATGTAGGTGGCGGCGCCACGAAAGAGCGTGTTACCGAAGCGTTTAAGATTATTCTTTCCGATGAGAATGTGGCTGCAGTGCTGGTCAATATCTTTGGCGGAATCGTACGCTGTGACCTGATAGCTGAAGGCGTAATCGGCGCAGTCAATGAAGTGGGAGTAGAAGTGCCTGTGGTAGTTCGTTTAGAAGGAAACAATGCCGAATTGGGCAGAGAAGTATTAGAGAAGAGTGGTCTGAATATTATTGCCGCAACCAGTCTTTCCGATGCAGCTGAAAAAGTTGTCGCTGCAGCCGGGGGTGCACAATGAGCATTTTGATTAATAAGGACACTAAAGTTATCTGTCAGGGTTTTACCGGATCCCAGGGTACATTCCATTCCGAGCAGGCTATCGAGTACGGCACGAAAATGGTTGGTGGCGTAACACCAGGTAAGGGTGGTCAGGTTCATCTCGACCTGCCGGTATTTAATACAGTAAAGGAAGCGTTCGACGAAACTGGTGCTGACGCCTCTGTGATTTATGTTCCAGCGGCGTTCTGCAAGGACTCAATCCTTGAAGCAGCAAATTCCGGGATCAAGCTAATTGTTTGTATCACTGAAGGTATTCCGACTTTAGATATGTTGGTGGCGAAAGAAAAATGCGACCAACTCGGTGTACGGTTGATTGGACCTAACTGTCCAGGTGTCATAACTCCTGGCGAATGCAAAATCGGTATCATGCCTGGCCACATCCATTTGCCGGGTAAGGTAGGCATTGTATCTCGATCAGGAACTCTAACGTATGAGGCGGTCAAGCAGACTACTGATCACGGTTTTGGGCAATCGTCATGTGTTGGTATCGGTGGTGATCCTATTCCAGGTTCTAACTTTATCGATGTGTTAGCTCTTTTTGAGGCAGATCCACAGACTGAAGCCATCGTAATGATCGGCGAGATCGGCGGCACTGCTGAAGAAGAGGCTGCGGCTTACATAAAAGCCAATGTAACGAAGCCTGTTGTTGCTTACATTGCTGGTGTAACTGCGCCTGCTGGAAAAAGAATGGGCCATGCTGGTGCAATCATTTCCGGTGGCAAGGGAACTGCTGATGAAAAATTTGCTGCACTACAAGATGCCGGCGTAAAGACAGTTCGTTCACTCGCTGAGATTGGCAACGGTCTTTCCGAAATAACTGGTTGGTAACGGTCTTTGAGAAATAACTGGTTGGTAATTTCCAGCCAGTTTCCCCCTCGTATTTCCCCTCTTATATTTTCTTCAAACGTACTCTGAACTATCACTCCCGTCGCACTTAACTTTTCTAATCTAAAAGGTTCTAAAAGCGCGATGTAGTGTGATAGTCTTACTCGAAATTCATGCATAAAATGCTGAATTTAAGGGACTTATTAGTCATTATATTTTTGGCTAATAATAAAGTTAATTGATTGGTTACGAAGCGTCTCAAACTTTTAAAGTTTGGGTAGATTGGTAACCATCAGTACGCTTTATTTCACGGAAAGCTGTCGGTCACGAGAGATTTAGAAAAATCACGGAATTCTCAGACGGTTAAGTTGGGTGTCAGTTAGCTGGCACTAGGAAAAATAATAGTTTGTCGTGTTTGAGCTAGTTACTGCTGAATTTTTGATCTACAGCAGAAACTTGATAGTTCAGATCTGATTATTTAACAAGAAAATAGGATGGCACATGAAAAACCGTCGAATTACAAATATGAGTATGACTGCTCTAGCATTGCTCATGTCTTGCATCATGGCTTCGGCTCAAGCTGCGGAAATTCTCGTAGATAGCAGTATTCTTGATGAGGCTATGGACGTTATTGCGGCTAAGAATAGCGAAGCCGCTAGTCTTCAAGAACAAATCAATCGCTTAGCAAATTCAACTAGCTCAACGTTTGAAGATTTTAAGCGCCAGAACGACGCATTAGAGGCGTTGCTTGTACTAAATGCTGGCTTCCGTAAGTCAGTTTCTATTCAAGAAGACAATATCGCTACTCTGGATGAGTCTATCGCAAGCGTTGAATCGATTACTCGCGAGATACCACTATTGATGGAGAAGATGCTTTCAAGCATCGAGCAATTCGTCGAATTGGACTATCCTTTCCAGGTTGCTGAACGTGCCAACCGACTTCAGTTTGCTCGAGATGCTATTGACAATCCCGATGTATCCATCGCAGAGAAGTTTCGTCAAGTCTTGGTGATTTATCAAACAGAAGCGACTTACGGCCGTACCAATGCCACATATCCTGATGTGATAGAAATCAACGGCGCGGAGCGCGACGTGAACATCGTTCGAATCGGACGTGTTGCTTTGATGTACCAATCCACTGACCGTCAGGTTACTGGAGCATGGGACAACAATTCACGACAGTGGGTAGAACTTCCTGCTGGTGACTATAGAACAGCAGTTCAGACTGCTATCCGCGTAGCATCAAACTTGGATGCACCAAAAATCATTGAACTGCCTGTATTGGCTCCGGAGGTGGCACAATGAGAAACCTGCTTAAGATTACTGGCCTAACGGCTACAGCCTGTCTGCTTGGACTGACTTCTAACCTAGTCTTGGCGCAGAATGCTACGTCTCTTTCTAATTTATTAGACTTAGTTGAGAACGATCGCGTTTCTGAATCGGCAGAATATGTCCAGCGTCAACAGGAATTCGAACAGAATGCGAATCGTCAGCAACAGATTCTCGACACTACGAATGAGCGCATTGTTGAGCAAGAACAAACGCAATCAAATCTTAGTGATCAGTTCGAAGCTAACGAAATCATCATACGCGACAAGCGCGACATCCTACGCGACCGTCGTGGTGACCTGAACGAACTTTTCGGTACGCTGCAAGGCGTCGCCGGTGACTTCCTGAGCAATTTCGAAAATTCATTGATCAGTGCTCAATATCCTGGTCGTTCTGAATTTATTGAAGAGTTCATCGCGAAAGCGGGCAGCACCATTGAGCAGTTGAATCCAGATGAAATAGAGCGCTTCTGGTTCTACATGCAACAAGAAGTAGTAGAGTCTGCACGTGTTGCGAAATTCAACGGTGACGTTTCATTGCCTACTGGCGAAACTGTAAACCGCAGCGTAGTTCGTATTGGTAATTTCAACGCGATCTCCGAAGGTGAGTACCTAAGCTACGATGGCGATATCGGCCATCTACAGGTTCTACCTCGTCAGCCAGATGGAGCTCTCTTGAGCGCCGCTAGCGCACTAGAAAGTGCGAGCAGTGGCTTCACCAAGGTCGGTATCGACCCGACTGGTGGTGTGGGCGGCCAGGTCATGGCTAACCTAGTTAACTTCCCATCTGTAGAAGAGCAGGTTCGAAATAACTCAGGCACCATTGGTTTTATCATTATCGGTGTAGGTGTTGTTGGTATCTTAATTGGCTTCTTGCGACTTCTAATCTTGTCTCTAGTTTCAATTAAAGTACGCAGCCAGCTTAAGAGCGACAAAGCATCTAAGAACAACCCATTGGGTAGAGTCTTGCTGGTCGCTGAGTCAAATCCAAGTGCTGATACTGAAACACTGGAACTGAAATTAGGCGAAGCGATTCTGCAAGAAACGCCTTCACTCGAAAGCATGCTTACTCTGATCAAGATGATTGCAACTATTGCACCACTTGGCGGATTGCTTGGTACGGTTACAGGTATGATTCAGGTGTTCCAACAGATCACGGTATACGGTGCAGGTGATCCGACAATCATGGCTGGTGGTATTTCATCGGCATTGATGACAACTGTACTCGGTATCGTTGTGGCGATTCCTACGATCTTCATGCATACAGTAGTGAAGAGTCGTGCTGACAACATCATCCATATCCTGGAAGAGCAGGCTACGGGCATGATCGCGCAGAAAGCTGAACAGTCTGCGAATCGATAACCAGTAAGCAGAGGAAGATACTATGTATTTTGCGTTTCTGGATATTACTGACTCTGTGACCCTTTTCATGGAGCGTGGCGGACCGGTGCTTAACATCATCGCCATGCTCTTATTAGTGAAGTGGTCACTAGTCTTCGAGAGAATCTGGTATATAAATACTACCCATAAGGCTAATGTGAAGAACACATTGGCTGCATGGAATGCGCGTGCAGATACTAAATCTTGGAGCGCGCATCAAATACGCACCATGATGATTTCCAAAATTTCATTGGACGTACGAAACACGCTTCCTATCATCGAAGTTCTCGTAACAATCTGCCCGCTGCTTGGGCTAATTGGAACGGTGACTGGCATGATTAATGTGTTTTTTGTAATGGCCGTCACCGGCGGTGGTGATGCGAAGTCAATGGCGGGTGGAGTGTCTATGGCAACCATCCCAACAATGGCAGGTATGGTAGGTGCAATTTCGGGGATTTTCGCTTCTAACTATTTGAAAGCAAAAGTTGACCGCGATATGGAACTACTCGAAGACCATTTACCATTGAGTGACTAATTACCTATGGGGATCAGCTCTATTAAGAGCTTGATCCACCATTAGTGTTTTATATTTTGATCGAAATTATTTGATCCAGGGTGAAATAATGAAATCAGGTTTAATGAAAAAGAAGGACGACGAAGAAGCAGGTGAGATCGATCTCACCCCAATGCTCGATGTTGTTTTTATCCTTCTGATCTTTTTTATTGTGACCTCGGTGTTTGTCACCGAAGCGGGTATCGAAGTCACTAGACCGGAAGCCTCTACTGCTGAAAGCAAGAAAGGCGACCTTATACTTATTGCAATAGGTCCAAATGGGGATATCTGGATCGATGGCGATCAAACTGACCCTCGATTTGTGCGATCACGCTTCGAATTAAGACTGGCGGATGCGCCAAATTCGGCTGTGATCATTCAAGCAGACGCAGATGCTGACAATGAGCAGGTAATGCTTATTCTAGAAGCTGCTAGAGAAGCGAATATATCCGACGTATCAATTTCGGCAGAGGCATAGACTATGATGATACTTATTAGATGGGCTATATCGATGGTGTTGGCTGCCGGTATTACACTGGGGCTTTTCTACTTCATGCAGGCCTTGATCGCGACGGGTGCGGATCTCGATCAGCGTGTTTCTGTGGTAAAAATTGTCGATGCGACGATGCCTGAAATCGAGCTGGAAGTTGTCGAAGAAATCGACAAGCCCGAACCTATTCAAGATGACACCGAAGTTGTTGAGGATATTCCTGATCGACAGGTGAGCCTATCTGATGGGCCGTCTCTTAACATCGAGCGTGCATCAGTAGAAATAGACACCGGTCTGCAACTCAATAATGCATCGATTTCTGCGACTGATGGAGATATGTTGCCACTTGTTGCGATCGCTCCTCAGTATCCTACTCGTGCAGCACAGCGTGGTATTCAAGGGTGGTGCCTGGTTAGTTTTACGGTTGATGGACTAGGGAATGTGGTTGAAGACTCTATAGTAGTTGTAGATGCAGAGCCCACTTCGATATTTGATCGGTCGTCGATTCGTGCAGCTGGCAGATTCAAATTTCAACCCCGCGTCGTCGACGGACAAGGTGTACCAGTTAACGATGTGCAGTACGTGTTCCGCTACGAACTCGAGGAATAATTATGAAACTACTTAATAAACTTAAGCTCGGGTTCCTCGTAGCTGTGCTTAGTGTAGCCATGCTGCCACTGCAGTACGTAGTAGCAGGCGAAGAGCAGCGAGCTCCGCCAACAGCTAGAACTTCAGGGACACTTGGTCCTGCAGTCATGCGTGCCATTTCCGAAATTCAGGAAATGATGCAGCCTGAAGACGAAGAAGAAGAGCCGGATTTAGCAGCTGCAAAAATCGCACTTGATGAGCTTCGTGAGCGTCGCTTCGAGCGCATGAATGATTTTGAAAAATCGACACTACTCAATTTCTACACTAACTATTATCTCAACACTGAAGACTATCCGGGTGCTATTGGCATCTTCCAGGAGATGCTTCTAATCGAGACATTGCGTGCGGACATTCGGCTTAGAACTCACCGCTCTTTAGGCCAGCTTTATGCTTCAGAAGAGAATTGGCAAGGTTCGATCGATAACTATGAAGAGTGGCGCAGATTGTCGGAAACCGAGGACGAAATCGTCTATCGCGGTCTTTCCTATGCACACTATCAGTTAGAAAATTTCGAAGCAGCAAAGCCGTATTGGATAGATCGAATGGAATTGTTGTTAGCCGATGGCGAAACTCTCGAGCGAGATGATTATTCCTATTTGAATGGTTTGTACTTCACTCTTGAGGATTTCGAATCGGCGCTGGACTTAACTAAGACTATGATCGTCCTTTTCGATAACAAGACTGATTGGCAGAACCTCAGTGCGATCTATTCTGGCTTGGAGGAAGACGACCGTGGTGTACAGGCATTGAACCTCTATTACCTGAAAGGTTTAATGGATGATGACTCTCGTTACATTAATCTAGCTCAGTCTCTGGCAGGTCTAGATATTCCTTACACGGGAAGTAAGATACTCTCAGAAGGAATGGGGAAGGAAATCGTCGAGAGTGACGAAGAGAATCTAACTCGTCTAGCGCAAATGTATTTGATGGCCAGTGAATATGAGGATGCACTTGATCCTGCTATAGCAGCAGCAGAAGCTGATGAGACTGGTAATGGCTATGACACACTTGGCTATATCCATTACGTTCTTCATGACTATGAAGCCGCAGCGGAAGCATTTCAATCGGCCATCGATAAAGGCGACCTGAATGATCGCTCCGATACCCTCATGTTCTTGTCTAGGGCTTTTTTAGAGCTGCGTGATTTTGATGCGGCTGAAGAAGCTGCAACAGATGCCGCAGACGCCGGAGATGAGCGTTCTAGTAAATCAGCACGTGATTTCTTGAGAGCTATAGACGGAAGACGCACTTTCTACACTACGATTAATGGCCGTAAAGAGGATGCTATAGATTTCTATCAGCCTTATCCGCCAATAAGGTAAATGGCTAGTTATTGTAAATACAGATAGCAGGGCAAGCTTGAAATATTAGGTAAAAGCCCCCATTGAAGACCCAATCATGCAGTTATTGCTGCAGATTGGGTTTTTTTATGGGTAGTGTTTAAGTAATAGCTAGCGAAAATAGCGAGGATTGATAAATGGCGGCACAGACAGCGGAAACTAGAGGATTCGAGACAGAAGCGAAGCAATTACTTCACTTGATGATTCACTCTCTTTACAGCAACAAGGAGATCTTCTTAAGGGAGCTGATATCAAATGCCTCCGACGCAGCGGACAAATTACGTTTTGCGTCCCTTTCTCAGCCTGAGCTTCTGGAAACTGGCGGAGAGCCGAAGGTGCAGATCGACTTTGACACTGAGAAGAACATTCTCATGATCAGCGATAATGGTATCGGCATGACTAGAGATGAGGTCATTACTAATCTTGGTACCATCGCCAAATCAGGAACTGCTCAGTTTCTAGAGAATCTAACTGGTGATGAAAAGAAGGATTCACAGCTAATTGGACAGTTCGGTGTTGGTTTTTATTCTGCCTTTATCGTTGCAGACAAGGTTGAAGTGCGAACGCGTAGAGCAGGTACAGCCGAAGATGAAGCAACTCTTTGGATTTCCGAAGGCGAGGCAGACTATTCACTGGAAGCTGTCTCCAAGGCAACTGCAGGCACTGAAATCACACTGCATCTGAAAGCAGATGAGAAAGAATACGCGGAAAGTTATCGCTTACGGAGCATTGTAAAGAAATACGCTGATCATATTTCCATACCCGTTTTCATGCAGAAAGAAGATCTTCCTGTGACGGACGAAGCTGATGAAGATGGCAGCAAGAAAGACGAAGAATCGGTAGTTGAATACGAGGCAGTTAACGAGGCGAAAGCGCTTTGGACCCGTTCTCGAAAAGACGTGAAAGCAGACGAGTACAAAGAATTCTATAAGTCAGTTAGTCACGATTTCGAAGATCCTCTTGAGTGGAGCCATAACAAGGTCGAAGGAAAGTTAGAGTACACGAGCCTACTTTACGTGCCGGCGCGCGCACCTTACGATTTATGGAATAGAGATTCTGCGCGAGGATTAAAGTTATATGTTCAGCGCGTTTTCATCATGGATGACGCGGAGCAATTTTTGCCGCTATACCTGCGCTTTATGAAGGGTATTGTCGATTCGAATGATATTTCTCTCAACGTCTCTCGTGAAATTTTGCAAGAAGATCCCGTAGTAGATTCTATGCGCAGTGCTTTGACTAAGCGTGCGTTAGATATGCTGGAGAAGATGCGCAAGAAAGACAAAGACAAATACAACAGCTTCTGGAATGAGTTCGGTCAGGCGCTAAAAGAAGGGCCGGCCGAAGATTTTACAAACAAGGAGAAGGTAGCAAAACTTTTACAGTTTACGACTACTCACTCTGAATCAGACGCTCAGGATCAATGTCTAGATGACTACATCTCACGCATGAAAGAGGATCAGGAAAAGATCTACTACCTCGTCGCTGATTCAGCAAAGGCGGGTCGCAACAGTCCGCATCTCGAGATTTTTCGAAAGAAGGGTATCGAAGTCATACTGATGCATGATCGCATCGATGAATGGCTCATGAGTCATCTGCAAGAATTCGATGGCCGTCAATTCCAAGACATAAGCCGTGGAGAATTAGATCTCGGTAAGTTGGAAGATGAAGAAGACAAAGAAGTTCAGGAAAAGACCGAAAAAGAGTTCGTGAAATTAGTCGAACGTATTAAAGAGAACTTAGGAGACAAGGTCAAAGAGGTCAGGGTTACACATAGGCTGACCGGTTCACCTGCCTGTTTGGCAGTAGATGATCATGACATGGGCATGCAGATGAGAAAAATCATGGAGGCTTCGGGTCAGGCTGTCCCGGAGACAAAACCGATTTTTGAAATAAACCCAACTCATCCTTTATTGGTCAAGCTGGATAAAGAGGCTGATGAAGACCGTTTCGGCGATATTGTTTCGATTCTTTTTGGCCAGGCTGGCCTTGCTGATGGTGTGCAACTTGAAGATCCTGCGGACTTTTCTGCACGACTCAATAAGTTATTGTTAGAGTTGGTGAACTAGATAGCCTGAGTGTTTATAGAAGGAAACGACATTTTCACGGCAGCAATGCTGCTGTGAAAATGTCTACATCTTTTCTAGGGTTTCAATGCCCAGCAGGTCAAGACCCTGCTTAAGTGTAGTGGCCGTGAGTGCGGATAATGCTAGGCGCGAGTCTCGCAGTTCGGGGTCAGCCTTTAGGATAGGGCATGACTCGTAGAAGCGCATGAATAAGCCGGCGAGCTCATACAGATAATTACACAACAAATTCGGGTAGCAATCTCGCGCTACCATGTCTACAACTTCTGATAACTGCATAATCTTCAGCAATAAGCTTCTCTCAGCAGACTCAGACACAGAAGTAATACGTACGTTCTCTAAGTCTGAATCCTGTTTTCTTAAGATGCTACGAATTCGTGCATAGGCATACATAAGATACGGCGCTGTATTTCCTTCAAAAGATAGCATGCTGGACCAATCAAATACGTAATCACTGGTTCTGTTCTTGGATAGATCTGCATACTTCACAGCCCCTATACCAACTTTCTCGGCGATCTCAAGGTATGTGGCTTCATCTAGGCCTGGGTTTTTCTGTGCGACCAAGTCATGAGCGCGCCGGATAGCTTCGTCGAGTAAATCAACAAGCTTAATGGTATCTCCTGAGCGGGTTTTGAATGGTCGGCCATCGCTTCCCATCATGGTGCCGTAGGCGATATGTTCCAGCGAAATATTTGTCGAAGCAAACCCTGCCTTACGTGCAACCGCGAATACTTGTTGAAAGTGTAACGACTGCCTAGCATCGACGACATAGAGTGAACGTTCTGCTTTGAGATCAAAAGAGCGGTATTCAACGGCGGCAAGATCGGTGGTGGCGTAAAGATAGCCGCCATCTGTTTTCTGAATGATTACGGGTAATGGTTCGCCATCTTTTCCGGTGAATTCTGGTAAGAAGACACAACGGGCACCATCGGAGATTGAAAGCAGGGAAGCCGCTTCAAGTTTTTCTACAACACCTTTTAGGTCTTTGTTATAGAAGCTTTCTGCTTTTAGGTCTTTCCGAGAAAGGGTGACATTCAATTTGTCGTAGACTGCTTGGCAGTGCTTTAACGATTCGTCGATAAACTGCTGCCAAACAACTAAGTGATCTGCATCACCGCCCTGAAGTTTCACAACACTACCGCGCGCCGTATCTGCGAAGTCTGGGTCAGCGTCGAATCGTTCCTTTGCGGCCCGATAGAAAGATTCTAGATCGGCAAGCTGGGTTGGTAAGTCGCCTCGTGAGGCGCTGAGCTCACGCATATAGGAGATCAGCATTCCAAATTGAGTGCCCCAGTCGCCGACGTGATTCTGTCGAATTATTTCGTGGCCTTGTCGTTCGAGTACGCGTGCTAGACAATCACCTATAATCGTGCCGCGCAGATGGCCAACGTGCATTTCTTTGGCCAAATTTGGAGAAGAATAGTCGACGACAATTTTGTCGCTCTTATCTGTCTTTGGAATTAGTTTATGCAGGTCGCTTTGAATCTCAGAAGCGCGTTGCATGAGTGCTAGGTCGGAAAGATAGATATTGATAAAGCCTGGGCCGGCTACCTCAAGCTTTTCGATAAGAGGGTTCGCGTCTGCAGTAATTTTTTCAACGACATCGCTGGCAAGCTGCCGGGGATTGCTGCCGACTTTTTTCGCAATCGACATTACGCCATTGCTTTGATAGTCGCCGAATTCCGGCTTGGAAGCAGTTATAACATTCGGGTCGCTATCTGCGAGGCCAGAGACTACGCTTAGGGCTTCGCCAACGAGCTGATTTAGTGTTTGTTTGAGGGTATTCATGTATTTAGACAAGCGCAAAAAGGGGAGAATTGTACACCATTATTCGCGGTGCAGATTGGTGTAAAATAGCGAATTGTTTAATTTAGCTAAGGCTTACTAGAGATGGCATCGGCTCGGATTCCTTAGAGCTTAGCATTTAGTCCTTAGATCTTAATCCATACATCTTAATCTACAGGTTTTAACCAGAGGAAGGCCGTGAAAAGCAATACTAGTGCCAGTGACGGCGTCCAGATGGTTCGCGTCGAGAAAACCCATATCGGGCAGCGTCTCGATAACTTTCTTATGAGGCACCTCAAGGGCGTTCCTAGGACGCGTGTATATCGATTAATCCGTCGGGGAGAGGTTCGTGTAAATAAGAAGCGATGTAAGCCTGAGCGGAAACTGGATATAGGGGATGTGGTGCGAATTCCTCCCTACACATCGAACTACAATCAGCAAACCGCAAAGCCAAGTCCGGCGCTGCAAGAATTTCTGCTGAACAGCATTCTGCTCGAGAATGACGAGCTATTGGTGATTAATAAACCAGCGGGTATGGCGGTGCATGGTGGCACTAGTGTGGCCATGGGGCTGATCGAGGCGCTTCGTCAATGTAAGCCGGAATGGGCTGATTTAGAGCTTGCCCATCGGATTGATAGGGGGACTACGGGCTGTTTAGTAGTATCAAAAAACTCTATATTTTTAAAAGACATACAAAATCAACTTAAAGTTAAAACTGTTAAAAAACACTACCTTGCCTTAGTTCATGGGAATTGGCCTGACCGATTAACATTCGTCGACGCTCCCCTACAGAAAGACCCTGTCGGAGAGAATGAACGAATCGTCCGAGTAGCGGATAGCGGTAAACCCTCCTTGACTCGTTTCGCGGTGAAACAGCATTTCGAAGGAGCGAGTTTGATAGAGGCGATGCCTGAGACGGGGCGAACTCATCAAATTCGTGTGCATTGCCAGCATTCGGGCCATGGAATAGTTGGGGATGAGAAGTACACTTTTAAGGCTAAGAACAGCGCCCTGGCGAAGGTTAAAAACCTCTGCCTGCATGCCTGGAAAATCGAATTTACACTGCCCGAGGGCGGTGCGCCTATCCGTGTAGAAGCACCTATCCCAAATCATCTTAGCGCGTTAATACAAATATTGGGTAAATAGCTTTAAATACAGGTGCTTAGAGAATTATCCAAGGGACTAAAGTTTCGATAAATCTTTGACAGATGACGGCCATACGCCTATTATGCGCGCCTGATGTCAGATAGCTCTATTCCAACCTACGCAGATACCCGTAAAATCTTCCAACAGGAAGAGAATATTAGCGGGGATTTAGATCTAACTAGGCTGCCTCGGTTCCGTAAGACCTTGGCAAATGATCAAGGGACTGTGTCTCTCGAGCTGAAGTTCATGCTTAACGACGCAAAACAGCGCTTAATCACCGGCAGATTGCAGGCCCAAGTAAATGTTTTCTGTCAGCGCTGTCTTAAGCCTCTAGCTATAGCGCTTGCGGACGACATAAAGCTGGCACTAGTGCGAGATGAGGAAGCTGCGTTGCGGTTAGACGCGGAATTGGATCCTTGGATTTGCGAGGATCATAAGCTAGATTTGGCGGAATTGATCGAAGAGCAATTGATTCTATGCACGCCGATTGTGAGTTACCACGAAAGTGGCGACTGCATTGCTCAGAAAGATTATGTGGCGGGTGAAGATGCTACAGAAAGTGTTACTACCGAAAACCCGTTTGCAGTGCTTAAATCACTGAAAGACAGTGATTCTGGCGATTGAAACAGTTTAAAGAATTTGTATTAGGAGATTGAAATGGCAGTTCAAAAAAGCAAGGTCACCCGTTCACGGCGTGGCAAGCGAAGAACTCACGATTCCCTCACGGGACCTACGCTAGCAACGGATCAGACGACTGGCGAGATTCATCGTCGTCATCACGTAACGGCTGATGGGTTCTACAAAGGCAAAAAAGTACTGGATCTCGGCGAAGACTAGGGCGCCCAGCCTTGAGTTTGCCTAAGCGCATAGCAATCGATGCTATGGGCGGTGACGGAGGGGTAAAAGTTACTCTCCCTGCCGCTTTGCACGCTTTGGAATTAAATTCCGATCTATCAGTTACCCTCGTTGGCGATAAAAGCCAAATAGAGCCCTACTTGGACTCTATTTTGCCTGCGCTCGCCAATCGCATCTCCTTAGAACACACACTTGACGTCATTAATGACGGGGATAAGCCAGCGCACGTCTTGCGTAGCGGCAAAACATCCTCTATGTATAAAGCTGTGCAGCTGCTTCAAGACGGTCGTGTAGAGGCCATGGTTAGCGCAGGTAATACCGGGGCGCTGCTGATGATTGGCAGACATCTGCTGAAGACCATCAACGGCATTCAAAAACCCGCAATTGTGGCCAGTATTCCTGGCGCCACGCGGCAGTGTTTTTTGCTCGACGTCGGTGCTAACCCCGAAGTTGACGCACAACAACTGTTTGAATTTGCCGTAATGGGGTCGGTTCTCGCCGAATCACTGCAGGGTGAAGTCGCTAAGGTTGGACTACTCAATATAGGTTCTGAGCAATTCAAAGGCACGGAAGAAGTACGTGATGCCGGCGAATTAATGGCGCGTTGCCCAGCAATTGACTATGTCGGCTTTATTGAGGCAAACGAGTTATTCGAAGGCAGGGCTGATGTCGTCGTCTGCGACGGATTTGTAGGCAATGTGACAATCAAGACTAGTGCCGGTGTTGCGAATGTCGTTATGAAATTGTTGACCTCACAGGTATTTACAGACTCCAGTAGTTCATCTGAAAATGCGAGTAAGACTGCGCTATTCAAGAGTCTTAGCGAACAAATCAATCCTCATCGGTTCAATGGTGCGAGCCTACTTGGCTTGCAGGGCAGCATAATAAAGAGCCATGGTAACGCCACGGCAGAGGGCTTTGCCTACGCGATTCAGCAAGCTGTTAGGGAAGTTGAAAACGCCGTTCCTGAATTGATAAGAGAAAAAGTAGCTGCGATCATTGAAAAGAGCTAGGTAGCGTCAAGCTTGGCCGGCACATATTGATCGCAAGAAGACCATCATTAAGAATAAGCGAGGTTCGATACCAGAATGAATAATATTGGATTTGTCTTTCCAGGGCAGGGATCGCAGAAGCTAGGTATGTTGGCAGATCTGGCGACTAGCTTTAGCGTGGTTGCAGATACTTTCGCCGAGGCCTCGGCGGTATTAGATATAGATCTTTGGGAAGTAAGCCAGACTGACCAACAAGAAAGACTTAATCAGACAGATATTACACAGCCTGTATTGCTTGCGGCCTCAGTCGCTATATGGCGAATTTGGCAGCAGCAGAAAGGTCCACAGCCATCGATACTGGCAGGGCACAGCCTAGGTGAATATTCGGCGCTAGTTTGCTCGGGAGTGCTTGCCTTCGGCGATGCTATTCAGCTGGTGCATCAAAGGGGTCTGTATATGCAGGCTGCAGTAAGCGCTGGCACGGGTAAGATGGCAGCAATAGTGGGCCTGGATGATAGCAAAATAGCAGGATTATGTGAGCAGGCGGCGCAGACTCAGGTAGTCTCGGCAGCTAATTTCAACTCTCCTGGGCAAACTGTCATTGCGGGGGATGTTGATGCGGTTGAGAGGGCTATGGTTCTTTGTAAGGAGGCGGGTGCCAAGAGGGCATTACCACTGAATGTCAGCGTTCCTTCGCACTGTGCCTTGATGAAACCAGCAGCTGAACAACTACAAGCAGAATTTGCTGAGGTGCAATTTAACGCTCCGCAGATTCCCGTAGTGCAGAATGTGAATGCACAAAGCTGTGAAGATCCAACTCTAATAAAGGAAAACTTGATAAAGCAGCTGTATGCACCTGTCCTGTGGGTAGATTCCGTGAACTATATGCACGGTAAAGGCATTGATAAAGTTATCGAGTGTGGTCCGGGGAAGGTATTAGGTGGCCTAATTAGGCGTATCGAGCCGGATATAAGCTACTTTGCCAGCGAGGACCCTGAGGGTCTGGCTGCAGCAATAGTGGAATTAGCGTCTTAATTTTAGATGCTCATAGAAGCACTGATATTTAGAAGAAAAAGAACTACAGAATAAAGGAATGAGAATATGAACGATTCTACGACAGTAGCGCTAGTAACAGGGGCGAGCAGGGGTATAGGGCGCGCCATAGCATTAGATCTGGGCAATCGCGGATTCACTGTTATCGGCACAGCAACGTCCGATTCAGGTGCGGCAAATATTAGTTGTTATTTGGCCGAAAACTCGATTCAGGGCGAGGGCATGTGTCTCGATGTTTCTTCCGATGATTCTGTAGCTGCCATGATGTCCGCAATCGCAGAAAAGTATGGAGCTCCAACGGTATTGGTTAATAATGCCGGGATTACCAAGGATAACCTGCTAATGCGCATGAAGGTTGATGAGTGGTCTGACGTGATTGATACAAACCTAGGCTCTATGTATCGGCTGTGTAAGGCCTGCGTTAAGGGTATGACCAAGGCTCGCTGGGGACGAATCATTAATATCAGCTCTGTAGTGGGTTCCAGCGGTAATGCGGGGCAGTCAAACTATGCTGCATCAAAGGCCGGAATCGAGGGCTTTAGTCGCGCCCTCGCTAAAGAGATTGGGTCTAGGGGGATAACGGTAAATGCCGTTGCCCCAGGTTTTATCGCAACTGATATGACTAAAGACTTGCCCGAGAAGCAAGCAGAGGCACTTCTGTCATCGATTCCTCTGGGGCGTCTAGGGCAGCCAGAGGAGATTGCCGCTATGGTGGGATTTTTGGCCTCCGATAGTGGTGCATATATCACTGGAGAGACCCTACATGTGAACGGCGGCATGTATATGGCGTGACGCTAAGTTGTTGAGTTTTATAAGGGTTTATTGCGTGAGGCTTATTTTTAAATTTAGACATTACATCGCATGGAAATAGAGGTAAACTTGCGTCCTGAATTATTCGCTGGGTATCTGCGAGGCCCACGAAGAGCATCAAGGTCGGTACGGGTTTGATAAGAGCTTGGTGAAAACAACGCTAGATTGGTTGTTCAAAATTTAACCGAATTAACAATAACAGGGCTGGTTTATAGGCCACTGGCAACACTGCTAGAAATACAGTATTAGGAGCTAATAATAGATATGAGTAGCATTGAAGAGCGCGTTAAGAAAATTGTCTGCGAACAGCTTGGCGTAAAGGAAGATGAAGTAACACCTTCTGCTTCTTTTGTAGAAGATCTAGGCGCTGATTCTTTAGATACAGTGGAATTGGTGATGGCATTAGAAGAGGAATTCGAAACAGAGATTCCTGATGAAGAGGCCGAAAAAATTACCACTGTTCAATTGGCCTGTGATTATATCAACTCGAACCTGTAACACTGAACAGCAGCACAAAACAGAGCTACTCTAGTTTATTCTTGAGTAGCTTTTGTTTATCTGGCGTTTGTTGTTTTTAGTCGGGAGATCAAAGCATTGAGTAGCAGAAGAGTAGTGGTGACCGGACTAGGTCTCATCACTCCAGTTGGAAATGATGTTGAAACCAGCTGGAACGCAATTAAGAATGGTCGGTCTGGTATTAATTCCATTGAGCATTTCGATACTTCAGACTTCAGTACTCAGTTTGGCGGTTCCGTCAAAGACTTCGATTGTACTGACTATATGTCTGCGAAAGAGGCTAGGCGCATGGATATCTTCATGCACTACGGTATCGCTGCAGGCGTTCAGGCAATTCAAGATGCCGGAATAGATGAGACCAACCTAGATCCTAAGCGTGGCGGTGTCGCGATTGGCTCTGGTATTGGTGGCATCGGTAGCATCGAAGAGACCACTCGAACCATTCAAAATTCTGGTCCTCGCAAAGTTTCCCCTTTTTTCGTGCCTGGCTCAATTGTAAACATGGTAGCCGGCACTCTCTCAATCCGGTTCGGATTGCAGGGCCCTAATATCGCCGTTGTTACTGCCTGCACCACCGGCACTCACAACATCGGTCTTGCCGCTAATATGATCGCGAACAATCAGGCTGACGTTATGGTAGCCGGCGGCGCCGAAATGGCGACTACACCAGTTGGTCTTGGTGGCTTTTGCGCGGCTAGAGCATTGTCGCAAAGAAATGATGATCCTCAACGGGCCAGTCGTCCTTGGGATAAAGATCGTGATGGCTTCGTATTAAGTGACGGTGCCGGAATCATGGTGCTAGAAGAATATGAACATGCGAAGAAACGCGGTGCAAATATTTATGCCGAGCTAGTTGGTTTCGGTATGAGTGGCGATGCATACCACATGACTTCACCGTCTGAGGGTGGCGCAGGTGCAGCACAATGTATGCAGAACGCTTTAGATAGCGCTGCTCTGAATGCAACTGATGTGGATTATGTGAACGCACACGGCACGTCAACGATGGCCGGAGATATTGCAGAAACTCTCGCGATTAAAAGTGTGTTTGCAGATCATTCATCCAAGCTCTGCGTTAGTTCAACAAAATCAATGATCGGCCATCTTCTAGGTGCGTCGGGCTCTGTTGAGGCAATCGTGTCAGTTCTTACACTGCGTGACCAAGTAATCAGTCCTACTATAAATCTCGAAAATCCAGATGATGGTTGTGATTTAGATTACGTTCCGAATGTAAGTCGCGATATGGAAGTTAATGTCGCACTGTCTAACTCATTTGGTTTCGGCGGCACTAACGGCAGCTTGATTTTCTCTAGGCTTAAATAGCCGGTTCCCTCTCATGCTAGACGGCCCCTTGCAAAGTTTAATAAACGGACAGCAAGCGGATCAAATTTCAATTCGCGATCGCGGCTTTCAATATGGCGACGGCTGCTTCGAGACTGTTAGAATTCTCTCTAATGAACCAATACTTTGGCCTGCGCATCTCAGGCGACTCAAGCATGCCTGCAAGGTGTTGCGGCTATCGGTAGATTTCGATTTACTAATGAATGAAATCTCACAGCTGTTGCAGAGTAATAATAACGCTGACGTCATACTCAAAATAACTATTACTCGTGGAGAAGGAGGCAGAGGTTATGCGCCTGCAAAGCATGCCGACTGCTCTCGTGTATTGCAGTTAATCGAATATATTGTTCCTGATACAGCTAAGGGGGCAAGAGTAATTCTATGTGATCATAGGCTCTCGAGTAATTCGCATCTAGGCGGCATCAAGCACCTAAACAGGTTGGATCAAGTGTTGGCCAGCGCACAGATACCAGCGAACTTTGATGAAGGTTTGTGCATGGATGAAGATGGCTATGTCATCGAGGGTTGTAGAAGTAATTTGCTCCTCGCAGTCGATAACGAATTGCTTACATCAGATCTTAGTCGCAGCGGAGTAGAAGGAGTTATGCTAAACCACCTTATCGAGGAGTTCGGCAAGCAGGCAACAGCTGTAATTAGAAAGCCGCTTAGTCTTGCGCAGTTGCAAGAAGCGGACGAGATCTTACTCTGCAATAGCGTCTTTGGTGTTTGGCCTGTGCTCGAAATTCAGAATGTAGATTGGCAAGCAGCGCCGGATCAAACAAAATATGCAATAGCGGCTCAAGAGATTCAATACACGTTATTTCAAAACAGCGCACTATGAGAAAAAGACACTTAGCTATAGTTAGCGTAACAATCTGCGTGATCTTCGTTGCAGCTGGGCTATATAGTTATAGAGCATTGTTTGCGGAAATCGCGTTACCGTCCATTGACTCCGCTCCCGTAAAAATTGAAGTCGTAGCAGGAAGTTCCTTGTCACGAGTCGCAAAGGAACTAGGCGAACTGGGTTATCTCTCTAGCCCTACAGTGTTCAAAATTTGGGCGCGCCTACAAGGAGTAGAAAACAGCATCCAAACTGGGGAATATGAAATTCAGTCAGGAATTACACCGGTGCAGTTGCTGGACAAAATTGTCCGTGGCGAATCCGTGCAATATCGAATAACTCTGGTAGAAGGATGGACGTTCCAACAGGCATTGGATGCAATCTTCAGTGCGGAAAATATCCATGGCACGCTGACCAGCAGCAGTCTGGCGGAAATAGCACTGCGCATGAACTTGGATGCTGAAAACCCAGAAGGTTTGCTCTATCCCGATACCTATTTTTATACGAAGGGCACTTCTGATATCGAGTTATTGCTTAGGGCGAATGAAAGGCTCGATACTATATTAACTGAGGCTTGGGAGTCGCGTCTTGGCGCTTTACCCTATGCCAATCCCTATGAGGCGCTTATTATGGCTTCTATCATCGAAAAGGAATCGGCGAGTAACAGCGAACGTGGTCTGATAGCCGCAGTCTTTGTAACTCGGCTAGATCAAGGGATGCGCCTGCAATCTGATCCAACGACCATTTATGGTATGGGCGATCGCTACGACGGCAATATCAGGCGAGCAGATTTATCGGAGGAGACTCCCTATAATACGTATCGTATAGCAGGCTTGCCGCCGACACCGATAGCATTAAGCGGAGAGGAGTCGATCAATGCGGCGCTCAATCCTTCTGCCTCAGACTACCTGTATTTTGTGGCAAAGGGCGACGGGAGCCATCAGTTCTCGCGGACCTTAGAGGAACATAACGCCGCTGTTCGCGAGTATCAGCTAGGCACCAGCAACTAGACCAAAGTGCCTAGCCCCGGCTATTACGACAATGTGAATTGATAAAAAAGTGAAAGATCATGGCAAATAAGCGTGGCCTCTTTTTGACACTGGAAGGTGCGGAGGGAGTCGGTAAGAGTACAAACATTGAGTTCATCACTGAGTATCTCGAGCAGCAGGGCATTGAATACGTGCTTACTCGAGAGCCTGGGGGGACACAGCTAGCAGAAAAAATCAGAGATCTTTTGCTTGCCGTATACGAAGAGAAAATGTCGGAGTTGACGGAATTATTACTGGTATTTGCCGCTAGAGCACAACATCTAGATAAAGTTATTGAGCCTGCGCTAGCAGACGGGAAATGGGTTGTCTGCGACCGTTTTACCGATGCGACATTTGCCTACCAAGGGGCAGGGCGGGGACTCAGTGTTGATACTATAGGACAATTGCAGGCAATGGTGCAGGGAGAACTACGTCCTGATCTAACTATTATCTTGGACCTCGACCCAGAGATAGGTATGCAGCGAGCAAGCAATCGTGGCGAACTCGACAGATTTGAGCAAGAGCAGCAGAGCTTTTTCCGTATGGTGCGACAGGGTTATCTTGATATTGCTCAAGCTGAGCCCCAGCGCTGCACGGTGATCGATGCATCCAAGCCTTTAGAGAGTGTAAAGCTGGACCTCTTGGCCGCCTTAGAGAAGGGTCTTTCGAGGATCACATAAAGTAGAAAAAGATGACCGAAACCACTGTAAGTTCAATAAACGCTGCAAGTGCGCCATTTCCTTGGCAAGGCGCACAGTGGGCGCAACTCAGCCGCGGATTCACTGCCAAGAAATTGGCACATGCCTACCTACTTTGCGGAAGTGAGGGTTTAGGTAAATCCCTCTTCGCCGACAGTTTTGCTAGATATGCTCTCTGTCTAAATCCCATTGCACAAAGTGCTGTAAACGCTAATACACAATTGTCCGTTGCCTGCGGATCATGCTCGAACTGTCTTAAAGGGGGTGCGGGTAACCATCCTGATATTCTAGCGATCGAACTGGAAGAGGGTAGCAAGAACATTAAGATCGATCAGATTCGCAGACTATCAGAATTCGTTATTCGTAGTAGCCATTCTGGTGGCGCGAAGGTTGCCATCATACAAGACGCACATCTACTGAACGCGAATGCCGCGAATGCTCTATTGAAAACATTAGAAGAGCCGAATGACGATACCCATGTTTTCCTTGTCTCCGATCATCCAGGTCGGCTCGTGGCTACAATACGCAGTCGTTGTCAGAAGCTCGCATTTCCAGTTCCTCGTGCTGACATTGCCGCCGCTTGGTTGCAGGAAATTATTGGGGAAGGAAATGTAAATGCCTTATTAGAGGCTAGTGACATGAGGCCGCTTATAGCGCTTCAGTTGGCGGAAGGGGACTCGCTTGCCGCGAGAGCGCAGTTCTTACAGGGTATTTGTGACGTAAAAACTGGCAAGAAATCTATTCAACAAATTCTCCCGTTAGCGTCGAAGATTGGAGAATCGGAAGTTTTGCAGCACTTCTCAGCTTTCTTGTCTAAACTTACTAAATACAGCTTAACCGGCATCGCAGAGAACGAAGGTGATCCTGGGCTGGAGAATATGTACTCTTTATTAGTTCCTGCTAAAGAAAAGTTACTTGCCCAAGCAGTTGCCAAGTCGTTAGCGCTCTTCTATACAGAAGTAGAAACTGCTAGAAAGCAGCTAGCCTCTTCTACAAACCCGAATCCACAGCTCATTATGGAGTCCATTTTGTGGCAATGGAGTAAGCTAAACCTACGCTGAATAAAGTGTGCGCAAGGCTACTTATAGGCGGCGGGAAAAGGGAATTGCCCATCATAGTCAGCACAGCCATTGTTTCGATTCACATCGATAGTCTTAGCACACTTAAAAGTAGTTACATGCCCTTCTTAAAAAACGGAGGCCTATTCTTACCTGTTTCTGCAGACTCCACCTATAAGTTTCACGACAGCATCTGCCTCTTGCTAAAACTTCTCGACGATTCGCAGCAATATTTTTGTATAACAAATATTGTCTGGATTACGCCGGCAAATATTCGTGGCAATCACTGCAAAGGGATAGGTTTGCACTTCCAGCGTAGCGACTCGCAGCTTAGATCATTAATCGAAACTAAGCTTTGCAATTACAAAGTAGCGTCATGTCAATCGATGACGTTATAGAGCTTATTTCGTGGCGGGTAATCTTGAATCTAAAGCTGGACGCTGCGTGCAATATGTTTACCTATTGCAAGACTCGCCGTCAGCCCTGGCGACTCCATGCCGAACAGCTGAATCAAGCCGGGCACCCCATGTACGCTTTCTCCTTGAATGTTGAAGTCGACTGCGGCTTCACTCTGCCCAGATAATTTTGGTCTTATTCCCGAGTATGCCGGCTTTAGATCGGCAGTCTTGATAGCTGGGAAATAGGAAGAGATATTTCTCGCAAAGGTTTTCGCCTTGCTGTCGTCAATCTCGAAGGCAATGTTCTCTACGAAATCAGTGTCGGGCCCGAATTTAAGTTGCGATGAAAGATCCATCGTTGCGTGAATTCCCAGGCCAGCTGTATTGGCTTCCGGCATTGGATAGATTAAATGGCTAAAAGGATTGTGCCCGCGATAATCGAAGTAGTCTCCCTTGCAATAGTGAAGCTTAGGGATAGTATTTTTTGGTACTTTGGAGATGGTGCGGGCTATAGACTGTGCCTGTAATCCGGCGGAATTGATTAGTTGCCGGCAATCAAATTGATATTCCTCTGCGTTCTTATTTTCGCCTATCTGACAATGCATGACGAAGGTTTCTTTGTCAGTATCAATTTTTTCGACGCGTGAGTAGGGGGCAAATTGTACTCCGAGTATTTCTGCTTGATGGAGTAGGCTTTGCATATAGGCGTGGCTGTCTATGATTCCCGTCGAGGGTGAAAGCAGTGCGGCATGAGCATCAATTTCAGGTTCAAGTTTTTGCAATTCAGCTCTATTCAAAAATTGTAAATCTAATACTCCGTTTGCAATTGCCTTTTCTCTAAGCTGTGTCAGGGCATTGGCTTCTGACTTTTTTGCGACTATGAGTTTGCCAATTTTCTTGTGCGGAATATTGAACTGTTCTGAGTAGCTGTAGAGTAGCTCTTTGCCCTCAACACAAAGCTTGGCTTTTAGGCTGTCGGTTGGATAGTAGATGCCAGCATGAATAACCTCACTGTTGCGACTGCTTATGTGTTGCCCAAAGCTTGATTCACTCTCTAGTATCACAATGCTTACATCTTGGTTTTTGTATTTCTTGGCAAGTTCATAGGCGGTCGCTAAGCCTATTACGCCGGCGCCGATCACGCAGATATCAAAACTATCCCTATTACTCATAATTCCTGCCTTACTAAATTAGTAACGGTGCGCGTGTAATTAACTCAACCATTGATAATGTTTCTAAAAGTAAGATTGATGCGCGGTTCCTGCAATCCTTTTACCTTTGGCAGTTGATGCAACCAATGTTGCTGCATTGTGCCGCTCATAATAAGTAGGCTTCCATGTCGGAGTGTTAGCTTAAATTTCTTCGCTGGTAACTGATGCTTCTGCTTTAACTCGAAGACTCGTTGCGCGCCTAAGCTGACTGATGCTATCACCGGCGAGTCTCCCAGTTCAGCTTCATCGTCTGCATGCCATGCAACACTGTCCTCACCATTTCGATAGAAATTAATCAATGCGGAATTGAAAGTGCTGCCGCTTGAATCGGCTACGCGGTCGTGAATAACTTTCACGGTGTTATGCCAGGGGTAAGGTGTGAGTCGCACGCCTGAATAGCCATAGTCGCTTCCCGTATCGCCCATCCAACATTGTAGGCGCGGAATGGCGCGCACCTTACCGGCGATTCTCAGGCTTTCTTGTCGCCATGGAATATCTGCTATTAGCGTCTCAAGCATCTGGTTTGCCTCAGCTGTTTCAAACAGATGGGGAAACTCAATCAATTGCGCATTACCGATCGAATGCTTAATTACGTGAGTAGAAGTTTCGTCGCCGTCGAATAAATTAGCCTGCATACTGGGTCTTATATTCTCGTGAGTTTAGCTGAGGCATAATGCCGCTTTGCATTTGCGTGTTGGGGCCCGATTTTGGGCTCGAGCAACAAAAGGATACAGGAACTTGGAAGCATTTGATTACGATTTGTTTGTTATTGGAGCTGGCTCAGGCGGCGTTCGCGCCTGTCGGATAGCGGCTAGTTTAGGGGCGAGGGTGGCTGTTGCTGAGGAGCGATATTTCGGCGGCACTTGCGTGAATGTCGGTTGTGTACCAAAGAAACTATATAGCTATGCTGCGCACTATTTTGACGATTTTGAGGACAGCAAGGGATTTGGCTGGGATTTCGATAACCTACGCTTTGACTGGGGTGTTCTTAAGGGTAATAAAGATATTGAAATCAATAGGTTAAATGACATATATAAATCTATACTTAGCTCAAATCAAGTAGATATCTTTGAGACTCGAGCTCGAATTTCTGGCCCTAACGAGGTGCAAGTCGACGGCAAGACAGTATCGGCGAAAAACATATTAATAGCTGTTGGCGGCTGGCCATGGACTCCCGAATTCCCAGGCAGTGAGTTAACCATTAGTTCCAACGATGTCTTTGCTATGGATCAGCTTCCTGCGGAAATCGTAGTCATGGGCGGTGGTTATATCGCCGTTGAGTTCGCCAGCATCTTTAGCCGGCTTGGCTGTAAAACCAGCTTAATTTATCGTGGTGACAAGTTACTGCGGGGATTTGACGAGGATGTTAGGACATTTATAACAGCCGAGATTGGTAATCACGTAGATCTCTATTTAGAAAAAGATATAGAGAAAATAACTAAGCAAGACAATCGATTAGAGCTATCTCTTAAATCAGGTTCTAAATTAATTTGCGATTCAGTGTTGGCGGCTACCGGTAGACTGCCACTTACCGATGATCTTGGGCTCGACAGTGTTGGCGTCGAGTTAGCAAGCAATGGTGCTATTAAGGTTAACGAGCATTTCCAGACCGCTGAGCCGAGTATCTATGCTGTTGGTGATGTTATTGACCGAATAGCCTTAACACCGGTTGCCTTAGCGGAAGGCCAAATTGTCGCTAGAGCCTTATTTTCCGGTGATACAAAGGCTATGGACTACAAAAACATCGCCACGGCGGTATTTTGCCATCCAAACATAGGTACGGTTGGATTGTCCGAGCAGGAAGCATTGGATGCTGACTTGCAGATCGATGTCTATGAGAGCGTGTTTAGACCAATGAAGCACACGCTAAGCGGCCGTGATGAGAAATCCATGATCAAGCTGATAGTCGACAGAGATTCGGATCGAGTGGTTGGTTTCCATCTTGTAGCAGCTGACGCCGGTGAGATCGTCCAGGGTTTGTCTGTAGCGATTAACTGTGGCGCTACTAAGGCTGACTTTGACCGTACCATCGGTATTCATCCAACGTTGGCTGAAGAGTTCGTCACAATGAGGACGAAACGAGAAGCGCTCTAATAGTGAAATATTAGTGAGATGCGCATTATTAGTGATCTGGGGCGGTATTGTACTTTATACGGCCTATTCCACTATTTCCGGTAATAAAGATTACCGGAAATAGTGAAGATAGGCATAACTTGGGGGGAATCAAGTATTCGGTCTGCCCTACATGCCCTGGCAATCGAGGCTGTGCAGACAGTTATAGTCTAGGGAATTCGTCTTCTATACTAAGCTGCAGAGCAGCTGCTTTTGCCGATCCCCGCTCAATGTCCTTAGCCGTCCTCCTGGGCACAATAAACGCGGCATCCAATGGCAGCAGATGAGTTGTAATGATCAAGCTGCGCTTCAGCATATCGGTTAAATTAGGTTAGTCAGAAGCTGCGCAGGACGTTAACGGCGCAACAATAGAAAAGAAGGCAATGAGCTTCATGGTAGATCCCGAAAAATGCATTTCCTAAAATAGATAAAATACATTTAATTTCAATAGTTTAAACATTTTTAATCATGTGTATGATTAATGCAGCCCCTAATATAGAGGATTCTAATCCGGAAACTCCCCCGCTATGCTAGTAACCGGCCTTAAACGCGGCCATTTCAGCTTGATGAAGCTGATCAACGATATCCATAGTTGAGATTATACCAAGTGGCTTAACTGCATCGCCAACCATCAAATGATGGATTTTATTATCGCGCATCACCTGACAGGCTTGAACGGCAGTAATTTCAGGGTGAACGTAGAACAATGTATGGGAGCAGATTTCCCAGGCTTTTATAGCGTGGACATCCCCCAGGGAGGCAATTAGCTCAAATATATCCTTCGGGGTTACTATCCCAAAGCAGCGCCCATCCCTGTCTAATACGGGCAATGCGGAGAACCGTAAAGAGGCAAATGTCTTTATTACCTCAAATACGCTGGACTCCATGTCCATACAAACAATCTCTTTTACCGTGAATGTACCAACCGTCGAATCCATTCGAGCGCCTCTTTGCCTACCACGAAATTGGTTATACTAAATCCTTCAAGATAAGGTAATTTGACGAAAAAGCAACACAAATATCGTGGGAAGCTGCAACTCGTGCGGAACCTAGCTGCAAAGAGGAGTTTATTGATCTAGGGCATATTTGTTCAATGCCCTGCTGTGAGCCTCAATGGAGGTTGAGAAAACTCATAGCAAATTAATATAAGTATTTTACTTCATATTATTACTATATATATCTGATTTATAACTATATAAATATTATAAGAAAGCTTCAGGGTAGATGTTAGTGCGCAAATCCTAGAGCTCTAATGGTGCTCCATTCGGGAAAATACTGAGCGCTGACAACTTGTCTATTGTAGTTTGCTACTTGCTCAAACCGCGCCTGCATCCATCCTCATGGAACCGGCTCAATTAATTAAATCCGCCCTATCCTGGTGTTTGCAAAAAGTATGCAAGAGCTAGGAAGTTCCCTTGGTTGAAGGCGGTTATCAGGCATAATGTGCGTCAGGCTTGATAGCGAGGATAACTGCTTGGCGAACCTAGAAGGTCAGATTTGGCTGACCGAAGCGACATCGAAACGTCTGATGCTCGATCAAATCGATCTGCTGCAGGCGATAGCCGACACAGGCTCCATTACTGCGGCTGCGAAGATTGCGGGTGTAAGTTATAAAACTGCTTGGGATAGGCTGGAGCGTATCAACAACCTTTCAGAGCATCCAGTGATAGAGCGCAGCGCTGGTGGAAGCAAGGGTGGCGGCTCTATTCTAACTGGCTATGGGAAAGAAATGCTTAATGGTTTTAAGCAGTTACAAGAACAACATAATCAATTTTTAGAGAATCTAAATCAACAGCTAAGTTCCTTGGACGATGTGTCTAAATTTATGAAAAGTGCTCTTTTGCAAACTAGTGCGCGTAATCAATTTCTCGGTAGTATCGCGGAAATAGAAACCGGTGCCGTCAACACAGAGGTCCAGGTTCAGATATCAGAGCAGCAACGGATTGTGGCTATGGTTACGGAGCAAAGCCGGCGTGAAATGAAGCTAGCCGAGGGGCAAGCGGTCGTTGCAATGATCAAAGCCTCTTCTGTCACCTTAGCTGTCGGTGACGCTATTCAAGTAAGCGCACGCAATGTTCTGACTGGAACCTTGGTGAGCCTAGATCGCGGATCCGTTAGCGCTGACGTAACGATAGAGCTAGCTGGAGAGAAAACCTTGAGCGCTATGATAACCAACAAAAGCGCTGATCAATTGGCCCTTGCCGAGGGAATGGTGATTTCTGCTCTGTTTAAGGCTTCAAGCGTCATTCTGATGGTGGCCTAACTGCCCTGCCCATTCGATAGTAAATTGCACCTGAAAAATTAGCTAGAGCACATTCAAAAAGTTCCATAATTCATTGTTTATTAAGAGATAAGTGCTGCAGACTTTATTTGCGCAAAAACGGCTTGCCCTGCGTGTAACTGCAATTGCTGAACTGAGTATTCAGAGATTTTTGAAAGTAGCTGCTTGCCCGCGATATCCACCTTAACGACTCTGCTACCCTTATAGGGTTCTGCCGCGAGCTCAGTTATAACTGCTGGTAGTATGTTGAGGATGCTGCTTCTTTTGGGTTGTTCGAGGCACAGGCTGACGTCTCGTGCACGGATGCGTAGCCTAACTCCAGTTTCAGGCTGGTAACGAATTTCTGACGCTACAGCAGTGTCCGGCACCTGCAATACGATGCCTTGGCCGCAGTCCACAGAGATTAGGCCCGTTAGTTGTGTGTTGGCTATTTGGCCTGCAATAACGCTGAAGGCGGTGTCACTGCGGCTTAGTTCACCATCTACTGCGCCTAACACATTCTGAATTGGTCCATGATCTAACACAGAGCCGTCGCTCATGAGTATTAAATTGTCTGCTAAGCGCGCGACTTCTTCGCTAGAATGCGTAACATAGAATACAGGTATATCAATCAGTTGAAGGAATGTCTCAAGAAGCAGCATCAATTCTTCTCTGCTGCTCTGATCTAGGGCCGATAAGGGCTCATCCATCAATAGCAACTTCGGCTCGGCAAGCAGAGCGCGACCTAGAGCAACACGCTGCTTCTCGCCACCAGACAGTCCTGCTGGATAACGTTGTAGTAGCGCCTCTATTCCTAGCGAACTTATTAACTGTTTAATTTCAATAGGTTCACTAATTTTCTTTAAGCGTTTTCTCCCATAAAGGAGGTTTTCCTCCACGGTGAGGTGAGGAAACAGGCTAGAGTCCTGAAATACCACGCCCACCCTCCTTTCCTGCACGGCTCTACATTCTTGTGAACTTAGCCATAGTTCGTTATTTACTGCGAGTGATCCCTTAGTGTGGGGCTCTAGACCGGCAATAGCCCTGAGCAAGGTAGTCTTGCCGCAGCCAGAGGGGCCAAATATTGCGGTTACGCCACAGCCAGGCACGTTGAAATCAGCCGCTAAGCTAAAGTTAGGCTTGTCGAGTTGTAAGGCTGCATTAATCATACTGTTTTCATTAGGTGAAACTTTCGGTTAGCGCTGTAAATCATTAACAGAACTACAAAAGAACATATAAGTAATCCTGCTGCTAGCCAATGAGCCTGGCTGTATTCAAGCGCCTCGACGTGATCATAGATAGCAATAGACAGGACCTGAGTCTCTCCTGGGATATTGCCGCCAATCATCATCACGACCCCGAACTCCCCTAGGGTGTGTGCAAAGCCAAGAACGGCTGCGGTTAAATAGCCCATCTTCGATAAAGGCAGAACCACGCTAATGAACCTGTCTAGAGGCCCCGCACCCAATGTTGCCGCAACTTCTAGCGGCATCCTGCCTAGCCCGGAAAATGCGTTCTGCAGCGGCTGAACTACGAAGGGCAAAGAATAGATGGCTGAACCTAATACTAGACCCCAGAATGAAAATGCCATTGAGGGTAAGCCCAGCGCCGCTGTTGTTGCGCCAATGGGACCATCTGGAGAGAATGCTAGCAACAGGTAGAAGCCCAGCACAGTTGGCGGCAGAACTAGAGGTAAGGCTATTACTGCTTCAATAGCGCTGCGCGCTCTTGAGCGAGTAGTCGCAAGCCACCATGCCAAGGGTGTGCCAAGTAATAGCAGGATAGCGGTCGTAGTGGCTGCAAGGCGTAAAGTTATAAGCAGTGCTGCTATATCGGGTTGCGATAACACTAGCGGGCTCCCACGGGCAACAGGTAGCCGCTGCTTATCAGTATTTCACGCACCACTTCACTGCCCATGAAGGAGGCAAACTCCGCAGCCGCCTCGGAGTCATTTAGAATCACCATATCTTGCTTGATGGGTTGATGTAGTTCACTAGGCACCAGCCATACAGACCCTTGATCACGCATATTTGGAGATAGGGCCTGTGAATAAGCAATTAGGCCTAGGTCTGCATTACCGCTGAACGCAAACTGGAAGGCTTGGGCAATATTTTCTCCCATCACCAGTTTCTCGTTCACGAGGGATTCTATGCCTAGCTTACTAAAGACTTCAGTCGCCGCTTGTCCGTAGGGCGCTAATCGCGGATTTGCAATTGCAATTACTCTGTAATTATCTGTTTTTAATAGATATTTTTTGTTGAGATTGAGCTCCCCTTGCCTGCTCCATAGCGCCAGTTGCCCTTGGGCATAGGTTATTAAGCTTGTTTTTGGGGCTATGCCCTCCTGGACTAGCAGCATTGGTCTTATTTGGTCTGCCGACAGGAAAACGTCGAAAGGCGCGCCATTGTGAATTTGTGCATAGTGCTTGCCGCTAGAGCCGCGGATGAGGCGTAGTTCATGTTCGCTTGCTTCTTCAAAGGCCGGCTGTATACGCTGCATAGCTGCGACGAAGTTTGAAGCCACGGCGACATTTAAGGTATCGGCGACAACCGCAGGGCTCGAGGCCAGCAGAAACGCTGCCAGGCAGCTTTGGGCGTATCGTTTAAGTGATTTAAGCAATGTTTTGCTACCGTTATATAGGCGTGTATATAGCGCACATTGTACAAGTGCCAGAGCTTATTGCCAACGCACCGCTCTCAAACCATCAAGTAACTTGAGAATTCACCGATTACTTACTGTGGCGCAAGGAAAATCCTTCTTTTTACTAGCTAGATGCCATAATTTTGCTGATTACAATGCTAGATTTATCAGCTACTATCTGTTTATAAACAAACTCTTAAAGCAGCTATTTAATGTCAAACATATCATCACCCCTAGCCTTCTTCGATACCCTCGAGGAAATGCCTAACCCTTTTAAGCAGCCAGTGAAATCATTGCAGCACCTGGCGATTAGCGCCTCGGATGAGGCAATTGACGACTACCAGTGTGCCGCCGAGTTCATCTACAGCTACCGCGGCAGCCCAGACACGTTTAGCACCTACAGGCGGGAGATTGAACACTTTCTTCACTGGTGTCTGCTTGTTGCAAAAAAATCGTTAAAACAAGTAGTTAGGGAAGATATCGAAACTTATGTAGAGTTTTCTAAGCAGCCACCGGCTAACTGGGTTGGAGAAAAAAATGTGCCACGATTTTTGCTGCGTCAGGGAGAGCGGGTACCGAATAGTGATTGGCGGCCATATGTTCACGGAAGTGGCGAATTTGCCATCTCACAGGCGGCACTCCAGTCGCTATTTAGCGTCCTGAGTAGTTTTTTCAACTTCCTAATTCAAGAGAGTTATATCTCAGCAAATCCCGTCGCGCAGATCCGTCAGAAGAGTAAATTTCTACGCAAGCAGCAGAGTCAGGGCAAAATTCGACGCTTATCGCCCCTGCAATGGGATTTTGTGATTGAAACTGCCGAGACTATGGCTGCCGAGCAACCACTGATCCATGAACGTACATTGTTCGTAATGAATGCATTGTTTGCTATGTATCTCAGAATTTCAGAATTGGTGGATACCAGTCGCTGGCAACCGCAGATGGGACATTTCCAAGCCGATCAAGAAGGAAATTGGTGGTTTCTCACTGTTGGGAAAGGCAACAAAGAACGAGAGATTTCAGTGAGCGATGCAATGCTAGAGGCGCTTAAGCGCTATAGACTCTCTAGAGGATTACCCAGCCTGCCCATGCCTGGAGAATCTACGCCACTAATCCACAAGACACGAGGCAAAGGCGGGATAGGTAGTACTCGCCAAATTCGAGGCATAGTACAAAAGTGCTTCGACGCAGCTGCGGAGAAAATGCGAGCTAATGGCTTTGTAGAGGATGCTGAGAGATTGAGCGCTGCTACCGTTCACTGGCTGCGCCATACTGGAATATCCGAGGATGTAAAACACAGACCTAGAGAGCACGTTAGAGATGATGCGGGCCATGGCTCCAGCGCTATTACAGATCGTTACATAGATGTTGAGCGAGCTGAGAGACACGCTTCGGCGCGGCAGAAACTCATAAAATAGCGATGAATTGAGCATAGAATTGTTATGAGCTTGATCTGGACGTTTTCTAGACCCAGATTAAGCGTCAAAACCCTTCTCAGGCGCGCCTATATCGCTTAGTCTCTAGTTTCACAAATGGGCAGCAAACCCAATCGCCAATGGCGTTACGTTTATCGCAGGACCAGCTTTACAATATGGAACTAAGTGGAGATATATGAATAACAACTCACCGAAATTCGAACGAAATCGATTCATGCAAAAAGCAGCTATTACTGCATGCTCGATTCTACTGGCGTCGACGCTGATCGCTCAAGACGATCCTGATCAGTTAAACACAGTCCTCGATATCGATGCGCTCTATACCCCACTTGTAAGCAAGCCGATCCACGGTGATACCGCGGTAAAATTGTTAAACGAGCTGGAAACCAAACACTATTCTTCGATCGATATAAACGACAACTTCTCTTCTACTGTATTCGATAGCTTTATAGATGCTCTAGACGGCTCGAAGCTATATTTCTTGAAAGAGGATATCGATCAATTAAGTGCATACCGCTATACCCTAGATAACAGTCTCCAAGATGGCAGTGTCGAACCGGGTTTCGAGATCTACAATTTGTACTACAAGCGCATTCTGGAGCGGATGATTTATTCTGTCGACAGGGTCGAGAACCATATCGGCGAGATGGACTTCACTATTGATGAAGCCATAGAGATTGACCGTGAAGATGCGCCCTATGCTGCATCCCGCGCAGATCTAGATGAGCTTTGGAGGCTTCGAATAAAGAACAGTGTTCTGAGCTTAAGGCTAACCGGCGATGATGAGGACGAGATCAGAGATAAGTTAAGCAAGCGCTATCGTAATCAGCTAAGCCAAATCTCCAAGACAAACGACAAAGATATCTTCCAGACGTATATGGCGACCATCGCAACCGCGGTCGACCCACATACTTCTTATTTTTCGCCGCGGGATTCTGAAAATTTTAATATGGGCCTGTCGCTTTCCCTGCAGGGAATCGGCGCCCAGCTGACTACCGACGAAGAATACACGAAGGTTGCTGAGCTAATTAAGGGCGGACCAGCCGAGCGCGGTAATGAACTAAAAGCTGGTGATCGCATCGTATCAATTGGACAAGGTGTGGACGGCGAACTACAGGATGTTGTTGGCATGCGCCTGGATGATGTCGTGGCGCAGATTCGCGGGGAGAAAGGCACTGTTGTTCGTCTCAATGTCATCCCAGTTGATGCGGTTGGCGAATCGAATGCGACCGTTGTAAGTATCACGCGGGACACCGTAAAGCTTGAAGATCAATCAGCGAAGAAGGAAGTGATAGAGCTTAGCTACAACGGTGATAGTTATAAGATAGGCATCATCGACTTACCAACTTTCTACTTCGATTTTGAAGCTGCATCGCGCGGTGATGATGACTACAAAAGCTCAACACGTGACGTACACGCCCTACTCGATGAGTTAAAAGAGGAAGACGTAGATGCGGTAGTAGTTGATTTGCGTAATAACGGTGGTGGTAGTTTAAGCGAGGCCAATCAATTGGTCGGCTTGTTTATAGAAACTGGCGCGACTGTACAAATTCGCTATTCAGGTTTACGTAACGGCTTCACTCGATCGTTCGGTGATAATGATCCTGAAGTTGCTTATAACGGCCCTCTAGCCGTGTTGGTAAATAGAACAAGCGCCTCGGCATCGGAAATTTTTGCCGGCGCGATTCAAGACTACCAGCGCGGCATTGTGCTAGGTGGCCAGACATTCGGCAAAGGTACCGTGCAGGAAATCATTCCAATGGATTATGGTCAGGTAAAACTGACACGCTCTAAGTTTTATAGGATTTCTGGTGAGAGCACACAGCATCGCGGAGTGATTCCAGATATTGCTTTTCCTGATCTCTACGATGCCTATGAAGACATTGGCGAGAGCAGTCTTGATGGCGCCCTACCTTGGGATACAGTCCGTCCGGTTGAATACCGCCCATACCATGCTATTCAGGCATTGTTGCCAGAATTACAACAGCGTTACGAAGAGCGCGCTGAAGCTTCACCGGATTTCATCTATCTTCGCGATCAAATCGAACGTACTCGTGTGATGCGACAGAGGGAGCAGTTGTCTCTCAATGAGCAGAAAGTCAAAGAAGAGCGCGAACAAAATCGCCGTACAGAATTTGATGCGGAAAATATGCGCCGTCTTCTAAAGGGTCTTCCTCTCAACGAATGGGTAGAAGACGATGATGAGGAAGAGGACGATACACTAATAGCGAATAGCGACACTCCTGCAACAGAAGAAGCTGATGAAGATGCCGTCGAAGAAGAAGGCGATCCGCTGCTTCTAGAAAGTGGTCGTATCCTCGCCGACTTTATTGCTCTCAACTCGAATCGCGTCAGCTCAGTAAGTCCCGCGAACACATCTCAAGGCCGCTAAAACTTCCCTTTTTGTATCCCGCAAAAAAAAGGCCCTCGGGATGAGGGCCTTCAAGCGGGGTCAAGCTCTAGGATTCAATCAATTTGAAGTTGATTGAGTTTCTATTTAAACAAATGAATATAACGTTACTGTTGGGCAAATAGGGCTATGTCGGGGTTAATTGTGGCTGGAATATGACAGGTTTTGGTTGCGGGATATTTTAGTGAGAACGTGCTGGGCTGGCTTGGAGTAAATTTAGTTTGGGCCTTCCCGTTGTTCGAGACTTGGGAATGCTGAAAGGGAGAGATAGATTCAAATCAGCTTTGGCGGATTTTCACCATTGCGAGATGTAGCTCTTTTAATTGATTCTCGGTGTTTGGTGTATCACCTGAGCTCTGATTGCTCGCTAAAGCGAGCCTTGATTGCTGCGCAATCGATCGAACAGGAGAGTTCTCATCTTCTCCCCCTCCGCTTAGAGAAGGTGAAGAGAGCTAATAAGGTACAATTTTTGAGGATCTAGACGACTTGCAGATAATTTGGCGGAGGAGGAGAGATTCGAACTCTCGGAGGGCTTTCACCCTCGCTGGTTTTCAAGACCAGTGCATTCAACCGCTCTGCCACCCCTCCGCGGTACGGTGGAGAATCTTACTATAATCCCTGCCACAGTCAACAAGCTATTGAGGCTAAATGACGACAAGCGAAATGCGTTGATTTTGAGTGGGTTACGCGTATCATTATTTGCTATATTTTATAGCTTATTAGGTTCTAAGCTATTGAAAACAAGGACGGAAGCCTCATATCTATATAAAGCCTTACGGCCATAGGTCGTTATAGTTAATAGGCATTACATTATTCAACCTAAGTTGGAGAAAACGATGAACGAAGTTGAGTTAAATATTGGTCGAAGCCAGGATTCGGCGCTATCTGTAAATAAGGTAGTTCGCAATACCTACATGCTACTGTCAATGACTCTGTTTTTCAGTGCAATCTGCGCAGTCGCTACCATGGCCCTACAAGTTGGTCAGGGTGTTGGCTTTATGCTGCTGATTGGTGGTTTCATTATGACATTCGTTGTGCGCGCCACTGCGAATTCTTCTAAAGGCCTCGTGGCGGTATTCGTCTTCGCCGGTCTAATGGGTGCTGCACTAGGCCCAACAATCTCTGTGTATTTGGCGGCCTATGCTAATGGTTCAGCTATCGTGGCCCAAGCCCTTGGTGGTACTGCGTTAATCTTCTTGTCCCTGTCTGGCTATGCGCTGACTTCTGGCAAGAATTTCAACTTCCTCGGTGGATTCATCTTCACCGGCATGATGGTCGTAATCGTGGCAATGATCGCTAACATCTTCTTGCAGATACCTGCATTTAGTCTTGCGATCTCGTCTGCTGTGATTTTGCTGATGTCTGGCTTTATATTGTTTGATACCAGCCGCATAGTTAATGGCGGCGAGCGTAACTACATCATGGCTACAATATCTCTGTACTTGAGCATTTTTAATATTTTTGTTCACTTGCTTCACCTACTAAGTGCGCTAACAGGCAGACAATAAGTCTAGCTTAGCTAGCTAATTGATAAAAAACCCCAGCTAGTCTGGGGTTTTTTATTGTCAGAATTAGTCAAAATAGCCCGCCTAGATTAAACTCAAGCTGTGAAATTCTCCCTAGTCATCTATGCCGCCCCCTACTCCTCGGAGTCTGCAGCCACTGCGCTGCGTTTTGCCAGGTCTCTTATCGCGCAGGGTCATGAGCTGTATCGTCTGTTTTTCTTCGGCGATGGTGTGCACAACGTCTCTAAATTAACCGTGGTTGCACAGGATGAAATCAACCTGCAGCAGCAATGGAATGCGCTAATTAACGAGTACAAAATCGACTCCGTTGTTTGTGTGAGTTCAGCATTACGCCGCGGCATTTTGGATCAGACCGAAGCTAATCGTCACGACCTCGGCGTTGCAAGTGCTTACGAGAGCTCTGAAGTTGCCGGGCTAGGTCAGCTGATCGACGCAACATTGAACTCGGATCGAGTGGTAAATTTTGGCTAGCTCTATGACCAATAATGCAAAAAAACCTATTAAATCGATCATCACTTTCATTAGTCGCAGCGCACCTTATGGGCACAACAAAGCCAATCTTTGTCTAGAAATGGCCCTCGCCTCGGCGGTATTTGAGCAGGATGTAAATTATGTATTCCTGGATGATGGGGTCTTTCAGCTGCTGAAAGGACAGGATGGTTCTTCCGTCCAGAGTAAAACCTTAGGGAATGCTCTTGAGGCACTCGCCTTGTACGGAATTGAAAACATCTACGCTGATCAACATTCTTTAGAGAAGCGCGGAATCGTTAGCGCAGATCTACTTCCAGGCATGCAATTGGTCAGTGGTGATGAAGTGTCTAAGCTCATCGAGAATTCAGATACGGTGTTCAATTTATGAGTTGCCTGCACACTATAAATAAGAGCCCGGAGAACAATCTGCTTAAGAGTTGTCTCAACGTAGTATGTTCTGGTGATGCGATTCTATTTATAGAAGACGGTGTCTACCATTGTGCTTCGCTAGTTGAATTACAAGCTATCCAAGACACAGTGAAGGTATACGGACTTCGAGAAGACATGCTGGCCCGTGCAACGCTTGTTAGGACAATGGACAGTGTAGAAATAGTCGATACTGCACGATTTATCGAATTATGCTGCGAGCACGACAAAGTCGTGAGCTGGTTCTAGAGTATGACTAAATCAGACTCCATCGCCAGCAACGGCAGAGAGATAGCTCTCGACAAAGAGGGTTATTTGGTAGAACTAGCGGACTGGGATGAAGACGTCGCCACCTCCCTAGCCTTCCAGGAACAAATAACACTGGGCCCAGCTCACTGGGAAATAATTAACCTGCTACGGGTTTTCTATGGTCGTCATCAGATGTCCCCCGCGAATCGCGCGCTGGTAAGTCTCGTCAAACGCGATCTAGGGGTCGATAAAGGTAAGAGTATTTATCTGATGAAATTGTTCCGAGGCTCCCCAGCGAAAACCGCTAGCAAGATCTCTGGATTACCGAAACCAGAAAATTGCCTGTAGTATTTGATTTTTCCTATTCTCGCAGCGCTAGTTCTGATTAAACCAAGACAGTGATTCTTGAAGTCTAACGACTTCTCCGATGATAATTATCGTCGGCGCTTGAATTTTTTTCTCCACGACTAGATCAGCAATTTTCTCCAAATTTCCTACTAGCACTTTCTGAGTCTGGGTTGTTCCTTGTTGCACGACCGCCACCGGCATTGTTGCCGACATTCCGTGATTTAGAAGTTGTTCGCAGATAACCGGCAAGCCAGCCAAGCCCATATAGAAAACAAGAGTCTGTTGCTCCTTTACTAGAATATCCCATTCCAGCGGCACGCCTCCGTCTTGCGTGTGTCCTGTGAGAAAACGCACCGACTGTGAATAGTCTCGATGGGTAAGAGGAATTCCAGCATAGCTGGCACAGCCTGAAGCGGCTGTGATGCCTGGAACTATCTGAAAAGGAATGCCCGCATCTGCCAGAGACTCAAGCTCCTCACCACCGCGGCCAAAGATGAAAGGATCGCCGCCCTTGAGTCGTAATACTCGATTACCCTCCTTCGCCAGACGAACTAACATCTCATTTATGGTCTCTTGCGGTACGGCGTGATCCGCGCTGCGTTTACCCACATAGATCTTCTCTGCATCGGGCCGTAACTTGAGCAATATATCTGGGGAGACCAAACGGTCGTAGAGCACGACATCTGCTTTATGCATGAGACGTAAAGCTCGCAGAGTTAACAGGTCCGGGTCGCCAGGGCCAGCTCCGACCAGGTAGACTTCTCCACCGACTCTGTCTGCTTGCGGAGTCGTCAGCCAATTGTCTAGGGCTGATCTCGCCTCATCGTCCTGTCCGTTGTAGACCAGTTCTGGTATTTCACTGTCCAGTACACTTTCCCAGAATCGTATTCGCTCTGAGAAATCTACGATCTCGCTCTTTACCCGACCGCGATACGATCCCAGTAACTCGGCTAGCTTGTCTATTCGTCCAGGGATCATTGTCTCGTTTAGCTCCTTGAGCTTACGAGTAAGTATTGGTGAACTCCCACCGCTGGATATAGCAATAACTATCGGAGAGCGATCGACTATGGATGGCATGATGAAGCTGCAAAGATGCGGTTGATCGACTACGTTTACTGGAATGTTAAGTTTTGTTGAGATGCCACTGACGCGCTCATTGGTCGATGAGTCGTCAGTCGCTGCAACGACGAGAATAGCGCTGTCTAGATCCACTTCTTGGAAGTTTCTTTCGATAATTGTGGATTTGTGAGAGTTACACAGATTTCGCAGTTCGTCGCTTACTGATGCGGCAACTATATGTAGATCCGCCCCAGCACGAAGTAGCAGAGTAGCCTTACGAAAAGCTACTTCACCGCCACCAATAACTACGCATTTCTTATCTTTGATATCGAGAAATATCGGAAGAAGATCCATCAGACCAGCAGCTCGATTCCATTCATGTAAGCATGGAGGGCTTTAGGTATCTGTATGCTACCGTCAGCTTGCTGCCCGTTCTCTAGTATTGCGACGAGTGTTCGACCTACAGCTAACCCTGAACCATTGATAGTGTGCAACAGTTCAGGTTTGCCTGTCTCGGGATTTCGCCAGCGCGCCTGCATACGTCTTGCTTGGAAATCGGTGAAACTACTGCAAGAAGAAATCTCGCGATAACAATTCTGTGAGGGTAGCCATACTTCTAGGTCATAGGTCTTGGCGGAAGCGAAGCTGGTATCACCGCCGCATAACACTACCTTTCTATAAGGCAGCTCTAAAAGTTGCAATATGGTCTCGGCATTCCCAGTTAGTTCTTCTAGCGCTGCGTCGGAATCTTGCGGCCTAACAGCTTGAACCAATTCGATCTTTTCAAATTGGTGCTGTCTGATCATGCCCTTTGTGTCTTTACCGTAACTGCCCGCCTCTGATCGAAAACAAGGAGTATGACAAGCAAATTTAATCGGCAGAGATTCTGCGTCAACTATTTTGTCCCTCATTAAATTGGTAACCGGCACTTCAGCGGTTGGAATCAGGTAGAACTCTTGCTCTCCTCTGAGCTTAAAGAGGTCTTCTTCAAATTTTGGCAACTGGCCGGTGCCCATTAAAGAGTCTGCATTCACCAAATAAGGTACGTTTACCTCAGTGTAGCCGTGTTCTCTAGTGTGGGTGTCTAGCATGAATTGAATTAACGCACGATGCAGTTGCGCTGTTCTGCCGGACATAACTACGAAGCGGGAGCCGGTAATCTTTGTAGCGGCCTCGAAATCTAGGCCCTGCTCTAAGGCCTCGCCTAACTCGGTATGATCCTTTACATCAAAATCAAAAGTTTTGGGAGTGCCCCATTGAGACACTTCCTGATTGTCGCTTTCATCAACGCCGACTGGCACAGAATCAGCAGGCACGTTTGGCACCGTTAGCAGATAGTCGCTCAGTTCTCTCTGTAATAGATTAAGCAGTTCCTTCTTTTCTTCTAATTCAGTTTTAATACCTTCCATAGACTGCAGTATTTCAGACACGTCTTCCCCGGCAGCCTTCGCTTTGCCAATAGTCTTTGAGCGCTGGTTACGTTCGTTCTGGAGAGCTTCCGTCGCCGTTTGGAGGGTTTTGCGCTGGCTATCTAATTCCGCTAGACGGTCTACGTCTAGCTCGAACTTCTTTTTCTTGAGTGCCTCAGCTATTGTCTGCGCATCGCTGCGGATACTTTTGGGGTCTAACATGTGTTTATTCCTGAAGGGGTCTACTCAGAGCATGACTCGCGTGAGCTGTATTCCTGCAAAGGCGGCGAATAAGCAGAGTGCGACGCTACTGACTATATATAAAAGAGCGGTATTGTAGTGGCCCTGCTCGAATAACAACAGGGCATCTAGAGAGAAAGTTGAAAATGTAGTCATAGCACCTAAAAATCCAACCATTATTAATGGCCGCCAAAATTCAGACAATTGTGCTTTCTCTGCCATTACGACAAAAAATACACCAATCAAAAAAGAGCCTAGAATATTGACTGTGAACGTCCCTAGCGGGAAGTTACTACCATTAAATCTTTGCACGGCCGTATGTAGCCAGAAGCGAGACACAGCGCCAAAGGCACCTCCAAATGCGATAGCCATGTAGGTGTTCACAATAATAGATCACCTCGTCGTGCTGAAATTAACGGAAAATCTTCCAGGCGGCTATTGGGCATAGTCGTTCTCAATAATTTCTATATTTTCTGGAGGGACAAATTGAAACTGAGCATCGTCGATCGGGCTATTGCGAATTACATTCTCGAAACGCCAGACTGTTTGTTGTCCATTTTTGCTGTTGAGATAGATTGATTCCAGTTCATCGCGCATGAAATTAATAGAAATAAGTTGATACACATTGTCTGCAGCACGAGGAATTAATTCGAATTCCTGATGCTCACTTTCACTGGAAGTTACACTCTCTATGGTGTACTCGCCATCGAGTGATTCTATATTTCCGCTAAGTAATTGTGCAGCCAACTCTGAACGACTGCTATCCCACGCCTCAATAACCACCTGCTCCAGATCTGGTTGATAGTTCCACAAGGTGCTGCCATCGGTAACGATCAATTCTGGAAATGGAGTCAGTGTTTCCCAATAGAAGCCATCTGGCTTCTTTAGAAGCATCTCTATGTCGCTTTCTTCCAATACTCCACCGTCAGATTCGATGATCAATTGCACAACATCTGCCGCGAGTGTCTCTATTGTTCCGAGTAAAATGTCCAGTCGGCTAAGAGGGTTTTCACTTATAGCTGACTGAGAAAAACTTGTCCCTGCGCTAACGGAGAGAAGCGTAGAAAGAACAATCGTCTGTTTTAAAAGTTTATTCATTCATAAATGCTTGTAGTTAGACTTCAATTAATCGCGAGGTGGCGGTGGCGCGAGAACTTCTCTAGAGCCGTTGCTTCCCATTTCTGTAATAACACCGGCGCGCTCCATAGTTTCTATCATCCTGGCTGCGCGGTTGTAGCCAATTCGTAACTTTCTTTGCACTGAAGATATTGACGCTTTGCGTGTTTCAGTGACGAAGCTAACGGCTTCATCGTACAGCGCATCTTCTTCCTCTTCGTCGCCTGCTCCGGAATTGTTCATTGCTCCCATGTCCAAATCGTCTACGCTTTGCGTAATCGATTCGATGTATACCGGTTTGCCGCGTTGCTTCCAGTCTGCAACAACCCTATGCACCTCTTCATCACTTACAAAGGCACCGTGTACACGAGTAGGTATACCGCCGCCGGGAGGCAGGAATAGCATGTCTCCATGACCAAGCAGTTGCTCTGCTCCGCCCTCTCCCAGTATCGTTCTCGAGTCGACTTTCGACTGCACCATAAACGACATTCGTGTTGGTATGTTGGCCTTGATTAATCCGGTCAATACATCTACAGACGGTCTCTGTGTGGCGAGGACTAAATGTATTCCTGCCGCTCGAGCTTTCTGGGCAATACGTGCGATAAGCTCTTCTACCTGCTTGCCTACTACCATCATCATATCTGCTAGCTCGTCGACAATGACAACGACGCAGGGCAACGCTTCTAGTTCCGGCGCAGCCTGCTCTTCCTCTAACAACATAGGATCTGGCTTCCAGGTAGGATCCACTATCGGATTGCCTGACTTCGCGGCATCAGTAACTTTTTTGTTGAAGCCCGCTAAGTTTCTAACGCCCAAAGCTGACATCAATTTATAACGCCGCTCCATCTCTGCCACGCACCAACGAAGGCCGTTTGCCGCATCCTTCATGTCGGTAATAACTGGCGTAAGTAGATGAGGGATTCCATCGTAGACCGACAGTTCCAGCATCTTCGGATCGATCATGATTATACGCACCTGTTCAGGCGTCGATTTAAACAACAGGCTCAGTATCATTGCATTAATACCTACTGATTTTCCGGAACCGGTTGTTCCTGCTACCAATAGATGAGGCATCTTCCCCAAGTCTACAATTACTGGCTTGCCGACTATGTCATGTCCTAGAGCCATGCTGAGTGGTGATGAGGCCTTGTCGAAATCGGGAGTAGAAAGCACCTGACTGAACTGAATGATTTCTCGCGTCTCATTCGGAATCTCTATACCGATAACAGTCTTGCCAGGAATAACTTCTACTACCCGCACAGAAATCACCGCAAGCGATCGTGCCAAGTCCTTCGCAAGATTACTTATTCGACTTACCTTGATGCCAGGGGCTGGCTGCACCTCGAAGCGGGTGATGACAGGCCCTGGATTGACTGCAGTAACTTCGATCTCAATGCCAAAGTCTTTTAGTTTAAGTTCAAGTAGCTTAGACATTGCTTCGAGGGATTCTTTCGAGAACCCTTCGTCGTTAGTTTCCTGCCAGGCGTCTAACAAGCTAATCGCCGGCAGCTCCTTAACCGATGAGGCTTCAAACAGAGTGCCCTGGCGCTCCTTCTCTACGCGAGCGCTCTTAACTGGCTTCTTCGCAATAGGTGCTTTTATTTTCGGAGGGACTCGCTTTGCTTCTTTCTCGATATGAATATCAAGAACTTTCTTGCGACTCTCAAGTCGATTTTTAGTAGCCTGCGCCTGCTTTCGATCCTCAAGCCACTTTTGCAGCTTGGTTGTTGTTCGCGACACAAGGTTTAATGCCATCGCGCCTAACTTGTCGATCACGGCGAGCCAAGATATGGTCACTGTTATAGTTAGTCCAAACAAAAACACGGCGAGTAAGAGCAGCGTTGATCCAAGGGTTGCCATCACCGGTATACTTAGATCTGCGACAAGAGACCCGATCACACCCCCTGCGGAAGGCAGTTCGTCGGTAATGTGAAAATGCAGCGTCGCTAGACCACAGGCCGATATCACTAACAAGACGAAGCCAGCGGTCTTAAGCCCAAATAGAGGCCAAGAGAACTCCGATTCGAGGGCGGACTCACGAAAAGACGTGTAAACCTTGTAAATGAGCAAAGCGGGAAATGCGAATGCAAGATACCCCAATAGGTACCAAAAGATGTCTGCTAACCAGGCGCCATAGACGCCGACCGCGTTCATTACGTCCTCGCCAGTGCCCGTCGTAGTGAAGCCCGGATCCGTTGGAGAATAGCTAACAAGGGCGATTAATAGGAAAAGAGCCAGCAAGGAATACGCAATCAACGTGCCTTCGCGAACTAAGCGCTGCATCAAGTTGCTAACTTCCGGATCTTGCTCGCTATTTTTCATAGTTACATTTTTCAATTTATTCAGGGGCCTACAAGTAGTTTATACCATCGTTTCGAGAATAATCAGAAGCAAATCACGCTTCCTTACTTTTCTTAAGGCGCAGAAGAACCTTAAGTCGAAACCCTTAACAGTTTAACGGTTCCTGAGGCGCAAAATTGAGTAGAATATGCCCCGCCAAGGCTTTAAATTTGGCACTTTGCCATCACATAACAAGTTATCGCGACTCACATAAACGTGCGCTGAATATTGCTTAAAAAAGCGCCTTACCGCAGGAAGCAGTTCTATGACAGATACACAGCACCACCGTCTAATAATCTTGGGTTCAGGACCAGCGGGATATACCGCAGCCGTCTATGCTGCTCGCGCTAATTTGGACCCCGTAGTGATTACCGGCATGGTGCAAGGTGGCCAATTAACCACTACTACCGATGTTGATAACTGGCCCGGGGACGTCGAAGGCCTACAGGGCCCGGCACTCATGGAGCGCATGAAAGAACACGCGGAACGCTTCGATACCAAGATAATCTTCGATCACATTAATGCTGTCGATCTCAGCAAAAAGCCCTACACCTTAACCGGCGATAGTGCGGTGTTCACCTGCGATGCGCTGATTATCGCCACTGGCGCCTCTGCGCAATATCTTGGCCTAGAGTCAGAGACAGCATTCATGGGCAAAGGCGTTAGTGCATGCGCTACCTGCGATGGCTTCTTCTATAGAAACAAGCCAGTAGCAGTGATCGGCGGTGGCAATACCGCAGTAGAAGAAGCCCTCTACTTGGCCAATATCTGCTCTCATGTCACGCTGGTGCATCGACGAGATTCGCTACGCGCAGAGAAGATCCTACAGAAGAAGCTCTTCGAGAAGGTAGAAGAAGGCAAGGTTACTATCGAGTGGGATAACACCTTAGATGAGGTCCTAGGCGATGATATGGGCGTTACAGGCATCGCCATGAAGCATGCAAGCAGCGGCGAAGTTAAGAAGCTTGTTGTGGACGGCGTGTTTATCGCCATCGGTCACATCCCAAATTCAGAAATTTTTGCCGGCCAGCTCGACATGAAAAATGGCTATGTCACCGTTAATACCGGCATCACAGGCAATGCGACACAAACCAGCGTGCCCGGTGTTTTCGCGGCTGGCGACATTGCAGATCAGATATATCGCCAGGCTGTCACTAGCGCAGGTTTTGGTTGCATGGCGGCATTGGATGCTGAAAAGTTTCTCGATGACTAGCAGTAGCGGATGTCGCTAAACATGCCGTTACCCTGGCTGGATTCTCCAGAGTCGAGCTTTCCAGATATAGACCTCGCGTTGTCAGACCCAAATGGGCTTCTGGCTGCGGGAGGTGATCTCAGTTCTGAGCGCCTGTTAGATGCCTACAGCAGCGGAATCTTCCCCTGGTTTGAAGAGGGTCAGCCTGTGCTCTGGTGGTCTCCTGACCCACGCATGGTGCTGTTTCCAGAAGATCTGCATATCAGCAAGAGCCTGCAAAAAACTCTCAAAAAATCACCCTACACAGTTACTCTAGATAAAGCATTCGCCGATGTAATCGCATGCTGTGCTGAGCCCCGCGGCGAATCTCCCGGCACCTGGATCACCAGCGAGATGCGTACCGCGTATACCCGTTTGTTCGAAGCCGGCCACGCACATTCGGTCGAAGTATGGCTGGGTGAGGATCTAGTCGGCGGGCTCTACGGGGTCGCGTTGGGCCAGTTATTCTTTGGAGAGTCGATGTTTAGCTTCCAAAGTAATGCATCGAAAATAGCCTTAGTGAATCTTGTAAAGCAGTTGCAGCAGTGGAACTATAAGCTAATCGACTGCCAAGTAAGTAGCGAGCACCTTGAATCTCTGGGTGCTATTGAGATTAGCCGCGAGGAATTTCGTCAACAACTCCATGAGCTTCTTCCAGCTACCGGCAAAGCTCCTCCTTGGAATCTGGATGGCAGTTTGGCGCTTTCTCGGCGAACTCTAGACGAACAAGACAAGTAGATGAACTCTAAATCCAAAATCAAGGAGACGATTAGATTATTTCGTACCGCGGCTCATCCCTGTAGCTACAAGGAAGATGAGATCGCCGCGACCGTCTTTGTCGATCCCGAACTTGCCATCACTGCGCATTTAAATAGCCGACTAACAGAGATTGGCTATCGTCGCAGTGGCGCGCACATCTATAGGCCAGACTGCGAGAATTGCCGCGCATGTATCTCATGCAGAGTCCCAGTGGCGCAATTCAAGCGTAGCAAACGTTTGCAGCGCATCTGGAATCGCAATAAGGATGTGCGCGTGGAAATAAGTTCTGAATTAGATGCCGAGAGCGCTTACCCTCTATATCAAGAGTATATCGAGAAGCGCCATAGCGACGGCGACATGTACCCTGCCAGCCCAGAACAATTCGATGCTTTCATTCTTAGCAATGCCGAAGGTAGTCAGTATTTCTGCCTATATATTGAAGAAAAATTGATTGCCGTAGGCGTGAGCGATGCTCTTGACACGGGTCTCTCCGCCGTCTATACATTCTTCGACCCTGCACTTGAGAAACGTTCTCTCGGGAATTTCGTGATTCTGTGGCAGATAGAGCAGGCTCGCATCTTGGGACTGGACTTCCTTTATCTAGGCTATTGGATTAAAGATTGCGTAAAAATGGAATATAAAAGCACATACAGGCCGCTGGAGATGCTGGTAGAGGGAAAATGGGTGCTGATAAAATAGCGATCAGCAGCTGAGCGAGCGAAATGTGCCGTGCCCAAAGGGCTAAGAATACGGGCCTGCTTTGCTTATCTGACGAAAATCCGGCACAATGCCGCCGCTAATTAACACATTGAGACTACAAATGGCAAAAGAAGATCAAATTGAAATGGAAGGTGAGGTTGTCGACACCCTCCCTAATACTATGTTTCGAGTAAAATTGGAAAACGGCCACATCGTGACCGCCCACATCTCCGGTAAAATGCGCAAAAACTACATCCGAATTCTTACTGGTGACCAAGTACGCGTCGAGCTTACTCCTTACGATCTAAGCAAGGGTCGTATCACTTACCGCGCACGCTAGTTCTTCGCAGGAGTTAATTCTTTTTTCTCCTGCGGCTTTCTCTCGCTTATTGTTAAAACTAGCTCGTCCGCTTTGCAGCTAACTTGCACCTCTCCACCGTTAGCAGAGAGCTTTCCGAACAAGATATCTTCAGCGAGCTCTTTCTTTAGCTTCTCCTGAATTAATCTAGCCATCGGCCTTGCGCCCATGGATTCGCTGTAACCGTGCTTAACAAACCAATCGACAGCGCTTTCGTCTACGTTCAGCAAAACATTCTTCTCATCTAATTGCACTTGTAAATCGACAAGGAATTTATCGACTACTGTTCGAATAGTTTCTACTGTTAATGCACCGAATTGAATAATAGAATCCAGCCTATTACGGAATTCTGGGCTGAATGCTTTCTTGATTATCTCCATCCCATCGGTGGTATGGTCTTGCTCGGTAAAACCTATAGATGAGCGAGACATTTCTTGTGCGCCGGCGTTTGTAGTCATGATTAAGATGACGTTCCTGAAATCTGCTTGTCGCCCGTTGTTATCTGTTAGGGTTCCATGGTCCATCACTTGCAATAACAAATTGAATACATCTGGGTGAGCTTTCTCAATCTCGTCGAGTAGTAACACGCAATGAGGATTTTTACTAACAGCCTCTGTCAGCAATCCGCCCTGATCAAAACCGACATAGCCTGGAGGCGCCCCGATTAAACGTGAAACGGTATGCCGCTCCATGTACTCGGACATGTCAAATCTAAGCAGCTCGATACCCATTATTTTCGCGAGCTGTCTACTGACTTCTGTTTTACCGACACCGGTTGGGCCGGAAAAGAGAAACGAACCGATCGGTTTTTCTTCGTCGTTCAGCCCGGCGCGGGATAGTTTTATAGCGGTGGTTAAAGAGTCAATCGCCTTGTCTTGACCGAACACAACCATCTTTAAGTTAGGCTCAATATTTTTTAGCGCATCGACGTCGGAGTTCGAAACGTGTTTAGGTGGAATTCTCGCTATTGCTGCTACGACTTTTTCCATGTCAGAAACCTGGATCAGTTTCTTTCTTTTGCTAGCAGGCTGTAGACGCTGAAAAGCTCCCGCCTCATCGATTACATCGATAGCCTTGTCGGGCATGAAGCGGTCATTGATGTAACGGCCAGCAAGTTCAGACGCGGCCTTTAAAGACTTATCGCTGTAGCGCAAATCATGATGCTCTTCGAAGCGCGACTTCAAACCCTTAAGTATTCGATAAGTGGTATCCACATCAGGCTCGTCCACGTCAATTTTCTGGAAGCGTCTAGACAAAGCTCGATCCTTCTCGAAAATGCCGCGGTATTCTTGATAGGTTGTAGATCCTATGCAACGAAGATTATTCGAAGTCAGAACAGGCTTGAGTAGATTGGATGCGTCCATGACGCCACCCGAAGCAGCTCCTGCGCCGATAATTGTATGTATCTCATCGATAAAAAGAATCGCATGGGTGTTCTTTTTTAATTCGCCGAGTAACGCCTTAAAACGCTTCTCGAAATCACCACGGTATTTTGTTCCAGCGAGAAGTGCGCCGAGATCCAAAGAATATATAACGCTTTCCGATAAGACGTCTGGCACATTGCCTTCTACGATTAGCTTGGCAAGCCCTTCAGCAACGGCTGTCTTTCCAACACCGGATTCACCCACCAGCAAAGGGTTGTTCTTTCTACGGCGAGACAACACCTGGACTACGCGAGTGACCTCCTCTTCGCGGCCGATAAGCGGATCGATCCTGCCCTGCTCTGCTTCTTCGTTGAGATTTGTAGCGAAACTGTCCAGCGGGTTGCTTGAGCTATCTGCCGGAGCACCCTCTTCTTGTTGCTCCGGCGCTGCCTCGCCTTCCCCACCAAGGCCTGGAGCCTTAGAAATCCCGTGTGTTATATAGTTCACAATATCGATTCGCGCGATATCCTGCTGACGCAGGAAATAGACGGCCTGACTTTCTTGTTCGCTAAAGATAGCTACCAATACATTTGCGCCCGTAACCTCTCTCTTACCGGAAGACTGCACATGAAAAACAGCGCGCTGTAGTACACGCTGAAAGCCTAAGGTCGGCTGCGTTTCTCTACTCTCTTCAGATTCAGGAATAAGCGGTGTAGTGCTATCGATAAAATCTATTAACTCGCCACGCAAGCGACTAAGGTCGCAGTCGCAAGCTACTAAAACGCTAGCAGCTACTTCGTTATCCAGTAGCGAGAGCAACAAATGCTCTACTGTCATAAACTCATGATGTTTCTTGCGAGCAGCTCTGAATGCTTCGCTAAGTGTTGTTTCTAAATCTTTACTTAACATAATTGCCCTTTGACTAATTCTCTCGAGAATACCTAATAATAAGGAGGCCTCGATTTAGAAGCAGGCAAGTGCTCATCGTTATAGCACCGCCCTTAATTTATCTTTTAATCTATCGCTTACCTATCTGTTACCTATCAACTTCGACGGAGCACAGTAACGGCTGTTCACATTCCCGCGCATACTCGTTTACCTGTGCGGCTTTCGATTCTGCTACATCCTTTCCGAACACGCCGCACACACCTTTGCCCTCAGTGTGTACCTTCAACATGATTTGCGTGGCTTTCTCCACGTTCATTGAAAAGAACGAGCATAGCACCTCAACCACAAAGTCCATTGGGGTGTAGTCGTCATTAATTAGAACTACTTTGTATAACGGTGGTTTCTGTAATTTCGGTTTTTCAGAAATCGCAGCGAAGCCGGAATCGTGATCGATACGCTGATCGCCATCATCGCCAGAATTGCTCGCTCTTGGCGCGTGTAGCGACATTTGTAATGGATTGGTTTCTTGGTCGTTCTTACTCATAGCTTTTCTATTCGTTAAATCTAAGGAGTGGTTGGCTTCACCGTAGTGTTTAATCCGGGTTTGCTGCACCCTTTCACCGAGAAAATCTGGCCTAATAACGGGCCCTGGGAAGCAGTCAGTATACATTTAAATTGGGCTTTCTCCCGCATTTTCAAGCCCTACAGTGGCTTCAATCGTAGCGGGTTATGGATGTCTGTTTTGACATTTATGAGACATTGCTGTATAGGATTTAGTGTGGTTATAAGCTACGAAGTAAAAAATAAAAAATAATAAGAAGTACGGAGTTCTCTCATGAGTACCGGGCAAGTTAAATGGTTCAATAATGCAAAGGGTTTTGGTTTTATTCTACCCGATGAAGGGGGCGACGATTTATTTGCGCACTACTCCGCCATCGGAATGGAAGGCTATAAAACCTTGAAGGCCGGACAGTTAGTCTCGTTCGACACAATTGAAGGCCCCAAAGGATTGCATGCGGCAAATATTCACGCCGCAGACGCGCAGTCTCCACCCGAGCAGGAATTAAGTTCTGACACAGCCGCAGAAGAAAGCGCCGATAGTGCTGTAGCAGAAGAAGCTCCAACCTGACGCCTTAGCCCCTTGCGGGCATAGCTGGGCAAAACGGTACCCGCATTAGGGGTAGTCAGGGGCGCGATCGCAGTTTCGCGCCTGACTGTATAACTCTGGGATCTCTGATCGCTGGAAAGTAATAGCTGCGCTCGACTTTAGCCTCCCAGTGTTTTACCGATACAAGCTGCATGTCCCAAATATTGCTATTCAACAAGCCCTTCGCTGTCCTATCCCAGTTCACCTCGGAGCCGCCCCATCGCACACTCGCCGAATACATTAACCGCAAAGGCTTCTATCCGGCCGGTAGGCTTGATAAAGATTCAGAGGGCCTGCTAATTCTCACTGATGATGGCAAGTTGCAACAGAGAATTAGCAACCCAAAATACGGCAAATTCAAGACCTACATGGTGCAGGTGGAGGGAGATCTCAGCGAACAAGCATTGCAGGCGCTGCGCGATGGTGTTGAGCTGAAAGACGGCCCCACAAAACCGGCGAAGGCTCAACAGATTGCCCCGCCGCAGATATGGCATAGAGACCCACCTATTAGAGAGCGTAAGCAGATACCCACAAGTTGGCTAGAGTTGTCGATTAGCGAGGGGCGCAATCGTCAGGTAAGACGGATGACGGCAGCCGCCGGCTTCCCTACGTTGCGGCTTATCCGCACAAGGATTGATGAGTGGGACCTAGGGGAGTTACAACCCGGCGAGAGCTCTCTTTTAGAGGTTTAGGCTCGATGCTTAGGGCTTCTGCCAGCGATCCAACGCCGTTTTATCGGACGCCCGGGATTCTATCCAGCTAGTCTCGTTTGCAGATTTTTGTTTCTTCCAGAATGGCGCCTCACTCTTCAGATAGTCCATAATGAATTCAGCAGATTCGAACGCTGCATGGCGATGCGCGCTCGCCGTGGCTACCAGTACGATCTGATCATGGCTGTGTAACTCACCTACTCTGTGGATGATTCTTGTAGCAAGCAGCGGCCATCTATCTTCGGCCTTCTTCTGAATGTCCTGCAAACACTTCTCTGTCATGCCTGGATAATGCTCTAAAGTCAGTGATTGCACAGCGCCGGCAGCACTATTATCACCGTAAATCTCTCGAACTAGACCTGTAAAGGTGACTATCGCCCCCGCATCACCAGCGCGACTGCGGATAGCACTGTATTCATCGTTAAGGGAAAAGTCTTCATTCTGAATGCTAATCATTAGATAGCTAGCCCCCAGTCATTGGCGGAAAGAAGGCTACTTCGTCGTTTTCGCTAAGCGAATGCTTGCGATCAACAATAGTCTGATTCACCGCCACTAGAACCTTTTTGTCACCGTTAAAAACGGCCGCGAATTTTGCATTGTTAGCCCCCAGATGATCGATTAAGGCCTGCACAGAAGTTACATCAACAGGTAATAAAAGCTCTTCCTCGCTTCGACTCAGAGCTTCTCTAATACTGGCAAAATACTGAATAGTTAACATATATTCCTAGATCGACTCTGATCGCTGATAGTGACCACTCTTGCCACCGAGCTTTTCATTCAGGCAGATCGCCTCTATAACCATATTTTTGTCTACAGCCTTACACATGTCATAGATAGTAAGAGCGGCTACCGAAACTGCGGTTAATGCCTCCATCTCTACGCCGGTCTGGCCATTCACTTTGCAAGTCGCACTTATCAGTACGCTGTTCTGATTAGTATCCAATTCCAGCTCGACGCCTATGGACGTCAGCATTAATGGATGGCAAAGCGGGATTAACTGCGAACAATTCTTGGCTGCTTGAATCGCGGCTATACGAGCAATCGCGATAACATCCCCCTTCTTGTGGCCGCCATCTGCTATCAGCTTCAAGGTTTCCCTATCCATACGCACTCGCCCGCTAGCGGTGGCCAGACGGTGGGTGGATTGTTTCTCTCCGACATCCACCATCTTGGCGTTGCCTTTACTATCTAGGTGGGTCAGTTTGCTCATAGTCTCTTAACCGTAATCTGAAGGGGCATTATCCACGTTTCTATGAGTGAGCTAAAGGGCAAAGCTGATACCAGCTGTTAATTCGCTTACCTAGGCCATTGATCGAGAAGGCTTTTAAAAGCTAGCATTAGGCTCGCACCACGGCCGATTAACAATTGCACACTCAGGACTCTCTTACTATGCCTCAGCTTCCCCATATAACAGTCGCCACTATAATAGAGCGCGAAGGCAAATTTCTGATGGTAAAGGAGAATTCCGAGGGCCGACTCGTTTATAATCAACCAGCTGGTCATGTCGAGATAGAGGAATCGCTTTTAGATGCAGCGATTCGAGAAACCCTCGAAGAAACTGCCTGGCGGGTCAATTTAGTACAGTTGCTGGGAATCTACCAATATACCTCCCCCGATAACGGTATCACTTATATACGTCACTGTTTTATTGCCAAGGCAATAGAGCCGAGGACAGAGCGCGACCTAGATGATGACATCGCTGAAGCAGTCTGGCTCTCTCTAGCAGAGCTCGAGCAGCGAGAATCTGAGATGCGCAGCCCCCTCGTGCTCGAGGTGATCCGCGACTACCTGAAGGGAATCAGCTACCCACTGAGCCTAATAGTGATGCCGGACAAAGACAGCCATTAAAAAATAGAATTAGAGCAATCATGACAACAGCTACAGAACAGAACGAACACAGTGACATCAAAGTAATTGTTGGCATGTCCGGTGGCGTCGATTCTTCCGTTGCCGCCTACTTGCTTATGCAGCAAGGCTATCAGGTGGAAGGCCTGTTCATGAAAAACTGGGACGAAGACGATGGCACAGACTATTGCACGGCCAAGGAAGATCTAGCCGATGCCCAATCAGTCTGCGATAGTCTTGGGATACACCTTCATAGCGCAAATTTCGCAGCTGAATACTGGGATAATGTGTTCGAGCACTTTCTGAAGGAGTATTCAGCAGGCAGGACTCCGAATCCGGATGTGCTCTGTAATCGTGAGATAAAATTCAAGGCCTTTCTCGAGTATGCCAGAGAACTAGGCGCTGACTTTATCGCAACTGGCCACTATGTCAGGAAACAGTCCGTTGCTGCTGAGACTTTCCTGCTGAAGGGCTTGGATAACAACAAAGATCAGAGCTATTTCCTCTGCGAGGTAGATGACAGCTGCCTTGCAAAGAGTCTTTTTCCCGTTGGAGAGCTAGATAAATCTGAAGTGCGCACAATTGCAGCCCGTTTAGGATTGAGCACCCATGATAAAAAAGACAGCACCGGCATTTGCTTCATCGGCGAACGTAAATTCAAAGATTTTTTAGAACAGTACTTGCCTGCGCAACCGGGGGTTATCGAGACTGTAGAAGGCGACTCGATCGGTAAGCACTCAGGCCTGATGTTTTATACCTACGGTCAACGACAAGGCTTAGGCATTGGCGGATTACCCGATCATGACGAGGCTCCCTGGTATGTCGTAGACAAAGACCTGCAGAGAAATGTCCTATTGGTAGCACAAGGTTCGGACCATGAAATGCTGTTCTCTAGTCGACTAATTGCAAGCAAGGCCGCATGGGTAAATGCCCAGCCCGAGAATATGCCACTGAATTGCACCGCTAAAATTCGCTACCGCCAGGCCGACCAGGAGTGCCGAATAAGCTTGCTCGAAGATGGTCAACTGCAAGTGGATTTCACTAAACCACAGCGTGCGGTGACGCCGGGACAATATGTTGTTTTTTATCAGGAAGAGCGCTGTCTCGGAGGAGCAATCATTGAACAATTCTGTCGCTGAGCTAACGTGCTGGGAATGGCAGATCGTGGCATTGGCCGCGGTTGCGCAGTCAGCGGCTCTAGTTACCAAGCTTGCCGTGCACGGCAATGCCTCCCAGACGGAACTAATTGCTAGCGTGAATCCCCTACTTGTCCTTAATCCAAGGTCTGAGGCCGATGTCTATCCAAACCTAGGGCATCTGAATCTGGGGTTGCGCTCCTTGCATGATATGTTCACTCAGGTACGCTCACCAGAAAATGCTAGCCTCGTCCGCTACACCTTAGGGATGCTGCTACTAAGAAATAAGCTAGATTCAAACCCTGCCATGCAAACCAGCATCCGAGAAGGATTACAGTCAGTTCAGCCGTTACAATTAATTCCCGAGAACGCTACGCCATGGCGTATGGGAGAAACAGAAAAAACCGACGGACAATTGCGTCAAGAGCATACATTCGAGCAGCTTGCCACGCTGTATCAGGATACAATTAGTACGCTGCCACACCGAATTCAGGTGCAGGGACAGGTGGACTATCTGCAGAATGAATATGTGGCGAACCGCGTTCGCTCATTGCTATTGGCGGGCATTAGATCGGCGGTTTTATGGCATCAGCTTGGAGGACGTCGCTGGCGACTTATCTTCTATAGAAAGCGCGTGCAAGACACGGCAAGTACATTAAGACGACGCCTACTAGCATCGATCTAAACCCTAGAGTCGGGGCTTAGAAACACGAACCATTAGAACTAACAACAAATTAAGTTTACGAAAACCAAGGAATACACGATGGCATACGATTCAGACAATTCGCTATTGGCAATCTCCCCACTGGACGGCCGCTATAAGAATAAGTGCGAAGATCTCGCGCCCTACTTTAGTGAATTTGCGCTCATGCGGTACCGCGTACTCGTTGAAGTCAAATGGCTGCAGAAGCTGTCGGAACACGATCAGATTGACGATCTGCAAGTCATTAGTGATCGCGGCCTACAGTACCTAGACGATCTTGTTGAGAACTTTTCGGTTGAGGACGGGCAGCGAATTAAGGCTATCGAGTCCACCACAAATCACGACGTAAAAGCTGTCGAGTATTTCATTAAAGAAAAATTTGAAGACAATGCTGAGTTAAGCGATCAGCTTGAATTTGTACATTTCGCCTGCACTTCCGAAGACATCAATAATCTGGCCTATGCATTAATGCTGCGCGACGGTCGTGACGAGGTTGTGCTTAATCAAATGCGTGAGATTGAGTCACGCTTGGCTCAACTTGCCAAGGACTTCGCTGACCAGCCCATGCTTTGCCGCACCCATGGTCAACCTGCCTCTCCCTCTACCGTGGGCAAAGAATTTGCTAACGTCGTACACCGACTAAGACGACAGATTGCACAGATAGAATCTAACGAGATTCTAGGCAAGATCAACGGCGCGGTAGGTAATTATAATGCGCACCTTTCTGCGTACCCAGATATAGATTGGCAAGCTACTGCTAAGGAATTTGTAGAAGGTCTCGGTCTCAGCTGGAATCCCTACACAACTCAGATCGAACCACACGATTACATAGCAGAACTATTCGCAGCCGTTTGTCGTTTTAATACAGTGCTGATAGATTTCGACAGAGACATTTGGGCTTACATTTCACTTGGCTACTTCAAGCAGCGAACAATCGCTGGAGAAGTTGGCTCGTCGACAATGCCTCACAAGGTAAACCCAATTGATTTTGAAAATTCCGAGGGTAATCTTGGCTTAGCTAATGCGATCATGTCTCACCTCTCTGAGAAACTACCAATCTCGCGATGGCAGCGAGATCTAACAGACTCGACTGTTCTTCGAAACATTGGAACAGGCTTGGCGTATAGTCTTATTGCTTACCGAGCCACAATGAAAGGCATAGGAAAGCTTGAGCTCAACGCCAAAACGATAGACGAAGATATCGATTCCTGCTGGGAAATATTAGCAGAGCCAATACAAACTGTTATGCGCAGATACCGTATCGAGAAGCCCTATGAAAAACTAAAAGAGTTAACTCGCGGAAAGCAGATCGACCAGCAGTCTGTTCAAGATTTTGTACAGAAGCTCACTATTCCTGATGCAGCAAAACAAGATTTACTGCAGCTAACACCGCGCAAATATCTAGGAAATGCGATAGAACAGGCGCGTGCTATTTGAGCAAGCGACGGTTAAACGCATCCTTCGATAGCGAAAAATTTCTTGCACAGTGCTGGCAAAAAAAACCAGTACTACTGCCTAAGTTAATACCAAACTTTGCTGACTCAATGACTCCTGAAGAGCTTGCCGGGCTTGCTTGCGAAGAGCTCATTGAAAGCCGACTCGTCACTCAGCCCGAATCCAGAAAATGGCAACTTCGCCATGGCCCGTTTGAGGAATCCGATTTCACTCAACTTCCCGAGTCGAACTGGACCCTGCTAGTGCAAGCGGTCGATCAATGGGTTGAAGACGTCGCTGACATAAAAACACTATTCAATTTCCTGCCTAGCTGGCGCATCGATGACATCATGATTTCATTTGCGGCCCAGGGAGGCAGCGTTGGCCCTCATTACGATTATTATGATGTTTTTCTTCTCCAGGGTATGGGGGAGCGGAATTGGAAAGTTGGTAATCGCTGCGATTCTGACGTTGAGCTACTTCCGGGCGAAGAGCTAAGTCTTCTTCGGAATTTTGAGGCTACAGCCCAATTCAATCTTACCGCCGGTGATGCGCTCTACGTTCCTCCTCGATTCGCTCACTGGGGCACAGCTACAAGTGAAAGCTTGTGCTACTCCATTGGGTTTCGTGCTCCTTCCATGGCAGAAATGATTGAAGGCTTCAGCGATTTTATTATAAAAGACCAAGATCCATCAGAGCGCTATGAAGACAATGTCGCGCAAACAGGTCTACGAAGCGCAGAAATCCGCCCTGAGTTTCTAGATAATAGTTTTCGTCAGCTCACCAAGCAGCTTGCTGAAAAACAAAAATTCGCCGCTTGGTTTGGCTGCAATGTCAGTCAACCGAAATACCCAGAATTGATTCAGCCGTTAGACGATGAGATTTCACCGGAAGCGTTTGCAAGCCTCGTGAATGAAGGGATCCAACTGGCGAAGAACCCTAGTTCTCGATTCGCCTTCATGGAATCAACCGCTAAGGATTGCGTATTACTGTTTGTCGATGGGGCTATGGTTAGTTTCCCAATCAAGCTGCTATCTAATATCGCTGCGTTCTGTGAGACGTCAGAGATGGTGCCCGGCACAGCTGGGGATTTACTCGCTGATCCCGATATAGCGGAATTACTGCGCCAGCTGCTAAATCAAGGTAGTCTTCTCGCTTCTGCCTAATCTTGCGAAGCACTGCATTACCGTAAGCCAGCTCTATGCCCCTCACCAACTATCGATCTCTACCCTATTACGCTGACAGCGAGCATTATATGCGCGCGCTCCATAAGCTTGGCATGCCAGCTTTTTTGGACAGCGCAAATCATGGCGGTAGCAACGGAAGACTCGATATCCTAACTGCGGCGCCAAGTGTCTATCTTAGCGTCAAGAATGGTTCTTTTTCCTGCTCAGAAAATGCAAAAGAAGTTGTTGGAACCTCAACTATAAGTACTGAATTTATTAATTATATCAGAGTCTTAAAAGAGCTATTTTTACCACTACCTAACTTTGAGCATGCAGATGAGCAAAAACTAGAACATGCCGGTGCGATTATCGGCTATCTAGGTTATCCAACTCTAACCGGCAAAGCCGAATTCGCGATCACCGACGCATTTGTAGGAATCTATCTCTGGACCATAGTTCTTGATCATCAGAACAAAAGTTGCAGCCTCAGACTGCATCCGAGCTGCAGCAACACTACCATTGAGCAAATCTTAAGCTGCATCGAAGAGCCTGCTCAAAAGTCCGCTGCTTCTGAGTGGGCGGCATTTCATCTGGAATCTCCATTCGTAAACGGCACTAGCTTTACCGAGTATCAAAATGCATTCACCGACATTAAGTCTCGAATTACTAATGGCGATTGCTATCAGGTGAATCTGACTCAAGGTTTCACGGCAAGAAGTTGCGGAGAGCCTCTGGCCGCTTACCTAAAGCTGCGCGATGCTACAACAGCCCCATTCTCTGCCTACATTGGCTGGGGCAGCGGCGCGCTCTTGAGCTTGTCCCCGGAGCGCTTTGTTAGTCTACACAGTGGTGCCGTCCTAAGTCAGCCAATCAAAGGTACACGCCCCCGAGGCCAAACAGAGAGTCTAGATAACAGTCTTGCTGAAGAGCTAGCTTCTAGCGAAAAAGACAGAGCAGAGAACCTAATGATCGTAGACCTGGTTAGAAATGATCTAGGCCGAGTATGTGAAACTGGCAGTATAGAAGTAAATCAGATATTTACAGTAGAAAGCTTTAGCAATGTGCACCATATGGTCAGTGATGTAGCAGGAAGAATCTCCTCAAACAAGGATGCTCTAGATCTTCTCTCCAGTTGCTACCCTGGAGGCTCTATAACCGGCGCCCCAAAGCTTGCAGCTATGGATATCATCCAAAAGGTTGAACATGAAGCGAGGCGCGTGTACTGCGGAACGGTATTCTGCTTAGGCGTACAGGGCAACCTCGATAGCAGCATCACTATCCGCAGCCTCTTATGGGAGCCTGGGGTGCTACGTTGCTGGGCGGGTGGAGGCATCGTTGCCGACTCAGATTGCGAGCAGGAATATCAAGAATGCTTTGATAAAATAGCTAATATTATCAATTTCTTATAGGAATCTATTTAAGTTAAAAGTTAATTATTGGCGCTATACGCTCAGGTCTCGCTCACTGGCCGCGCAAAACTCTCGCTTCAGTTCATCATAGCTCTGCACAGCGGGATACTGCGGAAACTCCTCAATAACATTGGCTGGCGCTCTAAACAGGATGCCTGCATCCGCCTCCTCCAGCATAGTCGTATCGTTATAGGAATCACCGGAAGCAATCACTCGAAAGTTAAGCCCGTGCAACGCCTTTACGGATTGACGCTTGGGGTCTTTCTGTCGCAGTTTATAATCTACTATTCGACCGTTTTCATCAGCTACTAGGCGATGGCAGAACAGTGTCGGGAAATCGAGCTGACGCATCAGCGGTTGAGAAAACTCATAAAAAGTATCTGATAAAATAATAAGTTGAAAGCGCTTTTTCAACCAATCTATAAACTCTTTGGCGCCAGGCATTGGAGTCATTGTGGAGATTACTTCCTGGATATCCGGAAGACCTAACTTGTGTTTGTCGAGGATGGTTAGACGCTGCTTCATTAGCACGTCATAGTCCGGGATATCGCGTGTTGTCGCTCGCAACTCCTCAATACCAGTCTTCTCTGCAAACCCAATCCATATTTCGGGCACCAGCACTCCTTCCAAATCTAGGCAGGCGATTTCCATGACGCACGTTTCTCCTTGTCTGATAACTCGTATGGGTGCGAGTTTGTAGCTAAGCCAACCTTGGGCTGGCAATGTTATCGCTGTCGGCTGCCATCACAGGCTCGACCGCTCGAAGCAGCACAAATTTACCAGATATCGCGAAGCCGGAACAGAGGCGCTGCAAAATCTGTTGCTGTCTAATTACTAGATATGGATTGAACGACGCGACAAACACCAATATTTAGTGGAAGAAACCATTTGGACTGTCTAAGTGCTTAGTTTTATTAGAGTTTTTTCACGTGGAACATCGGTATCGGCAGCTGGGGTTAATAGTTTAATCGGGGATATGAGGCGGCGCCCGTGCAGGCGCTTTACCGCCGCCGCCAAATAGCCGAGAATATGCCGCGCGCCCTCTTTCGGGAGCACCTAGCAACCACGAAGACTCAAATGACCTCAGCAAAAGACATAACAGAACTAAATACTCGCCTCAGCAATAGCGAGCCAAAGGATATAATTAGGGAAGTTGCCGAGCTCTGGCCAAATTTAGCGATCTCCTTTAGCGGCGCTGAAGACGTAGCCTTAATAGAGATGGCTAGCAAGCTGGCCATCAAACCTGCCGCCTTTACTTTGGATACCGGCCGACTGCACCCTCAGACTTACGAATTCATCGAATCCGTCCGCAGGCACTACGAGCTTCCAATCGAGACGCTTCACCCCGACCCGCATCGACTGAGCCAGTTAATACAAGATAAAGGGCTGTTTAGCTTCTACGAAGACGGCCACAAGGAATGCTGTAGTATTCGAAAGGTTGAGCCACTGCGAAACAAGCTGGCTACTGTAGACGCTTGGATTACAGGGCAGCGGCGCGATCAAAGCCCGAGCAGGGCCGAGGTCCCCGTCATTGAGCTCGATAGCAGCTTCTCAACCCCCGATCACCCTGTCATTAAGGTAAACCCCTTAGCAAATTGGAGCTCGGAAGAAGTCTGGAATTATATCCGTATGTTCGATGTGCCCTACAACGAGCTACACGACGCAGGCTTTATCAGCATAGGGTGCGAGCCTTGTACTCGCCCCATAGGACCGAATCAACATGAGCGAGAAGGACGCTGGTGGTGGGAGGAAGCAACCATTAAGGAGTGCGGACTGCATAGAGGCGGCAGCGAGGACTAACGACCCCGCCCGGGAAGCGCCCTTACAGCACAGGCAGCTGTATCCCCTCTAGCAGAGCGTCCAATTCTGCTCGATTCTTCGTTTCAAGGCTTCTGCGCAGCAAATCACCATTCAGGTGTGGCGCAAACATTTCAACAAAATCAAACATATAGCCGCGAAAGTAACTGTTTCGTCGAAAACCTATCTTCGTAGTGCTGGGCTCAAACAGCTTGCTGGCATCCAGCGCTATTAGATCCTTATCTATCTCGGCATCAAACGCCATGCTGGCTACGATGCCAACACCTAGGCCCAGACGGACGTAGGTCTTAATAACGTCTGCATCTGCGGCCGTGAGAACTACCTTGGGCTTGAGGCCCTGCTCATCGAACGCTTCATCCAACTTGGACCTGCCGGTGAAACCGAATGTGTAAGTGACTATGGGGTATTGTGATATTTTATAGAGAGTTAGCTCGCTTTCATGTGCTAATGGATGATCTTTAGGTACGAGAATAGATCGATTCCACTTATAACAGGGCAACATCACTAGGTCGCTGTATAGCTCGAGCGCTTCTGTCGCGATGGCGAAATCTGCCCCGGCATCGGCCGCTACGGCAGATATTTGAGTTGGCGTGCCTTGATGCATGTGCAATGCGACATCAGGATATTTATTCATAAAGCGCCGAATTATAGGCGGCAACACGTAACGGCACTGGGTATGCGTGGTCGCTAGCGATAAGCTGCCTTTGTACTGATCACTGTGCTCCTGCGCCAGAGATTCGATTTTTTTAATCTGCTGTAAAATCTCCCCGCTTGTCTCCAGTATCTCTCTGCCTGCTGGAGTGATCTCTACGAGGTGCTTCCCCCTGCGCGTGAATATCTGTAGGCCCAGCTCTTCCTCTAATAATCGAATTTGCTTGCTAATGCCTGGTTGCGAACTGAATAGGTGGGCGGCCGCCTGAGAGACGTTCAAGTCTTGCTTGGCGACCTCCCATATATACCTAAGTTGATGTAACTTCATTGTGTATACCTATCTGCTCTCAGAAGCACAAAGGTTATTCTATTTGGTTATAAAAATATTCTAAAATATTCCTTTATCGAATAATATCTTCAGTTTACCCTCTCGCCTTTACAGAAATTGACGCCGGTCATGATGGAATTGGTTCTACACACCCTAGCTGGGGCCCTAGTGGGTTTCGCCATTGGCATTACCGGTGTCGGAGGCGGATCACTAATGACGCCTATACTGCTTATGTTTGGCTATCCTGCCTCCGTAGCTATCGGCACAGACCTTCTCTACGCCTCAATAACGAAAGCTGGGGGCGCACTCTCCCATCATCAGTCAGGTAATGTGAACTGGAGCATCGTGCGTCTTTTGGCTTTTGGCAGCGTACCGACTGCCATTTTGGTCCATGCGGTCATGATTCAAACGGCTTTTCAGGACACGCCAAAATTTGAGCAATTGCTCACGTTTAGCTTAGGTATTATGTTAATAATTACCGCTATTATATTGATATTACGTAATAAAATGAGGGAAAAAGCTGCGGAGAATAGACCTCCGGCGCTAATGCATTTTATCCAGCGCAGAAGATCTGAGCTAACTTTTCTAATGGGAATCGTACTAGGGGTTTGTGTGACGCTCTCATCCGTGGGCGCGGGAGCGTTTGCTGCGGCCATACTGCTAACAATGTATTCTCAAGCGAAGACCGTACAAATAGTTGGCAGCGACATCGCCCACGCGGTCCCGCTCACCTTCATAGCGGGTCTCGGCTATCTATTAGCGGGCCACGTAGACCTAATGTTACTGCTGAGCCTGCTTATTGGCTCGTTACCAGCTATTGCACTAGGTTCACGGCTCAGCAATCGCCTGCCAGAACAGGTCCTGCAGGGGCTGTTAACGGTAATTTTGCTCGGTCTGGGCTTGTATTACACCTTAACCTCTAAAATACATTAATTTTTAATTATATCTCTATGATATATATAATTATTGATTGGCAATTCCATGAGGAACGTGCCCTGTCGCGACGTGGTTACGCGCAGATTCGCAGTGTCCTTCTTGATCATCAAAGAATACGTCAGCATCGAATGCGCGAAGGAACTCACCCTTATCTAGCCCACCAAGGAATAGCGACTCATCTATTCGGATATTCCATGCGCGCAGCGTGCGCACTACCCTTTCGTGGGCCGGAGCGGCGCGGGCTGTTACTAAACAGGTTCTTAGCGGGGACTCGCCAGGCGGAAACGCCATTTGTATTTGTTGCAAAGCGGCAAGGACCGGCTTGAAAGGGCCTCCACTTAAGGGCTCGTTCGCAGCCTCAATTTCATTCTCAGTAAAAGCTTCCAAGCCTTTGTTTTTAAATATTTTTTCAGAATCATCTGAAAACAATACTGCGTCGCCATCGAATGCGATCTTTAGCTTGTCATTGGGGGTTACGCTCTTCTCTGAAGGTAGGATCGTTGCGGCAGCAACGCCCGACTCTAAGGCCTGCCTGACATCAGCTCCATCCGTAGAAAGAAAAAGGTGGCTATTGAAGGCCGATATATAGCGATAAGGGCTGTCCCCACCGCTAAACGCTGCACGACTGATATCCAAGCCATAATGCTGTATCGAATTAAAAATACGTAGACCAGTATCTGCACTGTTGCGGGAAAGAAGGATGACCTGCACCGGAGATTCATCTAGCAACTCATTGAGCCCTAGAAGTTTCTGCACCAAAAGAAACGCATCGCCTTGCTCCAGCGGCTGATCTTCTTTGGAGATTTGGTATTGCTGATACGCGTCCAAGCCTTCTTCCTCGAAGACTCGATGACTATCTTCTAGGTTAAATAAAGCGCGGGAAGATATCGCAATAACAAGAGGATCTATCTTTGCTTGGGTTACCATTACAGACTCATGTTGCCAGTTGCTACCATGATAGATTGCTACCGCTCAGTTTGCCATCAGGCAATCGGAAAAAAGTCAGCTTCTAAATTTTGGCGCGAAATTAAGATAGCTACATAACCGCATGTTTATAAAGCATTTGTAATATTGTGTAGTATGCGCGGGCAAGATGCGACGGACCGCACCACAAAGGAGAACTAAAATCAGGATGCTCGAAACTAAGAATGCAGACCGGATCGGCCTGCTGCTCTCCGGCGGAGGTGCCAGAGCAGCCTATCAAGTAGGCGTACTTCGTGCCATTGCCGAATTGTTGCCAGCTGACGCCAGCAACCCCTTTCACATTATTTCTGGAACTTCGGCTGGCGCACTTAACGCAGCCGCCCTTGCGTGTCACGCGCATCGTCTGCGCACTGGGGTAAGGCTACTCGAATATGTTTGGAAGAACATAAGTAGCGATCAAATCTACACGCCGCAGTCTGGTAAATTACTCGGTAGCGCATCGATTATGCTGCTGTCTTCGATGCGCTCCAGAAACAGCGATGTGCCCCGCTCGCTCTTGGACAATTCACCCCTAATCGGTTTGTTAGAGCGCGTACTAAAACTTGATAAAATTCAAAGAAATATAGATAAAGGCTTACTTGATGCACTAAGTATAACTACCTCTGCGTACAGTACCGGAGAATCAGTTTCTTTCTACCAGGGAGTAAAGGGGCTTAATGATTGGGAGGGCCCCCATCGCATTGGAAGACGGGGCGAGATAACTCATTCGCATTTGATGGCTTCCTCAGCACTGCCTGTGCTATTTCCTGCGGTGAGAATCGCTGATCAATTCTATGGCGATGGCGCAGTTAGGCAACTAGCCCCGACATCGACACCTATTCATCTTGGTGCTAGGCGATTGCTAGCAATAGGCGTCAGTGGCAATCGCGGCAAAGCACCTCTAGAAAATACGATGACTGTACCGCCGTCGATTTCGCAAATTCTAGGGCATATGCTAAACAGCGCATTCGTCGACACGCTAGACAATGATTTGGAGTTTCTTCGCGATATGAATGAGGCGCTAGAACATGTGCCTATAGAGATAAGAAATAGTAAAAAGATCAGCGCTCAAAACATTGAATTACTTGAAATTTCCCCTAGCAAAGAAATAAATATTTTAGCCACGGAATTCTATAATGAACTGCCGAAGCAAATGACTAGACACATTAAGCCCGACACCTCCAGCACGCTACTAAGCTTAATACTGTTCGAAAAAGGGTTTTGTAGTGCCCTTTTGAAAATGGGATATGAAGATGCCTTGATAAAAGAGAAGGAGATTAGACGATTTTTTCGCAGAGGCGTTTAAACGAAAGCAGCCCCTGCATTACTAACCATTGTGTTCCGGCTTGTAACAGGCGTCGGTGCCCGCGAAACCTCAATAAGCTGCCGAATTCTTCGCTAAATACCGTTGATAATAATATTCTGCATAATAAAAATTAGTTAACTCATTGATTTAAATAATTATCGATGAATACAGTGTTTCGCTTAGTGCTGCGTCAAAAGCTTCTGCGCCAGTATTTACTATCTGCAATTGCTCTACATTCTCGGTATAAATTGTATCGCAATATCGCGTACCTATATCGTTGCCCTGTTGCAGGTCCTGAGTAGGATTATGTGATTCCGGCTGCGTAAGCTAAGGCTGTGGTGAACATCTCATCGATCTCCCAAAACAACCGTTCGCCCCCAGACGCAACCAAGGCAGAAAACTCCGCGCTGTAAGTGCCTGGGCAGCGGTTCAACGAATCTGTTGCCGAAGACAAAATGCCCGAGATTAGCTTGTATAACATCGGGTCGATGTGGGAACGCCGAATCGACATCAGAAAGCCCTAATACTTTCTTTTAGAATAGGAACAAAGTCTGTTTCTCATCTGAAATTTCTGTATTGAATGATACACTCTAATCCGGCAAAACTGCCGCGGCTTTTTGATATCGGCGCAAGCAGCAAGCTAATCAATTTAATGACTTAGGATAATGATATGAGCTCTGCCCTCATGCAGAACTATGGAACACGGGAGCTGAAGTTTGAACGCGGTGAAGGCTCTTATTTGTTTACTAAAGATGGCGCCCGTTATCTCGATTTCGGAATGGGCATAGCCGTTAACAGTCTTGGGCACTGTAACCCGACATTGATCGAGGCATTAACAGATCAAGCAAACCGCCTATGGCACACATCCAACCTCTATAACATAGAGCCAGGTGAGCAGCTCGCAAATAAGCTAGTAGCAAGCACATTCGCTGACCGCGTATTCTTTTGCAACTCCGGCACAGAAGCTATTGAGTGCGGATTTAAAGCGATTCGTCGTTATTTCCATTCTAAGGGACAGAGCCAGAAAAACCGCATTGTTTCGATGAGCGGTGCATTTCATGGGCGTAGCCTCGCCGCGATCGCATCCGCTGCCAACCCGGCTCATTGCGAAGGCTTCCTCGTCGGCGACCCTGGCTTCGATCAAGCTGAATTTGGAGACCTAGAGTCATTACTTAGCGTTGTCACACAGAGCACTGCCGGAATCGTCATAGAGCCTATTCAGGGCGAAGGCGGCATTAACGTTGCTGACATCGAATACCTCAAGGCAGCCAGGGAGTTATGCGACTCACATAACATCTTACTTATGTTTGATGAGGTGCAGTGCGGCATCGCTCGCACGGGCACTCTTTATGCTTATCAACAGCTAGGCGTTAGTCCGGACATACTAGCTACAGCTAAGGGGCTTGGTGGCGGTTTCCCTATTGGTGCATGCCTCGCTACGGAAGAAGTAGCAAGCGCATTAGTTGCTGGAACTCACGGCAGTACATTCGGGGGAAATCCACTCGCGACTGCCGTTGGCAACGCCGTTATGGACACTCTCAACGATCCTGATTTTCTAAATAAAGTCAGAGAGTTAGGGACTTACTTTAAGAATGAATTGCAGAAACTAGTTAAAAGGTATCCATTGCTGCTTAAAGAAGTGCGAGGCCTAGGTCTAATGCTTGGCCTCTACTGCCTGACCGATGCGGGGCAATTGATTGCTCGCCTGCAGGAGCAAAAGCTCTTGGTCGTTAAGGCTGGAAGAAATAGCGTGCGCCTGCTGCCCGCCCTTAATGTCACTAAGAACGAAATAGACTCAGCTGTAAAAATCATCAGCAAGGCATTGTTAGATATAGAAAATAGTTAAGTATAAACCAAGAATCGACTACCAGCTTCGGCTGCGAGGTAAGCTATGCATTCAAGACTATCAGCAGCATCATCTGTAAAAACAACAGGAATGACGTCACTTCCTGGCCTTTTGGGCGCGGGAATTTGCACGATCCTCTCTATCGCGCTTGGCTCAGTCGCTATAGCCAAGCCTGATCAGCTTGCATCGAGCCTCGCTCACCTAAATAAAACTACAGTCTCTTCAAATGAGAAGCCTATGTCTCAGTCCAAACTCGCAAACAATGCACCTATCATCCCCTTTGAAATCGACATCTCAGACACTGCGATCGCGGATCTACAGCGCAGGCTTGCAGCCACTCGCATGCCTGATCAGATAGCAGACACCACCTGGGAGTATGGAACCGATTCCAGCTATTTGGCCGAGCTAATCAGTTATTGGCAAAACGACTTCGACTGGAAAAAGCAAGAATCTGAATTAAATCAATTCGATCAGTTCAAAACTGAAATTGATGGCTTAGATATGCACTTCATTCACGAGCGCTCCCAAAACCCTGATGCAATTCCGTTGATGATCGTGCATGGATGGCCTGGGTCAGTAGCAGAATTTTCAAAGATAATAGGACCTCTCACTGATCCTGCGGCCCATGGCGGTAACATTGCAGACTCCTACCATGTTATAGCGCCTTCTCTTCCCGGCTTCGGCTTCTCGGAAAGGCCCAATGAACCAGGTTATAGTCCGGAGAAGTTTGCGCACATTCTAGCCGGACTTATGGAGCGGCTCGGTTATGAGCAATATGCTATCGCTGGCGGTGATTGGGGCGCGATCATCAACCGCAATCTTGCTAACAACTATCCAGAACGCTTGATAGGTCTTCATTCAAATATGGTTCTAGCAAGCCCGCCAGCAGATGAAGCACAACGAGACGATGTCTCCGAAGCAGAAAATAACCTACGTACAGCTCGTACAGCCTATATGCAAAATGAGGTTGGCTATCAACAAATACAGAGGACTAAGCCACAAAGTTTAGGTTATGGATTAAACGATTCCCCAGCTGGACTAGCAGCATGGATCGTAGAAAAATTTCATGGCTGGTCCGACTTACCGCAAGGCGCTGACGGCGATCTGGATAACTACTTTAGTAAGGATGAACTGTTAACCAATATCGCGATTTATTGGTTCACCGAAACTATTACCTCTTCAGCACGGATCTACTATGAAAGTAGCAAGACTCCAGTTGCAAAACCTATCGAGTATATCGATGTGCCTACTGGTGTTGCCGTGTATCCCGCCGAGATATATATAACGCCGAGATCTTGGGTGGCGGCCGCCTACGACCTTCGTCATTATTCTCTCATGGAGAAAGGCGGACACTTCGCGGCGTTAGAACAGCCCGAGAGTTATGTGAACGAGCTAAACACATTTTTTCGTTTAGTCCGTCAATAGTCAGCCATAAAACATTGGGCAATCAGTAATAGTGAGCGAGCAACACTTTTAAGTGCAAGGGATAACTGCAATGACTGAGAACATACAATCACAAACTAATGAAATGAAAGGCATTCTTGCCTGGATCGAGAAATCGGGAAACAAACTACCCGACCCCGTATTCATCTTTCTCTATTGTATTGGCGCTGTTATCGCCATTAGCGTCGTGGCTGCACTGACGGGCGTGTCCGCTGCCCACCCTACGCAGGTTGATGCGGCAGGTAACGCGATCATGATTAATGCCGAGAGCTTATTATCGGCGGGAAATATCCAACGTTTACTCGTAGATATGCCGGAAACCTTTACCAGTTTCCACCCCTTAGGTTATGTACTTGTAGTTATGCTTGGCGCAGGTGTTGCTGAGCGGTCCGGCCTCTTCGCCTCCGCCATGAGCGGCGCAGTGTCAAAGGCCCCCTTATTCTTACTAACTCCAGCGGTAGCCCTAATTGGCATGGTAGGTAACTTGGCGGCGGATGCTGCCTACGTTGTTCTCATCCCATTAGCCGGTGTTATCTTCGCCGCTGCAGGTCGTCATCCAATTGCCGGTATCGCCGCCGCTTTCGCAGGCGTGTCTGGTGGATTCTCTGCGAATCTGTTGCCAGGCCAGCTTGATGCATTGCTATTTGGCATTACCGAAGCAGCAGCCGAAACCATCCAGCCTTCTTGGGATGCGAATATTGCCGGCAACGCCTACTTTATTATTGCCATGACTTTCGTGTTCCTGCCTTCTATTTGGTACGTCACCGACAAGATAATCGAACCTCGACTGGCCCCCATCAAACCCGGTGATGCCGAGAGTACTACTGCCGGCGTAATTAAAGACCCGAGCACTACTTTAAGTGACATCGAACGCAAGGGTTTAGCTCGGGCAGGTTACGCTTGCCTTGGAATTATCGCGCTGTGGGTTATCCTAACAATTGGCCCAGGCACGCCGCTTATAAATGAAGCAGCGAATCCAGAAGCCAGGCTTACTCCAATGTTCCAATCCTTAGTTGCTGGATTTTTCTTTCTATTTCTAGCCGCAGGTTGGGCGTATGGCTCGGCTGCTGGCACAGTCTCAAATCACCGAGATATCGTAAAGATGATGAGCGATGCTATGGCAGACCTCTCCTATTACCTCGTGCTCGCATTTACCGCAGCGCATTTCGTGGCGATGTTTAACTGGTCGAACCTTGGGCTTATTTTTGCGATTAAAGGCGCCGCGGTACTAGAAGGTTCTAGTCTCCCCGATTCAGTGCTGATGGCCTTGATCATTATATTTGGTGCAACGATTAATCTATTTATAGGTTCCGCAAGTGCGAAGTGGGCTCTGCTAGCACCGGTACTTGTGCCGATGCTAATGCTCATTGGTATCAGCCCAGAGATGAGCACCGCTGCTTATCGCGTGGGAGACGGCGCAACAAATATCATCACGCCCCTTATGCCTTATTTTCCTCTGATACTCGTTTTCTGCCAACGCTGGCAGAAAGAGTTTGGTCTCGGGAGTCTGGCTGCAACGATGCTGCCCTACTCAGTGGTGCTTTTAATTTCCGGCCTTACCCTCACCGTTGTTTGGGTGATTTTAGGTTTGCCATTAGGGCCTAATGCCCCAGTGGAATTCATCTTGCAGTGAGGCTGAGCATGCACGCTCATAGGTGCCAGTAGTCACCTGAGGATGCCCCGTAGATTAATCAGATAAAGCTGAGGCTATCACTTATAAGGTTTAGTCTTTGCGAGGGGCGCAGCGAGGCTAGGGAAGATGAAGAAGTAAGCTTTGAAATCGGCAAGCTCAGATTCGAACTCTCAAATCTGCTCAACAATTGGATGCTTAGCGTAAAATACTAAGCATCCATTTTGGAGTTGAATGACTACAAGCCTAGAATTTGGCGCGCAATATTTCTGGCGGCTCATCATCTGAAAAATGTGGCTGCACTACGTAAATTTCATCTCCAACCGTAGCACCTGTGGTCGATTGTCCTGAATAGCTCGCCATACCAATCAGACGCGCAGATCTCCAATTGTCATCGCTCTGGTACTTAACAGCCCTACTTCTATTGTTCGATACACCCGCTAGGCTACCGTCAGACGCCCAAAAAATACCGTCAACACCAGTGGCAGGAACATCCAAGTCGATTAACGCCCAGCGCTGCGGATTGTCTACCGGTACTCTAAGAAGTTGTCCGGTTCCCGGCGACGCTACAATTAGATAACCTGCAGGGTGATATTCGATACCATTTAATCCAAATTCCGCATCGAGACCAAAATCAATCAGCACGCTCGCGCGGTAGTATTTGTCTACCTTATAGACAATCTTCATTCTGCTGTCGGTAATATAAGCTACACCAGACTTGCTTATCGCAACGTCGTTAGCAAAATGAGCAGCGTCGGATGGCTTGTTTGGGATACTTGCGGCTAGATCAACCATCGCAAGCTGCTCTCCACTAGCTAAATTGTAGACACCTAACTCAGCCGCTCCACTAGGGATTCCCGTATTAGAGTTTGCGACATAGAGGGTGTCGCGAGCCTCGTCGACTTCTATACCCACTGAGGACTTTAGGTCCGACGACGTTATTGCTGGAATTAGACGCCCACCAGAAGTTACCTCATAGATTGTTCCATCGGCGATCGAACCTGTAAGGAAGCGATTGCGATTGTTGTCATACTCGATACCTTCTGGAACAAACCCTCCCCGCTCAGCCACAATTCTGTCTGGTGCCAACCCGGAGGACAATCCGTTGGCACAGCCGGTTAATGTAGCTAGCAGAAATATTCCTGCAGTGACTCGCGTATTCATTATTTGCTCCTTAAGGTTGATTGCTTAATAATTTTATTGCGCCCCACGGGCACAGATAGTGATTGTCATTGTACTAAACTCTTGTGGAAACTCGGTAAGTGCATAGGGAAATCAATTGTGACAAGTTGTGAGCCCCTCATTTTAATTACCCCAAGGAAAAGAGTGCTTCCCCATTTCAAATTGCTTTGGTCTAATCCGGTATCCACTGCATCCGCAAAAATTGAAGCACAACAAGAGATACTTCTGTGACTAGCCAGCAACACCCAAAAAAGAAGCCCCAACTTATAAGCGCACCTATCATTCTCAGCCTGCTTGCATTAGGAAGCAGCTCAGCTATAGCCGCATCAGCGAATGTTACAGCCACATCTAACAGTTGGAATCTAATTATTGCACTAGTGGTCTTTGCCGCCACCGCCGGTAGCGCCATATTAAATATCGCCGCTATTCGTCAGTGGGACAGGAATTGGGGGCTGGTCTCTGCCTTGCCGTTACTCGGCCTCATGCTTTGGGGGCTGATTATAGTCGTGGCAAAGCAATTGGATGCCAGTGCTCACGAGCTTTGGACGCTGGAAATATTTGCCTGGTCGATGATTAACATGATCTATATGGTGACTGCGATGACGGCAAAACGGATGTTTGCTAAGCGAGACGATGAAGCCTCAGCCAACTCTTAGGCCCCCTTGCTAAAAAACTAAGAGTTGATTCCGGCCGATGAGTTGCGGCCCTCAACAAGCAGTTAAGCAGCTGCTAGTGGAAAAACCCTATTCTGACTCAATCTTATCGGTAAAGTTGACTTCCCAGTCGCTGAAACCTCCATCCATACTGTAAGCCTCTTCGAAGCCTTGCTCACCAAAATAAGCTGCTGCCGACTGACTCATGTTCCCGTGGTAGCAATACACGAGCAACGGTTTGCTGGTATCGGCATTGTCAACGAAGGGCTGCACACCACTATTATCGAGATGCAACGCGGTAGTGATATGAGCGCTAGCGAAGGATTGCTCGTCGCGGATATCGACAATCTGCAAGCCATTGTCCGGCGCCGCATCTAACAATGCTCGAGCCTCCTGCACATCAATTCGCTTAAAATCCATCTGTAGCGGGTCCTCATAGCAATGTTTGAAACGCGATGATACCAGTTTTTATGCCCCTAGCAGCCAACCTTCTCAGTAAAAGCAGTGAGCCATTTGCTCACAGCTTAGTTATTTAGACAGTATAATTATGCATAGTATATATACAGCCTACCTAGACAGTTGACACGGCTACACTGTCTAATTATACTGCCGAAATCGTCAATAGAGTGATAGAAACATGCTAAACAGCAAGCAAGTCATTGAAATTACAGGAATTTCTAGAGCAACACTGAATAATTACGTTGCTCTCGGCATACTCCCTAACCCGGTCATCAAAACGCCGGGGGAAAATGAAGGGCGAGCCACCCGCCTCGGCTATTTCGATGACACAGCTGTGCAGCGTATAGAGCAGGTGCAGCAACTAAAGAAACAAGGGATGAGCATGGCTCAGATTGCTGATGAGCTTAGCGCCACCCAACAACAAGATTCGCAGCGCCAGTCAATTGAGGCCTCAGGGAGTGGCGCCCAAGAAAAGGCCGGAAATACACTTCAGGATACAAGAGCTCGAAGCACTTCATCTTTTTCCTCGGATGCTGGGCAAGGATCGCCCGGCAAACTATCTTCCACTACCCTAAGCCAAAATCTTTCATTCGATGGCAGTATTGAAGACTTGCCCGGCCCGGCATATATGGTCAACAACAACTTTGAGCTGATCTGGTGGAATAACAAAGCTCAGCATTCTTTCTTTAATCACAATGACGAGCTTCCCGGCGACTTACAATCGCGCAATCTACTGCAGCTACTATTCGAAACTGAAGCAGCCAGCGATGAAGACAGAATGGGAGAGCTGCTCATGCCCCATCTAGCCGCAGGCAAGAAAAGACTTAGCCAACAGGCACTCATGAAGATCTACTCGAGCCTTAACGGCAATCAACTGAGCATCCTAAAAAACGCATATGAGACTACTGCGCCAGCGGGAAAAGAGCCAATGATTCACTTCCCCACTATGCTAATTGACGGCGACGGCGCGACAGCGCCCTATGACCTGTATATATGCTTCTACCGCGAGGGAATATTCTTCACATACAGTCCCGTTGTTTTGGATAACAACTATCTTCTCGAATTTCTCAGCAAGCGCAATCAAGTTATCAACGAATTATTGAAAAGGCGGGAGCCTTACCTTACCGATGTCACGGTGATGGTGGCAGATGTACAGAACTCTATAAAAATTTGCTCGGAACTACCTGCCGAAGAATATTTCGAGCTGATCAATAACATTTGGCAGGAGAGCGCGCCAATCTTTAGGAAATACTATGGCACCTACGGCAAGCATGCTGGCGACGGCATGGTGTACTACTTCTTTCCGCAGCCTGACTGTGACTACAAGCTTAACGCCATAAAATGCTCTCTCGAGCTCCAAAAGATGATGAAAGGAATCACTCAAAAGTGGCAGGCACGTAAAGGCTGGTTTAGCGATATATTTCTAAATATAGGCCTCAACGAGGGACAGGAATGGTTCGGTAGTTATCACGCTGGGGGGCATGTCGAGTTCACTGTTCTCGGTGAGACTATCAACTATGCATCACGCATTAGTGACTTCGCTCGTAACGGATCAGTCTGGGCTACCAAGAACATGCTTAACCAAATACCTCAACCAAACAGAGATAAGATTAATTTTGGTATTACTCGCAAAACTCATAATGATGAATCAGTATTCGTCACTGACACCTACTCTAGTGTCGGGAATTTAATAGACTCCAATAATCAGGCTAGCGATAAGTTCAAAGACATTGAAATGATTCCCGTAACGGAAATCAGAGCTATGGAGTAGTTAGCTACAAACCTAAATCATAGAATAAAACCTAAAGTAGGAATGCACTAATTAGCAGAAAGCCAAAGGCAGCTATAGCCCCGCTTATCAGAGCATAAGGGAGTTGAGTTCTAACATGATCTATATGGTCTGTAGCTGATGCCATAGAGGCTACAACGGTTGTATCGCTAATCGGCGATGCATGATCCCCAAACACAGAACCCGACAGGACTGCTGCTAAAAACAGCGAGCTATTCAAGTCAAGTGGTACTGCTATTTGCATAGCGAGAGGTATCATTATTGCGAAGGTACCCCAGCTCGAACCGATCGAGAAAGCGATAAACCCAGAAATAATAAACAGCAAGGGCAACAGCAGAGCTAGAGGAATACTTTCCTGAACCAGTTGCGCAACATAGGCGCCGGTGCCTAGCAGATTCGCAACATCACCAAGTGCAAGTGCAAACAGCAAAATCATCGTGACAGGTAACAAGCCCCCCGCTCCCTTCAAGAATATTTGCATCAGCTCATCTAGCCGTAATCGCTTCTGTTGCAGCGCCAACCCCCAAGAAGTAACTAGCGCAGCTAGTACTGCCCATAGAACAGATGTAGAGCCTGAGCCGGCGCTGAGATCTCCATCGCCAGTCACAATTAGGCCTAGCGGCATGCTAACAACCATAACGAAAATAGGCGCGATCATGAATCTTGCTTTGTCTGCATCAGTTCGTTCAACTTGCTGTGAGAGAATCTCTGGATCGACCATCGGCGTTGCGTTCGCCCAGAGCAGCTCGCCCGCTTCGGTGCGCTGCTGCGCCTTCTTCATTGGTCCGATCTCTAAGTCCCTAGTTATAACGAAGGCGCAGAATAGTATTACAACAATCGGATAGAGGTTGAATGGAATGGCATAGATAAAAACATCGATTGGATTATCGATTTCAGCAGAGCCTAGCAGACTTATTATTACCGCGCCCCATGCATTCAGAGGAATAAGCACGCAAATTGGCGCCGAAGTTGAATCGATAATATAGGCGAGCTTCTCTCGCGAAATTTTGTAACGATCGAAAAGTGGCCGGGATATTGCTCCAGCAATAAGCAGCGTGATGTTAGATTCGATAAAAACGACGATGCCGGTTGTGTAGGCTAGCCATTGAGCGCGCTTACCATTGGTTACCCAGTTGCGATGCTCTAAGAGATGGATAAAGCCACGCACACCACCAAGCTTTTCGATGGTCGCAATCAGCCCGCCGATGATAAGTGTGAACATGAGGACACGTGTATCGCCTGCATCGGAAAACACATTTACGATGCCGTCGAGCGCCAAGCCAATCCCAGCCAGAGGATTAACAGACTCGAGCAAACAGAAACCGACCCAGATACCAAAACTTAGTGAGAGTATTACCTGCCTAGTAATAATCGCGAGGGCAATTGCCAGTAGCGGAGGTAGGATAGACATCCAGTTTGCTTCATACATAGTTCAAAACCATAGCTAAGACAATTCCTGTCAATAAAACCTCGTGATCAACTATCATCACTAATTCGCGGATTAAAGCAGTATAGGCAATACCCTGCCTCGGTGAAACCGTCACAGGGAGCTATTTTACTGAGAGGAATGTAAAGCCTAGAGAACCATCATGGTAGTTCTCTGGCGCATTTAACTAGCGCTAGCGGCTAGCCACTTGGATATCACCAACGCCGACTTCGATTTCTATCTCTAAGTCCCCTTCACCATAGCGAAAGGAATCAGAGCTAATAAATGAGCGCTCATTGTCTACACGCTCTCCAGGGAAGCCCTTTATAGCCGTGTCACCTACGCCAGCGGATGCACGTATCATCGCATAATCGATGCCATCAACATCGACGCGGACAGACCCGACACCCACCTGCATGTCAAGATTGTTGGAAAAGTCCTTCAATTCAATGTCGCCGACGCCTACATCGATTGCAAGAGCGAGCTTTGCGGGCATCTTAACTCGCCAATGCTGCTGTACTTTCTTATCAACAATGCCCAGGTAGACATTGCGCTCTGTTCTACGTACTTCCAATTCCACATCATCTACATCTCCACGCCTCCAGGAGAACCAATGACCGTCTGATTCGAGCTCTATCTCAAGCACGATGTCTTCCCCGTCATAGAACTCTATGTCCATCTCAGCGACGGCCACCTCTATATCCACTGATCCGAATGAGGCCGCATTAATCGTACGGGAAATCCTTTTAGTAGAATCTGCAGAGAGCACACCACTAAATAGCAGCGATGCAGCGACAGCAGTAAATTTTGCGAGTTTTCCAATATTTGAATTGTGCATGGGGTAAGCCTCAATAGATTAGCTGTAATAAGTACTTAAGGTTTAGACGCCCTAGCTCCCTTTTGGTTACAGTTTCTGCAGCTATTGACCACGGTAGATATCACCAGCGGAATTTGCCGCCCAAGGATAGCCATCTGGATCAACGCTTATCTGTCTGGAGCTACCGGCAACACGATTCCATGCTGCTCCGCTCCAGCGATAGATACGATGACCTCCGTCGTCTTCGCTGGTGCCGATAATCCACACGGAGCCATCACCTCCTATACCTATGTCTCTAGCCGCACCGTTCCGCTGTATCCATCGCCCCGCGATGAGCTGGTGAATATCGTTGGTATGATCGATTACCCAGGGAACCCCATTCGGGTCCACATCTATGCGAACTCCAGAACCTCGTACTCCTACCCAATCGCCATGGTCATAGCGATAAGTACCGCCACCTGAGGTGACCCAGACGCTACCATCGGCTCCTATACCTATATCTCTCGCATTACCGCCCATCCGCTGCCAAGCACCATTTTGCCGGCGATAGATGCTATGGGAATCATTCACAATCCATGGGACGCCATCGGGATCCACATCGATACGTAGCGCGCCACCATCAATACGCTGCCAGATGCCGCCTAGCCAATGATAGATTCCATAGCCACCACTACGCTCGTCAGTGCCTACTGCCCAGACTGAGCCATCCGCACCCACGCCTATGTCCCTTGCATTTCCCGGCATACGCTGCCACTGAGGCTGCGTCGCAAGGCCAAGCTGACTACTGCTAACTACCGCAGCGTGAAGGCCAAATTCTCGAACCTCAAACTCCGTCGCAGCGCCGGCACCAATCTCAATCAAGCCCAGCACAGCCCAATAGGCAAGACCGCCTACATCAATGTCAGGTATGAATAACTGATTGTCTTCGAAGGCACTGCTTTGTAGGGAATTATTTAGGGGCAGCGACTGCGCTGCAATTAACTCGAATCGAACGGGATCTGAGCCAGGAATGATCGATAACTCAGCGCTGTACGCCGCCTCATTGCTAACCACGTATGGAAGCGAAAGCACGCCCTGATTCAGACTTGGATGTTGGGCTAATGCGGTATCGGTGAGCAAGCATGAGGTAACTAATAGCAGCCATCCTGCTATAGAGGTCTCGCACGATAAGCGAAGGGTATTGGCTTTGAACAAATTGTACATGGTGTTCTCCTGCCGGCGCTTGGCTTACTGAATAACCTAAACTATTCACTAGCATCGATTATGAACACGACAAACTGAACAATTTATGAACAGCCGAACACTATTGCAGATAGGTGATTACGCAAAGACAGATGAACGCAGATAAATGATGTGAGGAGTACTTAAACCTTCTTAACGAACTGCGACTTAAGCTTCATCGCACCGATGCCATCGATTTTGCAATCGATATCATGGTCGCCATCAACGAGTCGGATATTTTTGACTTTGGTTCCGACCTTTACCACCGAAGATGTACCCTTTACCTTCAAGTCTTTGATTACAGAAACCGTATCCCCATCGACGAGCGCATTACCATTTGCATCGACCACAACGCTCTCATCAATCGCTTGCTGCTCAGTTGGGGACCATTCATGGGCACACTCGGGGCAGATCAACAGCGCAGCGTCTTCATAGGCGTACTCGGAATTACATTTTGGACATGGGGGGAAAGCTGACATTAGCGCAGTAGACCTTGTAGCGATTTAAACGAGGCGCTACAGAATAGGAATCCGCGACGCTATAACCTAGGCCAGTATATAACGGAAATGGAATTAACAGTGTGCTTCTGCGGGTTTTGGATTAGGAAGCGAGGCGCCGTGACCGAATAGCTTCTATAACACTCATGCCTTGATAGGATTCTGCATCGATCTTGTATTTCGCTATCTTCTTGTTCAGCGTTGACGGCGGAACACTCAGTAGCTTCGCAGCATTTCTCTGCATGCCGTTGCTGGCTCGCAATGCCTCGGTGATTCGCAGTTTTTCAATATTGCCCAAAATGTCATCAAGGGTATTGATGTTCTTCAGTGTGAGAACCGACAGGAGTATCTTCAAACGCAGCGAGGCCCAGAAGATATTGCCATTGGCCTGCAACAGCATGACGAAAAGGAAGAACATAGTCGCCATTGGTAAGCTGACAGCCGACGATGAATCGAACCCGGCGAGCCTGAATAGCACTACCAGGCAGGCTACTAAGAATATCGGGGTGAACGCGAGCAGATTAACCTTGCAGCGATTTCGTATTTCGAAGTTGCTGTTAGCAATATTGTTAGCGACAAGCACGACGAGTGTAGCCAACACATTAAGCACTATGAACAGCATCGCGAGCCAATAGTAATCGCCCGGCGTTGTAATTGCTGTCCATTGCAGGAATTTTACGCCTTCTACAACATATCCGCCAAAATGGGCTATTGAGATTAGCGAGGCCATGCCATATAGAGCAAATTTAGCCGCGGTAAGACGCTTAAATTCAACTAAAGTTAGCGCAAGAATGAGGATAGAAGGGAATATAAAATATAATGTATTCATATAGATATGAATGAACATTAAACTCAATTTTTCAGCTGGGAGATAAGTAAAGTAAGCTAAAAACTCTGACACATTCTGCAGTAGGAATAAGGTACACACGACGACGAAGCTTTGGGCAAGCTTGCTCTTTATACTGACGTTAAAGAGAATCGCGAGCTTCAGCACAATACCAATCAACGCGAATCCGCCTAAATATACCAGCGCATCTTGTTCCATATTATTTTGTGCCCTGAATAATCGTGGGAAGCAAGAATAGTAACTACATTCCCCGTCGATTTCCAGAGCAAATAGGCTAAATGTGAACAAAGTCCGTTTATAGAGAAATTCCTACAAAGGACGCCACTATGCCGCTTCCTGTAGTTCCCATCAGCATCTTCGAGCCAGGTTCCAAGCGCCCCTGCTTCTTCATCATGTCGTAACATACCGGCACAGTCGCGGACGCCAGATTACCTAGCTTCGGATAGGTAGCAATGGACTTATCCTTATCTATCCCCACAATTTCCAGCGACTTCATGAAAGGTCTCTCGCCCACCTGGTGGGGAATAAACAGATCAACATCGTCAGCCTTCCAATTTAAGCCCTGATAAGTTGGTCCTATAAGGTCTTTAACTAACTTCAGCGTTACCGCGCTAATACGGCCCATATCCATGTTAAAGGACAGACTCCCATAATCGTTGTTGTTATAAGAACACAGAGCATGATGACGACTTACCGACCCACAGCGAATCTGGTCAATACCACTGCCATCCTCTGTTGGCCCCAGCACCATTGCCCCAGCAGCATCTCCTACAGTCATAGCGCCGATGTGAGTCTTGATATCTGCCTGGGTAAGCACGCCAGATTTAAACATATCGGTAACCTGACGAGTGACCTTGCTGGACAACTCTGCCGTAACGACTAATACGTGACGAATATCACCAGAACGGATAAAGGAATTAGCGACCTGCAAACCACTTGTAAAGCCGTGACATGCATTCGCCACATCGAAGCAGATGGTAGGTGTCAGACCTAGACCGCTAGCGATGATATGAGCGGTAGCCGGTTCAGGGCAGTCTCTCTCGATACCGCAGTAAATAACCGCATCTATCTCATGATATTGCAGCCCTGATTCAGCCAGCGCTCGCTCCGCTGCGGGCATAGCCAACTGTGATGGCTGCATGTTGATAGGCGCCTGCCGTACTTCACGGATACCTAGTGACTTTTCTACTAGATCGATATCATCGATTCCAGCTTCAGCTAGAATATCCCTGGTTAAGACTGCATGTTTGGCTAATTCTGAGCCAACAGAATAGATATGAGACTTGAGCATGATGACTTCCTGTAATTTTTGGGTGTGAGAATTTAGTGCAACTGGCTAGTATTCTAGAGAAAAATTACTATGTAAAACATCGATTCAAAAAAGCATTTCATTAACGAAATCATACAAAACATAGCTTTCTTTGCTGTGATTCCCGACGCGAGAACCCTTGATGTAGGATTCCTCCCTATAACTTGTAGGACTCTTTGAAGGGCTAGCACTCAAGAAAATCAGTTGTGATTTTCATTAATAAGTAGCTAATAAGTTCAGTAAACGCCGCACTCATCACTAAACCAAAAAACGGCTTTGATTAAGACCCTACTCGACTCCATGATTTGGATCTATTTAAGATTTATATATCAACAGCTTAGAAAAACCTACTGGGAAGGAGTCGTAACTGTGTCCCAGTTAGCACAATAGACATTCCAATAATTAGCTAACAGTAATGTCGGCAGGCTAGACATCACAGCTAGTTTCTTTCGTAGTATTCAACTTGAATAGTACGTCGCCTACGATTTTTAACTCAAATCTAAGCCCATGAAATAAAACCTAAAAAAACCTCAATTATTTACAAATTCTTGCAAAAAAAATCACTGCGAAGGCAGATTTGGTCGGAAAAAAAACGGGAAATGAAGATCTCGGCTACCTAATTTTACAAAGTGACTGCAGTCCTATAACCTAAAACCCACCATTTTGATAAGAATAACCACGAAGAGAAATACCCTAAATCAAGGAACCCCCATGGAGCAAATGCAGATACTGGGATTCATTGCCCTACTGGCGGGGACAGCCAAGATGGCAATTCTTTTTTCTTCTAAGACGCAGAACAAACTTACATCTGCCTTCGCGCTGCTTTGTATCAGTATGATTCTTCAGAACGTATTCGAATTTCTTGTCGCCCTCACCTACTACACGAATCCAGATTTAACCGCCCTGGCATTTAAGGCGGAGATATTCAGTTTAATACTCTTAGCTTACTGCCTGTTGATCTTTGCTCTCACCCTCGTTGCTAGCAAGCAGATCAAGTCGATCTCACTTGTATTCGGCACCGCTGCTCTTGCCTGCACATACCTCCTTTTTACCGGTAAATTAGTCCAGGGGTATGAACAAGTTGCCTACACCGTCATTTCAATTAAAGCAGATTACCACGCAGTATTAATCACTTACGGTCTTGTTATAACCCTATTTGTACTAGGCATCATATGCCACTCTGCGATTACAGCTTCTGGGGAAAAGCGCACGAGATGCCGGCAAGTGCTGATTGCAGTTATCCCAACCACACTAGTTATCCTTGCAGTTTCCACGCTGCGGGCATTGGACTTCAAAGCATCCGTCGGCGTATTCATGCCGTTAGCGACAACATTTTTCGTAGCTATGATGGCTACCTATCAATCAGGACGCATCGTGATCTTTAAGATCAAGTGGACAGTAATTTGGAAACTGGCTGCTTCCATGAAAGATGTGAAGTTGAGTGAATGGCTTGGGCTAGTTGAGGAGCTACTAATTAAGGAAGCGATGCGGGAGAGTGATAACAATCAAACCGATGCAGCGAAGTTAATTAAGAGTAATCAGACGACCGTTGGGCGGAAATTTAAGAAGTACAGAAATGAAGACCCAGAACTCCAATAAGCGGTGCTTTCAGCCACAAACTCTCGGTCTAGTCAGTCGTTATAAATGGTGCCCGGAGCCGGAAGCGAACTATGTGCGACTAATGTCGCGAATCAAGACTTGATCCAATACTTCCTGACCCTATAGCTTCGCGCGGATAAGCGCTCTATGTCTGCGCATTGGCACTTACTCATTCTTAGTTCCTGAGTACGTAGGCAGTAGAAAGCCCACCCCGATAGTGCGCTTTAGTCTGAGTTTTTCTTGTTCAAATTCAACATATGCATTGATACGAGCTGCTTTCACTGCGGCAGCCTCTTCCAGGTCTCTTTCTAGATCAGGATGTTCAGTTGGTCGAACTAACCTGACGGCATAAGGTCCTGAATTACCATCGCATAATTTCAGCTCCTCCGTCTGAGCTGTTGCACCACTAGCCCAGCGCGCAGCTACACCCTCCAAGATATAACAGCCTTCAGAATCAGGACTAGATCGAGAATCTATCTCGAAGATTTTCCGAGTAGGAGCAATGCCGAGAGCATTGCCAGTGCTAATTTCTGAAATAGTTGCTCCTTCCGGTATGGATACATAAATTAGCGGAATTTGATTCGTGCAGGCAACTAGGATTAGCGGCAAAACGAATAGAATCGTTCCGAGCTTACACTTAAAGAGATTTAGCATGCACATACACTCCAGCGAAGTTGAATAAGTAGATAGAGTATCTGCTTCAGAATAAGGTCTTCCTTATTCTGAAGCAAAGTTTTCTTTATCTGAAATAAGAGGGTGAAAACCGCCCTACTCCTTCAATAATAAAGATTACTGGAAACAGAGAGAGTCAAAGTCTCGCTAACGCGCCGGCAAGATAAGACCCCGATGCCAATAGTGTCTACATCAAAAATTGCTATGTATTATGAGATTTGATCAAAAGCTCTAAGCTATTGATTTATATGGTGCCCGGAGCCGGAATCGAACCGGCACGGTGTTTCCACCGAGGGATTTTAAGTCCCTTGCGTCTACCAATTTCGCCATCCGGGCATTTTTTGAGGGGATGGTCTTGCTAGGACTTAGTTTGAAATGGAGGCTGGAGTCGGAATCGAACCGGCGTTAACGGAGTTGCAGTCCGCTGCATGACCACTCTGCC
>CAJXRP010000010.1 GCA_913060495.1 uncultured Gammaproteobacteria bacterium | reverse complement strand
AAAAAAACCCACGCAAGCTATTGCTCCGTGGGTTTTCTGTTACTTACATTCTTTTGTGTATCTAGCCTTATCGGCGTCGTGAAGAAAACAGCTAGCCTAGTGACCGTCGTCGCCAGCTACTATCGCGCCAGGCAATGCCAAGGCGGTTAGCTTAGGTCCGTTCTGTAGCATTACGTATTGATGCCCTTCGTGCTGATAAGTCATCATGCCATAGCGGCTAAGCTCAGAGGTTTCGATTCGCGCTAATTCTTCGCCGGTGTGCTTATCAACTGCAAACAGATGGGGCGTACCATCTCCAACCGCACCTGAATACATCAACATATTCTTAGTAACTACCATAGTCGCCTTAGAGCCACTTCCGGTATTGCCTACATTTATGCCAGCCAGCAATGGATGATTAGCAATATTATCTGGCGTTTCGCCTACAGGCAGTGTGAACAATGTTTCACCCGTGTTCATGTCGATAGCCTGAATACGGCTATAGGGTGGTTTCGTAATGGGAATGCCTTGAATACGACCTGGCGATGCGGAACGAACAACCGCGTAGTCTGCAAAGGTTGTTCCTGTTGGCGCGTTCCAACGCAGATCAGCTTCGGCGCCCGGGCCTAGCACTCGCGCCGTACAACCGGTGCTTGAAGTTACGTAGAGAATGCCCGACTCTGGATCGGCTGCGGCTGGTCCGTTGATGTTTGCTCCACCACCACCGCCAGGACACCAGAGCCCGGCTGTCTTACCTAGCTCGTTGTCGTATTGCAGCGGCGGATTGAAAAGCGGCCCGATTTCAAATTCAGATATCGCCTCTATCGCGCGTCTACGCAGCTCAGGCGTAAAATCAACGAGATCATCGATAGAGATGCCTTGCAATTCAAATGGCTCAGGCTTCGTTGGGAACGGCTGTGTCGGAGAGAGTTTCTCTCCTGGCACCAGTGATGAGGGTACAGGACGCTCTACCATCGGCCACAACGGCTCACCCGTCTCACGATTAAAGGCATACACAAAACCCTGCTTAGTTGCCTGTGCGACGGCAGGTACTTCGCGCCCTTCTATATTCACATCCAATAATACTGGGGCGGTCGGCGTGTCATAGTTCCAGATATCGTGATGCACCATCTGGAAATGCCATGCCCTCTCACCGCTATCGGCATCCAAAGCAATCAGGCTCGCAGAAAACAAATTATCGCCGGGTCGGAAACCACCGTAGAAATCGATAGTTGCGCTATTAGTTGGGATGTAGACGAGGTTCAAATCCTGATCGGCAGACAGCGGCGCCCAAGAAGAGACGTCACCCGTCCACTGCCAGGCATCGTTCTCCCAGGTCTCGTGCCCATATTCACCCGGGCGAGGAATGACATTGAACTTCCATTTGAAGTCGCCAGTTGCTGCATCGTAGGCGAGGATATCACCTGGAATATTCTCGATACGCGCCTGGTTATAGCCTTGCTCAGCGGAGTTTCCAACAATGATGGTGCCATTGACTACAATAGGCGGTGAAGAAGAAGTGATATAGCCAGTCTCAAGGGGAATTCCTTCATAAGGATCATAGGGGTGTCCTAGGTTAGCGAGTAAGTCGACAACTCCCGTCGCTGGAAATCCATCCACAGGAACCTGCCCACCAAAACCCTCTAGAGGCGCACCAGTTTCGAGATCCAATGCTGTTAGGAAGAATGCTGGCGAAGTGATATAGACCACCTTGCGCCCAGCAACCTCGGCGATGGTGACGCCTTTGCCGTAGTCTTTACGCATGGAATATTCGTAGCGAGCAGTCTTCGGCTCCACGTAAGTCCAGACCGTCTCACCGGTCTTGGCATCAATGGCGATCACGTAGCGTCGCGGTCCTGCAACGGTAATAATTTTGCCATCTACATAGCTAGGCGTTGAGCGCCCACTAGCAGCGTTGAAGCTCGCGCCATCCCAGACCCATGCCTCTTCTAACTCTTCGAAATTTTCCGGCGTGATTTCATCTACAGGCAAATAACGGGTATGAGCAAAGTCACTACCCAAGGTTAGCCAATCCACTGAATCCTGCGCCAAGGAAAATGTACTAGCACAAGCAAATAGAGCTGCAGTAATTCCCACGAATGCTCTGCGGGTTAGTGCAGATTCATCAAAAAAATTCATCACGTTAGTACCTCACTCTTCTTGGTTGTGCAGAGCTCCCATCCCGTGGGATAGCGGCAGAATCGATTAAGCCGCCCATTCGGTCAAAAACGAGATAGCTCTCTCGCCTGCCTTAAAGTAATGGATGCAATCAGTACCTGCAAGCCATAGATCCGGACCAGAAGCCCCTAGGAATAGCGAATCTTAAGACAACATGCGCACTTCGCGCTGCGGGAATGGGATGGAGATATTCGCCTCACTCAATGCATTTTTAATGGCGTGATTCGCAGCGAATCGAAGCTGATGAAAGCGTTCGGTCTTCGCCCAAGCACGGATCGCTATATTAATTGAACTGTCGCCAAACTCATCGATGCCGATCTGAATAGCACGATCCTGGCTCAAGCCATCAATCTCGGCAAGCTTCGCTGTGATGGCAGCAATAGCAGCATCGGTATCGCTGTCGTAGGCGACGCCAACCGAGAGCTCTAAGACGGTGTCGGTTTGCGAATTGTGCAGTATCTCACCAACAATATGTTTATTGGGGATGATGATTAGCTCCTCATCTTCATTAGTCAAGAGTGTATAGGCAAGGTGTACTTCCTTGACCACACCGAACACACCCTCGACTCGAATCGTGTCGCCAACGACGAAGGGCCGAGTGAAGATAATGCTTAAACCTGCACCATAGTTCGAGAGTAGGCCTTGGACGGCTAATCCAGCACCCAAGCCTAAAGCACCGACTGCAGCGATAAACGGTGTGACCTGAATACCCATTTTGGGCAGCGCTATTAACACTGCGGCGACGATGATCGCGATGCGGGTACTACTGGCAAAGAAACGGCTGAGGGTAATATCTAGCGACTTCTTCGCACACAGCGCCAACACCAAGTTACTTACTCGTCGGCCCACGAAGGCGCCCAAAATCAGAACAACAACCGCGCCAAATATCTGGAAGCTATAATTGACCAAATAGGTCACTAGCATATTGTAGAGTTCGCTTACTTGCTCTAATTCTTCTTGTCCCATAATCTTTATTCTCTGTTGCTGATTAACTCGCGTATCATGTGTTTCCAGTATTCTGCCACGTCAGCCCCCATAGGCAAACAATGGGCTTCTCAATCTCACCAAGAATCTCTCCATGAATTCAGAAATAGACAATAACTCAATGCCAGACGAAGGCCTGACGATGCTGATAAACCGCCTTCGTAAGAATAAGCGTGTGCTGGGAAAATGGGCGCGACAGCAGAATATCGAGTGCTTTCGTCTGTATGATCGCGATCTGCCGGAGTACGCATTCGCTATCGACTGCTATGGCGAATTCGTGCAGATGGCAGAGTATCAGGCCCCCGCTGAGATCAGCGATGAGAAAGTGAGCGCAAGACGAGAACAAGCCATTGCAGCCGTTCAAAAAGTGCTCGATATAGCCCGGGAGAATATTGTGCTGAAGTCCCGTGAACGTCAGCGCGGCAGTCAACAGTACGAGTCTCAGGACCAGAGCAAGTCATTCTTTGCAGTAAATGAAGGCCCCGCTCAATTCTGGATAAATTTGCATGCCTATCTAGATACTGGCTTATTTCTGGATCATCGGCCGATACGCCAGTTCATCCGAGAGAACGCCGCAGGAAAACGCTTCCTTAACTTATTCTGTTATACCGGTAGCGCCAGCGTACAGGCAGCTCTAGGTGGCGCCACCTCCACATTGAGTATCGATCTATCCAACACCTATCTCGATTGGGCACGACGCAACTTCCTTCTCAATAAAATAGGCGGCAAAAACCACCGCCTGAAAAAAGCTGACTGCATCGACTATCTAAGTTCGAAATATGAGAAATTTGATTTGATATTTTTGGACCCACCTACTTTTTCGAACTCGAAAAGCAGCAGCAATGTCTTGGATATTCAGAAGGATCACGCCACGCTGATTAGCAACGCCATGAACAAACTGGAGAAAGACGGACTACTCATTTTCTCCACCAACAAACTCAATTTTAAATTAGACAATAAAATCCTAAAGCAATTCAAGATTCGCGATTACACCAAGTCCAGCCTCGGCAAAGATTTCCAACGGCAGAAGAAGATCCATCAGACTTGGCTTATCAGCCATAAATGGTCACCTACCATTTACTAGTTATCAACTTGCAGAGAGGCAGCCCGCGGCTTAACATCTAACTTATGAAAAAAACTATCCACATCACACGTCTGCTATGCCTTGTCCTATGCCTGCAGTTTACTGCTGCTCTCGCACAAGAACCCAATGATTCGCAATTGATTGGCTCCTGGGGCGGACCACTAGTAATTGGTGAGGATGATCTAGGCCTTATCTTTAACATCTCCATGGATGATGGTGAGTATGCGGCTAACATGATCAGCGATGGCTTAGGCATCTATGGCATGCCGGTGGACCGCATAAGCCTCAAAGGCCTCATGCTCACAATAGTGATTCGTAGATTGGACGTTGAGTTCACCGGCACCTTGCGATTCGATGAGGCGGATGAAGAACTGCTGCGTATCGACGCAAGCTGGTTTCAAGGTAGTGAGATGGTTCCAGTTGTATTACAACCGGTAGAGTAAGACTCGCCCAGTAGCCTCTAAGCCCTAAATATAGCGACTCAAATTTCTGTTCGCTCGCCCTAGTCTTTCAGACAATACTTTGACGATGTAGGTATGTAACGCTGCAGTGGATGCAGGAAACCTACGCGACATTTCCTCCAACTTCTCTTTATCCAATCTAAACAGACTGGCGTCTTTCTCGATGCGCACACTGGCCGTTCGATTCTCGCCAGTATAGATAGCCATCTCTCCCAAGATTGCACCTGCCTTATACTTACGCAGGATACGCTCCTCCTGACGAGGCACGTCAAGAACAACTACCACGGTGCCAGAGCCAACAAAATACAGACTCTCTCCGCTGTCTCCCTCTTTGAATAAATATTCACCTGCCTTTCTGTTTTCGACGACGAAGAAGTCGGCCAGTAATTTGATATCTTCCTCCGCATACGCGATGCGGCCGAGTACGTCGTGCAAGCCGAGATTTTGCTCTTCATCACTCAAGTTTAAATCTTGAAGTATTCGCCGCTCGCACCAATCGACAGCCGTATCCAACTGCCCTTTATAGTGTCTTTCCAAGGAGCGATCGCCAAAGGTAAAGAAATCATGTTTCACCAATTGCTTGATAGATTTTTCATCGGCGCTACTAATTACCACATGAAAACCAACTCGATCACTGAGCTGCGCCAACTTGGAGAAGGTGACGATCGCCGAAGTATCTAGCTGGCTGACGTGATGAAAATCTAATACGAGGAAATCAAACTTACTACCCTCGAGCTCCATGATTCGATTACGGATAGCCGTAATCAATTTATCTGCCGTGCCGAAAAAGATGAATCCCTGCAGCACCATAATAAGTATACGGTGCCCCTCCTTGTTCAGCAGCTCTCGCGTTTCAAGATCGCGATCGACGTTGCTAGCATGGTCACTACCGTTAGTTTCAATCTTGATCACGCTGAGCTGCGAGTAGTTTACTACAAACAATATAATGGCAACGAAGAATCCAAACGTAACCCCTTGTAGGATGTCGGAAAAGATAATGACCACGAGGATTAGTATGACTACAACATAGTCAGACAAAGGCAGTTCGTCACGCGCTTTCCATACCCAATCTATTAGGAATTCCAAACCAACATAGATAAGCAATCCACCAAGAAGAAACGTAGGCACCAATTCCATGAACTCGGTGCCTGCTAGAATTGCCGCTGCCACCAAGAGGGAATTAACGATCCCCATGAGTCTGTCTTTGCCGCCTAGCCTATCCACAAGCGCAGTGTCCGATGCGTCATGCACGCCAGGAAAACCGCCCAGCATTCCATTCACGACATTGGTATAACCCATAACTTCAAGTTCATGGTCAGGGTTCAAATCTTTCTTGGCAAGTAACTCTATACCCGAGACATCGAGCAGGAGCATCATCGAACAGAGCAGCGCCACAACGATGATACCGCCGAGCTGCTCCCAGATAGCAATCCACTTCACTTCCTGCAGATACTCCCAATGGAAAATTGGCACCAGCGTACCGGCAGACTCGATGATAGGTAGAAGACCATTCTCTGCAGCCTGATCCCGGCTGATGCCACCCATCGCCAAAACCCCGTAGAAAAGGAGTACTGACAACAACAAGATACCGGGCACCGAGAGGCGGTTGTCTCGAAACATCTTGCCTATAATAAGACAGAGCGCCAACACCACGGCTGGCGTCACGAGTTGAATGAACTGGGGGTCGGTGAGCGAACCAAGATCAGCATCACGGCCACTGGCAACAGTAAGGCCACCCTGTATGAAGATGTAGCCGATGCCAGCAAAAAAACCACCGGTAACGGGATAGGGAATGTAGCGAACTAGATTTCCGAGCTTGAGACGGCCCAACAACAACAGAAAAAGGCCTGCAAAAGTCGTTGTCACCATAATAGCCACAATGATGGTGGCCTCTGCTCCGATCGAATATTCAGAACCGAAGCTGACATAGATACTGCTGACCATTACTGCAAATACTGGAATAAGGCCATTACGAGGAGAACAAACAACCGCTTTGTAGCCACTAAACAGAGTGCCACCTAGCCCAGTCACCAATGTGCCGACCAGCAATATGGCAATACCCGGCACCATTAGCCGCGGATCAGTCTGAGCAAATAGCAACGCCGCTACTGACACGGCCACCGAAATGTTGACCAATGCAATTAGAGCGCCCGAGATAATATTGGCTATATAGCTAGACTGCATCTTATTATTGTATTTGTTTCATTGTTTTAGCGAGACCTGAGGATACTACCGGCTAGCGCCCGATACCAGCATGATCCCCACTATACGGCCCTCTAAGACAGCGTTAACTGGCTATGTTTCACCAGACCAGCCCCCATTTGTCATCAAAAAGCGAGTTTGCGCATTAGTAATACAAGAAATTGAACAAACTCATTGGCCAGTTGTCGGAATGAAGGTGAATTGCTGGTTCTGAGACAGACTTCGAGGAATGTCAGAGTAGCGGGATTAAACTAGAGCTGTCGCCTGTCTTTGACAGTATCGCTACACTATAATTCTTATACTCGGCATAGTTAGCACTAGCCCAATTTCATTAGGAATGTTGAACATGACACTTGCCCCGCAACGCTATTTGCTAGCCCAGCTTCTGCTAGAAGGAACCCCATGAACGCTTTTCTCAACAAGCCCGCGAAACGCATCATAACTGCTCTTACGTGCTCCCTATTCATGTTGGCTTTTTCTAACGCGTCTGCGACTACGATCCTCGCAATGGATATCGACAAGGTCGTAGCTGACGCAGAGTTCGTATTTGAAGGCGCGGTGATAAATAGCGAGACTAGACAGGATAGCAACAGCGGCATCATCAGCACCTATGTCACCTTCCAAATCAACGACGTCATTAAAGGTGACTACTCCGGGGAATCGGTAGAACTCAAATTCATGGGTGGCGTATTCAATGGGCAGATCGTACAGGTCAGCGGCATGCGCATTCCAGAAATGGCTGAGCAAGGAATCTACTTCGTCGAGTCCATGTCTAGAGACCTAATCAACCCACTTATCGGTTGGTCCCAGGGTCATTTCATCATTGTCGACGATAACGGCACCCGCAGAATCAGCACAGCTGGCAATCAGCCAGTGCTTGAAGTCGAGGCCGTGTCCTCCATACCACGCAGCATCAAGAAGCCGTTATCGACCGTGGAAGGCAACACCGATATCGCTGCCGGTGTCATGACTGAAACGAGCCCTATCATGATCGAGCGCGCACTGTCAGTTGAAGAATTTAAGTCACGCATAGCTGATCTATTAGCGAATTAGGAATTCTGTTCTTGAGAATCACAGCCCTATTACTGCTCACTCTCCTTAGCATCAACTCGAGCCACGCCTTCAACATTTCAGATAATTTTTGGAATACTGACCAAGCAGTTTTTCATGTCGGAATTAGTGGAAGCTCTCCTACCGGTGGAACCTGGAACGATGCCTTTAAACGATCGATGGCCGCATGGAGCAATGTCAGCAACTTTAAGTTTATAGCGGTTGATGGCTATCTCGACCCCTGCATAGCTCGTGGAGCAGGCGAATTCGGCGACGGGTCCACCGGCGTCGATTTTAACGCCACAGTGTGTGGCACCGAGTTCGGTGAAAGCACTTTGGCGGTTACGCTTACCGCTGGACAGTGCCAAAATCAGCAATGCACTGGTGGTTTCACCATCACCGATGCAGATATCGTATTTAACAGCGGTGAGAGCTGGGATGTTTATAGCGGACCCTTGAAGAGCGCTAGTGAATTTGAACGCGTAGCCCTACACGAACTAGGTCATGCGCTAGGGCTCAACCACTCGACAGAAACCGCCATCATGCAGGCCTTCGTGTCTGACTCAGACACATTACAGAGCGACGACATAGCTGGCGTGGTTTCTATTTATGGCACAACAGAAGTGGCGCAAGAGATTACTATTTCCAACATCTACGGCGTCACTCTGCAAGCGCCAAGCAATGCAACTATCTCAGCAGGTAGCAGTAGTAACACACAAAGCGGCACCCTAAGCAGCAGCGACAATCAATTGGATGGCAAGACCCTCGACCTTTATCAGTACACCTTCAAGAATGATTCCAGCATAGATATCCAACTAAACTCCCAAGTATTCGATCCTTTGCTCTATCTGGTCCGAGTCTCGGCCACCCAGGCCGCTATACCTGGCTCTACATTTGTCGACGACGATTCGGGTTCGGGCAACAATGCGCGAATCAGTCAACCTATTCAGGCAGGAACTTATTGGCTAGGTGTGAGCAGTGAGGATAGCAGCGCTCAAGGCGACTATGAGATATCGATCATCTCAAACACCAGCAATCCTCCTTCCTCTTTCGAAACATTCACTTCGGTATATGGTGTAGATGTACTAATAAACCCCAATCCGAATATTAGCGGCAGCCTAGTATCGTCTGACTTTAAATTCAATGATAAATTTTTGGACCTGGTACAGATTGAAGTTACGGCAACTTCTACCGTACAGATCGACCTCAATTCTTCGGATTTCGATGCCAGCTTATTGCTAGTTGATATCGTAAATGATGAAGTAGGGGCTTTGGCTCTGCAGGATGACGATGGCGGCGATGGTTCCAATTCTCGGATCGAGACGACTCTTTCGCCGGGCACTTACTGGCTAGGTGTGACTAGTTTTAGTGCGAACGAGACTGGCAGCTATGACATCGCCATCACCCTCGTTCTACCCTAAGCACTTCCCTATCCGTATCTCCAGATAGATTCAGTCCACCGCCATACGTACCATGGCAATGCGCTTCGGCACCTGCCCAACAGGAATTTTCGCTATGGCTTGCATTTTTTTGGCATCCACGGCGTAGGTAACATTGTCCCCCGCGGCACCGATATAAGCGCGTTCACCATCGGGCGTAAATGTAATCCACTCAGGATGTTGCCCAACGAAAACGCGGCCAATCTCTTCCAGGTCTGGAAGAGAATGGATATAGACGTGACTATAAACTTTACTCGTCGACCAGAGGGTCTTCCCGTCTGGCGATACCGCTAAGCCATGAGCAGGCGCTCCCTGCAAGCCATCCAAATGGGCAACCTCACCCGGCACCACAGGATGCTCAATGCGTGCGACTTCTTTTCTGCTTTCAAAATCCACGACGGCAAAACCGTGAAATCCAGAAAGCTGCACGAAAATATTCTTAGTAGAACCATCGGCATTAGTACTGAATGTCATAGGGCGAATGCCCGAACTCATTTCAAGCTCCCAGGCCAATTCATCAGTACGAGTATCGATGACACTAATAAAGCTGGTGTGTACAGACCCTGCAACCGCGTAGCGACTGTCGGGGGTTACATAGACATTGTGAATGGCGCCGTTAGTCGCAACCGTCTTCACATTCTTCATGCTGGCAACATCGATAATATCCACCGACCCCGGCATCTCCATGATCGCCACATAGACTTTACTGCCATCACTGGTTACACCCAAATTATTCGGCCTGCCGCTAAGCGGAATACGCCTCTTAACGCGCAGAGTTCTGGAATCAACGATATCCAGACTGTGCATAACCTCGTTCGTGATATAAACCTGCGAGCCATCAGGAGCGCCTACCACGCCATGAGGGATTTCTATGTCCGATATCTCGCCTACGACTTGGTTCGTCTCAGGGTCGATAATCGTTGAGGTATCCCCCGCTGCATTCGTTTGAATAATCCGAACGGCGACACTCGAAGGCTCGCGCCTGGATTTAGCGCCGGCCACCCAGTCCGCCATGATGCGCCACTCGGGGTCGAACTGACTATGAAAGTGTTTGCCACCGCCATGAAAGGGGTCGCCGCCCGCGGCTGCTGCCAGGGGGTGCGCCAAGAATCGGCTTCGCAAAGGATCATCACCTGCCAACACAAACTCGCTGGCTGAATCGAAGTTCATTCGCGACTGTCCATCAGTCCAGAAAAGTTGATGTTCATTAAGTGGCTGCAGCCTAAAATTACTACTGCGTGTGTGACATTGAATGCAGCGCACATTGCCTTCACGTTTGGAGAGGAAGATCGGCTGCACTTCGTTCTTAAAGTAGTCGAAATCTAGTTGCACATCTTGTGCGAATAGCGTGCCGGAAAAGAGCAATGTGAATAGGCTAAAGAGCTGGGCTCTCGTTCTCAATCTGATAGTGGGCTTCATAGCGTGGCCTCTTGATTTTAATCCAGAACAATAGGTTTACTGTTATCTACTCTAGCAGCTGCGTCGCTCCTTGGCGAGGCAGTGAATCTCCAAATACCCTAAGGTAGAGACGCCTCTCTTCAACAGCCTGGCGGAATTCAGCAGACATGAAATGACTACCGGCGGCGGCATCAACATCTGGCGATAACAGGTTCAGGACTACCGGCTCATCTAGCTCGCCGTCGCCATTGGTATCGATTACCAGCGTAGCTGCTGTTACTTCTTGTCCCTGCGTTAGCTCTTTACTGACTTGAAAATCAAACAGGTTCGTAACAACGCTGTAGGTAAAACTCGCCTCGACTCGTAATGATGGCCGACTAAAGACGAGCTCAAAATTCTTTAAGCCTGGGGCGAGCCCCGACTCTAGGGCAGGAGTTGTTGATGGCGCGCGCCTGCTACTTAGGGCTGTCTCATAGGGCTGGGCAATAGCCAGCAGTTCGGCATCTTGGAGAAAACCGCCCAACAGCTCCATTCCTACCGGTAAACCATTTCCGGTAAAGCCTACCGGCATCGAGAGAGCCGGCAAACCAGAATTCGCACTGAGACTGCAATTGCTGCCGGGCTGTGAATCGCCTGTAAACACCTGTGTGCGCTTAATCGTTGGGTAGGCGATAACATCCAGGCCCTGCTCACTCATCACCGCCTCTATGGCTGCACGAAGCGCTGATCTTACTTCTACAGCGCTACGATAGGCCTGCTCATCGAGTTCCGAGGCGTTCGAACGGCTCAACACACCTTCGACCGCTTCGTGATAGAGGCCTTGGCTGACGATTAAGTTCAGATTCAAGCTTTCATTATCTGAGAACGTAGCCAGATATTGATCGATATCCGTCTTGAACTCGTGACCAATCAGGCCCGAGCGCCGAATTAAATCTGTCATATCGGGTATCTCAATTTCTACAATCTCGGCACCCTGTTGCTGATACCAATCGAGAGCATCCTCTAACGCAGATATCACAGCGCCATCGGATCCATCGAAATATTCTTGCAGTTTACCGATACGCAGACCCGACAGATTCGCCGAATGGAGCCGCTCCATAAAGGCTGGAACAGGCGTTGTTCTCAAGATCTGCGTCGCCTCGTCACGGGCGTCAAAACCGGAAACAATATCAAGAATTATCGCGAGGTCTTCTGCATTCCGCGCTAACGGGCCTGCTACATCCTGAGTATGAGAAAGAGGAAGAATACCGTAGATGCTCGACAGCCCCTTGCTAGGGCGCAGTCCAATTAGATTATTAAACGCAGAAGGGATCCGAATCGATCCGCAGGTATCCGAACCAAATCCCGCCGCAGCGAAACTTGCAGCCACCGCAGCGCCGGTACCACCACTAGAGCCACCGGGTACCCGTCGCGGATCATAGGGGTTACGTGTCTGTCCCACGAGCGAGCTGATGCTGGTGATGCCATAGGCGTACTCGTGAAGATTCGTCTTCGCCAGGATGATAGCTCCCGCCTGCATCAACTTGTCGAGCTGCGCCGCGTTCTCATTAGGAATGAAGTTCGCCAATGCCACCGAGCCTCCCGTGGTCGGCATGTGGTCTGTGTTGTAGTTGTCCTTAACTACGATGGGCACACCGTGCAAGGGTCCACGCGAACCGGTTCGCTGTCGCTCCGCATCGAGTGCCCGGGCCTGCGTCAGGGCTACTGGGTTTATGCGCACTATGCTATTGAGTTTTGGGCCCTGCTTATCATAGGCCTGTATCCGATCGAGATACTGCTGTACTAATTGCACAGAATTAATTTGACCCTGACCAAGCGCATCTTGAATCTCAGTGATGCTCGCCTCGAACACATCGAAACTAGACTGAGCCGCTACAGTATATGGAAGCAGTAGGAGGGCAGCGAGGAGCAGACAAGGAATACGGATCATGGTGCGCACCAATAAGTAGTAGGGAAGAAACAGCTGAGGAAAGTGTATGTGAATGATGAGTCCATGACTACTGCCCTGGCTTTACCGATCCATTGCAAAGACAACAGCATGTGTCATGGCAGCCGCCCATGAACAGCCAATAAAAAGGCCGGTGTGATGACTTTACATCACACCGGCCTTTTTAAATCTAGCCCTGAATCTTTCGCATTAGCGAGAGGTATTCTTAATCAGGCATTCTCGCAGCACGAATTTCGATCTCGATTAGCCAGCCATCAACGACTAGGCCTGCAATCTCTACAAAAGAACGCACTGGCTTCATTGCATTCTTTTCACTGCCAAAAAACTGCTGGTAGCCCGCATTAAAACCGGCGAAGTCCAACTCTCCATCGGCACCGGATACGGCAAATGCACGCACCTGTACGATATCTTCCAGTGACCAACCCTGAGCTTCTAGCGTTTCCTGAAAACGACTAAAGGTGTTGACTGTCTGCTGCTCCATGTCGCCCCAGGTGCCATCGTCTTTTTGCTGCGCTCCGGAACCACTGAGATATAGAGTCTCGGCGCCCGCTGGAATCATAATGTTATTGTAGAAGTTCCTGCCCTCTCCTGTGCGCACAATTTCTGCAGCACTTGCGACTGTAGCGATACCGAGCGCGGCTACAACTAATAGAGTAGAAACTGATTTTCTAAATATGATCATAACTTCTTAACCTCATTCTAATGATTCAAAAAATTCCTAACTAAGATTTCTGCATTCCAGTATCCGGCATGGTGCTTTCTCTGGCTGCAGTTTTATCGCCTAATATTCTTGTCGTAATCATACCCGTCGTGATTGAGCCATTCACATTCAATGCTGTCCTTGCCATATCAATCAAAGGCTCGATAGAGATTAACAAGGCGACAATAGTGACAGGGAATCCCAGCACAGAAAATACGATTAAGGCAGCGTTGGTAGCGCCACCACCTACACCTGCAATACCAAAAGACCCAATTGCGGTGAAAATCAAGAGCGTAACAATGAAATTAATGTCGATGTCGACACCTACGGTGGGCGCGACCATAACTGCCAACATGGCAGGATAGATACCAGCACACCCATTTTGGCCGATAGTTGCACCAAATGACGAGGATATATTCGCGATGGGCGCAGGTACGTTTAGTTCTTCAATTTGCGCTTTGATCGTTAGAGGGATTGTTGCCGCAGAACTTCGTGTCACAAATGCGAATGTAAGCACCGGCCACACTTTCTGGAAATAGGTTTTAACATTTGCACCTAATAAACCAATCATGATGCCGTGCACAATAAACATCAGGGCAATTGCAGAATAAGATGCCACTACAAACCAAATCAAATTAACAATTGCCTGAGCATCAGTTGTAGCCACTACCCTAGTCATTAAGGCAAGTACGCCGTAAGGAGTGAGGGACATGATAATATTGACCAGCTTCATGATGACAGCCTGCAGGGTATCTACTGCACTGCGAATTCGTGCTCCGTGCTCTGAACTTTCTTCGCCAACCAATGCTGCAGCGATGCCAAATATTAGGCCGAACACTACAACGCCGATAATCGACATGCTTCTGCCCTGAGCCAAATCAGAAAAAATATTGGTAGGTATGAAACTGACAATCAGTTCGGCGTAGCTGAAATCTACAAATGTTCCCTGTCTCGCTTGCAGTGCTTCGGCTCGTGCTAACTCTCTAGCTCCCCCAGCAAGATCGCCAGCCTCCAATCCAAACAAGCTCGCCATGGTGATGCCGATTAGTGCAGCTATCATTGTGGTCAACATTAGCACCCCAACAACCGTGCCACCGATCTTGCCTAAGGATTTGATCTCCTCAACTTTCAATACAGCAGCGATCATTGTGATTAGAATCAGGGGAATGATCATCATCCGCAGGAGACTTACATAGCTATTGGCGACAACATTTGTCCACTCCATCGTTTGACTCAGCACGACCTCATTGCCGCCGAACACCAGTTTCATGTAGAAGCCAAAAATAGTGCCAGCAATCAGACCGATCAAGACCCGACGGGAAAGGCTAAATGACTCATTCTTACCCAGTTGATACAACAGACTGAGTAGAGCGGTAAAAAGAACTAAGTTTACTATCGCTAAAATGGACATGTGTCGGCTCCTTTAGATTGCAGCGCCTAGTCTAACGGGAAAGCGTGTTGATGTAACTTACTACATTGAGTATACCCGCCTCATTACGCAGCGTGCTCACCATGGTGCGCATCTGCGCCCCATAGGTGTCATTCGGGTGTGCGCCCCTGTATCCAGCAAGAAAATTTTTCAATTGGGTGACCAGATACCAGTCATTCTGCCCTGCTAAGGCAGGCGCACCAAGACTCTCATTGCCTTCGGCATTCGCACCATGACAGACGGCACAGCCGCCATACAGGCCGCGGCCCCGCGAGGGATCGCCATCTTTTATAGTTACTTCTGCCGGTATGTACTCCCAGCCGAATATCCATTCAATAATGTCATCGATAGATTCATCGGTCAGTTTCGTCGCCATAGGGCGCATAGCGATCCCCTCTCTATCTTCAGGGTGAACGCCACGGATATCGCCGCGAAAATTTTCCAGTTGTCGCCTCAGGTACCAAGGTTCCATGCCAGCAAGCCGAGGCGCCTGCACGCCCTCGTTACCGCGCCCTTCTGTGCCATGACACGTTGTGCAATAGCGATCATCGAATGGCTCTCGCTCCGATTCCGCCGCACCAGCGCCTCCAATACAGGCTATAAAAAGGCTAAGTGCTAGAAAGGTCTTAAACATACTCTTACTTCTCCAAATCGTGGGATACGCCCCTGGTTCTTTATCGCTACGCTCGCAACCGCTGATTCAAATCTGCCATTGCCCACTGTGCCGACATCACCGCACTCTCTTGCCATGCCGAATGCATGCTGACCTGATCTCCAATCATGTAGTGACGACCATTAATAGGCTGCTGCAACGCATGGTACAAATCTTCTTCCTCATGGGACCAGCCACTGCGATCACGCTGCCAACGCGCAGAACAACCCAGCATGTGATTCATTCGATGCCAGGCAATTGTGATCGGTTTCTCTACCTGATTGCGGTAGTTCGGATGGATCTTCTCACCGTCGGTAAGGTGCGCTTCGATGCGTTGCTCATGGGTCATAGCGGTGTGTAGCTCGCCATTACCGTAATCATAGGCGCCGAGCAGAATGCCCTTCTGCTTATGCATGCCGGCAGTCGGGTACCAAATCTGACTACTTGGGTTATTCATCCAGCTGATACCACCGTAGATATCCTCCTTCTCCCAGAACCGTTCTTTTGCCTGGAACGCGGCCTTGTAGGCTGTTCCACGACGAATATATTTAAGCGCTTCTGTGTACTGGCTTGGAAAGTTGTTAGTAATACCGGTCATGAGATGGCTAGGAATGCAGTTGAAGCAGTAATCGGCCTGCAGTAGCTGCTCGGCGCCATCCTGCTCATAAGAAATGTCTACCCCAGCATCTTTGACTTCGACAGCCTTGACCATCGAGCGATAACGAATCTGCTGACCTACATGATTCGTGAACCCCTCAATAATCTTGTCCATGCCCCCTGCGGCCTGAAATAGTATCGGTCCGGTATCGCCCTCGTTTGCATCCAAGAGCTGACGACCCATCTGCGTTTTCAAGAGATCACGGAAGGCAATGATGTCTTTCTGCACGCCATGCTCTAGAAATCCGCCGGCGGCATAGCCGGCACGAAAACTTCCCTTGTAGAGATTGTCCTCGGTGAGATTACCGAAAGAGCGAATCAAGCTCATCAGTGTTTCCGCTTCTGAATCGGTAAAGGGTTGGTCCATTTCTCCGGCAGACAGCGACTTCGCGAGCAACTCCGCCATAAACCCCCGCGTATGAGTCGTATAATCAATGTTGCGAATTGGCTTGCCACCAAGCAGAGCCGGGTCTTGAACGTAGGAAGTTTTGTTCTCGTTAATAAAGATTTCGAGGTCGATGTTAAGTTCTTTGCAGTAGCCGAGTATATTTCGGTGAGTACTCGGTATTCTCGCCGCACCGGCATTAAAGTACATGTGCGGCTCATCATCGAATTCACAATATTGGCGGTTGCCAATCTCATCGATCAAGTCACCGTGACGCACGGTAAAGATTCTTCCGCCGGGACGATGGGAAGACTCCAATATTGTGCACTCGTAGCCCACCTTACTGAGCTCATACGCAACCGTAAGACCCGACAGCCCAGCTCCCAAGATCGCAACCTTGCGCTTCGCCGGATCTGCCGCTAGCAGATCCATGCTGGCAGCTTGTGCGGTATGCGGAAGCAGGCCCAGCGCAGAACCCGCCTTTAATGCTGCAGCGGTTCCGCCTGCGGCACTCAATAAATTTAAAAACTCTCTACGTGTAACTTGTTTAGACACGCCGACCTCCAGAAGTCACTTCGATCTTCCCATAAAACTGTCAATGGCTAGACTCAGATTCAAAACGGCATAGAGCTAGAAAGGCAACAGCTCTGCAATATGCGCACTTTTGTGCAACCCATGTAGTACGGGTCATTTAGTGCGGCCTAGAGTACAACATTGAAATTTGGGAGTGAATGATTTGCCACATTTTATTACCAATTCAGGAAACTGTTATGCGAATAGAAACCTGGTCTCACCCGGGCATGTTAAAGTGGGACTCTCCTTAATACCAAAATCCGGAGGCCGACATGGCTTTATCTGACTACTACCCCGATCAAATCTGTGACCTCCCCAAATTCAGCGGTCGATTCGATGCTAGGAAACTGTCTGCCGAAAACTGCGACGTATTGTTTGCAACATACCCTGCTAACACTGTCATCGAACCGCATAGTCATGACACCGACAATGTTGGCGTGATAACCAAGGGGGAACTGCGATTAACTATGGACGGCACAACTGAAATCATCGCGTCTGGTCAGTGGTACCACGTTCCAGCCAATAAAAAACACAGCGCCGAATTTCTAGAAGACACTTGTGAGATTGAATTCTGGTTCAAGGAATAATTGGCAGCATTATTGATACTGCCATGAACTTACAATTCACTTAGTGAATAAACGCTGTCATTTGATATGAAGAAGCGCAGTAAGCGCTGAAGGCAGTGTCGGATACTCTAGGTGTATGCCTAGTTCGGTCAGCTTTCGTGAAGTAACTCGCGAGCTGCCGAGAAGCAGCGCCTCCCCCATTTCACCGAAAAGCAGCTTCACCATAAAACCAGGCAAAGGCAAAAAACCCGGTCGATGCAGAGATTTCGCAAGATCTGCACTGAAATCTAGATTGCTAATAGCTTGCCGAGCAACAAGGTTAATCGGGCCACTTTTGGGACTCTCTAAAATCAGCTTGTGGGTAATATGCATAACATCCGTCATACTAATCCAGCTCATACCCTGCAGCCCATTTCCAATGCGTCCTCCCAAGCCTAACTTAAAGGGAAGCAATAGCTTCTTAAGCACGCCACCCTGTGGGCTTAACACAATGCCGAACCTGAGGTGAATAGTATTAATGCCAGCCGCCTCCGCGGGTGCTGTCGCCTCTTCCCAAGCCAGCGCTACCTCTGCCAAGAAATCACTGCCGGCGGGGCTGCTCTCATCAACACTCGATTCGCCAGTGTCACCGTAATAACCAATCGCCGAAGCTGAAAGAAAAGTTTGCGGTTTGGTTTCAGACTCCGCCAGTGCCGTAGCCAAAGCGTGTGTCAGTTGCTGCCTGCTATCGAGAATTTCGCGTTTCCTGGCGGTAGACCAGCGCTTGTCGGCAATACTGGGGCCTGCCAAATTTATAACCGCCAATAGCGGGATAGAGGGATCCAGATGCACTCGGCCTAGAACTGCATCAAAGTAGAATGGTGAGTCAGTAGAATTACGACTTAGCTGATAGACAGCAAATCCGCATTGCGAGAGATGTTCGACCAAGGCACTGCCTATCATTCCTGAGGCGCCAGTAATCAATATGTTTTTGCTCTGGATTTGAGCCATGGTGTTATTCCCTTCCCATCAAGGTGCATACATCTAGTCTAAGGACCTGCTAATAGTACGCCAACACTCTTCAGCAAGATCACTTTACCCCTATAAGGACAGGGAATGCCTGCATTTCCATTCGAACAAGCAAAAGAACTAAATCAGGACCACGGACGTATTACTGTCTTTACAATAACGCTCAATATTTCGTTCTAGTTAGCAGAAGCACAATTAATGAACCAGGAAGCAAGAAAGCCAATGACAAGAGCAATAGTAATAGGAGCGAATAGCAGTATCGCACAAAGCATTATCGAACAACTGTTAGCTGACTCCACGGTCGAACAGCTCATTGCGATAAGCAGAAAAAAAACCCCAGACTTACTTTCAAAGTTTGGCTCGAAGCTGCGGTGGATATGCTGTGACTATTCCGAAGAAGCGATAAAGGAAGTGTGCGGTAATTTGAATGCTTCGGAGAAAGACTTCTCTCACGTTTTCATCTGCAACGGGCTATTGCACACGGAACAGATCACCCCAGAAAAACGTCTCGAAGATATTGGTGCTGAGAAACTGCAAGCGATCTTGCATACCAATACCATTGTGCCGATGTTGTGGCTCGCAAACCTTGCCCCGCTACTTAAAAGCAAAGTGGACTGTTCTGTCGCCGTATTCAGTGCACGTGTAGGTAGCATCGAAGACAATAGATCAGGCGGTTGGTATGCCTATCGAGCGTCAAAATCGGCACTGAATATGCTTATAAAAACCACTAGCATCGAATTCAGCCGTCGCGCACCAAATGTAAAACTGATCGCCTTTCACCCTGGAACCACAGACACGCAACTGTCAAAACCTTTTCAAAGAAACGTGCCAGAAGACAAATTATTCACTCCAAAGTTCGTCGCGAGATCTCTGCTTGAAATCATGGAAAACTTAGATCGGGAAAGCGGCGCAGAATTTTTGGATTGGGCAGGGAAGCCCATAAGCTGGTAGCAGGCTTCGATATCTATTCCCTTCTAAAAAACAACGCTCATTCCAAAAGTAGATTATCTGGCTATTCATTAGTGCGCAGCCACACAACTTCAACGGAAAATTGACCTACATCAAAGGTGACTCTCATTAGCATTGAGAGCTGATCATGCCGGGTCCACACTGATCCTATCAACACACTTTAGAGGTCAGAAAATGAAATATTTCCCACGCACGAAACAATTCTCTCAAGCACTTGCTTTCACAATTGCCGGTTTAACGCTTGCTGCATGCAGCCCAACATCGGAACAAGCAGCAGAAGAAGCCAGATTACCCATAAGCATCAATGAAGTAATGGCATCCTTGATCAATCACTCTGCTGATCCAATCTGGGTAGCAGCCTGGCGCAACCCCCAGAATGACGATGACTGGCGAGAGCTAGAGCATCTAGCGCGACAGCTGCAAGTAGGCGGGGCACTGCTTACCATACCGGGAACTGGCCCTGCAGATCGCATATGGACTGACGATGCCGAATGGCGAGCCTATGCGCAGCAACTATCAGATTCTGCTGCACGGGCCGTGAATGCCGCGCGAGCAAAAGACGTAGGGCTAATCAGCCGAGCCGGCGATGAAATAGTGGATATCTGCGAGTCTTGCCACATCGACTTCAAACCTGCCATTCCCACGATGAATATCTATGGCGAGCTGTCTCCAACGGCAGGCGATATTTAAGCAGCGGAAGTAGACCCGCAATAGCAATTGAATAAGACAGAGTGTGCCCGAAATTAGGGTTCACTCTGTCCGCAAATGCGAAAGAAAAACTCTGTCATAAGTAGTCATGGTAGAGACGCCAAGCTCTTGGCTAATGGTAAAGCCTTAACTCCCCTCCTCTCGAAGATTGATGCATATCAACAAAGCTCACTAAACAGCACTATTCAAGCCCTAACTGCGACAACGTGTCGCAGCTGTGCAGCTATCCGCAGGCATCCAGATTGTTATCCTATACAAATATTATTCATGTTACGGAGAAATACAATGAAGTCAGTAGTTCCATTTTTGAGCTTAGCTCTCCTGCCCGCAGTTGCGATACCTGCTGCAGCGATTGCTCAGGAACAACGAAGTGTTCAAGAGATTATCGTGGTAGGAGTAAGAGATACTCACACCATAGTAACGGATGACACCCTCGTCGCCCCAGCTGACACTGCGCAGATGCTGCGGATGATGCCTGGCGCCAACATCAACAAGAATGGTGAACTGACGGGCATTGCACAGTATCGAGGCATGTATGGAGATCGCATCAAAGTCTCCGTGGACGGCGCTCAGATAAGCGGCGCTGGCCCAAATTCGATGGACGCACCACTCTCTTACGCACCAGTCGCCTTGCTGCAATCGCTAACAATCAATAGAGGCATCGCTCCGGTGAGCTCCGGACAGGAGACAATCGGTGGCTACGTAGAGGCGCAAACCTATAGAGGTGAGTTCACTAACTCCAATGACTTCACTTTCAATGGTCGAACTTACTTGGGCTTGCAATCCGTGAACGAGGGAACGGTGGCTAGCGGATTTTTCTCTCTAGCAAATCGCGATCATATCTTTCGCGGTTTTGTGATGAATGAGAGCGCCAATGATCTGGACTTTCCTGGTGGCACCATCTTACCAACGGAATACGAAAGAGAGCGCTTCGATCTAGGCTACGGTTACAAAAAAGGCGCCCATGAATTCAGCATCGACGTTGCCCGCAACAATACCGGCGATGCCGGTACACCCTCTCTGCCGATGGACATTCGCTCCATTGATAGTGACTTGTATCGCTCGCGCTACAACTGGACCGCTGGCGACTACAGCTTTACTGCTGAAATTTTTGGCAGCGACAACACCCATTGGATGTCCAATTTTCACCTGCGTCGGCCGCCGCAAAACAGCACAACTATGACAGACGATGCCATGCGTTTCCGTCAGACCTATGCGGTAAGCGACAACATGGGTTTTTCATTAAAGCTTGAGCAATTTGTTGCTAATGGTTCCTGGCAGTATGGGGTCGACGGGCATTTCACTGAACATGATGCCCAAATCACCAACCCAAATGCCGGTCCGTTTTACATCGACAACTTCAACGGAACAACTCGAGATATATTAGGCGTGTTCGCAGAGCGCAGCCTGTCATTGAGTGACTCGCTTGGACTCGATGCCGGCGTTCGCTTTAATCGCGTCAGTGCAGATGCAGGAAATATTTCTGCCAACCTCAACCCGATGAACATGATGATGGGTATGCCCGTCATGATGAATAATATGGCGGCCATGCTCGCAAACCAATTCAATAGTCAGGACTTGTCTCATCAGGATAACAACGTCGACTGGTTTGCTCGTCTCAGCATCGCTACGGATAACGATCTCACATGGTATGCAGGCGCGGCGCGCAAGACACGCTCAGCCTCCTATCAGGAACGCTACCTCTGGATTCCCATGGAAGCGACTGGAGGACTTGCCGATGGCAAGACCTACATCGGTACTCCAGACTTAGATCCGGAAGTGGCACATGAGTTAGAACTTGGCTTCGATTGGGAAGCTGGCAACTTTAACTTATACCCTAGATTCTTCTATAAAGAGGTTTCTGATTACATTCAAGGCACACCGTCTACTAACATGGCAGCCAATCAGTTCTCTTTGATGATGTCGAATATGGGCATGGGACTGCCTGATCCACTGCAGTTCACCAACACCGAAGCGAACTTCTATGGCATGGATATCGAATCCGACTTCGAGATAACTGATCGCATCACTCTCAGAGCGATAGCCAGTATCGTGCGCGGCGAAAGAGATGACATCAACGACGACTTGTATCGCGTCTCTCCAGATAACCTAATCCTTGCTCTGGACTACAGAGGCAACAACTGGATGGCATCGCTTGAAAGTATCAACTATGCCGATCAGGATCGAATCTCTGTCACCAATATCGAGCAAGCGACTGATGGCTATTCAATAATGAATCTATCAGCGCTAGTCAATATTACGGAATCTGCTGAGCTGCGTATTGGCGTAGAGAACATGCTTGACGAGGAATACCTCGATCATCTCTCTGCCTATAGCCGAGCCTACAATCCCGACATCCCCATGCGCTCGCGTATGCCAGGGTTAGGTCGCAACTTTTATAGCCGGTTGATGTGGTACTTCTAGGACCTACTGGGGATTCACCACAGTTAGAACAACTCAGGAAAGGCTTGAGCAAGGACGCTCTGCCGCACTTCACAGCGACGCACCCATTCTAAGCACGCCTAGAACTACTCCCCCTTAGCTGTTGTCCCCAACTCAGGCTCTACAGGAAGATGCCCAGTCTTCACCCAAAGCAGAGTCTCCTCTTCAACGTAGGGTGTATGCGTACTCATATGTGGGCTACGCACCCAGGTACCAGCAGGATAACGGCCGTGTTCATCGATGAATTCACCTTTGACGACATAGATCTCCTCACCACCTAGATGTACGTGACGATGAAACCTTTCACCTTTTGGCCAATGCACGAGCGCAACAGATTCAGATTCGAATTGATGCAGGGGCAACACTTTTAAATTTCCCTGCCCAGGTACCCAAGCCGACTCTCTAGTGTCGATACACACATGGCTGTCGTCGCCGCTGGAGAACTGATGCAGCTTGACCAAGATCTCACAGCCTCCCTCGCTGAAAGGAGAATGGCTGAAACCCTCTGGGTTTCTAAAGTAGGTACCCTCACCATAGTCACCGGTTTCATCAGAGAAGGTGCCAGATAGCACCAATATTTCCTCGCCAAGTGGATGACCGTGTTCCGAGAATTTTGCACCTGGCTCATAGCGCACAACGCTAGTCGCATGCCCACGCTCTGCATCCTCACGGGCGAGAGGTTTTCGCCACACACCTGGCTTGGGGCTCGCTACCCATTCCTGCTCGTGACTATCGATGACAATTCTCTTGCTGAAATCCATATTTATCATTCTTCTCTCATACCTTTTTCTAAACTGTTCCTTCCTAGCTATTCCTTCCTAGCTATTCACAGAAATCAGTATGGCTAGAAATCTTCGAAAGCCACCTCAATATAGTCACCGTTGATAGCATACTCACGAGATTGCAGATAGATGCCTCTCACAAATAAATACCTATCCCCTACTATCAGCTCATCGAATGACAAGTAGTCTGCCCGCCTATCGGTGCTCTTCGTTGCCAACAGACTGTTTCTAGAAGGCACATGATCGATCGAGGGAAGCGGATCAGCAATTACATCTACGCCAAAGCCAAGCGCATCCCGCGCTGTGCTAGGACCAATTACCGGCAATACAAGATAGGGCCCCGAACCTACACCCCAATGCGCGAGCGTCTTACCAAAATCCTGCCTATTCTTTTCTAAACTCAGAACCGGCTCTGCAACGTCAATCAGACCAAATACACCCACTGTGCTGTTCACCGCAAGACGTCCAAAATCTTTTGCTGCCTGCGTAAAGTTAAGCTGCATTAGATCGTTGATGCCGACACGCACATCATCCAGATTATTGAAAAAATTTCTTACGCCTCTCTTTGCTAATTGCGGTGTGTGATTTTCATAGCTACTGGCCAAGGGTCTTAGCAGCACACGATCTAGAGCGACATTGAAAGCAAAGGTGACCCGATTCACCTTCTCAAATGGATCGTATTCGGCAGCAGCATAGGCTGGCGAGCAAGTCAGCAGCAGGAATAAAAAAATTGCCAAGGCCATGTCGAGGGGCTTCGACAATCGCTGCGATGGCAATTCAAGGAGAGCTTTAAACCTTGGAGTAATTGGATGTCTGTGTGTAGTAGTCATAGCGTCTTCCTCTAGCTTTGCTCGCACTTTGCAAGTTACGAGCTCCTCCAAATGTCTCTCATTCAGATCTTAAGTTGTTAATTATTAGACCAGTCTATTATTTATTTCGCCAAAAAAAAGACGGTGTTAATGCGAAAAGAAGAACTTCATGAATACATCGAGAGGCTCTCGGCTCTTCTCTAGTTTCATCTTCATAATAGCGCCCATCCATGAATTCATAAGCACTTGAGCGGCCTCGCAGGGCCGTAAATGCCCCAGATTCAACTCATTGTTCTCCAACCGTTGTAAGCACTTACTAACCTCATCAACCATCTCTGTAGAGAACTTACTTATCTTGCTGCGCATATTTTCATTAACGTCTGCGATCTCCTGAGACAAATTTGCCATCAGACAGCCTTGGCAATAACCCACATCGCCGAAGTGATCGACATTCGCCTGAAAGAAAGCCTTCAACTGCTGATAAGCAGTCAAGGAGTCATCCAGTAATAGGGCTTCCAGGGCAGCACGGTTTTCGTTGTGATACTGCTCCACAACCTGGAGAGCGAAGTCTTCCTTGCTCTCAAAATAGTGATAGAACGAACCCTTCGGTATGCCTGCGTGCTTCAGGATGTCGTTCAAACCGACGCTGTTGAAACTGCTAGTGATGAACAGTTCCTGCCCAACGTCGATAAGCGAGTTGCGGCACTGATTAAACTTCTGTTCGTCACGTATTCTAGCCATATGGCGAATAATAGACCAGTCTATTATTTATTGCAAGCTTTCCCTCTACCACTACTTAATAGCGAATCGTGCCAGCTCTAACTCAGAGGCGGCGGTGACGAAATCTTTCCGTGCCGACCAAGGACCAAAGTCTTTATGAAGCAGATGTAACCATGTGCGCGCTGGCGACGTCTAAGAAAAACAAACGCCAAGAAACGCAAAGTAGAAAGACAGAGTATTTCGATGTATCCCCGGCACCAAGCTCTAAGTGATGGCAGGGACTACATTTCAAAACCACTAAAAACAAGACAAAGAGTTAACGCGTGAAAATATCTGACACATCCTCACAAGACGTAATACTTGAACCTAAGTCGAACAGAAAAACATTGCTCATCACCGGCTCCACCCTACTCGTGTTAGCAATCGGCGGCTGGTTTGCCACACCAACAATTTCTCGGTGGAGTCAGGCGCAGGAATCTGTATCTGGTGAGCGTCTGCGCACCGCTGTCGTTAGCCAAGGGGATTTTGTTCGCGACATCTCCGTGCAAGGTCGTGTTGTCGCAGCTATCAGCCCTACCCTTTATGCGACTCAATCCGGAACGATAACCTTCGAAGTCGAATCGGGCGATTCTGTGCACTCGGGTCAGACTATCGCCAAAATCGATAGTCCAGAATTACAGAATCAATTGCTGCAAGAACAAGCAAGACAATCGTCCTTGCAGGTCGAACTGGAAAGACAGCGCATTACCTCTAGACAGGAAAAGCTGCAGAGTCAGAAAGCAGAGGACTCGGCGGCAATCGACTTGAGAGCAGCACAGCGAGAGATGTCCCGCGCAGAAGCGGCATTCACACAGGGCGCGATGACCGCTGTGGATTATGAGAAGGCGCAGGACGACCTGCAGACTGCAGAACTACTGCACAAACACTCCCTGCTTGATACTGAGTTAGACGCGGAGCGCCTCGAGTTTGAATTGCAAACCAGACAGCTCGACGTCGAGCAGCAGGCTCTTCTGGTTAATGAACTTGGTCGTCAGGTCGCGGAGCTAATCATCGTCTCCCCTGTTAATGGCATCGTCGGCAATCTCGCAGTCGACCAGAAAACCAATGTCGCAAAGAATCAACCGGTTCTTTCAGTCGTGGATCTCACCGCGTTCGAAGTAGAAGTTCAAATCTCGGAGAGTTACGCAGATGATCTCGCCATCGGCATGCAAGCCGAGATTCGTGCCGGGTCTAACACTTTCGAATCAACTCTGGTGGCAGTTTCTCCCGAGATCATTAGCAATCAAGTGACCGGCCGCGTGCGTTTTAACGCAAAAGTGCCCGAAGGCCTTAGACAGAACCAGCGACTCACAACCCGCATACTGCTAGAGGAAAAATTCGACGTAACCATGGTGCAACGCGGCCAATTCTTCGACAGCGGCAACGGTCGCATAGCCTATGTAGTAGAAGACGGCATCGCCAGACGTCGCTCCATTACCGCTGGAGCCACTAGCCTCAGCAGTATCGAAATACTGCAGGGACTAACGCCGGGCGAAACCATAGTGATATCAAGTACCGATTTATTTAACAGTGCGGATGCCGTACTTATTAACAATTAGCGAGGCCAAGTAAATGCTAGAAATGAAAAATGTTCGTAAAGTTTTCCGTACCGATATGGTTGAGACTTGTGCTCTAGACGAATTTTCACTGACCGTCGATCAAGGTGAGTTCGTTACCATTACCGGCCCTTCCGGTTGTGGCAAGACGACATTCCTCAACATCGCCGGCCTACTGGAGACCCACACATCGGGCCAGTATCTACTAGACGGCGTAGACGTCTCGCAGCTTCGCGACTATGCGAGAGCGAAGTTACGTAATCAGAAGATTGGTTTCATCTTTCAGAGCTTCAATCTGATGCCAGACCTGAATTTATTCGACAACATAGACGTGCCGCTGCGTTACCGCGGCATGAAGAGTGCTGAGCGCAAAGAAAGAGTCGATAAGGCCCTGGACTCGGTGGGCCTGTTCGCTAGAAAGAAACATGTGCCGGCGCAATTGTCTGGCGGTCAACAGCAGCGTGTTGCGATCGCTAGAGCATTAGTAGGCGAGCCCCTTTTCCTGTTAGCGGATGAACCCACTGGAAACCTGGACTCCAATACTGCAAAGGGAGTAATGGCCTTACTCGAAGAGATAAACGACAGCGGCACAACGATCATCATGGTTACTCACGACCAGAGTTTAGCCGAACAGTCGAAACGCAATATTCATATTCTGGATGGGCGTATCAGTAATAACACAGAGCAAACACAGCAAAAAGCTGCAGCAGCAGCCTAATTACCTGTACCGAGGAAAAATCAAATGTTCTTATACTATCTTCGCCTCAGCGCCCTTAGCTACCGACGAAATCCAATCCTGAGCTCATTGATGGTGATGGCTGTAGCGATTGGTGTAGGTGCTTATATGGTTATCTTCACTTTGAACTTTGTAATGGGCGGAGATCCCATTCCACAAAAAAGTGACCAGCTGTTTCATGTACAATTAGACAGCGGTAACCCGAATACACAAGATGACCCGCCGAAGCAACTTACCTACCTTGATGCGACTGCATTGATACAGGCCAATTCGGCCTACAGAGAAACAGCTACTTCAAAGATAAGTGGCATTCTCGAGCCTGAAGGCGATGGCATTCGACCATTCTCAATTGTAGGGCGCGGTGCATTTGCGGATTTTTTCCCCATGTTCAATACGCCATTCTTGTATGGTGATGGTTGGGATCAATCCGCGGATAGAGATCTACAACAAGTAGCTGTATTGACAAAAGAATTGAATGAACGCCTGTTTGGAGGAGCTGATTCAACTGGCGAAACAGTTCGCCTGCATGGAAACAATTTCCAGATCGTGGGCGTATTGGATGACTGGGCTCCCGTACCAAAATTCTACGATATAAACAACGGCGCCTTCGACGGCAGCGAAGAGATTTTTATTCCTTGGAATCTAATTATTCCGCTCGACTTTCCGAGAAACGGTAACACTAATTGTTGGAAAACACCGGAAGCAGGACCCGATGGGTTTCTAAATTCAGAATGCGTTTGGATTCAATATTGGGTCGAATTACGCAGCGGTGACGATGAAGCCGAATACCTTCAGTTTCTCAACAACTATGCTGCCCAGCAGAAAGAATTTGGCCGCTTCCCTCGCGAAATGAATAATGCGCTGTTCAACGTTGAAGAGTGGTTAATGAAAGAAGAAGTATTGCCCAACGAAACCAAAATTCTTTCGGCTCTTGCTGCCATGTTACTCGCAGTATGTTTGTTAAACACCATTGGCCTGCTTCTTTCGAAATTCTTAGGAAAATCAGGTGAGATCGGTGTTCGTCAGGCATTAGGAGCGCACAAAGGATCTCTGTTTCTACAACATGTAATTGAAGCCGGCTTCATAGGATTACTCGGTGGAATATTGGGCCTTGCCATTGCTGCAGCGGGATTGGAAGGGGTTAAAGTACTGCTCGGAGATAATCTAATGATAACTGATTGGATACATCTTAACCCAACCGTTGTAGCAATTACTTTAGTACTAGCCGTGCTCGCCACCATTTTTGCAGGCTTCTATCCGATATGGCGAGCCTGCAGTATAAATCCTGCAATACATTTAAAGACACAATAGCAATCGAACTTACAACACCCGGAGTCAAACAATGGAAATCGGCCCAATACTACGTGCACTGTCGCGAAATAAATTAGGTGTGATACTTATTTCACTGCAAATCGCTTTCACCATGACGGTGATGGTAAATGCCGTGTTCATAATTAATGAGCGATCCAAATTAATGGCCAGACCCAGTGGTCTGGACGAGCCTAATACATTCTACCTAAGCAGCACCGGATTCGGCGATCAGTTCAATTCACAAGTGACTGAACGAGATGATTTGGAATTGCTCAGGAATACGCCAGGGGTCATCGATGCCACTCCTACCAATGCAATTCCGATCAGCGGCAGTGGCTCCTCGGATGGACTACGCATTGAGAATGATCCAACCTTGCCCGCCACACCCGCCGCGGTCTATTTTACGGATGAACACTCTGTTAACACCATGAATCTAACTTTAATAGCCGGAGAAAATTTCAGCGCTAGCGATATGACTTATCAAAGCTCAAACGAGCGCCGATATTACAGAAAAGCCATAGTTACCTTGGCTCTCGCTGAGAAGCTATTCCCTGAAGAAGGACTGGCCGCCGTGGGCAAATCCTTTTACAGAGATCAGGCCCCGGTACAAATTGTTGGCATTGTTGAGCGGCTACAAGCTCCCTGGCCAAATTCATTTTTTGTTGAACAAGCCATGTTGGTACCTTTGAATTTTACCGATGCTACTTCTACCTATCTAATACGCACCGAACCGGGACAACGTGATCGACTAATGGTCGAAATTGAAGAGACCTTAGCAGGGAATAACCCCGACCGTATTATCCGCGGCTTGAAGTCTTTGCAGGAAACCCGAGAGGAAAGCTATCGACTCGACAGTTCGATGGCGACGATCCTGCTCGTGGTGATAGTTACCCTGGTGTTCATTACCTCGATGGGGATTGTCGGCCTTGCGGTGTTTGGCATTAATCGGCGCCGCAAACAAATCGGTACCCGCCGGGCTCTAGGTGCGACGCAGTTGCAGATACTGCGCTATTTTATGCTGGAGAACTTTTTTGTCTCTGGGGTTGGAGTAAGCATTGGCGCCGTGTTGACTATCGCCTTTAGTATAGCTTTGTCATCGTTGTTCGAAATGCCCACCATGGACTGGTACTACACACCTATTGGCATGTTACTACTCATAGCAATCGGACAAATTGCCGTCCTCGGCCCCTCTGCTCGAGCAGCTCAGATTCAGCCCGCTATAGCGACTCGTTCTATTTAGGCGGCGGAACTAACCGCCCCATTAGAGCACTTGTAGTAAAAAGGAAAAGCACACTCTGCTGACCTAGACCCCCTTAATGAGGTGGGCCTAGGTCATCCATCTGCGTAAATAATTTAAGATAAGAATGTCAAAAAATGCGATAGGGTCGATAGACTGATAAGAATCTCGCGTTATGATGGCTCGATAAACTCTTTCTGCTAAAGCCAATGCAGTTTGCTAACGTCTATTATTTACCAGATCACACAGTAATGAAAAAACAAATTCTAATTACGCTCTGCCTACTCTCAACCCCACTACTCAACACTGTAGTCAATGCCGCCGAAAATGGCTGGATCAGAGGGAGCTGCGAAAGTGGTTCTAGCACTTATCGCTGGACCGATGGTGATCGCTACGAAGGACAGTGCCTGAACAATTCGTTTCAGGGTCAAGGCACGCTCACGCTAATGAATGGCGATCGTTATGAGGGCCAGTTTCGCAATGACCAGAAGAACGGTCGAGGCGTGTACTCCTTCGCCAATGGCGATCGCTATGAAGGGCAGTTTGCGAATGGGCTTCAGCACGGCCAAGGCGTACTGACACGAGCCAATGGCGAACGTTATGTTGGTCAGTATCAGGACGGCAAGAAGAGCGGACGCGGCACCTTCTATTTCCTAAACAGCGACCGTTACGAGGGCAACTGGAAGGAAGATCTCTTCGAGGGGCAAGGTAGCTACTTTTTCGACAACGGAGATCGCTTCGAAGGTCAGTGGCGCTCCGGAGAACAGTCCCAGGGTACATTCCGCTGGACCGACGGCAATCGCTATGAAGGGCAATTTCAAGCAGCCAAGCGCCACGGCCAAGGCACCTTCAACTGGAGCAACGGCAATAGCTATGCTGGACAATGGCGCGACGGTCAACAGCACGGACGCGGTGAAAAAGAATGGGCTAACGGTGATCGCTATGAGGGTCAGTGGCAGAACGACGAGATGAATGGTCAGGGCACGTTCTACTACGTAAATGGCAATCGCTTCAACGGCGGCTTTCAAGACGACCAGATCAGCGGCCATGGCACCTACTACTTCTCCAATGGCGATCGCTATGTTGGCCCTTGGCTGCGCGGCGAACGCGATGGCCGCGGCACCTATACCGATGCAAGCGGCAATACTCGTGAGATGGAATTTCGCGGCGGGCAGCGGCTTAACTAAAACGCCCCGCTTCAGGTTAGCTGCGCAGCTTGTAGCCTGTCTTAAATAGGTAGTAAACCACCCCCAGACAGGCAAACATAAAAACAAGAATGCTTGTTAGGCTCAGCATCACGCTGACCTCTGAGATCTCGTAAAAGCTCCAGCGCAGACCGCTCACCAGATACAACACCGGATTGAAATGAGAGATCGTCTGCCAAGGCTCCGGCAGCATGTCCGTGGAATAAAAGCTTCCCCCCAGAAACACTAGCGGCGTCACTACCAGCATCGGCACCACCGAGAGCTTCTCGAAGTTGTCCGCCCAGATCCCCAAGATAAAACCAAACAGGCTAAACGATAGCGCTGTAAGCAGGATGAATACCATCATCATTATCGGGTGAGCAATCTGCAGGTCGATAAAGAAACTCGCCGTGATCAAGATGATTATCCCCAGTATCACCGCTTTAGACGCAGCGGCACCCACATAACCCAACACTACCTCGAGGGTAGAGACCGGCGCAGAAAGCATCTCGTACACCGTGCCCACAAACTTCGGAAAATAGATGCCGAATGAGGCATTCGAAATACTGTGTGTCAGCAGGTTGAGCATGATCAACCCCGGCACGATGAATGCGCCATAGCTAATACCACCGACTTGATCGATTCTCGAACCGATAGCCGCGCCGAAGACGATGAAGTAAAGTGATGTGGTGATAACCGGAGCGACAATACTCTGCACCAGCGTGCGCTTGGTGCGAGCCATCTCGAATTTGTAGATCGCCATGATGCCGTAGATATTCATGACGACTCCTCAACTAGGTTAACAAAAATTTCTTCCAGAGAGCTCTGCGTCGTATTTAAGTCACGAAACGCGATACCTGCCAACTTCAAATCATCCATCAAGGAAGTGATGCCGGTACGATCTCCCTGGGTATTGAATGTATAGACTAACTGCATACCATCCTCGCGAAGCTCGAGATTGTAGTCGACCAAGCCCTGGGGTACGGCACTGAGCTGATCACGAAGGTCGAGAATCAATTGCTTCTTACCGAGCTTCGCCATTAGCTTGTCTTTATCTTCCATCAGAATGATTTCACCGTTGTTGATTACTCCAACTCGGTCGGCGATCTCTTCAGCTTCTTCGATATAGTGTGTTGTCAGAATGATCGTCACGCCTTCAGCTTTTAGTTCGCGCACAATAGCCCACATGTCTTTTCTTAGGGAGACATCCACGCCGGCTGTTGGTTCGTCGAGGAAGAGCACAGTCGGCTCATGGGAGAGCGCCTTCGCGATCAATACGCGCCGCTTCATCCCGCCTGACAGCGTCATGATCATATTGTCTTTCTTGTCCCACAGAGACAGCGAACGAAGGACTTTTTCAACATACGCTGCACTCGGTGGCTTGCCAAATAGACCGCGACTAAAGGAGACGGTATTAAAAACAGTCTCGAAGGAATCGGTGGTGAGTTCCTGCGGAACTAGGCCGATGATCGAGCGAGTCTTCCGGAAATCTTTAATGATGTCGTAGCCATCTACATGCACTGTCCCGGAACTGGGATTCACGATGCCACAGATGACTGAGATAAGGGTTGTCTTGCCGGCGCCGTTCGGACCCAGTAAAGCGACAATTTCGCCTTTCTCAATTTCGAGATTGATGTCTTTGAGTGCTTGGAAGCCGCCTGAATAGAATTTATTCAAGCCGTTGATGCGTAGGATAGGTTTTTCATCTGAGTTCATGGGAAAAAGAGTATGAACACAGTCACATGCAAATACAACTGACGTTGTGGCGGGGCTCCCCAACAGTTGGCAAGATCGGGTATTGCCGTGATACTTTAGCTACTTATCGTATTTGGTGAGGTGATCCTCCCAACACGGGCCTAGGTAGCACCGTGTTACGAACAAATAAATCAGCTATTAGAATGAGAAAAACTGAATGAGTCTATTGAGCAGCAACAGCCCACACTCGACGTTTCTAAAGATACCGAAGACAATGAAACTGCATCGAGCCTCTCTACTCTTTTTGAGCACATTCTTATTCTCATTTTCCGGCCATGCACAGAATACCGTGGAGCCCTCCCTCAATGCCGAAGAACGCGAACTTACTTCTTGGCTGGATTCACAGGAAGATAATATGCTCGAGATGCTCGAGCGAATCACCAACATCAATTCAGGAAGTCTCAACAAGCAGGGCGTCAATGAACTCGCTTCGATATTCAGCGATGAACTGCGCCAATTGGGCTTTGCTATCTCAACCCTGCCTGGCGAAGTCATCGAGATGCCCAGCTGTCCAGGCAGTGACTACAATGTCGATGTCGCCGATCATGTTCTAGCTAGCAAGAGTGGCAGTGGCTCAAAACTATTGATGATGGGGCATTTGGATACGGTGTTTCCACCGGACAGTCCGTTCCAAGAATTTAGTCGCGAAGGTGACACCATGTACGGGCCCGGTGTATCCGACATGAAGGGCGGTCTAGTCGTGATGCTCTATGCCCTCAAGGCACTGAACGAGAACGGTAGCTTGCAAGATAAATCTATTTCCGTGTTGCTCAATAGCGATGAGGAAATGGGTTCACTCTCGTCGCGAAAGTATCTTGAAGAACAAGCAGTTTTGCACGACTGGGGTTTGGTGTATGAATCGTCTGGCAACAATAGACTTACCCGGGAGCGCAAGGGATTGGGTCAGGCACGCTTCGTCGTGCACGGCAAAGCATCACATGCCGGTGGCGCTCACGAACAAGGCCGGTCGGCAATCAAGGAGCTAGCCTACAAAATCGTACAAATCGAAAACATCACAGACTACGAGACCGGAGTTACTGTAAATGTGGGTGTGGTTAGCGGTGGCGAAGCACGAAATACCATAGCCCCCTGTGCCGAAGCGCTTATCGATCTGCGCTATCCAGAAGCCCAGCAAGGTGTTGACGCGGTTGCACAGTTCGAAGAGATCTTTGGCAACGTCTATAGCTACCCTGTCGATTCAGGGGAGCTTACTACCGAAAGCTGGACCAATCTGCATCGTCCGGCCAAGATAGCCACGCCTGAGTCGGACTATCTGTTGAACAAGACTATAGCCATTGGCCGCCTGCTTGGTCAGGAGCTAGGTGTTGGAGATTCTGGCGGAGGAACGGACGGGTCGCTGACTCAGGCAGTTGGGCTGCCGACTCTAGATTCCCTTGGCAGCGCCGGCACCGGCGCCCACTCTAATAGGGAGCAGGGCCGGGTGAGTTCGCTGGTAGAGCGCGCTAAACTCAACGCGGTACTTATCCGTAGACTGGCAGCAGAATAAGTGTTTTCATGCTGTAGATCGAAGCCCAGTCAATGAACTGGGTTGTTAGAGCCGGCTGGACACTTTACTGACCGGCGAATAAGAATAACGCTGAGGACAGCGAATGACTGCGAACATAGATAGCGGCGCTGAAAACACCGCACAAGATTCCGAATCTAACTTATCACCGGATAAAGTAGCTGCCGCAAAGGCCTACCAGAATCCTTATTACCGCTATTTAGTGTTAGGCATTCTAACTGCCGCCTACGTCTCCAACTTCGTGGACAGACAAGTAATTAATGTCCTCGCTCAGTTCATCATCGACGACCTTGAAATCAGTGATGGTCAATTTGGCATGCTCTCCGGTCTCGCCTTCGCATTAATCTATACAACCCTCGGCATCCCTATCGCAAGGCTGGCCGACATTAGCAATCGACGCAACATCATAGCCATATCAATTACCATATGGAGCGTAATGACTGCTCTATGCGGAGCGGCGCAAAACTTCTTCCAGCTGTTCATGGCTAGATTTGGTGTAGGCGTCGGCGAAGCGGGCGGGTCTCCTCCGGCTCACTCTATTGTCTCCGACATTTTCCCGGCCGAGCAGCGCGCTACGGCTTTATCCATTTATTCTCTTGGCGTCTATGGCGGCATTCTAGTCGGCACGGTCGGTGGCGCCTACTTAGTTCAATACTTCGATTGGCGTACTGCCTTCGTCGTTGTAGCGATTCCAGGAATTTTCCTTGCCCTGCTGGTTAGATTTGTAATCAAAGAGCCGCCTCGCGGCATGGCCGAATCACGCAAGGACGTGGCGCCCCCCGGCTTCCTACGTGTACTGCATTTCCTTTGGGATAGAAAATCGTTTCGACATCTCTCCTTCGCCTGCGCACTACATGCCTTCGTTACTTATGGCATGGGCAACTTCATGCCACTATTTCTTGGACGCGTCCATGAGATGCCGATCATAGATATAGGTTTGTACTATGGTCTGATAGCAGGCATCGGCGGTTTGGCCGGCACCTTCTTCGGTGGTTGGATGTCAGATCGTATGGCGAACAAGACCGGCGATAAAACTTGGTATATATGGATACCCTTCATCTCCACGGTGCTAGCTATTCCTTTGGGACTGATTACTTTTTTGGTAATGCCCAATGGCTATACGGCGGTGTTCTCCTACCTGCTGCCTGTTTTCTGTGGCGGATGGTATCTTGCCCCCTGCATCGCATCGACCCACTTCTTGGTTGGTATTCGCATGCGCGCCATGGCATCGGCGATCTTGCTGTTCATGCTAAATTTAATCGGCTTAGGGCTTGGACCTATGCTAACCGGCTTTATGAGCGACTATTTCGAACCGAGCTACGGCTCTGATTCACTTCGCTATGCGATGTCGATTACCTTGATGGTAAATGTCTGGTGCGCCTTCCACTACTGGAAAGCGACCCGTACGATTAGTGCAGATTTCGAGAGAGCTCCAGACTAGCTGGGGTTTGAGCCGGGAATTGAATTGAGATACTAGATCGCTTCGAGAGCCTGGGCAATCTTGCTGACGCCAATTATCTCAATGCCTGGAATCTTATTCTTCGGCACGTTCGCCTTCGGCACGATAGCTCGAGTAAAGCCGTGCTTAGCCGCCTCCTGCAAGCGCTCCTGCCCACCGGACACAGGCCGAATCTCGCCCGCCAAGCCTATCTCTCCGAATACAACTAGATCTTTAGGTAGAGATTTATCCTGAAAGCTAGAGACGATCGCGAGCAACAACGCGAGGTCAGCGCTTGTCTCTGTCACCTTGACCCCACCTACCACGTTAACGAAAACATCCTGATCCGCCATGTACAATCCGCCATGACGGTGGAGCACCGCTAGCAGCATGGCTAGACGGTTCTGCTCCAGACCGACCGCCACTCGACGTGGGTTACCCAATTGACTGCCATCAACAAGAGCTTGGATCTCAACTAGTAGAGGACGCGTCCCCTCCCAAAGCACCATAACTATCGAGCCGGGGGTGTCTTCTTCGGTTCGCGCCAAAAATATAGCGGAGGGATTCTTAACTTCTTTGAGTCCAGTTTCAGTCATGGCAAACACGCCGAGCTCGTTGACCGCGCCGAAGCGATTCTTCTGGCCACGCAGGATGCGGTACTTGCTGTCGTTGCCACCCTCCAACATGATGAAACAATCGATCATATGCTCCAACACTTTGGGGCCTGCAAGATTGCCATCTTTCGTCACGTGACCAACCAGGAACAACACTGTGTTGGTCTGCTTTGCATATTGAATGAGATAGGCTGCGCACTCTCGCACCTGCGAGACGCTGCCCGGTGCCGACGCCACATCGCCGCTGTGCATGACTTGAATAGAATCCACGACTAACAGTTGCGGTTGGTGTTCTTGCGCCGCCTTACAGATTTCCTCGACGTTAGTCTCGGCCAACATCTTTAAATTCTTCTCAGGCAGATTCAAACGCTTCGCGCGCATACCAACCTGTTGCAAAGATTCCTCACCGGTGACATACAAAGCCGGTTTACCAGAATTTGCTAACAAACACATGATTTGGAGTAGCAGCGTACTCTTGCCAGCACCCGGATTGCCGCCGATCAGAATAGCCGAGCCTGGCACTAGGCCGCCACCAAGAACGCGATCCATTTCATCGATGGTGCTGCTAAAACGCGGGAGTGCCTCTAGATCTATATCGGAAAGATTCTGCACATTAGATTTCGCGCCGGAATAACCCTGCTTGCGAAAGTCGGCCTTGGTTGCCGGCGAAGTACTCGCGTTATTGCCGAGATTAATCTGCGATAGAGTATTCCAAGCCTTGCAGGAGGCGCACTGCCCCTGCCATTGGCCGTGTTCGGTGCCACAGTCTGTGCAGACAAATGCGATTTTGTTTTTAGACATACTTTGTATTCAGTTTTTTGTGGTTTGCTCAGTTTCGAGCGAATCGAGTTTGCGAAAAAAATCGTCTCAGCTTATTCGTCAGTATAGATAAAATCGACCCGCTTAGTGACTTTGCAGAACAATTCGTAGGCGATTGTATCTGCGTAGTGGGCCACTTCATCAGCAGGTAGTCCGTCTCCCCATAACACGGCTTCATCGCCTATTTTTACCGTATCCAAACTAGTCAAATCTATTGCGATCATGTCCATAGACACTCGACCTAGTAATCCAGCGCGGCGTGGCCCTTGCGTGGTATTAATCAGAACTGGCGTACCATTCTTCGCCGAGCGCGGGTAGCCATCTGCATAGCCGATGGAGACTATTCCAACCCGTGTGTATTGTTCACAACGGTGAGTTGCGCCATAACCGATGGTACCGCCCGCCTCAACGTTGTTGATGGCTATGAGCTTTGCGCGCAGGGTCATGACTGGCAACAGCCCTAGTTCTTCGGCGCTGCGATTCGCAAACGGCGATCCGCCATATAGCATGAACCCCGGTCGCACGAATTGATGATGGGTTTGTGGAAGTTCCAATATACCCGCCGAGGCGGCGAGGCTAGCTTGCACTGGCCCCTGCGTCGAGTCGGCAATTTGCTGCTTGAGTAAGTCGAACCGCGCTATCTGCTGCTGGGTGAATTCGACCGCTGCTGGATTTTCCAGATCGTCGGCACTGGCAAGATGAGACATGAGAACCACTTCAGTCTCAGGGTGTCGATGCAAGTCTGCATAGACTCGCAGAGCCTGTTCTTTGTCGAGGCCCAGCCGATTCATACCGCTATTAAATTTCACCCAAACTCTGCCAACTCCCGAAAGGATTTCCGTCTGCAAAAACTTATCGACTATCTCAAACTGATACATCGAATGGATCACAGGCTCAATCTTGTGGTTGAGGCACAGATCCATTTCCTCTCGGCTTCGAAAGCCTGAGAGAAGAAGAATTGGGGTAGAGATACCGAGGGTACGCAGCTCCATAGCCTCGTCAAGAGACGCCACAGCAAGGGCTGCAAATTTTCTATGCATCCCCTTCAGTGCCAATGCCACGCGCTCAACACCATGACCATAGGCATTCGCCTTTATCACCGGGACGATTTGGGATTCGGGACAGTGCCTGCTTACTTGTGAGAGGTTTTTCTTGAGCGCGGTTAAGTCTATCGTTGCCCAAGCTCTAGGTGAGGAGTCAATCATGATCAATCCGAATCAGTGGCGAATGGCTATCCATGGGTATAGCTATCGTCGTACCTCGGTTGCGCATGGTTCTCGAAGCGTGTGTGCTGACCAATGAAACTCAGTCTTACGGTGCCGATCGGGCCATTACGATGCTTACCTATAATCACTTCTGCAACTCCCTTGTCCGGCGAGTCCTCATTGTAAACTTCGTCTCTATAGATAAAGGAAATAATATCTGCGTCCTGCTCGATCGCACCCGATTCACGTAGGTCCGACATTACCGGCCGCTTGTTCGGTCGTTGCTCGAGGCTACGATTGAGCTGCGACAGCGCTATTACCGGACACTCAAACTCACGTGCTAACAATTTCAGTGATCGAGATATTTCAGAGATCTCGCCAACGCGATTGTCGCCGAAGCCTTTGATCTGCATGAGTTGCAGATAGTCCACTACCACCATGCCAAGGCTGCCGTGCTCGCGAACGATTCGGCGTGCCCGTGCGCGCATCTCCATCGGGCTGAGTGCTGCGCCGTCGTCGATGAACAGTGGGCGGTCTTTGAGTTTCGCTACGGCGCTATTGAAACCGGGCCAGTCTTCATCGGTGAGTTGCCCTGAGCGCAGTCTCGTCTGATCGATCTTGCCAATGGAAGACAGCATACGAAATATTAGGCTCTGTGCCGGCATCTCTAAGCTGAAGACCAATACTGGCTTGTCTGTTTTAAGAACTGCATTCTCAACTAGGTTCATCGCGAATGCCGTCTTACCCATCGAGGGTCTTCCTGCAACGATCACCAAGTCCGATTTCTGCCAGCCGGAGGTCATCTCATCAAGATCAGTAAAACCTGTTGAGAGGCCAGTGAGACTGCCATCTAGGCCGGCAAGCTCATCGATTCTATCCACGGCCTTGCTGAGCAAGGGATTGATCGGCATCGGGCCCTGATCCTGTGGACGCTCGTCCGCAATATTAAAGACCTGTTGCTCTGCCTCGTCTAAGACTACAGCAGCTTTCTTGCCTCCGGTGTTGTAACCGCTATCCGCAATTCCGTTCGCGACACTTATCAGCCGACGCAGGATCGCCCGCTCACGAATGATTTCGGCGTAGGCATGGATATTCGCCGTGCCTCTGGCGTTGTCTGTTAACTCGCCTAAGTATTCGACGCCACCGGCACTCTCTAATTCGTTCAGGCTATTCAGGGACTCCACCAATGTCACTACATCGATAGGGCTCCTATCCTCGCTTTGCTGCGACATCACGCGAAAGATGATCTGATGCTCAGGGCGATAGAAATCCTCAGGAAGCAAAACATCTGCAAGATTGTCCCATTCGGTGTTATCCAGCATCAGACCGCCTAGTACAGCCTGCTCCGCATCTACGGAATGAGGAGGCACTTTCAATGCAGCTACATTGCTAATATCACGGTTCTGAGTGTTGTGGGGGGTATCGAAAGACATCTTTTGCTTCTATTTGTTTTGCGAATTGTTCTAAGAATGAAGGCGAAAAAAAACACCATCTGAGTGAACAGATGGTGCTTCATGAAGATAGATTGGTCAAGGGCTAGAACGGACTCCTCTAACCTTAGGTATAAGCGCGAGCACTTATGCCTATTGAGGCAATCTTAGTCTTCCTTTGTCTCTTCTTCAGCTTGCTCAGCTGCAGCCTCTTCAGCAGCTTCGGCCTGTTCGATCTCTTCGATCATACTGCCGTCTGCGCTGATGCCTGCGACGGCATCAAGACCCTGAACTGCAAGAGTGATAGTCGCTGTAACTTCGTAGCCAAGATTCAATACCACTTCGAAGTTGCCCAACTCACGGATAACACCGTTTGGCAAGGATACTTCTGCCTTAACGATATCGGAACCGCATTGCGCGTTCAAAGCATCCGCAATATTCGCAGTACCGACAGAGCCGAAGAGCTTGCCTTCGTCACTCGCATTAACCTGCATGCTAAGCGCAGCTCCATCAACGACAGCCTGACGCTTCTGCGCCGCGCCTACGTTCGCATCGTGAGCAGCCATTAGCTCAGCTCTACGACCTTCAAAGTCAGCTAAATTCTGCTTCGACGCAGGAATCGCCTTTCCTTTCGGGAACAAAAAGTTACGTGCAAAGCCGGATTTAACAGTAGCGGTATCGCCGATTTCACCCAGGTTTGCCATTTTCTCAAGCAAGATAACGTTCATTGGTTCTTCCTCATCTCTAATTCTTTTCTGGCAGTGACTGCCAATGCTTCATTCTGTTTAGGTCTGCTTTTGCAGACGCGTTCTAAAATCGTACCAGCTATCTAGCAGTGCAAGCAGCACGACCATATTCGCTATTAGGGGCAACACGATTAGCGCATACAACACAGCTAACCAGAGGCTCGATAACTTCTTCGCCGCCACCACCGCATGTATTAGGGCAAGCCCGGAGAACATCAGCGGTAAAACCAAATACAACATCCAACTCTGTGGGACGAGTATTTCAAAATTTGCCAGCATCATTGCGCCGACCAGGAGCAGTGCCACTTTCTGTTCTACCCGAAGTCCATGGAATTCTTTCTGAAATCCACCGGGATTGTACAAAGTAGCCTGCATCCAGCGAGACAGCATAAGCAGGACTATGGAGAGGAACATATAGACCGCGCCCATAAAGCTGGTCATAACATTTCTCAGCGAATCCAGTTGCTCGCCTTGAATGCCGTTTGCATCGAAGTAGGGCTGCATCTGAAGAAAGATCAAATCCAACACTGCTGGTTGCAAACGCAAATATATCTCTACGCAAAGGCCAACGGCGATTGCAGCTAGCAGGGTGAACTCCCAAGACTCTGATGCTCTCAGTAGTCCTGCCAACCCGGTGATTCCCAACAACATAATCAGGGGAACCGGATCGCCTGCTAAGGCCCACCCTCCTATCGGAAGAATGGCCCAAACCAAAACCTGCGTGGCCTCGGTTAAGCCCTTACGTAATACGACTAAGCCAACAACTACAGGACTTAGAAAATTTACGAGCGGTATCAGGCCTAACAGCAGTACTGCCATTATGGCCTGCTTGCGTCCCTTCATTACGAATTCAGCAAGGCCGCGCATGGTTATAACCTTTTAAACCTGGTGACTATCCGTATACGGGATCAACGCCAAGTAGCGAGCACGCTTAATTGCTGTAGCGAGTTGACGCTGATAGCGAGCCTTTGTGCCAGTGATTCTGCTAGGGACAATCTTGCCCGTCTCAGAAACATACGCCTTCAAGGTTTCAAGATCTTTGTAGTCTATCTGTACTGTGCCTTCTGCAGTAAATTTGCAGAATTTACGTCGTCGAAAATAACGAGCCATAATTTTTATCCTGTCTATCTATCTCTATTCTTTCTAGAAAATGGTTTGGAAGTTGCAGTGACTTAGTCCTGCTTCTCTTCTTCAGCTTCAGGTGCAGCGGCTTCTTCGGCTGGTGCTTCTGGAGCGGCTTCCGTAGCTGGAGCATCTGCTGCGGCAGCTTCTTCAGCTGCTTTCGCTGCTGCTGCTTTTGCTGCGGACGCTGCGGCTGCGTCATCTTCCATCTTGCGCTTCTGCTCGGCACGTTGCTTGCGCTCTTTGCCTTCGCGCTCGCCCTTCAGAATCAAAGATTCTTCAGTTACAGGCGCTTTAGCCTTAATGACTAGGTTACGGATAACCGCGTCATTGAAGCGAAATAGAGTAGTAAGTTCTTCCAAAGCTTCGCCGTTGCACTCGATGTTCAAGAGTACGTAGTGTGCTTTGTGGATCTTATTTATTGGGTAGGCGAGTTGGCGTCTGCCCCAGTCTTCCAATCGGTGGATCTGACCACCGCTGTCATTCATCAACTGAGTATAGCGCTCGATCATCCCTGGGACCTGTTCTGACTGGTCGGGATGCACCAAGAATACGACTTCATAGTGTCTCATAGAGACTCCTTCTGGGTTAATGCCTCCCACAAACACTGCTGTGCGCGGTAAGACAAGGAGTTATGTAGCTACGGGAATAGTCCCGCAGATAAAAAAGAGGGGGAATTCTAGGGATTTAAGGTGTTGGATGCAAGCTTTACTCATGGTTAGACGGAGCAAATCACTATAAATAGGCTGTTTTTGCCTATTTATCCACACGCCACCTAAGTTTGCCTAATTCTTGCTGCCAATCCTCTGCCTGCGGGCTTCATACAGGCAGACACCGGTAGCCACGGAGACATTCAGGCTGCTTAGGGCTCCGGCCATGGGTATGGATACCAAGAAATCACAGCTTTCCTTGGTCAGGCGTCGCAGGCCACTGCCTTCAGAGCCCATGACCAGTGCTATTGGTCCATCTAGGTCTTGATCATATAAGGAGCTATCCGCTTGATCTGCCGCACCTACGAGCCAGATGCCCTCTTCCTTCAGCTTATCCAGACAACGAGCTAGGTTGGTCACCGCGGCGAGATTGACCGTCTCAGCGGCCCCACAGGCCACCTTGCGCACCGTAGCGTTCAAGCCCACGGATTTGTCTTTGGGAATGATCACAGCATCGACACCTGCGGCATCCGCGCTGCGCAAACAGGCACCTAAATTATGCGGATCGGTCACACCATCCAGTATGAGCAATAAAGGCGGATGGTCTAGATTGCTCAGCAACTCAAACAAACTCTTTTCTGAAAGCGTGCTGTTTTCAAATTCCGCGACAGCAGCGACCCCCTGATGCACGCCGTCGAACTCCCGTTCGAAGGCTTCCTTAGCCAGCTCTTCTACTGTGACGTTCGCAGCAGCTGCTAGCTCTCGAATCTCATTGATGCGCTTGTCGTTTCTGCCGACCTGGAATATCAAGCGCCTCACTGAGCCGGGCCGCTGAGCGAGTAGCTCGGAGACCGCATGCATGCCGATGACTTTTTCTTGATTGTCTTGCTTGTTCTTCATGATGATCGTCGTTGCTTTCTATTTAGATCGGAAGTTAATCTCGAGGCTTAGCATTCGGCTTTTTCCTACGCTTCGCCGAGGGTTTCTTTTTGGGCTTCCCTGACACAGCGCCAGCCTTCTTTCCAGGAGCCTTTGTCGCCGTCGCTGATCCCTTTCCTGCCTTAGAACCAGACTCCGAATTTGCCTGCCGTTTCTTGTGCTTTAATTTCTTAGAGGGCTTTCGTTTCTTTGGGGAATCGATGTTTTTCTTGGCGTGTTTTTCTTTCTTCGACTGCGGTTTTCCAGCGCTAGGTTTTTTCGCCTTAGCTTTGCCGAATTTTTTCGCCGATTGCTTCAAACCAATCATCTGCAGATCGATCTTCTTATCATTCAGATCAACACGCACAACTTTGACTTCAACACTGTCACCTAAACGGTAAGCCTTCTGGCTGCGCTCGCCGGTCAGACAATGATGTACGGGGTCGAAGTGATAGTAGTCGTTACTCAGCTCGCTGATGTGCACCAAGCCCTCGACGTAAATCTCATTCAGTTCAACAAACAAACCAAAACTCGTCACTGAAGTAACGGTACCTATGAACTCGTCCCCCACTCGATCCTGCATGTATTCACACTTGAGCGCGTCGATGACACTGTAGCTCGCCGCATCGGCGCGACGCTCGGAAGTGGAACAGATTTCACCTAACTCGACCATCTGCTTTAAGTCGAATGGGTAGATTGCTTTCTTCGCAAGATCTGCAGCGCCTGGTTGCTTCTTAACGTGAGCACCCGGCTTGTTACGAACTAGGTAACGGATAGCGCGATGCACCAACAAGTCTGGGTAACGGCGAATAGGTGACGTGAAATGCGCGTAGGCATCGTAGCCCAAGCCAAAATGCCCTAAATTTTCCGGCTGATAGACCGCCTGCATTAAGGAGCGAATCAACATCGTCTGTAACAATATTCGATCGGGCCGACCTGCCATCTGCTTCAACACATACTGGTAGTCCGCAGGTTCTGGCTTGTCTCCACCAGGCAGATGCAGGTCCAGCTCCTTCAAAAACATGCGCAGATTTTCGAGCTTGTCTGGGTTCGGGCCTTCGTGTACACGATACAGAGCGGGCAGCTTAGAATCTTCTAATAGCCGCGCCGCAGCTACGTTCGCGCATAGCATGCATTCTTCGATCAGTCGGTGCGCATCGTTGCGAAACACTGGCACGATCTCTCGGATTTTTCTATCTTCACCGAAAACGATACGCGTTTCCGTCGTATCGAAATCCATGGCGCCGCCACTATCTCTCACAGCTTTCAGCGCATGAAAGAGAGAATACAAATTCTCAAAATCTTCAATAAGGGACTCATGACGCTTTCTAATAGTTGCCTGTATACTCTTCTGAGCATCGCTCTCTGCAGGCTCGACGATGTCGGAAACTTCGTTGTAAGTCATGCGCGCATGGGAATGGATGACGGCCTCATAGAAACTGTAGTCGGTCATCTCGCCAGTTGCAGAGATCTCCATCTCGCAGACCATCGTCAACCTGTCGACTTTGGGCTTTAGTGAGCACAAACCATTGGAAAGTTTCTCCGGCAACATGGGAATCACGTGCCCAGGGAAATAAACAGACGTTGCACGGACGATAGCCTCTTCGTCCAGCGCGCTGCCGATTGTTACATAGTGAGAGACATCGGCGATCGCAACGAAGAGTGTCCAGCCGCCTTTTTTATGCCGACGCGCATACACCGCATCATCAAAATCTTTTGCATCTTCACCATCGATTGTAACGAAGGGAATATCACGTAAATCTGCACGCCCCTGAAGGTCTGACTCACTGACCTCTTCAGAGAAGCGCTTAGTTTCTTTCTCTACTGCGGCAGGCCAGATATGCGGTATGTCGTGGCTGCGCACGGCAACTTCAATCTCCAGACCAGGAGTAGTGCTATCGCCTAGAATTTCAACAATCTTAGCGACCGCCTTGCGTCTGCGGCTGGGGTATTCGGTAATCTCTGCGACGACAAACTGACCATCTTCGGCATTGCCTGCGTGTTGATCAGGAATCAAAATCTCGTGGCTCACTCGCTTGCTGTCGGGCACCAAAATGCCAAAGCCATCTTCACTGTAGTAGCGACCAACGATCTGCTCGAAGCGGCGCTTAAGTATCTCGAAGACCATGCCTTCGCGTCGGCCACGGTTGTCGAAGCCGGAGTGTCGTGCCAGCACCTCATCGCCATCGAATAATTTCTCCATCTCCCGCGTGCCGAGGAACATGTCCCCGGAGCCATCATCGGGAATGAAGAATCCATAACCGTCTTTGTGACCCTGAATACGACCCTTGATCAGGTCCATGTGCGCAGGCAGCCCAAACAGGCCTCGTCGATTGCTGATGATCTGACCATCGCGACTCATCGCGATCAGTCGCCGACGCAGCGCTTCGATCTGCTCCTCGTCGGTTAATTTCATCTGCTCACAGAGTGGCAGATGAGCGATAGGCTCACCGATCTGTTCTAACAGTTCAATAATAAATTCCCGGCTGGGAATGGGATTGGCGTAGTTTTCAGCCTCACGCTTCGCGTGGGGATCTGTAGATTTTGGGGTTTTTGACATTAAGGAAGGATACTAGAATTAAGAAGGCCGCATTATACACCTAGAATTGTGGAAAGTATGTGACAGCAGGCACTCAGAACAGAAGAAACCCTAGTATTGACAGGCACAGCGGCTCTCGTTAGAGTTGCGCTCCGGTCATTTTGAGGCCGCACCCATCGAAGAATATGCCCAGGTGGTGGAATTGGTAGACACGCTAGCTTCAGGTGCTAGTGATCGCAAGGTCGTGGAGGTTCAAGTCCTCTTCTGGGCACCATTACATCCTGCTTTATATTCACTTTTGTAAAAATTTGCTTCCTAGTGGCTTCGAGCCTCAGAGGACTACCCAGTCGGCGATCATAGATCGCCGCCGTTACGCTAGAATCGAAGCTACCGCTTCGAAGGACTTCTTGCTCCACCCTCTTCTGGGCACCATACTTTCCAAAAGTTAGTTCGGCTGTACGACTCCGAAAATATCTCGCCCTTAGAACCGGGACTTGATCCGAAAAGAGGTTCACTAATTGCGTAGCAATTTGGACGCCCGCTTTTCAGGACGCCCCGCAGGGGTTGAAATCGCCCTAAGGCGATCTCAATCAACTCCTCGCCGATTCGCAACACCAATCCACATCGAAACCAGTGTATTTTTACTCCGACCCCATTTGTTAGCGACGCAGGGCGAAAGCGCTTCCAACAACAGAAGACCCTATACCTTGATAGGAGACACGAAACCTTCTGGCTTCACTGTTAGCACCGAACAATCGACATTACGCAGAATACTCTCCGCCGTATTACCAACAATAAAACCTGCTATGCCGGTGCGCGCGACTGTACCCATAACAACAACTTCTGCCTGCTGCTCCTGCACTAATTCTGGAATCACAGTGCCTGCATCCCCTTTGACTAGATGCACTTTGAAATCTATGCCATCGAGATCATGACGCTCCAATAATTCCTGCAGCCACTGCCCATGCTTGTTCTCAATTTCCGCGACGATTTCATCTACCTCCTCCTTGCTCATCCCCGTTCGTTCACTACGCAGGGATTCTTCGCCCTGCAAATACCAGGTATGCACAATATGCAGCACGCTGTTTTCCTGTCGCGCGAGAGAAGTAGCCAAGTTTAGAATAGACTCATTCAGCTTGGCGTTTTCTCGCTGTTCCGGGTCTGGATCAACCGCTGCCACTACACCCGAGTACGTGCCCACTTTTGCAGGCTTGATAATCCAAACAGGGCATGGGCACTTGCGCATTAGCCGCATATCCGTTTCACCAAATAGATTACTGAAAGCTCCGCCACTGCCCTCTGCAGACTTGATTACCAGGTCATATCTGCCACGCTGCACTTCCTTGGTGATCTCAATGAAAGGTGTGCCGGTAAGTAACTTTTTTTCGGTATTCACACCCGCAAGTTCAACATTCTCGAATTTATCAAGCAGTTGCCGCTCATGAGCTTGATTGAATGCAATTTCAAGCTTAGGTATTGCTTTCGGCATCTCCTTGCTGGCATTACACAGAACTAGCTGCGCAGCATTATTTCGTGCCAATTGAGCTGCTCGCTCCGCTGTTGTCGACGCTGTAGTATTAGCCTCATTAACGAAAAGAATCTTCTTGAATCGCTGCATCTACCCTTTACTCCTACTAGCCGGAATGTCGATTTCTTCAACTTACTCTATTTGCATAGTTACATCTTAATCCAATACTAAATAATCTAGCCGCGAATTATCTGACGATCGTCAATGTTTGTTCGAAATTTTATTTAGCGCGACCGATTAGCGTGTAGCTGGATCAAGCGCCCTGCGTTCTATAGAATGATCGCCACATCACCAAGGGACTTCCCAGTGCATACAGGGTATCTGCTCGACATCATAATTCTGTTATCTGCGGCTGTTATCGCCGTACCTTTATTCCAATATTTGAAGCTGGGGGTAATACCCGGATTTTTAGTTGCCGGAATAGCAATCGGCCCCTCGGGGTTAGGGTACATCGAGGGTAGTGATGAGATCACACATCTAGCCGAGTTCGGTGTGGTGCTGCTGTTGTTCGTGATCGGTATAGAAATTAACCCATCCCGACTTTGGAATATGAAGCGACTGGTTCTGGGGCTGGGATCGCTTCAGGTCCTAGTAACCGGCGGACTAATTACTGTCTTAACGCATTATTTCCTTAACACCTCCTGGAATGTTTCTATCCTAATCGGACTGGCCTTATCTCTCTCCTCAACGGCCTTTGTACTTCAGTTACTGACGGAAAGAAAACTTCTAGCTTCCGAGCATGGAACACCCTCTGTATCGATATTACTGCTGCAAGATCTTGCGGTTGTTCCACTACTGGCACTAGTTTCGTTGATGGTCGCACCGGAGCTGACAGTAGCAGAGGATGTCTTCTTTACCATAATTGAAACCATCATAATCTTCTCGCTCGTTGTAGTCGCAGCACGCTACATCTTGAATCCACTGTTAAACATTCTTTCCCGGTTAGGCTCCCCTGAAATATTTACAGCTTCGGCCTTGTTGCTAGTCCTAGGTACGGCGCAGATTATGGAGAGCGTTGGCCTATCATTGGCAATGGGCGCTTTTATCGCTGGACTGCTAATTGCTGATTCATCCTTCAGGCACCAGATAGTTGCGGAGATCCAGCCTTTCCGCGGATTGTTGCTAGGTTTGTTTTTTATGGCCATGGGCATGACTCTGAATCTGGAATTGCTGTTTGCGAATCCTATTTCACTGATGCTAGCTGTCGTCGTACTGATTCTTGTCAAAGCAATCACGATATGGGGCTTATCGCGCTTGTTTGGCATCAACAACCCTACATCCCTATCTGTTGCTCTGTTGCTGGCACAAAGCGGCGAGTTCGCACTGGTGCTGTTCACATTGGCAAGCAGCCTTAGCATTTTGAATGAAACACTTTTTCAACAACTCCTTATCGTCGTCATGCTAAGCATGTTGGTAACGCCGCTTCTAGAAAAATTATCTTTCCAGATATTTGTGGCTTCGCGTCGAGCTTCTACTTCTGGAATGCCCGATGTTGAAGCAACTGTATTGGAGAGCAATCCAGTCATTCTGGCCGGGTTCGGCCGCATGGGTCATAGAGTTGCTCACATATTGAATTTGCTGGAAATCCCCTATGTAGCTATCGATCAAGATGCGGCTGTGGTGAAGCGCGAGCGCGCCGAAGGAAAATCTGTCTATTTCGGTGACGCGCAACGCTCCGAAGTATTGAGAGCCGTCGGAGCAGCAGATGCTCCCTTTGTTGTTGTTTCAATCAACAACCTCGAAGCCGCAGAAAGTGTTGTCTCTACCCTTCATACCGCATTTCCAAAAACTCCTGTCTTCGCGCGGGCACATGATCTGGCTCAATGTCAGGAGCTGAGCGCACTAGGCGCCTATTTCACCGTTTCAGAGACGCTTGAGGCTAGTGCAGAATTGGCGCACGCTGCCCTGCTTCACATCGGCATGGAAAGTCAGGAGGTGGAAGTCGCTTTGAATAAATTCCGCAAAGATTATTACGGACGAAATAATTAGACGGACTATCGACTCCTGCTAAACTCCTTCTGGGGATGGAAAAAGCTTCCATCATTAGCTCTAGAGAATCATCGATGGTGTCGCTAAACCATTTGAGTGGAACGCGTGAATGTATTCACGCAATATATCGAAAAATGTATCAGGCCCAAGCAATCGGAGCAACACCATGAGTTCTTTTTCCTTCCTCGCTGCTAAATACCTTATCACTGCAGCTCTGGTGGTTCTCATCTCGGAAGTCGTCAAACACACCGGAAAATACGGCGCTCTAATTGCAGCTCTGCCTGTAGTCACTGTCTTAGTATTAATCTGGCTCTACATAGAAGGTCAGCCCATCGAAAAAATTTCAGATCATGCCTGGTACACGTTCTGGTATGTAGTTCCTACGCTACCTATGTTCCTGTTATTCCCCTTCCTACTGAGTCGACTTAATTTCTGGTTAGCTCTTGGCGCTTCCGCTGGAGTCACTGTCATAAGTTTTGGGATATTCGCCCTATTGGTGCGTGAGATAGGGATAGAGCTCCTGTAGTTACGACAGGCATAACAATCGTCCTCAAGGCTTCCATAGCACGTTCAGTATCCTGAAGGTGCACATGTACGAAATATTGAAGCTTGGTGAGTTGCACCGCAGATAGCCAAGGTAGTGTGGCTGAAGATAGTATCGAAGTATTGGGCGCCTACTTTGCAAGGCGCCCTGCAGGGATTTAGATCAGCGCCAACTCTGTAAGAAACTTATTGGATTCCGAGATCGAATTTTCCATATCTACAATCAGCGCAGATATGTCTCCCTCTATTGTCGCCAGTTCCGAACGCAGCGAGGCAATCGCCCTGCTGTTCAAATTGTGTTTCAGAAAAAGAACCTGATCTCGAAACGCATTTACAACCGGAGTCATCTTCGATTCGGCGGCATGCATAGATGCAACTAGCTGCTCATAGCGCACACGCGTTTGCCGGAGTGTGGCCGCACTTGAGTTACGCAGAGATTGATTTGTATAGAGCTCCAGCTCATCTTCCCACTCGTTGAAAAGGTCGGCTGAAACATTTTCGACTGCTCGAATTCGATCACTCACCGCTTCGGCTCTTGATTCGCTCTCTTCAAATTCGCCATTCAGAGAATCATAGGCAGCCTGTAAATCCCCGCCGTCAAAATTCAATAGGGTAGTAAATTGTTCCAACGCAGAACTAAACTGTTCCTTGGCTGCTTCCTGCGAATCACGCGCCTCTTCAACACGGTCCACCAGAATGTCTCTCTTGTGGACACCAAACTGTTCCATAGTCTCGTAATAGACTGTACTGCATGCAGTAAGAGATAGCAGAGCGAGTAACAGAGTGAACTTTTTTACTGTAGCCATTATTGAACCCGTTTGAATAGTTATGAACCCGTGTGGGTTTCCTTGATTGCCTTCACAAGCTCTTGGTTTCGCTTTTCTGCTAAGTGTGTGTGCACCACGAAAAGCGCATGAATCACGCCAGGCACCCAGAAGGCTAGGCACAGAAATATATTGAGAATCGCCTGAATTGGTTTTGCACACAGGAATACCGCTAATGGAGGAAGCAGTATGGCAATAAGGTAGCGCATGATAAAACTCCAATCTATTTGTCATCGCTGATCGGAATCAGCTGAAGGGTACATCATAGCTCAATTCAGCTGGCCAACTGCGGAAAAATAGGGGAAAAACGGGGCTGAAAACGCTAGTTCGACTCACTTATTGTCTGCAGTCTATTCTGAAGAAATTGGTATCTGCCACTGAGCTCTACACTCGCTGCAATTTCGTCGCTATAGGTTCGGTCCAGAGATTGCAGAAGACTAGTGGCTGTCGCAATTTGATCCCCACGAATTAGCCAATTAATCTGGTAGAGCGCAACACGCACATCGGCGCGTAGTCTAAAAGATTCTGTCGCCAGCGCTGCGACGGCGACAAAGTCTTCTGCCGATGCCAGCAGCAGCGCCTGATAAAAGAGTAAATCTGCTTGGCTTGCAGAGAAATTTGGGTTCGCTGCAAGCTCGTCTACTACCAAGCGCACTTTTTCTATTGGTGCATTGGGACATCTTCCGCCCACTATGCCGAAGACCAAATTATTCAAGGAGAACATAGCGCCGTAGTCATGGGGCGCTTGGCTCCCCTGTGCGCGCAGAACATCATCTTGTGGTGGCTGCACGCTAGGCAAAATACAAGAAAATTCCAGCCAGCGAATATACGGCGAAATGCTCAATTTCTCATCATCTATCACAGTCATATGATAGTCGGAGGCGGCGTGAATCTGCCCTGCGGCGCTAAGCTTCTCAACAGGTTGGACTGTGCCCTGACAGATGCTGGATGATGCTCGACTACCGTATAGGCCTGATCTAAAGCATCACCCCACAATGTAGTCTGCCGAACAGTAGTAATCGACATGTATGCCACGGCTAAAAATGCGACTGCTATGCAGCCATTTTTCCTTACTACTATCTAGAGTTGGCAGCATGCCGCTCATGAACACAACTAACGCGAAAATAGGACCGAGTAAGGGCAGATAATTTCTATGTTCGAAAAAATATTCCAATGGAAGAAACGTCGATTCCAAAGCATGACCGGCAAAGAACCAGAGGACGGCAAAGGCAAATAGAGGCCATTTTTTACGCCTCACCAATGCCGTCAAAATCAAACCCAAAATAAACAACATCCTTAAGATGAGTGAGCAGGTTTACAAATTCAAAGTTGCCCGCTTCCGGCCAGACTCGTGATGAAGCAAGAAACTAAATATTGAAATAGACCTACCCAGTAAACCTGCAAAACCGGTAGTCGCTAAGGTTTGGGTTCGCAGGTAGCTGATTGATGACATTGAGATTTGGTGTATCGTCGAGAAGGAAGGCAGCTCTCAAGCCATTCCAGTACATTGCCACCACGACAAGCGCTAGAAAAACAGTCTGCCCAGTTGCTATGAATACGTGATTTCGAATCGTAGGGCCTCGTGCGCTTTTCTCGAATAGACGCAGGAATCATAGCGCATCTCGGCGGGGATAGCAGGACGAAGACACTTAGAGGACTAGCGTGCGAGCATAGCCACGAGCAGTTTAATTTGTGCGCCGTCTAGACGTTCGGCGAACGCAGGCATGACACCAGCTCGGCCAGTCGCAATCGATGCTGTGATCGTTTCCAGATCGCCGCCATACAGCCAGATGTTGTCGGCTAGATTGGGCGCGCCTAGTAATGGATTTCCCGCCCCATCTGCTCCGTGGCAGGCCATACAATTCTGTTGATAGACCGCTTGCCCGGGATGAGTGACAGCATTGCCGTCACTCATATCTGCTACATACTCAGCTACCTGAGTGACACTGTCATCACCAAGTATCGACTGCCAGGCCAACATGTTTGCGACCCTGCCGCCACGAATCGTCTGCTCTATCTGTTCGGCACTCGAACCCCATTGCCAATCGACATCCATCAGGTTTGGAAACATCGATGCTTGCCCTCTGGCATCAGGCCCATGACAAGTAGAACACTCGCGCTTAAAAATACGCTCTGCTGCTTGCATGAGATCGAGGTCATTCTGAATTTCTGCTAGATTCGCCGAGGCAATATCTGCACGAATACCCTGAAAACTATTGTCGTAGGTTTCATAACTTTCGACTATGCGTTTGCCGTGCGACCAGTTCAGTAAGCCTTTATAAGAACCCAGCCCTGGATACAGCATGAGATAAATTAGGGAGAAAACTAGTGCAGAGAGAAGCATCCAAAACCACCACAGTGGAGGCGCATTTGATCCTTCTCTGAGGTCGTTATCCCATACCGGCTCTGACTCAGGAACATCGTCAGCACCGGCGGAAAAGTAAACGCTTAATACGATCCAAACTAACGTCGCAAAGGAGACGCAGGTTAGAACGATAATCCAGCCACTCCAAAATCCTGTTGGCAAATCAGCCATTAATCTTCATCCTCTAAAGGAATGCGTGCAGCTTCCGCGATTTCTGCGTCATTACCTCTGCTCGTAAACCAGATGGCCAGGCCAACCATGAACGCCATGACAGCCATATCACCAAGAAAAATAAACATAGTCATATTCATATTGATACATCCTCACTCAGACCGGTTCCAAGCATCTGCAGATAGGCGATCAATGCATCGATCTCCTTGAGCCCCTCTAGGTCTGCATCGGCGCTGGCGATCTCTTCCTCCGTGTAAGGATGGCCGAGTCGGCTAAGTGCTCGCAGCTTTTTACTCGCCTTGCCAGCTTGAATAGCATCGCGCTTTGCGAGCCATGGATAGCCGGGCATGATACTCGTCTCAACGACCGCTCTAGGATCAACTAGATGAATGCGGTGCCAGTCGTCAGAAAACTTACCACCGACACGGTGTAAATCAGGCCCTGTTCGTTTGGAACCCCACAGGAAAGGTCTGTCATAGACGAATTCACCGGCTCTTGAATAAGGACCGTATCGCTCCACCTCAGCAATGAGTGGACGGATCTGCTGCGAGTGGCAAACACTGCAGCCTTCTCGGATATAGATGTCTCGGCCAGTCAATTCGACCGCACTATAAACACGGGTGTTTGCAGTAGCCTCTTCCATAGCATCGTGGCCCAGCATCGGCAGGATCTGTACCAATCCACCGATGGAGGAAACGAGGAGAATGCCGAAAATTAGCAGACCGGTGTTTTCTTCAATCTTCTTATGTAGTGAGAGTGCGCTCATGAGCTTACTCCAAAAGCAGGATCTACTGCCGGAACCTGTACCTTAATTGCGGATTTGCCTGCTATTGTCTTGTAAAGGTTGTAGGCCATTAACATTGTGCCACCAAGGAAGATCAATCCAGCGATTAGGCGCAGGCCATAGAAAGGCGCCATACTAGACATGATGTCTTTGAAGCTAAAACTCAGCTCGCCGATTTCATCAACACTCAACCACAACAGACCTTGTGAAACACCCGCACCCCACATCGCCATGATATAGAGCATGGTGCCAGCAAGCGCCATCCAAAAGTGGATATTGGCCAAGCGTACACTGTATAGCTCTCCTCCAACTAGGCGCGGAACCATATAGTAGAACGTGCCATAGGTAATCATCGCATTCCATCCTAGAGCGCCAGAATGCACGTGACCGATGGTCCAGTCAGTAAAATGACTCACTACGTTCACACTCGGGAATGCCATCATCGGCCCTTCGAATGTAGCAAGACCATAGAAAGCTAGTGATAGAACAATAAATTTTAGCGCTGGGTCTGTCTTCAGTTTTTCTGATGCAGAACTTACCGTCATGATGCCGTTGATCATCGTAGCCCAAGATGGAGCCAGCAAGATCACACTCATAACCATGGCCAGTGATAACACCCATTCTGGTATCGCACTGTAGTGAAGATGATGAGGACCGGCCCAGATGTAACTATAGGTGAATGCCCAGAACGCGACTACTGAGAGTCGGTAGCTCCAGATTGGACGACCTGCATGCTTGGGCAGAAAATAATACATCATGCCTAAGAATCCACCCGTTAACAGGAAACCAACCGCGTTGTGCCCGTACCACCATTGTACGACGGCATCCTGCGCACCTGCATACAGCGAATAAGATTTGCCGATAGTTACTGGAATAGCAAGGCTGTTTACTATGTGTAACATCGCTATCACGATAATAAGCGCGCCATAGAACCAGTTGGAGATATAGATGGGGCGAATCTTGCGATTAGCGATGGTGCCGAAGAAGACAACGCCGAAACAAACCCAAACGATGGCGATTGCAATATCAAATGGCCACTCGAGTTCTGCATACTCTTTTGATGTAGTCCAGCCGGCGAGCAGAGACAATCCGCCAAGCAGGACTATCAACTGCCAGGCGTAACAACAGAACCAAGCAAGTCGAGGCATAAAGAGTGGAACGTGAGAAGTTCGTTGCACACTATAGAAACCCGTGGCCATCAACGCGGAAACACCAAAGCCGAATATTATTCCATTTGTATGCAAAGGTCGTAAGCGGCCAAAGGAAAGCCAAAACTGACCGAAGTCGATGGTAGGCCACACGAGTTCCGCAGATATATAAACACCCGCTGTCATCGCCAATATTGCCCAAACCACTGCAAACTGAACCAGGTGAAGTACGATCTGATCGTGGTACAGATTGCTGTTTTCGTTACTCATTCAATTGATTCCAAGTTTTCGTCTAACGCCGCTATTGTTTCTACTACTTAGTATTTCTGTGACTACTGTATGTAATCAACTTTCCTGCATGCTTCTATTGCCTAGACTTAAGCTACACCCCAAGTAACGGCCCAACGCCCAAGGTCCAGAGCATCATGCTCAATCCCAAGAGACTTACCGCTGCGACCAGCAACCATCCTACCAGTGAAGACGCCATCAACATGCCCTTCTCCGAGGTAATCCCTAACGCGATTGGAATACCCTTGTAGAGCAAGTACATGCTCCAGATCATGGTAGGAATTATTATCAATATATTAATGAAGACATCTGGAAACAGGTGCGCGAGGCTGCCTACTGCAAGTGGCTCACCGACAATTGTGATCAGTGCGACATGACGCCCCAATGACGTACTGGCACCATAGGTCGAGCCCATCCAACGACTGATTAACGCCGTACTAAAGAGGCCAAAGACCAACACCACGAAATAGCCCGAGCTGACAAGAAGGAGAGCATCCATCGAGAGCCTTAGAGGCTCCGCGGCACCGAGTCGCCAACCAAAATTTGAGGCTCCGATTAGGGAGAACAACGGGGGTAGAATTAGTAGCCAAATTGAATAGCGAAGCATCACACCTATTGGCGATGGGTCGGTCTGGCTGAGCCGTTTGAATGCCTCTAGTGGTTGATATAGAGACTTAAACAGTAAGAAAGAATAAATATTTGTACTCATAAGCCGCTTGCTCGAAAAACTTCTTTGCGAAGTTTAGACAATTCCCTTTTCAATCTGTAGAAAGAATCCTGTGCTATTAGTTTACTACTCCATCGCTGCAGAGCTAGCCAAGACTGAAGTAAGCAATGTGCTTAATCGTGGCAGATTATACCCAGACATAACCGAGCAGACTTGATCTACCTCAAGGAGTCTAGCGCCCCCTGGATGTGCTTCCAAGCTAACATGTTTCAGCCTGAGCAGCGGCGCCAACTCTACAAGTAGTTGTCGCTAGCGATCAGTGGCTACAGTAAATCGGTAGCTGCCTTCGTAGACAGCAGAGTCTTCTCCAACCACCGCCGACCAATCGACGACATAGTCACCATCTGGGATCGATGGATTGGTGATTTCAATCATCAGATCATCGGAGCCCATGGTATGAAAACCGCGCAAATCGTAATTTCCATCTGGCCCGGTAAGCGTGAGGCTGCTCTTTGGCACATCAGGCAAGGCGTTGTAAAAGAGGCGTAGATTTCGCGGTGCGCGATTTAGTACTGCATCTGCAGCAGGTTCGGCGCGTAGGAAAGGTGTGTAGTCGCCGCTACTGGCACAACCAACTAGCGAAGCTGCCAACACAAATAGCGCCACCAATGATTTTAATTTCTTGCTGCTTGGCATGTATAACTTCCTTCTTAGGATTGCACTGATAGGTGAAAAGGCTTACAGAATTAAAGCAATTCACTCAGATGATTTCATAGGTGCAGTGTAGCGCTTTGGAAGCTCAATTTCATCGCCAGAATGCCATCCGCGGCAATATGACGCGTGGCCTTTAATTCGGTCTAGAAAGAGTTACTGAGGGGGAGTAAGGCGCCAGGTTCTGAGGACGCCTTAGGGAAAGGATAATGAGAGACGCTAGTGCTGATCTCGCTGACGCTTCACCTGAGATAGCTCTTTGGCGAATTGATCGAGCTTCATGCGAATTTCGTCTTCTTTCTGCTTTTTTAGAAAATTCAGATCGCTATCTGCTTTCGCTTCTTCGATAGCTTCTGCTATTGCATCAGTTATTGGCTTTTCTATTGCTGCTTCAGCAGATTTGTTCATTCGCTATAACTCCAGCTAATGTGCGATTTATAAGTAGGTCTAGTGTCGGTTTTTTCTTGTTTTACTACTTATCTAGCTTAATTCACCAAATTATTGGAGAAAAATCGCTATCGAGCTAGTCAAACAAGCAACTCGAAACACGCTTCTTATCTTTGAAAAATCAATAATTTAGCCACTTCTATGAAGCGCAACATATAGTGTAAGTCGGCCGAAGTCAAACAATATCTAGTGCTTTCAAGCGCTTACCTACTCCTTTTAGCCCCCTAAAAATAAGTGTTCTATCTGACCCTTATTTACTGTGTCACTGTATTCGCAGCCTAATAAATATAATGATTTCTTATACTTAGCTGCAATCTCCGCCGAGCAATTCTTTATTAATATTCACAAATAAAGGACACCCAATTTTATAATAAAGGACACCCAATTTAATTTTCATACTAGCTAAGTTAAATGATCAATCCGATGAAATGTCAGATTGGTGGATTTTTGAACAGCCGCGCAGCTAGTAGATTGAAATTCGAGCTATCGAAAGGCATTCGAGAAGGTTAGATATGTGTATTCCTCAATGTGAGGCATCGAGGAGGAGCAAATACGACTTCGTTAGTGGAGTCTTTGAGGAGGAGCTAGCCGTATAACAATCGCGAGGAGTGCACTCCCCTAATCCATTTATGCGGATGTTTTAAGCTGACACCTGATTTGATCCTACTTTCGTGATAATGGACCAGTGCCGATTCGGAACCCGCCGCTATTGAATAGTGACGATGAAATGCTGTGACACTCTTGAGCCAGGATTCTGGACTTATTCCTAAGTCGTTCAGCAGCCTGTTCTTCTCATCAAAGCTATCGGTAATTCTATGGGCAGAATATTCCTCTGGGTGAAGTGCTTTACAGGTGGTCTCTAATAGATCGAAATAGCTTTGCGCCGTGACTGGCAGCATCTTCTCACCGCTTCCTTCCAGCTCAGACATAAGCCGCAACTTCGCCTGCTTTCCTCCAGACTGGCGGCCTACGAGGTGCTTAGTGGTGCGCCGAGTAAGCAGTCGATGCTGGCGGTAGCTTCGGTTCTTCACCTTCTTCGCATGATGAATCAATCGCTCTTGAATCGATGTGAAGTCACTATTCTCAAGGGAATCCGTTATGCCTGCTCGAATTGGGTTCAGATCTACGTACGCCATGCAGGTAACGAGAGCTTTTTCATCTAGGAGAGCCTGACTCTTGAAACGCCCCTCCCAGAAACGGCCGCTACATTCGTCCTCACGATTCGCCTGTCGCGCCACAGTCTCGTTCACGCAACGCATGAACCAGCTAATATCCATCAGGCGTTCGCGCCAGAGGCTTACCTGTTGCTGCAAGCGCCTTGAAGCTGCCTTACTGGATTTATTCTTCTGTAGAGTGGCGACCAGAGCTGCATTGCGAGGAAAAAGTGCGGTCCAGCGCTTGATCACCTCAGCATCATCCCAATCTTTAGCCTGACGTTCATTGACGAACAAGACTAAATGATAGTGATTACTCATGACGGCGTAGGCACAAATGTCGATTGAGAACTGAGCGGCTAGAGTCTTCATTCGAGACACTAGCCATTGCTTGCGGTGATCAAAATTCTTACCTGTTACCGGATCGTCACCACACAGATAGGCGCGACGAACGCAGCGTGAGATACAATGATAGTAAGGTGTGTCCTGCAGCGACACTTGTTGGTATCTGGCTCGGGTCATCGAACTTTCTATCTAGTCCTAGTCAATTTTTATCGCTCAGTTCAAACAGCTTGCCTCGGTATTTACGCTGAGACAAAATACAAGCGGACCGCCGATTCTAGAGGGTTTGTAGTACTATGCAAGGCGAAATTAAAAAGTGCTAAAGTGGCAGTGACACAACAGCATAAAAAATGGATTGAGGTAGTAGATGAGAATTGGAGTTGACCTAGGGGGCACGAAAATTGAAGGCATTTTGCTCTCTCCAACAGGCGAGATCGCAGAGAAGATCCGAGTAGACACGCCTACACAAAATTATCTCGATACAGTTGATGCACTATGCGACGTGATCGATCGATTACAAGAACTGTCATCATCCAAGAAGTGCACTGTAGGAATTGGGACTCCTGGCGCCTTGTCTTCCACGAATGAACACGGCCTCGAACTAATGAAGAACTGCAATTCAATTTGCCTCAACGGCGAACCGTTAAAGTTCGATGTTGAGAAACGTCTGGGCTATACGACTCGCATGGAGAATGATGCAAACTGCTTTGCTCTTTCAGAAGCCTGTTACGGTGCAGCGTTATCTTCCAGAACAGTGTTTGGGGTAATTGTAGGAACGGGAACAGGCGGAGGCATCGTCATAGACAAACAACTTCACACAGGCCCGAATCGAATCGCTGGTGAGTGGGGACACAACTGTGTTCCTAGTTCCGTACGCGAGCTTATCGCTCAGGACCGGGAATGTTACTGCGGCAGGAAGAACTGTAACGAGACGGTTCTGTCTGGACGAGGCTTAAAGCAAAGCCATTTGGAAAGAACTGGAGTTGAGCTGGAAGCCACGGAAATATCCCGCTTGGCTAGCACAGGAAACTCTGCAGCCAACGAGACTATTCAGGTTTACTGCAAGCAGCTAGCCCGCTGTCTCTCAACGGTCGTGAACCTTCTCGATCCAGATATGATTGTGCTAGGGGGTGGTCTATCGAATATTACGCAGTTGTATACGCAGGTTCCAAGCCTCATGGCGGAGCATGTGTTCACAGAAAATATGCGCACCATACTCTCAGCTCCGAAGTTCGGCGATGCAAGCGGCGCTATCGGTGCCGCCTGCCTGTGGCCCATAGATTGAAGCCAAGCCTAAAGCTTAGCTATCTACTAACTGTCGAAGGGATGACGAAGAATTATCGTCTCTTCGCGATCTGGGCCTGTTGAAACAATGTCAACTGGCACCTCTACTATCTTCTCGAGATACTGAATATAGTCTCTGGCATTCTGCGGCAAATCATCCAAACTCTTCGCGCCGACCGTTGACTCTTTCCAGCCTGGTAGCTCTTCATAGATAGGCTCGAGATTCTTGTAGCTCTCAATATCCATCAGACTGCCAGAAGTGTTGTCACCTACACCCGCGTAACCTGTGCAGACCTTGATCGTTTCCAGTCCGTCCAAGACATCTAACTTGGTCAAGCAGATACCGGAGACACTATTGATGCGCATCGCCAATTTAACGGCACAGGCATCAAACCAACCGCAGCGCCTATCACGTCCGGTGGTCGCGCCTTTCTCGTGTCCAACTGTAGCTAAGTGCTTGCCAGTATCATCAAACAATTCGGTAGGAAATGGCCCAGAACCAACACGTGTAGTGTAGGCCTTGGTAATGCCTAGCACGTAATCCAAATAGAGCGGGCCAAAGCCACTGCCCGTAGCCGCACCGCCTGCTGTGGTATTCGACGAAGTGACGAAGGGATAAGTACCGTGGTCAATATCTAGCAATGAACCTTGGGCGCCTTCAAATAAGATGTTGTCGCCAGTCTTGCGATGGCTATGCAAAATATCAATCGTATCTGCCACCATAGGTCGAATTTGCTCTGCCAACTTCAAGTATTGATCGAGGGTTGCCTGATAGTCCACCGGCTCAACCTTGTAATAATTGCTCAGCATGAAATTGTGATATTCCATAAGCTCAGCGAGCTTCTCTGCAAAGTGTTCTGCATTGAGGATGCCTGCGAGACGGATACCGCGTCGAGCGACCTTGTCTTCGTAGGCTGGCCCTATTCCTCGTCCGGTTGTGCCAATCTTTGCACTGCCCTTCTTGAGTTCTCTCGCCTGATCTAAGGCAATATGGGATGGGAGAATTAGAGGACAGGCGCCGCTTATCTTGAGTCGATCACGTACTTCAATACCAGATCCTTCGAGACCTTCGATCTCTTTCAGCAATGCTTCTAGGCTTAGCACAACGCCATTGCCAATTATGCAATCAACACTGCTGCGCAGAATGCCTGAGGGCAGCAGATGCAATACCGTTTTCTCGCCGTTGATTACTAGCGTATGGCCTGCGTTATGGCCGCCCTGAAAGCGGACAGCCACTTTGGCCTGATCGGTTAGAAGATCAACGATCTTCCCTTTACCTTCATCGCCCCACTGGGTACCCAGTACTACTACTGATTTTGCCATCGTCCTCTACTCAATATCTTGTTCAAAGCAACTACTGTGTTATTTTTCAACTATTATTTCTTCAACTACGTTATGTCTTCAACTACCCATTTGCCATCATTCAGCTGCAGCTGTCGATCGCAATTTAGATCTTCCAATTCCTGATCCGCTAACTCACTCTCGAGCAGATTGGTAATTACAATCTCTCCGCTGGCGCGCAGCTCGGCTATTGCATTCAGTAAGTCAGCATCGTTCCCAATTGGGGCGATTATTGCTGTCTTCTGAGCAAACGTTTTACTGCTCAGTCTAGCGATTGTCTTTAGATCGCAATCAAAGCCTGACGCCGGTCGCGACCGGCCAAAGACTTCACCGATATGGTCGTAACGGCCGCCTTTCGCGACAGCTCTGCCATAGTCGGGAGTATAGGCTGCGAACACGATCCCAGTATGGTATTCATAACCGCGCAACTCGCACAGGTCAAAACAGAGAGTCATCTCTGGGTGACGCTGCTTAATTCCCTCAACTATCAATACTAATTCCAGCAATTCTTTCTTTACCGAATCAGGCGCATCTTCGAATACTGTGATGGCTTCTTGCAGCGTAGCTTCGTCGCCACTCAGTCGAGTGAGTTTCCTCAACATCGAATGCAATGCCGCATCTTTCACCGCGGCATCCAAGACCACATCGATCTCATCGTAGGCTTTGCGTTGCACCGCATCGAATAACTTCGATTCAGTATCCGCATCTATTTTCGCTTCTTTGACAAGCGCACGAAAAATACCAACGTGACCAAGAACTACAGATATGTTTTCGATCTCCGCCGCATTCAAAGTGGCGTACATGAGACAAATTAGTTCTATGTCACAGTCTACGCCAGCGTGACCGTACAACTCAGCGCCAACGCGAATAGGTACTCGTGAGGCAAGCAGGCCTCGTGGCTTCGTGTGCAATACGTTGTCTGCATAGCACAGACGCACCGGGCCCTCTCTGTTCATGCAGTGCGCGTCTATTCGCGCAGCCTGCGGTGTTATGTCTGCACGGATACCCATCATGCGACCACTAAGTTGGTCGGTAATTTTAAAGGTATGCAGATCCAAGTCTTGGGACGAACCGACAAGCAGCGAATCCAGATACTCGATAAGTGGAGTAATGACGAGCTGATAGCCCCAGGATTCATAAAGATCCAGAAGCTGACGACGCAAGTATTCTAACTTGCTCGCCTCTAGGGGAAGTATTTCCTCGACACCATCGGGAAGTAACCAGCGCTTTGCAGAAGTCATATCTATTTAGCTTTCACTCATCAAATTCAAAAAAATCATGCTTAAAAATCAGGTCAAGCTAATTAATTATTAGCAGCAAGACCGTACCCGTCAGCATGCTTGCCAAACCAATCATGCGCATGGTGCTGTCATCTATCTCATCTAACACCAGCAACATCTTTCTCCACCTGCCGGGGCTGATAAAGGGAATTATCCCCTCTATTACAAGCATCAGACAAAATGCTATGGCCAACTCATGCCACATAGTCTCGCCTCTTCTTGTGAGCCTGCACTCGGCAGCTATTTAGACAGCAAAAAAAGTAAACCTGAATTGCTGAACGCGATTCAGGTTTACGGTTATTAACTTATCTGATATTCAAAACTCAACTGATTGAGCGGAGCTTATCGCGATATCCCATTCTTCAGATACTTGAAATAATCGCTGTTTGGATCAAGCAAGAGCACGTCGCCTTTCGAGCTAAACGTTTCTCGATAAGAGTTCAGGCTGCGAGTAAACGCATAGAACTCTGGATCTTTGTTATAGGCCTCAGCATAGATTGCAGTTGCAGTCGCATCACCTTCACCGCGCAGTTGCTCTGCATCTCTGTAAGCCTCGGCACGAAAGATTGTCGCCTGACGATCAGCATCGGCACGAATTCCGATCGCGAGCTCTTCACCGAAAGAACGCAGCTCCTGCGCCTCTCTGTTTCGCTCGGTGATCATACGCTCGTACACTGAAGAACGTACATCTTCCGGAAGATCGATACGCTTAACTCGCACGTCGATAATTTCGATACCTAAATCCGCCGCCGTAGTCTCATTAAGGTCTGCCGTAAGAGCGAGCATCAACTGATCTCTTTCTCCAGCAACAACTTCTGCAAGGGTACGGTTACCGATCTGGTCACGCAGGCCGTCGTTAATACGTTCTGCGAGCAGGCTGCCGGCTGTTGTCGTGTTACCCCGTGTGGATACGTAGAACTGTCCCACATCGACGATACGCCACTTCGCGTAGGAATCGACTTCCAGCGCCTTCTGCTCCAACGTTAGAAAGCGACGTCTAGGTGCGTCTTCGGTCAAGATACGCGCGTCAAATTTACGCACATTGTTAACCCAAGGGATTTTTACGTGTAGGCCTGGATCGATGGATTCTTGCACCAATTCACCAAACTGCAGCATAACTGCTCGCTCAGTCTCCTTTACAACGAAAAGAGAATTACTTACGACTACGATGAGTAGGAAAATAAAACCAACTGCTACGAAATTTTTCATTATTGATTTCCTCGCCTAGTAGTAGGTAGTCGCGAACGATCTACACTATTCACGCTAGTCGGTGCCGGTAGAAACGGCGCCAACTGATCTGCCAAATTTCTAAGGTCGGACGTACTGTTATTCGAATTGATACTTGAAGTGCTCTGCTCCATAAGCTTGTCCAATGGCAAGAACAACATATTGTTGCCACCTTCGACATCAACCATGATCTTGCTGCTGGCTGTCATCACGTCTTCAAGTGAGTCAATGTAGAGCCGTTGTCGAGTTACCTCGGGAGACTTTAAATATTCCGTAAGCAGCTGATCGAAACGAGAAGCGTCACCAGTTGCTTCTGCCACAACTTCTGCGCTGTAAGCATTTGCAGCTTCGATGCGTCGCTGTGCTTCACCTCGAGCTTCAGGAATAATCTGATTCGAATACTGCTGAGCCTGGTTCTGCACACGTTGTTCGTCTTCTCTAGCGCGAATCACGTCATCGAAGGCCGGGCGGACCGCATCGGGTGGCTGAGCATCCACAACGTTAACCTGGCTTACGAAGATGCCAGTATTGTAGACATTCATATAATTTTGCAGACGCTCATGCACGTCAGCCGCAATGCGATCGCGACCTGTGGTCAGAATCTGATCCATAAAGTTGCCGCCGACTACGTGGCGAATGGCAGACTCGGACGCGTTATCCAAACTAAGCTCTGGATCCTGCACCGCGATCACATACTTAACCGGATCCTGAATTAGATACTGCACAGTGACTGAGATATCGATGATGTTTTCATCGGTAGTCAGCATCGCGCGATTTTCATAGGTCTTAGCGTTCAGCTCAGAAACGTTAACCAAGCTCACTTCGTCAACGACTGGCGGGTTCCAATGCAGCCCTGGCTGCACCGTCAAATCCAACACCTTACCAAAGCGCAAGACGACGCCACGTTCGGCTTCATCCACGATATAGAAGCCCATAAAGGCCCATACGACAGCTACCACGGCAACTAGACCGGCAATCAAACCAGCCGATAAACCACCAGATATACCACCATTACCTGAAGACGAGGATCCAGTGGAATTAGAGCCACCGCTGCCTCCGCCAAACAGGCTGTTAAATTTCTTGGTCAGGTTGCGCACAACCTCATCAATATCAGGAGGCCCCTGGTCGCCGCCCTTACGACCGCCACCCCAAGGGTCTTTGTCGTTTCCATTTCCGTTATTTCCAGGTTCATTCCAAGCCATTGGCTTCTCCATAGCTTTCTAAAGACGCAGAAGGTCGATTTTAGCTAATAATTGTTCATTTACACAGCAATTTGCACTTTCAAAGGGCGATCCGATGCGATCAGGCGATTATAGCCTTATCCTCGACTACCAAATTAGTCTGCTCCTGCACTGCAATAGTGTGACTTATAACTTCTGTACCGCTTTGTTTAAGAATTCGATCGAGGTCTGTTCGCGGCATTTTGACTTGCAGCTCATAGAAACCTTCATCGTCTATATGTTCTTCCTCGATGAACCCGCTATCGTAAAGCTGGCTGCGAAGCTTCGTTTGACTCGGTGAAACCCGCAGGGTCTCGACAGCCATATTACCTGCAAGCAGCTCGCTCATCGCGGTCTGCAAAAGGTCCATGCCCGCGCCAGTTTTCGCCGACACCCAGACTTTTATAGTCTTGCCTTTCTCGTCGCGCTGAATGTGGGGCTCGATACCGGGAAGTAGATCGATCTTGTTGAACACCAGCAGCTGTGGCACGGACTTCGCGCCTATTTCCGCTAGAACCTTATCGACCTCAAAAATGTGATCTGGATGAAATTCATTCGCCGCATCCACAACATGGATAAGCAGGTCTGCCTGTGCTGTCTCCTCGAGCGTAGCACGAAATGCCTCAACCAGTTGATGTGGCAGATGACTGATAAACCCTACCGTGTCGGCAACGATCACTGGGCCATAATTCTTAAGAGTGATGCGACGTAATGTCGAATCCAGCGTGGCAAACAATTGGTCCGCCGCATAAGTATGCGCATGGGTCATCATATTAAATAGTGAAGACTTACCAGCGTTGGTGTAACCAACCAGAGATAGCGTTGCCACCTCCGCACGACGTCTAGAGCGGCGCCCTTGATCGCGCTGTCCACGCACCTTCTCCAAGCCCTTGTTAATGGCCTTAATACGCTGCCCAATCATACGTTGGTCGAGTTCCAGCTGCTTCTCACCCGCGCCACGCATACCGATACCACCCTTCTGTCTGTCCAGGTGAGTCCAGCCGCGTTTCAAACGAGTGCTTAGATGCTGTAGCTGCGCCAACTCTACCTGCAGTTTACCTTCGTGACTGCGAGCGCGCTGCGCGAAGATATCGAGAATCAAACCAGTACGATCGAGCACCCTGCACTTGAGTTCAGCCTCAAGATTACGTTCTTGACTGGGGGAGAGCGCATGATTGAATAGAACGAGCCCGGCCTTGTGGGCGAGCACAGCAGCTTGAATCTCTTCAAGTTTGCCGGATCCTATAAAAAGATTTGGTGAAGGTTGCTTTCTAGAGCCTGTGATGAAGTCCACCGGCTGTGCGCCGGCGGAGATTGCTAATTCTTCAAATTCGGCTGGGTCTTCCCGTTCACTCTCTGAATCTATAATGAGATGAACGAGGATGGAGACTTCGCCGGAATCAGGCCTGTCAAAAAACAATCAGTTACCTCACTGAGGAATACTAAACCGCGTTACCTGGTTCGCCAGCGTCTTCTTCCACTGCTTCACCTGGATTCTGCATGGGCACTTTTACCATGCGCGCGGGCACGACTGTTGAGATCGCATGCTTGTAGACCATCTGGCTTACAGCGTTCTTCAACAGAATCACAAATTGGTCAAATGACTCAATCTGACCTTGTAACTTAATTCCACTAACCAGATAAATAGACACTGGGATGCGCTCCTTGCGAAGCACGTTCAAAAATGGATCTTGTAATGTATGTCCTTTAGACATTCTTTATTCTCCTTACCATCGACAAAGCCGAGTATCCGCCGTCTCGAAACCGAGCACTGACTGAACGCTTCTAAGATCTGCGGACTTCCTTTAAATAATTAACGATCTCTGTAAGTTACATACTACCTATATAGAGATGGTATCCATGTATTTCAAGACATGTTGTACGGATTGAGCAGAAGAATTACTCAAACTTTGCAGGTTGGGCCAACTACGCAGCCAAGTTAGCTGCCTTTTAGCGAGTTGTCTGGTGGCAATAATACTCTTCTCCACCATGTCATCATAGTCAATCTCGCCATCTAGATACTGCCAGACCTGCCTGTATCCTACTGATTTTATTGAGGGTAGCTGGTGATTTAGATCACCTCGAGCGCGTAAAGCCTGCACCTCGTCGACCAAGCCCTCTTTAAGCATCTGTAGGAAACGTGTCTCTATCTGACCGTGTAATACGCTGCGATCATCTGGTTGGATCGCGAAGAAATGTAAATTATAGGGAAGCATGGCCTCGTTCTGCGCCTGCATCTGCGCATGCAGACTAGTCATAGTCTTGCCTGAGACCCTATAGACCTCTAAAGCCCGTTGAATTCTTTGCGGATCATTTGGATGTATTCTGGCCGCTGAATCTGGATCGACTGCTGCCAGCTGCTGGTGTACCGCCTCCCAACCTTGCTCTTCGGCCAGCTTCTCGATCTCGCCGCGAACCTTTGGGTTGGCGTGGGGCATGTCGGCCAGGCCATCTCTCAATACGCGAAAATACAACATCGTGCCGCCAACGAGCAGTGGAATGTCGCCAACGTCTAATATATCGTCTATTTCTCTAAAGGCATCCGACCTGAATTGCGATGCCGAATAGGGCACCGCTGGATCGACAAAGTCGATTAATCGATGGGGTGCGATATCCAAAACCCCCTGTTCTGGCTTGCCTGTGCCGATATCCATCCCCCGATAGATCTGCGCCGAATCAACGCTAACTATCTGAAATGGAGATTGCTGCACCAGATCGACTGCCAAGGAGGTCTTACCCGACGCGGTCGGACCCATCAGACAGATCACATCGGGCTTAGCACTTGGCTTAACACTGGGCTTGGAGGAAGACGAATTCATAGGAGGGGATTGTACGCGACTGAAGAAGAAGTTCGCTCTCGATCTTACTGCCCGCGAAGAAACAGTTTATCCAGCTCATCCAGGCTCTGATACACCCACGTTGGCCTACCGTGATTGCACTGACCACTGCGCTCAGTGGCTTCCATGTCTCGAAGCAGCGCGTTCATCTCAGGGATCGTTAGGTGACGGTTAGCCCGCACTGAACCATGACATGCCATGGTGGAGAGCAGCTCATCCTGATGGGCCTGAATGCGATCGCTACTGCCGTGCTCGAGAACGTCTGAAAGTACATCGCGCACCAATTGCTCGATGTCGGCATTACGCAGAATCGAAGGCACCTGTCTCACTACAATTGATTCTGCCGCGACTCTCTCAAGCTCGATACCAATGCTCAGTAAAGCTTCTTGTTCGGTTTCAGCGCAATCGGCCTCGCCCTGACTCACCGCAATAGACAGAGGAACGAGCAAGGGCTGCATCTTAAGCTCTTCATTCTGACATGCCGTCTTCAAACGTTCGTAGGTGATACGCTCGTGCGCCGCGTGCATGTCCACCGTGATCAATCCTTCCTTATTCTGCGCAAGAATATAAATTCCGTGAAGCTGCGCTATGGCATATCCCAGCGGCGGCACCTCGGCATCGTCGGCGGTAAGTTTCGCAAAATTTTCCAACTGGGTTTGAATCGCACCGGCATCGGCTTGCTGCGAGCTCGGTCTGTAGGAATAGTTATTCGACGAGGGCTCTGCCAGTGACAAGCTATTCTGATCGCTGAAATTTCCCGGCGCATAGCTTGAGCCTGGGCTAGCGGTAAAATTTCCTGCTGCATTGCCGCCGCCCATTGCTGCAAACGGATCGCTGTGCTGCCCATTCTCCTGCGCATTATCCGCGAGGCGATCGGACGGCCGAAGTTCCGCTAAGGCCTTGTGCAATGATCTAAAAAGAAAATCATGCACCAAACGGCTGTCGCGAAAACGCACCTCATGCTTGGTCGGATGCACATTCACATCAACTGCGGCTGGCGCCAATTCTAGATACAAAACGTAGGCAGGATGGCGACCATGAAACAACACATCACGGTAAGCCTGCTTCACCGCATGGGTCACCAGCTTGTCGCGAATGATGCGACCGTTGACGTAGAAGTATTGCAGGTCTGCTTGAGAGCGTGAGAATGTCGGTAGACTGACCCAGCCCCAGAGACGCAGTCCCGGCCCTTCCATTTCCACGAAAACAGAGTTTTCAACAAAGGCAGGGCCGCAGACGAGAGCGACGCGACGCTGCTTCTCCTGATCTGACTTTGCAGGGAGCAGTTTGTGTATCCCGCGCTGATTGTGAGTCAATGAAAATTGCACATCGAAACGACTGAGCGCGATGCGTTTTAGAATTTCATCGATGCGCGAAAATTCCGTCTTTTCTGTTTTCAGAAATTTCTTGCGCGCTGGCGTATTGAAGAATAAGTCTCTTACCTCAACTGTAGTTCCTCGTGAGTGTGCTGCAGGCGAGAGAATAACGTCCATATCCTGCCCTTCGGCAACGACCTTCCAACCGCTATTGTCAGCACCGTTTGCATCCGCGTCATCATCTGCTTTCGAGGTCATAGTTAGACGCGAAACCGAGCTAATACTAGCCAGTGCCTCGCCACGAAAACCAAGGCTGGCGATGTTTTCTAGGTCTTCTAGATCGGTAATTTTACTAGTGGCGTGGCGGCTAAGCGCAAGCTCGAGATCCTGCTTATGAATACCTAATCCGTCATCTTTGATCTTGATTAGCTTGGTGCCGCCCTGCTCGACTTCGATCTCGAGGCGACTAGCGCCAGCGTCCAGGCTGTTCTCCATCAGTTCCTTGACAACCGAGGCGGGACGCTCGACGACTTCACCCGCGGCGATCTGATTCGCGAGGCGTTGACTGAGAAGATTGATGCGTGACATTGGCAGATAACAGTAAAGAGAATGTGGCTGGCATTGTAGCACCAACCACGAGCAAAAATAGCGGAGCTAAGGGAGAAGAATCTAACTAATACAATACTGAAGTTTGGCTAATTTTTAACTAAGACGCAGGTATTTTTAGAATCTGCCCGACCATGATGCGATCGTTAGTAATATTGTTGGCCTGACGCAGACTACCTAGGCTGACCTGATAGCGCTGTGCGATTTCCGAAAGCGTCTCACCACGACGAATCGTGTGCTCTTCCGGTTCCGCTACACCGATACCGGGAATGGCTAGCTCCTGGCCGACTCGAATAGTATTCGAGGAGATGCTGTTCGCCGACTTCAATGCCGCCAGACTCACATTGTAACGCTGCGCGATTACCGACAAGCTATCGCCCCGCTTCACCACATAAGTACCAGGCATGGGCACGATGCCATTCGCCTTCTGCCAGGCGACGAGAGAACCTTCCGGCGGCGCGTCGTAAAAATAATTCATCACACCGCGGGCAATACCGCGCGCAAGTTTCTGCTGGAAGGCTGAGGTATTTAGTCGCCTCGCCTCGTCGGGATTTGTAAGGTAGCCAGTCTCGATAAGCATCGAGGGAATGTCCGGCGACTTCAAGACTTCCAATGAAGCCTGTTGCACCTTGTCGCGCCGCAGCCTCGTCGCCCCATCAAGCGATTCCAATACGCGCGTCCCCGCTATTAGACTCTGCTCCATACTCCAAGCCATTTGCAAAGACACCAAGGTAAGCGCGACATCATCATCCCAAGAACTGAGATCGAGATCACCACCTACGCCACCGAGCAGGTCTGCATTGTTTTCTTTCTGCGCGACACGTCGAGAGTTTTCGCGGTCGGCTCTATCACCGGACAAGGCATAAATAGTCAGGCCACTGGCTCTGCTCGTGCGATACCAGTCAGTGTGTATTGCAACGAAGAGATCCGCGCGTTTTTCGCGGGCAATCTCAGAGCGACGCTGCAACTCAACATAGTAATCGCCATCGCGAATCATAATCGGTGTGTAGCCCGGCATTTTTTCCAGTTGATCGAAGAGTGCTCGGGCAATTTTGAGCGTAATGTTCTTCTCTCTCAGCTTGCCGTCGTAGCCAATGCCGCCAGGATCTTCACCGCCATGTCCGGCTGAGATCGCAACGATAATATTACGACGCTCATCACTGCGTGGCGCTCTGCTAGAATTCGAGGAAATGGTGTTGGTGTTTCTTGGTGCATTAGCAGAAGGCGCCTCGTCATACAGATCGACAACCAGACGATCACCCTGTTCGCTATTCGGCGCGAGGGTGAAACTGCGCGGCTCCACCGCAACAGCTAGATCGATAACCATGCGCAGCGTATCACCATCGCGAATTGCACTGCGCATGCCGCTGATCGGACTCTCGTTAAAGTCTAGTTGAGACAGATCACCGCCTAAGGACGAACCTTCTATATCGATAACTACACGGGCTGGGTTGGAGAGTGTGAAAAGCTTGTACTCGACCTCGTCAGATAGATCGAACACGAGGCGAGTATGATCCGGGGCGCGCCACACCCTAACCTCCTCAACGCTTGCTGCAGACACAGCAAAACTAGCCAGCAACGCGCACGCTGCTAAAACGAGGGAGAGGCAGCGATTGCCACCTCTGATACTGCTTAGATAGTGTTGTGACTTCATGAGCAATTCTTTGAGACATACTTCTCGATGTCTAATACAACGGCCTCAAGGCCATAATCTTTTGGCAATTATGGCGCCTTTCTCTGTGAGGCTTTGACAAGTCAGACGGCGACCCGTTCCCTGATCCGCGATTTCGATCAATAAATCCGCTGGAGGTAGCCATTTTGCGCCCTTTTCAGCCCATTCCACGAGACAGAGATTAGACTCGGCAAAATACTCGTCGGTGCCCAAATAGGCCACTTCTTCGGGGTCCGCCAGTCGATACAGATCAAAGTGATAGATGTTGCCCAGCTCGAATTCGTAGGGTTCGACCAAGGTATAGGTAGGACTCTTTACAGCACCGGTATAACCAAAGCCTCGCATGAATCCGCGGCTTAAAGTTGTTTTGCCTGCACCGAGGTCTCCTTGGAGGTAAATCATACCGCCGAGATGGGCGACAGCCTTTCCTTCAATGGGAGAGACACTATTTGCGATCGGGTCACGAAACAGAGCTGCGGCCAGTCGGGAGCCGAATTCGAGGGTAGCTTCCTCATCGGCTAGATCTATTTGATGTTCAGTTTTCATGCAGGGAAGTATAAAGCAGAATGACTATAGGGTGCAGTAACGTAGCAAACAGATCTATAAGAAATACTCCCTATGCTTCTAGTAAGTAATTTCGATCAAGTGTAGCCCTCGGGCCTTAGCTTTTGGAGTGAGCTTCATATCATTTCGATTACATAGCGCCTGGCTTATATCCTCAGATTCTATAGCGTGTCTTCCCACGTCAAATATCGCAGCAACAATATAACGAACCATATGGCGTAAGAATCCATCTCCCTCGATCTCGAAATAGTAGACCTCAACATCTAAATCCAATACTTCTGTTCGCTGCAATTCGAGACTACTGACTGTTCGAACAGTTGAACCAATATTTTTGTCGATGCTGGAAAAACTATAAAAATCGTGCTCCCCTACAAAAAGTTTGCAGGCTTGTCTCATGCTTTCAAGATCTAGTTGAGAATAATTATGAGCAGTTTCAATTCTCGGCGGAACATGAGCAACAATTCCATTTACTAGTGGCGAGCTGATCTTGTCGGTACAAAAATAGTAGCGGTATCTTTTACTGGTACTGTGTTTGTTTGGATTAAACGCAGCTTCACATTGAGTGCATTGCTGAATCCGAATATCCTCAGGCAATAAGGAATTAAGACCGAGCTGTAGTTTTTCTGGAGTAATTTCCAAAGGGATAGACAATTTGGCAACTTGCCCTTGCGCATGAACGCCAGCATCCGTTCGACTTGCCCCTGCCACAATGCAATCTGCATATTTACAGATTTTCCTGAGGGCTTGAGTGATCGTTCCTTGGACTGTAGCCTTTTCCTCTGCATCGCCCAAGTCTTGCCAACCAAAATAATTGCCGCCATTGTAGGAGACTATTACTCGATAATAGTGATGTGTCATTTGCAATGAATGCCGCCTCGAATTTCAGATATTAATTGGGGTCAGACTAGAAATGCAGTACTGTATAAACGCTCTGACCCCATTTACTCATACCCCACGGTACGAATCTATGACGAAGACCCTCTCTTGGTACTTAATGACCTTCTTAGCCTTTGGCATAGGGCTCTACGCACTAGGTGCAGCGCTATCACCCGCGCTTAGGCAAGATTTTGTCGTCAACATGATCGAGGAAGCCTCCGCGACTGGAACGCTATTGCACTTCTTCGCAGGTGGCGTAGTGCTGATCATTGGCGCATTGCAATTTAGCGCGCGCCTGCGCAGCAAATATTTGCCTGTTCACAGGATACTTGGGCGTATCTACGTGGTGGGCTGCATAGTCGGTGGTTTTGCGGGCCTGTATCTGGCCTTCTATTCTACTGGCGGAATCGTGAGTCATTGGGGCTTTGGCATGCTGGCGGTAGGCTGGATCGTCACAACCTCCATGGCCTATCGACATATTCGCGCAGGCAAGGTACGCATTCATCAAGACTGGATGATTCGAAGTTATGCGCTGACGCTCGCCGCCGTGACGCTAAGACTCTACTTACCCATCAGTCAAATCGCCGGCTATGAGTTCGAAGAAGCCTACCAGGCAATAGCCTGGTTGTGCTGGGTTCCCAACCTCATTATCGCCGAATGGTTTATTATCCCTCTGTCGAATAAAAAGCCAGTGCTTAGCTAGGCTCTACTAAAAATAATGAAGCAGTCGAGAAAAAATATGAAATCGAAACTAGTAAAGGCTTGCACACAACTACTCAAAATTGGCATATCTGTGCTAGTTAGTTCCCTTGCACTAGCACAGCCTGACACAGATCCTCGCGCCGAAGTCTTCTCTGCTGATTTTGATTATGCGTCTAAATACATTTCGATTAACGGGCATTCACTTCACTATATAGACGAAGGCAATACCGAAGGCGATACCTTCTTATTCCTGCACGGAAACCCTACCTCTTCCTATCTCTGGCGCAACGTGATGCGCTATGTAAAACCCCATCACCGTATCGTTGCTGTGGATAACATCGGCTTCGGCAAATCAGAACAACCTAGAGATCTTGACTACACATTCCAGACTCACTACGGCTATATCGAAGCATTCATTGAAGCCATGGAACTCAAAGACGTCATCTTGGTCATTCACGACTGGGGCTCTGTTCTCGGCTTAAACTACGCGATGGAGAACTCGGACAATGTAAAGGGTGTGGCAATGATGGAGGCCCTCATTCCTCCTACCTTCCCCATGGAAGATGCTGGCTTCTTTGCAAACTTCCGAGATCCTGAAAGCGGCCGCGAGCTGCTAATTAATCAGAATATGTTTATTGAGAACATTCTGCTTACGGGCACCCGGACACGATCGATGACTGAAGCCGAGAAAGATGTCTACCGGGAGCCGTTTACGGATGTAGAGTCGCGCTTCCCTATTTATGTATGGCCCAATGAACTTCCAATAGCGGGCGAGCCCGCACGCAATGTGGAAGTGATCGAGAACATCGGAGAATGGCTACGCACGTCAGCACATCCTAAACTCGTGCAATATGCCGCTCCGGGCGCATTGGGTGGCCCCGCTGCCGCGGAATGGATGCGTGACAACTACCGCAATGTTGAGATTGATTTCGTAGGCTATGGGGGTCATTACATTCAAGAAGACAATCCACAAGCTATCGGACGGGGCATAGTGGAATGGCATCGCCGTACTTTTGAGTAGAGGAGATACAGAAACGTGGCCAACATCGTAATCTGTGCAGATGGCACCTGGAACCGACCAGAGGAAGACATCCAAAAAGACTTTCCAAGCAATGTCTTGAGATTGGCTCGCGCCATCAAACCTTCTTCAGGCTCACTGAAACAACACGTGTTCTATGACTGGGGCCTAGGCTCCTACCACAGCAATATGAGCGCGGGCGCGACTGGCCGCGGTATTCACAAAAATATCTTAGATGGTTATCGTTACATCGTTCAAAACTATGCCAGCGGTGACAAGATTTACCTGTTCGGCTTCAGCCGCGGCGCCTACACGGTGAGAGCGCTGAGCGGGCTTATCAATAACTGTGGCATCCTAAAAAGGCCCGACGCTAAACGCATCTTCGAGGCTTGGGATATTTACAAGAGCTCGAGTGATGCGAATCATCCCTCGGGAGATGACGCCATGCAATTTCGTACTGATTATTGTCATCGATCGCGCAAGGTTCACTTTGTCGGAGTGTGGGATACCGTTGGCGCACTAGGGATTCCTTTTAGCTTGATGGGTTTATTCGAGAGCAAAGATGAATTCTACGACACGAAGATGGGATCAAATGTTTCTTTCGCGCGTCACGCCATGGCGATTGATGAACAGCGCGAAGACTTCGAGCCTACTGTATGGGAATCCCGCACGGGAGTAGATCTAAAACAGGTTTGGTTCGCGGGAGTACACGCAGATATTGGCGGCTCTTACCCGCCGGATAGAGACACAAAGCTTATTGCCGCCGATGCACCGCTTAAATGGATGCTGAGCGAAGCAAAAAAAAAGGGCTTGAGGATTGAACCACATATCACCACAGCTCTTACCGATGGAGTTAAAGCTAATATTCACAAGTCTCGCAATCATGTTTACCGATTCAAAACTCCATTAATTAGACCGCTGGTGATCGACGATCAGCCCACAAAACTACATCCAAGTGTGAAAGAACGCTATCTGGCCGATAGTAGTTATCGTCCACCACAAGTAAAAGAGCTCCTCGGTGACAATGAAGACTGGAGCCTGCTAGATGTAGGCGCGTAGTGCTTACGCTATACTTGCCCTAATATAGTCTGGAAATAGTTTTCGAGAATGAATAAATCTGCTTCACAATTACCCGCGAAGAAAAAGGGCTTGGCAAGATTGATTGCCGCGACGGGGTTTTCCTTAGCTGGTCTCAAGGCTGCATTGCAGCACGAGGAAGCATTTCGGATAGAGGTATTCGCGTTCTGTATTCTAGCTCCCACAGGGCTCTGGCTAGGCCAGTCTCGAGTTGAACAAGTGTTACTCATTGGCTCTCTGTTTGTCGTCTTGCTTATGGAATTAGTCAATTCCGCCCTAGAGGCAACTATCGATAGAGGGGGTAGAGAGTTTCATACTCTAGCCGGGAGAGCAAAAGACATAGGCTCGGCGGCAGTGTTCGTAGCGCTGCTATTAGTTGTATTCACATGGGCCATGCTGCTTCTCTAGGCTTTCTCACTCTGGGTAAGCTCTGCTAGGAAGGATGATTTTGAAAAAGCTAGATAATGGAAATCAGCAATGAGTTCGATGCAGAGAATACAGCTGTTACTTTTTTATGTACCCGTCGCCCTTGCTCACTATTACAGCCTTGATCGAAGTCTGCTCTCCGTTATTGCTGCGCTGGTTTCCGTGAGCCTAGTTGTTCTTACCACCACGGCACTTATCAGCCATATCGAGGGCAGAACTCCCAGAACCTGCATTGGCTTCGTGTCAGTTTATTTGCTGTCTTTGTACTACGCCTCACAATTTATTAGCTACTACCTACAGGGAAGCTACTTCAATCAACAATATCTTTTCCATCTCAACCTGACAACATTGCGCGAGGCTCAGACTGCTTATCTCCCCTTAATGCTTCTAGTAATAGGCTGGACAATCTGTGTGCTACTTGGGTTCTATTATTTTAGACATAGAACACCTCGCTCTAGTTATTCGCCAAGCACACTCGCAGGATTTTTCCTTCTGGCGCTAATATTAGATCCTGGGTTGCGCCCATCAGTCGTAGCCATCGCAAACTCCGCACTATCGACGAAGATGGATTCACTCGATGTTATAGCCTGGGAAGAATTAGATCTGGACCAAGGCGCACTGTCCAATACGCAAATCACTTCGAGTCCTGGAAAAAACCTATTATTGGTCTTCCTCGAAGGCGTTGAAGCGATCTATACCGATGAGGACCTCTTCCCGGGACTAACACCGAACCTACAAGCACTAAACGAAGAAGGATGGCAACTTGATAATATGCAACAAGTTGTAGGTTCGAGTTGGACAATGGCAGGGCTGGTATCTAGCCTATGTGGCACACCACTCCTCTATGAGTCTAGTTTGGGCGGAAATGAAATTCTATTCTCACGCATGCTCGACAAGGCTACTTGCTTGCCTGATGTCTTGGATAGCGCAGGATACCAACAAGTATTCATGGGTGGCGCTGCACTCGAGTTCGCTGGTAAAGGCAGCTTCCTCCAAGAACATGGCTTTGACACAACCCTAGGTCGCTACGAACTAATTGCTAAACTTGAGGACACTGAGTATGTGAACGGCTGGGGGCTCTATGATGATTCATTGTTTTCCAAAGCTCTTGAGCAGTTTAATAGTCTGGCCGAATCAGAACAGCCTTTTAACCTAACACTACTCACCGTCGATACCCATCACCCAACAGGGGAGCCCTCTGCAAGCTGCAGCGAGTATGAGAATATCGACAATTCAATCTTGCATGCTGTTCACTGTACCGACTATCTTTTGGGGGAATTCCTCAATCAAGTCAAAGCGCATCCCATCTATGAAGACACTGTTGTGGTTCTTGCCTCCGATCATCTCGCTATGCGCAACAATGCATTCCCATTATTCCCTCCAGATTATCAGCGACGACTGTATTTCAATGTACTGAACACAGGTGTTGCTGCAGAGAAAGGAATATTTGCTACGCCGCTAGATATTTCGCCTACTGTATTGCAGCTATTAGAAGTTCAACACGACGTGGCCTTCCTTGCAGGGCTAAACCTGCTTAATACGTCCCTTGCAGATGCCGAGAGAGATACCTTCGATCCAGACCGTCTCAATGCTATTCGCTACATCAATAGCAACCACCTCTCTACAATAGAGGAAAATATTGTCTACTCGCTAAGTCGGGTAGCAGCCCAAGAAATAACCTATTCGAATAGTATCGTAAACATAGAGTTTGATTACGGACGCCTAGAGTTTGATGCGATGGATGGAGATCCCCACTTCCTACTGCCTAGATTGTCGAATGTAGAATATGACGATGCGACTCTCTATCTGACGCTGAATAGCGATGAGAAGCTAGATGTAGCTATCTACTACGAAACTAAAGTTGGGGCAGGTTATTCTGAACAGCACACGATGCACCGCAACATTGAAGTCGGACTCAACCAGATAGCCTTCGACCTTAGTGGGATTGCCACTGACAGCCGAATTCGGATCGACCCTGGCCATCTCTCTGGCCGTTATAGCATCCATGAATTGGAGATAAGAACACAATAGTAAGTGATTATTACCAAGCAGGATTTACGAGTTGCCTGATATAGGGCATCAGATCTGTCGCGGCCATACCGCGCTGACCATCTTTCTGCATAGAAAGATCTGCCGCTTCGCCGTGAATACAAATTCCGGCACAAAGACTGTTTTCTAAGGAATTTCCCTGGGCGACTAAGCCGCCGACAACTCCACTTAGCACATCGCCCATACCACCGGTTGCCATGCCTGCATTCCCTTCGCTACAGAGGAAGACATCTTGTCGCGAGTTTTCGTTCGCGCAGACCAGACTGCCACTTCCCTTGAGAAGACAGACTCCGCCCCAGATATGATTTAGTTCTCGCACGGCTCTAAAACGATCTTCCTGAATTTCGCTTGTCGACATATTCAAGAGTACAGCGGCTTCGCCCGGATGAGGAGTTAGTATCCAGTTGTCCCTCTTTATTCCGGTACCTTTCTCGGCCGCTCCCTGCTCTCGCTTCTCGGCGAGTAGATGCAAGGCGTCCGCATCAATTATCAGAGGCTTGCCCGCAGAGACTTGCGTGGAGAGTGCCTTCTGCATCAGCCCGCGCGCCCAATTACCTCGACCTAAGCCAGGGCCAATAACGATAGTAGTTGCCCTGGCAAAAAGGTCGTCGACATTAGCATTCTCGTCTTCGGTACCGAGCACCATGACTTCTGGCCTTCTCGCTAGCAAAGCTGGACGGTGACAGGAGCGAGTAATGACACTGACCAGACCTGCCCCGCTTCTCAGAGCCGCTTCCGCTGCCATTATTACCGCTCCACCGAAACTCGAATCACCACCAACGACCAACACATGACCGTGGCTACCTTTATGAGAAGCAATCGCGCGTGGGGCCAGCATTGTGCTTATAGAATTAATATCGATGCGCTGCGCGACTGGCTGCGGAGAGGAGTCGCCAGTAAAAACACGATCTGGAACATCAAGATCGTGATAGATCAACTCGCCAACATAGTCACCAGCTTGATTCGTGAGTAGGCCCTGCTTTAAACCGATAAACGTAACTGTCACATCAGCGATAACCGCAACACCAAGACACGCACCCGTGTCGGCACTGAGTCCGGAAGGAATGTCGATCGCAAGCACTGGTCGATCTGCTGCGTTGATAAATTCGATAGCCTTTGCGTAGTCGCCGGCAACTTCTCTATCTAGCCCTGTGCCTAACAGTGCATCTACAACAACGGGATGGGCGTGGTCTTTCTCGTGCTCAGAATCAAAATCAGAGAAGGGTGTCATCACAACGTGGTGCTTGCTCGCCCATTCGGCAGCAAGCCTCGCATCACCGCGTAGTTTTCCTGGATCGCTGAGGGTTATGACCTCAGTGCTCAGGCCCGCCTCTTTCGCTAAGCTGGCGAGAAGATACCCATCGCCGGCATTATTACCCGAGCCCGCAAATACCTGCACATGGCGCGTCTGTGGCCATTTTTCCATTAGCTTATTAAAGGCGATCGATGCTGCCGTTTGCATAAGAGTGAAGCCCGGCATGTCGAACTGCTCAATGGCAATCTTATCGAGCAGACGGACCTGCTCTGCCGAGTACAGATCGCGAGGCAACTTAGTCAGATAGCCTGTCATGATTATTTGTCGAATTTCTGAATGAGGCGGCGTACAAGCCGCAGGCCCGCATCTAATTCTTCGATGGGGATTTCCTCTGTGCTCTTTATCGCCCAAGGATCCTGAACATCACGTAGCGCTTGATAAGCGGTCTTACCGTCCTCGGTAAGTACAACTAGCACCGAACGTTTGTGCTTAGGGTTGGACTGATAGGAAAGCAGGCCGTCGGTTACCATGACATCTGTGATGCGCTGCACCGCTTGTCGGGACTGGCCTAAAACTCTGGCGATGCCTGGCACTGTTAGACCCGAGTTAGATAGCGCGATAACGCCTATGACCTTCCATCTAGCGCTGGTTAGGCCCAGCGCCTCGGTCATGTCGTCTCCTTCGGCTATTAAGAGTCCATTCAGCCTGAATATGGACAATACAAGGTCAAGAAACAGCATCCGCTTGGGGGAGTGCATTGGTTTTCCTCTAAATTCCACCTTTATACGCCGGAAACCCGCATTTGGATGTCTAATACATTTGGAATGGAATGGACTATGTCAGCATGTTGTCATTTGACACTGAATCACCTGTGCAGTCAATTGTTGTTTGACGCTGTAGAATCGGAACTCCTCTATAGAACTATAGTGCGAGGATTTGCGACTTGAATAGCAGGGCACGATTTTCTAACAAGTTATAAAGACCATGTCGCTTCAGCGAATTGAGTCGCCACTTTTCATAAGGACACCTACATGAATAAATTACTATCACTTTCTCTAGCGGCAGCCGCTGCCGTTTCGCTCTCCAGTTTCAGCCATTCGAGCCTTGCGCAGGCGCAACTCTCAGGCACGCCAGACGAACTGCGTGAGTTTTTACACCCTAGGCCGAACACGGTGAATATCAACGGAGAAGGGGAGCTAACAGCATACAAGGACGTGGCTAAGATAAGCCTGATGGTTACATCGGATGAGCGCAGCCTCAGCCGGGCCATGGAAGTTAATCAAGCACTGCGACTCGAGCTGATTCAGGAATTCGTCGCAGCAGGTATTCCTCAGCAAGACATCAACAACTCAAAATTTTCCAGCTCTCCTCAATTCGGATTGTTCGGACGTAATCCGAATAGTTTCGAAGTGTCAGCACGCATGGAGATAGAGATTAGCAGCGAAGCGCATCTGCAACTTCTAGCTGCGGCCGCTGACGAACACGATGAAGTGGAATTCGAGAGCACTGCCTTCGAACACAGTGAAGAAGACACCTTCGAGGATCAGGTTAGAGAGATGGCCCTGCAGGATGTTATGGCGCAGAAGGCTTACTATGAAAGCAGCCTCGGCCTCGAATTAAAGGCAATAAATTTCTTCTACGGCGGTATCCGTCAGATGTCTCGTGCGATGCCTATGGCGGCTAGATCTCAGGAGATGGCGATGGATACAAACTCTAGAGGCGTCACAACATCATCTCTTTCCGCCCCAGCTGTCGCGCCAACATTTGATGAAGTAGAATACCAGACGAGTATTAACGTGGTATTCGAAATCGTCGATGAAAATTAGTGATCTAAGCCTTCTTAGCCTATTTTTTCTAACATCAACTGTTGGTGCCGCTGAAATTCGCGACGCCAACAGACTGCTGCGTGTCAGCAACGTGGCCAGCCAATTCGAATCGAGGACACAACTGCAAACTCGAAATATCATCCGGACTTATAGCAGCATCGTAGCTATGTCCGCCGATGTTAAATTGCCTGAGTGGATAAAGAGAGAGATTGCGGACTGCTATGAACAAGCCTTCGCCTGGGAAAATTTCGAAGATGGAATTGCGCAAATTCTATTGGATAATTTCAGCGAGGACGAGATGACGTTGTTGACGAATTTCCACCGAAGCGAAGGGCTACCCCCTACCGAGATTAAAAATTTCAAGGCTGCTGTTGCAAAGGGAAAGGTGATTCAGCAACTAACTGCCGAGTATATCTTTGATAACAGTGATGGCTGCGCCGAGCACGATATAGATCTCATACTCGGCTTCCTTGCCGATTCTAAATTAGAACCTTACTAAACTGCTGCAATAGAATAGGCTGAGAAACAGCGCGCTACTAGCCCGTTGCCGGCCGGCCTCACAGCTAGCTATGGCTCTACTAATTCAATTCGTACATCATCTGGCCCTTGAGCAAACGCGATTCGTATCGTGCGAAATTCGCGGGGGTCCATCGTGAACTCAACACCATTGCTCTTCAGCTCAGACTCGGCCGCGGTAAGGTCGGCAAACTTCCAACCCAGGTGATCAAAGCTACGCCCCTGAGTCGCTGCAACTTCCCCGTTCGCTTGGCTCACCATCAACCAGATGTCACCGTAATTTAAACTAGGCAGCGCACCTTTCCATTGCTCAAGCTCTCCCCCAAAATTCTGCGCATACCACGCTAGCGTGCTTTCAGGATCAGGTGATGACAAGTGCAAGTGATGCATGCCGCGCAGATCAGGATCATCGATGATTTCAATTTTCGTACCCCAAGGGTCTTCAATGAAGCCAATCTGCATGCCAGCGAATTCGACCAAATCACCCAACTGCTTCCCACCGTCGGCAACAGCGCCGGCTATTACTTCATCCACATTACTCATGGAAAAGCCGAAGTGATCGACACCAGAACCAACCGAGCCTTCGCCCGGATCGCGCTCGAAGAAAATCACCGCGATGTCACCGTACATAACACGATCTATTGGATAGTCGGTATTGGTAGAACGGAGAAAGCGTGCCGCTTCACCGCCGAAATGTTTCACATACCAATTGACCGCTTCTTGGGAGCTGGTAGCAGCGAGATGAATGTGATCGTAGGGTGCTGCAAAACTTTTTGTGGAAAGGAATAGAAATAGTGCTGTGAGCAGTGCGTACTTTTGCATGTGGCCGCCTCTTTTATTATTCTGACTTTCGTGGCTTTTAAATTTCGGCTGACTCTATTGCACACACTAGTGCGTCATAGAATAAACCAAGTAGTTTATCCCCAAGCGATAGGCAGCGTTTGCGTAACGTGTTGGGTAAGAGGGATGGTAAGTGTGTTCCCAACCATCGCCCATGTCGGAGTTCCAATTAATCAAAACCATGACCCTACCCTCGTCATCGAGAATCGCATGGTTTGTTGCGTAGTTGATACCTTGTTCGCCGAAGTCATCGTTTCGAAACAGTGCAGGAATCATCTGTGGACCATCGATGTCGTAGTAGACATGAAAAATCTCATGATCTGCTTTTAACTCGACAACTTCTCGATCTGGAAACACCTGGCTAAAGGCAGAATAGAAATTATCCCACTGCCGTTGGCCCCAGAAATCGTCGATAAGCAAGAAACCGCCACGCAGTAAATATTCGCGCATATTTTCTATTTCGTTAGGGGTTAAGCTGAGCCCGCCCCCCTGTCCCACTTCCAACATATACAGAAAGGGGTAGTCGAATATTCCCTCATCGTCGAAACGCAACACGATGGGCTCGCTCATCACGCGGATATTGGTCAACCGAGAAACGCCACGTAGAAAATTTATATCAGCATCGGGGAAATCAATAGACCAGGGGCCGTAGCCATAACCACCGCCATAGTACGTATCGAACTGAACACGGACGAAATTAAACTCACCGGCGCCGTCATAGGCTAGTTCCGCGAAATCATCCTCTGCCGCGCTGGACAATGAGCATTGAATGCCTACGAGAAGGACAAATAGCGCCACGATAGTATTGTGTGGTCTGGCGAACGACAGCATAAGTACAGGTATTTCTACGCTAAGTTGGAGGGCCTAAGTGAAGGCTTAGTGTGTCTGGAATCCGGCTATTATTCAAGCACAGGCAGTTATTGCTGACGCATGGAGGCGCAGTAGTCTTCGTCGCTAACGGCAGGGGTAAACCAGATATAGTCATAGGCCTTCACACTGCCAAATTGCTGAAGGTAGTCGGAAGGGTCGTCACTGGCCCCATCGACCTCCATGAACGCCACAGAGACAATCTGACTCTCAGCTAAGCTCGATTGTCTGTTCAATAGATAATTAGGCACGCCCAGATCGCGGCGTATGTGGTAGTTCCCCGCGATTAAGACTTGTAACTGCCCCCCGGCATTCGAAACCAGGCTATCCGCCATCGCGTAATCTCGCGCCTGTTGCACTCTTACCATCGCCGGGAATTGCGATTCAGGCAGCATCCCGCAGTGGCTCTCATCGATATCTTTCTCGAGGGCCACCATTGTCTCGTCATCCAACACGCCTGCGATTTCTGCAGGTGTTGGCGCCCCATAAACCTGCATCATTTCTTCGTTGCTGATGTTCGCGGCATTTATCACTGTACCGGCCTGCATGGCGCTTTGCAGTAACGGACCGTAATAGTCCCAGTTCCAGCCATCGTTATCCCATTGTAGATACGCGTTGATCTGCTCGAGGCTACTCTGTCGGCTCAATGACAACTCCTGCAATAGTGGCTGCTGTTCGCTGCTCATCATCTCGAAAGACACAGCGGACACATTGCCAGCTTGAAGGACATGCTCGAGAGAACGAAGCTGCAAGGCATGATGGTCAGGATTATCGTGCTTCTCGCCCAAAAGAAGATAACTGACTCCTTCTATGCGAGCAAAAAATTCATCCGCGGGGATATAACTATCAGCCTGACTATCCCAAATCATGCCAACAAGCGCATGCCCGGTATAGAGTTGCGACTGCCATTGCTGAGTCTGATTCGGTTGCGTCGCTGCGCAGCCGGTGAGAAGCACTAAGGCTAGCGAGAATATGACTTTAATTTGTTCCACCCATCTGCATCCATTGTTGATAAATTTCATCATCCCAAAAATTCTGAAAATAGGCGACCGCGGCTAACTTTTCGTCTTGTTCTAACACATCTATGAATGCCGGCATCTTCCCACCCATAGCTTCTCCGCCGTAGTCTATTACGCGTAGTAATATTTCCTGAGGGTGATGCCATGCGTGTGCCGTGCCATTTAGAGGCGGTGGCGGAAACGAGCCATCATCTAGCTTCTCTCGCCAGTCTCCCGCAAGACCTTGGGCCTGTGCTCCGTGGCACACGGCACAGTTCTGCGCAAACACTTCACTCCCAAGCGCAACTTGCTCACTACCGTACCAGCGCTCAATGACTGCCTGCTCCAATGTCTCTTCAATTGACGTGTTTGCCGATAGCTGAGCCGAAGCGTCTGCAACGGAGACCGTCGCCTGGTCGTTACAACTAAGCAAAGAAATAGTGCCAAGCAACATTAAGGATATCTTTAAAGTCTTAGAGCTCATTACTCTCTCGCTATTTTTTTAGGGAAATCGAATTCGACGAGTTTGGCACTGGAAAATTCTATTTCGGACCAGGCTTTGATTGGCAGACTCAGCTGCACTAAGCCGCAAGTAGGAATATTGTCGATGTCTGCGCCAGCCATCTCATTGACGAAATCGGTAATGGCTGGATTGTGTCCCACCAGCATCGCTGCTTCATATTCATCATCTAATAGACGAGCTGCTTTGAGGAACATATTGGATCCGGCAAAATACAGCTCTGGATTGCTACCAATCTCATCACTGGGAAAACCTATCTGCTCGGCAAACATCTTTGCGGTAGTTTTGGTTCGCACGGCAGGGCTACAAATAATGCAGCCGACACGTCCATCTCTCGCCTTAAAGCGCTCAGCCATAACCGGTATATCGTTGATGCCGCGATCAGCTAACGGCCGCTCAAAATCTTTTAGATCAGCATGATCCCAGCTGGATTTGGCATGACGGAGAAGATAGAGGGTTTTCATTGATAGATTCTGACACTGAAATCTAGACTAGAAACGAATGGATAAAGGCTGAAAGCCCCTACATATTGGAGCCTTATACCCCATATAGACAGCCAACTCCAGCAAAGTCGGGAGCTTAGGCAACCGCAGCATAGGCGGATTTTGCCCGCTTTCGCCCTAGCTAAGTGAGCGCCCAAATAGCTATTTGTAAACGCTGTCTGTAAAATACCGCGCCTTCACTACTTGGGAATACACAACATGAGAAATGCACTTACCTCTGGCCTATGCAGCCTACTCGCAATTTTTAGCCTGAGCGCGTCTGCTCAAGAAGAGTCTAGCGTTGCTACACAATTAGAATTCGGCGCTATTTTCACGTCCGGTAATACGGAAAACGAGAACATAAAATACAAGGTCGTTGTAGATTGGGATCAGTCTGAAAACTGGGACTATCAGTTTACCAGTGATGGCTTCCGTGCTTCACAGGATGGCATATCGAATGCGCAGCGCCTCTACCACACCGGCAGCGCTAACTATACAATCAACCCAATTAGCTATGTGCAGGGTCGTGTAGCCTACGAGAATGACAAATTTAGTGGTTTCGAGAGTCAATCGGACGTCACAGTCAGTTATGGTCGAAACATACTACAGAACAGAGAAAATATGACTCTGGCCCTTACTGCTGGTGTGGGTGTTCGTCGCTCAGAAACCGAGTTCGACACAGACAGCGAGGCCATCTTGCGCTTAGCTGCCAATTACAACTGGAACCTATCGGAGTCTGCCGATTTCATTCAAGACTTCAGCATTGAGGCAGGTAGCAACAGCGACATCTACCGCTCAGAGACTGGCATTCAGACAGACATCCTCGAGAACCTTTCTCTTAAGTTCTCTGTGAAAGTAAAACACCAAACAGTGGTTCCTATTAACAGAGAGAAAACTGACACTGAAACTGCTATTACTCTAGTGCTAAACTTTTAGACCTGTGCTTGAACTGATATGACTGGATGCGGGGCTTCAAACTGAAGCTCCGCATCGCATTTAGCCAATAATCTCGAGAGCAGGGACAACCCACAATTCTTTCGAGACCCACATATGACTCCTGTAGTTAAGCTTTACTGGCTAATCACCCTAATCCTTCTTCCTCTTTGCGCGGGCTGGTTACTTACCGGAAGCGGCGGCTCTCTCGCTCTCAACGACCTGACAGATGCACCCATTGCACTGGCCGCGTTTATAACCTGCCTCTCTTGGGCGGTTATTGGGGGCTATGAGCTAGCTTTCGGCATCAGCAACTTGCGACGAAATTATCCTGTCTTGGCTAACATCCGCTATTTGCTCGAATATATTCGCCCCGAGATACAGCAGTATTTCATCGCGAACAATGTTGAAGAGAAACCCTTCTCGCGCGAACGCAGAAATCTTATCTACCGACGTGCAAAAGGCGCCAACGATACGCTGCCCTTCGGTACGGAGCAGGACATTGTCTCCGAAGGCTATCGTAGCCTGACTCATTCCATGGCAGTGAAAGAAGTCAGCGAGGAAAATATTCGAGTCGAGTTTGGCGGCGCCGATTGTCAAAAGCCCTATAGCGCATCGCGACTCAATATCTCCGCCATGAGTTTTGGTGCACTTAGCTCCAATGCAATCGCCGCACTCAACAAAGGAGCGGCGCTAGGAAATTTCGCCCATAACACCGGTGAAGGAGGCATGAGCAAATATCACCTCGCACACGGCGGCGACATTATCTGGCAAATAGGCACTGGGTATTTTGGTTGCCGAAATGAAGACGGCTCGTTCAACGATGAGGCATTCGCAAAGCGCGCCGAGAACGATGTTGTAAAAATGATCGAGATTAAATTGTCACAAGGCGCGAAACCCTCTCATGGCGGCGTTCTGCCTGGTGCAAAGGTCACGCAAGAAATTGCGGAGATTAGGTTGGTAGAAGTAGGCAAGACAGTTAACTCGCCCCCTACCCATCCTGAGTTTGATAGCCCACGGGGACTGTTGCAGTTTGTGCAACGCCTGCGCAAGCTTAGCGGTGGCAAACCAGTTGGCTTTAAATTCTGTTTAGGAAAGAAGGCCGAGTTCTTAGCCATAGTGAAGGCCATGCTGGAAACCAAGATACTACCGGATTTCATTACCATCGATGGTGCCGAAGGTGGCACCGGCGCAGCTCCAGTGGAATTTAGCAATCGCCTCGGCACCCCTTGTATAGAGGCAACCTACTATATCAACCAAGTACTAATCGGCGCGGGCTTACGTAAGCAAATCAAATTGATCAGCGCGGGCCAGACCGCCACCGGTTTCGACATGCTCGAGAAGATAATTGTTGGTGCGGATACGGTAAATGCCGCACGCTCCATGATGATGGCGCTGGGCTGTGTGCAAGCGAAGGCTTGCAACACTAACGACTGCCCTACCGGTATCGCAACGCAAAACCCATCCCGCGCCAGAGCCGTCGATGTGGAAGAGAAGTCCGCACGAGTAAATAATTTTCACGAGGCAACGGTACATGCCTTCCTAGAACTTTGTGGCGCGATGGGATTCAGCAATCCGGACGAGCTTTCCCCTTCCGATCTATTCAGTCGTTTTGAGGGTAGAGCGAAAAACTTCGATGAAATATACGAAGCCCTGATCGAGAACCAGCTGCACACAGACAACATTCCTAATAGTTATCGCGACGATTGGCATAAGGCATCGGCTGAGCAATTCTAGCCAACGGCTTCGACTGAAGGCTATACTGGCACAAATTCCCTGTTCACAATTCCTTGTTATTTGAATTGTGACTGCACGTTGAGGCAACTGATGATTTCACGCCTAGTTGGTATTTTCGCCATTTCGCTAGCAAGCAGCTTACTGCATGCAGACCAGACCGATGATCGCCTAGGCGATCTCTTCGCAGTGCTGCAAGAAACAGAAAATGTTCGTACCATCCAGATGACCGAGAGTCAGATATGGGAGATCTGGCTGCAGCATCCTAACGCCGACGTACAACAACTAATTCTCGTAGGTACCCAGAGAATGAATGCTCAGCGTTACGCGGAAGCGATGGTTGCTTTCAACCGCCTTATTGAGAGCTTCCCTAACTACGCCGAAGGCTGGAACAAGCGCGCAACCCTGAATTACATATTAGGAAATCTGGACGCTTCAATTAGTGATATCGAAAAGACACTCGAACTTGAACCAAGACATTTCGGCGCTCTATCCGGGCTTGGTGTAGTGCTTATTCAGAGAAAGGAATTGAGTAAGGCGAAGCAAGCCTTCGAAAACCTAATCGAAGTACATCCGAACAGCCCCAATGCGAAACAGAACCTAGAACTTGTCGAAGAACAGCTGCGCTTCAGCGTTATCTAGTGGGGTAGTTTTTGAGCATAAAAAAAGGGCCGCTAAGCGACCCTTTTTTTCAAACCTAAAAAGCTTACTGACGTGTGGCAGAAACAGCCATCGCGCCGAAGTCGCTTCCGAATTCGCCATTTAGCATATCGCCTTCAGCAGTTCCGGTGAAATCCAAAACAATTTCCTGTCCCTGTACTGAAATTTCCGCAGTAAAAGCTGCAGTGTTATCAGCATAGACGATGCCAGAAATAGGAGCATTCAATACGTCTGATGACATCTCACCGCTTCCATCTGCATTCAATGTAAGAGTAATTGGAAGCTCACCTAATGGAGAAACCATAGTAGCAGCCCAAACACCTGATGCTGGAGGAGGGCCACCGGCCGCACAACCAACTAATATTGATAGAGATAAAACCAATAATCCGCTTAATAATTTTTTCATGTTAAATCCACCTAGTTAAATAATGCCGATCTTTAAATTTGTTTTATAACGGAAGCTTGGAATTACCGCTTGGTACTGCTCGCTACAGCTCTTGCCCCCCCATCTTCTCAAGGTTTAGTAACTGAGTAGATGCCCCGATTGCGAAACGGTGATCCTATTGTCCGGTTAATACGCTCTTAGTCAACCGAAAAACCCTAGGCTTGCTCTGATTGTCACCTAAATACGGTAAAGCGAGCAAATTCAATCGTTTAAGGGAGTGCCTAGGGCACTATCCATGCAGCCTGCCAGCTCACCCCAGTACGGACAAAGCCCATTGAAGTGCTGATTACACGCTCGATTCCCGACATATGGGCAGCCCCATAGAAGATGCTGATCTGGCGATAACTTGGATTCTGTAATGCTTCGCCCAATACACGCAGCGCCGCCTTGTTGCGATCCCCCAGAATTGTGAGCTGTTGCTCCAACTCCTCACCAACCATAACTCCCCCGCTACGACCGAGCTCTTCGGCAAATAGGTATTTAAGTGCAGCATTCTGATTCTCGGAGTTCAGAGCATTCATGAGGGACAACATAGTAAAAGAGGAAAGCGGCACCTCGCTCGAAGCGTTCTGTTCTGCCATCTGCGCCATAGCCAGATTCAAAAACATAGTGAAGAAGTTTTCATTCTTGCTAGCCATCAAGGCATCGAGTTGCGAAGGTGTCAGATCCGCATGGAGAAAGTTCGGCTGAGTGTAGTCAATCTCCTCAAGTTGAAAACCAATATTCAGGAATCTCGCCATCGCCTGTTGAATGAAGCCGATCAGAGAGGTACTGGATTCTCTGCCGCCTCTTACCGGCACTTGATCGGGCTCGGCTACTAGCTCATAGAGAACTGCGTCCTGGGTCGCGAAGTAACTGTTCAATCCTTCGTAATATTCTTCCTCACCCAGATGCACCGCCGCCACGAGATTCAGCTGGACGCCTGCCTCATTCTGAAAACTCACGATGGCGGTTTGTAGCTCCCCTTCCCACTGCGCGTCGCCCTGAACAAAACGAACGTATTCCGGCTCTTCCTGTGCATAAAGTGAGCCGCTTGCAAAACAGATCAGCAACACACAAAGCCAAGCACCAAGTTGTAACGGTGCGACTAGCCATCGCCTATAATTCATAACAATTTGTTTATGATCACCAAGCAAGCTCTAGTATCTCCATCACATCATCAGCGCCATCAATCTTGCGAGGGTTATTTCTTACCACTGGATGCTGCGCCGCCCTCTGTGCAATATCTGGAAGCTGTTCAATAGTCACACCAACAGCGCGCAGCGATGTCGGTAGTCCCAAACTCGCTACTAGTGCCTTTACCGAAGCCGCAGCGCTGGGTTCAATATTACCAAGCGCCTCATTTATTGCCTTTTGTCTATGTGGTTGTTGCTTGGCATTCCACGCGAGCACTGCTGGCAGCATGACACAGGACGTATAGCCATGGGGCACTCCACAGAGACTACCTAATATATAGCCGATACCATGACTCGCTCCATGGGATACAGTGCCCAGACCACAGCACGCCAGCCAGACCGCCTGCTGATTCAAGCTTCTCGCGGCTAGGTTTGCAGGATCACCCTTACACTCGGGCAAGGAGCTGGCAAACAAATCCATAGCATGAAGAAAATGGCCGTCTAGAAAAGGATGTGTATCGGCAGAGCAATAACCTTCGATGGCATGATCTAGGGAGCGGATTGCAGTAGAGAGCCAAAGCCACTGAGGTGTGTGCACGCTAAGCTGTGGATCATAGATGATCGAATGCGGGCAAATATCGATGCCGCGATAGCCTTCCTTCGCTGCTATCTCCGTGTTCAATACGCCAGCGTTGTTGCTAAACTCGGCACCGGAAAGCGTTGTAGGAATAGCGACCTGGCGAATTTTCGGATCGCCCTTGAAGAGACTGAAATCTGCATACTTTGAACCGCGCGTACCATCTCCATATTGCGCATATTCGATGAGTTGCGCCTCGGATTCGACACCCTGATCGATTGCGAGCTGGACTACCTTACAGGCATCTATGATTGAACCGCCGCCTAGCGAGACAAGCAGGTCTGCATCCGTTTCCCGCGCCACTTCCAAGACGCGCATCACATCCGCTCGTGGCGTGTGGGATCCGATGCTGTGAAATAGGCCTGCAAAGTTACTGCCTAGCGCAGCTTGCAGCTCAGTGAAGTCATCGGTGGCCTGACTGAGACTATTCGATGCCACCAATAGCACACGCTGCATACCAAGCCTTTCAACAAGGTTAGCAAGAGCCACAGGGGCATGAGCGCCGGCGAATACATTCTTGAGCTCACTGTAATTGAACTCGATACCCGCGCCAGTCGCGGTTGGAGGAATTGCTGCCATGGACCGAGGTAGTCTCCACTGCTAATTTTCAACCCTGACTATAACCCAATTAGCCCCTAGGCTCTGCGAACTGAGGGGCAAGTCCGTGTCTTAGGTCCTCCCGCACTGGTATACTCAGATTAAGAACATCTTTTACAAAAAATTGCGGGACATTCCCTGGGGGATTAGGCATGGCGAGTTTCAAAGTTAACGGTGTAGAGAAAAATCTGGATATAGAACCGGAGATGCCCTTGCTTTGGGCTCTGCGCGATGAATTAGGCATGACAGGTACGAAATTTGGCTGCGGCATCGCCTCCTGCGGTGCCTGTACTGTGCACGTAAACGGTAGTGCCGTTAGAAGCTGCGTACTACCAGTGAGTGCTGTCGAAGGACAGGAAATCACTACAATCGAAGGCCTCGCCTCGGTTGCCGCCGGCGCGAACCCATCCGCACCCGACCTGAGCGCAGTACAGCAGGCATGGATAGACCACCAAGTGCCCCAGTGCGGTTACTGTCAGTCCGGAATGATCATGGCAGTGTCTTCATTGCTGGCCACCAATCCGAATCCTAGTGATGCTGAGATCGATAGCAGCGTCACCAACGTCTGTCGCTGCGGTTCTTATCCGCGGGTTCGCAAGGCAATTCGTTCACTGGCTGTGGCATAAAGGAGACTTAATATGAAAATTAGCAGAAGACGTTTCCTACTTAGTTCAGCAGTCGTCGGTGGCGGTGTACTCATCGGCTATTCGGCACTCAAACCAAGCAAGCACCGCAGAGCAAATGCGGAGTTAGTGAAGGGAGAAGAACGCTACGTTACTTCCTTCATAAAAATTGAGCCGAACAACAACATCACCATTTATGTTCCTCACTCAGAAATGGGGCAAGGCGTACACACGTCACTGCCGATGATGGCCGCGGACGAACTCGATGCTGCCTGGGAAGACATCACCGTCGAACAGGCGCCAGCCATCGACATGTTTGCCAACGGTGAACTAGTGAAAGGTTTCGCTGGGGAATTTGGCTTGCCAGGTTTTCTTAAGGGTATCGTTAATGCAAGCGCTGTGAGCGTTGCCGAGTTGATGAATCTGCAGACTACCGGCGGTAGTTCTTCAGTACGTTTTACCGGAGAGAGCTCGATGCGAACTTCCGGTGCAGCAGCAAGGCAGATGCTAATTGAGTGTGCCGCTACTCGTTGGGGCGTAGCTGCAGACGAATGCAACACTGCACTCAGCCATGTACAACACAACGCCAGCGGCCGTTCACTCAGCTACGGCGAGCTCGCTAACGATGCCGCCTTGTTAGAGCCACCAGAGAACGTGACGCTTAAAGATCCTTCGCAGTTTACTATTATGGGCAAGGCTATATCCCGTGTAGATATTCCCGCCAAGGTAGATGGCACAGCAGAATACGGCATCGATGCTCACAGCGAAGACATGCTTTATGCAGCGATCCGCTTCGCACCGGTTTTTGGGACGAAGCTAGTCTCAGTTGATGCCGGCGACGTACTCAGTCGACGCGGTGTGCAGCGCATCATTGAACTAGAAGATTCCGTCGCGGTTGTAGCCGATAGCTACTGGCGCGCAAAGGAAGCCTTGAAGCTAGTTAAGTCAGAATTTGAGTCTTCGGATGCGGATACAACATCCAGCGCAGACCTATTCGCCGGATTCGAGCGAAGCCTCGCTGAAGACGACAGCAGTGAAGCTATGGAAGTCGGTGATGCCGATGCCGCCCTAGAGTCTGCCGCCGACATCATCGAAGGCAACTACACCGTGCCCTATCTCGCTCACGCGGCGATGGAGCCAATGAACTGTACCGTCCACATTCATGATGATGTGGCGGAAGTCTGGACTAGCACACAAGACGCGCTGAGCATTAAAGCCCGAGTCGCCTCTATTGCCGGTCTAGCTGAAGACGACGCGGTTTTTCATCATAGCTACCTCGGTGGTGGCTTCGGTAGAAGACTGCCTTTCAACTGGAACGTTATCGATCACGCAACATTGATTGCTAAAGAGTTCAATGTGCCAGTGAAGACTGTACTGAGTCGTGAAGACGATATGCAGCAAGATTATTACCGTCCTGCTGTTGCCAGTAATTTTAAGGCTGCCTTCGATGCGAACGGCATGGTGCAAGCTTGGCATAACCGCTTTACCGGCCCAGTGCAGACACCCGGTGCCTCACATATTCCGTATGCTATTGCGAACCAGTCTATTGGCTATGTTGATGGCGACACTCACGTGCCTGTCGCTGCATGGCGTAGTGTCGATCATTCACAACAGACTTTCTTCACCGAGTCTTTCGTCGACGAGATAGCGCATCGCTCTGGCAAGAACCCGTATCAATTTCGCATGGAAATGCTTGCTGAGCATCCTCGTCATCGCAAGGTGCTTGAGGTTGCAGCTGAGGCTGCGGGCTACGGTCAGAACCTGCCGGAGGGTCATGCCCTGGGTATCGCCGTACAGGAAAGCTTCGGCAGTATCGTAGCCGAAGTCGCCGAAGTGTCATTGGATGCGAATGATCGACCGGTGATTCACAAAGTCACCTGTGCGATAGATTGCGGATGGGCGGTAAACCCAGACACAGTAGAGGCACAAGTAGAGAGCGGCATCATCTATGGCCTGACTGCCGCGCTGTACGGTGAGATCACTATCGAGAACGGTCGCGTCGCGCAGAACAACTTCCCTGACTACGAGATGGTGCGCATGGCTGATTCGCCAGAGATCGACGTGCATATCGTTGAGTCTGGTGAGAAACTGGGCGGGCTAGGCGAACCTTCTACGCCGCCGCTGGCAGCTGCAGTGAGTAACGGTCTGTATATCCTGACAGGACAAAGAGTCAGAGAACTACCATTGAAGAATCACGACTTCTCGCGCTCGACACCGATCGCGAAGGTTTAGATTCATCATGAAGAACGGGCGCAGCGATGCGCCCGTTTTTTTCTGTTCAAATTTTGGCGAATTGAAATAGAACTTCGAGCAAGGACTCCTGTGTCTAAGATATTTTCACAACAATCAGTCGCCTCCCTTGTATTCTTGCTTGTCTTAACAGCATGCCAGGGAACAAATAATCGCGCAGGCACTGCACAGATTAATTCTAGGCCAGAACAATTGCTAGGCATTTGCGCTGCCGACATTCAAGCCTTTCGCAGTTTAGTCGATCAAGACGGCGTCACCAATGTGGGCGCACCAGCATTGCTCTCGTATCCACTCCTACACAGCAACAGATTCTTACATACCCTCTCTCGCTCCGTTCAATCGGATATTGAAATTCGCGAGTGGACGATGCTGCTGGCCACACTCGCCATCAAGACGCGGGCAGCAGAGAATAGAAATCTCGCGACGCCGTGGAGTAACGCTTCGTTGGAACAGTTGGCTGAATGCTCACGGAACTTCGCAAACGACTCTGAGCAGCAACAGAACCGCAACTCTGTTCTTGCTGCGGTGCAGCGGACTGACTTTCCAGCGCACTATCTGAATGGCAGACAAACTCTCGGTGCAATTGCTTTGCTACGCCCGTTTCTCAAGCAACGTATTCTCGCTCTGCATGCCGATGAGCGCAGCTGGCTCTTAGAAGAGGAATCTTTCCTGCGCAGCAATAGCTATGTGTACGGCGCTGCTCCAAATGGGCCTACTGATGAGTGGATGAAAGCTGCCTACGCTAGCAACGAACTAGCCTTGCCGCTCTTGTCGCAGCCACAGCTCGACTCTTTGTTTGAAAAACACACGCCCAATTTTCAGATCGAATCTGCGGACGCCAATGACCTGATCGGTGCCCCCGAGTGGAGCGCAGGTAAAATCCAAATTAATAGTGAAAAGCCGACTGTCTACACGCTGTCATCGATGACGCAATTCGAAGGCAGAAAACTTTTACAACTCAACTATGTGATTTGGTTTTCAGAACGAAAACCAGAAGCATTGATCGACCTCTATTCTGGAAATGTAGATAGCATTATCTGGCGCGTCACCCTAGACGAAGAGGGACGGGTTCTGCTCTATGACAGCATCCACAGCTGTGGCTGTTACCACAAATATTTTGTGGTGTCGGATAGTCTGCTTGCGAAGGCACAACCAGACTCAAAAGAGCCGGCGAATATCTTTCAGCTAGACACTGCCATTAATTCTGATCGGCTCACTCTTACCCTAACTGCCAACGAGCATTACATCGTTGGCGTGGATAGGAAATCGCCGAATGATCAGCAGGAGTCGATTCGCTACGGGATGGCCCCGTATGAACTGCTAAACAATTTAGCAAGTAGTGCTGGGACTAGAAGCCTCTTCGATGATCAGGGCCTTATTGCAGGCAGTGAGCGACTCGAACGATTCACGCTCTGGCCAACAGGAATCCTTTCAGTTGGCGCGATGCGTCAGTGGGGAACCCATGCGACAGGTTTTATTGAAGAGCAACATTTCGACGATGCTAATCTGCTCGAGAAGTATTTCGAAACCAGACCCTAAATCGCTATGGCAGCTTCCTAGTCCAAGCGTTTACTGAACCTCAAGATCGCGAGTGTGAGTGCCACCACCATAAACAGTGCGAGCGCGAACAACTCATCCAGCATCGAGCTAATGTCAGCGCCCCGCAAGACAATGCCACGGATCAAACGATTGAAATGCGTGAGCGGTAGAAACTCCGCAATATTCTGGGCGGCCGCCGGCATGCCATCGAAAGGAAACATAAATCCCGAAATCAGAATCGATGGCAAGAAGAAAAAGAATGTCATCTGCATCGCTTGAAACTGCGTCGTCGCGACAGTTGAGACTAGTAGCCCCAAAGATAGATTCGCCGCGATAAAAACCAGCGCCGCCGCCAACACATGAATCAAGCTGCCGCGAATCGGCACCTGAAAGAAATACCAGCCCAGCGCCAAGATCAGCGTCAACTGGATCAGCCCAATTAAGATGTAAGGAAAGATCTTACCCAGCATTAGCTCCGGGGTTTTGATTGGCGTATTGATTAATAGCTCCAAGTTACCGCGCTCTTTTTCACGAACGATAGCAACTGCCGTAAACAGCACCATCGTCATGGTGAGAATGACACCCACTAAGCCCGGAACGATATTAACCGCGGAACGACGTTCCGGATTGTAGTAGTTGCGAACTTCCAACAGCGCTGCCTGTTGTGGCTGCTTTGGCTGCGAATCAAATCGAACAGGCATGGCAGAGAGCTGTTGAGCCACACCAGCAATTATTGGATCTGCTCCGTCTACGAGTAATTGAGCCGCCTGACGATCTCGCTCCAAAACACGCCGATCAAAGTCATCGGGGATGGCGATGCCGATGGAGATCAATCCGGCGTCCAGTAGCTGTTCCAACTCGAAGACGCTGGCAACTCGCTGCTTCATTATGATTACTTGGGAGGCACTGATGTCTGCTACGAACTGCCGTGAGATATGCGTATCTGATTCATCGACATAGGCCGCGGACAGATTGCGTACATCGGTATTGATGGCGTAACCGAACATGAGCAATTGGATAAGCGGGATACCCACAATCATTCCGAAGGTGAGTCGATCACGACTCATCTGTAAGAACTCTTTTCGCATAATGGCGAATATACGGACGAGTGATTTCATGCTGCGGCTTCCACACTTTCGTCCTTGCGACGTTGCTGTGTGACAGAGACGAAGATGTCCTCTAAGTCCGGAAATACCTGTTCAGTTTTCGCCTCTATGTTTGCCTCCCGTAGATGTTTATTAATTAGCTCTACGGGGTCACTAATCGTCTTTGGAAGCATTACCCGCAGTTTGATGCCAAGCTGGGTAATGCTGCCGATCTCATTCTTCTCCATCAAGCAAAGTCGCGCCCTGTTCGGATCATCAGCTTCGATCTCAACAACGTGAGAAGAAATCGATTCCCCCAGCTCTCGAGGTGAACCGTCGGCAACCTTCACTCCTTCATCTAGAATGGCGAGCCTATGGCAGCGCGCCGCCTCATCCATGTAATGCGTAGACACCAAAATTGTTGTGCCCTGCTCGGCGAGTTCGAACAGAGCCTCCCAAAAATCACGACGGTTCTGTGGATCCACCGCACTAGTGGGCTCGTCCAGAAACAAGATCTCCGGTTTATGCAGTGTGGCTGCGGCTAGGGCAAGGCGTTGCTTCTGACCGCCGCTGAGCGTGCCGGAGCGCTGCTTTTCTCTGTCTGTCAGCTTGAACAAATCTAACAATTCAATCACTCGACGCTTGCGCTCTTTTCGCGGGACAGCGTAGATCTCACTGATGAACTGCAAATTTTCTTTTACAGTTAGATCTTCATACAGAGAGAAACGTTGCGTCATGTAACCAATTTTCTGCTTCAACGATTCCGATTCTTTTCTTGTGTCCATTCCCATCACAGCCGCCGAACCCGAACTAGGTGTAAGCAGCCCACATAACATTCTTATTGTGGTTGATTTGCCAGAGCCATTTGGACCTAAGAAGCCATAGATAGAGCCCTTCTCGATTTCCAGATCTACATTGTCTACAGCCACCAGGGTACCGAACCGCATGGTCAAACCGCTCGCCGTGATCGCTATCTGTTTTTGGCTCATGAAAGTCGCACTCGCTTAGAAAGCTGCCTGAACAGGGACGCCATCTGGCAGTCTCTGCGGGAGGGTGGGCAGATTCACTTCTGCAACATAGGACAGGCGCGTTCGATCTCTTTCATTCAACGCGAAGTAGGGAGTGAATGTGGCTTCCGATGCTATGCGCCGAACTGTGCCGGTAAGCGTGCCCGGTAGCCCATCTACTGCTATCTGCAATTGCGAGCCCGCCCTGACCTGGACACGCATCGGCTCGGGAATATAGATACGCGCATAGGGCTGATCACCGCTCAGTAACACGGCGACAACATCACCGATTCTTGGCCGCTCGCCCAATTCAAACAATAGGGAGTCGACAATGCCCCCGGTTGTAGAAGTAACCAGCAAGCGCTGCTTGTCTAGTTGCAGGCTTGCCAGTTGCGCGCGCGCCTGAGCGAGTTGGCCATTAGTCTGCTCTATTTGTTCTGGTCGTGTTCCCGCCACCAGTTCAGCCAGCTGAGCAGTGACGAGTTCAATTCTTGCGCCTGCTGCCTTTAAGAAATTCTGCGCCGAGTCCACCGATTCGATAGACGTCAGGTTTCGGTCCCGCAAACCCGCGAGGCGAGCTACTTCGTTTGCACGGTAGTCCCGTTCGATCTGCGCTGCATTTACATTCGCTTTTGCCGCGTCGATCGTTTCCTTGCGCGGGCCATTCATCTGCTCGGCGAGAACCGCTTCGATCCGACGAATGTTTGCTTGGGCCTCCTCGACCCTGAGGTCAACGCGTGACGTGTCTTGCTCTATTACAACAGCGCCAACTTGAATGTTATCGCCCTCTACAAAGTTAATGGCGGTGATCACTTCCGAGTACTCTGCCACCAGTTCAATGCGATCTGATTCTAACTGCCCCACTGCCTGCAGTGGCGGCTCCTCGCAACTTGCGAGCAGGAGCAGCGCCGGCAGAGAAAGTATCCGAAACTTGATCATGATGCTGATCCTCTTGGGTGGTTTACTTGGTGATTCACGACCCCATTCATAAATAGATTCACGTTGTGCGTCGCTATCTTATTCGCCATCGATTCATCAAGTGTCATTCCGAAGACGCGTTCAATCATTGGTGCGGCGAGGAAGGGGAATATAGTCATACCCAGCAGCGACATAATGGTTAATTCCGGACTAAGGTCTTCACGGTAGTTCCCACTTTCAACTTCTTCGCTGATCGCATGCCGCAACTTTGGCGCGATTAACTTACTGAACCGTTGCAGCACTTCTTCCTTGGTTTCTCCTTCGCTAAAAAGTATTTCTCGCGCCACGAAATTTGGCCACCACGGATTCTCCGCAAGCAAAATACAATAGCTACGGCTAAAGTCAGCAATTGAAAATTCCGGCCCGTCACTCAAACTTGCCATCTTTGCCTCGAGTGAATCGAACAACTCATCCACCATAGCCAGATACAGCCCCTTCTTGCCGCCAAAATAGTAGTTCACCATAGCGCCATTCACACCGGCGCTGCTGGCTATCTCCCGCAGGGATACCGCCTTAAAGTCTCTCTTTAGAAAGAGGTCACGGGCCGCTCCTAGCAGATCCCTGCGGACTTTTTCCGAGTTCCTACCTGCTGGCCTGCCTAGCGCGCCGCTATTGCTAGTCGATTGCTTCATTGTCTGATCTCTTACCGGAGTAATATTTAATTAAACGATTAATTAATTAATCTGTCAATGCTCTATTGATATCAATAGACAAAGAAAGCTTCTAGGGGAGGACCTGGGCAACTGCGTGCGCAGCTATGTATATCGGGCTTCTCCTACATACGCACGCCTTTAAAGGAAATAAAGCCGTGCTACACTTGCCCTATCTAGCTGAGGTGAAACATGGGCATATTAGTTCTGGGGTTAATGCTATTTTTTACGCCCCATTTATTGCGGGAATTTGGCCTGCGGCAACCATTGAAAGACGCTCTACCCTCCGAGGGCGCCTATATGGGCCTGTACAGTCTGGTTTCTTTAGCGGGTCTTGGACTGATCATATGGGGTAAATCACTGGCACCGTTTCAGATGATCTGGCAGCCCATTTATGAGCTGCGCTCGCTGAGTCTGATGTTGATGATTCCTGCCTTGATCTGCGTCGTTGCGGGTAACGTGCCACTATCCTATCTGCGTACATTGTTGCGCAATCCTATGCTGGTCGGCATTCTGCTATGGAGCCTCTCCCATCTTTGGGCTAATGGCGATCTAGCATCGATGCTCTTGTTTGGTAGTTTTGCAGTCTGGTCGAGTTTGAAAATTTTCACCCTACGCAACAACGTCGAATCGAAATCCCCTGAATTTATTTGGGATATTATTTCTCTCTTGGTCGGTCTAGGGCTATACGTAGTCATAGGTCTCTATCACGGAGAACTCTTTGGAGTTGGAGTCAGCCTTGCTTAAACACTTCCTATGCAGATTCTTGTCAATCGCCTTTACAGCTTCTTTGCTCGCGAACGCGAACGCCCAAGAAGATCTATCCATGCACTGGAATGGCTTATGGGTTGTCGAAGGCACTCTATTCAGTATTGCCGTCGCAATCGAGAACGAAGAATTTAAGGTGCAGCAGATAGAATCACTGGGCTTCGAATGGAGCAGCGAGAATGGAAAAGTCGAAGGCAACGTGGTGACTGTGGAGATCGAGTACGCCGGTGTGGCAGGTACGATTCAGGCAGAACTTGTGGATCCAAATACCGCTGTCGCCTTTGCGGCGACCTGTCTGCCTGACTTCATGGTGGTATGCATGCTAACTAAAGACCGCCAAGCGGTCTTTAGAAAGATTGCAGAGAACGCCGAAAACTAGGCGTTATATTTCAGTTACCGATATTACGATCTTGTTCACGATACCGTAGTCGATCGCTTCTTGAGCACTCATCCAGAAATCTCGATCAGTATCTTGAGCTACTCGCTCCAGCGACTGACCCGTTTCATCTGCAATTAGCTGATTGATACGCGCACGCATCTTTACTATTTCCTGAGCCTGAATAGCGATATCCGTCGCATCACCGCGTGAGCCGCCCGATGGCTGATGGACTAGGAAACGGGTATTCGGTAAGGAGAAACGATTCTCCTTTTCCGCCGCCAGATAGATGGTCGTCGCTGCGCTAGCAACCCAACCGGTGCCGATAACCTTAACGGTGGGCTTGATGAACTTGATCATGTCATAGACTACGTCACCAGATTCAACGTGCCCGCCTGGCGAACTGACGTAGATTGAGATCGGCTCGTCACTGTCTGCCGCTAGCGCCAGTAATTTCTCGGTGACACTTTGAGCAAGCTTGTCATTGATCTCACCAAAGATTGTGATGGCGCGTGACTTAAATAACTTCTCGTCAATGAACCCCGACTTTCCGGATGATTTATCTTGCTTCTTGTCTGCTTCGGGAGAATTCACTTCCATTAAAAACCTCGTTTGGGTAATGCTAAAAAAACCATCAATTTATTTAGTTGAGCGTGTTACGAAGGCTAGATTCTAACAGGCTTGTTGGTTGCTGCGTAGATAGGCGATCACTTTCCATAGATCGTCATCGCCCTCTGGAAAATTTGATCCGAAGCCCACCATGCGTGTGCCGATTACACCTTTCGTGATCGTATTGAAGAGATCCTGATCATTGGAGCCATGATTCCATTGGCAATCGAAGAGAAACGAAGCGTCGAGCTCCTCTTCAGGCTCCATGGTGTGACAGAAGCTAGCGCAGGAGCCATCGAATATAGCCTGCCCTCTAGCGAGTGCCGAGGCATCATTCATGAAAGCTTGCACGAGAGCCGTATCCGCCAATTCGGATTCGACCGGCTGTTCTTCGCTACAGGCGAGCAGGGCCACTAATGCGGTTAAGTAAATCAGTACACGAACCACTAACAGTCCTTAATTTTCTGGGAGTTGGCTAATTCTACCTAGCGCTGTGAATCAGTCTATCGTCATGCTCACACTTTAGCCGCAAATTAGCAAAATTTGGGCTATGTGGACCCTTCTATAACCGCGGCTGTTTCAGGAGCTGTCTCTGGGCCAAGAGGCTTGAAGGTCGCCAGTAGCTGCGGCAACAAGGTAAGCGAACCGACTAGCGCAACCAGCATCGCAAGGCTGGTCAACAAACCGAACACGATGGTGGGAATAAAATTAGACAGAGCCAGAATCGAGAATCCCGCCACAATCGTCATGGACGTGAAGTACATAGCCCGACCGATGCTGTTGTGACAGAAGTACATCGTGTCATGGTAGTTTCCAATGCGCGGGAATTCGCGTTTAAAACGATGCATGTAATGGATTGTATTATCGACACCGATGCCAACTGATATTGAGGCGATGGTAATCGTCATAATATCCAATGGAATGCCTACCCAACCCATTATGCCCAGCACGAAGGCCGCGGCGATCGCGTTAGGAATAATACAAATTAGCGCAATCATGAAGGATCTAAACAAGACTAGGAACATCAGCATAATCGCCAGCATCACAACACCCAACGTGAGTATCTGCGACTGGAACAAGCTTTGCAGAACATTGTTGTACATGACAAGTATGCCAGTCAGACGAACATCTTCATCGACGAACCCAAATTCCGATTCGATACCTGCCTCGATGCGTTGTAGCAACTCATTCCGATTTAGGTTTTCTGCGGATTCGATTACTCGTACGTTGAATCGAATCTGGTTATCGTCGATCGATATGAACGGATTCAGCACCGTGTTCTTTAAGGTTTCTGGAATGCGGTTATAGAGCACCGCCCATAGCAGTCCATCTATGGGCTGATCGTCGTTCAGTTGTTCAGCAAGTTCTATGACTGCGCCGAAAGAAAGCACCTTGCCGGTCTGTGGATCGTTGTCCAGGTATTGATGAATGGCTTTGACCTGCTCCATCTTCGGCGCGGTAAACCAGTAGGCATCGTCATTGCCATCGTCGCTATCGCCGAATCCAAAGCCGTCGTCGAAGCCTCCATCAAAATCGTCTTCCGCCGCTGGCAGGTTAACTACGACGTCAAAGGATAGGGTTCCGCCGAGCTTCTCATCGAACAGCGACATACCCTGATAAATTTCAGTACTCTCGCGAAAGTAATCGATGAAGCTGTTTTCAACGCGAATCTGTGAGAGCCCGATGCCACTAAGAAGCGCTACACCAAGATAGATATATAAGATTTTGCTATCTAGCTTCGCAGTTGCATCGGCTAGAGCAGTAGTCAGATTAAGGCGTAGGTTTGACGAGAGCTTAGATTCGTCTCGCTTAATAATACTGAGAATCGCAGGGAAAAGTGTGAACGCGACTAGCAGCGCCGTCGCCACTCCCATCATCATCATCCAACCGAAGGTAATGATCGGGAGAATGCCACTGACAATCAGCGAGCCAAACGCCACAGCCGTAGTTAGCGCTGTATAAAGACAAGGCCTGAACATACTGAGCACCGAATGGCGAAGCAACTTATCGTGATTGCTATAGTGCCGAGTTGCTCTTAACTCTCTATAGCGCACCGTTAGATGCACAGTAAGGGAGATAGTAATTATCAACAGCAGTGAAATGAAGTTGGAAGACACAACTGTTACACGCCAATCCATTAAGCCCAGTATGCCCACCATGATGACGCCTGCCACGGCACAGCATGCCAGAGGCAAAGCCACCCAGCGTACTTTCCGAAAAATGAGGCCGAGCGCAAAAATAATAAGAAGTACTACCGCGAAGCTGAAACTACTTAAGTCTCCCTGCACGAAAGTTACCAGGTCATCGGCAATCATCGGCGCGCCGCCAAGATAGATCTGTGCGCCCTCGCGATAACGCTCGAGTGTTGCGCGGACCACGCCGATAATCTCGTGCTGACGATCGGCGGCCAGAACACTGTGTACTGCGTAGTCCGATTCTATCTGCAGCAATTCATCGACTTCATCTTGGGAGAGTTCTTCGCCACGCGCCTTGTTGCGCAGCTCGGTGCGTCGACCTATCAAATCCCGCGCCGTCTCATCGATGGCGAAGCTTACCAACATGCCCGCAGTTTTCCCGTCAGGACTGATGACAGCATTTCTGAAAACTGGACTACTGGTAACCTCTTCTCGCGCCGCGACCAGATCTATATCTTGGTTCGCTAGCGTTAGGTAATCTTCTGAAATTCCGGTGAGTGGCGTGTCTTCAAAAATAGGCACATTGAGAATGCTATCCACCGATTCAACGCGATTAATGGCGAGCAAATCCTCTCGCAATGCGCCGAGCTTGTTTAGCTCTTCCCTGCTAAACAAATCACCGTTAGGCGTATAGGCAATAGTGACCGCCTCGCGAATACCGTAGCGAACATTTATTTCGCGGGAGAACTCGAGATCTGGATCGTCTTCCAATAGCAGGGAGTCGGCAGAGGCATCCAGACGAAAATTCTGTGCCTGCCAGCCGAAGAAGCCGACCAGCAACAACAGAATAGCGATTACCAAATAGGGCTTAGTGAATACGAGAGAGCTATAGAATCGAGTAACAGATGAGGACATAGTGCGTGGTTTAACACCCTTGAAATTGGCCGTGAACAGGGCACAACTATACGCGGTTCGGCTGATTTATGCGATTTCAATGGCCCCGTAAATAGGGCTGGAATGCCTAGTCACAGAGGCGAGATCGATAGCCCATCGAGGCTGCATAAAGCAACTCATCCAGCCATTTTTGAAATAAGCCTGATGCGAATATCCAACTCGATTCCATGAAATGTAGTTACTGATTATTGCCCTGCCAAAAACCTCTTTTAACTTATTGTTTTTAATAGAGTTTATTTGGCATGAATTAGGCTAGAATAGCAGCTGCAACTTTCTGTGACATGGTGTCGCACCCCGTAGGATTGGAAATAGAATGTTGTTACCATTATTGCCAACTTGAGCACTGGCTTGGTTAGTTGATGGGGATCAAAATTCCTCCTAAGCCGCCAGATACAATAGCTCAACATAGGATTTAAGCGATGACTAGTCTAATCCACTAGTTACTATTAAGGAGTTGTCATGCTACGTAAACTTTTCATAATTAGCGGTCTGCTAATCGCCTCTTCCGCGGCTTTAGCCGATGAATGGTTGCGCTCTATTCCAGATTTTGAACTTACTGATCATCTGGGCGCGACACATACGCTGGACACTTATGCCGACAATAAATATGTCGTGTTCTACGTACAGGGTGTTGGCTGCCCAATCGCTAGAATTGCACTGCCAAATTACCGAGAAGTGCGTGACGAATATGCCGACAAGGGCATTGAGTTTGTCATGTTCAATGCAAACATCCAGGACAACTTGCCGCGCATAGCCAAGGAAGCCGGTGAATTTGGTATCGACTTTCCAATCATTAAGGATGAAGGCCAGGCTCTCGCTAAGGCGCTAGGCGTTGAGCGTACCGCTGAGGTATTCATCGTTGATCCACGCACAAAAGAAGTTCTCTACCGTGGACCCATTAACGACCAGCTGGGTTATGAAACACAGCGCAACAATGCCGACGAGCATTTTCTCAAGGACGCCTTGAACACTGTTCTTGCCGGTGGCACTGTGAACATGGATGACATTCCAGACTCAAAAGGTTGTCTGGTAGCTATCTTCGACACATAGTTCGAAGCTAGTCGAAAAACAAAGCATAAAAAAGGGGACACAATGTGTCCCCTTTTTTTGTCTGCGTTTTGTCAAAGGCTGCAGCGACTTCTCACCGTTAGACTCTGAACACTCTTAATACTAGTTAGTTAAACACCACATTGCGGATGATCGCAATCATGTCGGTAATACCCTGACGAAAATCCACCTCTGGAACACTCTCGTCGTTGCCGTGTACACCGGTGGGCTCGCCCGCTCGCGTAATGATCGGATTAAAACCGTAGCTCACGATGCCTAGATCGCGGGTAAAGTGGCTGTCGGTAAAACCGGTGCTCACCGAAGGCAACACTCTAGAGTTTGGATACAATTCGCGAGTTACATTTTCGATCGCTGTAAACAAGCGCGAGTTAGTCGAAGAGATTGCCGGCGTGAATGCCATGATCACTTCGACCTCAACGCCAGTTGGCGCGACCAACTCAGTAAGGTCTGCGATAAAATCTTCTGCGGGTCTGTCGGGAAGAATACGGCAATCCAGTTCGGCCCATGCCTCGGGTGGCACCACATTGATCTTGTTAGATCCGCCCATGCGCGTCATGGAACAAGTGTCTCTGGTTAACGCGTGATGACCTGAGCGGTATTCCTGAAACGCTGGCAGAAATTCCGGATCTTGAATTGCTGAATTGATGTCAGCATAGGCCGGCGCCCACTCATCATCTAAAGATAATGCTATGCCGGCGAAATAGGTGTCCACTGGGCCGATAATACGCGGCGGGAATGGGTTAGCACGGAGTATCCCTAGCGCATCGACGATGCGGGTTACCGAGCTAGTTGTTCTTGGAGAGGAACCGTGGCCCGGCACATCTACTGCCTTCAGCCGCAGCCATACTGGAACCTTCTGCGTTACCTCAACGCCGAAGATGATCTCATCCATGTTACGACTACCCGAGCCGCCTTCATTGATCAGCAGGCCGACACCATCGAAAATTTCTCTGCGGTTGTCGATAAGCCAACCCACGCCGAATGCACCGCCGGCCTCTTCGTCGGCAGTCGCTAAAAAGACCACGTCTCTGTTCAACGCTCGTCCACTTCGATGCAGCGTCAGAAAGGCGGCAAGCTGTGAGATGCCCGTGCCCTTCATGTCTCTCGCGCCGCGACCCAAGATATAACCATCGCGTATCTCGCCGGACAGAGGATCGATCGTCCAATAAGCAGGATCAGCCGGAACCACATCGGTGTGTTGCAGCATCATCAAGCCCGGCTGATCGCCGCCCTCGAGTCTTGCCCAGATATTGCCTCGACCGGGGGCGCTTTCCGCCGTCTCGTATTCGATGCCTTCCGCTTCGAATATCGCAGCGTAGAAGTCGACCGCGCGGGACTCGTTGCCTGGAGGATTAATGGTGTCTATCTGAATCAGCTCCTGTAACCAAGCGACAGATTCATCTTCGATAGTTTGCGCGAATGAATGACCAGTAAATATGAAACAGCTTGTTAGCAGTAATACTATTTTCGTTTTCAAGCGTAGGCTCCCCTGAGTAATGATGCTCTAAAAATACAGCATCTCCCTCATAGAGGATAGTAGTGCAGCGAGGTACTTTGGGGGAAAGGACAGAATTAGCACATACCCAAAGACGAGTGCTATTTCCTTGCCCTTTTCTAAGCGCGAATCTAAGCGCGGAAATTATTCAACAAACGCACGCTCAATAACATAGTGCGCCTTGATGCCTTGACGCGACTCTTCGAAACCCCAACCGTCCAATATCTGGCAGGTATCTTTCAACATGCTTGGGCTACCACAGATCATGAATCTGTCGTGCTCAGGGTTTGCTTGTGGCAGCCCAATGTCGGAGAACAACTTGCCCGTGGACATTGCATCCGTCAGACGACCTTGGGTCCCATAGTCTTCGCGAGTCACGCTTGGGTAATAGATTAGCTTCTCTCTAACCTCTGCACCGAAGAATTCATTGTTGGGCAGATCGTGTTGAATAAATTGCTGATAGGCCAATTCCGATGCATAGCGCACACCGTGAGTCACGATGACCTTATCGAATTTTTCGTAGGTTTCTGGATCTTGAATGATGCTAATAAAGGGGGCTAGACCAGTTCCAGTGCTGATCAAATATAGGTTTCTACCCTCCAACAGGTGATCGACTACTAGCGTGCCGGTGGGTTTGCTGCTGACAAAAACCTCGTCTCCCACCTGGATGTTTTGTAAGCGCGACGTGAGTGCGCCATCGGCAACCTTGATACTTAGAAATTCCAGCTCATCATCGTAGTTCGGACTAGCGATACTATAGGCGCGCATCAGGGGCTTGCCCTCAACTTCTATGCCGAGCATCAGGAAGTGTCCGTTCTCAAATTTCAGCGAGCGATCTCGCGTTGTCTTGAAACTAAAGAGGGAATCGTTCCAATGATGGACATCCGTAACGCTTTGGGTAGAAAGATTTGCCACTGCTCGCTCCTGAGACTTTAAAGGCCCGTTTAGGAAGTAAAAGGACCACTAACATATTGCGCGCAGTGTAGGACTCATCTACCATATCTGTAAAGCTGATAATTTATATAATATTTATCTATTTTGTAGATATATAGTGAGAAACCGATGCGATTTACTCTGAAACAGCTACAAGTGTTTCTGGCCGTAGCCAGCTTTGAGAACGTCAGCCTGGCTGCCGACGAACTCGCCATGTCCCAGTCCGCCGCGAGCACCGCACTAAAAGAGCTGGAACACCGTTTCGACTTGCGTCTGTTTGATAGAATAGGCAAGCGCCTAAAGCTGAACGAACAAGGCATTGCCCTGCGCCCGAAGGCGGAGGCACTGATCGCAGGGGCCACCGAGCTTGAGAACTCCTTAATCGGAGCCAGTGACATCGGCGAGCTAAAGGTGGGAGCGACGCTCACCATTGGCAACTATCTCGCAATCGGAATCATGGCGGCGTTCATGAAGGAGCACCCGACAGCGAAAGTACATTTGAACGTGGAGAACACTGCATCTATTGCTGCCAAGGTCAGAAATTTCGAGTTGGACATCGGCCTAATTGAAGGCGAGCTACAAGAAGCCGACCTAGATGTAAGCTACTGGCGCGAAGATGAACTTGCTCTATTCTGCGCCCCCACCCATCCGTTGGCTTCACAAGGGGAACTTCAGGACGAGGATCTGTTGTCGGCGGACTGGATAGTACGGGAGCAAGGTTCGGGAACGCGTCAGGCATTCGATCGCGCCATGACGGGAATCCTCTCTAATCTGAATTTGAGGTTGGAGTTGCAGCACACAGAGGGTATAAAGCGTGCAGTCGAAGCAGGACTTGGCATAGGGTGCCTCTCGAAGATTACCTTAGAAGAAGCATTTAAGCGTGGCTCGCTAGTGCCACTTGCCTGCCCTCATAGAAACTGGACCAGGAAATTCTATTTTATTTTGCATAGGCAGAAGTTTCTTAGTCACGGCGTGAAAAGCTGGATGGAACACTGTAAGAACACCTAGGAACTATTTCGAGTATGTCAGACGTTTTAAGCAATCAAAGCATGAAGTCGTTCTCAAGGCGGGTTGCTGATTTTACAATTGTGAACCGCAAACTATTAACGGTGCTGTCCGTCATTATTAGTTTGTTGTTAGCCACGGGTATTATCCGCACCAGTTTCGATACCTCGCTAGAGGCTTTGCTCACCGAAAGTGATCCCTATCTCGACGAACTGTTCTTGATGGATGAAGCGTTCCCTTCTCCACTAGAGGTACGCTTCGCGTTCGTAGCGGACGACTCGGACACGGTGTTCAATAAGGAACTGCTCGCGGCTATTGCCGATTTGAAAGGCAGCTATTCGGCTATGCCCTTCGCTAATCGACTAACAACGATTCTCGACTATGTGTCACCCGAGACCCAGAGCAAACTCTTTATCAAGACTCTGCGCAGCTATTCAGAAGAAGACCTAAGTGAGGTTGCCAATGCCGCTTTAGCCGACAGACTGCTCACAGCAAATCTTCTGTCCGATGATGCCGCACTCACCTTCGCGATTATCACCATGAATTCCGCAGGCATCTCTGATGACGATCGTCTAGATATAGCCGATGCTGCGCTACTGCTTCGCGACGAACTTCGTAGCCGCCACCCCGATGTAACGATACTCGCGAACAGTGACGTGATGTTGGAACAGTCGAGCCAGCAGGCGATGGTAGATGACCTAACCAACCTCATGCCTTTTGTGATTCTGGCCTGTGTTCTCGCCATCTGTTACTGCTTTAGATCGGCAACGCTGGGCATCTGCATCTTGACCCACGTGTTATTCACCCTGCTCTGCACCATAGGCACCCTCGGCTATCTGGGCTTCTCGTTCAACAGCATCTCAATCATTGCGCCACTGGTTCTGGTGATTGTGGCGGTGGCTAATAGTGTGCACATTATTTCTATCTATAAACAGGCAATGCATAGAGGCACCGCGAAGATCGATGCTATGCACGAGAGTATCTCGCACAATTTTCAGCCGGTCTCACTTGCCGCACTCACCACGGCGATCGGTTTCTCATCGCTGAATATGTGCTCCTCACCCGCGATCCAGGACTTCGGACAGATAGTTGCACTAGGTATCGTATTCGCCTATCTACTGACACTACTTCTGTTACCAGCGGTACTGATATGGATGACATCGCAACGGGAAGTGATCGCCAGCACTGGCGTCTCCTTCATGGAAGATACTCTGAAGAAAGTCAGTGAATTTACGCTACGCAGAGATAAGCCAATTTTTTGGGGCTGCACGTTCTTAGCGATTTCCACCTTTGCTCTACTGCCGCTGAACGAGACAGACTTTAATCGCCTCGACTTTATTGCCGCCGACAGCGATATCAAACAGTTCTACGACGAAGTGAGCGGTCATTACAATCGCGGCCCTGCTCTGAACTACGGCATCGATATTCAGGCCGAATGGTCCGCCATCGAACCAGACTTCCTGCGCAGAGTCGAAGCTTTTGGGTTTTGGCTGAACGAACAGAATGAAGTCGAGTCGTCCGCGAGTGTTGTGGATGTTGTAAAGACGATTCATCGCGTGCAGAACGATCACGATGAAGCATTCAATATTGTTCCCGATGACTTCGATACCGTAGCGAATTATTTACTCGCCTACGCGCTTATACAGAGCGATGACTTTCCCTTGTTCAGTTTTGTAAGCACCGACTTCTCGATGATTAATTTATTCATCAACGCCGTTCCCATGTCGAATCAAGAGCTGATCGATTTTGATCAAAGAGTGACAGAAAAATTCCAGCAAGACTTTCCTGAGGCAGAACTACTCCATGGCAGCGGCATACTGTTGTTCTCGCGCATGGATGAATTGGTGACTATAGAGCTACTGCAGGGTTACTCGATTAGTCTGCTACTGATTACTATCAGCCTCATCATAGGAATGCGCAGCTTCTATTTCGGCATGTTAAGCATCATTCCCAACCTACTGCCGGCCACTATGGTATTCGGCTTCTGGGCCTTGTTCGTGGGGCAGCTAGACCCCTTCGTGATGATGCTATTCAGTATCAGCATAGGACTGGTAGTCGATGATACCGTCCACCTGCTGAGCCACTACCTAGAGAAAAGACGTGCCGGCGTAGAGAAGACCGAGTCCATCGACTATGCAATTAAGACCGCAGGGCCGGCACTGTCCATCACAACCATCGTCTTGGCTTTGGGCACCACTATTCTCATCGGCGCCAACACCATCTATTTTCAACAGGCGGCGAAGCTATTGGTTCCCATCGTAGTGCTCGCACTGCTGCTGGACTTGTTCTACTTACCAACAATTCTTCGAAGATTCGACAACAAATTCAAAACCGCTAAACTTGTGACAGGCTGATTCCATCACCGGCTTTTCAAGCATTAATCATCCCGCTCAAAGCTAAATAGGTATTGTGCGCCTTCGGCTTCTACTGGCTCACCATCCACGATTCTGGGGTCGAAGCGAAACCGTTCAGCTGCATTGACTGCCGACGCATTAAAAATATTACTAGGCGAACGATCTAGAATAACGATACCTCTAGGCAGGCCATCTTTGGTAACTGTAAATTCAAGCAGAACATATCCCTCGATGTTTTCCTCAAGAGCAGCCAACGGATAATTGGGGGTGATGTAATTAAGGGGCAGGTAGTCGCGATTTCGCGAATCTCTAGGCAGGGCTACCGAAACTCTTTCATCCATTAGATATGAAAAAACATACTGCAGTCCGTTAACTCCGACTGCGGTTCCATCCACTAGCCTCGGCCGAAATTCAAACTGCGAAGCAGAGCCGATTGATGCCCTCTCAAAAATACCTGACGGCTCCGAATCAACAACCACTATAGACTCTGCATCTACCTTACCGTCTTCCTTCACAGAGAAACTGACAAGAACCCAGCCATCAATGCTGCGTTGCAGCGCTCTCACAGGATACTCAGGAGCGACGATTCCTAGCAGCTCATTTTCATTTCGACCAAGATTGGAACTAACGGTACCTCGAGCAGATACAGTGATAATGCCCGAATCATTCTGCGCAGCTTGAACGGCACTAGCTGTTTGCCCCCACGCCGATTTCGAGAACGCGATAAGACCAGCCAAAATCATGAGATTTACTAGTAACTGAATTCTGATCTTGTTTGTAACAGAATAAGTATTCACGAAGTCCCCAATGTTTACTTCTAACTTATTGGCAGTATGCCACCCTATTCGCACTTATCAATAGCACTCAACCCAACCACACCCCCAAACCGAGCAACCACCCCAGCAGCCGTGCACGCCCCACGATCTCGAGCAGCGCAGCAGAGGCTGAAGTGCAAGGCAAAATTTTTCTCCGGCGAGACGTTTACGTGTGTAAACAACGAACCTGAAAAAAATTTTAACGCCGCAATTCTGTCTCTGCTGCGCTGCGTCCACCCACAAAAAAGCCCGGTCACCTAAGTGACCGGGCTTTGATCTACAACCAAGTTAACTAACGTGGACTACTGTCCGCCTTGGTCGATGTTTTTCCACTGCACTGCTCCGAAAAACATCTCGTCCCAGCTCTGCTGCCCCCAAGGAACCGTGCGCTCCGGATCTGGGTTCGCAGGATTCTGCGCCGAATTATCAAACGCACCTACCGCCGTAATCTTAGTACCCGCTGGTACAAACTTCGGCTCTGCATAGGTGTAACTCATCTGCCATGCATAGTTGTATGCGGCAATATTGATTAGCTCTTCACTTGAACCGTCTGGGTAGTCGGCATAGAAGCGCATGTACTTGCCACGGAAATGCATGTGCGGCAAGAAGCTATGGATGTTGGCATCTTTGCCAATGGTTATCGTCGCTGTCTGCTCGAAGGCAGGATCGTTCGATGGAATATTCGTCCATGTGTTTGGGAAGATACATGCGCATCGACCTGACATTCTTTCCTCAGGAATTTCACCCTCTGGGTAGAACCACAATCCAATCTCACTTTCATCGACAGTCTCACGACCATTGGTAGTGTAGTGAAGATTAAGATTCAAGACAGAACCGTCTTTCAACAAGCCGCCAGTGTTTGGAGGATTGAATGCCGCGGTGCCACCTGGAATATAGGCGGTGATGCTCGCCTTGTCAGGATTGTTGCTTCCTAGTGCTCCCAGTCGCTGACCAATTTCTTCAGGATAGTTCAGAGCATTAATGGTGTGATGCAATACAGTACGATCACCCGGGATGTACTCACTGCCGCGAACCCAGCGATCCTTACCGTCGAGATCGATCGTCACCGCAACGTCTCTGTACTCTAATACGCCAGTCGCAGGAACCTGCTGTGAAGGCACCTTGATGATGTAATCAGGCTCTTCACTAAGGCTCCACTTAGAAGTTGACCATGTTAATTCTGTTAGGGGATCGGTATCGCCATCTTTCGGCGCACCTGCATCGGCCCATGCGATTACATTTCGCACTTCTTCATCAGTGATCAATCGATCGTTGATGAACTCACCGATATGGCCATCGATCTGACCCGGTGGCATGCGCTTAGTCATCAAGACCTCGCGAATCATTGGCGACCAACCTTGGACCATTGTGTGGCTGTCCATTGCGAAAGGAGCGATGCCGCCCTCGCGATGACAAGTCGCACAGTTATCTGCAAGTATCGGCGCAATATCTGCTACGTAGGAAGGCACGGCAGTAGTTTCATAGCTAATTGTGGGACCACTGGTCGCCACCAAAGCGCTGCTTACTTCCTCGCCCGCTAAAATCTCTTGAATGGCCTTCTCTGAAGCAGCAACGCTGCCTTGGTACTCAACCATGAAGGAGCGTGGGTTATACAGAAGTACCTCACCGGCTCGCTCTATGCCCAATGCTTCGGAGATTACCCGTGCATCGTCCATCAAGATTGGGATTTCGACACCGTAGTCAGCTGCCTTGGCCTGCACAGCGCTGCGATTGCCTTTTCCCATAGGGTTGATCATCATGAACTCAACACCTTGGCTGTCGTACTTAGCCTTCAAGGCATCGAACGCTGGCACTGCATCTGCTGCGGCCTGGCTGTCGTTAGCCTGCACCAACAGAGCAACCACCTTATGGTCGTCGTACCAGCTCATGCTGTGGTGGTAGCCATCTGCGTCTAGGAGTGAAAAATCACCCACTCTGTCGGCTGCGCTACTTAGAGCAGGCATCAACAGAAGCGACGTGACGGCTGCCTTTAATAGATTGACGTTCTTCACAAGTTTTCTCCTCAACTTTTACTTATCAGTTATCTCTGAAGGCCGCATGGTATAAGGGATTTGCGCTTCGAGATTGCGCGGCGACAAATATAGCGCCGAACATAAGCCCTACTCTACGAACTAAGCCAATTTCAGTCAACGAAAACCCATTCGCTTCATCGAGTAAATTGATAGCCTTATCAACCACTTTCCGCCCAATATCAGGCCTTATCCACCTCTTGTAGGAGTGCACGCAGCAGAGGATAGATAGCCGGATTGGCGATTAGGATGTCGCGATCATAGAACTGTGGATCGATACCAGCTGGCACCTCGCTGAAGTGACCACACTGCGCGCCAGCCTCTTGAGCTATCAAACGAGCAGCGGCGAAGTCCCAGATGCTGAGGCTTTCGTAGTAACCCTCCAGCCTACCCATCGCCAAGAAACAAATATCTAGCGCCGCCGAGCCAATGCGACGGATGTCTGCACAGTTAGCTAACACGGCGTGCAACCTGGGGATCATTGGAGCCAGAGTTGATTTGTCATAGGGAAAACCGGTGGCGATCAAAGAACGCCTGAGCTCGGTCTCGCTAGACACTGAAATAGGCCTGCCGTTAAGAGAGGCTCCCTTACCCAGCTCCGAACAGAACATCTCTTCGCTGAATGGGTTATAGACTACGCCCACCTTGGTCTGGGCATCTTCTACATAGGCTATGGAGATTGCGGAATGGTTGTGCCCGTGTGCGAAATTTACCGTGCCGTCGATAGGGTCGATGATCCACAGGGGAGTAGTGATTTTTTGAACCGCACCCAGATCCGGTGAGGATTCTTCCGAGAGAATTTGATGCTCTGGAAATTGCCGGTTGATAGCCGCGCAGATAAATTCATCGGCTTTGATATCCGCGTTCGTGACTAACTCATCACCGTTTTTATATTCATGAGTTAGTGCTGCGTTGGCACGCTCGTCAGCAACCAGCTTGCCGGCATCTCGAGCGAGAGCCTGCGTAAAAAGTAGAATATCCGTCATAGAGCCTTCTAAAGGAATTTGCGAAAAGAGAAATTATACGTGTAGCCTGTGTCTCGAGCATAACAGTCTTTCAATTCAGGCCGATAAACTCCAACAGACAACTACTACCGTTACCACCTAATACAGCTTCAACCAATGACAATTGCTCTCAAATACAGTCTATTCGCCGTTCTCGCCACAGTGTTGAACCTATCAGCGCAGGAAGTAGTGGTTCGAACTTACGATGGCGCTTACACAATCTACCTAGCAATGGCGTTCGGTACTTTAGTAGGGCTAGTGACTAAGTATCTGCTCGATAAGAAATATATCTTCCAGTTCATCACCGCATCCCACCGCGAGGATCTAGGAAAGTTTACCCTGTACGGACTCACTGGCATCGCTACTACGGCTATATTCTGGGGCTTCGAACTCGGCTTCGACGCCTTTATTGGAGGCAAGATCGCCCGTTATATGGGCGCTGCCATCGGATTGTCCATCGGATATGGTGTAAAGTATCAGCTTGATAAGCGCTATGTATTCGCGCGGCAGGCCTGAGGGCTACAGGATCAGTTTAATGGAAGTCATGGGCTGGGGGCGTTACCCCAAGACGACAGCAGAATTAATTCAGCCTGCGGATTCGCAAGCTCTGCAGAAATTTGTCTCGTCCCAGAAGAAGTCAGCCTCGTGCATTGGTCGCGGCTCCGGGCGCAGCTATGGTGATAGCGCGCTGTCTGAGCAATTAGTCAGCAGCCGGTTTTTAGATAACTTCCTCGAACTCGATGAACAACAGCAAACTCTTCGCTGCGGCTCCGGCGTAACGCTGGGGGACATACTCAAAGTCTGCATCCCTCGCAGCCTCTTTCTCCCTGTGCTACCTGGAACAAAAGCCGTAAGTGTAGGCGGCGCCATTGCAGCCGACGTCCACGGCAAGAATCACCACCTAGACGGTAGTTTCTGCGCACACGTGAAGCAGATAAGCATTGTGCTTGCATCGGGAGAGTTGATGAGCTGTAGCGAGCAAGAGAATGTTGAGTTGTTTCGGGCGACCTGCGGAGGCATGGGACTCACTGGCGTCATCGTCGAGGCCTGTCTGTCCCTCGCCTCTATTCCTAGTAGCTACATTAATCAGAAAAGCGTCGTAGCCAGAAACCTGAAGGAATGTTTCGAACACATAGAAGAGAATGCAGACAGCAAATACTCAGTTGCTTGGCTGGACTGTCTGGCTACAGGCAAGAATCTAGGACGCTCTGTTCTGTACTTAGGTGATCACGCCGCAGCCAAGAACAGGAAAACTGACACGATGTATCGAGAGCGGTCAGGCCTAGGCGTTCCCTTTTCCACGCCATCATTTCTTCTCAACAAGACGACAATGTCCGTTTTTAATTCGAGCTACTTTGCTCTGCAGAAAAGAAAGAAGAGCAGCGCTACTTTAAGCTGCGATGACTATTTCTTTCCCCTCGATGGCATCGCGAATTGGAATCGTCTATATGGGTCGAACGGTTTTCTGCAGTATCAGTTTGTCATGCCAAGCGAGAGTGCATTTGAAGGTATAACATCTGTTCTAGAGAAAGCCTCTGAGAACGGTAAGGGCTCCTTTCTAACAGTCCTAAAAAAATTCGGCGAGGCAAACGAGAACCTACTGTCTTTCCCCGAATCAGGGTATACGCTGACTCTAGACTTCAAGAATGAAGCCGCCCTGTTCGCGCTACTAGAGGAATTGGATCGGATCGTACTAGCCCACGATGGTAGACTCTATCTCGCCAAAGATGCTCGCATGAGTGAGGAAGTGTTTAAGGCGAGTTATCCAAATTGGGAAAGGTTTATGGCCATCAAGAAAAAATATGATCCAGACAATTGTTTTACGTCGCTACAATCAAACAGACTGGGATTGACGCCATGAAGGTTCTTATCATTGGAGCGACATCGGCAATAGCGAAGGCTGCCGCCAGAAACTACGCAGAGCAAGGTTGCTCCTTGCATCTGATCGCACGCAGAGAAGACCAGCTAGAGTTGCTCGCCAGCGACTTAACTGTGCGCGGCGCCTCAAAGGTAAGCCACAGCGTACTTGATCTCAACAAATTTAAGGAACATGAAAAAATCCTAGACGCCGCGTTCACTGAACTAGGCGGCGTCGACATAGCACTCATTTGCCATGGCTCGCTACCGGACCAAGACAAGGTCGAGAAAAACTTCAAGCAAGCACAGAAAGAAATAAACACAAATGGAATTAGCGTGATCTCTTTGCTAACCGAGCTCGCTCCTAAGTTCATTGAACAACAGCAAGGAACTATCGCCGTCATAACCTCCGTTGCAGGTGACAGGGGCCGGCAGCCTAACTTCGTCTACGGCGCCGCGAAGTCGCTTGTTTCAACCTATCTGCAGGGTCTGCGGGGCAAACTATTGCCGTACAACATACATATAGTTGATATACGACCCGGCCTTGTGGATTCGCCAATGACCGCGCAGTTTCCAAAAGGTCCATTGTGGTCTAGCCCGGAACGCGTCGCAGAGAAAATAGTAAAAAGTATTCGGCGCGGCAGTCACACCGTCTACGCACCAGGCTACTGGCGAATTATTATGTTTGTGGTTGGCGTAATCCCTGAGTTCGTTTTCAAGCGACTAAAATTCTAAATAGAGAAGCACTCAGGCCCAACGTGTCAAATTCACTCTCCCAAGCAACACTGTATGTCGATCTCGATGGCACCGTCATCAAGACGGACCTGCTGTTCGAGTCGATCCTATTACTGCTTAAGAAAAACATTTTCCTAGCGCTGTTGATTCCAGTTTGGTTACTCAAGGGAAAGGCGAATCTGAAACATGAACTATCGAAACGCGTTCACATCCCTGTAGAGTTATTGCCGCTTAACACGGAGTTTCATGCCTATCTAAAAGAAGAAGTGGAACTCGGTCGCAACATCGTACTTATCTCGGCATCTAGCCAATTGCCAGTTAGACAGGTGAGCGATCACCTGGGACTATTCATCGATGCCATGGGTAGCGACGAAGATCACAATCTAAAGTCGAAGAACAAGGTTACTAGGATACTGCAGTTAGACCCAGCAGGTGGGTTCGTTTACGCGGGAAATTCGAAAGCCGATATCGCTGTATGGTTGGAGGCCAGCGAGGTCATTCTCGTCAACTGCAAGAAGTCTCTCGCTGCAAGCCTGCAACACGATAGCGAGAACATTCTGCACTTCGACGAGCCGCAGTCGACGTTGAAAAAATTCTGGCAGGCTATACGTCCCCACCAATGGCTAAAGAATGCGCTGATCTTCCTTCCGCTGATTCTTTCTCACCAACTGAATCAACCGAACCTACTGTTGCAGGCTTGTGTCGCCTTCCTAAGTTTTAGTTTAGTCGCGTCCAGCGTGTACCTGCTGAATGATATGCTCGACCTAAACAGCGACCGACAACATCAGTCAAAGAAACAGCGACCCTTCGCCTCTGGCGATCTGTCTTTGATCTATGGCTATCTGGGCGCGCCGCTGCTGCTCGCTCTCGGATTCCTTATTGCCTTGTGGCTGCCTTCCGAATTCATTCTGGTCTTGCTGACCTATTGGCTGATGACGACGCTGTATAGTTTGCTGCTGAAGAGTCTATTCCTGATAGACGTGCTGACCCTCGCGTCTCTCTATACGTGGAGAATCATCGCAGGTTCGGCGGCTATCTCGGTGGTCACCACCTACTATCTGCTCGCCTTCTCGTTCTTCCTATTTCTTGGGCTGGCGATGGTGAAGCGCTACACGGAATTTCTGAACCTACAGAATCAGGGCAAGTCTTCCATCGAAGGGAGGGGTTACGGCGTGGAGAATCTGCAGACTTTAGCCAGCATAGGCGGCGGCTCTAGCCTAATTGCCGTTACAGTATTTGCGTTTTACATCAATGCGCCAGCAACAACACAGCTATACAGCAACCCCTTGCTGCTGTGGACTATCTGCCCGCTTCTTCTGTACTTGCTGTGGCGTATCTGGGCGCTAGCGCGGCGTGGAGAGTTAGACGAAGACCCGGTGTTGTTCGCCATAACAGACCGCCGCAGCCAGCTCACCGCTTGCGCCTGCGGACTAATTATCTGGCTGGCGATCTAGGCCTATTCTTTTCTCAGGACGCTGCTCGTAGAATCTTTTCGTGAAAACGTAGATGCTCTTCTATAAAACTCGCGATAAAGAAGTAGCTGTGGTCATAGCCTTCGCGCTCAATGAACTGTAATGGGTAGCCTGCCTTCTCAGCGGCGGCTAGAAACAGCTCGGGCTTGAGTTGATTCTCTAGAAACTCATCGCTTGTACCTTGATCTATCAACATCGGTAGATGTGTTGTTGCTTTCGCGACTAAGGATGCAGAGTCATATTCTTGCCAGGTCGAAATGTCGTCGCCTAGGTATTTACTAAAGGCTTTGAGACCCCAAGGACAATTGATAGGAGAGACTATCGGCGCGAACGCGGAAACAGATTTGTATTTATCCGGATTCTTTAGCGCAATACTCAATGCGCCGTGACCACCCATAGAATGACCCAATATTGATTGCCGCGCTGAGTCTACCGGAAAGTTGTCATTGATCAGAGCCGGCAGCTCCTGCGTGACGTAGTCGTACATTCTATAGTGCTTGTTCCACGGAGCCTCGGTAGCGTTGAGATAGAAACCGGCGCCGAGGCCAAAGTCATAGGCTTGTTCTGGGTCGTCGGGAACGTCTTCACCTCTTGGGCTGGTATCACCCATAACGATGGCGAGCCCAAGCTCGGAAGCGACACGCTGTGCGCCAGCCTTGATCACAAAATTTTCATCAGTCCCCGTTAAACCCGACAACCAATACAAAACAGGCACAGGCCCTTCACTCGCCTGCGGCGGAAGGTAGATCGAAAAATGCATGTCGCAGGACAGCGTTTGTGACCTGTGTTTATAGCGGCGTTGCTCACCACCGAACATCTTGTTGCTTGCAATACTTTCCATAGGGTTAACTCGACTTCTCTATACAAACTTAAATTTTGATTACTTCACAATCATGAAGCTTTCTTCAATTGGATTCCAGCGGCTTGGCTTGTCGATTTTTGTTACCTTCATTGGTTTCAAAACTGTCGGCTCCAACAAGGCCTCGAACTGTTCAACATCGCGATTAGTTGGATCCAGCCATCTTGAGACTAGGTCTTCATCTTCGAAATCTATCATCAACGGCAGTGACTTAGGATGAATCTCGTCCCACTGCGGAGTCAGGGGAGGCAGAGTTATGATCGACGCGGAATAGACGACCTCGCCACTTTCTCTATTTAGATACTCTTTAAACAAGCCACCGAATGCGATAGCTGAACCTTCTAACTCGATCTTGTGATAAGTCTTCTTATCACCCAAGCCTTCTACGAAGGCGCTAGCGGGGATCAGGCATCTCGACTCTCGAAACGGTGTATAAGCGATGGCGCGCTTGCTAGAGAGTTTGTCTGAGCGGGAGTTAAAACTGGCGTATTTGTAGTTGGGCTTCAGCGTCTCATTGTCCAGAAACAGCCACCATGTGGCGTTAGAGACGACTCTTTCTCCGCCGCGCTCATGAACTATCGCAATGCTACCACCCGGCGCGATGTCACGACTCTCATGCTCGTCATAGAGTTCTATGCCCAGAGTCTGGCAGAGCCACTGCACCTCGGGACTATCGATTAGATTAAATCTTCCACACACAGCTTTTACTCATCAGTGCTTAAAATGGTAGAGTCGAATAATTGTTCGAAAACAATCTACCCAGCTCAGTTAAGAATAAGAAAGGTGTTGCCATGACCAAGATCGAGACGTCCCATTCCTCTTTAACCGCTTTAAAACGCAGCTACCTATCCGCCCTGTGCCTAATTGCTAGTGTAGCCGCCTTACCCAACGGCAGCATTGCTCAGACAACTACCTTAGAGCAGACCCGGGCATGTGAAGCGCTGCAGCAGGTACGCAATCTTACCATCACTGAAGCCAGCGTGAGAGAAAACGATCAATCGGACTCGGACTATTGCTACGTGCGCGGCATCATCTCCCCCGCTATTCACTTCCACGCCCAGCTACCTTTGATCGGCAATTGGAACGGACGCTTTCTACAATGGGGCGATGGCGGCAAGGATGGCGATTTGGACTTTGCCAATCACAGAGTGGCCGAAGGCTATGCGGTGACGAACAGCAACACGGGACACGATAGCGGCACCGAACCCGGATCAGCTTTCGGCTATAACAACCGTCAGGCGGAGATCGACTTCGGCTATCGCGCCGTGCACCTAACGGTGATGGCCGGCAAGACTTTGGTAAACAGCTACTATAATAGAACTCCCGACTATTCCTATTTCGAAGGCTGCTCCACTGGCGGACGTCAGGGTCTTATGGAAGCACAGCGCTACCCGAATGACTTCGACGGCATCGTTGCCGGCGCGCCTGTTAACTACTATCAGGCGATGAATGCCGCGGGCACCTGGAATCTGCAACGCATGTTCAAGGACAACTTTGCTGGCAATCTCGCCATAGACAGCAATGGCGACGGACAACGGGACAGCGTAGAACTGGTGCGCATACTCAATGACGCGGTGCTGCAGAAGTGCGACGCCAACGACGGCATACGCGACGGAGTCCTCAACAATCCACTGGCCTGCGACTTCGACCCTAGATCCGACCTATCGGATTTCATGTGCCCATCATCAGCGAACGGAGGCGCGTGCTTCAATCAAGCACAAATACAAACCATCGCTGACTTCTACAGCGGCCCCTACGACAGCAATGGAACCATCATCTATCCTGGCAAAACAAAGGGATCGGAACTGGATTGGATCGGCCTGTTCGTGCCTAGTGAAAGTAACGACATGGCACCCGGCATGCTAAGAGGACCTGCCGGCGACCACGTTAACTACCTCTTCTATGAAGAAGACCCCGGCGTGACTATTCCCAATCTAAACGACCCGAATTACTCTCCGCGCCGAGAAGGCATGAACCCGGAATTTCACTGGATAGATTTCAGCGTTGATGACTTCACCAATGGCGATGCCGAACTGATGAGCTCCATAATGGACGCGACCGACCCCGACCTTTCCAGCTTCCTGAAGAGCCGCGGCGGAAAACTCATCGTCTATCACGGACTCAGCGATGCACTGTCTGTTGCTACAGCAACGGTGAACTACTTCAACGACATGGTAGATACAACCTTCGCAGGTAGCTTTAACGATGCCAACGATTCCTCGCGACTATTCCTAGCACCCGGCATGGGTCACTGCGGCGGCGGCCCCGGTCCTAACAACTGGGACAAACTCGCACCACTAGTCGACTGGGTTGAGAACGGGAGAGCACCAGAATCATTAACTGCGACCCATAGCACCGATGGCAACGTAGACGATGAGAGACTGCTTTGTACATTCCCGCAGCAGGCGCGATACAGCGGACCAGCTGGCGGAGAGAACAGCCCAGAGAATTGGGTTGCGGAGAATTTTAGCTGCCAGTGATCAGCAATAAATAGAACACACTGCAAAGCAAAGCAAAGCAAACCAAACACTCATTAGCAAATGCCCCCTCACATGCTATCGAGGGGGCTATTGGTCCCAGCGTAATGTCGCCCCAGCACATGGGTATAAATCTGCGTAGTGGACACATCATTATGCCCTAGCAATTCCTGCACGGTCCTCAGATCCGCCCCTTTCGCAAGCATATGAGTTGCGAAGGAATGTCGAAACGTGTGAGCCGTCACCCTCTTCTGTTTCAAGCCCGCCGACTTAACCGCCAAAGCGATAAACTTCCTAACAACGGTAGTATGTAAATGATGACGACAGATCTCTCCAGTTAGTGGATGCGCGCAAAGCTTACTAGAAGGAAAAATATACGCCCATGCCTCAGACCTGAAAGCACTAGGGTACTTCCGACTCAAGGAGGGGGACATTGAACAACCGACACCTCTCTGATTATCCTTCTGCTGAGATTCGATTCCAGAATTTATCTGCGACTCCAACACGCTCTTAAGCTGGGTGCTCAACAACGTTTGGCGATCCTTCCTCCCCTTGCCATCGTGGATAGTAAGAGCGAACCGATCTAGATCGATATCCTGCACTCGCAGACGAAGACATTCACCGACACGAAGACCGCTGCCGTAAAGCAACTGCAGTATTAATTTGTTACGCCCTTCTAGTTCATCCAACACAGCACGAACTTCTTTGACCGAAAGCACCGTGGGCAAGGCTCTCTGTTTGTTCGCTAGTTTGAACCCCAAATCCCCCATCTTTCGCTTGAGGTATTTCTCAAACATATAAGCTATAGCATTCAGCGCTGTCTTTTGCGTGTTAACACTAACGTTACGCTCTACAGCTAGATAAGTAAGGTAAGCCCCAATCTGAGATAGCTCTACATTCAATGGATGTACATTCCCCGTAAAGTGAATGAAGCGCCTTATCCACAACAGGTAAGTCTTCTCCGTAGATAGGCTATATCCTCGCATGCGAATATCCGCACGAACGTCCTCGATAAATTGACTAGCCATCCCCCGCCCCTGCTACTTAGATCACCACACTAAATAAGAGTAGTTGAAGGATTCCAGGAATGCGTACTTCTCGCCAAAAGCGCAATTTCGGCTCTATTTGACGCAACAACCTAGACAAAAAACTAAGCAGATCAGAGGCATGTACACACCAACACAGCACATACAGAGAAACCCGAAATTGATATACAGAGAACCTCCCTAGCAAAAATACCAGTGACCCTCCATATCAAATACCAACGAAAAGTCCCTTTCTGAACTATTTGGTTGAAAAGAAAGAGTTGGCAGGTACACTGAGGCCAAAGCGCCGAAAAATACCGCGCTAGCTACATATACAAATGTTATGT
>CAJXRP010000009.1 GCA_913060495.1 uncultured Gammaproteobacteria bacterium | reverse complement strand
ACACAGAGTAGATCGTCGGCAGCGTCAGATGTGTATAAGAGACAGACCCAATGAATGGGCGCGCCAATGTAATAAGTGAACTACTAATCAATATCTGGGAAAAATTTCACGAACATGGAATTGAGATACCTTACCCACAACGTGACCTACACATCCGCTCATCCGACGTCGGCAATTTACCTACAGAGCCCTAAGCACGGCTCTTGTAGAGCTCCTTACATTAGGCTATAACAACAGCATTCGAATTAAAGGCAAAAGCATGCGAGAACCATTTGTTGTAGGTAATGTCTCGATCAAGGCAGGCACGCAGGAAGCGATAGAACTCGCCATCCCTGCTCTTTACACACACAACCCCATGTCATGTCCTGTGTATGTCATTCATGGCAAGAAGCCCGGTCCAATCCTGTTTCTCTCCGGCGCTATTCACGGCGACGAGATCAATGGCGTAGAGATAATTCGGCGCGTGTTAAAACGTAAATCACTTAAGCAGGTGAAAGGTACTATCGTTGCTGTTCCTGTTGTAAATATTCTAGGCTTTATCTCCCAGACACGTTACCTGCCAGACCGCCGTGATCTTAACCGTTCATTTCCAGGCTCACAGAAAGGGTCTCTAGCGGCGCGAATGGCGCATCTGTTCTTGACCGAGATAGTGTCGAAATGCACCCACGGTATAGACCTGCATACGGCGGCTATACACCGCGATAATTTCCCGCAGATACGTGCAGAATTAGATAACCCAGAAATAGATCGCATGGCCAGAGCGTTTAATTCGCCGGTTATCGTGAATACCCCCGTGGCAGAAGGCACCCTTAGAGACGCCGCTTCAAAATTGAATATTCCCGTTATAGTTTATGAAGCTGGCGAAGCGCTACGCTTCAGTGAAGTTGCAATTCGCGCAGGCGTTAACGGTGTCGTCTCAGTAATGCGCGAATTGGAAATGATTCCCAAGATAAAGGCTCGCGCTAAAGACATTGATCCTTTCGTTGCACGCTCTAGCTATTGGGTTAGAGCCGCGAAAAGCGGCATCCTGCGCGCCGAGAAATCCCTAGGTGAAAAAGTAGGAAACAAGGATGTACTTGGTATCATTTCAGACCCTTTTGGTTCCGAAGAAGAAACCGTAGTTGCCAATGGCGAAGGAATCATAATAGGTCGGACTAACATCCCCCTCGTTAATGAGGGTGAAGCCCTTTTTCACATTGCGAAATTTAGAGATGCAGAGAGTGTGCAGGAAACGGTTGAAGTATTCCAAGACGAAATGGATCCATCGACTGACTCCAAACCTTCTCAAGAACCGCCAATCGTCTAATTAGATTTTGCTAGCGTAGTGCTTTGAGTTGCCGCCCATCAGAAACGAGGAGCCGGAATCAACAACATAGGCGCCACGCAGCAAGTTTCTTCCTAATAGCATTCGAAAACTCATAGAATCTCTATCGGTAAGAGTTAGTTCAGCGATCAATACTTGCTTCCCTAGAACTATCGTCGATTCGATGACATAACGCTCTTCTTTGTGACCGCCAGAATCGGAAACCTCGCGCCTGTCGGAGACAATGGCATGGCATTCCACCTCTATAGCGCCGTCATTCTGATTCGGATGTAACAGGAACTTTACCCAAGGAATTCCATCCTTAGTGTAAGGCTCGATGAAGAATGCGTGTAGAGATGATGTCTTCGCACCCGTGTCTACCTTGGCCTTAATCGGGACATCTACCAAGTCTGGAAGCTGAACCCATTCTCTCCAGCCTACGGCCTTCAAATCGTTTTTTCCAACTTGTTCATTTCCTAACATACGGGCTTATCTCGATACGAACTATTACGCCGCTTCCAAGTTTGCGAACATTTATAGACACGCAGGTTAACTGGAAAACTACTTTGTTTCCAGCACCTTGCGTCACTAATCACGTTTTGAAGAATGACATTGACTCTGCATCCATAGGCAAGAAATTCGACAAAATTGGTGATATTCAATGCCCCCACTACCTCGTGGATATGGACAAAATCGCCGACCCAATCCAAACCCATATCTGGATGGAATGCTGCCCGAGCTGCGATAGATTTTTTAGGATTCTGGGGAGTTTAGCGATCTGAAGCACGAAACTTTCAGCGACAAGATAAAGGGCCGGCGAAAATAAGTCGTTACTAGCCTTTCACTTCGAGAAGTTCAACGCTGACATCTTGAGAGATCGGATAAACTGAAGGTCCAAATTGGTTATAAACCGCCACGTCCGCAGCATCTCTACCAAACCCAATTGCCACATATCCCGCCGAGATTTTTTCCTGTGTCGCATCGAACATATACCAACGTCCGCCAACAAAAGCCTCGAACCAAGCATGCATATCCATGGGCACTAGACCATAGTTGTATCCCACTACCAGCCTGGCTGGGATACTAATTGCACGGCAGAGCGCTATTCCAAGGTGCGCCAAGTCTCGACAAACACCTGACTGCCGCTGATTCACCTCTACTGCGGAAATTGGATTATCACTGCTTCCGGGGACATAGCTAATAGATTCCCGCAACCAATCTTCTATGGCTTTCACTTGATCATAACCTAACAATTTGCCATCGGTGATCTCAACAGCCATCTGGTTAAAGCTTTCAGACTCGCAATATCTACTCGGCAGCAAAAAAATCAACACCTCATTAGGAAGACGTTCAATATCCACAAAAGGAGCACCTGGCGCCTTATCAACGACGTCTGTTGTCATCACTTCTGCAGCAGTATGAATAGCAAAACGCCCTGGTGGAGCTACGAGCCTCTGACAAAGGTTTCCGTAGTAATCTGTAAATTCAGTAACGGGGATACTGGGGGTAAGCTTGTATTCTTCCTTACTTATCCACTGATGCGCGCCACTACGGGGCCTTAACATCAAGATAAAAGGCGTAGGCACAGAAATATCAAATTCGAAATCACAGCTTGTCGCTAACCACATAAATTTTTAACTCCAATGCTTCCGCCCTAATAGATATTGCGCAAGAACTCATGAATCAGACATATAAGCCCGACAATCAAAAAGACTAACTTAATCTACTTCGTCTTTTTCTTCTTTCAGATCACCTAACTCCGAAGAGACAAGATCCTGCACATCCGGCCGTCTTCGTAGACGTGTTTTCTTGGGAATCATTCCCCGCATCGACTCTAACTTACCAAAGCAGAGTAGCTTATCATCAGGTTCCAAAACTCGATCAGAGCGTGGATTAGGAATTACTTTGTTGCCACGATAAAGCGTCAACACATTGATATCCTGCTCCGACAGCTTCGTGTCTCGAATAGTTGTGCCGACGAAATTGGAGCCCTCAGGCACATAAATTTCAGTAACGCCGTAACCCTTGCTCACTGTTAGACGCTGACGAACGTCTATCTCAGGAAAATCTACTCGAGCCGCGATGTAGTCGATAACCGCACCTGCGATATCCAAACCTGTGCAGGTTTCAATGCCCTCCAGGCCAGGAGATGAATTTACTTCCATTATCTGCGGGCCTTTGGCACCTTCGAGCATATCGACACCCGCAACCTGCAATCCAAGAATCTGCGCTGCCCGAACAGCAGTCTCCTGATACTCTTCGTCGAGCTCAACCGCCTCGGCAATCCCCCCTCGGTGAACATTGCTCCGAAATTCCTGCCCCTGCGCTACCCGACGCATGGCTGCTACTACCCGGCCACCCACTACGAATGCTCTAATATCTTTACCTTTACTCTCCGCCACAAATTTCTGAATGAGCACATTCTGCTTCTGACTTTGTAACAATTCGATAATCGACTCTGCCTGCTTCATAGTGTCAGCAAGCAACACACCGATACCCTGCGTTCCTTCAATCAGCTTAATTACAACTGGTGCGCCGCCGACCCTCTCAATGGCAGGAATCACATCTTTCTTTTCGCGAACAAAGGTAGTGCGAGGTATGCCAATGTGGTGGCGGCTTAGAATTTGCAGACTGCGCAATTTATCGCGGGAATTGGTAATGCCGTGTGCGGTATTCGCACAGAATACATCCATCTGCTGAAACTGTCGGACTACGGCAGTTCCATAGTAGGTAATGGACGCACCGATCCTCGGCAACACCGCATCATAAGTAGCCAGAGGTTCCTGCCTGTAATATAGATCTGGCACACCTTGCTGCAGATCTATAGCGAACTTAAGTGTATTCAGCACTTTAACCTCATGGCCGCGCTGAAGGGCTGCTTCTTTAAATCGACGAGTACTGTAGGCGGTTGGACCGCAAGAGAGTATTGCTAACTTCATGATGATTCAGCTCTGAAGGATAATGAGCACAATTCGTGCTGCGACAAACGTGAGTTTACTCCTGTCTCCACCAATTAGCAGTACGAAGATTTTGCCACTGACTTAGATCACTAACCATTGATATACCCTGTCTAATCAACCATGCTCTGATGAACCATCGTCTTAAATTTTGCGGCAATATTGTAAGCACCCGCCGGCTGCACTTGTAGCATGATCACCACGCTAGTGCCCGACACGGGATCCGCCCACGAAAATGTACCGAGCGAACCGCTCCAACCAAATTCGCCGTTGTTTGTCCCGTATGCACTCATCTTTTCATCCACTACCACGGCCATGCCATAGCCCCAACCGCGATCTAACATCGGGTTATTTGGATTCGTGCCAAACGGCATCAGTGACTCGGGTATTTGATTCTGAGTCATAACCGCTACAGTATCGCTTTGTAAAATTCGCTTTCCTTCGAGCTCTCCGCCGTTAAGCAATGCCTGCAGGAAACGCAGATAGTCGGGCACAGTGCTAACGATACCCGCCGCACCCTCCAGTAGAGGAGGATTTTCCGTGATAGGAATGCCCATCGCTGGAAGCTGACTCAGGCTTCTGTCTTCAGAGGACACTCGATAAGCACGCGCTAAGCGTTCTACCTTTTCACCTTGCACATAAAATGCCGTGTCAGTCATCTGAAGCGGTTCGTAGACATGATCATTCAGATAATCATCGAATTGCTGGCCAGATACTAATTCAATAATCCGCCCCAACACCGTTATCGATATGCTATATACCCATTGTTCACCGGGATCACCTATCAGCGGCACCGTAGCGACCTTCTCCACAAGCTCCTCTAGAGTATCACCGCGAGAGCGAACTTCGTTTTGTCTATACAGCGCGCCGAAACGATGACTGAGGCCGGAGGTGTTTAGTAGTAGATCTTCGATGGTCATCTCACGCTCAGCGGGACGGGTCTGATTAAAATCGGCAGCTACGGGATCTAAGAAGACCTGCATTTTAGCGAAGCTCGGAATGTATTTGGAAACTGGATCGTCGAGCTTCATCTTGCCCTGCTCGACCAACTGCATAGCAGCTACGGCAGTTATAGGTTTGCTCATGGAGCGTATCTGAAAGAGAGAATTTTCCAGCATCGCGTTCTCTTCCTCGATCTGGTTCCATCCCATACTTTCCAGATAGACGAGTTTCCCATGGCGCGCCACACCAGCAACAATGCCTGCAACTCGTCCGTCGTCCACATGTTGCGTCAACATTTCGTGCGCTAACGCGAGCCGCGCAGTAGAAAAGCCAAGATCTTCGGGACTGCCCCTCTCGAGGCCAGCGTCAGGCGCTGCCAGGCTCGCCGTGTTCAACATAATCACGCATAGCAACAGAGTGAGCTTTCTCTTCATATTTGTTCCTATAAATAGGTAGGTAGACTGCCATCTTGGCGGTGTTAAGACTGACTCCCATTGCAAGCCATATCGATAGCAATGTCAAAGATAAACTAGCTATACGGCCCACAACCTCTTCCATTGAAGGCAGCTATCTTCCGGTGACAGTCATTCCATAATCGGTCTAGAATAGAGCTATCAGTTTCTTCGAGAAAACCTGCAAGGACATTCATCGTGAAAAACAAACACCAAGACATACTAGCAACTATCGGAAACACTCCAATTGTGCGCATCAACAAGCTGGCACCCGAGCATGTAAATCTATTCGTGAAACTGGAAGCATTCAATCCCGCCGGCTCCGTGAAAGACCGACTGGCTCTCGGCGTCATCGAGGATGCCGAGGCTAGCGGAGACTTGCAGCCAGGTCAGACGGTAGTGGAAGCAACGAGTGGAAATACGGGCATTGGCCTTGCGATGGTTTGTGCTCAGAAAGGATACCCTCTTGTCATCGTGATGGCAGAAAGCTTCAGCGTGGAACGCCGTAAACTCATGCGCTTTCTCGGCGCCAAAGTAGTTCTTACCCCTGCCCCATTGAAGGGAAGCGGCATGGTGGCGAAAGCCAAGGAACTAGCTGACACTCATGGTTGGTTTTTGACTCGTCAGTTTGAGAATGAAGCGAATGCACGCATGCATGAGCGCACTACTGCCGTAGAGATTCTTAGAGACTTCGAAGATGAGCGTCTAGACTATTGGGTAACAGGCTTTGGTACTGGAGGAACACTCAACGGTGTCGCGAATGTACTTAAAGAAAAAAGACCAGAAACAAAGATAGTCTGCTGCGAGCCCGACAATGCCCTGTTACTAGCCAGCGAGACACCGCAACCCGAAGCACCACCTACCGGTATCGCACCAAGCCATCCTGCATTCAACCCGCATACGATGCAGGGCTGGACACCAGACTTTATTTCCCCACTGCTAGATCAAGCCGTAAGTCGTAAGCACATCGATCAACTGCTAGCCATCTCGGGGGAAGATGCAATTCGTAATTCCAGGCTTCTCGCACAGAAGGAAGGAATCTTTACTGGAATTAGCGCTGGCGCCACGTTTACCGGCGCATTGATGATTGCAGAACAGGCTGAACCAGGTAGCAATATATTGTGCATGCTACCAGATACCGGCGAGCGCTATTTAACTACACCGCTATTCGAGGGAATCGATACGGAGATGAATGCCGAGGAAAATGAGATCGCCGCGTCAACGCCAAACTATCGGTTTGATAACCCGGCATAGTCACGATGCGAACGCTATAGGCTGCAACATTCAAAACAGCCTATAGCCTAGCTGATTCTAGTCGGTGTCGTGCAGACTAGTCTTGTAGGTTTCCGTTAGCATCATTACAGAAATCAGCGAAAGAAGTGATGCGAAGGCGATGTAAACAGACACCCACACTATCGAGTACTCCACCCATAGAATAGTTGCTATGGTTGGAGCAAAAGCACCACCAACAATAGCCCCTATCTGATAGCCCAGCGAAGCTCCCGAATAGCGAACTTCGGTACTAAACAATTCAGTAAAGAAGGCAGCCTGTGGTCCGTACATCATTCCAAGAAACATCAGTCCGCCACTAAGAGCAACTACGATAAGCCAGAAGCTTCCTGTGTCGATGAGCGGGAACAGAGCAAATGCCCAGACTCCGGTAAGAATCGCTCCCAGCATAAATATTCCCCGCCTTCCTTTTCTATCGGAATAAGCGGCCGCCATAAACTGGGCCGGAATCTGTAATACTGAAGCGAGCAGTACCGCAAACAACATCTCGTCCCTCGTCATTCCCGCGCCCTCAGCATCTGTACCGTAGGCCAGTACAAAACCTATCAGTATATAGAATGCGACTTGTATCGAGAGAAACGCCCCCGCTGCTAAGGCGATACGCTTAGGATATTTAGCGATTGCTTCTAATACGGGCGAACGCCGAACCGCGGCTGCCTCAGGTTGTTCAGCATGCTTCTTTTTCTGCAACTCTTGCAGCTCTTTGAAAGCATCTGTTTCTTCCATATGCAGCTGCACATACATACTAATACCGATCAGTAGCACACTTGATATGAAGGGGATTCGCCATCCCCACTGCATAAACGCATCTTCAGATACGGAATAGCTAATTACCATAAATGCAATATTAGCGAGAATGACGCCAACAGGTGCACCAGCCTGAGCATAGGCGCCGTAATAGCCGCGCTTGTCCGACGGCGCGCTCTCGGTGACAAGCAACATGGCCCCACCCCACTGACCACCAATGGCTAGACCCTGCGCAAAACGCAGAACACTTAATAGAATTGGTGCAGCAATACCAATTGTTGCATAGGTAGGCAAAAGGCCTATCAGGGTCGATGCGATACCCATCATCATTAGCGCTATAACTAGGGTTCGTTTCCGACCAACACGGTCACCGAAATGACCAAACATGATGCCGCCTAAAGGCCTAGCGATAAATCCAAAGGCAAATGTCCCAAAGGAAAGAATAAGACCCATTGTTGGAGAACTATCGGGAAAGAAAGCCGAAGGGAAAACAAGGGCGGCAGCCGTTGCATAAAGAAAGAAGTCGTACCACTCGATACTGGTACCCGCTAACGCAGTCAATGCGACTTTGCGCATACTCGCTTCTACATGGGCCGTATCTGCGGGATTTACATCGGTTTCGGTGCCTGAGTCAGCGACCATAGTGCCTCCAGTATTCGTCTAATTATTATTGTTGATCTGCGTATAAACTAGTTCAGCAGCATAACAGGAAAATTCGCAGCACCGCATTAAAATGAGTCGAAAGCCTGCGAATCCAGTATGATTGATGGTATGTATTATGAACTAGTCAGACTATTGCACTTCGCAGCGATTTTCGCGTTCGCAGGCGCCTTATTCATAGAGAATATGGCCATCAAGCCACAAATCTCAGGAGAAGATGCGCGCAATTTGGCGAAGGTGGATGCTGTTTGTGGAATCAGCGCCATTCTTGTTTTGGCCTTCGGCCTAACTCTATGGCTATGGGTAGGTAAGCCCAAGGAGTTCTACTCTAGCAACCCCATATTCCACGCAAAGATAGGCCTGTTCGCCCTAATGGCATTCTGCGCTGTCATCCCTACGCTATTCTTTAACAAATACCGCAGGTCCGAGGAAGAAGTAATCGAGGTGCCACAATTACTAAGGCAATTATTGAAATTTCAGCTCGTACTCCTAGTGATCATTCCTGTTCTAGCTCTCCTAATGGCAAGAGGCATTGGGATCAGCGCTTAACGCACTGCTAAGATTTATCTTCCTATCGTTTGGTCCCAATTCAAGGATTGGTACTTCTCAAGAATCCGCATCAAATCTTCTATGGGTATGGCGCGCAGCTCCCCACGGGAACTGCTCACTGTCGTCGCCTTGAAGATGGCATTGTAGATCGCCTCCTCTGTTGCCTCGGCAGTCGCTGCGAACAACGGGGTCATCGATTCGTTCACCAACACCTCAACTGGAACTGGAACGTCACTAACCCTAGGCTTACGCACATTGGGATGGGTTGAAAACGCAATAACATAATCACCAGAACCATTGCTAGCAAAGGAGCCTGTTCGCGCCAATCCCATCATTGCACGACGCGCAACTCGATCCAGATTTCGTGCAGTCAATGGCGCATCCGTCGCAACCACCATCATGATCGAACCATCCTCTTTGTCGGTGTCCGCAACAGGCTCTAAGAAGTCGCGATAGGCGTAACTACCTAGTTCTCTCCCAACCGGAGCGCCATTAATCGACAACGCGCCGCCGTAATTGGTCTGCACTAACACGCCAACGGTGTAGCCTCCCAATTCTTGAGGGAGCACTCTGGAGCTGGTACCGATGCCGCCCTTCCAACCGAAAGCTTGAGTGCCAGTGCCGGCACCAACACTGCCCTCTTCCACCGGACCTGCGCTTGCAGTATTCAACGCGGCGTATACCTCATCCTTTTGGATTGGGTCCGCCCACATATTGTTTACCCGGCTATCGTTGGTCTCTCCGACTATAGGATTTAACGTGTGCTCACCCATACCAGGTTGCTCGTACATCCATTCCTTAAGAGCATTCGCCGCACTCCAAACACAGAGAGTACAGGTTAATAGAATCGGTGTTTCAATTTCGCCAAACTCGCGCACCTGAGTCTCACCGACCATTTTCCCATAGCCGTTTCCGGTATGAATCCAAGCGGGAATAGGATGGGTATAGAGATTTCCTGGCGCGGGGATGATTGCCGTTACACCACTGCGGATATCATCACCCTCGATAACAGTCGTATGTCCAACTCTCACACCCTGAACATCGGTGATTGCGTTCAACTCTCCTGTTTGGAATACACCCACCACCACACCTGCCTCACGGGCACGCGGCCGCGCCTCAGGCTGTGCGAATGCAGGCGCGGTCATGGCCAGCAGGGTTAGCACTGACAGAATTCGAATCATAGGCTTACTTGGCATTTCACGCTCTCTCTAATCGTGTTTCTAGACATTGGATCAGGGCCTTCCCCTGAGTCGATTTTTCATTGTAACACCCTGCAGTATCACCGCATTGTGAATCAATTTCTCGGTAGTGCCTCAGCTCGAAATTCGCACTAATCCTAAAGGGCAGTGGATCTCTAATGACGCTTAACGCCGTGCGAGGCAGGACGCCGAGCCCGAGCGTACAGGGATGTATTTACAGCGTGCGTTAAGCGTCATTAGAGATCTGCTGCCCCATCACGAAAACCTAATAACGTTGGTATTCAGTTGATCGGTATTCGAACTAAGACACGAGCAATTTTCAGGAGGTTTTGTTAAGCATGGAAAATGCGTGATGGATTCGTTCAATCTGGTATTCTCTGCACTAGCAACGAATCGCGGCGCTATATCCTAGGATCTCAACATGAAGAGAGTACGTCCTCCTCTATTAATGAACTCATCGTTCACTTGTATCGCCACCTTCTTGTCGATGTTGTTTGTTTCCACTTGCCTAGGTCAGAATCTCGATGCCCAAGCTCTCGAAGCAGCCTTATCAGGTCCCGATAGAGATGTTGGCGATTTCGCGCGAGACAGCGCACGAAAGCCGGTTCAGGTTCTTGAATTTCTAGATATCGAAGCAGGCATGACTGTGTTGGACCTGTATGCAGCTGGAGGCTACTACACCTTCATTCTCTCTAAAGCAGTGGGTCAAGCTGGAACGGTATATGCTCAGAATACAGAACGGGGTTTGCGCTTCGTGGAAGATCGCCAGAATATTTCCCAGGGCGAGGCGCTCAATGCCAAGATAGAACAAGGCGATCTGCGCAACGTCGTGCAGATAGTAAGACCACTCAGCGAAATCGGCTTGGCAGATAACTCCCTAGATTTGATTATCGTGGCACAGACTCTACATGACTATTACAACCCCAACCCAGAGCGGGCAATGGAGATGCTTCTGCAACTTCGAGCCTTACTAAAACCCGGGGGCGTACTCGGCATTACCGATCATGTCGGTGTTACCGGCAGGGACAATCGAGACCTGCATCGTATGGAGATTCAACAGGCAATGGAGATTGCCCAACAGGCCGGCTTTGAGGTTGAGAGCAGCGATGTATTGCGAGTCTCCACGGACGACCATAGTCGTAGCATATTCGACCCAAGGCTCAACCGCAGCACCGACAGGTTCCTGCTGAAGCTAACTAAGCCTCTATAATCTCCAAGGTCATTCCTAATGCCAAAACCGGGCATCAAGAGAGAATGGAAAGGCCATGAATCACATGGAGTTGATTGAGCATTTTTGATAACCTCAGCGTCGTATCTGTGAACTTTTCGCCACGCTCTAGAATGCGCACACCCTCTAATTGGACCCCGCTAAAGAGCAATAAGGAGAGCTACAAAAATGAGAACCACAGCGAGTTCGATCTCTCTGAATAGCCCGGCCAGACTTTCCGAATTACGGAATCTGTCTGTTACGGCAGCATTCTCCCTAGCGATGCTGCTTCCCCTTTGCGCCCATGCTCAAGATTCCGCATACGTAGCACCCAAAACGGTAGATGGGGCCCCCGACCTGCAGGGCATGTGGACTAGCAATACAATAACCCCCTTCTCTCGCCCGGAAGAGTTTGGCGACAAGCTGGTACTGAACCCTGAAGAGGCAATGCAGTTAGAACAAGCCGTGGCCGACTACACTGCAGAGCAAGATCTGCCTAGCGACCCCGATCGCATACCTCCGGCGAAGGATCGTATCGAGCTCGCCGATAGTTACAACAACTTCTGGTTTGACGACGGTACGCGAGTTGCACGCTACAACGGCGAATTTCGCAGCTCCTTGCTTATAGATCCGCCGAACGGACGCATGCCTGCCTATACCCCCGAAGCACAAGAGCGACTTCGTATTGCCGCCGAATTGCGTGAAAGCCGCGGCCCCTTTGCCGGGCCTGAAAGCCGCCCCTTAGCCGAACGCTGCCTAATGTCATTTGGCTCTAGCAGCGGGCCTCCCATGTTGCCTATTCTGTATAACAATCACTATCAGATTGTGCAGTCGCCTGGCTATGTGATGATTCTGGTGGAGATGGTTCATGACGCACGAATTATTCGCATAGATGCCGACCCACTCCCCGACGCGTTTCGCCCTTGGATGGGAGATTCCATAGGTCATTGGGAGGGAGATACTCTTGTCGTCGAAACCAGCAGATTGAACTCCAATCAGAAATTTCGAAACTCGACGGAAAACTTTCGCATCACCGAACGCTTCACCCGCGTATCGGCTAATGTCATGAACTACAGCTTTACGGCTCAAGACCCTGACACGTTCGTGCAATCTTTCTCTGCCGAGATGCCAATGAATCTAACTGACGATATTCTTTATGAATATGCCTGTCATGAAGGCAACTATTCACTTCCGGGAGTATTAGCCGGCGCACGACTTGATGAAGCCGAGCAATCCAACTAATTGCTGGCGAACAACAGAAGAGATCTCTTATGAGTAAAAAGCAACAACAGGGAATACACGAACTCTACAGCAAGGATCCAATCGCGGCGGACCGTGTTCTATGGGGCCGTGAAAGTGATCCACTAACGCGTCGGGGCTTCCTGAAAAAGAGCGGCCTCGTTGCTATGACTACCGCACTCGGCATGACCATACCCTTTTCGCGATTCATGCCTGCAGGTCTTATTCCAGCCGCCTTTGCCGCCGAGAGTTCTCCACTGCAAATTCCCGGAAAAGACGGGCTCATAGTACTTAACGATCGGCCTATCAACGCAGAGACTCCAGCGCACCTTCTCGATGACGAGGTTACACCGAACAGTCGCATGTTCGTTCGCAACAACGGCATAGCTCCAGAGAACATTGATGCTGATACTTGGCTGCTAGAAATCGGCGGCGAATCCGTTGAGCGCTCTGTAACTTTCACCATTGCCGAGTTAAGAGAGCGTTTTGAAACGGTTACCTTACAGCTGCAGCTAGAATGCGGCGGCAATGGACGCAGCGAATTCGTGCCCGGTGCCAGTGGCAACCAATGGACTACCGGCGCCATCGGCTGCCCCACCTTCACAGGCGTTAGACTACGCGACGTTCTCAATTACTGCGGCGTACTCGCCGATGCCGAATATATTGGCTACTACGGTGCGGATACGCATCTCAGCGGCGACCCAGACCGCGACTCGATATCTCGCGGCGTACCCATCGCCAAAGCACTGGAGAGAGAATCACTCATCGCCTGGTCGATGAATGGAGAAGACTTACCCTTGCAGAATGGCTATCCACTTCGCCTCGTCTGCGCTGGTTGGCCCGCCTCCGTTTCAGGCAAGTGGTTAAACCGCATCGATATACGTAATCAAGTTCACGATGGCGAGAAAATGTCTCCGCCTTCATACTCGGTTCCTTCCGCACCGGTTGCACCTGGCACACGTGTCCCGAATGAGGACATGCGTATCATCGAATCGATGCCGGTCAAATCACTGATTACTTTCCCGCAATCTGGCATCACGCACGATATAAGAGATCGAATGACTGTTCGCGGTCACGCCTGGGCAGGCGACGATCAGGTAGTCGGTGTCTACATATCTATCGACTTCGGCGCCACCTGGCTGCCATCGGCATTAGCAGGAGCCGCAAATAGATTAGCGTGGCAGAACTGGGAGACTTGGGCACAATTTCCTGAGCCCGGCTACTACGAAGTGTGGGCTAGGGCTATGGATGTTCAAGGCCGCTCACAACCTATGGTTGTACCTGGTTGGAACCCACGCGGTTACTTGAATAACGCCTGTCATAGGGTGGCGGTGCAAGTCGTTTAATTTGAACGCTTCGACTGCTATATTGGAAACAGAAACCATGACGAATAGAATGAAGTTAATCTGGCTGACCTTGATCACCCTGGCATTACCAATGCTGTTTACGACTGCAGGCTCAGCTGCGCAGGACAGCGCTGCTGCAGGCGAATTGATTCAAGCTGAGGGCTGGCAATTGGTGCGCGACAATTGCACGGAATGCCACTCTAGCCAGATCATCGTACAAAACTCGGGCAATAGAGAGGTCTGGAGGAGTCGCATCGAGTGGATGCAGAGCTCACAGGGGCTAGGCGAACTTGGCCCTGAACTGGAAGGATCTATCCTCGATTATTTAACATCAAACTATGGGCAGAAGACTGCGTCTCGCCGTCAAGCACTGCCCGTCCATCTCATGCCGTCCAACCCTAACTTACAAGCGAACTAATGAGCACCGAACAAATATCCATGTTTGAAGACGATAATGACGCAGCTGAATTGCCTGCGGCGAAATTCAAAACGTTTAGCATTTCGCTAAGCAGAACCGTAGCTGCACCTGCAGAGAAAATTTTCGATCGCTGGCTGATACCTACCTTCGTAGGTAACTGGATGTTTGGCAGTCATATTGGTAACGAGAAAGTAATCGACCTGCAGAACGAAGTTCGCCCTGGCGGGTCCTATAGCTATCACATCACGCGCAATGGGAAGGAATTCTTGCAAGATGGCGAATACTTAAAAATAGATAGGCCGAAACGTTTGAGCTTTACCTGGCGCGAGGCTGCGAAGCAGAATGCTCACAAAAGCAGAATCAGTTTAAGCCTCGATACCCAAGATGGTAAGACAAAACTCAGACTATCAATGCAGATTGACCAAACCCTAGAACTCTACGCCGACGAGATAAAGAAGCAGTGGTCGGAACGGCTCAAGGTGCTAGCCGCTCAAGTCAGCAAGTGACTTTCCTAAATTGTGTAGCCTTATCCTTGAATGAACATAGAACGAGTGCCGGATTCCGTTTTCGACCGAGAGAGTTATCCTAATAGCGGTGGAGCAGAGGACTGAAAATCCTCGTGTCGGTAGTCCGAAAGGAGCGAAGCTCCGCAGAGCGCGCGAAGCGCGAGTCCGAAGGACCGAGGAATTCGGCTTAGCCGAATTTAGAGTCAAAGCTGCGGCAGCAGCGCAGACGGCGGAACGCCGCCCGTAGGGTGAGAATTTTGATTTAATCAAAATTCGAATCACTAACTGCGACAGCAGTTTGCAAAGAGCGCGAAGCCCGCAGGGGACAAACAGCCCTAAGCCTGTTTGGATTCTTCCGCCCCGACCAGCCATCTGCAGTAGTCTCCGGAGCAAGCGCACTCAGTCGGCCCTCTTTGTCGAAGCGCTCCCGATACAACCGAAAGAGTTTTTCTAAGGAGTAAGAACTTGATACGGCCAACATAAAAGTGGGCTCACAAGAGCTAAGCGAATGGGGAATCGATGAGCGTAATGTTAATGGAGTACAAGTACCTGGCAGTCTCTATGACATCGACCACTAGATTGTATGGCAACTTGCTGGCAACAATTCTAGATCCAACCCTTGTGTATCCCTTTCGTCGACCAAACATTCCCAAGTGATGCGTCCTGATTGATCGCCTCTGCCAACAAAAAAGAATGTAGAGTTGTAAGAACTGTATTTGTCTCCAAATGACGTTAAATCCATTATTGGCTTGAAATAACCGACATGCCGAATATCAATACCTCTTTGCCCTGGGATGCCTACGCCCCATCTTAGCTGCGTGACCAAGTCGAAGTTAGGAAATTCGACGATTCCCACTTCGCTGCCAGAGGCTGGCATGACCCCATGAGTTTCGTAGTATATTTCTATCCTAATGCGTTCCTCGTCGAGAAGACTGAACGCTTGGGATAGTGATGCTGTTAGTGTGTAATTTCTATAAGAAGGAATCGCAATCATTGCTAGTACGCCGACAATTGCGATAGTCACCAAAATTTCTACTAAGGAAAAACCTCTATTCTTTGTTTGCATTGTTTGCATTGTATGTTCCGACAGATTCGTAGTGGCGCTAAACTAACATAGTGTGGATAGTTGTAAAGGGTGGGGAGAGTCGTCTCGGATTCTAAGATTAAGGCTTAGAGTAAGAAAACAATAATTTTAGGCACGAAATAGAGACAAATTCATAGCACACTTCTTAGCACGCTCTGATTTCTCGATTTTGACTCATTGATTTAAATAAAGAGTCGGTCACGCTGTCTGCTGAAAATCATTCGCCCATCCTGGACTCAGCCTAAAGGCCAGCTAAAGCTGTGTTCATCTGATCCAGTCAGATTAATCCTCGTGTCGGTGGTTCGAAAACCAGAGTTTCTATAAAAAGAATAGATAACCGATATCGTCAGAGTTCTTTTAGAAATCGTCCCCCTAGGCACCATCTTTTCAAGGTTTCGTTCAGGCCACTTTGTTAAAGTCTATAAGCTCAAGTTTTTTAACGTCAATAGATTGGCGAGCTTTCCATAAATCATAGCTATCTTGAAGCATTAACCAGCTTTCAGCTGATCCACCTAGCACTCCTGACAGCCTAACTGCCATTTCAGGCGACACATCAGAAACGCCGTTTAGCAACCGATTGAAAGTGCTACGCGCAACACCGAGGCGATCAGCAACTTTATTACCCGTGACCTCATTAAATGGCTCAATATATGTCCTATGAATCAAAGCACCTGGATGCGGTGGATTATGTTGCTGTAAAGTCATTAGTGATAATCCTCGTAATTAACAATGTACGCATCGCCGTCTTTGAATATAAAAACTATTCGCCAATTGCCAGAAACACTAATCACCCAACGATCTTTTAACTTTCCTTTAAGCCCGTGCAATTTGTAGCCAGGCTTATCAATATCGTCGATTGTTTGTGCAGCGTGTAAAAAAGCAAGTTGATCAGCTATTTTGCGCGCATGTTTCACTTGAATGCCAGAGGTAGTGCCTTTGGTGAAGAATCTCTCTAAGCCTTTGTGCTTAAAAGTCTTGATCATCAACAACATCCCTGCCAGAACTATTAGTTACTCACTTAAATTAAGGATAGTGCAATATTCCGTGGTGCGCAACAAGGATTAGAGCTCCCCAATATGCAGAACTTGCGTAATTTGACTCAATTTTTAGCACACTTCTTAGCACACTCTGATTTTCCAGTTTTAACTCATTGATTCAATTAACGAATCAGTCACACGGTCTACTGAAAATCATTCACCCATCCTGGGCTCAGCCTAAAGGCCAGCTAAAGCTGTGTTAATCTGATTCGGTCAGATTAATCCTCGTGTCGATGGTTCGACTAATACCACCAGCAATTTGCAACGAGCACAAAGCGCGAAGCCCGAAGGGGACAAATAGCCCTAAGGCTATTTGGATTATAGACTCGCCCATCCACGGGCTCCGGCTGCGCCCAGCCTTCGGCTGTCCAAAATTGTTCCCGACAATTTTGTCCGCCCCGAGCCGCCGACTCCAATTTATCTAACTCACGACTGCACTTTTCACAATCTTAAGTTGTTAAGTTGTGAGTGATCCCGAGGTTCCCCCCAGGTTTCCCTGTGGGGAACCTCGGGGGAGCTAAAGTTGAGTTCGATGCGAGATTTGATGCGGAGCTTTATGAGTAGACGACGCAGTGGTTGGAAGAAAACTGGCCGTTTGCAGAGGCAGCCTACCCAGGTCGATCCATTGAATGGACAGCCTGGGATCAGCTCTAGTCGATTAGCTACAAACTCTTGAGGCGTTTGTCGGAATAGAAGGCCAGCATGAGCTGGTCTTTGATGGAAAGGCGAACGCCCTTGCCTGCGCCAGCGGGCCCCGATTCAGCGTCGCCGCAGTAAGTGCCGAAGACGCGGTCCCAGACAATGATGTCACAACCGTAGTTGGAATCTGCCTGACGGCGCTCTATCGCATGGTGGCAATGATGCTGCTGTGCGGTAGCGAAGAACCAGTCCCACACAGGCATTGAAACCATGGGCAGGTTGGCATGGTTAAATTTGCCGTTCCACATGCCGAAGGCTGCTGAAACAATGAAAACTTCATCGCTGGCACCCATCAGGGCCAGAGCCATTGGAGTGCCGATGCCAAGCGCCAGATATTCGAACGGATGGGTACGGTTGCCGCGCATGGCGCTCATCTTGGTCAGGTGATGATGCGTCGCGTGCATGCGCCACCAGAACAGTGACTCGTGCTGAATCCGATGCAGCCAGTAGTAGGGTAAGCTGGAAGTGAATCGGATAACCAGCATGGCCCCTATGAGCCCGAGTACCGTGGTTGGTTCGAATTCGATCTGCAGTGGAGACATATCACGCAGGGCGCGGAAGCCCTCAGAAACTGGCGTGCGATACAGGTCGGAAATGATAGGCCCCCAAAGCAGCCCCCCCGAAGCCATCCAGAACACGTCTTCTGCCAATTCGTCGGGCTTGAGCAACCAGGACTTTTTCTTGGCCCAAAAACGTTCGGCGATCAGCAGAAAAGGCGTGGCAGAGACCGCAACGAGCAGTGTCCATACTCGGTAGTACTCTCCTCCCCACTCATTGACCAGCATGGCGGCGACGAGTAACACGGAGCCGGCAACCAGAAGCGGCTGGGGCAGCGCCCAAAGAATTGCCTTTTTGTCCCATGTCACTTTACTGCCTTCGGTGATGATCCCTTCTTCTGTGCGCACTATTGGCTTGCCGGAGGGGCCCGTCTCGGGAAATGAGCGGTCCACCGAGTCAAGCGGATTAACCATATCGAGAGGATTTATGGAATGATCAGTCATTACTTCTACTCCTAAGCTTTTTGGCTGATAGTTAGGGTGAATTGATTAGTCGTAAATTGCATTGCTGCTTATCTAACAGGCGTTTTTACCGCCACAAGTCCCAGTGGTTGCCCACTCAACTTCTCCGTCCTCGATCTTTGGGGTAAGAATATAGGTCACCCCATCCAGGTCGGACTCATCCTTCATCCATGTTGCAATGATCTGGCCGTCGATGACGGAAATGCCGTGGGCCTCTTTGGACACAAGCACCTCATCGGGCAACCCTGCCTCTGAGCTATCGAGAAAATCCATTTCGAAGGAGCTCCCGGATAGCAGAGCAGCCTCTATCGTGTCTTGGATAGGCTCCACCATATCGACTAGTTCGCTATAGCGAGACTCAATGTTCAGATCTTCGTAATCATCAACATTTCTCAGCAGATAGATGACAGCCAATGCAAGCAAAACACCCGCGAATGCGAATAGGACCAGTCGCTGCTGCTGATCGGGCTGAGTTTCACTTGCGTCCACTGGATGCTCGATTGAGTTGGAGTTTTCGGTAGATTCGGACACAGTGCCAGATGCAAAGGATTTATCGGCTGAGGAACTGCCCGGTTTCTCGCCGACACCGTCACCCAGACCCAGAGCGCCCAACTGGACAACGCCCCAAGCCATCAGGATAACGACCAGCGCACCGATGAGCTTGTTGTCGCCTTCGATTTCCAGGTAGCCCCAGATGGGAATGCAGATAACGATCAATGCAAAGCCCATAACCACCGGAGGAATTTCTCTCCCGGCGATTTTCACAGTACTTTCCAGCTTGATCTTCTTTAACAGGAGATCAAACTTGTCGACCAGATTGTTCCAAGTCTCCATACAAGTCCCCGCCTCTTTTTGAGACAAAAAAAACAGTAGAACGCACTGAGTCTGTGCGCTTTGGCGCGATATGCCACCAAAAGCATCTAGAAACAGTCAGATATAGATTTATAGAGCAATTACTGTGCCTAGTTTAGCTAGTGGCGCTTGGTGCCAGCCCCGACAGTGTTCCTGCAGGAACTGTTCAATAGGCAGTAATGAGGCCTGAAGTCATTTCGAAGAAAGGCAACGCGCTCGGGTGCGAAAATTGCATGGTAATGTGCGCCTGCCATGGTGCAGGACATCACTATCTGCAAAATAGGAATTCATCTCGATGAAAAAACCCCAAATAGGGAACCGGCAGAATGGGCTCATGACCTCCGAGATGGTTGTCTATCCCATGATAGTAGTAGGACTTATAGGAGTTGCCTTTGGTTTTTACCACAACTCCAGAATCGACGACGCAGTGTCCGCTGCCGTTAATCTGGGGCTGGAGCAGCAGGCAATTATTGAAGAGTACTTCGATACCTCCGGCGAGATGCCGCAATCAGAAGCGGACATCAACCTGAGCTCTTTCATTCCGGAAGGCATTCTCACCAGTATGGACTACCGGGCAGGCGAGTTGGGAATGCCTGCTGCCGACAAATTACGTACCGGGACGCTCAGGGCCCTGGTAGATATGACAGAATTTGGTGCACGATTTGAAGACATTGAATCTGGCTTCCTGCTCATTGCGCGAGCCCAGGACGACGACACCATCAAATGGGAATGCGTGGCGGACGTGGTCACTGTAGACGCCTTAGGCAAGCGCTACTTGCCAGAGACTTGTAGCAGCGCGAAAGACGACGAAGATGAGGATGGCGAAGAAGTGGAAGAAGAGTAAAGGTGATGGACACCTTACAATCATCTCAGGGATTTACCCAGCCACCCTAGCAGCACGCCAATCAGGAACACGCTCAATTAATAGTTTATGTTCTTCCTATACTCGGAGATGCCATGAAAATCATTCGCCGCTCGATCACGACCACCTCGGTCGCCTGCCTCGCCGTCTTGCTGGGCGCCTGCTCGGAGAGCCCACCACCCGAAGTCGCTGGCGAGGCCGCCGCCGATCCGGATCTGGTGATCGCCGAGTCCTTCATCGACGCCTTCTACTCCTTCGAATCCGACCGTCTGGCGCCGATTATGGCGGCGGCGCCGGAGACCGCTCCGCGTCTGCTCTACTACCAGGGCTCGGCGAAGGGCGGGAACTACGAGGTGCTGCTGCGCACGCACTGCGCCCGGGACGAAGAGGGGATCGTGAACTGCCCCGTGAAGGTCAAGGACGATCGCGTGCAGGCGCTCGGCACGGGCTTCGACGTCACCGACACCTTCCACCTCACCTTCGATGACGGTGTGCTCGTCAAGGTCACGACCAGTTCGAACGATCAGGACATCTATCGCGAGGCCGCGGTGTGGGTGCGCGAGAACATGCCTGAGGTGATGGAAGGCCCCTGCAAGAACCGGGGGACGATGGAGGGCACTCCCGTGGAGTGCTCGCGCGCCATGACCGCCGGTTACAAGGCCTTCGTCGCGAGCCCCGACTTCCCCGGCGTGCCACCGCTTCCCGAGGGAGCTCTGTGATCACAACTCAGGGACACCCTGATCCTCTTATGAAAAAAGCGGGGCTTTCAGTATATAAAGTCCACAGGCTGGATGAGTTAATCATTAGAAAGCTGCCGCGCACTAAAACCGTGAGGACGTGCTGGGGATTGATCGGCACAGTTTGTTCTGTAACAGCATCTCTCTAATTGCGATTTAGTAAGCTGAAGAGAATTGCCAACCATCCGGCTCTAATTTGGCCAAACTATAAAGCTACCTAATGGCACTCTTTCGGGTGATTCTAGCGCTTCCATTTTCTCTCGAAGGATATAAACATCAGCCAAGCTGAGCGGTAATCGATGCTCATTCGGCTGATATGTTGTTCCTATCGGGTAGTCCAAATTCGGAGTGGCACTCATTTCAATATGAGTTCCCATTAAAAATAAAACTGATTTCTGACTTAACCAGTCGGCCAATCTGATTATACTTTTCCGATATTCGAGCCAATCACTTACATAAAGTCGACCAGGATATAGAGTGTCACCTGTGACCACCATCCTCGATTGCGCATCATAGAACGCGAGATCATCATCACTATGTCCAGGGATGGGTAACATCTCTATTTCTCTACCGCCAAGATCGATGGCTGTAGGCTCATGAGGCCAGTTCGAGAAACCAAAGTAGTTCTGCACCGCACTCGAGCCCACCCCAATAACTGACATGCCTTGTTGATTTCTAAATGCATCGTCTCCGAGGCGGTGATCGCTATGGCCGTGAGTATGAGCAAGCAAAATGGGTAGATCGGTGATGTCTCGTATCAGTTCTACTAACTTAAGCCCTCCACTAATTGTGGCGCCGGAATCAACTAGCAATCCCTTTTCCTTCCCAAGAAATAGATAGACGAATGGACCTTCGTAGTGAGAGCACTTATTTTGGCGGAAGATAAATGACTGGGGCAGATACTGAATTTTCTGCCATTCCTGATAATCAGAATCATCAACCAAACTTTCACAACTTTCTGCCCCGTGTATCCAGTTAACTGAGGCTAAGTCGACTTGAATAGCAGAGGCGAAAGGTTGAGATTGTGTTGCACAATAGCTTAGGGACAAGGAGAAGACCCCTATAGCGAAATGCAGGAGTCTAGATTTTCTCTGTTGATTCCACATATTTAACTCTGTTCGGGTTTTCTAACTAGCATCTGGAAAAGTATAAAGCACTGCTTGAAAGGGCCTTTAGTGAGCACTTAGAGATCCAGCAACTGAGCGAGGCTGGACACAGTGTATGTGGCCTGTGCGCTTTCCGCCCCACCCCCTCGTCTACCAAATACGTGATCCGGTCGCTCTACCCAAACACAGCTGAGTCCAAGCTCAGTGGCAGGTACGATATCAGCTCGCTTACTTTGCGCCACATGAAGTATGCGATCCTTTTCGATTCCTTGGGCGCGAAGATCCGCCAATGCCGTCATGAAATGAGCCTTATCAGGTTTGTAGGCTCCTACTCTCTGCGCAGTCACCTTAATGTCGAAAGTGAAATCGAGACTGCTAAGAATACTCTCGAAAGACGCTTCGTCGACATTACTAAGCACTCCTAATATTAGTCCACCCTGCCTGAGCTTATTGAGCGCCTCTAGACTATCCGGAAACGCTCGATGTGTTGCTGCGATGCCTCCAAACTCAAGCCGCAACGCAGCAGGCAGCGCACAATCAAACTCCAATGCCATTGCATCCAGCGTGCGGCTCAGCACTTCTGGATACCTCCATGCTGGCCGTTCTGCCTGAATCGGTTGGCGCAGACGGTCATAGGTCTCAAGCAAGATGCTATCCGGTATGGAGCACACTTGACCGTGAGTCCACTCCCGGAGAAAACTTAGTATCTCTGGCTCCCAATCGACAATAGTACCGTAGAAGTCGAATGTCACAGCATCGAACGCTGAGAGCTGCAAGCCTACTGGCATGTGGCACTGACCTCATCGCATCTCGATACTTGCACTATCTAATTATGACTGCCATCACATAGCGGTTGTGATGCCGTGCTTTTACAGCCACAGAAGAAAACTCTCTTTGATTCCGTTGCCTCATATTTTACTGGCGTAAAATCAGTACCCTTATGAGAACCATCACAGAAGGGCTGACTTTGACTGAGACCGCAGGCACACCAAAAATAGGATTTTCCAGACTCAACTTCAACTGGCATAGGTGTATCTGACGCTCTTGTGGGATCACTCATTGTTACTTTCCTTTTTTGAATATAGTAAATATAAAACTCTTGATAGAGGATATTCTTAGCTGCTCCTTACCTCGAATTTTTGTTAAGTCCTGGAATCTCGTAGCTACCGAATGAAATTTTTGGGATTTCAAAGAGAATGAAGACGAACCCAATCGTACAATCCAAAATACTCTAATACGAAGAAATATTCAATTTACTCGCCTTCTCTTTTTTCCCCAAAATATTAATTAAGAGTCAGGTCTCACCCATTAACTACAAAATAGCATGATGAAAATGAATATTGGGGATTGAAATTATTTCTAGCGCAGCACTATTAATCAGCCCACCCGACGTTGACGCCCATATTCGGTGCGCATGCACTAAAGTGGCGCGAAGCAGGATGAGTTATGAGGCATCTATCAGAGCCATTTACCCTGCGAAGCCCCTTTATGAGGATATTCAGGAATTGGCACGGCGTGTGCAACTCCAAATGTGTAGAGTGATTCTGGCTTTTGCTTAACGTCTACTGACAGACGGATTCAAAACGCTGGCTGCAAAGATCAAACAATGGAGTGCTAGGGTTCCGGCATCGTAAGGATGCGACTGGTCCGAGAGCACTCGACCTTTCAAACTGTGCTTTATCAGATACTAAGCACTGCAGTCTCAGACTATTGCAAGGTTACACGGCGGGATAAAAGCCCGGGAGGACAATCTGGCGATAGTCAGAATTTTCTCTGCGTAACGAAAATAATTGGAGACGTGAAATGAGACCTACCCTAGCAAAAAGCTTTATCACCCTAGTTCTTGCGACTGCTATGACGATCACCTCGCTGGGTAACCGAGCACAAGCACAAGAAAGTTTCAGCTTATGCTGGTCTATTTACGTTGGTTGGATGCCCTGGGAGTACGGAGATAGTTCCGGAATCATAAAAAAATGGGCTGACAAATACGGCATAGAAATCGATGTTGTGCAGATCAACGACTACATTGAATCAATAAACCAGTATTCAGCAGGCCAGTTTGATGCTTGCTCTATGACTAACATGGATGCGTTAACCATTCCTGCCGCAGGCGGGGTCGATTCGACAGCCGTTATTGTTGGCGACTTCTCGAACGGCAATGATGCAATTGTCCTGAAAGAAGGGTCAGTTCTAAAAGATATAGAAGGCCAGCAAGTGAACCTAGTTGAGTTGAGTGTCTCCCATTATCTTTTGGCGCGTGGCTTGGAGTCCGTAGGTTTAAGCGAACGCGATGTGGCAGTGGTGAATACCTCAGATGCCGATATGGTTGCAGCCTATACAACGAGTGGCGTTACTGCCGTAACGACATGGAATCCGCTAGTTAATGAAATATTAAAGATGCCGAGTGCTACAAAGGTATTCGATAGCTCGCAAATCCCAGGTGAAATTATTGATACGTTAATGGTCAAGACCGAAGTTCTCGAAGAGAATCCTGATTTCGGCAAAGCCTTAACCGGCGCGTGGTATGAAATCATGGCCGCCATGGAGAGTAGTGCTGATGTTCGTGCGCACATGGGCGAAGCCTCGGGAACAGATCAAGCTGGATACGAAGCCCAATTGGCCTCAACCCAGATGTTTTACTCGCCAGTCGATGCCGTTACCTTTGTAAATAGCCCTAAATTAAAAACGACAATGGAATACGTTGCCAACTTTTCGTTTGATCACGGCTTGTTAGGCGAAGGTGCTGATGACGCCAGCTTCATTGGTATCGAAACCCCTGCTGGCGTATTCGGTAACAGTGGAAATATTCAATTGCGCTTTGATCCTTCGTATATGGAAATGGCCGCAGAAGGCAATCTATAAAATACCGAGCTCTAGTTCCGACCTCGTGACTTATCGCTTGAGAGAATAATTCCATGCAAAGGCTCATCAATCATAAGCCAAGTCGTGTCTTAAAGACCGCGCTAGGCCTTATTCCTTTCCTGCTAATTCTGCTCGTGTATCAGATAGGATCTGATCTGCGCAAAGCTGAAAACGAACAAGACAAATTACTTCCAAGCTTTGCCGAAATTGCCGATGGCATCGATAGGATGGCGTTCCAGCCCAGCAGGCGTACTGGCGAATATCTATTTTGGCGGGACACCCAAAGCAGCGTCATGCGCTTGGCGAAAGGCATTTCGATTGCTGCGTTTATCGGCTTGCTATTTGGAATCGCTGCGGGCTCTATCCCCATCGTCGCCGCGCCATTAAAACCACTGATTACTGCCATTTCTCTGATCCCCCCACTAGCAATATTGCCGGTTCTATTCATCGTGTTCGGACTGGGCGAACTGTCTAAAGTGATGCTGATCGTTATTGGCGTGAGCCCATTCTTAATTAGGGACATTTTGCAGCGCACGCAAGAATTGCCCCGCGAGCAGCTTGTAAAAGCGCAGACCCTAGGTGGCAACAGCTGGCAAATAATTCTTAGAGTGATTCTTCCACAAATACTCCCGCGTCTAATCGATGCCGTTCGCCTTAGCCTCGGAGCGGCGTGGTTGTTTTTGATCGCTGCCGAAGCCATTGCCTCAACCGATGGTCTCGGGTATCGCATATTCCTAGTTCGACGTTATATGTCGATGGACATTATCTTGCCTTATGTTGCGTGGATTACATTTCTAGCGTTCACCACAGATTGGTGCCTACTGAAACTCAGTCGAATTGTGTTTCCCTGGTACCACGCAGATAGATAAGGAAGTAACGTGAGCGCATTTATTGAATTGAACAAAATCTCGAAACACTACGATGATAACGTCGTGCTGGAGAACCTTTCAACGAAAGTGATGGAAGGCGAGTTTGTTACACTTGTTGGTGCTTCCGGATGCGGAAAGAGCACCTTCCTCAAGTTACTACTAGGCACAGAACGCGCATCATCAGGTGAGCTTCTTATGGCGGGCTGCCCGATAGCTCAAGAACCCAGCCCCGAGCGCGGCATCGTATTTCAGAAGTACTCCGTTTTCCCTCATCTAAATGTTCGCGAAAACGTCGCCCTAGGACTGGAATTCGAGCGTAGCCCTCGATTAGGACGCCTATTCGGGTCAGCACGAAAACAGGCGCTGGAACAGGCTGAAGAATGGCTCGAAGCAGTTGGACTGGATCAGTCCCTCAATCAATATCCACATGAGCTTTCCGGGGGAATGCAGCAAAGGTTAGCATTGGCCCAGGCATTGATTAAGAAACCTAAAGTACTGTTGCTTGATGAACCCTTTGGCGCGTTGGATCCAGGCATACGTAAAGACATGCATGAGCTTGTTCTAGGACTTTGGAAAAAATACCAACTTACCGTTTTCATGGTAACCCATGATCTACACGAAGGTTTTCATCTAGGCAGCCGACTCTGGGTTTTCGACAAAGTACGTCATGATCCCCATGCCGCAAATCGCTATGGAAGCACTATTACTTTCGATTTGCCACTTCGCTCGCAAGATGGATCGTTAGATAGCGAAGATTTGGCCGCCATAAACAATCAAATTTCCGCTACTGCGGCAATGTAGATCTACTTTGGAATTACATCAAAAATGAGTACTCAGCAACTATTTCCCCAAGACTACGCAACCATCCTAGCACCCGGCGCGCATTGGTCGCTAACCGTGCGCAAAGGGATGCAGATGAAACTCACCGACCTCGAAGGCGGTGCAAACGTTGGCATGCTTTTCTATAATCCGACACTGTTAAGCGAGAAGTACAATGCCCCTGACTCGTTGAAATGCCAACACACATTCAAACTTACGCGCGGACATTGTCTGTATTCAGACATGGGCCGTGTGTTTGCATCAATCATTGATGACTCATTCGGATGGCACGATACCGTGTGCGGCACGTCTCATTCAGAGCACATAGATAATCGCTGGGGCAAGCGAGACTATCAAACACAGCGTAACGACTGGCAACAGAACGGCTTCGATGCTTTCTTGGTCGAGCTCACAAAATATCGCCTGAAGAAACAAGACTTGGCGGCGAATCTGAATCTGTTCTCAGAAGTATCTACGAATGAAGAAGGCGAATTGCAATTAAGCAGGCAAAGCCAGGCACAAGACAGTATTACACTTCGGTTTGAAATGGATACCTTGGTTGTCATGCATACCTGCCCTCATCCATTGAATACGGCTCAAGACTACCCACGCAAACCCATTCAAGTTCATTTGGAAAAAGCGCAACCGGTTTTATCAGATGACTATTGTTTGAATCTTTGCGACGAAAATCGCCGCGGCTTTCAAAACAATACTTTGTATCACTTGGGAATATGAGACTTAATTATGATTAAAGAAAGTTCCCTAGCTCTAAGCGACGCTAGAGCCCGCAACAATGTGAGTGCCGGCGATTATTTCATCCAGATTATTGAAGCTGGTGAGACTATTCGCATTATCGATCTGGAAGGTAACCAAGCGGCGGACACCCTGTTCTACAATGCGCAAGACCCAAGCGAGCGCTACAGCGCCACCGATACTATTCGCGAACAAGCTGCGCTGTATCTCACGACAGGGTCAAAGTTAAAAACGAATCTGAATCGAGATCTACTTGAGATAACTGCCGACACCTGTGGAAGGCACGATACAGTCGGTGGCGCCTGCTCTACTGAATCGAATACAGTGCGTTACGACCTGGAAAAACGTTGCATGCACGCATGCCGAGACAGCTGGATGCTGGCCATTGCAGAACATGACGAATATGGCTTGGAAAAAGAAGACATTGGCCACAACATTAATTTTTTTATGAATGTTCCAGTCACACCCGATGGTCAACTGAAGTTTGCCGATGGCGTATCGGCGCCCGGAAAATACGTCGAACTAACCGCGAAAATGGATACCATCGTATTGATTTCCAACTGCCCTCAGTTAAACAACCCTTGTAACGCTTACAACCCTACTCCAATAGAGGTAGCCATATGGGCTGCAGCTTAAAAATATAAGGATGAGCCAATAAGGTAATACACCGCAGGACGACCTGCCGGTGTGTTTAGTAACCCTGGGACGACCCATGCCAGACAGAGAAGCACCATGTTCAAACGAGTACTCATTGCAAACCGTGGCGCCATTGCCACTCGTATTATTCGAACTCTCAAAAAACTAGACATCGAATCTGTCGTTGTATACCACGAGAAAGACCAAGACAGCTTGCATGTGCAGCGTGCTGATATCGCCGTAAGTCTAGGGGCTGGAACCGTCGCAGAAACTTATCTGAACCAAGAAAAGCTCCTGCAGATTGCGACACAGACGAATGCAGATGCCATTCACCCCGGCTATGGCTTTCTAAGCGAAAATCCTACCTTTGTAGACAAATGCGAATCACATGGATTGAAATTCATTGGCCCCACACCCAAGCAAATGAACGTGTTCGCCTTAAAGCATCTAGCCAGAGAGGCAGCCGAACAGGCTAAGGTGCCCCTGTTACCCGGCTCTGGGGTTTTAGAAGACGTTGAAGCCGCTATAGGCTGGGCAGAAAAAATAGGGTTCCCCGTCATGCTCAAAAGTAGCGCCGGTGGCGGCGGCATTGGCATGCAGGTGTGTTGGGAAATCGATTCCTTAATAGAAGCTTGGGATAGCGTAAAGCGCCTCAGCGCTAACTACTTTTCCGATGATCGTGTTTTCCTCGAAAAATTCATCGACAATGCCCGACATATCGAAGTGCAAATATTTGCTGATGGCAAGGGTAATGCTATCGCTCTAGGTGAACGCGATTGTTCAGCCCAGCGCAGGAATCAGAAAGTTATTGAAGAATGCCCTGCGCCCAATTTGAATCAATCCGTGCGTGAAGACATGCACCGTACCGCAGAAAAATTAATGGCGTCAGTACACTATCGCAACGCCGGTACTGTTGAATTCATCTTCGATGTTGATCAGCAATCGTTCTATTTTTTGGAAGTAAATACTCGACTACAAGTGGAGCATGGTGTCACTGAAGAAGTGTTCGATGTTGACCTTGTAGAGTGGATGCTCAAGCTAGCTGCTGAGGAATTACAGAGTCTGGAACTAATTCGTTCAAGTCTGAAGCCCTCAGGCCATTCAATACAGATGCGTTTATACGCTGAAGACACTCAGCAAGATTTTCAGCCAAGCGCGGGTCTTTTGTCCGAAGTCTTTTTTCCAGAAATTGAAGGTTTGCGAGTTGATACATGGGTGGAAGCTGGCGTAGATGTGCCTGCCTTATTCGATCCAATGCTTGCAAAGTTAATTGTTTCAAAAAACTCTCGCGAGGAAGCCTTGGCTGCAATGTCCCAGGTTCTGGAACAGACTCGAATCTATGGAATTGAAACCAATCTAAGCTACGTTGCCTCAGTATTGATAACCGACCGCGCCAGATCGGGTCAGTTATTAACCAAGACTCTTGCGTCCCATACGAACAAATGTCCATCGCTGAGAATTCTAAACGCAGGCACCCAAACCACAGTACAAGACTACCCCGGACGACAAGGCTATTGGCACATAGGTGTGCCTCCCTCTGGGCCTATGGACTCGCAATCATTTCGCTTCGCCAATCAGTTATTAAACAATGCAGCCGATGCGGCTGCTATTGAGATGACATTGAGCGGTCCTACGGTGCTATTTGAATCCGATACTGTGATTGCTTTAACCGGGGCTGACATGCAAGCGGAAATTGATGGCCATCTAGTCTCTCGCTATCGAGCTATAGCGGTGTCTGCTGGCCAAACTCTGACTGTTGGCAAAGTCGAGGGTGCCGGTGCTCGTGCATATTTAGCGATTTCGGGCGGAATCCAATGCCCAACTTACTTAGGGTCGAAATCAACCTTCACTCTTGGCCAATTTGGTGGTCATGTAGGGCGCGCACTAAGAACCGGCGACGTGTTGCATTTAGTCCAGACCTCCAGCACTGAATCTAGGGCGATGACCATCCCAGAAATTCCAGAGCTTATGGAGTTACGAGTGCTATATGGTCCTCACGGCGCACCGGACTTCTTTACTGATGACGATATTGCCGAATTTTTCTCCAGTCAATGGCAAGTGCACTACAACTCAAGCCGCACAGGTGTGCGACTCATTGGACCAAAACCAAGCTGGGCGAGACCTTCTGGTGGCGAAGCGGGCATGCATCCGTCAAACATTCACGACAACGCCTACGCCTTCGGCACAGTTGATTTTACTGGCGATATGCCTGTGATACTTGGTCCAGACGGGCCTTCCTTAGGCGGCTTCGTGTGTCCCGCCACGGTCATCACCGCAGATCTATGGAAGCTTGGCCAGTTATCAGCCGGCCAATCTGTGCGCTTTGTTCCTGTTAGCTATGAGGCTGCAGTACATGCAGAAGCAAATCAAGTTACATCTATCAGCAAACTAGAACTGCCGGAACCCAGCCATACTACAAACCTCACTGAGCTAATACAGCCTATTGTTAAACGCATGCAATGGGAAGGCGATGATCTTGTTTGCCGGCTCGCTGGAGATCATTTTCTGCTAATAGAAGTCGGGCCGTTAGTGCTCGATATCCCCCGTCGTTTCAAAGTGCATGCCCTGATGCTTGAGCTTGAGCGTCTAGGCATAAAAGGCGTGAGAGAGCTTACTCCTGGGATACGTTCGCTCCAAATTCACTACGACAGCCAAGCAATTGAATTGACCGATTTACTCGAGCTTATCGAGACAACGGTAGCATCGTTAACTACTAACAGCCTGGCCGTACCTGGCCGCGTAGTCTATCTACCCCTAAGCTGGGATGACGAAGCCTGTAAGTTAGCGATCAAAAAATACATGCAATCTGTGCGCCCCGACGCCCCCTGGTGTCCAAGCAATTTGGAATTTATTCGGCGTATGAACGGACTCGACTCAATCGATGACGTTAAGAAAATTGTTTTTGATGCTTCCTACTTAGTCATGGGTTTAGGTGATGTCTATCTTGGAGCACCCGTAGCAACACCGATAGATCCGAGACATAGACTGATAACAACCAAATACAACCCCGCCAGAACGTGGACCGCTGAGAATTCGGTGGGTATTGGCGGAGCCTATATGTGTGTTTATGGCATGGAAGGACCGGGAGGCTACCAATTTGTCGGACGCACTTCGCAAATGTGGAATCGATACAAGAAAACTCCGGAGTTTTCTAAGCCCTGGTTACTCCGCTTTTTCGATCAGATCCGTTTTTATGAAGTAAGCGCTTGTGAACTAGCAGAGTTTAGACGTGATTTTCCAAAGGGTCAGGCCTCTCTTCGTATTGAAGAAACCGAATTCTCTTTATCTAACTATCAGGGCTGGCTAAGCGAAATTGATGAAAGCATAGGCGAATTCAAAGCCGTTCGAGAACAAGCCTTCGATGAGGAATTACAGCGCTGGCGCGATGACGGCCAATTTACTTTCGATGCGCCTGAAGCTAATGAAAATACAGCGCTGATGAATGAAATCCCCCAGGGAGCTGTGCCATTAGACAGCTCCATATCTGGCAATGTTTGGAAGGTCGAAGTTAAAGAGGGCGACACTATTAGCGAAGGTCAGACCTTACTGATCTTGGAATCCATGAAGATGGAAATATCCATTCAGGCACAAGAGGCCGGCAAGATTAATAAGGTATGGGTCAGCGCCGGCCAGGAAGTTCAGGCTGGGCAATGCTTGATCTGGCTAGAGCAAGACACTAGGAGTAATGATGACTGACATAAATAACCTAACCATCACTGCCGTGCATGAATCCTATGCAAACGGTATCGAAACACCAGAGTCCTTGTTCGCCAAACTGCGAATTCAGGCGTTAGAACAAAAAGAGTTTAACGCCTGGATCTACTTACTCAGCGAAGAAGAACTGCAAGTTTATTTGGATGCCCTAAAACTAAAGCCCATTAGCTCGACACCGCTTTGGGGAATTCCGTTTGCGATTAAAGACAATATCGATCTAAAAAATATTCCTACCAGCGCGGGATGCGAAGCTTTTACTTATTTGCCAGAAAAATCGGCAACAGTTATTACACTCTTGATCAAAGCCGGCGCGATACCATTGGGCAAAACAAACCTCGATCAATTCGCTACAGGCCTAGTTGGAACGCGCTCACCTTTTGGTGAAGGCAAAAACGTATTCAATACTGACTATATTAGTGGCGGCAGTAGCGCAGGCTCCGCTATTGCAACGGCCTTGGGACAGGTTTCATTCGCTCTGGGTACAGACACGGCAGGCTCAGGCCGAGTACCCGCTGCATTTAACAATCTGATAGGACACAAACCAACCAAGGGATTACTAAGCACAGTCGGTGTAGTGCCAGCCTGCAAGTCTCTAGACTGTGTATCAATTTTTGCACTAAACAGTGAAGACGTAGCCCGAGTTTTGGATATTGCTGCGCAGGATGATGATGCTGATCCCTATGCGCGGGGAAATACTGCATTTAACACACTACCCTATTGGCGAGATGAAAGACCGACTCCCTTTAGTTTCGGCATCCCCGAGCAACTTGATTTCGACGGCAATACAGAGACAGAAGCCTTGTTTCATTCAGCCTGCGAGCAACTCAGAGAACTAGGTGGTCAGTCTATTTCAGTTGATTTTGAACCTTTCCTACAGACTGCAAGGCTACTCTATGAAGGACCCTGGATAGCAGAACGTGCCTGGGCAACAAGGGATGTAAACCGTAGTGACATGCTGCCGGTCATTCAAGAAATTCTAGCTACAACGCAGAATTTTGATGTAACAGACACCTTCGATGCCCTATATAAACTACAAGCACTAAAGCGAATCTGTGACCGAGCATTGGGGACAGTGGACTTTGTGGTTACACCTACAACTCCCTCTTGTTACTTGCGTAGCGAACTAGAGGAAGAACCCATTGCATTGAATTCAAAGCTCGGCACCTACACAAATTTTATGAACCTTCTCGACTACACGGCGACAGCCATTCCTGTCGGAAGATTGAGTTCGAAAGTTAGTTGGGGAGTATCCCTTTTTAGTCATGCCTTTACTGATATGCAGCTGCTGAGTTTCGCAGGCTCACTGCAGCGGAAACTCAATCTCCCATTGGGTGCAACACCCTATTCGCTTTCACCGCTAGTAACACCTGGCCGAATTGCGCCTGAACTGACAGTCGATGTGCTTGTGTGCGGCGCTCATCTGTCAGGTCAACCATTGAATTGGCAGCTACAAGATCGAGGCGCCACTCTCAAAGCCAAGACCCATACGAAACCCGCCTATGCCTTGTATGCTCTTCCAGATGGAAAACGCCCCGCGCTCATTCAGAAAAATGGTGGCTCTGCAATTGAAGTAGAAATCTGGAAAATGCCTATGGCAGAGTTTGGCAGTTTTGTAACTGGCATACCCTCCCCGCTTGGCATAGGTAAGGTAACCATCGAATCTGGTGAAAGCCTCCCAGGGTTTATCTGTGAAGAAGGCGGCGTTGCCGATGCACAAGACGTATCGACTTTTGGTGGATGGCGAGCTTATCTAGCGAATCAAAAAAGCTAACACTAGTTACTTGATCAATCTGAAAATTTGATTCGGACCGCTTGAATTGCCTACTCTAAACTAGGCAATCTAGTTCCCCCTATGCACATTTTTAGAGCCCACGGTGATACATTAAGGGGCTTTTTCAACTAGCCCACGCCGACCTATTTTGGGTCGCTCCAATTCTACCTAACAATAACAATGTTTAAACAATCGAATGCAACTTTTAACTTATTGAAATTTAAGCTAAATATTTGACTTCGATTTGACTAACATGGATGCATATATATTCTATGCTTCAAATTCATTTCAAAAAAATGTGGCGAGAATTTTGCAAGTATATCTGCTTAGCACTTTAGCAATTACAAAGTATTGGAGCAGCTTGAATGAACGAACTCGTACACGGAACAAATGAAGACCTGAATGACGAGGCTAGCATCACTGACCAGCAGCGAAGCCTTAGTGATATCGTATGGATTTGTGTGCAGCCCTTTCTCGTTATTGGGTCTATGATTCTCGTTGCGAGCATGGTCGCCAGTGACTGGGCTTATCGAGAGCTGTTTGCCGCGATCATGATTGTGCTTCCAATTCCCTTGTGCATATTTGCAGAGCGTATATGGACTAAGCGCAAAGACTGGTTGTTGGAACCGAAGGAGATGGCTGAGGATGCATTTTGGCTGGCATTCGCGGGCTTTCTTTGGGTCCCACTATACAGCGACTTGTATGAAACGCCTCTCTCGAATGGATTTAAAGCGGTACGCGATTTAGCACCATTACAAATTTCACTTGACCCCTCTTCCACAGCAGGAATCATAAGCAGCGCACTTGCGATCCTGCTGACTTCCAGTTTTGTTTACTATTGGCTACATCGCGTTCAGCACGAGTCACTTTTTTGGTGGCGCATGCATGCCACTCACCATCACATCACCAAGATGGGTTGTATGCGTGGTGATCGCACGCATCCATTAGAATGGCTAACACTAATGCTAGGCACACCAGTAGCATTAGCATTACTAGGCGCCAGCGATGGTGTTATGGCCGTAGCAGGTGCGTTTGGCATATGGAACGGAACACTCAATCATTCCAATCTGCCCATTAAGACTATGCCGGTATACGACTGGGTGTTTGCTACAGCACCACAACACCATGCCCATCATGCCTTGGACCGCAAGCAAGCGGATTCAAACTACGGCTGCATGATTATTCTGTGGGATCGTCTGTTCGGCACCTACTGTGGTGACGCAGAGGTGGGGCAGATTGGCGCCGGTAAAGCCGTGCCCCTCTCAATAAAAGAGCAACTTGCCTTGGCATTTTACTCAAACAAGAAACTGAAAGACTTGTAATCTAATGTTTATAGCTCATCCCAGGCGGCCCATTCGATGGCTCGTCCTGGGTAGGCTACCTGCTTAAGTGGCCAGCTCTGTTCTACCCACTGTAAGGTCCACTCATAAAGCGATGCATCAAAGCCCTCATCGAAATCTGCCTGAGTGACCCAAAGTGAAACCTCGGCATCGAAGCCAGGTTTGCTACTAGGCCTGACGTAAACACAGCCCATTTCACGCTCGCCATCTATACTAAGCACAGCATACGCAAATGATTCACGTCTCTCGAACCGACCTTGCTCATTCAACATATCCTGCATCGCCTCTTCGTCGGTGATTTTATCGTGGGGCCAATTTACGCTGCGAGTAAAAGTCTCCTGCAAATGTTCAATAGATGACATATAGGCCGCATAGTCTAGATCCACTAAATCTGGACCAAGTGGCACCAACTTAAAATTTTCAGTTTCCACTAGGACTGGCGGCTCGAAATCTATCGGTATGAACGCCGAATCCGCTTCAGCTTTCTTAGCTACCATAAATTGTCTGTAGCCCTCTGTCATTGCTCGAGCGCAGTCTCCGGGGGTGTCACGAACGCCGTCTGTACGCTTGCAAGGACCTTCAATAACTTCGGGCAGGTTAGCCCCGACCCATTCTCTTGCCTCATAGTAGATGGGCTGATCATTTGAGCTGGTTTCAACTCCTGAGATGACAGCATCTGTGAACGTCAGGTGGAAAGTGTCTGTGACATTGAAGCCGGTCTCCAGTGCTACAACAGGATCATCCTGCACGGTAATGGAGCAGCTGATCGCAGTCTCAGACTCGCTGATACAGGGCGCACGTGCCATGACTATGTAGTTACCCCCTTCGGCCCATGCCTGGTAGGAAAGTATTCCCGCCCCCTTGTCTTCAGTCTCGCTGAGAAAAGGCCGTAAGCCACTCGAGTCGAACGAATAGAATGCATCGATCATTCCTTCAGCCGTTGCTAGATTGGATGTGAGCTCTGCGACAGTATCCGACTCTCCAGAACACGCTGATAAGCCAACAAGGCAAAACACAAGGCTTGCTGTTCGGTTTTTGGGGGATTTGTACATAGAAAATTCTCCGAGTTTCTAGTAGACCGATTGCGGCGCCATCTTGGCTCCATAAATAGTCACGGTCAGAGTAAAATAATAAAAGGGCTTAGAGTAGTGTCGTAAGATAAGAATGTTTAGATAGCGCATTATTCGGACACAAAGGCTTGATACCGAACTCTGTTCTTGCTCAATCCGATGCAACTCCACCGAATTGAGCAGAACCAGATATTGAGCCCTAGAAGCGGTAGTTCACACCTAGAAAGTAAGAACGTCCAATTACACTGACAGGGTAGCCTCGTTCAGTAAGGTACGGGTCCTCGTCGGTCAGATTAGTAATACCGCCATACAAGAGGAAATTGTCATTGAAGGTATAACGACCAGTAACATTGTGAGTGAAAAATTCATCAGTGTATGCGGAAGGTCCGTAGTTCTTATCAACTGTTTCTATCTCTACACCGCCTTCATAGTTAAGAGTCTGTTCACTTAAATATGAAGTGTTCAGAGCAATAGTGAGATCACCAGTAGATACTGAAGCATTCAACTGTCCCGCCCATTCAGGACGACGCATCTCGCCAAGCTCATTATCGATGATCGCATCTTCGCCTGGAGCGGCTGGCTGAATGAATTCGAGTCGACGCTGTCTAGTTGCAGCGGCACCAAGGTTGAACTGCATGCCAGCAAGATCGAACACATAGCCAACCGAGTAATCAACGCCGGTAGCTTGCGCTGCACCGAAGTTGAGCAGCGTCTGACGAAGGAAAGTAAAACCGCCGGACTGCGCTGAGGTTGACTCAGGGTTGCGAGATAACAGGTCACAGAATGGGTTGTTTATAGAGGCGGCGTCATAACAGCTGTTCACAATATTCTGATCTGAGATTTCTGAAATAGCACCATCGATGGTGATATCCCAGTAGTCCATGCTCACTGTTAGACCATCTATGTAGGCAGGCTGCCAAACGAAACCGTAAGTCTCGGTTGCCGCTTCTTCCGGCTGCAGATTAGAATTACCACCTATCACACCGGGAAAACCAGCCGACAGCGGGTCTACGAAAATGTAGTTGCCGTTGGCGTCTAAGATGTTTTCCGCTGGCACGTTGTAGGCCTGAAGCGAAGCTACGCAGTTAGACTGTCGCTGTGCCGGGTCACCAGCACTGGCGATCTGAGAAACATCACAAGGGTCCGCAGGTCGAAATGACTGACCCTGCTCAGGAGAGAATAATTCGAACAAGTTGGGCACACGCACCGCTTCGCTGTAGTTGACTCGGAAACGTAACTCCTCGATTGGCGCCCAAACACCACCGACCTTGTAGGTGGTGTTCTCACCAAATGTGGAATAGTCGGCGCGCCGAACTGCAGCGCTTACTGTTAGTTCTTCCATGAGCCCTACACCGGAAACTAACGGCACTTCGACTTCAGCAAAGACATCCCATACGTCATAATCTGAAGAGCCGCTCAGCAGTCGCTGTGATGGCGTACTACCTGTACTCGCAGCATTACTCACATCACCTATGTAGTCGCCTGCAGAGAAAGCCACACCTTGAGAAGTAACTCCGCTCACCGGCAGAATTCCCTGATCGAAGGAATCAAATTGCTGAGAAGTGGCTTCTTCGCGCCACTCGCCACCGACAACAAAACCTATAGGTCCTGCTGGGAGCTCAAACCAGTTACTGGAGTCTCCGCTAACAAATCCACTAAAGACTGTCTGCTCGATTTCTTCCTCAATCGTTCGAGTATAGGTCACGAAATCGATCGATTCCTGAGACATGGCCCCTTGGCCACCCCAGATATTCATAGGCTTACACTGACCATCGCCTGGTGTGAAAGTGAAGAAGGAAGAATCAACACCGCCCCCGACAAAGGAGAAAATATCAAATGGTGTAGTGGGAGGATAAGCGGTTGCGTTCAGATCCGAACGACACACGGGCTGACCTGTTGCTGGGTCTGTAACTGCGTCGATAGAGGCGAAGAATCGGTCCGCTATCATTTCTTCCCTATCAATAAGCTTGCGCTCAAACTTACCGTAGTTGGCAGAAAATTCGTAATCAAGACCTAGGTCCTCAATGGTACCTCTTAACCCCGCGACGAAACGCGTAGTAGTCCTCTCGTTGGTAGAGATATTGCTGCCCCAATCGTCTGAGTCACGAGAAATTCGCAGGCCGCCTGCGCCAACGAACCCTACACCGTTATTATTCGCCAGAGGTTGGAGCGCAGCAGGTAAGTAAGGATTGTCAGGTGCGCCAAGTAATAGATCGGTGAAGTTGTGACCACCGCCGCCAAACTCAACTTCCTGGTAGACATACTTCGTTTCAAAGAACGCCTGAACGCCATCGGTCAGGTCGTAGTTACCATTGAGGTTGATAGCGTATTTCTCATCCCCTGGAATCGTATACGGTCTATTCGGAGCGACAAAACTCTGTGCTGCGCCAAACTGATTGAAATTTCCTGTCACCAGACCATCTTGATAGGGCCCAACACCTCCATTCTGGTCGATTACCCAACAACCGCCGGCAGCACCGAATGAGGAAGCGCCACCCAGGCTGGAATTGTATCCCGTAAAACTATCGAGGCAATCAGGTGTGCCATTCCCGTCCAGATCTGGCTCGGAACCGAGTGCGGTCTCCAAACCAAAGTCACCGGCGGCTACAACACCGTAGGGCGAAGTGATGTTAAAAGTTCGGCCCGGCAACATGGCTCGAGGGAAGGCACCCGAAGCCTGATTGATCAACGCCATCTCACCGGCGGTGAGGGTCGGTGCTGTACCAAATTCAGCCGTGTAATCGGCGATGAAGTTTTCCGCACTAGGTATTCGAGAACCTACCGGAAAGCGACCCGTGTTATTAAAGTTGTAGTACTGCTCGAAATTTGGTGTTGCAGAACCGGAGATATTCCCCGACTGGAACCGTAGCGCTGGATTCACATCATCGTTGTACAAGCGATCATTCGCGGTGTGGAAACGATCGCCGGCTCGCACACCCTCACTTTGATTGTATTGCAGGGCAACCGTGATATTTCCACGATTCTCATTGAAGTTTCGACCGAACAATACGTCGATGTTGGATGTTTCGCCATCTCTTTCCTCAGACATAGCAGTTCGCGCATCGATTTCAAAACCTTCGTAGTCGTCTTTGAGTACGAAGTTAACTACGCCAGTCACAGCATCTGCACCATAAACAGCGGATGCACCACCTGTCAGCACTTCCACACGGTCAATTAAGGACGCTGGAATGGTTGAAACATCAACCGCACTGGTGCCTTCAATCCCGGCTACGTGTCGGCGACCATTAACTAGGGTTAGTGTTCTCTCGAAGCCTAGCCCGCGAAGGTCAAGGCTGGAACCACCCACATTGTCAGCATTAGTGTTATTACTAGCACCGTTATCGATAGAGTTCGAGCCAGAAACAGAAGATAGCAACGCAGGGTTGTCATTCAGAATTTCAGCAATATCGGTGGTACTGGTTTGAGTAAGATCCACGGAACTAATAGTTGAGATAGGTTGAGATGAAGTCGCATTGCTGTTTTGTCGAAGTCGACTACCAGTGACAATAACTTCCTCTATCTGTTCACCCTGTGCAAAGGCCGCTGGGGAAAATGTTGACATGCTCGCTGTACCCGCGACCAGAGCAATACAGAATCTAAGCCCTTTTCTGTTGAGGACAAAGTTGGGAATGTGGGTCTTCATTAACGCGCTCCTAGATAAGATAGCTGAAACGTTCACATGCAATATTGCGCATAAACTCTTATTTCCTCTTAGGAACCAAGTGCTTACTGCCAGCTCTGTGTACGTCATTAGATCTGCCCCAATCAGCATCGGAACAAATAGTTTCAAGTGACCATCCACGCCACCTTAGTAAGTGCCTTGTGCACCATTTTAACAATGAGCTTGAATTTCTCGCTTGCTAAACACTTAGTCCATTAAGTTATCTAAGACATAGCAAGAGATGTGCCATCAATCCTTAGGCCAGTAAAATCATAGCTTTGGCAATTTCGGAGCAGCATTTGTTCGTCCATGGGGCACTAAAAAGTACCGTTCCCCTGATTGACGCACCAAAACCGTGAACTCATTTAGTGCCATGACTCCCAGAAATACCTGTCCGGGAGTGATAGCTACACTGCAGAAATCATGCGACTGAGAGAGAGAGAGAGAGAGAGAGAGAGAGAGAGCATGTGTGTGTGAACTTCCATCCACAGATAAATCAGTTCCGCGCTCTATAGATATTTCTTGTATCTGTGGCCCAACTAATAGCACCAGCAATTTGCAACGAGCGCGCAAACGCAAGGCCCGCAGAGGACAAACAGCCCTGAGACTGCTTGAATTAGTCACATGTGCATCCATGCGCTCAGCCTTTAGCCAGCCTGCGGCTGTGCTAATTTGCTTCAGAGATTTGGTGACTCGTCCATTATGGGCTCAAGCTAAGTACAGCCCTGTGAACAATCAACTCACTCCCAAAAGATTACTGTATATTTACTCTGGCCCCGTTTATTCCTATTATCCACGGCACTTATCCTTCGGGAATGGCTATAGAAAATGTTTGATCCAGAGAACCTAAAAAAGATCGCCAATATGAAAATGCCCTTCGGCAAGTACACGGGCAGAACGCTGATTGAATTACCAGAACCCTACTTGGTCTGGTTTGCCAGGCAGGGATTTCCACAAGGCCAACTCGGCGAACTGCTTCAACTAACCTATGAAATTAAAGTGAATGGATTAGAAAATTTGATCTATCCATTGCAGGAGAAATAGTAAAAAATTCAGGGAGACTACTAATTTTAGTGCAGAGTTCGACTAATTGTAACTGCAGTTTGCAACGAGCTCGCCAGTGTTATTTCAGCCTGTTTCTGCCCAAAAAATTCCGGATGCTGCGAACAAATTCGGGGTGCTCCGGTGTCGATAGATGGGATGCGCCTTCAATCACAACTAACTCCATAGTCGGCACCACATTCCTAAATTCCAGCACAGCTTCTATTGCAGGATCTTCACTACCCACAATAGACAGGATAGGTATGCTAGTGTTTGACAGACTCTCTTTAGCTACAACTAATTCTTTTTCTGCCAATCGCAGATTGGCAAGTGCTATTTGATCTTGGCCATCCAAAGCAGGTCGCGACCGTAATTGCCGGGGAGAGCTCAGCATTCTCTCATACCCATGTTGATTTGATAGATCCACAGGGCTTCCCCATTCCCACCTGGCTGCTCCCCCGCCAAATACGGCAGAAATAAACCTTGTTTCGTTCTCAGTTATAACCATTCCTATTGGTGCTACTCCAAGTGAGTAGCCGAGGATATGAGCCTTGGGAATATCGAGATGATCCATAAGACGTATTACATCATGCCCCATTTCTCGACCATATTCTGACACCGAATGCGGTTTATCGCTAAGCCCATGCCCTCTTTGATCAAAGAGTATAAGACGATGACTTTCGGCTAAATCGGCAATTGTCTCCAACCAGGTATCACTGTTTCGCGTATAGCCATGTATAGCAATAACAGGCTCACCAGAGCCCAATTCAATAAATCTAATTCTCACTCCATCGGAATCGAAGTACTGGTTTTCTGGGAGAGTTTGAACGTGCGCACTGCTGGCAATCAGCGCGATGAAGGGAAGCAAAAAAAACAGTCTTGGAGATTTACTCATTGCGATTTCTTAACTATGTATTGCAAAGTCTGCCCAAAGACAGACTTTGCAAGTGGATTACTTTCTACTAGCTGTATTTTCGAATCAGTCATCTACCTCCTGATTCGCTTGCGCCTCTTGATAGCGAGCGCCTCTGAGCGCGCCAGTCATGCTGTAATTGCCTTCATGGCAGGCATACTCATAGATGTGGCCAGAATCATCGCGGGTGAATGAAAACTCACCTTCCCAAGGCTCCGTATAATATGTGGGGTCATCCACTCGGAACTGATAATTTAACTCAGTGTCGGATAAGCGAGTAAAGCGTTCAGTCACGCGCGCTGCACTGCTTATTAACATTGGGCGGCCAATTGTAGCCCGCTCAGGATTCACATCGCTGTAGTGAGTAGTTTCCACCACCAGCGTGTCACCTTCCCAGTGGCCGATGGAATGCCCTTCCATACTTCTAAGCGCATCAGGGCGACTTTCTCCATTCATATAGATAACCCTTAGAGCAGAGACTTCTTCGCTGACGATCGCGATCATGTCAGGGGTTTGAACAATACCGTGATACAGCTGATACATAAAAGCACGCATTGGCGGAGAACCCCACGCCTCTATACAGCGCTCTGTTCCGGGTCGCTGTTCAGGGCCATCATAGCCAATACCTTCAAAGTAACCGTGAGAAGACCGTTGAACGCCCAGCTCATTGTAGGGCAACTGGCCATTTTCTGGATAAACGACAACGGAGGTTCGATGCTCTCCGTTCACGACAGCTAGAACCGGAGCTCCAAATCTCTCTATATCTGGATCCGTATTCGTTCCCTCGCCCACCTGAGCAATTGCCTGGGCAAATCCTGCAGCCTGCTGCGGCGGTAACACCGCAGGCATTCCTTCGGGGCGCTCCAACATGGTACTGAATCGCGTACCCCAGACCCCCTGCAGATCAGGTTGGCCGTGCTCAGTTCTTGGCATTTCGTAGGTGTCACCTGACTGGGCGAAGCCCCCGCTGCCGACAAAACACGTGCAGAGTACTAGTGTAATGAAGCTGATTTTCATAATGGCATCCTCTGTTCTATCTCTTGTGACAAATTGAATAAACACTCTGATCTAGCAATTTTAACTGGTGGACTCTAAACAGGAATCGCTCACAAGGCCTGCGGCCCCCATCTCGGTGGTTCGACTGGGCACCAGTACGCCAGCACCAGCAATGAGCGCCCATAATTTGATACTATATCGTATCAATGCGCGGCTAGGCAGGATTATTGGTGAATAGCACAAAAGCACGACCGGAGCGCTATACAGACAACTGTGTTTCTAATGGAGAGTTTCTCACGTTTAGGTTTGCATCCGTTATTACCCTGCTATTTGGCTTCGGCATTATTGGCTGGGGCATCCTATCCGTCGTATCTCGGTCTTTCTATAGGTTCTCTGCAACCAGGGATCTGAATAAGCAATACAAAAACTCTCCTAGCCTTACCACTTTGAACTAAATTGAAGTAAAGCCAAAACAGACTGGAAAACAATGAACAAAACACAGCGTACAGAATTATCCCAACAACAAGAGAAATTCTTTAAAGTCTTAAGGTCAGAAGACGGCAAGCTTCCTCCGGGAATTCGCAATCTAGGAATAAAGCCCCACCTTTGGCTGAAGGAGGTATCTTACGGGCGTGTTATCTATGAATGGCCTAATGACGGTAGCCGAGATATTCAGGAAGATCGTGTTTTCGGTGGCTGGATAGCCGCGCTAGCTGATCATATAGTGTCTATGACAATGGCCAGCGCGCTGGAAGATGGCGAATGGTTCACCACCACAGAACTGACGACACGTATGTTCCGCCCCATGCAGAGCGGTATTATTCGCATAGAGGGACGTCTTGTTAATCGTGGTCGTACCACCGGCTTTGTCGAAGCAGACTTTTTCCAAGAGAACGGCAAACTGGCCGCCCGAGCAAGCGCAGCTAAGGCTATTCGTGCGCGTAGTGAATTGTCTTAACGCGACCTAGTATTGGACGATATTCCGCTGGGAAACACGCCAGTAATACCATTTCGCAACGATCTGCTCAGTCCCATCTTCAGCTATGCTTGTCGTTATTGGGTCTCTACCGAGAATCTCAGCAAGCTCGACAGGATCGTGGACCAGCACGGCTGTCATTTCATAAATCTTGCCGTCAATCTTTAACCGCACACGTGGATCACGCTCGACGTTTGCCCACCACTGTTTGTAATTGGGGAATTCTCTTTCCAGCCTGGACTCTCTCGCACTTCCTCCTATGTAGAGTTTATCGCCACGGGGAGTCGGCAGGATCGTGACCGAATAGGGTATGCCGTACCAGGTGCGAGTCTCGAGCATGATGGTGTTGCCCCGCTGCGGGTGACTGACGTCAGAGACCCAATTCCAGTCGCTCACCGGTTCCCGAACAACTTCTCCCGATAGCCACAATCCAGGCAAGGTCATTCGACCTCGTTGATTGTATTCCTCAGTGGTGTAATCCATGTACTCAGGGTCGAGTCCGGTTACACGTAGAATGAGCAGAGCGCCACACAGAAGGAGTCCGAGGCCCAGCAGACCTTTCCCTAATTTACCCATAACTTCTTGCCTCCCCTGCTGTGTAAGAATTAGTAAATGGAGTCTGATTAAAATACAGCAGCTTTCGGCTACTTGCATTCAAAAACAATAGCATACTTCCTAGTACAGTCGAATTTGAGCTTAATTGCCACTGACCTTCAGTTGCAGATTGGCCCTATCTTCATTCGAAAGGAAATTTGTCTTTTGTTTTGATAAGATCGGTAAATAATTTCTGAGTCGGATAGCCGCGTCATGACTAGTGCATTAAATTCTCAATATTTCGATATAGATGACTCTGGCGATGTGCAGGAGTTTTATCACAGCAGAGGCTGGACAGATGGATTCCCTATCGTCCCACCCACTCCCGAAGCGGTGCAAGCCTGTCTAGACTGGGTGCTCATGCCAGCTAATGAGATCATTGGTATCGAGCCGGTGCGCGAACGGGCCATCGATGCCGAGAAATTAGCGATCAATGCTGTTATGGCAGGCTGTCTTCCGATGCACTTCCCAGCCGTGGTCTCAGCGATGATGGCCATGCTTAAAGATGAATTCCTATTACACGGAACAACGGCAAGCACTGGCGGCTGTGCGATCTTGGTAATTTTGAACGGGCCTATAAGACAAGAGATTGGTGCGCGCAGTGACTTCAATGTACTGGGAAGCTCGGACCGTGCTACTTCTGTTATAGGCAGAGCCATTCGGCTCGCTCTCATCAATATATTACAAGTTAGCCCTGGCGCCATTGATCGGTCTACGCTTGGCCACCCTGGCAAGATCAGCTACTGCATAGCGGAGGACGAAGAGAACAGTAACTGGCCATCCTTGGCAGAGTCTCGGGACATACCCAAGGAAGCATCGGCGGTAACAGTACTTGCGGCCTGCGCCCCTAGACAAATCATGAATGAGTGGACCACTAAGCCAGAAGAAATATTAGACACCTATGCAGCCGAGATGCGCGCCAATATGCGCAACTACTCCATATGGGCAGGAAACTACGCAGTGGTTATGCCCGCCCAACATCGGGAGCACATGCGCGCTGCCGGCTGGGGAAGAAACGAGATTGCGAACTACCTATTCGAAAAAGCCCGCGTTAAGCGCTCAGAATGGTCAACCGTAGGCAAGGGTTCGGTAATTCGTGATAAAGGCGATACCGAATATTGCGCATTACCCAGCCCGGATCACCTTCTTCTGGTTGCCGCAGGCGGTCCGGCGGGCGGTTTCGGGGCGATAATTCCACCTTGGCTGGGAACGAAGAGCCAAGCGGTTACAGTGGCTATCGGTGCCTGCGTGGATTGCGAACCGGCAGCGGCAAGCCAAAAGAAATAAGCGCGCCTTGATCAGCTGGTTGAAATTAGAAACAAAAGGAAACGATGCTATGACGATACGTGTACTCAATCCTACCAATGAGTCATTGGTAGTTACCTTGGAGCCAGCGCCTCGATTACAAAGCCTTAGAGGCAAGACCGTCGGGCTTATATCCAACGGTAAAGAAGGAACAGCAGGATTCTTTGCCCATGTGGACAGACTGCTTCGAGAGCGCTATCAAGTGGCCGAGGTGATTTTAAGAACAAAGTCTAATTACAGTGCTCCGGCGGAAGATGAGATCATCGACGACGCAAAGAATTGGGATCTCGCTATCACCGGCTTGGGCGACTGAGGCAGCTGCTCGTCGTGCAGTTTGCATGACGCAATTAGCAGCGAGAGATTAGGTACACCTGCCGTTGGCGTAATGACCAGCAACTTCGTTAGCGCCGCCGACCTCATGGCGAAGGTATTGGGCATGCCGGACTACGACTACGCAATAATCGACCATCCGGTTAGCAGCGCTACCGATAAAGAATTGGAGGCCCGAGCATTGCAAACCATGGCCGCTATCGATGCACAAATTTTACTTTAACTAGCCATCAAGGCAGACCAATTAACTGCTAATCAATGATGATCACCTGACAGGAAAGTGCCAGTGACTGAAACCAGCTACAAAACTCTGAACTACTCAGTCGTGTCAGGCATAGCGCGAATAGAACTCGATAAGCCGCCACTCAATCTAATTGATGAAGAGTCTGCTCTGGAGTATCACCACGCGCTGCGAACTGCAGATGCCGATGAGAACGCGAAGGTGCTTATTTTAAGCGGAGCCGGGAAAGGGCTTTCTGCCGGCGTCGACCTGAAATATCTAATGCAATTCAAAAGCGCCGACATGGAGCAGTTTCTGCGGCTGTTTTACATAGAGACACTGAAGATAGTTCGCGGACTATCCATGCCAGTTATTGCGGCTGTGCATGGTTACGTTAGAGAAGGCGCCTGCACGCTGGCCTTCGCCTGTGACATGGTTATCGCCGCCGACGATGCCGACTTTGGATACCCGGGCGTGCCGAATCTTGCCGGTCCTCCCGGCATGCATGTCTGGTTCTTACAGCGATTGATAGGGAGAATGCGCGCTGCAGAACTGATCTTCACTGGGGAACCGATCAGCGCGCAGGAAGCCTATCAGCTAGGATTGATTACTCGTGTTGTACCGGCTAAAGAACTCGCCAGAGCTACGGAAGAATTAGCGCTGAAACTCTGCCAGATGTCGCCTCTAGCACTAAAACGCACACGAGATTTGATGTACGAGATGGAAGATATGCCCTTCAAAGACGTTCCGGAAGCCGCACTACAAGCGCTTTCCGCTGCCTTCGACAGCGAGGACGGCAAAGAGGCAAGAGCTGCGTTTATCGAGAAGCGCAAGCCGAAATGGACAGGTCGCTAGATGCGCCCCACAGCAGCAAAATAACCAGAATAATACTTGGCCGTCTTGCTACTTTTGAGATTGATTGTAATTTAGTAGCCTACTGAAAAATTCGGAGCACGCTTGATGCGAAATGACGCAGAACTTCTTGACCATATTCTCAACCATATTGACCAGGGCACAACTGATCTCGGTGAAGAAGACTGGTATGAGCCGGTTCAAAACTACAGCTCACAATCGCGCTTTGATGCAGAAAGGCGGCTCATGCGGCGCTTACCAATTCCTTTCTGCCCAGTCGCCGCTTTGCCCGAACTTGGTTCCTATGTGGCGCGTGCTTCCGCCGGTGTCCCGATCGTCGTAGTCCGAGATCTTGAAGGAACTATTAGAGCATTTCGCAATGCCTGCCGGCATCGTGGTATGCAATTAGCTGAGGGCTCCGGTTGTACAAAAATATTTCGCTGCACTTACCATGGTTGGGCATACCGTTTAGATGGTCGGCTTGAATACGTACCACACGAAAATGGTTTTCCTGACCTAGACAAAGACAGCAGTGGCTTGGTACCAGTTCATAGCGTCAATATTCAAAATGGTTTGGTGTTTATTACGCAAGACGAGCCGATTGGATTGGGCGCACTAGAATCACTACCGGAACTGCTGACCGATGAACAGATACTGTTTGACTCAAATGAATCGGTGGACGACATTAATTGGAAACTGACAGCCGAGGGCACATTAGAAGGCTACCACATCAAACCTACACACCCTGAGTCCTTCTATCCTTATGGTTATGACAACCTAAATGTCGTTGAAATGCAGGGACCGAATTCTCGCGTTTGCTTTCCTTTTAGGCGCATTGAAAAATTACGCGAAGCACCCCGAGAGAACCTGTCATTAAACAGGATGGTGACACTGGTTAACCGAATTTTCCCTTTTGCCTCTATTACCCGACTATCCCAGCACTACGATGTAACCTTCGCCGAGCCCGAATCACCAACACGCACACGATACTTCAGTTATAAACTTACCATGCCAATACCGAACGGGGCAGCTCCTGCTGCAGAAGACCTGGCTCGCGCCAAGAAAGACGTAGCCTTTCTTTCAGATACCGGCAACAAGGAAGATGCAGAAGTAGTAAGTAAAATTCAGGCTGCCATTGGCTCTGGTGCTAACTCACACTATAGGTTCGGTCGATTTGAGTCCGCGATTGGTCACCTGCATAGTAATTTAGCCAGGTATCTTGAGTTATTGGAAAATTCCGAACACGACGCCAATGAAAAAGTCGATAGCTCGGCCCCAACCCTTTAGCTCACTCAGCAGCCTCACCTAAGCAGGCAGTTTTTTGGGCATGAGATTTAGCACCTGAATAGAAAGCATCGAAGTGATTCGAAAAATTGCGCTATCAGTGTGCAACCCAAAAGCTGGTTACTCTCTTCCACGTCTTTCTCTTCACATAAAACTACTGTATTTTGATTATGACTGAGTTAATTTGAGAAGGATAAAATCATGCTGTTGGGTAAAGTAGTTCTGGGAGTTTCAGCGCTAGTCCTTATTGGCTATGGCCTTGTCAGTCTTGTATCTCCAGCAATACCCGCCGGGTTTGCAGGCCTAACCATGACCAACGGTGACGCTTTCGCAGAGATCGGCGCGATGTATGGCGGACTACAAACAGGGTTGGGGCTATTCTGTGCAATGGCTTTATTCAAACCCGAACTCTACCGTGCCGGTCTAACTCTTCTCGTTGTCGCAATAGGGTCGTTAGTATTGGCTCGCCTGACCTCCTTATTTATTACGCCGGAGCCTCTCACCGCATACACCTATGGGGCACTAGGATATGAATTCACCACAACTATCGTGGCTTTAGTAGCCTTGATAAAGAAATAATATGACGCAACACGAATACATCTTTATCGCTGTCTCCATCATTCTAGGCCTAGCGATTACACGACTGCTGCACACCATGGCAATGATCACGCGCGCATATAGCCGCGTCATTTTTCACTGGTCTTCGACAATTTGGGCGTTCAGCGTCATGCTCTACATATTGCAGCTTTGGTGGGTGGGATGGGGACTGCGCGCAATCGAGCAGTGGACATTCCTCGACTTTATTGTGCTGGTGTTTGGCTCTTCCTGCATCTACGGCGCTGCCGAGATGGCGCTTTCTGCGCCTGAAAAAGGCCCCATCGATATGCTGAAGGAAAGCCAACAACTTGGTCGTCTTTCCGCCCTATCTATGTTGTTGTATTACTTAGTAGGGCCCTACGTCAACATAGCCATGTACAACAATCCAATCTTACCGTCGATCGCCGTGCCCTCTATAGGAATTCTATTAATGGTGCTGGTGATTACAATACCCGCACGCTTTAAGCTGTGGTCAGTCCTATTTTCGCTGTACTCTCTTACTGTTCTCGTTCTCACAGTGTGATCTCGAGTGTTGGTGCGTTAGCTACACAAAAACAACCTCACCTTAAAATGAATTCTCCCACCATTTTGAACCAGCTCTGATTTTTTCGCGTAGTTAGCAATATATGCACAAAATTGAACTGGAGAAACATAGTGAATACCACTAGTAATATGAAACGTAATTTATCCCTATTTGCGCTAATAATTCTAATGTCGAGTTCAGCCCTGGCTATTGAAAGCCCCAAATATACTGTCGTCTACAAAGATGCGTCTTTGGAATATAGACAATATGAGCCCTATATTGTGGCGGAAACCGTAGTGCAAAACTCCTCCAGCTATAAGCGTGCATCCAACGAAGGGTTCATGAGGCTCTTCCGGTATATCACGGGGGATAACAATATTCAGATGGATATTGAAATGACTGCTCCCGTGCAGCGCAATGCTGTTAGCGAGGACATTGCCATGACAGCCCCGGTACAACGCGTTGAGACAGAACAGGGGTGGCGCATAGCCTTTATGCTTCCTGAAAAGTTCTCCATGGAAACAGCGCCCTTGCCAACTGATGAACGCATAAACCTGAGACCCGTGGCAGGACAACTGATGGCGGTTGTACGCTACTCAGGACGATGGACAGAAAGGAATTTTGAAAAGCACAAAGAAAAACTACTTACGGGTATTGAAGCACATGCTATTGAGGCAACTGGAGTGATTGAGTCTGCCGCCTACGATGCGCCCTATGTCTTGCCGTTTCTACGTCGAAACGAAGTGATGATACCTGTGGATTCAGCTCCCGAGCTCCAGCTATCTGTAGCAGCGGGTTCTTAAGCAGAAACCAAGGCTATTGCCAGGCCAGACTAAAGACCAAAATCACCACCCTCTGCCCGGAAAGCCCACAGGGGAAAACTGACAAATCATTATTTGAGTTAGCGACCTGCCCATCTATGGGCAGCGCCGTTATCCTCGCCATTCGGCCGAATCAATGTCGGCTCCATAGATCTCATCACTGCAATCTAAACTCGATAAATCTATAGAGCCTTCAAATTTACTTCTGCAACCCGGCCAAACGATCAACAATTATCGAATCGGCTTCATTCATGATTCTGTCCATAAGTTCTTGAACCGAAGGGATATCATTGATCAATCCTGCCACCATTCCACAAGACCAAGCTCCGCGATCAACCTCTCCGTCCATCATCACTTTTGGATACACGCCGGCAACCTCAGCCGCAATATCTTCAAACTTAATGTCTTTCCCTAGCGATGCTTCTTTTTCCAGCAAGCGTTCTACTGCAGTGTTGTTTAGCACGCGCTCAGTATTGCGCAGTGGTCGCATAACTAATCGCGTGTCTAACTCTGTTGCCGCAAGCAAAGCCTGCTTCACGTTCTCGTGAACCGGCGCTTCCTTAGTAGCGATGAATCGCGTCCCCATATTCATACCCTCCGCACCCATTGCCAGAGACGCCACCAGGGAGCGACCATCGGCCATGCCGCCTGATGAAACGAAAGGTATCTCCAACTCATCCGCTGCTCGGGGCAACAATATAAAATTAGGGATATCGTCCTCACCAGGGTGCCCACCACATTCAAAGCCATCAACGGAAACCGCATCACAGCCAATATCTTGCGCTTTGAGTGCGTGCCGAACGGAGGTGCATTTATGAATAACCTTAATATTGTTTTCTTTTAATATAGGCAACCACGCTTTCGGGTTATTACCCGCCGTCTCGACAACGGTGACCCCTTTGTTGATAAGTGTCTCTACAAGCCCGGGATAATCAGGCGGGGTAAGCGATGGAAGGAAAGTCAGGTTCACGCCAAAAGGCTTATCAGTAAGCGCCCTGCATTTATCAATTTCGTTGCCAAGTTTTTCGGGAGTACCTTGAGTTAACGCCGTAATAATACCAAGCCCACCCGCATTGGATACCGCTGCTGCCAACTCGGCGAAGCCTACATAGTGCATTCCGCCCTGAATGATTGGATGCTCTATGTTTAGCATTCTGGTAATTTTTGTTTGCATGTTTTCCTCTGTTAACTAACTTTTTTCTACTGATGAATTCCTATGGTCTGTCTATTATCTAACTAATATCTAACCAATACCTAACTAATACCTAACTATGATCTAACTATGCATCAAGGTCGATCTAACTCAACTGTGTGATAAGGCTCTAGTGTATCAATAGCATCCACCGGCTGACTCTTTACATCCCATTTAAATAGCTTCGCTACGATTCGGTCTTGTTCGAAATCTACAATGGTAAAGCCATGTTCTTCGATAGGCGGTACTTGCTCCTGAAAATCCAAATATTGCGACGGCGCTGCGGACACACCGCGCACCACCGAGGGAAACCCGCGAATCGATGTGCCAACAGGCCCACAGAGAATATTGGTAATGGGGTTGTCACTGAAATCCAGATTGCCAGCGCCATACATCGTGCCAACACCGGTGGCATGAAGATCTCCGGCGATGACTAGTGGGTTTCGGTGCTTCATATCTGCCAATGACTGCATGATGCGGTCATGCTGATTCAGCCAACCTTGTTGCCAATGAGGCTTGGGAATCTGGGTAGTAAATTGACCTGTCTCCGGATGCAACATATCGGGATACCACTCGCCCCACTTGCCGGCTGTCCACCCCGGCGGATTGGACGGCACATGGACCAGATGACGAGTGTCTTTTGATTCTGTACGCTGAACTAGCCAGTTCTCAACATTGCTGTCGAGGAAAACTCCATTGAGTTCGCCAACACTCATTGTGCGACGCACATCATAGAGCAACACTTCTAGCAACTGACCATAACGCATTGTGCCGAAACTCTCGGAAAGCTCGCCACGCGCTGAGCTGGTGGAATAAGGCAGCCCTGGTGAGCGTGTGGCATCGGGAAGAAACTCGGGGTAGTACAGCTGCTGAGTAGTCCGCGCAAGCTGCAATTGAAACCAGGGAACTGGATAGGTAAGCGGCGAATCATTCTCCCAGTGATCATGATCATCCTGCAGAAAGTACACAGGCGTTGATCTAAAGGCTGTGCCATACAGCGGCGCTATCTGAGGGCCCGCGGCGAGCTTCATGGCCTCCTCATTGCTGCCACCCATTACCCTGGCTGCAAAATCGAAGTTTGATTGTTGTCCGGCTGGACTCAATTCTCCGGCTTGATCGCCCTGCCAGGTATGAAGATCCCAATAGATATGATCGCCATTGGCTACCGCCGCCTGGGGTGAAAATGACAGCCCTCTTCTCAACAGTCTTTGGCGTATAGCGATCGGCAGATTCCCGCGCCTGTCATTAATACCAAAATACTCCCCTTCGGGACCCCCGGCACAGGTATAAAATAGCACTCGAACCCGTTCAGGGTTCTGCTGCGGCGACGGGAAAGTTGATAAGGGCCACGGCTCGCACAAGGCGTTGCCGGTACTGTCTTGTAGAGACAATTGATACTCGGTATCGGCTTCTAGCTCGGTAGCATAGAACTGCCAAAACTCACCGCTGGTGTCGTTCAAATAACCTTCGATAAATCTGCCGCTGCCGCCATTTTGGATCCGCAGCCGGGGTGTTTCCCTGAGGGCCCTGGTGAATGAAGTCTTTATCAGAAACTGCGATTCGTTCACTGCAGGCAATAGATGCCGTACGATCCCCGCATCCCAATCGTCGGTTACAGGATTCAGGTCTTGCTGTGCAGAGAGTTGTTGCCAGGGCCAGGCGGATAACCATGCCCCTGCCATACCCCCCGCGCTGCCGCGCAGAAAGTCCCGGCGTTTCAAAGGCGGCAAATACCAGTTCGACTTGTTCTTGGTTTTCTTCTCAGGCTTCTTATCACTCATAATTTTTACCAAAGGCTCTGTTAGCAGTCGTTCGACAAAGAGTATTAACGGTCGGCCAAGCGGCCGGAACCACCCAGCTCATAATAGACGACAGGCACAAAATCTTGCGGGCCCCAACCTGGGTCATCGGTCCACTTGGCATCATAGGCAGCAGTCGGCTGTGCTGCCATCACCTCGTCCAGTTTCTTACCCTCGCGTATCATGGTGAGCACTTGGCCTTGAATATCGAGAATCATGTCGCGAAATTCTATCATTTCGTCACGACCTACCACTTCAAGACCATGACCCGGTATAACTTTTGTATTCGGGCCGGCTAGATCGATTGCCTTATCCATCGCCGCGATTGTGCCTCTGAGGCTACCCCCGTTGTAGACATCGATAATAGGATAGCTGGTGGTGCGGTAGACATCACCAAGGTGAAGCACGTCAGATTCGGAAAAGTAGACGAAGCTATCTCCGTCTGTGTGAGCCGGAGGGGCCAGAAAAGCACGAACCTCTTCGCCATTGAGATGGAAGCTCATAGTGTCGTTGAAAGTGATTAGAGGCCTTGCTGCAGCGGGCTGTTGAGGAACGAAACTGCCCCCAGCTCTGGGGAAACGACTTCTCTGTTCGAAGAAGCGCAGGCGCGTATTGTCATGAGCAAAGATCAGCACACCCATCTCGGCCAGATTTTCATTACCTCCCACATGATCTATATGAATATGGGTGTTCACCAGAAACCGAATTTCCTCATCGGTTACCTGCTTTACCGCTGCAACCAACTTATCCGCAAGCGGAGCAAACAAGGAATCCACTAAAAGCACGCCATCTGGACCTACCTGAACACCGATGTTGCCACCGCCACCCGGGCGCTGCACCATGTAGACGTTGCCGGCGACGGGAGTAATGGAGAGTTCCACACCGGCGAAATTGCCCTGTCCATAAGCGAGGCTGCTAGCAACGGATAAAGAGAGTGCCGTTGCAGCGAATGATAAAATTGTACGGAGCCTGTTAACTTTCATTTTCATTTTCATTTTCGTCCTTCCATTTTTTTCCTTTCATTTTGTTGGTTACACCTCGAGGTGCTTGTTTATCCAGCGAAGTTGGCAAATCCGTCTCCTTTGGTTAGCTAAGCTAGCTGTGCCCCCTACTTTCGATCACTCTGAGAGTGAATATTTTCGCAAAGCCATGCCTGCTGTGAGTGAGCCATAGATATTCCCATCACTGTCCGCAACCACACCCTCCTGACTCCCGCTTGCATCGGGGTCCTGAATAAAAAACAGCACACGGCCATCTGTCACATTCCCGACGCGAATGCCTTCTTCAAAACCGGGATTAGATTGTGCTGTGTTTGAAGATGAGGAGTCGGCGACATACAGCAGGTCATTGTCATCGATGTACATGCCGCTAGGTCGACCAAATTGCGTCCACTCGTCAAGAAAATTGCCGGACTGATCGAAAATAAGTACTCGCTTGTTACCGCGATCGCCAACAAATAACCTGCCAGCGGAATCCATAGCCAGTGCGTGGGGCGTATGAAATTGATGCGGGCCTTCGCCGAACGACCCCCATGTCATGAGATAGTCACCACGAGACGTAAACTTCACGATCCTGGCGTTGGATCGAGGGCCATGCCCGTCACCAACGAATATGTCGCCATTAGGCGCAACGACTACTGCCGATGGCATATTGAATGTGTCTGGGCCGTCGCCTGGGATACCGGGTTTGCCCAGAGTCATGAGCAGTTCACCTTCGGGGCTGAACTTGAAGACCTGATGCCCCTTGGCTTCGCTCTCGGTATCGATGTCACGTGAGCCAACATCATCTGTTACCCAAACATTGCCATCTCTGTCTACACTCAAGCCATGGGGGCGTTGAAACAGGTTTGCACCGAAACTGAGAAGATGATTGCCGTCACGGTCGAACTTCATAATTGGGGCAAGATCTGAGCCTCGGCAATCTTCGCCGCTGCAGCGATCAAAGACCCAGAAAGACGAACCATCCGGGTGAATTCCCAGACCTGAGGTGGCACCGATGGTTCTACCCGGCGGCAGTTTGAAGAAAGCCTCGTCGATGCCGTACTCATCGCTGGGGGTGAAACGGGCATCCGTGACCTGGGAGAATGCTGCAACAGAAAACAACAGCGAGAACATTAGCGCTACTAGCTGATGGAGTTGGATAGGGTTCAGTTTTGGCATAATTGAAATGCTCGGTTTACGCTGACAAGAGGCTGTATTATTCGACACGGATTACACCTACACTCCCTTCGACCTCGATGGTAGTTCCCCATTGATCCGACAAGCGCGCAACACGTTCCAGAATTAATTGGGCATGACTCTCTTTGGCCATCCGCGGAATACCAAGCTTTGAGTCAGGGCCGTTTATCCCCAGCTCTATCGGGTAAAGCCGCACCTCTCGTAGAGCACCGTCTTCATAATGGCTGACTGCAACCACGCTTTCCAAAGACTGGGTGGATCCGCCAAAATTTCGGGAGAACTGCTGCAATCTTCTTTGTGGGTCTGCATCGACAGCACCGAAAACCAGCTCCAATTCCCACTGTGCTTCCCGAAAAAACTCACCCAGACCATAGAAAATCGGTTTGCCTTCGTAGATTTCAATGCCGCGTAGTGTTTGCACTCCCGTGCCAACAAAAGCATCGGCCCCTGCATCGATAGCCTGATGCGCCAGATCTACATAGAACTGCGGCGGGCGCGTGCTCAAATGCTGAAACTCAACGACCGACTCACTCTGATGGATGTGAGCGGCGGCAGTAACGAAATCTCCTAGCTGGCGGGCATTGCGAATATTCCTGAGCATGCGATCCACGTCATTGCCATTTAAGGTATAGGCAACTGTGCCTGGAGTTTCATCGCCTCGAGTTACTCGATACCTGGGGTCATTGCGTCCGGAACTCGAGGCAGGAATGCTTATACCCGTATCGGGGGAAGCACTGGCTACGGGGCGCGGATTGTCATAGTTGTCGCGGTATTCCAGGAATCCCCGGCGAACTTGCTGCAGTGCATCGTACTGCTGCTGGGATACCAAAATAGTCTCTGAATAATTGAGCATGTTGAGGCCGGGTCTTCCCCCCAGGTTCCCGTTACGAGCGGTTGCCGCAAGTCGATAGTGTTCTGGAAAGATGGGGGCATGCGCGCCCACTAAGGCTGCGCGCCCCTTTGCCAATTCGAGAAAAGCCGGTGCGGCCGCTTCTTGCAGGTTTCTCCCACTTCCAGCATGGACAATGCCTGCTTCGTCTAACAAAGCGTTCGTCGAAAACATGCCCTCGAACTCACTATCTAAGAGATGGTTCTGGGCGCGATTGACCATGTCGAATCCCATCAATTTGAGATCGGCTGCGACCTCATGACTGCCTACAAAACCATTGAGGGGGCCATTGAATTTTCGCAGATTCGCCAACTCACCCTCCATGTTTGCCACGGCAAGATCGGCATTTCTTATCAAGTCAAAGACTGCCTGCACTTCGGGGTCGGCGAGCTGGGATGCTGGGCGGCGTATCATCAAGTCACCTACACTTGCGAGAACGAATTCTCCCGGCATGGTCATTGCCCGATCTCTATCGGCAAGCGGTGGCAACTCGGTCTGAGCCGATAGATTGATTGCAAGGCCACTCGATACTGCGAGAACAAGTGTCACTAGATGTGAGGCGACTCGGCCTGGCCGACGCTGTAATTGATTGGCCTTCATAAAGTTCCCAGGCTGCCATTTCAGGCAGCTGTTAATAGCTTTGTCTGGTCATCTCTGTCTGGTAGCCGTAGCGCAAGAAGAGAATAATTCGGTACGAACTTCCACCCCTTTTTCTGCTAGCCGCGCCTGATCTGCACATGACACATTGGTATGTCTCAGCTCGACGATATCTCCAGCCCCAATGCCGGGGTTTTCAAACAGCGCCTGAATAGTAGTTAAATCAGGATTGAAGCGAAGATCGAGCTGCATCAGGTTTGTCAGACCACTCAGTGGCGTTATATCGGTTATGTCATTGCCAGTAAGTTCTAGATACTCAAGAGTGCTGAGCCCGCGCAATGGACTAAGGTCGGTGAACGAGTTGGCCGCCAGTCGCAGCTCAATCAGTGATGTCAAACCACTCAATGGTGTCAGGTCGCTTATGTCTTGCGTATGAATATTAAGATCCACTAGCTTGGTGAGTTTCGCCAGAGGACTAATATCGGTAACGGCATTTGTAAACAGCAATCCTGTCGCCCCCATATGCGTCCTGGGGTTTTGCCCACCTATAAAGTCGCCATGGCGGTGCATGCGAAGTACTCTCAATTCTGTAAGCTCACTCAGGGCACTGATATCGCTCAGGGGATTTTCGGCGATTCGCAGCCTCACTAGTTTCGTCAAGTCCCGCAATGGGCTGATATCAGAGATCCAGTTTGTATGTAGATTCAGGTTTATCAAATCGGTAAGCCCGGCTAGCGGACGAATATCGGACAGACCGCGATTCCTGAGCGCAAGGTCGGTTAGGCCTGTGAGATTCTGTATACCGGAGAGGTCATGAAACAGATGTTCAGGGTCATTCCATTCAGGCGAGCCTGAGACCGATCTTCTCGCTCCTACACCGGAGGCATCCAGTGTTGTTAATTGTGCTGCTAGTTCACAAGTCAGGGCATCTTGTGGCCCGATTGACAACGCCTCACGCACTTCCTTGTCCAGCACTGCATCAGCGAAACTCACTATGCTAGATGCAGAGTGATCACGACAGCTTTCAGCAGGCTGCAGCAATCGCTGAGCCCAAGCCCCAGAGCAAACAACAAGCGACAGTGCAATTAAAGACATTTGTTTGAAACAATGTTTCATATCGAGCTTCCTTTTTTAGACATAAACATAGTCAAAGCTAGTTCCTGCCTCTATTTCATCTTCTGGCTATTCAAGGGTAATGTGCCAATCTCAAAAAAGGTTACTCACTCATTCTTGAAATCACATCTATCCTGGTCTCGGGATTGGCATCATCACCCGGATCATGAAAGAAGCCCGCCGTTACGCTAACCGAAACTGCTGGACTGGTCTCGGTGATACAGGCAATGACATGATTGTCCGGATCATCATCGGCGAGAAAAAGTGGGTGTACAGCATCTCCATTCTCAAGAAGTACCGATATGGCTGTTCGCTGGGCCTCGCCAAGATCAGCGCCCGCCGGCCCGGTAACCCCGCCTTCCCAGGTTAGCTGGACTGCTTGTGCGGTTTCGGCCGGGCATTCCCCTTCAAGCCCTGAAGTATCGGGAGCGAAGCGCTCGGCAAATACGAGGCTGGGCCCAGCTGCGAGGAGCGTCACCTTTTCAATTTTCAAGCCGACCAGCGAATTCCCATCGACATCCTCGAGCTGTTCCACAATCTCAACACTATTCGGCAGTGAGTCGCCAACACTAAAAGGCCCGATAAGAAGCACCGTGCGCTTCTCGAGCGTCTCTATCGCAGGTCGCAACGTTGCACATAGTGGAGTAACAATTTCACCAGAGCTGGTTTCAACTGCAAAGGCAGCCGCAGAAATTGATGCACTATCTATCTGCACAGAAAAGGTAACGGGCATTCCATCCTGCCCCCTAGCCGGAGGCAACCCACATAATCGAGTTGCTAGCGGTGGCAAGGGATCAAGCCCGTGATACGCAGACAGAATGCGAATCTCTTTCTCACTTTCCCTTGTATTCTCCTGTGCACTCGCCGCAACGAAAAAACAGAGTAAGGGTATTACTGTAAATAGTTTCATTCTTTATCTCGGTGCATTCTTTATCTCAACACATTCTTTATATCAACAAATTGTGCAACAGTGCCGGCACTCAAAGAACCAGTGAATCAGGGCTCGTAACTGTAAACCCTCAACTGACCCGGCACATCTGAACCTGCGATCGCCACCGCAAGATACTGTACTCCATCGATCGCATAAGTCATTGGGCTGCCAGTCTGTTGCGCCGGCATTGCCAGGCTACCTAGTTGTTCGCCGCTAAGTTTGTCATAGGCTCGCAGCAAGGCTTCCTGCTCGCCATCTGCATTTGTATAGCTGCCGCCGTCACCGGCTATAACAAGTGTTTTAGTAACCAGAACACCTACTCGCCCGGCTTGCCCGGTACGGGGAATATTCAGACCTGCCAGTGCGGGGTGATTGCGAATAGAATCCGGCGTCTCACCATGCACAGCATCCCAAAGTTTCTCACCCTCGTTCAAGTCCAATGCCACCACCTGCCCATAGGGTGGTTTGATCAGGGGCAAACCGTCCACAGTTAATCGCGGCGCCGTTCTAAGTTGCAGGTTGATATAGTCCATGTCGGAACGGTCCGGACGATTACTCATAGACATTCGGCCCACATCAGACTTGCTAAAAATATACATGATGCCGGTTTCAGGATCGACTGCGCCTCCGGGCCAGTTGGCCCCACCGGTTTGTGAAGGCATGAACAGTGTACCGAAGGTACCGTCGTCGGCCTCAGCCAGAGACGGTGGCATATAGATGTCGCCATAGCGGTACTGAGACAGTATCTCTCGTGCCTTGGCTTTCAGCTGCGGCGTAAAATTGATTAACTCATCTTCGCTAAGCCCCTGGCGGGCGAATGGTGGAGGTTTCACAGGAATAGGCTGAGTAGGGGAAAGTCGTTCACCGGGAATATCAGATGCAGGCACCGGCACTTCCTCAATGTCAAACAGAGGCTCTCCGGTGACTCGGTCGAACACAAAGGTGTAACCCTGTTTCACCGTTTGCACCACAGCGGCGCTGGTTTTTCCATTGATAGTCAGGTCCAGAAGCATTGGCGCAGAGGGAATATCCCAATCCCACACATCATGATGTGTAGTCTGAAAATGCCATTTCCTCTCACCACTTGTGAGATCGAGTGCCACTATACTGTTGGTAAATAGATTGTCTCCGTGGCGATGGCCACCATAGGAATCGCCGGTAGCAGTTTCGGTAGGCAGATAAACCGTATTCAGCTCAGCATCGATTGTCATCTGCGCCCAGGAACCGCCATAGCCGGTATAGGACCAGGAGTTATTCAGCCAGGTGTCATTGCCATACTCACCGGCCTGGGGAATAGCATGAAAAATCCAGAGCCGATTGCCGGTTCGCGCATCGTAGCCGCGAACATGGCCTTTTGGTTTCTCTCGGCTAGTTGGCATTCTTCCGGCACGAAACGCCGAGCCTATAACGACAACGCCATTGGCAACAATAGGCGCGGCGTGGAGCCCTACTTCACCTGTTATGAGATCCAAATCCTGATCGAACTCCTGTTTCAGGTCTACAATGCCATTAAGCCCAAAATCCTCGATGCGCTCTCCACTCGCCGCATCTAATGCAATCATTTGATAGCCAGGTGTCACATAAATGATTCGTCCCTTGTCGCTGCCATCATCCCACCATGTTAACCCTCTTCCTGAAAATCGACGGGGGGCGTTCGCTGCACGCTCACCCTCATCAAGCCGGAACATCCAGAGAATTTCACCAGTGCGCGCATCCAGAGCAACAATATCTCGCCTGCTTCCTGCCGTTGTATAGATAGTTCGATTAACCATCAAGGGTGTTGATTGAAAGTTAAACTCCGGGCCAGGGCCAAAGCTACTTGTATCAAATTCCCAAGCTACTTCTAACGCACTGAAATTTTCACCACTAATCGCCTCCAGCGGGGAATAACGGGTACTGGCGAGGTCGCCTCCATAAGTACGCCATTCCTGATCCTGGGCTTGAGACTGATTAAGCGTGGCTATCGATAAGAGGATGAACGAGAAGGCTATTAGCTGCGTGCGCATTTTTTGATAGGTGCTGCGGGCGATTGGCATGAATTATTCTCTCACTATTCTTAACAAAAGTTTCGAGCAGCTTGCAGCTGCTCGAAACTTAACGCGATAGCGCAACAATTTATCGCGTGTTTGCGCCCCTGCATTGGCGCTATCAATCCACTTTAACGAACAAGGAAGATTGCATGCAATTCAATCATTTCCTGCCAGAGAGCGTTTCTGCTTGGCTTCTCTCTCGGCCACCAGTTTGTCATAGCCTTCATCGTCCAGATGCGTAACGGCGATCCAGGCGTGAGTCATCTCATCGCCGGTGCGGCTACCACCCACAACCCACATATCAGGATCCGGGTTGTTGGGGTTGTTCGCTGTGTTGTCATACCACTGTTTCAGCACCAGAACTGCGCCTGCTGGTAGCAGCGGTGCCACATCGGGTTCGTAGATATGATTGTGATGCCAGGTTGCACTCCACTTGGAGATTTGGCTGACTGGCACAGTGCGGCCGGTTTCCGGATAGAAGACCTCCAGCGAGGCGGCATTCATGCGCAGATGACCGTGGGGCTGGAAGCTATCGATACGCACCGGATGGTCAAAGGTGTGGAAGCCCTGAGTCATTTGATAGCCGTTGGGTGGAATCACAAGATCGCCCTGTTGCTCGATCCGGTAGTTCGTCAGGTCCTGCCGGTAGACGCCTTCCTGTTCACCGAAACCTTCGTCGTGGAACCACAGGCCGATTTCAACCACGATGTCTTCAATCATTTCGCCCCGGGCTGTCGCACCAACGCCACCTGGGAAATTATGAATATTCCATTGAACCTGAGCGCCGGGAGGCAGGGTCCTACAGACATCGTCAGGCACTTTCTCGCCCCATTTACCCATGGCATATTCCGTGAGCATGCCATTACGGCGAAGCTCACCGTATTCATCTTCCACAAAGATGATTGAATTTGCGTGATGGACTACCGCCGCTGAATCGCCGCGAGGCTTTACCTGAACTGCCTTAATGCAACGCTCTGCAACTGCCGCGGTTAATCTGGGGTCAACAATCTCTCTTACCCACAGATCATTGCCATTGGCGGGGACATCATAGGAAGATGAAGGCACGATCAGGTCCGGCGCGCCCAGTTCGGCTTCAAAGTTCCATTGGCTTGGAGTTTTCACCTGAGCGACAGGTGCAGTTATGTCAATATCACCTCGGGGGGAGCCCGCATTCACCCAGGCCACGATGGTATCTATATCATCCTGCTGCATGCGCCAGTCGCCAACCAGGTCCTGGATGCCGATGCCGTGATCATAGGCATAGGGCGGCATTTCCCGATTGGCTACCTTTAGCTGAATCAGCGGAGCCCAGGGGCGTACCTGTTCGAAATTGGTCAGCTGCATAGGGCCGATGCCGCCTTCTTGGTGACATACCACGCAATTGTCATTGATGATTTGCGCCACGTGCTCGTTGTAAGTGAACGGCTCTTGGGCGAATACGCCCTGAAGCCCAGACAGTGCGGCAACCGCGACCAGTAATTTGCTAAGTTTCATCTTCATTGCCTCTCCAATGTGCTTGTAGCTGTGCTCAGGTTCCAGTTGCCTAGCATAACCCATTTTTAGCTGGTATCGGCAAGACAAGTCCGGGACATGTCGGCACTATTTTGATCACAATACTGGATAATTCACGGCTTCTAAGCTAGTTTTTCGATTCCACTACCACGATGCTCACTCATGCAACCAACAAAAATACTCGCTCTACTCTCGGTATCGCTATTCATCGCAGTTGGGGGGATACAAGTCCATGCCCAAACCTCATCGGCGCCCGAGACAGCCCACGGCGTGCGCAATGATCTGCCGCAACCCTATGAGACAGGGCGGAATTGGGGCGAACTACCAGAAGGGTCAGAATGGGCCGCAGTGACTGCCGTGGAGCCTTCCCCGGACGGTCAATTCATCTATGTCATCCATCGCTGCATTGATAACTCTTGTGAGGGTCGCAGCGAAGCTCCAATTCTGAAATATGACTATGACGGCAATTTGCTGGATTCTTTTGGCGCAGGGCTGTTTGTTTTTCCCCATGGCGCCACTGTGGACTCACAAGGGAATCTTTGGGTCACCGATGCTCGCAGTAACGGTAGCATTGGCCATCAGGTTTTCAAATTCAGTTCCGACGGTGAGATTCTGATGACAATCGGGCAACGAGGGCAAGGCGGCTCAACACCGGGGCTACTCTTCAATCCGAATGACGTTGTTGTTGACCCTGACAACGGCGACGTCTTTATAGCAGAAAGCCATCGAGGCGGCAGAAATAATCGAATTGTGCATTATTCGTCTGAGGGAAGATTCATTAAACAATGGGGAAGCGAAGGCTCAGGGCAAGGGGAACTCAGCGAACCGCATACCATAGCGATGGATTCCGGCGGACGCTTGTTTGTTGGCGATAGAAACAACAATCGCATTCAAATTTTTCGTCAGGATGGAGGTTTTATCGACGAATGGAGACAGTTCGGCCGCCCTAGCGGTATCTTCATTACTGCTGATGACACGATTTATGTAGCCGACTCGGAATCCGGACCCGACACCGGTGCGGGTGAGTTAACGGGAATAAGAAAGGGTATTCGCATCGGTTCAGCCATTGACGGCACAGTGACTGCATTCATCGAAGACATGGAACCCCTGCGAGACGATCATTCAGGCGCCGAAGGTGTTGGCGTGGATGCCAATGGAAATGTTTACGGTGCGGTGGTCAGACGACAGATGTTAGAGCGACATGTGCTGCGATAAAAATCAGACCTGGTTTCTGACACCGATTGCTCAAGCACGACACGATATAGCTTTTATTTTTATTTTGAAGAAGGCATTCGAATTCCGAATGCGAGAGAATATAGAACTACTCTGATTATTCTATCCCCAATGAATGGTAAATTAAGACGTTACGAGAGGGCATTGCAAGCAGCAACACACATCAATTCGGTCCCTCTTAAATTCCACCGCCAGGGTATTTCTACATGAAAACAAAAAAAGCACTAGCTCTACTGCTGTATTCATTGTCTGTCTTGTTCTCAGCTGCGCAGGCAGCAGAGCCAGCCAACGTTACTGCCACCCGTCTTGGCGATGGCCCTATCATCACGCCTGAGATGGATGCGCGAATGGGCGGCAATATCCAGGGGCCCTCGCTGATCAAGGTGCCTGAATGGGTAGAGAATCCGCTGGGCAACTACTACCTGTATTTTGCCGATCACCGCGGCACCTATATTCGCACGGCCTATGCCGATGAAGTTACTGGTCCGTGGACCGTGTATTCACCAGGCTCCTTAAGACTAGAAGACTCCTACTTTCCCACTACTTGCCCGCCCTGCTCACACAGGCCAGGGAGGACTGGGGCACTGTATGCTCATATTGCGTCACCTGATGTACAGGTGCGCGAAGATCTTCAACAAATAGTGATGTATTACCATGGCCAAAGTGAGGGTAGACAATTCACGCGTGCAGCTGTGTCCGAAGATGGCATTCACTTTGAAGGCAGAGAAGAAGATTTAGGTCGCGCCTACTTTCGCGTGATTGAGCACGGGGGCTTCCATTATGCCATGAGCATGCCAGGCTATCTTTTTCGCTCTCGAGACGGCTTGACGAATTTCGAAGCGGGCCCTCAGTTTTTCACCTCTAACATGCGTCATTCGGCCCTACTGATTCGAGATAAGCACCTCTATGTATTCTTCACCAACCGGGGCGACGAACCGGAACGAATCATGCTTTCTACAATCGAGTTAACCGATGATTGGAATGAATGGACTGCAAGTGAGCCGATAGAAGTATTGAGACCTGAATTGGATTACGAAGGAGCCGATTTACCCTTGGAAGTTTCTAGAGGTGGTTATATCGATGAGCGAGTTCACCAACTCAGGGATCCGGCCATCTATCAGGAAGATGATAAAACCTATTTGCTTTATTCAATTGCGGGTGAGAGCGGCATCGCCATCAGTGAACTTAGTTTCACTGATTAACAACTGATGCCAACTGAAATATTTTTTAATCGAGGCTTTCTTCTCATCGCTCAGTAAGATTTCAACAACAAAAATGGAAACCCCATGAACTCTCGCCACTACCTTTCGACTCTGCTTACGCTGATATTGCTGTGTTTTCCCCTCATAAACACTCACGCACAAACCACGCTATCGCCAACGGATCATTGTCGAGATTTTTCGGCGGATGCGATAGTCACCTTTGCTGATTCCGACCTAGCTGAAGTCGTGAATGCTGCGTTGGGATTGGATTCACGGGCGCCACTGAGCTGTGGTCAAGCAGCCGAGTTAGAACAACTGATTGTGGGCACTACGATTGAGCGCGTAGTTTATGGCGGTACTCTGCGACCCTCGCCAGAAAAACCTTTCGAGAGTCTAGATGGCATCCAAAATCTTACAGGCTTAACCAGACTCAACCTAATCAATCGACTCATTACTGATATTAGCCCAATTCGCAGCTTGACCAATCTCGTTAATTTAAACTTACATACCAATTGGTTCAGCGACCTTAGCCCCGTGAGTGGATTGACCAATCTCGAACAGCTTGTGGTCAGTGAAAATCCAATCTCCGATATTAGCCCACTAGCGGGGCTCACCAAGCTGAGAAGACTCCATGTACATGGTCTTTATCCCCGTCAACTGCAGCATTATCTCGACATGGATGATGGGCGCGACCCCAACGTAGTGTTCAATGGCATTACTGACATCAGTGCGCTCGCAGGGCTGACCGAAATGCGCCTGTTGCGCATTCACCTGAACGCCATATCCGATATTGGCCCTCTTGCCAATCTCACCAAACTCACTCATCTGCGTATTTACGAAAGTGAAATTAAAGACATCAGTGCGCTAGCGAACATGAATGAACTTACCTTGCTATGGGCCAACAACAACCAGATAGAAGACATAAGTGCACTAAGTGGCAAGCCCGCCTTGGTGCAACTTAGCCTGAATGACAACGCCATCTCCGACGTTAGCGCCCTGCAAGACTCGATCAACTTGCGGTATCTGTTTCTCAGTAATAACAACATTGAAGACATCGCGCCGCTGAGAAGACTCCACGCACTGCAAGTCCTGCGTCTAGAAAATAACGACATTACCGATGTGAGTGCGCTAGCAGGACTCAATCGGCTTGAAGAATTGAGCCTGGCCCAGAACTGGTCCCTCTATGACATTAAACCGCTGCTGCTGAACGAGGGAATCGGTGAGGGCGACGAACTCGACCTGCGCTTCACCTATGTGCCCTGCTCCGACATGGACGCATTTGCCAACTTGGGGATCAATTTGCTCAGAGTCACTTCGATAAATGGTTCAGCCTGTGATGGTCGAAGGCTAGAAGACGATCAGAACTTCTAAACCTATCAAATTGGCCAGAGTTTGAGGTATCCCGAGAATCCTAACAACCAAATAGTGCTCAGCATTTATTTTGATTTGCTGAACTAAAGCGATAGGATTTAAACAAGGAACATTGAGATGAAAACCCTTTTTATAAACTTGTCTTCAACCGCGCTATTGCTCGTGGTCTGCTCTGGCGCTTGGGCTCAACAGACTCTGCGAGCCACTGACAACTGCCGAGATCACGGCGCCTCTGACATAGTGACCTTCGCCGATGCCGTGCTGGAAAGTGAGGTGCGTGCGGCTTTGTCACTAACACCACAAGATGCTCTTAGCTGTGGTCTAGCTGCGCAATTAACAAATCTGGACGCCTCTGGCGTAGGTGCGAGGCGATCGGTTTCAGGCTCTCCTGAATGGAGAGACCCTGAACATCTATTTCATGACCTTTCCGGAATACAGAACCTCAGCGGTTTAACCGACCTCGCTCTACGAAACCGCGGACTCTCTGACATTAGCCCTTTGGCCGGACTAACCGGATTGATAAATCTCAATCTCCATACCAACTGGATTACAGACATCAGCCCTTTACGTAATTTAACTAAGCTAGTCAGATTACGTATCGCAGAAAACCCCTTAACTGATATTAGCGCCTTGAGCGCACTTACTGAATTGAGAGTACTTCGAATGCATCGTCACGGCGACTTCATTGGAGGACAAAACCCGAGAACGCATATGGGAGCTACGGGCTTACTATTTACCAATGCCGTTACCGACATTAGCCCGCTGGCAAAACTTACCAAACTAGTGGATCTTAATATTCATACGCAAGATATAAGCGACCTGACCCCACTAAGCGGATTAACATCTCTTATTGAACTGCGACTAGCCGCAAATTCTTTCACCGACCTCAGCCCACTACGCGGACTCAACACTTTGCAGTATCTCGAACTTACAGGCAACGATATTGCAGACATAACGCCACTTAGCGGACTAACACAGCTGATGCAGCTTGATCTGCGCTTCAACCCTGATTTAAGCAATATTCAGGCATTGATGGAAAATCCCGGCATAGGAGCTGGCGATGTTGTCGAGCTAAGGCATACCAACGTGTCTTGTGCAGACCAGGCACTACTAGCCGAGAAAGGAGTGGAAGTCCGTACAGAACTGTTTTCTTCCTGCGCCACCGCTACCAGACAGAGATAAGAGCTGAATAACTCCCTGTAACAAGGGAGGCGTGGACATTAATTAAGATAAATTCTATCCTACTTGTAGTCGAACTGGCACAAACAAGAAACGTACAAGTGACACTAATATGACTTCGCCACTACAATTCTCCCGCGAACACCTGTATCAATTTCAGGTTTTTCGCGATGTATCCATAGACCCTATCTGGGAATTAGTGAGGAATTGCGAATTATCCAGCTTAAGCGAAGGCGACGTATTGCTTAAGAAGGATCAGCCTAATCGCACTATGTTTTTCATTCTGGCCGGCTCCTTAAAGGTCTATCTCGACGACGAACATCAACGGGAGGCGGCAGAATTCGGACAGGGACAAACTGTAGGCGAACTATCGGTTATTGATGGCAGTACCGCTTCCGCCCATGTCGTGTCCGGTGGTGAAACCTTCCTGCTGTGTGTAGACGAAGAAACTTTCTGGCGTGTGACGCACGCATCCCATGGTTTCTGTACAAATTTATTAATGTTGCTGTCTTTGCGCATGCGCTCTAGCAACCTATCTCTCGAGGAGAGTGAGAATCTGCAGGGGAAGTTTGAACGGCAAGCCGTGACCGACGGACTAACTGGCGTCTACAATCGCCGCTGGCTGGACGAGATGTTACCGCGACTCCTGCAACGCAGTGAGCAAGACGAACTGCCCTTCTGCGTACTGATGATCGACGTCGATCACTTCAAAAACTTCAATGATAGTTACGGCCACATAGTAGGCGACATTGCACTGCGTACCGTCGCCGACACTCTGGTTAAAAAAGTACGGCCGATTGATCTGGTAGTCAGGTACGGCGGTGAGGAATTCTGTGTACTCTTGCCTGAAACTGATTTGCAAAGTGGCATAGGCGCTGGAGAGCGCTTACGCAAAGCTATCCGTAAGGCTGAGATATTCGATGGCAGCGGCAAGCCTATTCCAAGCATAACCATATCGGCTGGACTCGCCGAGCGGCGAGCAGGTGAAAATGCTGATGATATGTTGAATCGTTCGGACCAGGCATTGTATATGGCAAAGGAACAGGGTCGCGACCGCATGGAGGTTAGCGCTTGATGCTGATTCGCGCTGTTTATTCAGCGTACTTAAATTCAACCATCAGCAAGTAAATCGGCTCTTCACAAATGACTGCAATGACAGCTTCTTAATCGCTCAACACATAAAGCTTTTAAAATAGTCCCATGTTCTCTATGCACCTAACGACCGATACTTGATTGCTGCGCCTCGCGTATCGTCATCTGCGCTGCAAGTGGCAAGATATATCCATCCGCCACATTCTTTTCTGCCACTTCTCTTACCGCATCCACATAGGCGCTATGACTAGGATAGAGTGCATTCAGCGTCGCTTGATCGAAAGGCTGATGCGAGCCATAGAGAAAACAGAAGCGATTGCTGCCGTTATTCATACCGGTATTCTTCGCTGTTGCGACAACATGTTCCGCTAGACGAATTCCACCCAGCACATTACCAAATTCATCCCGGGCGAATTCCACCTCTGGCATCATACGCCTAAGCTGCAAAGGCTCCGCTGAGGGTGGCGCTATATCATCACGGATCCATACGACTAAATGCTCGAACGCAGCATTCATTACGTCACGAAAAGGCACGTGACTGTAGGCTGGCAATTCGCAGCCCTGATCTCTTGGCTGCACATTCTCCAGAGACAGCCCTTCGCGCAGGTTTCTAACCTTGCCGTATTCAATCTCAAAGGGTATGTCTACGTGAGAGCTTCCCGCCACTTCCCACTGACGAAACGTATCGGTATCTGGCTGAGGTGTGGCTGCACGGCGCAGCATATCTGTCTCCGCCATAATCTTAAAAATCTTTACCGGCTGATCATCTCTAATACGACCACCCCCGCCATGCACCATCACTCCGTCATAGATTGGCTCTAAGGGATGTACGTTGTTGAGGTAGGTTGCGAGGCGACTTGCCGACTGCGAATGACCGGTAGCGATGATCTGCTGCGCTTTGAGGCCGCCTAGAATATCCACTTCGCCGTTGGCGGTTGATTCGCCTACTCTATTGATAGCCTTGCCTACTGCGGAAAATATATCGTATGAAAGCTCGTCGCGAGACGCCATACCATCGTGAGTGACATCGAGTGAACCGTAGCGTGCAGCGCTCCACTCCTTCATTGTATCGATACCCATTTGCTGTGCGGATACCACAACGTAGGCATAGCCATTACGGATGAAATGGCTACCCGACTGCCACCAGTCGATATCCTTATCCGGCCCACCGGTTACGTTGATCCACTCGACGATGACGATGCCATTAAATGCCGATCCAGCCGGCCGTCGCACAATGAGGCGCGTCTTGTAGCGGTGATCGCTATCGACAATTGAGGCATTCTCTAACTCGGGATTGCTATATCGATTCGCCCTGCCCTCGATGAAGAACTCTTCCTCTACATAGCCAGCACTCTCGAGATCAATCGCGCTCGCGCTGTAGATGGTATTGAGAGTTCCACTGCCTGCTCTATCCGCAGCAACAGGACCGGTGATAGTCGCCGCAGGCACCTGCGCAACTGCCTGCCCCGCTAACAGAAGCAATGCCGCAGCGAATCGACTTAGGTTCGAGATGTTAGGGTTCATAGCATGCTCCACTTTTTAGAAAATAAGACTGTTAGGCGGCGACTAAGGTTTATTGCCAAGAACTAACTAGCTCATCATAGTCGACGGTGATGCCTTGCGGCTTCTCATTGGCTAACTTCGGCTTCGGCGCACCGGGCTGGCTTAGCCAATACTCTCGGCTCTGCGGCTCATTAAGCTTCGGTCCGCACTCACCCAACACACCTGCTCTCTCTAATCTTTGCATTAAACGTTCTTGGGCTACTGCTAACGCCGTCATCGCTTCTTGCGGTGTCTTGGCGCCAGAGGAAGCATCACCAATGTTCTGCCACCAAAGTTGCGCGAGTCGCGGATAGTCGGGCACATTAGTGCCTGTAGGCGTCCACTGCGTACGGGCAGGTGAGCGATAAAATTCTACCAAACCACCTAGCTCCACCGAGCGCTCGCTAAAGCTTTCATGACGGATATCCGAATCACGAATAATAGTAAGCCCCACATGACTCTTCTTTAGTGAAACCGTCTTCGAAGTAACGAATTGGGCATACAGCCAAGCGGCCTTAGCTCTATCCACCGGCGTCGACTTCATCAGCGTCCAGGAACCGGTGTCTTGATAACCTAACTTCTGTCCTTCTTCCCAATAAGCTCCGTGAGGCGAAGGCGCCATACGCCATTTAGGCGTGCCGTCATCATTCATTACCGGCAGGCCTGGCAGAACCATGTCTGCGGTAAATGTTGTATACCAAAAAATTTGCTGTGCGATATTCCCCTGCGCAGGAACTGGCCCCGCCTCGCTGAATACCATGCCCGCAGCCTCCGGTGGAGCATAGCGCTGCAGCCAATCTACGTATTTAGTAACCGAATACACCGCCGCTGGCCCATCGGTTGCACCGCCGCGCTCAACAGTCGAGCCTACGGGTCGACAGCCTTCGACTCTAAGACCCCACTCATCCACAGGAAGACCGTTAGGGCTGCCTTTGTCTCCGGCACCGGCCATAGACAACCAAGCATCGGTGAAACGCCAGCCTAGAGAAGGATCCTTCTTGCCATAGTCCATGTGACCGTAGACCGTCTGCCCATCGATCTCGCCGACATCGTTACTAAAAAATTCAGCGATATCCTCATAGGCAGACCAGTTCACCGGCACACCTAATTCATAACCATACTTATCGCTGAACTGCTGTTTCAGATCGGGATCAGTGAACCAGTCATACCTAAACCAGTAAAGATTCGCGAATTGCTGATCCGGCAACTGATAGATCTTTCCATCTGGACCGGTGGTAAAGGAGATACCGATAAAATCTTCTAGGTCTAATGTGGGCGACGTGACATCCGCTGCCTCACTCGCCATCCAGTCGCTGAGGTTACGAACCTGCTGATAGCGAAAGTGCGTGCCTATCAAATCTGAGTCATTCACGTAGGCATCATAAATATTTTCACCCGATTGCATCTGCGTCTGCAGCTTCTCAACTACGTCGCCTTCGCCTATTAGATCGTGAGTTACCTGAATGCCAGTGATCTCAGTGAACGCTTGCGCCAACACCTGTGCTTCGTATTCATGGGTAGTAATGGTCTCTGAAACCACTTTGATTTCCATGCCAGCGAAAGGCCGTGCCGCATCGATAAACCACTGCATCTCAGAAAGCTGTTGTTCTTGATTAAGTGTGGATGGCTGAAATTCAGGAAGCCATCTCTCGGCATCTTCAACATCGGCCGAACTTGTAACCACCGTTGATAGCAATACCGCACAGCTCAGCAGTGTTTTAGGAAACCCTATTTTTGGAAGCCTTCGTTTACGAGCGATCATGCAAAACCCCTTCTAATTAATTTCAACCGCTTAATACTTCGCGGTGCACTACAAATCTTCTTCGTTAGACGAACAAAAACACCAACAAGGCATAAACCAGACAAGCTGCAAGGCCCCACCACAGGTTCAAACCCACGAAGGTCAACCAAGCCATGCAAATAAACGCACTGCCAAGCAGGGAGACGAATAACCTGTCTCCACGGGTGGTTTCGAAGCGAAGGATACCGAGGCGCGGACCACCGCCCGGGCTAAAATATTCCCAGATCGACATAGTAAGGAGCAACGAGGCGATCACCGCGAAGAATATCGCCGTGGGCTGTGTCCATGCCATCCAAGTAAGATCCATTGATACCTGCTTATCTGTGATTCTGTTGGTATTTTGAGAGGTTCGAGCTTAGCAAAATTTTACTCTCACCCCAATTGTTTATATGCTGCCTCGATGACCTCTAACCCTGCCGACCAGCCTCGACAAAGCAGCCTAATTCAAGCAATTCTATGCTTCTTCGGGGTCATTGGGATTATTGCTATGGGCCTGTTCGTAATGGGGATAGGCCTGCATAGCCTGATGTTCCTCTGCATACTCTGGGTTGGCCTGCATGCTCGCTATCTCGGCTACAACTATTTGGGTATTCGCTCTCTTATGAGTGAAGCCATCACCCGGGCACTCCCTGCCATCTACATTTTTATACTCATAGGCATGGTAATCGCCAGCTTTATGCAGAGCGGGACTATCGCGACGCTGATGTATTATGGCCTGGACTGGCTCTCGCCCTCCTTATTCCTCGCCTGCGGCATGCTGCTGTGCGCCCTTATGTCCCTCGCCACCGGCACCTCTTGGGGAACCGTCGGCACTTTAGGCGTAGTCTTCATAGGCATCGGTGGGGCCATGGGAATTCCTCTCCCAATAGTTGCCGGCATGATAGTTTGCGGCGCAACCTTTGGTGACAAGATGTCGCCGATTTCAGACACGACTAACTTGGCAGCGATGAGCGCCGGAACTAACCTGTATCGACACATCTACGCAATGCTGTTCACTACCCTGCCTTCGTTCCTATTCGCATTCGTAATTTTCCTTGTTCTCGGCAGCAGTTACGGAGACAACGCATTTGTCGCGACTGAAATTAGTAGCATTCAGAACGCACTTGCCCAGAATTACAATTTATCGCCATTGATAACCTTGGTGCCGTTGTTAGCCCTAGCAATTCTTAGCATTCGCAAAGTACCGGCAGAGATAACTATGTCCGTTAGCATCATGATTGCCGTGGTCATTGCGATCGTCTATCAGCAGCAAGGCAGCGTAACAGTGCTTAATGCACTGTGGGAAAATACTCGCGGTAATACCGGCATCGACAACTTAGACGATCTACTTGGCCGCGGCGGCATTGCGAGCATGAGCTGGACACTGATACTTGCACTGATGGCATTGGCACTGGGAGGGATTCTTCACGGAGCCGGCTTCTTAGCGACACTATTGTCCGGCATTATCAAACGTATTCAGCATGCCGCAGCATTGGTGGCGACAACAATCTGTTCCGGTCTGATCGGCAATATGGCGATGGGCGAAGCCTACATATCCATTATCTTGAATTGTCAGTTATTCAAAGAAAAATACGAACAACAGGGATTAGATAAGTCGATTCTTTCACGGTCTGTCGAAGAAGGTTCGACACTGACGACGGGATTGATCCCCTGGACCACAGCCGGCGCATTCTACACGGCAACACTGGGCGTGCCGGTGCTCGACTACCTACCCTATGCGTTCTTTAATTACATCAACGCATTCGTCTCTGTAGGATTCGCATTCCTAGGGTTCGGACTACTCAGAAAATCCGAACCCGTAGATGATGCAGAATCAGTAACTAGCCGCTAGTTAAGTTTACTTCTATAGACCTGACGAGCCTCCTCGAACTGCCCAAAGACGTGAGCCTTCTCAGTCTCGGAACGCCAACCTGGCCAAGCATCAGCTAGCTCTTGCAACTTATCGATCCAACGAATCGCATAGTCCACCGATTGTGGATTTCGAATCGGCTGATCGCCTACCTGAAACCAAATCGGATTAGTGAATGCCTGCGCATAACCGACGTCCAATGGAAAACGCTGATCTCTTTCGCCTTCCGTACGCAGGTGACACCAGCCACTGCGCTCGATTGAATGTTCGAAGGAAATATCCAAACTATTTTTATCCCTGCGTAATGGGAATATCTCGACGGTCTCGCCGTTGCAAACAAGCGCCACTTCTTCCAACTCAGTGATAGAACGCAGACGCCCGGAAATTGTCACTTCACCGCCACTGGCAGGCAGCTGAACTGTATCGCCCGGCAGTGCCGTACCAACTTGCATCTCCAACAGAGGACCAGAACTAACGAATGCCCTGCCACGCTTCAAGCCATCAAACCAAGCATCCATAGTCAGACCGAGATTTCCGGTATAGACGTAAGTGCGATAAGAGCCAAGCAGCTTGCTACGATGCAAACTGGATATAGAGTCTTCGCCACCGGTAGCCGTTACTCGCAGACCGTTATTCCAAACCGCATACAGTGGATAGAAGCCCGACGTTGCAGAGTCAGACCATTCCAATGCATCGGCAGTGCCTAAGGCCGCATCCACCATGAACCCCTTGCCGCCGCCTAGATTGCTCTGCAGTGGATCTTCCTCTCCCAAGTAGGGGTGCACATAGCCGGTGATCGCACCCTGCGCCTTCGCCTTGAGGAACATGTCGGTGTTGCTCGGATACAGACTCTCAACAGCAGTACCTTCATAACCGGTCACGAACGGCGAAATCAGATGCTCGCGCATGCCGAACATAAACACATGACCGTAGAATGGCGGCCTATACTCTTGACCGACAACCACGATCTGATCTTTCTCCGAGATTGGGTGCTGACCACCGCCGGGCACAAAGAACTGATAGTCGAGGATGCGATTGTCTTTGTTTGCCACCTGCTCGAGCACCAAATCTTGATCCTCAGCACGAGACATCATCATTAAGTTCTCTAAGGTGTTATGCAGATTGCCGCCGTAATTCGCATGCACGTGAGTAGAGGCGCTATACCAACCCTTCGCTCCCATGTCGGTCATCTGCTCTAATTCGATTGTCAGTTGCGCAACCTCACCCTCTTCTACTTCCACCTCAACACTCTGCGGAAGATACTCAAAACCTTTGACTATATTTAGCGAAGTCCCACCGACGGGAAGCGTCAATTCAAACTCGCCAGCATTGTGGAATATCTGATCGCCACGCGTGCCAGCGCGAGCATAGGCATCGTTCGGAGTATAGAACTTATCATCGGATGCCTGCAGGTGAACGCGGTTATGCGTAGCGTCCCCACTACTATCTACAACCCGTACTTTTAAATGACCCATAGGACGTTTGAAATGCAACTCACTCATTGCAACACGAATTAGTTTACCGCCATAGGTTTCCAGCAGTTGTAGCTGAGGCAATCCGCCCTCGTTTGAAATGAAAGCGATCCACTCTCCGTCTGGCGACCAGCGCGGATGAAATGCATCGTGTTCGAAGAACGTCATCTTGTAGGGCTCGCCGCCCTGGGTTGGCTGCACGTAGAGATTGTTGAATTGATCGGCAGAGCCACTGGTAGAGGTATACACAAAACGACGACCATCGATCGAAACATCCGGACGGGTGCGATAAAGAGTCTGCTCAGCGAGAACTGTAGTGGCCTGCAAGATGCCATCTTCCACCGCTGGCACACGCAGCACATTGCCCGAGCCTAATGGCACATTTCTGTTCGACACGATCAACAATTCATCGCCACCTGGCAACCAAGCCGGCGTGATATGCATATCGCCGCTACCGAAATAAAGTCTATTGCTGCCGTATTCATTGTCGCGACTAACGGCTATCGGCTCGCCTGCCCACTGCCCGTTCGATATAGCCCTAACGTACACGTTGAAGTAACCACTGGGATTGGTAGAGACATACGCAACCTTACTGCCATCAGGGGAAAACACCGGGTCTGTATACACGGCCTGATCGTCGGTCAGCATATGAGACTCACCCGTCTCAATATTTAGAATCTCAAGTTGTATGCGCTGATGCTCATAATCAGCCGTGTAGATGATCCATTGCCCATCAGGCGACCAATCCGGCGAAGAATGATAGGCATCGTTATAGGTCAGCTCATAGGCGCCACCGGTATCCGGGTCAACTTTCCAAATACTCCCCTGCATCGCCACCGCTATCCACTGTCCATCAGGGGACCAATCCGGCGCCCAAGGTGTCGCACTGGGGGAAGGCGGGAAATAGAAGTTGTGCATATAGTTTCCACCACTACGCGCGGCAGGATAGAAACGCGCCTGAGCTGTCAGCTCGACACTAAGGAAACTCACAGCGATAAAAAGGACTAAGGAATATAGGCGAATTGGCTTCATAGAAAATCGAGCTCCAGAATAACTGCATTGGACTTATTATTTTTCTGATATAACTAAGACTATACCAATATTCATCGAATCGCATCAGCCATAGGCAAACACCAGTATAGGCATCTTTTTGATGCGGCCGTTGGCCTGCGGCGTACTAACTGCAAACGAGCCTACGGCTCTGACTGTTTGCTGTTAGCACCCCACAACCCAACTCAATTGCCTGAAGGGTTGGGCGCTTTTGGAGAAGTAGAATTTTTGAATAGGCGAGCGCGCAGTGGTGGGGTGATTCCGGAAGAACAGTCAGAGCCGCAGGCTCGTTCTGCAGGAATTACGCCGCCGCTGTGTGCGTAAAAGTGCAACCGAACCAGACCTACACACGCCCCAACGCAAATCCCTTGGCAATATGGTTCCTAACAAAATAGATAACCAAAGCACCTGGAATAATAGTCAAGATACCCGCCGCAGCAAGAACACCCCAGTCCAAACCAGAGGCAGAAACAGTGCGAGTCATAACAGCACTAATAGGCTTCGCGTCGGTAACCGTCAAAGTACGAGCGATGAGAAGCTCGACCCAAGAAAACATGAAACAGAAGAATGCAGCAACGCCGATTCCCGAACCGATCAGTGGCGTAAATATCTTCACGAAGAAACGCGGAAACGAATACCCATCGATATACGCAGTCTCGTCTATCTCTTTAGGCACACCGGACATGAAGCCCTCAAGAATCCAAACCGCCAGCGGCACATTGAACAGGCAGTGCGCGAGCGCCACGGCTATATGCGTGTCAATCAGGCCAAAGGCTGAGTACAACTGAAAGAATGGCAGAACGAAGACCGCAGGAGGTGCCATGCGATTGGTCAACAGCCAGAAGAAGAGGTGCTTGTCCCCTAAGAATTTATAGCGCGAGAAGGCATAAGCCGCCGGCAGCGCGACGCTAATGGCGATAACCATGTTCATCACCACATAGGTTAACGAATTGATGTAGCCGTTATACCAGGAGGGATCCGTAAAGATAGTGATGTAGTTATCCAGAGTGAAGTCCTGGGGCCACAACGTAAACGTGGACAGTATCTCTTGATTGGTCTTGAAGCTCATGTTCAGCAACCAATATAGAGGCAACATCAAGAAGACTATGTAGGCAGTAAGACCGGTGCGCTTAACCTTAAGCATGCTGTTCGCCGAGATTGCCATTATTGCGCGCCTCCGCCGTTGGACTGCTCGTCATTGTCGTAGCTCGTCATCACCGTGTAGAACACCCAACAAACCAACAGGATGATAAGGAAGTAGATAAGCGACATAGCCGCAGCGGGACCCAGATCGAATTGACCCACCGCCATCTGCACAAGGTCGATAGAAAGGAAGGTCGTGATATTACCCGGCCCTCCTCCTGTCACTACAAACGGCTCGGTGTATATCATGAAAGAATCCATAAACCGCAGCAGTACCGCGATCAACAACACACGTTTTATCTTTGGTAATTGTATAAAGCGAAATACTGCCCAACGAGAAGCGCCATCGATGCGCGCTGCCTGATAGTAAACCTCGGGTATCGACACGAGTCCTGAATAGCACAGCAGCACAACCAATGAAGTCCAATGCCAGACATCCATGAGTATCAACGTCAGCCACGCGTCTAAATTGTTTTGCGTGTAATTGTAGTCGATGCCGAGACTGGCGAGGCTGTGCCCCAGCAAGCCGATATCCACCCTTCCAAACACCTGCCATATGGTGCCGACTACGTTCCAGGGAATAAGCAGTGGCAGTGCCATGAGTACGAGACAAACAGAGACGCCCCAACCACGCTTCGGCATAGCCAGTGCAATCAGTATTCCCAAAGGAATCTCGATAGCTAGAATCAGGCCGGAAAATAATAAGGTTCTTAATAGCGCATTATGAAATCTTTCTGAGGCGAGTATCTCCTGAAACCATTCTGTGCCAACCCAGAAGAACTCATTACCTCCAAAAGTATCCTGCACAGAATAATTCACTACAGTCATCAACGGAATAATCGCGCTAATAGCAACTAAGATTAGCACCGGCATTACCATGAACCAGGCTTTGTTGTTCTGAACTTTTTGGATAGCCATCTCGCTCAGTCTCCCCTGCCGCTGCCGACTCTATAGTCGTCTGCATAGAGATTGATGTGCGCCGCATCGAAGGACACGCAAGGATTCTCTGGAATCGCGACGCCATCCTTAACCAAAGCACTCACTTTGGCACCCTCTATCTCGCCGCGGACAACGATATGCCTACCCACGTCTTCTAGTGCGGTTACGGTGAGTGGTATGCCATCGCTTGCAGACAGTGTTATATGTTCAGGACGAATACCTAACTCGAAACGAGCTGCCGAGCTAGCTATAGCTTTGTTCAGCGGGATTCTCTTCCCCGCGAATACGGCGTCGCTTCCATCGACCTCACAGGGCAGCACGTTCATTCCTGGCGAACCGATGAACCTGCCTACAAAGGTGTGTTCCGGAGTCTCGAAGAGCTGCTGAGGCGTCCCTATCTGTACGACTGCCCCCTCATACATCACTATCACTTGGTCGGCGAAAGTAAGCGCCTCCGTCTGATCATGAGTTACATAGATCATCGTATGTTGAAAGCGCTGGTGAATCTTCTTTAGTTCTGTGCGCAATTGCCATTTCAGATGCGGATCGATAACGGTCAAAGGTTCGTCGAACAGAATCGCTTGTACGTCGGTTCTAACCAAACCTCTGCCTAGGGATATTTTCTGCTTATCGTCTGCGGTCAGCGAGCGCGCTCGATCATTAGCACGCTCCTGCAAGTCGAGCATCTGCAGTGCGTCAGCTACGCGCTTCTCTATCTCATTCTTACCGATGCCTCTGTTACGCAGAGGAAATGCCAAATTCTCTGCGACAGTCATCGTGTCGTAGACAACGGGAAACTGAAATACCTGCGCGATATTACGCTGCTCTGTAGTCAGGTCTGTCACATCGATGTCATCGAAAAGCACTCTCCCCTCGGAGGGTCTGAGCAGGCCTGAAATGATATTCAGCAGCGTCGTCTTTCCGCAACCGGATGGACCGAGCAAGGCATAAGCACCGCCGTCACTCCAATTCTGCTGCATGCTATGCAGCGCGTAGTCGGGAGCAGATGGATAGCGGTGTGCTAATGATTGTAGTTGTATAGATGCCATTGTTTATCTAGCTTTTTATTGCCGGCTGCCATTCGACTAGCGCGTCATCACTGTCGAACAAAAATAGATTCTGTGGTTTCAAATAAAATTTTACCGAACTCGCTACTGCAAAATCCTCCACGTCATGGAGAAGCGCGACCCAAGGATTATCCGCCATAGAAAAATGCACGAAAGTCTCGGAGCCTGTCAATTCCGTTACTGAAACATTTCCTTGCACCTCGATATCCTCAGCCGTCTCTGGCTCACGACTAAGATGGTGCGGCCGCACGGCTAATGTGTAGTTTCCATCCGGCACTTGCTCGAGTTCGATTTCGAGTTTTTGCTGACTACCAGCCAACGCCAATTGTCCAGCAACGCATTCCACCTTCACGCTATTCAGCGGTGGATCTGAAAAAATCTTTGCCGAACGCAGACTAGCAGGCGTCCGATACAGATCCAAAGTCGGACCAAACTGCTCAACCCTACCCTGATGAAGGCAGACGGTATTGCCTCCGAGCACGAGGGCCTCGGTAGGCTCTGTAGTCGCATAGACCAACACTGCACCCATAGCCGCGAACAAGGCCGGAAGTTCAGCACGCAGCTCCTCACGCAGCTTGTAGTCGAGGTTTGCCAACGGCTCATCCAATAGCACCAAATCGGCCTTCTTGATAAGCGCACGGGCTAACGCAACCCGCTGCTGCTGCCCACCGGAGAGCGTATCGGGCGTGCGATCGAGCATCTCGGTCAATTGCAGCAATTCAGCCACTTCCGCGACTTGTTTGTCGATCTGACGCTGCTCAACTCTCGCCACCCGTAATGGCGAAGCAATATTCTCAAACACCGACAGCGCTGGATAATTGATGAACTGCTGATACACCATCGCCACATTGCGCTTCTGCACTGCCGTTCCTAACACCGACACACCATCGAATAGCAGCTCACCACTATTAGGCTTATCTAGACCGGCCATGATGCGCATTAGCGAGGTCTTTCCGGAGAGCGTGGGACCAAGCAGAATATTTAGATCGCCACGCTGCATAGTCAGCGAGACATCATCGAGGAAGATTTCAGCACCCTCATGACGTGTAATGTTTCGCAGCTCAAGCATTCAAAAATTCCATAACTTAGTTCGCAGGAAGAGACTGCTCTATGTAGTTAGCGAGAGAGTCTCGCTCTGCACGGGAAAATTTCAGGCCCAGCTTACTGCGCCGCCAGAGGATATCGTCCGCCGATTTCGCCCATTCTTCTGAGCAGAGGTAATCTACTTCCTTCTGATAGAGGTTATGGCCAAACTTCACACCAAGATCACCCATACCCGAGGCATCACCCAAAATATCGAAACTAAGAGTACCGTAGCTATTCAACCAACGGTTGATCAGATCCGGACCCAACCATGCATACTTGGAAACCATTTTCTGAAATAGATGCTCGGGGAGATCGAAGTCGCCCCCCGGTAATGTCGCACTCTTAGTCCACTTTGGCCCCATAGCCGGCAAGGCTGCCTCAAGTTTACTCAACACATCTTCGGCAAGGACGCGATAGGTCGTCACCTTACCACCATAGACTGAGAGTATTGGATGTGGATCAGATTCCAACTCCAAGTTGTAGTCTCGAGATACTTTACTGGCGTTAACTTCCTCATCGTCTATGAGAGGTCTTACGCCTGCAAAACTGTACACGACATCGGAATGCAAGATCGACTTCTTAAAATATAGATTCACAATGGAGAGTAGATAGCTTGTCTCTTCTTTAGAGATTTCTACACGATCAAGACTCCCCTGATGCTCCGCTTCGGTGGTACCTATCAAGGTATAGTCTTGCAGCCAGGGAATCACAAAAATCACTCTGCCGTCATGGTGTTGCAACATATAAGCCTGCGAGCCGGGATACATACGCGGCACGACGATATGACTGCCTTTGACGAGGCGAATTTCATGCTCGGCCTTCTCGCTGCTGAGCTGCTCGGATAAGGCAGCTACCCAAGGGCCCGTCGCATTCACAATGGCCTTGCAGTCGACCTCGGAGTCGCTATTGCTGACATGATCGTGAAGCGTGACCCGCCAGCCGTTATCTAGGGGTTTCATGCCTGTACACTCGGTGCGCGTGAGTATCTGTGCTCCGCGCTGCTTTGCTTGCAAAGCATTCAATACGACTAGACGCGAATCATCCACCTGCGCGTCCCAGTATTCGAAGCCACTGGTAATTGCCGAATTGAGAGGACCATCGGAATCTATCTTGATGGAGCGCGATCCGCCAAAACGTTTGCGTCGCGCCAAATTGTCATACAAGAACAGCCCAGCACGAATAAGCAAAGAGCTGCGTGAGTGTGGCAATTGAGGAATATGAAAGGCTAGCGGCTTAATGATATGTGCGGCCGCTGCTGTGAGCACTTCTCGCTCTTGCAATGATTTCCGCACCAGGCCAAATTCGTAGAATTCGAGATAGCGTAAGCCGCCGTGAATAAGCTTAGTACTCCAAGATGAAGTTGCCGAGGCAAGATCCGCCTTTTCGCAGAGAACGACATCCAAACCACGACCCGCTGCATCGGCAGCGATGCCAGCACCATTGATGCCGCCACCGATTATTAGAAGATCATGCATAGGTTAATTAACTCAGATACTCTAGCTTGGAAGTGGCTTAATCTTGCCCACCAAATAGACAGTTAGTGTACCATGTGCATCTACTTTTACTACGCTGACGACTCGCTCTCCACTAAACTGAGGCAACGATGGGACAGCAGAAATATCCGCACAGATTGAAGAGATTATCGGCATGAAGAATTGCATTCTCGCGATCGACCAGGGCACTACTAGCAGTCGCGCCCTAATATTTGACTCTGCAGGCCACAAGCTCTCCGTCGGACAACAGGAATTCGCACAGCACTTTCCTGACAACGGTTGGGTAGAGCACGACGCGATGGAGATTTGGCAGAGCACTATCGCTAGTTGTCGCAGCGCACTCGAAGCAGCCTCAATTACATCTGAGCAGATCCGCTGCATAGGGATAACCAATCAACGCGAGACCAGCATAGTGTGGGACAGGGAGACCGGCCTGCCGATTTATAATGCAATCGTCTGGCAGGACCGTCGAACCAGTGATTACTGTGATGAATTAAAAGCTCAAGATTTAGAAGAAACTATTCAGCAGAAGACGGGCCTGCTCATCGATGCCTATTTTTCTGCCAGCAAGATTCGCTGGATCCTGGAGAATGTCGCCGGCGCCAGAGCGCGCGCCGAGAAAGGCGAGCTCGCTTTCGGCACAGTCGATTGTTTTCTACTCTGGCATCTAAGTCATGGTCGCAGTCACCGCACCGATGCCACGAACGCATCCAGAACACAGTTGTTTAATATTCATACCCAGCAATGGGACGATGAATTACTCGAAATATTTGATATACCTGCCTCGCTGTTACCCACTGTCGAAGATTGTGCCGCCGAGTTTGGCGATTGTGATGCCGAAATCTTTGGCAGCGCCATACCTATTACAGGAATTATTGGCGATCAACAGGCTGCCGCGTTTGGCCAGTGCTGCTTCTCGGCAGGCATGGCCAAGAGCACCTACGGAACTGGTTGCTTTCTGTTATTGAATACTGGCGATCAGGTGGTCAAATCGGCAAATCGCCTGTTGAGCACCGTAGCTTTTCGCCTCAATGGTAAGACCAGCTATGCAGTTGAGGGCAGCATATTCATGGCGGGTGCCACCATGCAATGGATTAGAGATGGCTTACAACTCATACAACAGACCAGCGAATCAGAGGCCCTGGCCGAGCAAACCAGTGAAGACCTAAGCGTCTATCTAGTGCCCGCTTTCACCGGCCTCGGTGCGCCTTATTGGGATCCAACGGCACGCGGTGCACTGTATGGGCTTACTCGAGACACTGGTGTAAAAGAAATAGTCACCGCAGCCCTACTCTCGGCCTGTTATCAGAGCAAAGACCTGTTAATTGCGATCGAAGCGGATGGTGGCACAATAGCGAGCCTGCGTGTCGACGGCGGCATGGCGAACAATGATTATGTGATGCAAAAGTTGTCTGATTTGCTAAACCTTGAAGTACTCAGGCCTGAACTTACCGAGACCACTGCCCTAGGCGCAGCCTATGTCGCTGGACTGCAGGCAGGCATCTTTGCATCACTCGAAGAAATTAGCGCGAAATGGCAGCTCGACCAACGTTTTGAACCAAGCAAAGATCATGCTTGGAGAAAGACACATTACGATGGCTGGCTGGATGCTGTCTCGAGAACGCGCAACAACGCAACCAGCGGAGAAAGTTAAGAGTGGAGATTCATCTTATACGACACGGAGAGACCGACTGGAATAAAGCAAGACGGGTCCAGGGTCAGAGCGAATCCCAACTAACGGAACTAGGCATTCAACAGGCCCAGGAACTGGGGCAACGCATCCAGCAGCTAGAATTTGACAAAATTTATTGCAGCAGCAGCCTGCGCACGCGCCAAACCGCCGAGCATGCCTTCCCTAAAACAACGACGGAAATTCATTATCTAGATACGCTTCGGGAAATATTTCTTGGGCCCTGGGAAGGTCATCTCTATGAAGATCTTGCAGTGCGAGAGCCGGATTCCCATCGACATTTTTGGGAGCAGCCTCACCTGTTCCAAGTAAAGGGTGCGGAGAGCTTTTTTGAGCTGCAGCAACGTGCCATCGATACCGTGGCGAAGATTGAGAGCAGCCATCGAGGGAAAGCCGTTGGTAGCGGCAAGGTGGCAATAGTAAGTCACGGCGCACTTATAAAATCTTATCTTTGTCACGTCGAAGGTCGTAATATGGAGCAACTCTGGGCGCCGCCGAGAATGCACAATTGCGCTCACAGCATCGTAGCTCTCAGTGAAGACGATGACACAAGCACAGCCACTATTTTACAGTACGCCGACCAGCCATTTATCAAGGACTAATTATGACTACCGAAATAACCGATCAAACAAAACTAAGACTCTGGTTAAAAATCGGCGGACTTGCCAGTCTAGTTGTAGGGCTGGGACTCGGGCTGCTCACACTGGCCTCGGCTGCAGGTATCTGGCTAGGCTTCTGGGACTTTAGACGAGGGTTTTCCCTACTCGGCGCAGCCAACCAGTATGGGCAATGGCTCGCGTGGGCCTGTGTTCTAATAACCGTAGCAATATTCGCGGCTAGCCAAGTACTGAAGGTTTCTAATGCCGGTAAATTTATAAGCCTAGCAGCTACTGGTGCGCTAGTGGCATGGGTTGCCTATCTTATTCCAGAAAGCTTCCGTCCTGGCGAAGGCGTTAACTATCCACCCATTCACGACATCTCCACCAATCGAATCAACCCACCTACGTTTGTTGCAATAGCACCTCTGCGTGCAGATGCACCGAACACCTTAGTCTATGGCGGGTCCAACAATATGACGCCAGAGAAACTGATCGGGGCCACCGAAGAGGCTTACCCAGACCTGGTTACACAGCGCTACAGCGAAGCTGTAAGCGTAATATTCCAGCGAGCGCTGGCTGCAGTCGATGATTTGGGTTGGGAGCTAGTTGCGCAGGACGCGTCCGCGGGCAGAATAGAAGCAACGGACACAACATTCTGGTTCCGATTTAAAGACGATGTGGTCATTACCATCGAACAACAAGGCTCAGACACCGTAGTTGATGCTAGATCCGTTTCTCGAGTCGGTACCGGTGATGTAGGAGCGAACGCGATACGCTTGCGTAAAATGTTTGCCTTACTCGAAAATTAGACTACTTCGTTAACATTCAATACGACAAAAATTAAATATTCTATGCCACTAGAAAATAAGACAAGAAACATGTTCTGGTTTTTTACCATCGTGATAGGAGTACTGACTCTATCTCAGCTGATTGGGTACTGGGTAAACAGCACGATTGAGCAGAACACAACGGTAGTATGGAACAGCCTGATTCACTTCACCCACATCCGCAATCACGGCGGTGTGTTTGGCATGCTACAAGGAATGGGCTGGATATTCGCCACGATTAGCATCGGCTTGCTATTCGGCGTGAGCGCCTACCTATGGTTTAGTCCAGCCATCAAGCGCTATGAGTATATCTGCTTCGGCTTCATAGTCGGTGGTGGCGCGAGTAATATTCTAGATCGCTTCGTGTATGGCAGTGTGATCGACTTTATCGACATACAGCACATCCCTTACTGGAACTATATTTTTAATACCGCCGATGTCATGGTCCATGTAGGTATCTGGCCTCTGCTCTTCTTCAGCTTCCTAGCTAGCACAGATGAATCCAATCCTAATCAAGCAAATTGAGTTTCTACCTAGCAAACTCGATGCATAAAAAAACCCGATTGCCAGAAGCATTCGGGTTTTCTTATTTCGTAGCTAGTAGTAACTAGCTAGTAACTTTAGATTCTTGAACAAACCGTATAAACATTGTCTTCGCTGTATATAGGTCCGGCAGCATTACTTGGGTTAGTGTTAACACCACTTACACCCAGAGTAGCTCGCACACGACCCGAAGCACCCAGACCGTCATCTAGCTCATTGTCTATGGCGATTGCAGAGGAACCTGGAACCTGACTCAAACATACTTTAGTACCCGTCAAGCCTGCTCCTACTGCAGCGGTAGTTACACCCATCAAGCCACCCCATGCGTTTGTTGGCATAGTTAGTAGACCGGCATCAGCAGGGTTACCTGAGATAAAGCCTGCTGCCTTCAAGTGCTGCCAGAATGCGCCTGACTCAGCAGTACCAGAGAATGCTCGGTTAGCTGCAATTTCCAGCCGGCCATTTGCGTTACCTGCACTAACGGCTGCCCACGTTGCACCACGAGCATTAATCGTTGCTGCATTGCCATCGTCGCCCGGCATACGGCCGTATCTATCTTGATAAGCGAAAATCGCTGCTGCTGTTCCGTTCATATCCTTAACGGCTTGCTTCACTCGAGAGTTTTCAATCAATTCCTGACCCTGCAATACACCGCCAACTAGCAAACCGATAATTACTAATACGATGGCAATCTCGATGAGCGTAAAACCTTTTTGCTTTTTCATGTTCTTAATTGAACTTCTCATTAAATCTTCCCCTTGAGGTCTAAATTGTAAACAACTGAAATGTAACGTTTTTCGAATCAACTTCTCTAATATGACACAATCTTATAGATCGGCCGTAATAGCCGCAATATGTAGGTTTTTTTTACACTGATTTTGGAAGGCTTATCACGAAACTCATAGGATCATTTTCTGGCGTAACCGCCAGCAAAGTACCTCCAGCCTCCTGAACTAGCTGCCTTGAATGATATAGCCCTATGCCTAATCCATCGCCCTTTTCGCTCCAAAAAGGCTCGAAAAGGCGCTCTGGCCACAAACAGGGCTTACCGTTGTGATCTTTAATGGTTATTTTTAGGTCGGGCCCTTCCTCGATAATAGAAATTTCGATCTTTATTTCGACCTCTGGGTTGCGACGATTCTGGTCAATATAGTTGCCAAACAGGTTGTCGCAGAGGCTATTTAGTGACTGCCCATTGATCAACGCTTTGCCGCTACCCTGAATATCTATCTTCAGACTGTGAATATCCGCAGTCTTCTTCAGCGCCTCCCCGATATCAATAGGCTCCACATTGCCCGCGCTAGCGTTACTCGAAAGCGAGCTAAGGAAGCGTTCCGAACGTTCGTGGAGAGTAGGCATTACCGTGCGCAAACTATTTAGTAGTTTTTCTTCCTTGCCCGCGGGCGTATTCTCTAATTGTTCAGATACAAGGCTTATCAATTGCACGATATTCTTCATGTCGTGCTGCAGGAAAACACTTAGTTTTGCAGTCTGCGCGAATGCACCCTGCACAGTGCCAAGCTTCACCCACATATCCGTGTAGAGAAGTAAAAAGAAACTCTCGGACAAAATCGTACTGAAATAGCGTTGTTCGAAGCGGCGCTTCCCATCATAAAGCTTAACTGACAGAGTGATATCGTCGACCGCCAACTCACGATGAATAAATACATCACCTTGACTGCCCTGGATCTCCGAGAGAGAAGAACCAAACCAGTCCAACTGCCAACTAATACCCTTAAAACCAGCTTTTTCCAATGGTTCCCAGCAATGACGAAGCAAGTCTGGCAAATCGAAACCAAGCTCTTCGTTCAGAGCTACAAGTTCGTTAGTTATTCTAGCGCGCCGACGCGCCTGGCCTAACAACCATACTGTGGCAAGAATTATGCTGACCCCTATCAGAATCAGATAGGGGTAGAGGCTAGCCATCGTCACGTTTTATTCCAAATTTCTTTAAGAAGTAGTAAATGCTCTCTCGTTTCAAGCCCAGCCTTGCCGCACTCTGATAGACATTAAACTGCGTATCCTTCAATACGTGCCGCACCAGTTTTTCTTCCGCTTCCTCACGCACCGCTTTTAAGCCGTCGGAAACTTTCGCGTTAATTTGCAGTCTGGTTAAGCCTTCCTCCTCTTCCAAGGTTCGTTCTTTACGATAGAACAATACTGCGCGCTGCACGGCATTGAGAATATCTGCAGAGCGGGAAGGCTTAGATAGGAAGTCGAACGCTCCCTCTCTAATGGCGGCGAGCGCTGAGCTCTCTTCGTCTTGACCAGTTAGAACCACGATTTTGGCCCGATATAATTTAGCGACTACCATCTTAATTACAGCCAGACCTTCGGTAGTGGTGTGCGGAGAGGGAGGCAGACCTAGATCGAGCACCAGTGCTGCTATAGTAGGATCTCTCTTCAGAATTACCTCTGCACTCGCCTTACTATCGGCTTCAAGAATAGTGTAGTCATTCATCTCTAAGACATTTTTCAACACTAGCCGAAGTGCAGGATCGTCTTCTACAAGGAGAATCGTAGCTAGTGATTGCGGCTCTTCTTGCTGCGCCGCAACTACCGCCACGTTGTCTGAATTTTCATCGTTCACAGGTAACCTCATTGGATTATACTCGGCGCAATTCGCTAGGAGACTGGCTAAATGTCAGTTACGGCAATTGACCCGCTGTAATCATTTTCGTGAACAGAATATTGGGTGACATCCAAGTAATCAAATCATCAAACGTGTCTTCGATATAAGGAGCTGATACGAAGTCCGCATCGTTGGGAATACGGTATCCATTCAATACCGCTTCTCTGGAATTTTCAGCCGCATCAACATCAGCAGCATCGAATGTTGCCCAGTCTGCCCCCAGAGAAAGAACCACCACGGGCAAACGATCTGCAACTACTGCTCCACATGCGGCCGTATCACAAACTCGCAAATCTGGAGCTACGCCACCCATAGTGGCACCCAAAGCAGCTAGAGTTACTCGCATGCCATTCTGATTGGTAAATACATTCCCGTTCGCATTCGTGACGGAGTAGCGGTAGGGGCTTAACCAGCTATCTAGCAGTAGACCATCGGCATTCACACTACCAGAAAGCCCCAGTGTTGCCGAAGGGACGAAGCCATGCACTCTAGAGCATACACCACCACCGTTACGTGATTCAGCACCATTACTAGTAGGAATCGCGGGACAAGGTAAATAGCCGTTCACCTGTGCAAAACCGTACAGAGCCTCGACAATTTCATCGAGCTGGTTTTTTGTCTCAATTCTATTATTTATTTCCTGTGTGCTGGAAATTGATACCAATAAACCACCGAGAAGTGTGGCAACAATAACCATGACAATGGCCATTTCGATGATACTAAAGCCAGAGATTGAGCGCTGGAAGTTAACTCGCTTTTCAGTCAGCATCGCGACCCCGTTTGTACTGTTGCAGATGGATTAAAATCTAGTTGAAAACTAATATTGTCACAGCCGGCGAATGATAGGGAAGCTCTATCGTCAGATATCCAGGCATATGTGACGACCCCCACACCCGGACCATAACTTCCCGTAAACCAAGGTGCGGCAGGGGCAATACTCCCATTAAATTCAACTTGAGTTAGTGGGTATCGTGCGTTTGCTACATGGTAAGCATCTAATGCTGCTTTCACTTTGTCCGCAAGAATTCGAACTATGGGCGTAAATATTTCATCAACCGTAATTGCAAGCACCCTGTCATTGAATTTATCTGGGTCTATAAGATCGCGAGTCACAAAGTCCGGCGAAGATGTATTGCTGTCTTCCAAATATCTATTGCTGGAATTGCTTGGCCGCGCTTGCCCACCCATTATAGGACCAGGAGCAATTAGGACTGCGGCGATACCGCCCTGTCCGTCTAGAGTCATAGTAGTCACCGCAGCGGTGTTGAGAATTCCAGCCGGGTCCCGTTTGAAATTATTCGCTACGCTATACCAAAACTGCTCATCGACATCATTGTTGTAGTTGGATAAAGGCATTGTCGAATTCAATGGTGCAGGCAAGACTATAGAAGTAGGTAACCGGCCTAGTGGATTAGCAGAATTGCAGGGCGCATTTTCTAAACCATTTCCATTTGTATCGGGACAAGGTAGGTATCCAGGCGCATCACCACTCACACTGTAGTTTTCTGCATACAAAACCGCATAGGCTATTAGCGATTCCTTAGCCTGCCTCAGAGCAGCCATAGTATCTGTGCTGTTACGAAGCCGGGGCGTATTATTATCAAGCACAGAAATTATCGCACCCGCCCCGACAAGAAAAAGCACAAGGAAAAAAGCTAAGAGAACCACTCCTCGTTGTTGCTTAGGCAGTGCAATCGGAGCCCTTACTCTGGGCAGAGTCTTCATAGGTCCTGCGCTGCTTCCAACACATTACTTACCGCAGCACTATCAAGAATAGCCGAACCGCTGCTTTGACTCGCATTCGCTGCCTCTTCCAAAGCGAGGCGTGCCGCTTCTGCAGCTGCAGCTTCTAACACCGCCTGATATTGATAGGATTCATAGAGCTGCCCGGTAGTAAGGTTGAGCACCTGTCCGGGCTTAACATCAAAGTCAGCGCCAGTGCCTGTGTCGCGAATTCGCACTTTTCCTTGACTGAAGGGCGACAACAATTCCATATTGTTTGGCAGACTGCCTTGATCGTAGGCTACGTTGTTGAGCCAAACAGTATAACTACCATCCGCCTTACGCATGCTGCCACCCAATGCATAGACAAGCTCTTCTTCCTCATCCGAAAAGAATGGCACATCGATAAGAGGCCCTTCATCCACCACCTCCTCCTCAATAACCACACCGGAGGCTATCTGGAAGCGAATCCGGTCCAGCTCTGCTCGCAAAGCTGGCGTAGAGAAAATTCGTTGCAGAGATTGAGCCGAGAGCTGCACTGGAACAAGCATGCAAACAACTACAGCTATACATATCTGTAAAGAGAGTGCTCTTTGAATTATGTTTTTCACTTTATGCTTCATAAGCTCTACAACTATGGTGTTTCTAGAAATTTTCTAAAACATTAATCAGCGTATTCATCAAACTCCCCTTCCTCTGGCGGTAACTCGCGCCTGAAGGTGTACCAAATGAATTCGCAACTCGCTATCTGGTGCGCAACAATTTCGAGTAAGTCCTCAGGGCTCAGCGAAACATCCGTAATAGTGCAGGATGTCGTGACCATTAGCCTTCCAGTATCTAGAAAGGCATTGAGGAAGCGGGAAAGGTCTTCCTCGTGTAACAGCGGTAAACGCATCAATATGCTGCTGCTGCGAATCGAGATGAATTCCTCTGGAAACTCTACGCCCTCGTCATACTCAAGCATATGACTTGTCTGCTCTCTTATTTCCACATCGATGGGAAACAGACGGAAGTTGTCACGTATTCTGCGAATATCCTCTAGCAAAGAGACTCTATCTTCCTCATCCAGTAGCCGATTCGCGACCAGTGAATTAAAGAGGTCGATATTTTCAACTATTATTTGTTCCGATTCTTCGATTTGCGTCACTTCTTGTAAAAGAATATCAAAACTGGACCGAGTACCGAATTCGAGCTGACGCACTTCATTACGGTAATACATGGCAGACCAATACCCACCAATAGCGATGGATATAGCTATCGCGAGCAGCACTAGCCACCATTTTAACCACGCTAAGTCTGCTTTAAGATTTCCTCTTCTAACCGCCATCTATTTCTCTATCCTCATACGCAAGGAAAATTCAGAATCGAACTGCTCACCACCCACCACTGCAGTCACCGAAGCGTTAGGACCGTTTTCTACAGGAAGACGAATAGCTGTTACGGTAGCTCCTTCAATAACGGACAGAAAATCCATGAATGCGCGCAGCCGCGAATCTGAACTCTCATAACCGGCGGCGCCCAACTGAGCACCATGCAACTCCAGCTCTATTGTTGCGGTGTCAGCTAGAATGGCATTGTTAATATCCAAATATTCATCATCTGCTACCAAATTCCAAACTATTGAGGACAGGCTGATGGTGGGGTGCTGTTCCACTGCCTCTGAAATTTCACTAAGCAGCTCCACAGGATAATGATTATGACTATTTATTAGATCGTAACTGTTCACTACCAATTCCATTGCTTCAGAAGGAATCGGTGTGGCTGGAAACTGCGCAGTCAGCTCATCGTATTGCTCTTGAATAGGCTGCATGTCAGTTGTGATGGTTCTATAGCCAGACTGGCTTTGAAGTGTATCGTTAAGTACAGGAGCACTAACCACTCCGCCTACAAAAAGCGCTAGCAGACAGCCAAGAACAATGAAATTTCGCTGCATCCTTAGCTTTGTAAATCGCATAGCTCTCTGCGATGCATAGATATTACCAAAATCTCCGTTGCGCACGCCCCAATCGAGACAGAGCAAAATTGCGGTTATCTCGTTCTGCGGACCACCGTATTTTTCGATCGGCATCAAGTCGATTGAATTATGATGAAAGATAGAACCAAAATCAGCACTACCAGGCTGATTCAGAAAGGAATCTTCTTCGAGGACGGGCGAAACAACATGTAGGTCTGGCGAACTGCCGCTCTGTAACAAACCTATTCGATCTAAATACTCAACAGATTGCGTCGTTGCATCCAGAATCGCCTTCGCTAGGTCTGCACCGGGATCAAGTGGCAGCGGAGTAAGTCGGCTGAACATTAGCTTATGATTTGAAATCAACGACTGACGAATGCCGTTTCGCTGCCAGTTTACCAAGAGAAATTCTTTACTCGTCTGTAGACCCAGTTCCCGAACTACTTTGGAAATAGCAAAAGCCGGAGACGTTATGCTCTTAATGGACACCTGCTCTTGCAACAGAACCCGAACCCAGTTGTCGACATTCCTAGTCTGGGTTATCGCGCTGAATAACACTCTGTCGTCACGGCGTCCTGATTTTTCTCTACCAAGCACTTTGGCGGATCGAAACTCGACGTTACGGAAATGCTGCTCAAGCTTTCTAGCCAAAAATGACTTTCTATCATAAGGGCCTACATGAACAACTTTCTCTACAATGAAATCTTCAGCAGGAGAATCTATGATTAGGGATGTTTGTGTAATCGACTCATCGATGACGTAGGTGCGAAATTTGTCATGACCGACATCATCGTCAACAAATACGGCTAGCTTCATCAGACGGTCATTGTCTAGACCATAAACGGTCAAACCCTCAAAATTTATGAGGATTATGCGCTTCTCAGGTGATGAGCCGAAACCTAACATTACTTTCCCTATATCGCCATATTACCAATGGAACTATAAACTGGGCCCATAACCGACAACATTACCCAGCCTAAAATGGCGCCTAAAACAACTGTCATAGCGGGCTGAATCATAGCCTGTACTTTGTCGATCGAATCTTTGATATCACGCTCATAAAAATAACTTACGTTTAACAGCGCATTATCCAACTGACCGGTAGCCTCGCCAACTTTTATCATTCGTACAACTAGGGGCGGAAATAGCCCGGTATTCCGAAAACTTGTAGAGACACCCTTGCCTTCCTGAATCTCATCACGCGCCTTGCTCAGGGCATGACGAATAGCTTCGTTGCCGGAAGCACGCTCAGTTATCTCTATACACTTTAGTACGGGAATACCTGCCTTATATAACATCGCGAATAGGTTAGCGAAACGTGACAGTATGATTTTCTTCAATACCGGCCCAATTTGCCAAGCTCGCAACTTGAAGGAATCAAGCTGATAGCGCGCCTCGTAACTCACACTGGTCAATATTTTAATTACAATCCAAATAGCCAGCGGCACGAGCGTGAATAGATACCAGAAATTCACAAAGAAATTAGAGGTGGCGATCAGCAGTTTCGTATGGGTAGGCAATTCCTGTCCAATTCCTTCGATGAAACTCACCAACTGGGGCACCAAATAGACCATCAAAAAACCCACCACAGCCATCACCACGGCTCCAACAAATACGGGAAAAATCAGCAACTTCTTAGTCGTGTTAATTAGCTCATCATGCCACTTAATCATCTCATTCAAGGAAAGAAACACATCAGGTAGCTGTCCACTCTCTTCGCCCGCGGCAATTAAATTAGTAAACATGTCGTCGAATACTTTAGGGTGCTCAGCCAGAGCCTTCGAAAGAGTCATGCCACCCTCGATGTCATCGATCACTTGGCCGATAACGCGGCGAAAACTTGCCTGTTCGACACTATCACGCAGGTCGATTAGACCTTCCAGTATTGAAACGCCGGAACGAGTTAACTGCTCCATATGAAAACAGAAATTTATAAGGTCAATCCGCCGAATTGCACCACCACCAAATAGGCTTCTCTTTTCTTCCACAAACTTGCACTTAATAAGATCCATGCCCATGCGACTAAGTCGAAGCTCGAGATCACCTTCATTGGCGGCATCTAATGTGCCAACCTGATTTCGGCCCTTGCTATCAATCGCTTTGTAGCTGAAGAGTGACATAGGGCGCTTAGTCTCCCAACCTATCGGTGAGGTCTACAATACGGGTAATTTCATCGAGGCTAGTTGTGCCGTCGATAACCCGTCGACATGCATCGTCAGCCAGCGTCTTAAAGCCTTCTTTTGCGGCTGCATGTTTCAGGGAATGCGCGGAGGCATTTTCCGAGATGAGCTTTCTAAGACTATCGGTGGTCTGCAAAATTTCTAGTATCGACGTACGACCCTTATAGCCAAGACCACTACACTCGGAACAACCTTCGGCCTGATAGATCTGTGTTTGGGTGTCATTCGCATCGATCTTAAGCAGAGTACGCTCCAGATTGCCAAGTTCTTGCGGTTTCTTGCAGTCCTTACAGAGTCTACGCAATAGCCGCTGACCGATAATACCAATCAGATTTGCAGAGAGAAGGTCCGGCAAAACACCCAGGTCCGTTAACCGCGGCACTGAGCCAATCGCAGAATTGGTATGCAGTGTTGAGAAGACTTGATGGCCCGTCATCGCTGCTCGGAAAGCCATTTCAGCGGTTATATTGTCACGAATTTCACCTACCAAAATAACATCTGGATCCTGACGCATCATCGAGCGAATACCTTCAGCGAAATCCATCTTCGCTGCTGCATTAATCGAAGTCTGGCGAATCATTGGCATCGGATATTCAACCGGGTCTTCCATGGTCATAATATTGATTGCTGCCGTATTGATGTGATTCAAAACTGAATAGAGTGTAGTGGTCTTACCACTACCCGTAGGTCCAGTAACCAAAATCACACCTTCGGGCTTGGAAAGCATCAACTTAATTGCATACAGATTTTCTTCACTCAACCCCAAAGACTCTAAGGGAACGATGCCCTTGCGCCTGTCCAAAATTCTAAGCACGATGTTCTCGCCGTGTGTAGTAGGCTGAGCTGCAACTCTGAAATCTATCTGCCTGCCGATCAGGGTTAGAGATATCCGTCCATCCTGAGGCGCCCTCGATTCAGCTATGTTCATGCCGCTTATCACTTTTAATCGCACTACCATCGCTGCCCAGTAGCTCTTATGCAAACTTCTAATCTGACGCAACACACCATCGACACGGTAACGAATTCTGAGAAAGGCTTCTTCGGGCTCAAAGTGAATATCCGACGCACCTTGCTGAACTGCATCGGCTAATAGCGCATTAATGAGCCGCACCATAGGATGATGGTATTGATCCCCTTCAGTCTGGAGATTGTCTAGATCTACTTCTCCTGTTTCAATCTCTTCAAGAATACCGTCGATGGAAAGATCAAAGCCATAGATCTCTTCGATAGTGCCGGCTATATCAGTCTCGTTACCTAGTACTGGGAGAATCTGCAACTTGGTATCATGCAATGCGCGAATTTGATCGAGCGCCACAATGTTATAGGTATCCGGCATTGCCACCGTGAGCTCGTGGGAAGTCGAGTTATACGAAAGTGGTAAAACCTTGTAGCGCCTAGCCAGATCCTGCGGGACCATATTTATAGCATCGGCGTCGATTACTGAGCCGGCAACATCAACAGTGGCATAACCGGTATTTTCACTCAAGGCATCACGAATAATGGAGTCAGTTACGAAACCCAAATGAATAAGCACTGCGCCAATACGCTTACCAAGACTCTGTTGTTCTAAGAGAGCAATCGTCAATTGATCAGGGGTGATAATTCCCTTCTTGATTAGAGCATCACCGAGTTGCAACTTAGATGCTTTAGGTTTCTCACTCATTATTACTGTTTCCTACCGTGCTCGCGAGACGGCTTCTGAGGGCAGCAAGATCGAATCCCGCCGGATGATTCGCCGAGTAGACCAATGCCTCGCGATAGTAATTCTGTGCCGGCGCGCTCTGATTTAAATGCTCTAAGCTCACCGCCAAATTGAACGCATAATCTGGATTGACTAGGCCACTTACAACAGCATCTGACTTGGCTAGCTGTAAAGCTCTGAAATACGCTTGCTGTGCCTCAGACCATCGCTGGTTAGATGCGAGAAAGTTTCCGTAGGCATAAGAGAGTGCCGCCACATTCGGGTGATCATTAAGCAGGCGTTTTAACTCAGCTTCCTGCGTGGAAGGACTGCCAGCTGGCAATATATCCATTAAACCAGCACGCGCAATCGGATCACTAGGATTACGCGCTAGTAATCGCGAATAAAGATCCAAAGCCTCTGTAGAGTTTCCATTTCGCGCAGCTATGGTAGCCAAACCCAACAAAGCATCTCGCTGCATGGGATCACTCGTCAATGCCAGACGATACAATGCTTCCGCTTGATCCAATGAGCCTTGCTGATAGGCAGTGTAGGCCCGATCGATACTTGGATCCAATGCTATTAGAGTCTCTTGCCTCGTGAAGCTAATTAGATTCGTTGGCTCTGCTGGCGGACTAACTTCAACTCTAGCAATAAGCTGCACTTCCTCCGCTATCGCCTCTGGCTCGGCGGGAGGTTCTGGCACTGGTGCAATAGCAACTGTAGGCGTATCTCCGATGGTCGTGACCACTGTGTCAAGGCGAGCCTGCTCTTCAACTATTGCTTCGGGCTGCAAATTCGCTGCACTTCGACTCGGCTCGGGGACTGCTATGACAGTAGCTGCAGATGGCTCTATAACAACATTCGCAACATCTGCCGCCGCAGCTTCCTCAACTTCAGTTACAGTGACCGCGTTATTGAACAGCTGCTCTCCACTCAAGTCTGAAATAACTCCGTCGTCGACGAACTCCGTTGCAACATAGCTCCCAGCAGGAATATTGAACGCTGATTCTTGATTTAAAGATATGTAAAAATATGAAGATAGCGCAACGACAACGAGAACCACTGCCACACCGGCAGAGGTCTTCACTATAGGATTTGCTAGTAGTGACGACCTCTTTGCAGCGAATACGTTCTGAGCCGTTCTTCTCTGGGGTTCAGCTCTTTTTTGAGATAGCTCCCCCGCTTCTTCAGCCACCTTAACTACGACACGCGAACTCTGCGTAGCAACCGGCTCTTCTTTGTTCGATACGGCAGGAACATCTGCATCAAGGGCCGCCTCATCATCGCTAGCTGACGTACCAAACTCTTTGCTTTCAAAACTATCGAAGTCGATTGCGACATGCTCTACAGTCGACTCCGTTTGATTTTCTGCTGCTGACTCAGGATCTAATTTTGCAGGCGAAACACCAAAATCCATGGGCTTTTCTTGCCTGACTTCATTAGTATTGACAGCGCTTTGTTCTGCATTCGAATCTTCACCTTCATCTGACTCGGAGCCCGTAGCAGCAGCTACTGATGTTGGCAGCACATAATCTTCTTCGTCTTCAAATTCTATTGTGGTTTCGATATTAGGGACGACCGAGCGGGCAGGAACTTCTTCTATCGCCTCCATACTGAGTTCGATTTTAGGCGCAGGGGCATCTTCCAAAATTTTCTCGACCACTGCACTGGGCTGCTGCTCTTCAGCAACAACAGCCTTTTCAGATTGACTCTCTTGCGCAGCCTTCTTCTTTGCTTCTTCGGCCTTGCGCAGCGCGTCCATCAATAAACTCATGGGATCGTCTCAGTCTTCTCAGTTATTTCGTAGTGACGTGGCATTCAGAATGCTAGCTGAGCATTACTGCTGCCATTGGAATTGGACCCCGTTGGCAAATATTCTCTAAAATTTTCAAAATCACCGTCTATGCTAGGCTGCCGAATAACAACGGGGCGGATGAAAATTATCAACTCTGTCTTCATTAAGTTGTCATCTTTCTGGCTGAAAAAATTACCTACGACGGGTAGACGATTCAGTCCTGGCAATCCCGCATTAGTGTTTTCGACAGTGTCTTGCATCAAGCCACCCAAAATCGCGATCTGACCACTTTCGACCTTCAGTATGGATTCGATCTCACGAATTTGAATCTCTGGAATGGCATTGATAACATTTTCTTGCGCCAAGGCAGGGTTAGGGTCATTAACGAAACGGATGATTCGAGAAATAGTTGGTCGAACGTTAAGTGTGACTTGATCGTTCTCGCTTATCTGAGGAGTCACAGCCATCGTAAAACCTATGGGAACACTGTGCACTTCACTAGTGAAGACTGTCGGTGTTCCCGGACCAGCCGCACTCGCAGCTATACCAGGCGTAACATCGATTGTGAAATAGATTCTGCTATCGACAACTCTGAGCATTGCAGTTTGATTATTAAGGGCCATCAGTTTCGGGCTAGACAATACTTGCGTATCACCAAATTGAGAGAGCAATCTAACCGTAGCATTAATCGCATCCGGCCCTGCAGTTTTATCTATGGTTAAGACACTAGTGGGGCTAGAACCTAAGTTTAAGCCCAGCAAATCCTGAGTAAAACTCACCTGCCCATTGTCTCTAGCCAGTAACGACCAATCGACCCCCGATTGAAACCTGTCATTCAAGTTCACTTCAACGATAGTCGCCTCGATTAGAACCTGGTAGAGAGATCGCGTTCTCACTGTCTCGATAAAGGCGAAGACATCCTCATGCTGACGGCTCGTTGCGCGCACCGTAACCAGCCCGCTCTCTGGGCTCATAATGATAGGGCTCGCACCCGCATCTTCTGTGCTCACGCCGAGTATTGTCGCTAAGTTAGACTCCAACATCTGCCAGAAATCATTATTCGACACCTGATTCATTGAAGATGTAGAAGTATTCGCCGCATCTTCCCCAATCCCAGAAGCCACGGCAACCGCAGACTCCGCGCTCCTTGCAACATTCACATAGTCGATTCGGTAGTTTCGCAGCACCGGTAGATCAGCAGCTACAGTCAAATAGTCTTCTCGCTCAAAATCCCAAACTATTGTTACCTGCTTAGAAAGACGATCAAGGATTTGCGGCAGCGTTTGATCGATTGCATTCAGACTGACAGAACCGCTAACCGAAGAGTGAACATCGATATTGATGTCTGCGTCTCGAGCCATAGCAAACAGAAGCTCCCTAACATCGACATCTTGAACAACCACAGAATAGAGCTCTAAGGGAGCCTCAGATTGGGGGGCCGTTACTGCCGGCAACGGTCTGACGATATCCGGAATATCGGAATCTGCAACTTCCTCGGGTAAGACAAGGTGCCTGCCCTCAACAGGTCGATCCGCGATAGCAGCTGCAGGATCGACCTGCAATGTGTCACAAGCCGAGAGCAGCAACATACTAAAGGATAGGGTCAATATTTTCCGATCAACGTTCAACATACAGGTCACTCCAGGATCAGGGCGGCAATGCTATTATTTGTGCTGCATTCAACACTGCTCATATTCTGTACAAAAGGTTTGTATTCGTAGATGGTCGCAGGAAGACTATTAATAAAATTCTGAGCATGGCTCAAGCCATCGAAATTTCCATACTTAATAGTCCAATAACTGCTGCTACTATTGCTGGACATGCAAACATAGCTATCAGCCATCAGATCGTGGTCGTCGAGCACTTCTAAGAACGATTCTGCAAACTCCAAGTTACTTGTTTCCCCAGATAGAAATTGCACCGTATAGCCGCTGCCTTCTGAACTTCGCAACCAGTCTATAGAGGCAAGCACGCGACTCTGTAGCTTGCCTCGTGTTGTCGATCTCCCAAAACTCAATTCGACAGGCGTAAGTTGCTGCGCTGCAGGCGTTGCCACAATATTATTAACCCAGCCAGGCTGAACAAATCCTTCTATCAGACTAGGCTCTACAGTCACCATCTCTTCGGGTGAAATAGCCCCCCGGCCTCTGCTGACTCTCTCGGAAGCATCAACTTGCTGCACTGTTTCGCTAGCTATATTTTCTGCTACGCTCAATGGACTTACATCATTATCAAGCGGCATAGGAGAAAGCTGAGGCTTTTGAATCTGCAACTGCACAGCTTGTTCAAGCTCTATGACTGATTCGTTATCACCATCAACCGCTATCAGTGCGCGCCCAGGGTTGCTTGCAGCTTGTTGCACAAGAAGCTTGCCGCTAACCTGGCCAGCTACTTGTGACTGCGTCGCTATGCTAGATGCCTCGGGCCAAGCAAAAATAGTAACAGCCACAGCAGCCAATATGCCCACACTCGCTAGTCGCAGAGGTGAAAACATATTACGCAGTGCTGCAGATAGATAATCGCTATCACAGATGGCCGCCCATACGTGGTGAGCAGTAATCAGCGGCGGAGTCCCCCCATTTAAGTCCTTGCCATCGAGCACGTTCTCAGCAAATGCCGCCAACAGCGACTTATCTACAAGTATATTAATGCGCCGAGTCAATCCTCCAGAGGCCTTTGACATTAACCACTCGGCTCTTCTAGTAAGCAATTGCGGGCAGGGACAACCTGCAGCACCGAGCCGAAAACGCACATATTCTGACAGCTCACTTCTAGTTAGTGGGTTCAAATGAAAACTATGGGTAATACGCTCGCGAAGCTGACGAATATTCTTCGAGCTCAGATTCTTATCAAGCTCAGGCTGGCCAAAAAGAATAATCTGCATCAGCTTGTCGACTTGCGTCTCGAGATTACTGAATAAACGAACCTCTTCTAGAGTTTCTACCGACATACCCTGCGCTTCTTCGATGATGACGAGTACTCGTCTATTCGCCGTATGCTGCTTAATGAGGTAGTTCTGTAGCTGCTGCATAACCAATAGCTTCGAAGTATCGCGCCTCACTGGCAACTTTAATTCAAATGCGATGGCATACAGTATTTCATCGGGGCTGAGCCTCGGATTGGCGAGGTAGACAATCTCAGTAGTTTCCGGCAAACGCTCTTCCAGCATGCGGCAAAGCATCGTTTTACCGCTGCCAACCTCGCCCACCACCTTAAGAATTCCTTCGCCACTCTCGATTGCAAATAACATAGCATCGAGCACCACACCCCTACCCTGATTACCGCCGGAAAAAAACAACGATGTGTCAGGCGTAATACGGAACGGATGTCGTTCGAGAGAAAAATAATCCAAGTACATTTGGGTTGGCTCCTGCCAGATACAGGCCCTAGGCTTAGATACATTTCATGCACCCAACACTAAGGCCTGATAAAAAAACCAGTTCTAGTCAAGGGTATCGGGCAGGTACAGAAGAAATTGACCAAAATCGTGGGAATCGGCAGACTTTTTTTGCGCTGAGGACTCAATTAGGAGTTATTACGGGAAAATAAGGAATTTCAGGGGCTTATCTCATCTCCTAGCTCGAAATCTGTAAGAATTTGTGACTCATTCTGAGCAGCTTCAACCCATGCAGACAAAGCAGTATTTTGTAGCATTATTCGCACATATTCCTGGCTAGACTCGGAAAGCTCTATGCCATAAGTCGTGAAACGCATAACAATCGGCGCGAACATACAATCGGCCATCGAAAATTCTCCAAACAGATATTCGCCTCCCTGCGAGAACTGAGCCTTAGCATCGCTGAATAGTTGATCCACCCGTCTGCAGTCTGCAAGCGCCGCAGAACTTATCTTGAGCCTCTTTTTAGCCCTGCAGTTCATGGGCATCTCGGAACGTATCGCCATGAAACCTGAATGCATCTCGCTACAATAAGCACGGCAAAGTGCGCGCTCCTCCATATTCTTAGGCAAGGCCGCCCCTTCTAGGTACTTTTCTGATAGGTATTCGCAAATAGCCAGTGAATCCCAAATCGTGATTTCGCCATCCTTCAGCACTGGCACACGCAGCGTCGGCGAATACTTCGCAAGCTTCTTTTCATAGCCATCCGTAAACAGCTCGATGCCTACTTCCTCGAAAGGAATGTCGAAGTGCCGCAAAAGCAGCCAGGGACGCAGCGACCACGATGAATAATTCTTATTGCCGATAATTAACTGCACAATTTTTCTCCACTCGCTATCCTGAAATCTCCACACCTCAGTAAAAAACCTAGTACCGCTCTACAAAAAAAGCCTGATCATAACGAAATGATCAGGCTTCTCTGTCAAGCACAAACAGTAGAGAGAAAGAAAATACCTTACAGCGTCCGAATCTGGGTGTAGTCTGTATAGCCCATTAGAATCTTCTCAATACCATCCTGCTTCCTGGTGTGCATGCCTGCCTTGATTGCCGCATAATGCACCTCCGCTGCTGGCGCCCGGCGCAAGATCATCTTCTTTATATCAGCATTATTCATCAGAAGTTCGTGAACACCCATGCGTCCTCGATAGCCCGTATCGAGGCAATCCATACATCCTGGCGCCTTATAGAGGGTGAACTGACCCTTCTGAGCGAATTCCTTACGCCAGATCTCAACCTGTTTAACTACTTCGTCATCATTAGGTGCCGAACGAGCATCCCCCGACATCGACTCACTGCAATATTCAATAGCAAGAAATTCGAGCTCTCTTTGCTCGGGCGCGTAAGCTTTCTTGCAAGAAGTACACAAGGTTCTCGTTAGACGCTGCGAGAGCACGCCGATCATCGCATCGGCAAAGTTAAATGGATCCATGTCCATATCCAATAAGCGCACAATGCTTTCCGCTGCGCTATTGGTATGCAATGTTGACAACACTAAGTGGCCTGTAAGCGACGCCTCGATTGCGGTAGACGCTGTTTCATGATCACGCATCTCGCCCACCATGATGATGTCTGGGTCAGCACGAAGAAATGCCCGCATCGCGGTAGAAAATGTCATTCCTACCTTGTCATTTACTTCAACTTGACGCAGTCCCGGCTGTGTAATTTCCACGGGGTCTTCCGCTGTCCAAATTTTCCGCTCTGAGCCGTTCAAATAATTCAGAACTGAGTGCAGGGTTGTACTCTTACCAGAACCAGTAGGACCACAAACGAGAAACATGCCGTGGGGCCTGGAAACACCGTCCAAAAGGCGATCGAGGTTATCACTGCTTAGCCCGATAGCATTAACCGGCATACACTTGCCACCGCTAAGCAGTCGAATAACAACATCTTCTATACCACCAGCGGTAGGAATGGTCGCGACACGTAGCTCCACATCTATTGGGGCGAAGTGCCTAAAGTTAATTTTTCCGTCTTGCGGTTTGTTCTTATTGGAAATATCAAGGTGCGCCATCACCTTGATTCGAGAGACGAATACGGCGCGATATTTTGTCGGAAATTTGTAATAGGTCGCGAGCACGCCGTCTTTTCTGAAGCGTACCACAACTTTATTCTTGCCCATGCCAGGCTCAATATGTATGTCCGACACTTTCTGGCGATGTGCGTCTTCGATAATTTTATTAACGATACGCACTACAACATTGTCGGTAACCTGCGCCGTTTCTGCTGCTGAGAAGAGCGTCTCGTCATAGGAGTCGTCTTCATCATCAGCTTCTACTTCTTCATCGAAATCGGCTATCGTAGCTTCGATATCTTCGGAAGAATAATAGAACTGTAACGCCCAGTTAATATCTTCCGGAGAAGCCATAACCGGCTCAACATATTTATTGATATTAAAACTGAGGGCGTCCGTAATCTGCCAATCCATGGGGTTTTCGATCGCGACTACGATCTTTCCCTCATACACATAAAGAGGTACAACTTTGTGCTTAAATGCGATTGCCGCCGTGAGCACTCGAATAACTTCTGGCTCTACAATAAACTCACGTAGGTTTACGAAGGGTATTCCCAGTTTCTTCGCGAGACTCTGTTGAATCTCGTCCTTCGCGATGACACCGCTGTTAACCAGAATTTCGCCGAGAGCACTCTTGCGACTTTTCTTCTGTTCCTTTAATGCTTCTTGAAGCTGCGCGTCCGTTACCAGATCTTCTGATATCAAAATTTCACCGAGCTTCAAGTTCGGCATGTTCTTCTGTCGAGAAAGTGCCCCCTCTAGCTCATCCGCATCTACGATTTTATTACTTACTAAGTATTCACCGATTGTGCGCGAGCGTTCTGTCTGTTGCTCCTCTAGGGCAGTACTAAGTGCCTCCTTCGAAATCTGTTTCTCTTGAACCAACAAGTCACCGATCTGACCACCGATGGCATTGCTCTCTATTGCGGCCTTGGACACAAACAAGTGAGTGCAATAGCGCCACTTACGCCCAACCTTTGTCTGCTCGTAAAAATGCAGCCCGTTCTTATCCGTACGAGAACCGTAAGTTTTGCCGGTGATTTCTGTCCTATCTTTAAAAAACACTTCGAAGGAACGCGCAGCTGTATCGACGTCCAGTCCTTTAATCTTCTCTTCTGTGTTCTGGCTCTCCAACATCAATTGATACGGTTTCTCCAGCCGAAGAAACTTAATGGTACCCATATCGATATCGCTAGGAGTGCTAGCGCGAGGCTCGAGGATGCTGATTGTTTCAGTAGAGACGTTAAACTGAGTGAGCTTGCCCTTAGTACGGGTATTATTATTCAGCTCAATAGTTACTGAGGTATTAGAGTACTCAGGGCCTTCATGTACATCCGAGAAGGGCGGAGGCTGAAGGTCTATCTTCATGTTGGTGGGGGGCTGTGAAGTCATCCCCATTGAAGACCCCATCGCCATCGATGATTCGCTTTCCATTTTCACTCCTGAACTCTTGCTGTACTTTAGCAGGAATTCGAAAACTGCACAATTTGTGCATCTTATTGAATTTATTAACTATTTATCGCATTTCACGTCTCTATTCCCAGCAAGAGAGGTTGGGCTTTGTAATTCGCGCTGCAGCGACATAGATAGCTTTTTATCTTAGCATTTTAGCTCTGCAGAAACTGATCAACCTAGCCAGACTCCCGGTGGTCAGGCCTACTCCCATCAGCACGAGCGTACAGGCAAATAACATGAATAATGTCACTTCTTCTGCAAGAAAAAGATTCGCCCAAAAAAGGCTGAATAAGGGAATCAAGAATGTATTGGTGACAGCCAGATTTGATCCTATACGCGAGATGAGCCTGTAAAATAAAACGAAAGCGAAGCCAGTGCAAATTATGCCAAGGGCGAGGACACTAAACCAGATCGAGCCTGTTGGCATGTTCTCCGGCATCTGCCAGAGAGCAAGAGGCAATAGACTTAACGAAGAAAAAATTAGACTCCCTGTCGTAACCGCGACGCCACTCACTGTTGGAAGATACTTAGCCATCAAATTTATTGCTAGGCCGTAAAATACCGAACCCAATAAAGCTGCCCCAATAGCAAGTAAATTCCCGCTTGAAGATAGCGGACCTGAATAATCCAACATCAATAGAACAACACCAAAAAAACCAATCAACATACCAACTACAGCATTCAAAGCGAGTCGCTGCTGCCACAATATAAATGCAATAATTGCAGTGAAGAATGGGACGGTGGCATTGATGATTGAGGCGAACCCCGCTCCTATACTCAGAGTAGCGTAAGCCAACAGGCAGAATGGCATTGTCATATTACAGATGCTGAGGAGGAAGATAGCTCGCCAGTTAGCAACTATCTCATGCTGCTTCCCAAGAATAATGCATACTGGCAATAGGACCAACAATGCAGAGGCCACGCGCATCTCAATGAGAAAGAATGGTCCGAACACGGGCGAACTGATTCGGAGAAACAGGAAAGAGGCTCCCCATATAGCAGAAAGCAGTATGAGCACTAGATAATCTTCTAGCGCTGGTTCAGCAGCCTTCATAGTCGAGGAACCTATTTTGCGTGATCGCAGTAAGAATTGACGTGGATGAAGAGGCTGTCGAGAGCCTGAATAATGGGCGGCTAGGCTGTGTAAACCGCTTGAGCCTCAGCAACTGCTTTGCTGACATCTACCTGCATGCCTTGCGCGGCAAGGACGTTACCTAACGCAGAAATACAGAGCAGGACATTTTTCTTATTACTAGCAAAGCCCATCAAGCCAATGCGCCATACCGAACCCGCGAGTGCGCCTAGGCCCGAACCTATCTCGAGATTGTAATCGCTTAACAATGCCATGCGTACAGCCGCATCATCTATTGAATCTGGAAATGAGACAGCGTTTAACTGCGGCAGTCGATACTCTTTGTCCACAACGAACTTTAGAGACAAAGATTCAAGACCGGCTGCAAGTGCTCGGTGATTTAGTTCATGTCTATCCCAAGAATTCTGCAAGCCTTCCTCTTGAAGAATCACTAAGGATTCATGTAATGCATAGAGAGAATTCACCGGCGCTGTGTGATGGTACGAGCGCTTTGCATCACTCCCCCAATAGCCCATAACCAAATTTAGATCGAGAAACCAACTCTGCACCTTCGAATCACGCTCACGTATCGACCGCGCTGCACGCTCGGAGAATGAGACTGGAGACAAACCCGGCACACAGGATAGGCATTTTTGTGTTCCCGAGTAGATCGCATCAATACCCCATTCGTCTACTTGTAAGTCTATGCCGCCTAGAGATGTCACAGCATCAACGATAGAGAGACAATCGTACTTTGCGGCAAGACCACAAAGTGCCTCTGCATCAGACCGAGCTCCGGTTGAGGTTTCAGCATGGACAAAGGCGATGGCCTTCGCATCTGGATTTTCCGATAAAGCCTGTTCCGCCTTATCGATATTGATTGTGCTACCCCAGGGATCCTCGACCATGATCGCTTCCCCACCACAGCGCTCGACATTCTCTTTCATGCGTCCACCGAACACGCCATTCTGACAAATAATCACCTTGTCTCCACGCTCGATGAGATTTACAAATACGGTTTCCATACCCGCGGAACCAGGAGCGGACACAGGCATAGTAAGTTCATTTTCTGTTTTGAAGGCATATTGTAAAAGCTGCTTGGTCTCGTCCATCATTTGGATAAATGCTGGGTCTAGATGCCCGATAGTAGGCCGCGATAAGGCCTCGAGAATACGTGGATTCACATCGGAAGGACCGGGACCCATGAGTGTACGAACTGGCGGATGAAATGATTTCATGGAGAAATAACCTCTAGTGTGACTCTATAAAAGTGCCTAGGTTGAATCGAGACCAATAAAAAAGCCGAGTATAACCCGGCTTTTATCAATACAGTTTAAAACTAACCGATTAATCCTCAGTAGCTTCTACAACTGAGTCATCAGCTTCTGTATTGGGACGGCCTACCAATTCAACATAAGCCATAGTCGCTTTGTCACCGGCACGCTCGCCACACTTAAGAATACGGATATAACCACCGGGACGGTCAGTGTAACGCGGACCTAACTCATTAAACAATTTACCTACTGTAGCTTTGCTACGAGTACGGCTAAATGCCAAGCGGCGATTCGCCACACTGTCATTCTTTGCCAAAGTAATCAGAGGCTCAGCAACGGAACGAAGTTCCTTTGCCTTGATTAGCGTGGTTTTAATGATCTCATGTTCAACTAATGAGATAGCCATATTTCTGAACATTGCTGATCGGTGCGAACTATTTCTATTTAGCTGGCGACCGCTTTGTCGATGACGCATAACTCGTTACCTTATTCTAAAGGGCTAGACTAATTCTAAGCAGCCCGGTCGTCTGATTTAAGACTGGATGGAGGCCAATTTTCTAGACGCAGACCAAGTGATAGTCCACGAGTAGCCAGCACGTCTTTAATCTCTGTTAGAGACTTCTTACCTAGGTTTGGTGTCTTCAACAGCTCAACTTCTGTGCGCTGAATAAGATCGCCAATGTAATAAATATCTTCGGCCTTGAGGCAGTTCGCAGAGCGAACTGTCAACTCGAGATCATCGACTGGACGAAGCAGAATTGGATCGATTTCGTCTTCATGCTCTTCTGGCTCTGCAACGATTTCACTTTGCAGATCAACGAAAACCGCTAGTTGATGCTGCAAAATTGTTGCTGCGCGACGAATAGCCTCTTCAGGATCTATAGTGCCGTTTGTTTCAACGTCGATAACCAACTTGTCTAGGTCAGTACGTTGCTCAACACGGGCACTTTCTACCGCGTAAGAGACACGAATAACCGGAGTGTAAGACGCGTCAAGAACAAGCCTGCCAACGCTGCGAGTCTCATCGTCTTCAGAAGCACGACTATCCGCTGCAGAGTAGCCTCTGCCTTTGCGCACTGTAAGGCGCATATTGAGCTCGCCGTTCGCATTTAAATTGGCGATAACATGCTCAGGATTCATGATCTCAACATCGTGATCTACTGCAATATCGCCTGCAGTTACTGTGCCGGATCCCTTCTTGTTTAGAGTAAGAACCGCTTCTTCATTGTTATTTAGTACTACTGCGAGACCTTTGAGGTTAAGTAGAATTTCTATTACATCCTCACGCACGCCTTCGATTGTGCTGTACTCGTGTACAACGCCGTCTATCTCGACTTCTTCGACTGCAGCACCAGGCATAGAAGAAAGCAATATTCTTCGTAGCGCATTACCCAATGTATGACCAAAGCCTCGCTCTAGCGGCTCTAATACCACCTTCGAGTGACAGGAATCGAATTCGTCGACTTGTATCACTTGCGGCGTTAGAAAATCTGATAATGAAATTTGCATGAAATCCACCCTTTGTGTGATTGTCACTACTTAGAATATAGCTCGACGATTAGGTTCTCGTTGATCTCTGAAGGCAGATCTTCACGCTCAGGCTTGCGCGTGAACTGACCTTCTAGCTTGCTTTGATCTACTGTTATCCAATCGATCGGATTACGCTGCGAAGCTAATTCCAATGCTGATTTAATTCGTAGTTGTTCTTTCGCTTTCTGGCGAATGGCAACAGAGTCGCCTTCAGAAACGCGATAAGAAGCAATATTGACCACTTCACCATTCACTGTGATGGATTTGTGGGCAACTAGTTGACGTGCTTCGGCGCGAGTTGAACCAAAACCCATACGATAAACAACGTTATCTAGGCGGCATTCCAATAGCTGCAGAAGGTTCTCACCTGTAGCACCTTTAATTCGGGCCGCTTCCTTATAGTAACCTCGGAATTGCTTCTCCAGTACACCATAAGTTCTTCTGACTTTTTGCTTCTCTCGAAGTTGTACACCGTAATCAGATAGGCGGCCACGACGCGCACCGTGCTGACCAGGAATCGTATCGGCCTTGCACTTGCTCTCTAGTGGACGAACACCGCTTTTTAGAAACAAATCTGTTCCTTCGCGGCGGGACAACTTACATTTTGGGCCTAAATAACGGGCCATAGTCTATCTCCTGTGCTCTTTCACGTATCAGAAGAGCTTCTGCTTACTTATCGTTTAAACGCGACGCTTCTTAGGGGGTCTGCAGCCATTGTGTGGAATAGGCGTGACGTCAGTAATGTTTCCGACTCGAAGACCGCAATTATTAAGCGCTCTTACAGCCGACTCACGACCAGGTCCAGGACCGTTAACTTTAACGTCCAGGGTCTGTAATCCATAAAGTTCGATCGCCGCCTTCCCTGCCTTTTCCGCCGCAACCTGCGCAGCGAAAGGTGTGCTCTTTCTGGAACCACGAAAACCGGAACCGCCGGCAGTTGCCCAGCTCAGTGCATTTCCCTGACGATCAGTAATAGTAATGATCGTGTTATTAAAGGAAGCATGAATATAAGCAAGGCCATCAATAACGGCGTTGCGGGTTTTCTTCTTAGTCGACTTCTCTGCTGGCTTAGCCATAAATTATTCCATCTAACTCTTTGTGCGTTCTAAATACTTAACTGATTACGTCAACCAATTACTTACGAATTGGCTTACGTGGACCTTTTCTAGTTCTAGCATTTGTTTTCGTGCGCTGGCCACGAACTGGCAGAGAACGACGATGACGAATACCACGGTTGCAACCTAAATCCATAAGGCGCTTTATGTTCATGGATACTTCGCGTCGTAGATCACCTTCAGTTGTAAGGTTCGCTACTTCTGCGCGAATGCTGTCCAATTGTTCAGGGCTGAGTTCACTCGTCTTAGTTGACGGCGTAATTCCAGTCTTGTCACAAATCGCACTTGCGGTAGTTGGACCTACTCCAAACACATAACGCAAAGAAATAACGATGTGCTTGTTATCGGGTATGTTGACTCCGGCAATACGTGCCATAAAAGGTGCTCCGTTCTCTACTATTCTTAGCTATACAATTCAGTCGTGTCAGAATTAACCCTGACGTTGCTTGTGTCTTGGCTCAGCCTTGCAAATTACTCGCACAGAACCATTACGCTTAATTACTTTACAGTTTCGGCAAATCTTCTTAACAGATGCTCTAACTTTCATGTTCGTTCTCCGTTGTTCTTTAAGTAGTCGCTCAATTGTTTAGCGAGTGACTAAATACCACTACGTCCGTAGTTGCCTAACTTCGACTTCTTCATCAGAGAATCATACTGATGAGACATTAGGTGGGACTGTACCTGAGACCAGAAGTCCATAGTTACAACCACCGATATCAAAAGCGCCGTACCACCCAAGTTAAAGGGCACGTTGGCAAACATTTGCATAAAATTCGGTAACAAACATACAAGTGTAATGTACACAGCACCGAACATGGTCAGCCTAGTGATTACACCGTCGATATACTTCGCGGTTTGCTCGCCAGGTCGAATGCCAGGAATAAACGCACTTGAGCGCTTCAAATTCTCGGCAACATCGCGTGGATTAAATACTAATGCTGTATAGAAGAAGCAGAAGAAAATAATCATCGCGCTAAAAATAATTATGTAAAGCGGCTGTCCCGGACCGATGAGGAATGCTAATTCCTGCAGCCACTCAGAACCCTCAGCCTGACCAAACCAGTTCGCGATACTGGCGGGGAATAGCAAGATGCTGCTGGCGAAAATCGCTGGTATAACACCCGCCATATTAATCTTAAGAGGTAGATGGCTAGCTTGAGCCTGATACATCTTTCTACCTTGCTGACGTTTCGCATAGTTAACTGTAATACGACGCTGCGCTCTTTCTATATAAACGATACAAGCAATAACACCGATCGCGATCAAACCGACAACTAGCAGTAACACACCGTTGATCTGTCCTTCATATGCTTGCGTCAGCGATGTACCGATAGCCGCTGGAAAACCCGCAACGATGCCAGCGAAGATCAGCATCGATATACCGTTGCCGATACCTTTTTCAGTGATCTGTTCACCCAGCCACATCAGGAACATTGCACCAGTAACGAGAGAAACAATAGCAGTCAGGTTAAATGCAAGACCCGGCGCGTAGGCCATTGGCGCCAAAAGCCCAACAGTCATACCAGTTCCCTGAACAGTTGCTAGCACCAAGGCACCGTAGCGCGTGTATTGAGAGATCTTACGACGACCAGACTCGCCTTCTTTCTTTAACTGATCTAACTGCGGACTTACCGCAGAAAGCAATTGCATGATAATCGACGCCGAAATATACGGCATGATGCCCAAGGCTAAAATGCTCATACGTTCTAGAGCACCGCCACCGAACATGTTAATCATATCCGTGAACGTACCTTCCTGTGCTGAGAAGAAAGACGCTAACTGCAATGGATCAATTCCAGGTACAGGGATATGTGTGCCGATTCGATATACGAAAATAGCAAATAATAGAAACAATAGACGTGACTTGAGCTCGCCGAGTCCCGCTCCTATATTTTCTGGTGTTATGTTTGGTTTATTTGCCATTATCTATTTTGCTAGTTAGCTATGCTTCTGCCGCAGGAGCGTCGTCTTTCTTAGCTTTAGCCTTTGCCTTAGCCGGCTTCTTCTCGGCTTTAACAGGCTTCTCAGCTTTCTTCGCCAACTTCTTAACTTTTACAGGGGCTTCGATGTCGATGACCTTGCCACCAGCTGCTTCGATTGCTGCACGTGCACCCTTAGTTGCACCTATACCTTCTAGCGTAACTGCTTTAGTTACATCGCCCGACAACATAACCTTCGCCCGCTTGATGTCAGCTGTGATTAGATTTGCCTTGCGCAGCACTTCAATAGTTACTACGTCTGCATCTAACTTGTTCAATTCTGATGTACGAACCTCAGCTGAAACACGACCTATACGAGAGCTAAAGCCATACTTAGGAAGACGCATCTGCAAAGGCATTTGTCCGCCTTCGAATCCTGGACGAACTGTGCCGCCAGTACGAGACTTCTGACCTTTGTGACCGCTACCAGCAGTTTTACCCGAGCCACTACCGATACCGCGTCCGACGCGTTTCTTGGCTTTATGGCTGCCTGGAGCTGGGCTTAATGTATTTAGTTCCATCACGATATCCTTAGTCTACAGCGACCATGTAGCTAACTTTGTTAATCATTCCGCGTACTGATGGAGTATCTTCCACCTCGACAGATTGGTTCATGCGACGTAGGCCTAGACCTCTCAAACAAAGCTTATGCTTTGGGAGTGTGCCGATTGGGCTACGTACTAATGTAACTTTGACTGTTTTTTTCTTCGCCATTTTTCTACCTGCTAATCCTTAACCCGTCTAGTCTTTAACCGAGTATCTCTTCGACTGACTTACCGCGCTTGCCGGCAATGTCTTCAGGTGAACGCATGTCTCGCAGACCGTTAAAAGTAGCTCGCACTACGTTAACCGGGTTAGTTGAGCCATAACACTTGGCCAGTACATTCTGCACACCCGCCAACTCTAGAATCGCACGCATTGCACCACCGGCGATTACGCCAGTACCTTCAGATGCTGGCTGCATGTATACCTTAGATGCACCGTGCTTTGCTTTAATTGGATATTGCAAAGTATGGCCGTCTAGGCTCACAGTGATCATGTTGCGACGCGCAGCTTCCATAGCTTTCTGAATCGCCAAAGGAACCTCACGAGCCTTGCCGCGACCAAAGCCGATGCGGCCATTGCCGTCACCAACTGCAGTTAGCGCTGTGAATCCGAAAATGCGTCCACCCTTAACCACTTTCGCTACGCGGTTAACTTGGATCAGCTTTTCCTGCATGCCCTCTTCGTTCTTATCAGGCTGGTCTCTATATGCCATAGTAAAAAACCCTTAAAATTCCAATCCGCCTTCACGAGCTGCTTCGGCAAGAGCCTTTATGCGGCCGTGATAGGCATAACCTGATCGATCAAAAGCAACTTTCTCAATGCCAGCTGCTTTAGCTCGTTCAGCGATTAATTTTCCGACTTTGCCAGCTGCATCGACATTGCCAGTCTTTCCACCACGTGCATCTTTTTCAACTGTAGATGCAGAAGCCAAAATCTGATCACCAGACGCCGAGATTACTTGCGCATAGATGTGTCTAGGCGAGCGGTATACGCATAATCTGTTTACGCGTAGTTCGCTAATCTTTGCTCTGGCTCTTTTTGCCCGTCTAATACGAGCTACTTTTTTAACGTTCATATCTATGTGCCCTATTTCTTCTTCGCTTCTTTTCTAAATACACGCTCATCAGCGTAGCGAATTCCCTTACCCTTATAAGGTTCAGGTGGACGAAAATCTCTGATTTCCGCAGCGACTTGACCTACTAGCTGCTTGTCAGCACCAGAGATCACAATTTCGGTTTGTGAAGGGGTTACCGCAGAAACGCCTTCAGGAAGCTGATAGTTAATCGGGTGAGAATAGCCAACAGTTATATTGATTTTCTTACCCTCAGCCTTGGCTCTGTAACCAACGCCTTGCAGCTCCAATTTCTTTTCAAATCCTTGGCTACAGCCAAGCATCATGTTGTTAATTAGCGAGCGAAAAGTACCGGCCATGGCATTCGCTTGTCGCGAACCATCTTTCGCAGAGATCTTTAGAATCTCTCCGTCTTGTGCCACAGCAACAGAGCTGTGCAACACCAAGTTTAGGTTTCCCTTGCCGCCTTTAATCGATATCTCAGTATCGCTAAGCTTTGTTTCTACGCCTTTAGGTATCTCTACCGGGCTATTTGCTACTCTAGACATAATATTGCTCTATTGACGATCTTTGCTCTCGCTCGCGAGATTGAAGATCGAGTATCAACACCAATTAGAAAACTGTGCAAAGAACCTCGCCACCGATACCGGCCGCGCGTGCTTGCGTTTCAGTCATCAGGCCTTTGTTTGTAGACATAATTGAAATGCCCAAACCGGCTCTAACTTTAGGTAAATCTGACTTACCTTTGTAGCTACGCAGACCTGGTCGGCTTGCGCGCTTAATTTCTTCTATTACTGCTTTGCCCTGAAAATATTTCAGTTCAATAGTCAGGTTAGGCTTGCCGCCATTTTCTTCGACCTGATAACCAGTAATGTAACCTTCGTCTTGTAGAACTTTTGCGATTGCTATCTTCATTTTAGAAGAAGGAATACCAACCGTTGGCAGTTTTGCCATCTGCGCATTGCGAATGCGAGTTAAAAGATCTGCTATAGGATCTGACATGCTCATAATTGTTCTCCGACTACCAGCTGGCCTTGGTTAAACCAGGCACATCGCCGCGCATAGCAGCTTCACGCAGCTTATGACGACACAAACCAAATTTGCGATACACACCATGAGGGCGACCTGTAATCTGGCATCTTCGTCGCTGACGAGTAGGGCTGGCATCGCGAGGCAGTTTCTGCAACTTGACCTGCGCTTCCCATTTCTCATCGTCGCTAGCATTAACATCACTGAGAACAGCTTTAATTGCAGCACGCTTAGCAGCAAATCTTTCCACTGTCTTAGTACGCTTGTTCTCTCTAGCTACCATTGAAGTCTTAGCCATTCTTAAGAGTCCTTTTCTTCATCAGTTGCAGTCGCATCTGCAGGAGTTTCTTCGGCTGGCGCAACTGGCGCAGCTTCAGCTTTTTGTTCGTCAGCAACAGGAGTTTGGCCTCTAAATGGGAAGTGCATTGCTTTTAATAGAGCACGGCCTTCGTCATCGTTTTCTGCTGTTGTAGAGATCGCTATATCTAGTCCACGTAATTTGTCGATCTTGTCGTAGTCGATCTCTGGGAAAATAATCTGCTCGGTAACGCCCATAGCATAGTTGCCACGACCGTCAAAAGACTTAGGGTTCAGACCACGGAAGTCTCTGATACGAGGTATCGAAATTCCAACTAGTCTTTCCAAGAAGTCATACATGCGTTCGCCACGAAGAGTAACCTTACAACCTACAGGCCAGCCTTCACGCACCTTAAATGCGGCAACAGACTTTCGAGCCTTGGTAATAACTACTTTCTGTCCGCTAATCTTGGTGAGATCGTTAGCCGCATTTTCAAGAATCTTCTTGTCTGTCAATGCTTCGCCGACACCCATGTTTAGCACAACCTTAGTAATCTTAGGCACGCGCATAGGATTGTCATAACCAAATTCTTTGGTTAGAGCGGGTACAACTTCTTTCTTATAAAACTCTCTAAACTGGGCCATGCTTGGCAACCTACCGTTATTAATCTATGTCTTGACCGTTTGACTTAAAAACACGCTTCTTAGCGCCATCTTCAAGCACCTGAATACCAACGCGGTCTGCCTTGTTAGTCTCAGGATTAAAAATAGCAACGTTCGAAATACTAAGCGCTGCCTCTTTCTCAACAATTCCACCAGCCTGACCAGCGTTAGGGTTTGGCTTGGTGTGACGCTTAACCATGTTCACACCATGAACCATAACTCGATCAGCACCAACGAGGCGGGAAATAGTTCCGCGTTTACCCTTGTCTTTGCCAGTGATTACTATCACTTCATCATCACGTTTAAGTTTGCGCATTTCCTGCCCTTGCTCCCAAAACTCTATATCTCTATTCTTTTGACGCTTAAAGTACTTCTGGCGCCAATGAAATAATTCGCATAAATTTTTCATTCCGCAACTCTCTCGTAACCGGACCAAAAACACGGGTACCGATTGGAGCTTGCTGCGCGTTCAATAAGATCGCTGCGTTGTCGTCGAAACGAATCTGTGAGCCATCACCGCGTCGAACACCCTTCTTGGTGCGGACTACTAACGCAGTTAGTACCTGGCCCTTCTTTACCTTACCGCGAGGAATCGCTTCCTTGACGGTAACTTTAATCATATCGCCAATGCGAGCGTAACGACGATGAGACCCGCCCAACACCTTGATACACATTACGCGTCTAGCGCCGCTGTTATCCGCGACATCTAAGTAAGACTGCACTTGAATCATCGATTCACTCCAGTTGCATTCACTTCTCGAATGCAAACTCTTAATCTAAAGCTAATTTAAACTTGCGCTGCCCGCTCGTCTATTGACACCAAAGACCAAGACTTTGTCTTGGACAGAGGACGCACTTCCTTAATTGTTACTTCATCACCCGGCAAACAATCGTTGTTTGCATCGTGCGCATGAATTTTGGTAGATCGTTTGATGATCTTTCCATATACCGGGTGTGTTACCCGTCGCTCTACGAGCACAACGATGGACTTGTCCATCTTGTTGCTGATTACCTTCCCAGAGGTCGTACGAGCAGTTTTCTCAATATTCTCAGTAGCCGACATATCTATGATCCACTTCTCTGTTTTTCGGTGATAATGGTTTTCACACGGGAAATATCCCTGCGCACAGCACCAATCAAGTGAACCTGGCTCAACTGACCAGTACCATTCTGCATACGGTAGTTAAACTGATCTTTGTGAAGATCTTGCAATTGAACTTGCAGTTCTTCTACCGACTTTTCTCTCAACTCACTGGCTTTCATTACATTACCGTCCGCTTTACGAAGGCTGTCTCGAAAGGCAATTTGGCAGCTGCCAAATCAAAGGCTTCGCGAGCCACACTTTCGTCAACACCTTCCATTTCAAACATAATTCTTCCTGGCTGAATCTGGGCTACCCAGTACTCAACATTACCCTTACCCTTACCCTGTCTAACCTCGAGAGGCTTCTGAGTAATAGGCTTGTCCGGGAATACCCGAATCCAAATCTTTCCGCCACGTTTTACGTGTCTCGTCATTGCTCGACGAGCTGCTTCGATCTGGCGTGCAGTCAATCTTCCACGTGATATGGCTTTCAAACCATAATCACCAAAATCTACGTTGCTGCCTCTATGCGAAAGACCACGGTTGCGACCCTTCATCATTTTGCGAAATTTTGTGCGCTTTGGTTGTAACACTTCTCTTTACCCTTGGTTGGCTTTAGCAGGAGCAGGAGTAGGCACAATCGCCTCATCCAGGTCCATAACCTCACCTTTAAATATCCAAACTTTTACGCCAATCAAGCCATAAGTAGTGCTTGCCTCAGCAGTTCCGTAATCGATATCCGCTCTAAGCGTGTGCAAAGGTACGCGACCTTCTCTGTACCATTCAGAACGGGCAATCTCAGCACCGCCTAAACGTCCACCCACTTGAATCTTTATGCCTTCAGCACCTTGGCGCATTGCATTCTGTACGGCACGCTTCATGGCGCGACGAAACATCACACGACGCTCTAGTTGCGAAGCGACACCATCTGCTACTAACTGTGCATCTAGGTCTGGCTTGCGAATTTCTTCGATATTGATCTGTACGGGAATGCCCATTTTTGCAGTCAATGTGTTGCGAAGCGCTTCAACATCTTCGCCTTTCTTACCAATTACGATACCTGGTCGTGCAGTGAAAACTGTAATCTTAGCTGTTTTCGCAGGACGCTCTATCTCAACTCTGGAAACCGACGCACTTGCCAACTTCTTCTTAATGAAATCTCTAACTTGAAGATCCACAAGTAAGTTGTTTGCGTACTCTTTTCCCTCGGCATACCACACAGAAGTGTGCTTCTTGACTATGCCAAGTCGAATTCCAGTTGGATGTATTTTTTGACCCATCTGATACTCCTAGCTATCTGCGACTGTGATTGTTATGTGACATGAACGCTTAAGAATTCGATCAGCGCGACCCTTTGCTCTCGGCATAATGCGTTTCATTGTCATGCCCTCATCAACCATAATCGTTGATACCTTCAATTCATCTACGTCAGCACCTTCATTGTGCTCCGCATTGGCGATTGCTGAATTCAAGACCTTCTTGATAATTGCCGCGCCTTTCTTAGGGCTGTACGTCAATACCAACAAAGCTTCTTCAACAGCCTTACCGCGTATTTGATCAGCTACAAGTCGCGCTTTTTGAGCGGAGAGACGTGCACCTTTTAATCTTGCTTGAACTTCCATCACAGACCCCTAATTACCGTGCCTTCTTATCGGCAGTATGACCGCGATAAGTGCGAGTTGTAGCGAACTCACCTAGCTTATGACCGACCATGTCTTCGTTAATGGAAACAGGCACATGCTGTCGTCCATTATGGATAGCGATGGTCAAACCAATCATATCCGGAGAAACCATGGAACGTCGTGACCAAGTTTTGATTGGACGCTTGTCGCGATTCTCTGCTGCGGTCTGCACTTTCTTCATTAGATGAAGATCGATGAATGGACCTTTTTTTAGCGAACGTGGCACTAGTGAATACCTCTACTGAAGCCTTAGCGGCTTGAATTTCTGCGACGAACAATCATGTTATTCGTGCGCTTATTAGTTCTAGTTTTGAAACCCTTAGTCTTCGTGCCCCAAGGTGAAACTGGGTGACGACCACCGGATGTTCTTCCCTCACCACCACCATGTGGGTGATCTACTGGGTTCATGGCAACACCACGAACTGTAGGTCTTACACCTCTCCAGCGCTTCGCACCGGCTTTACCGAGTGAGCGAAGAGAGTGCTCTGAGTTAGATACCTCACCTAGAGTTGCACGGCAGTCACTTAACACTTTGCGCATTTCGCCAGAGCGAAGACGAAGTGTTGCGTAATTACCTTCTCTAGCAACTAACTGCAAAGAAGTACCTGCGCTACGAGCAATTTGCGCGCCCTTACCAGGCTTCAATTCGCAGCAATGTACCGTACTACCTAGTGGTATGTTTCTAAGTGGCAAACAATTGCCAACCTTGATTGCTGCATCTTCGCCAGACATAACTACGTCACCGGCTTTTACTTTTCCTGGAGCAATGATGTATCTACGCTCACCGTCGGCATAAAGCAGAAGAGCTATGTTTGCAGATCTGTTCGGATCGTATTCTAGACGCTCAACCTTCGCTTCGATTCCATCTTTGTTTCGCTTGAAATCCATGATGCGATATCTTTGCTTGTGCCCACCGCCTATATGACGTGTGGTAATGCGACCCCTGTTATTTCTGCCGCCAGTTCTAGACTTGGGCGCAGTTAGAGGTGCATAAGGTTCACCCTTATGTAGATCGGGATGAACAACCTTGACGACGAATCGGCGTCCTGGTGAAGTAGGTTTACACTTTACAACTGGCATGACTTACCCCTTTACCCGATGTCCGCAAAGTCAATTTCATGACCCGCTTCAAGTCTGACATACGCCTTCTTCCAATCGGAGCGACGTCTAATTTTTCCCTTAGGAGTGCGCTTGGTCTTTCCTTTAACCACTAGCACCTGCAAGTCGGCAACGACAACATTGAATATCGTCTCTACGGCCTTCTTGATCTCTGATTTTGTAGCATCAGTCGTGACCTTGAACGCGTACTGGTTATTCAACTCACCCATTATGGTGGTCTTTTCAGATACGTGTGGTCCGAGAATTACTGAATAGATTCTTTCAACGTTCATGCCAACATCTCCTCTACTTTCTTCAACGCAGAGACAGTAATGATCACATTTTCGAAGCCGATCAGACTAACTGGATCTAGGCCAGTAACATCCAATACATCAACCTTGTGTAGGTTGCGAGCGGCAAGATAGAGGTTCTTTTCTACTTGCTCGGTAACGATGAGAACGTTGTCTAGCTCGAAATCTTTTAGCTTACTAACGAGCGTCTGAGTCTTATGAGAATCTAGCTCGAATTCGCTAACTACGAACAATCTGTCTTGGCGAATAAGCTCTGACAGAATGCACTGCATCGCACCGCGATACATTTTCTTATTGAGCTTCTTGGAGTGATCCGCAGGACGCGCAGCAAAAGTAACACCGCCGCCGCGCCAGATTGGAGATCGGATAGTACCAGCACGTGCTCGGCCAGTACCCTTTTGACGCCAAGGCTTACGACCGCCTCCGCGAACTTCAGAACGAGTTTTCTGCTTAACTGAACCCTGTCGGGCTCCAGCCATATAAGTCACAACAGTCTGATGGACTAGAGGCTCGTTATATTCCTTACCGAAGGACTCGTCTGAGAGTGAAACTGTTTCTTTGCCCGTCTTCTTGCCGGGCAATGCAAGATTTAATTCCATTGCTTACCCCTTGGCCTTGTTCTTTGTCTTGACGGCTGGACGAACGATTACGTCCGAACCGGTAGCACCTGGCAGTGCACCTTTAATAAGAAGAAGATTGTTTTCCATATCGACTCTTATTACTTCTAGAGATTGGGTTGTATGCTTTACGTTACCCATCTGACCCGCCATTTTCTTTCCTTTCCATACTCGACCTGGTGTCTGACACTGGCCGATAGAACCAGGTGCACGGTGAGATAGAGAGTTACCGTGAGTGGCGTCTTGCATCTGGAAATTATGTCGCTTAACGCCGCCCTGAAAACCTTTACCTTTCGAAGTGCCAGTTACGTCTACCATCTGACCAACTTCGAATTGATCAACCTTGATCTCGCTACCTGCTTCTATCTCAGCTGTGTCTGCAGTGCGGAATTCCCAAAGACCAGAACCTGCCTCGGTGCTTGCCTTGGCAAAATGACCCGCCATGCCTTTCGACACGCGTGAAGCACGACGCGATCCAGTAGTAACCTGAATGGCGCTATAGCCGTCAACATCGGGAGTCTTAACTTGTGTGACCCGGTTCGGTTGTACTTCCACAACAGTAACAGGGACAGATGTACCCTCTTCAGTGAAAATGCGAGTCATCCCGCTTTTTCTACCGACTAATCCTATCGACATTTTATTAGACCTCATCGTGCAAGGGGCTAAAACCCGCTATGGCCGCTGACGCGTTACACTATGTTCGCTACCGCAGTGGTAGCAGATATATCAGTGCGCCAAATCTTTAAAAAAAGGGCAAAGAGGACTGAATTGCTCTTTGCCTGGTTATGTTTTTCTCAGACTGGTTTAACCCAGACTAATTTGTACTTCCACACCTGCCGCGAGATCTAGCTTCATCAAAGCATCAACTGTCTTCTCAGTTGGCTCGACGATGTCTAGCAATCGCTTGTGAGTGCGAATTTCGTACTGATCTCGTGCATCTTTGTTTACATGCGGTGAAATCAATACAGTGAATCTTTCCTTATTCGTTGGCAAAGGGATAGGTCCGCGGACCTGAGCGCCAGTGCGACGAGCAGTATCAACAATTTCTTGGGTAGATTGATCAATCAGACGATGATCGAAGGCCTTGAGGCGGATTCTGATTCGCTGATTTTGCATCTACTTCGTGCTCCAAAAAATTCTTTAAAATTAATAAGTTACTGTACGTTTCTCGTTTGGCTTTCTAAGAATAGCCAAATAAGGGATGCGAATCTTAAGGTTTTGGCCCTTTCCTGTCAAGGAATAACCTTCTGAAAGCCGCTTTTTCTCTGACTTTCCGATGATTAGGCAATATCCTAATTTCGCAAACCTCTATCTCACTTAAGCCCCTTGCGAGACCGGGGAGTGGACAAATCCCCTCTTGTCTATTGCGACAAAGCCAGCGTTCCTCGCGGAAAGCTGGCTCGATCTGCAGAAAATCGATTTTACTCGATAATCTTAGCTACAACGCCCGCGCCTACTGTACGACCACCCTCACGGATAGCAAAACGTAGACCTTCATCCATTGCGATCGGTGCAATCAAAGTCACAACCATGTTCACGTTGTCACCTGGCATTACCATCTCAACACCTTCTGGTAGCTCACAAGCACCTGTCACGTCAGTTGTACGGAAGTAAAACTGTGGACGGTAACCTTTGAAGAATGGTGTGTGACGTCCGCCCTCATCCTTGTTCAGGATGTAGACTTCAGCTTCGAATATTGTGTGTGGCGTTACAGATCCGGGCTTGCCCAGAACCTGACCGCGCTCAACGTCTTCACGCTTAGTACCACGTAGTAGTACACCAACGTTCTCGCCAGCTCGACCTTCGTCTAGCAACTTGCGGAACATCTCAACACCCGTACAAACTGTCTTCTGAGTGTCTTTAATACCAACGATGTCTAGTTCGTCACCAACATTTACAATGCCACGCTCGATTCGGCCTGTTACAACAGTACCGCGACCGGAAATTGAGAACACGTCTTCGATTGGCATCAAGAAAGGCTTCTCGACGTCACGAACCGGATCAGGAATGTAGCTGTCTAGCGTCTCAACAAGCTTCTGTACCGCAGGCATGCCGATATCAGATGTGTCGCCTTCAAGAGCCTTAAGAGCAGAACCAACAATAATAGGTGTGTCGTCACCTGGGAATTCGTATTGATCCAATAGCTCACGGATCTCCATCTCTACCAATTCAATCAATTCTTCGTCATCAACCATGTCCGCTTTGTTCATGAACACAACGATGTAAGGAACGCCAACCTGCAAAGATAGCAAGATGTGCTCACGAGTCTGTGGCATTGGGCCGTCTGCTGCAGAACAAACCAAGATAGCGCCGTCCATCTGTGCAGCACCAGTGATCATGTTCTTTACGTAGTCGGCGTGACCTGGACAGTCAACGTGCGCGTAGTGACGGTTAGGCGAATCGTATTCAACGTGAGACGTAGAAATAGTGATACCGCGCTCTCTTTCTTCTGGCGCATTATCGATCTGCGCGAAGTCACGGACTTCACCGCCGCCCCAAACTTCAGAACAGACTCTCGTCAAAGCCGCTGTTAACGTCGTCTTACCATGGTCAACGTGACCAATCGTACCAACGTTTACGTGTAGTTTATTTCGTTCGAATTTCTCTTTAGCCACAATATCACCTCGTTCACTTCTAAATATTTTATGTGTTTATAATTTGAATCTATGTCTGGTTAATAATGCCTTCAGCAATATTATTCGGTACAACCGCGTACTTATCGAACTCCATCGTATAAGTAGCACGACCTTGAGTCGCCGAACGCAAGTCCGTCGAATAACCAAACATTTCTGCAAGCGGAACCTCGGCATTGATGACTTTGCCCATAGCGCTGTCTTCCATGCCCTGCACCATGCCTCGACGGCGATTCAAGTCACCCATCACATCACCCATGTATTCCTCTGGGGATACAACTTCTACTTTCATCATCGGCTCTAGCAAAGCTGCATCAGCTTTGATCGCGCCCTTCTTCAACGCCATCGAGCCGGCAATTTTAAACGCCATTTCGCTGGAATCCACATCGTGGAAAGAACCGTCGAAAAGAGTTACTTTCATGGCAAGCAAAGGAAAGCCAGCAATACAGCCATTCTTCATTTGCTGCTGCACACCTTTGTCTACAGCTGGAATGAATTCTCTAGGAATTGTTCCGCCTACGATCTCGTTCACAAATTCGTATTCTGAATCTGGATCCAAAGGCTCTAGCCTAAGCACTACGTGTCCGTACTGACCGCGGCCACCGGATTGCTTAACGTGCTTGCCTTCGATTTCGACTGTCTTTCTGATGGTCTCGCGATAGGCCACTTGAGGCTTACCGATATTCGCTTCTACAGAGAATTCTCTGCGCATTCTGTCTACCAGAACATCAAGGTGAAGCTCACCCATACCTGAAATAATTGTCTGACCCGATTCTTCATCTGTCTCGACTCTAAACGATGGATCTTCCTGAGCCAGTTTGCCCAAGGCGATGCCCATTTTCTCTTGGTCCGCTTTAGTCTTAGGCTCAACAGCTACGGAGATCACAGGCTCTGGGAATTCCATTTTCTCAAGAGTCACAACCCGGTCGATTGCGCAGAGAGTTTCGCCTGTTGTCACATCCTTAAGACCAATTGCAGCCGCAATATCGCCGGCCAATACTTCTTTGATCTCTTCTCGCGTGTTCGCGTGCATCTGCACCATACGACCAACACGCTCTTTCTTTGTTTTGATTGGGTTGTAAACCGAGTCTCCAGAATTAAGAGTCCCTGAGTACACTCGGAAAAACGTCAGTGTCCCAACGAAGGGGTCGGTTGCGATCTTGAATGCCAAAGCAGCGAACGGCGCTTTGTCATCGGCTTCACATTGAGTCACAGTGCCATCGTCAAGAACACCTTCAATGGCCTTAACTTCAGTTGGCGCCGGCATGTAATCTATCACCGCATCAAGCACTGCCTGAACACCCTTGTTCTTAAAAGCCGAACCACAAAGTGTAGGCACTATCTCGCTTGCTAATGTGCGAGTGCGAATACCATCCATGACTTCTTCTTCGGATAGGCTGCCCGTTTCCAGGTACTTATCCATAAGCTCTTCGGTAGCTTCTGCGGCTGCTTCAAGCAGAGTTTCGCGCCATTCATCAGCCAGGTCTTGCATGTCGGCAGGAATTTCTTCGTATTCGAAAGTGGCGCCCTGATCTGCTTCGTTCCAGCGAATCGCCTTCATCTTAACGAGGTCGACTACGCCCTTGAATTCGTCTTCCGCACCGATCGCCAACTGTAGAGGAATCGGATTAGCACCGAGTCTCTCTTTCATCTGATCGACAACCATCAGGAAATCGGCACCGGCTCGGTCCATCTTGTTGACGAAAACCATGCGTGGCACTTCGTAGCGATTCGCTTGACGCCATACTGTTTCGGTCTGAGGCTGAACACCGGAAGAGCCGCAAAGTACAACTACCGCGCCGTCCAAGACACGCAAAGAACGCTCAACTTCAATAGTAAAGTCAACGTGTCCTGGGGTGTCGATGATGTTGATGCGATGCTCGTCGTACTGAGCTCCCATACCGCTCCAGAAACAAGTAGTCGCCGCGGAGGTGATAGTAATACCACGCTCCTGCTCCTGCTCCATCCAGTCCATAGTCGCAGCGCCATCGTGCACTTCACCAATCTTGTGTGAAATACCTGTATAGAACAGTACGCGCTCGGTAGTGGTGGTCTTACCCGCATCTACGTGAGCAACGATTCCGATATTGCGATAACGCTCTAATGGATGTTTTCTGGCCACAGCTTATGCTCTTTATACAACACAGTAGATAGAAACAGCCTATCTACTGTAGATGCGCCGTCTAGAAACGGTAGTGTGAGAATGCTCGGTTGGCTTCTGCCATACGGTGTACATCTTCGCGCTTCTTAACCGCACTACCCTTACCTTCAGAGGCATCAGTTATTTCGCCAGCGAGACGCAAGGCCATAGACTTCTCGCCACGCTTACGTGAATGCTCTACTAACCAACGCATGGCTAGGGCATGACGACGCTCAACACGCACTTCAACGGGAACCTGATAGGTTGCACCACCGACACGGCGAGACTTAACTTCGACCATAGGAGCAATAGCGTCCAGAGCCTTCTCGAAAGTCTCGAGTGGATCTCCAGGCATTTTGCTTGAAACTACATCTAATGCACCATAGACAATGCGCTCAGCAACAGACTTCTTGCCGTCGACCATCACGTGGTTCATGAATTTTGCGAGGGTTAGACTACCGAATTTTGGATCTGGCAGGATTTCACGTTTAGCAACTACTCTTCTTCTTGGCATTTGAGACCTCTATGTTTATTCAGGTTGATCCAGGACTCATAGTCACTTCGAAAAGCAGCTATTACCTGGCCTTACTCTCACTCATCGCTTTATTAAAGAGTCTCGATGAGGCGCGTATCCTTACGCTTGTAGAGGCAGAACCCTATAGAATTACCGGGCCCGCCATGACTCTAACTACTACTTTCTAGATTATTTAGGCTTCTTCGTGCCGTATTTGGAGCGGCTCTGCTTACGGTCTGCAACGCCTGAAGTATCCAAGCTGCCGCGAACCGTGTGGTAGCGAACACCTGGAAGATCCTTAACACGACCGCCTCTGATTAGAACAACGGAGTGTTCCTGCAGGTTGTGGCCTTCACCACCAATATAGGAAGACACTTCAAATCCATTAACCAGACGCACACGACACACCTTTCTTAAAGCCGAGTTAGGCTTCTTTGGCGTAGTTGTATAAACCCTCGTGCAAACACCGCGCTTCTGAGGTGAGCCTTGGAGCGCAGGCACGCCGCTTTTGACGATTTTACTGCGTCGGGGCTTGCGTACTAATTGGTTAATTGTCGTCATGTTTTCCTTAAAACCTCTAATTTTTTGGCTTAAGCCGCTTTCTATACTAAATTCTTTGGCTCAGTTACCTGAGCAATATTCTTTGTTGGCCCGCAGATCTCACTAAATAACAAGGATCGACTGCCAGAATAAAGGATGCGAGAGTTTAATGATCCCGCATCCTCTAGTCAACTATTTCCAAGCATTGCTGCCTGTTTGAACCAGCTCTCTAACCTTCAGCCTTAATATTTAGGGCTTCGCTCAATGCTGCTTCTACATCACTCGCAGTCACGGAGTCTGAATTAAGCTTGTCCGCATAGGCCTTCTTGCGTGCTGCGTGATACGCCAGACCCGTTCCAGCCGGGATAAGGCGTCCAACAACCACATTTTCCTTCAAGCCTCTCAGGAAATCGCGCTTTCCAGTAACCGCCGCTTCCGTAAGAACACGAGTGGTCTCCTGGAACGACGCTGCCGAGATGAAGGACTCTGTTGCCAGCGATGCCTTGGTAATACCCAATAGCAAGCGCTCGAAACGAACTTCCTCTTTCTCTTCTTCGCGAAGCTGGTCGTTCACTTCGAGAATCTGCGTATACATTAGCTGCTCACCCTTAATCAGTGACGAGTCACCAATGTGTGAAACTTCGATCTTACGCAGCATCTGACGTACGATAACTTCGATATGCTTATCGTTAATTCGTACACCCTGGAGGCGATACACTTCTTGAACTTCGTTGACGATATATTGAGCTAACGCCTCAACACCCTTCAAACGCAGGATATCGTGAGGAGCTGGAGGGCCTTCAGAAACAACCTCTCCCTTCTCGATATATTCACCCTCAAACACTGTCATGGTGCGCCACTTAGGAATCAGCACCTCGTAGTGATCAGAGCCGTCGATTGGGTTAATACCGTCTTTCGGTGTAATAACCAATCTACGCTTACCTTTAGTCTCTTTACCAAAGCTTACCGTACCCGAAATCTCAGCCAAGATAGCTGGCTCTTTCGGACGACGCGCTTCGAACAAGTCGGCAACACGCGGCAGACCACCCGTGATATCACGAGTCTTCGAGCCTTCCTGCGGAATACGCGCGATAACGTCACCGATATTCAGGTCAACGCCATCATTAAGACTGACAATCGCATTTGCCGGTAAGAAGTAGTGAGCCGGGTGGTTTGTACCTGGCAGGCAAATTTCCTTGCCCTTCTTATCTACAACAGTAACACCTGGGCGCAGCTCCTTAGCAGAGGCGGCGCGCTCGTTCGGATCGATAACAGAAATACTACTTAGGCCTGTGATCTCATCCGTCTGTTCGCGAGTTGTAATACCTTCTTCCATTGCCGCAAAAGCAACTTTACCCGCCACTTCCGAAACAATCGGGTGAGTGTGCGGATCCCAAGTAGCAACGATCTGCCCGGCTTCAACGTCAGTATTTTTACCAACTGTAATCAATGCACCGTACGGGAGCTTATAACGCTCACGCTCGCGGCCATTAGTATCATCAACGATGAGCTCACCGGAGCGCGATACAACAACCAGCTCTCCCTTAATGTTCTCTACCGTCTTCATGTTGTGCAGATGAATTGTACCGGTGTTCTTAACCTGTACGCTGTCAGATGCTGTGGCTCTAGATGCCGCACCACCGATGTGGAACGTACGCATCGTAAGCTGTGTACCCGGCTCACCGATTGACTGAGCAGCAATAACACCCACTGCCTCACCAACATTGACGACGTGTCCACGGGCAAGGTCGCGACCGTAACACTGACTACAGATACCGAAGCGCGTCTCACAAGTGATTGGCGAGCGCACGTGAACCTGATCCACGCCACCTGTCTCCAACGTCTCAACCATACGTTCGTTGATCATAGTGCCGGCTTCGGCTACTAGCTCACCGCTAGTTTCTGAAACTACATCGGCGGCCAACACACGACCCAATACTCTGTCGCCTAACGGCGCGATAATATCGCCGCCCTCAATTACTGGTGACATCGTCAAACCTTGATCCGTACCACAGTCAATCTCGGTAACAACCAAATCCTGAGAAATATCAACCAGACGTCGAGTCAGGTAACCAGAGTTAGCTGTCTTCAATGCCGTATCTGCCAAACCTTTACGAGCTCCGTGAGTCGAGGTGAAATACTGCGACACACTCAAACCCTCGCGGAAGTTAGCCGTAATAGGCGTCTCAATAATCGAACCGTCAGGTCGTGCCATCAAGCCACGCATACCAGCTAGTTGACGAATCTGAGCGGGGGAGCCACGAGCGCCGGAATCGGCATAGACATATACCGAGTTGAATGATTCCTGCTGCTCTTCATTCCCTTCCTTATTGATAACCGGCTCTGTCGACAAGCCTTCCATCATGGCTTTCGCTACAAGGTCGTTTGCACGAGACCAAATATCGATAACCTTATTGTACTTCTCACCTTGTGTTACTAGACCGGAAGCGAATTGTGCCTCGATCTCTTCCACTTCAGTGTTTGCCTGACCAATGATCGTTACCTTCTCATCAGGAATGACAAAGTCATTAACACCGATGGATGAACCGGAACGTGTTGAGTACTTGTAACCCGTATACATCAACTGGTCTGCGAATATAACAGTTTCCTTAAGGCCAACATCGCGATAGCAAGCATTCAGAATCAGCGAGATTTGCTTCTTCGCCATCTTCTGATTAACCATAGAGAAAGGCAGACCTTCCGGGACGATGTTGAACAGCAACACACGACCCACGGTAGTATCTACAATGGCAGTCTCGCGGACTTGCTCGCCTTTTTCATTGTTGTAAACATCTGTAATTCTTACTTTGATGCGTGCTTGCAGGTGAGCATTGCCCGTTTCGTAGGCGCGCTGCACTTCTTTCGCGTCGGAGAAAGTCATGCCTTCACCCTGCGCGTTCACGCGTGATCGCGTCATGTAGTAAAGACCCAATACAACGTCTTGTGATGGAACAATAATTGGCTCACCGTTAGCAGGTGCCAAGATATTATTCGTAGACATCATTAGCGTACGCGCTTCAAGCTGTGCTTCCAGCGTGAGCGGTACGTGAACCGCCATCTGGTCACCGTCAAAGTCGGCGTTGTAGGCTGCACAAACCAGCGGGTGCAACTGAATTGCCTTACCCTCGATTAGCACTGGCTCGAAAGCCTGAATACCGAGTCTATGCAGTGTTGGCGCGCGGTTAAGCAGCACTGGGTGTTCGCGAATAACGTCTGCGAGAATATCCCAAACCTCAGCAGTCTCACGCTCAACCATCTTCTTTGCAGCCTTGATGGTAGTAGCTAGGCCACGACGCTCAAGCTTGCCAAAGATGAATGGCTTGAATAGCTCCAAGGCCATCTTCTTAGGAAGACCACACTGATGCAACCTAAGTGTAGGACCAACAACAATTACAGAACGGCCTGAATAATCCACTCGCTTACCGAGAAGATTCTGTCTGAAGCGGCCTTGCTTACCCTTGATCATGTCGGCAAGAGACTTAAGAGGTCGCTTATTCGAACCTGTGATCGCGCGACCACGACGGCCGTTGTCGAGAAGCGCATCAACCGCTTCCTGCAACATACGCTTTTCGTTACGTACGATAATGTCTGGAGCGTTCAAATCTAGAAGACGCTTCAGACGATTGTTTCTATTGATTACACGACGATAAAGATCGTTCAGATCTGACGTCGCGAAACGACCACCGTCCAGAGGAACAAGAGGACGAAGATCAGGTGGTAGGACAGGTAAAACTGTCATTACCATCCACTCCGGCTTGTTGCCAGAGGCGTTAAAGGCTTCCAAGAGCTTCAAGCGCTTAGAGAGCTTCTTCAACTTTGTCTCAGAATTAGTGGCTGGAATTTCTTCGCGAAGACGCGCAACTTCCGCATCAACGTCCAGATCCTTCATCAATGCCTGGACCGCTTCCGCACCCATCTTGGCATCGAACTCATCACTAAATTCTTCCATCGCATCGTAGTATTGCTCATCCGTTAGCAACTGCCCTTTTTCAAGAGTAGTCATGCCCGGATCAGTAACGACGAAAGATTCGAAATAGAGAATGCGCTCAATGTCTCTGAGCGTCATATCCAACAGCAAGCCGATGCGCGAAGGCAGAGACTTGAGGAACCAAATATGGGCTACTGGGCTCGCTAGCTCAATATGGCCCATGCGATCACGACGTACTTTTGAGAGTGCTACTTCTACGCCACACTTCTCACAGATAACGCCGCGATGCTTAAGACGCTTGTACTTACCACACAGGCACTCATAGTCTTTTACTGGGCCAAAAATCTTGGCGCAGAATAAGCCATCACGCTCTGGCTTAAACGTTCGATAGTTAATCGTCTCTGGCTTCTTAACTTCACCGAACGACCAGGCACGAATCATCTCCGGCGAGGCCAATCCAATTTTAATGGAATCGAACTCATCTGATTGTGATTGAGATTTAAGCAACCCTAATAGGTCTTTCATTCTACATCCTCCACCTGTTGCTTTCGCAAACAGGCTTTAATAATCACTAATTCTTCATTTGTCGTACTAGCTAGCGCGAATCGGTCTACTTAGTACTGACGTCCAATTCCATATCGATCGCAAGCGACCTGATTTCTTTCACTAGCACATTAAATGACTCCGGCATTCCCGGCTCCATTCTGTGGTCACCATCGACGATGTTCTTATACATCTTAGTTCGACCGGCAACGTCATCCGACTTAACGGTTAGCATTTCCTGCAAGGTATAAGCTGCACCATATGCTTCGAGAGCCCACACTTCCATTTCTCCGAAGCGCTGCCCACCGAATTGTGCCTTACCACCCAGTGGCTGCTGCGTAACCAAACTGTACGAACCAGTTGATCTAGCATGCATCTTGTCATCAACCAAGTGATTCAGCTTCAGCATATACATGATGCCGACTGTTACCTGGCGATCGAAAGACTCTCCCGTTCTGCCGTCAAAAAGTGTGACCTGACCACTTTCTGGAATTCCAGCAAGCTCGAGCATGTCTTTGATTTCGACCTCAGCCGCGCCATCGAACACAGGAGTAGCCATCGGCACACCCGCGCGCAAGTTGTGGGCGAGCTCCATGACTTCATCATCATTAAAACTCTTAATGTCTTCAGTGCGTTCACCGATCTTGTTGTAAATCTCGGTAACTAGCTTTCTGACTTCTGACGCCTTCTTCTTGGCATCTAGCATCTCGCCAATGCGGTTACCCAGACCCTTAGCAGCCGCACCTAGATGCGTCTCCAAGACCTGACCAACGTTCATTCGCGACGGTACGCCGAGCGGATTCAGCACGATATCTATCGGCTCGCCCTTCTCGTCATACGGCATGTCTTCGATAGGCATGATTACTGAGATAACACCTTTGTTACCATGACGACCGGCCATCTTGTCGCCAGGCTGTATGCGGCGCTTGATAGCGAGGTAGACTTTAACGATCTTCAATACGCCAGGAGCCAGATCATCACCTTGAGTGAGTTTCTTTCTCTTGTCTTCAAAGCGTTCGTCTAGCTCAACACGTCTTTCTTTAAGCTGCTCATCTGCACGTTCTAATTGCTTGTTCACTGCATCGTTAGACATGCGCAGCTTGAACCAATCTTCATTAGGCAGATCAGCTAGATAGTCAGCAGTAACCTTCTGGCCCTTTTTCAACTTCGGACCACCGGCTACAACTTTACCAACTAGAGCTTGCTGCAAGCGCTCAAAAGTCGCGGCTTCAACGATTCGATACTCATCGTCGATGTCTTTGCGAACCTTAGAGAGTTGCGTCTCTTCGATTTCAACAGCGCGCTGATCTTTCTCTAGACCATCACGGGTGAATACCTGCACGTCAATTACAGTACCCTTAACGCTTGTAGGAACACGTGAAGAAGTATCTTTTACGTCCGAGGCTTTCTCACCGAAAATTGCACGTAGTAGTTTTTCTTCTGGAGTTAGCTGTGTTTCGCCTTTAGGCGTAACCTTGCCGACCAAAATGTCGCCAGCACTAACTTCGGCACCGATATAGACAATACCGGACTCGTCCAGCTTGCTTAGGGCGCCTTCGCCTACGTTTGGAATATCAGCAGTAATCTCTTCCGATCCCAGCTTAGTATCACGAGCCACACAAGTAAGTTCCTGAATGTGAATCGTAGTGAAGCGATCTTCTTTAACAACTCGCTCTGATATTAAGATTGAATCTTCGAAGTTGTATCCGTTCCAAGGCATGAATGCGATACGCATATTCTGGCCTAGTGCCAACTCACCCATATCAATGGATGGACCGTCCGCCAAGATGTCGCCACGACCAATCGTGTCTCCATCTTTAACTAATGGTCTTTGGCTGATACATGTATTCTGATTAGAGCGGGTGTACTTAGTCAGGTTGTAGATATCCACACCCGCCTCACCTGCGTCTGTCTCTGCATCGTTCACACGAACGATGATTCTGGCCGCATCAACACTCTCGATGACGCCACCGCGGAAGGCAACAACACATACACCAGAATCGGTAGCTACGTTGCGTTCCATACCCGTACCAACCAAAGGCTTCTCAGTCTTCAGTGTCGGAACCGCCTGACGCTGCATGTTTGAACCCATCAAGGCACGGTTAGCATCGTCATGCTCAAGGAAAGGAATCAAGGCCGCTGCCACAGATACCATCTGTTGCGGAGCCACGTCCATGTAATCAACCTCTTCACGTGGCTTTAAGAGCGTCTCGCCCTTATAACGCACTGTGACAAGGTTATCGACGAAGCCCTTTTTCTTATCCAAAGGAGCACTCGCCTGCGCGATAACGAAATCACTTTCGTCGATCGCCGACAGATAATCGATTTCATCCGTAACCTTGTTGCTGGCTACTTTTCTATATGGACTTTCGAGGAAGCCGTAGTGATTGGTTCTCGCATAAGTTGCCAGCGAGTTAATCAATCCAATGTTAGGACCTTCAGGCGTTTCAATTGGGCATACTCGACCGTAGTGAGTCGGGTGTACGTCGCGCACTTCGAAGCCTGCTCTTTCACGAGTCAAACCACCGGGTCCAAGAGCCGATACGCGACGCTTGTGTGTCACCTCGGAAAGCGGGTTGTTCTGATCCATAAACTGGGACAGCTGGCTAGAGCCAAAGAATTCTTTGATCGCTGCAGCCACTGGCTTCGCATTGATCATATCTTGTGGCATCAGGCCTTCTGAGTCAGCCATGCTCAAACGCTCTTTCACAGCACGTTCGACACGAACTAAACCTACGCGGAATTGGTTCTCGGCCATCTCACCTACAGAACGAATACGGCGATTACCTAAGTGATCGATGTCATCGACAGAGCCGAAACCGTTACGGATTCCAACCAGCGTCTTCAACACATCGACTATATCTTCCTTACTGAGGACCATCATGCCCTCTGACTCAGGACGACCCAGTCGACGATTAAACTTCATACGACCCACTGCAGAAAGATCGTAACGCTCTGGCGAGAAGAATAAGTTAGAGAACAAGTTCTCCGCTGATTCCTTCGTAGGCGGCTCGCCTGGACGCATCATGCGATAGATTTCGACCATCGCTTCCAACTTGGAAGTCGTTCCGTCGATACGCAATGTATGCGAGATAAATGGACCGCAATCGAGATCGTTAGTGTAGATAGTTTCGAAAGTTTTTACGCCGGTCTCGAAGAACTGCTCAATCACTTCTTCAGTGATTTCAGTGTTACAGGGGACTAAGACTTCGCCCGTCTCTTCGTTAATCACATCAGCAGCTAGCGCAGCACCAACAAGGTATTCATGCTCAACCACCAAGGCTGTCAACTTCGCTTGTTCCATAAGGCGCACGTGACGAGACGTGATGCGACGACCAGCCTCTACGATTTCCTTACCTTTCTTGTCATTGATCGGGAAAGTAAGCACTTCTCCACGCAAACGCGCAGGAATAAGATTCAACGAGATAGTCGACTCTTTATCTTTGTCTTTGCCCTTACTAGTAATCTTAAAGCTGTTGTTCTCGTAGAACATCTCAAGAATTTCTTGAGATCCATAGCCTAGTGCACGCAACAATACTGAAGCGGGCAATTTACGACGACGGTCGATTCGAACATAAACCATATCTTTCGGATCGAATTCAAAATCGAGCCAAGAGCCACGGTAAGGAATAACCCGAGCAGAATAGAGTAATTTTCCTGAGCTGTGCGTCTTACCACGGTCATGATCAAAGAACACACCGGGGGATCTATGCAATTGCGATACAACAACACGCTCGGTACCGTTAATGACAAAAGTACCCGAATCCGTCATCAATGGGATCTCGCCCATATAGACTTCTTGCTCTTTAATATCTTTAATTGTTTGTGTAGTTGATTCCTTATCATAAAGAATCAACCGAACCTTAACCCGTAAGGATACTGAATAGGTAGAACCACGCAGCTGACATTCCTTGACGTCAAACGCTGGTTTTCCGAGGATATAACTAACATATTCCAGAACTGCCTTGCCGGAATAGCTGACGATAGGGAATACAGATTTGAACGCGGCGTGTAGACCTTGTTCCATTCGTGATTCGACAGGCACGTCAACCTGTGTAAACTGTTTATAGGAATCGACTTGTATAGACAAGAGGTAAGGGATATCCATCGCACTTGGCAATTTGCCGAAGTTCTTGCGGATACGTTTTTTCTCTGTATACGAATAGGCCATTGGTGTGTTCCTAGCGTTGTGTTCTATTGGCATTAACTACTGGCAGAATTTTCTGCGTTTCGCATGATCCTATGTCGTAACGACTTGGACAATGCACGGCTTGCGCCTTCCTTCTCTTACTCGAAATTACAACGAACTAACGCCAGGTGCTTTAACGGCACCCGGCGCTTGTCGTTTTGTAGCAAAGTACTTACTACTTAAGCTCAACGGTTGCGCCAGCTTCTTCCAACGCTTTCTTGGCTTCATCCGCTTCAGCTTTAGGAGCAGCTTCTTTGATAGTTGAAGGCGCGCCGTCAACTAGTTCCTTAGCTTCTTTAAGACCTAAACCAGTGATACCGCGTACTGCTTTAATGACGTTTACTTTCTTTTCGCCAATACCAGTAAGAACGATATCGAATTCAGTCTGCTCTTCAGCTGCTGGAGCGTCGCCGCCTGCTGCTGCTGGAGCTGCCGCAACTGCTGCTGCAGCTGTAACACCGAATTTTTCTTCCATTGCTTCAACCAGTTGAACTACGTCCATTACTGACATGTCTGCAATTGCTTCTAATACATCTTCTTTGGAAAGAGCCATGACTCTATTCTCCTACTTTCAATAAATTAATTTAAGTTTCTACTAATTTTTTACAATTTCTAAACTGTTACGAAGGAACTAGGCCGCTTCCTGCTTCTGGTCTCGAACTGCAGCAACAGCACGCGTTGCTTTCGAGGGAACCTCTTTCATGGTTCTGGCGAGCTTCGTTACAGGCGCTAACATCACGCTCATAAGTATGGATAGAGCTTGATCGTGAGTAGGCAACTTCGCCAACACGTCGATCTGACCCGCATCCAATAACTTGCCACCTACAGAGAGTGCTTTGATCTCAAAGTCTGCTTTCTCTTTCGCAAAATCCTTAAGTACGCGCGCTGCGGCACCGGGATCTTCTTCTGAGAATGCAAGAATCGTTGGACCAACTAAAACTTCTTGAATGCATTCGAAATCAGTACCTTCAACTGCTTTTTTAAGCAGCGTGTTTCTTACAACACGAAGGTAAACTTTATTTTCTCTTGCAGTCTTTCGAAGCTCAGTCATGTCAGTTACGGTTACACCCCGATAATCGGCGAGTACCGCTGAGACAGCACTGTTAGCAGCCGTATTGACTTCCGAAACAATTTGTTTCTTATCTTCTAGTCCAATAGCCACTAGCTAAACTCCTTAAATATGGCCGATTGCTCGACCGCGATTTAGCATGACAACTACTCACGTCATGCCCTTGCTATTCGGTGATTGAAATCCAGCATTACACTGAATCGGGCTTCACCATCTGCGTAGGAAATTAAGCGACCAAACCCAAACTGGACGGTCGCACCTACGGTCTTTGATAGCTTCGCTTACGCGAAACCCCAAAGTCTGTTGAAGAGAGAACCCTCTCTTCGAATTCTTATTGGTAAATCGAAATCTCGTTACTTAAGCTCTAGAGACGACTGATCTATCTGTAGACCAGGACCCATAGTCGAAGAAAGCACTATCTTCTTGAGATAGACACCCTTAGCTGAAGCTGGCTTAGCCTTCTTTAGGTCTGCCAGTAGCGCTTCAAGGTTTTCCTTAACCGCAGGACCCTCAAAGCCGACTTTGCCGATTCCGCCATGAACGATGCCATTCTTGTCAGTTCTATAGCGAACCTGACCGGACTTGGCATTCTTAACTGCAGTTTCAACGTCTGGTGTGACTGTTCCTACTTTAGGATTAGGCATCAAACCTCTTGGACCGAGAACCGTACCTAGCTTGCCCACTACACGCATAGCGTCTGGTGTTGCAATAACTACGTCGAAGTCCATGTTTCCTGCCTGAATGGATTCCGCTAAATCGTCAAAGCCCACCACATCAGCGCCGGCAGCCTTCGCCTTGTCTGCATTCTCGCCCTGAGCAAAAACTGCGACACGAACGTCTTTGCCTGTGCCGTTGGGTAGGATAGTGGAACCGCGAACAGCTTGATCCGACTTACGCGCATCGATGCCGAGATTCACACAAACGTCTAGAGACTCGCTGAATTTCTTTGAAGCAAATTCTGAGATGATCGCAACAGCTTCTTCAACTGAGTAGGCTTTACCTACCTCAACTTTTTCAGCTACCTGCTTTTGTTTTTTAGATAGTTTGGCCATGTTACTCCACTCCCTCGACTTCTATGCCCGCGCTGCGCGCGCTGCCTGCAAGAGTGCGAACCGCAGCATCCATATCAGCAGCAGTAAGATCAGCCATTTTCTGGGTCGCAATTTCTTCTAATTGGGCGCGGCTTACCTTGCCCACTTTTTCTGTGTTTGGACGTCCGCTTCCCTTCTTGAGGCCGGCAGCTTTGCGCAGTAGCACAGATGCTGGAGGCGTCTTCGTAATAAAGGTGAAGCTACGGTCTGCATAAACAGTAATAACTACAGGAATAGGCAGGCCAGGCTCAATTGCTTGAGTCTGTGCATTGAATGCCTTACAAAATTCCATGATGTTTACGCCGTGTTGACCGAGAGCCGGACCAACAGGTGGACTTGGGTTAGCTTTTGCTGCGCCAACTTGCAGCTTAATATAAGCCAGTACTTTCTTAGCCATGTGTTTCTCCTTTGGGTTCAAACGTTCGATATAGCCTCGCAGCTAAGCAAACTCCCCGGCGCCCCATTACGTATGTAAAAGGAGCGACTTAGTTAATAAGGGTAGTAATACCCTCAATGAATCTAAACTTTTCTAACTCTTTTCGACTTGACCGAACTCCAACTCTACCGGAGTCGAACGACCGAAAATCAATACAGCAACGCGCAATCGACTCTTCTCGTAGTTAACTTCTTCAACCGTACCGGTGAAGTCATTAAATGGACCATCTGTAACTCGAACCATCTCGCCAGGTTCGTAAATAGTCTTGTGAGTTGGAGCCTCTTCGCTATCCTCCATTCTCTGAAGAATCTTATTCGCTTCTTTATCAGTAATTGGAGCAGGCCTTTCTGCCGTGCCACCAATAAAGCCCATCACTCTGGGCGTGTCCTTAACCAAATGCCAAGTATCGTCATTTAGTTCCATATGGACCAAGACGTAACCTGGAAAGAACTTGCGCTCACTCTTTCGCTTTTGACCACCGCGCATTTCTACGACTTCTTCGGTAGGCACCAACACTTCATCAAAGTAATCTTCCATTTTTTGAAGAGCAATTCGCTCTCCTAATGCAAGCATCACTTTTTTCTCATAACCTGAATAGGCATGAACTACGTACCAGCGCTTTGACATTTTTACCTCTAACCGATCATCGATGAAATAACGCTGTTTAATCCCCAATCCAGTAGCCATAGAATAAAAGCTACAATGAATATGACGATAAGGACTACGATCGTAGTCTGCGTTGTTTCTTGTCTCGTTGGCCAAACAACTTTTCTAATCTCAACTCGTGCATCTAGGCACAAATTGACAAAAGAGCGCCCACGAACAGTCTGAGCTGCAATCCATCCAGCCGCGCCGGCAGCTACAAGCAAGCCTAGCGTTCTAAATAATAATGATTCCGTCGCGAAATAGGAATTAGCATAGATGGAGCCAGCCACAATCGCTGCTACGACTGCCCACTTGACCAGATCTAATTTACCGTCTTCGCTTACTATTTTTTCGGACATAATTTTTTACTTTTTGTTTTGCATCAACCTAGCTAACCAACCAGTTAGCGACCACCGAAACGATCTTGTCGAATCAGCTCTCTTCCCCATGGCTAGTGGAAGAATTCCTGCCTTTAGTTGGCAGGCCAGGAGGGAATCGAACCCCCAACCTGCGGTTTTGGAGACCGCTGCTCTACCAATTGAGCCACTGTCCTAAACTTGGTGACGGATCTAAACCCCGCCCTAAATATTATCGCCGTCAAACGAAGGGCGGGGATGGTAGCCCATCTCCCGCCCTGATGCAATAATATATCTGCTTTCTTACTCGAGTATTTCACCCGCCTTACTTAAACTACTTTTTAATTAACTATCTCAATCTAACTACTTGATTATTCGCCTTATGCCAGAATCTTAGCAACAACACCCGCACCAACGGTACGACCACCTTCACGTATTGCGAAGCGAAGTCCATCGTCCATTGCGATTGGCGCTATCAGGGTAACTTCCATCTTAACGTTGTCACCAGGCATTACCATTTCAATACCTGAAGGTAATTCACAAGCACCAGTCACGTCTGTTGTACGGAAGTAAAACTGTGGGCGATATCCATTAAAGAATGGCGTATGACGGCCACCTTCATCTTTCGATAAAATATACACTTCACATTCAAATTTTGTGTGCGGCGTAATTGAACCTGGCTTCGCTAAAACTTGACCGCGTTGAACGTCTTCACGCTTAGTGCCTCTTAATAGAATACCGACGTTATCACCAGCCTGACCTTGATCAAGCAACTTTCGGAACATTTCAACACCCGTACAGGTGGTCTTAATAGTGTCAGTAATACCGACAACAGCAATCTCTTCGCCGACCTTAACAATACCACGCTCAATACGACCGGTTACAACAGTACCACGACCTGAAATAGAGAAAACATCCTCTACTGGCATTAGGTAGTCACCTTCAATAGCGCGTTCAGGCTCGGGGACATAGGTATCTAATGCCTCAACTAACTTGATGATAGAGGGAACACCGATGTCACTTGCATCACCTTCTAGTGCCTTCAAAGCAGAACCTGTAATAATTGGGGTGTCGTCGCCTGGAAAATCATAGGTATCGAGTAATTCACGAATTTCCATTTCAACCAGCTCTAACAACTCTTCGTCGTCGACCATGTCAGCTTTGTTCATGAAAACAACGATATAGGGAACACCTACCTGACGTGCAAGCAGTATGTGCTCGCGCGTTTGTGGCATTGGGCCATCTGCTGCAGAACAAACAAGAATCGCGCCGTCCATTTGAGCCGCGCCTGTAATCATGTTCTTAACATAATCAGCGTGACCAGGACAATCGACGTGTGCGTAGTGACGGTTATGTGACTCATATTCAACGTGAGACGTTGAAATGGTTATACCACGTGCCTTTTCTTCAGGCGCATTATCGATCTCAGCGAATGCCTTAACTTCACCACCTTGTAGCTCTGCCATTACTTTGGTCAGTGCTGCAGTTAGCGTAGTCTTGCCATGATCGACGTGACCAATTGTTCCCACATTGACGTGGGGCTTGTTTCTTTCAAATTTTGCTTTTGACATAAGAATGCTCCTCTATCACAAATTAGTTTGTCGGCTTAGACCGAGATTAAACTTAGTTTCCGCCATTAATGATTGCATCAGCAACACTTTTTGGCGCCTCATCGTACTTCTCAA
>CAJXRP010000008.1 GCA_913060495.1 uncultured Gammaproteobacteria bacterium | reverse complement strand
CTACACAGAGTAGATCGTCGGCAGCGTCAGATGTGTATAAGAGACAGGTGTAAGGCAGTTCCAACGGCTCAAGGCCCTGCATCTTCCTTTCATAGTTGAGATGGTTATTCCGCAATCGTGGGTAGTTCGGCTGAAAGGTGATTACAACAGGGTTTTGAGTACCCTCTATTAACAGCCTGTCATTGGTCCCTTCAAGGAGGAAATGGTGAAAGCTGTCCCCCTGCATGAGGCTGCGCAGTACACTCCTGAGGGCTTCGTCACCCCCGTCTGTAACAGCATCGATCTCTTGCTGGGTCGGCGCCCTGCCAGCTACCAGAATTGCAGCCTTGCGAAGCGTGGATGGACCATCCAAGAGGCTTACGCCAGAAAAAAAATCATTAGTGCTGCTGTCACTGGACGCATTTGTCACCAGAGCCAGGAATTCTGCAAAGGTATTGTACAGGTCGCTGCCGATTGGTAACTGAGCGCCGCCTCCATGGCTGAGGCCGCCACTGATCTTTGTCAGGATGTAATCTGCACCAGCGGTTTCATCAACAGCCAGGGCTTCGAGCGTTTCAAAATTATTCAGTGCGGACGCGATATTACTGCGCTGGAAATTTATTGCTGATTCTCGTGCCAGGCCGCCCTGGACATGACATGCAATACAACGTGTCTGAATGATCTGCTCCGAGATGGAGGTTTCGAAGAGATGCAAAGCCTCTTCTCGTTGTTCCTCAGGCGTACTTACCACTCCCGCACCACTCAGGCGCAATTTAACTGGATCGTCACTGATTAAAACAAGATCAACCCAGTAGGCAATTTCTTCTGCAGTTATAGAAGGAATGGAGAGAGTGGTCCCTATTAATGTCGAGGCTCCTTCAGAGCTGGCGCCAAAGATTTCCGATGCGCCAGTGAGGTTAAACTCTACGGGATTTGTTCCTGCTACTATTGTGAGTTCGATTGAATAATAGGCTTCTCCCACAACTACAACAGGGATAGTAAGTACCGCGCCATTCAGGCTGGCATCCTGCGCTTGAAGGGGGGTATTGTGAACGAGTGCTAACCAGCCCATCGCTAGATAAACTGTAGCAATTTTGAGAATTCTGGGGCTATCTAACTCTTGAAACAGATTGCCCATATTTGGGACCTTGCTCCTAGTTATTCGGCATTTGCTTCTCTACTTGGATGAAGAGTCTAGCATGTATTGGCTATCCGACTAAATGTCCGCTTTGGGTCGTTAGCAGACACTAGAGTTACTGACGGTTCTAGCTGCTAGTAGAGCTTATTGATTGGCGAAGGGCCGAATGACTTCCACGTACCCTGATGTCTCGACCCACTGCTATCACCTTGCGACCAATCACAAACCCCTTCAGGAAATACATTCAATAATTGTTGATACTCTTCGGTCGTAAACGCAATAACATAGTCAGCAAGATCGATGGGCTTTAACTGACAGCTCACTATATCGTTCGCCAGCGGTGCACCGGCAACCTGCCTCGGCGACTGATAACTTGGATACAGCTGACCGCAGCGCGAGTCAGAACCAAACTGCTGCGGCTCTTCGATTAATTCAATAGTCTCCCCAGTAGTATCCCAGCAGCTATCGGTTAGACTTGCGGGCTTGTTGCGTACGACTCGGAAGTCCGGGTCGGACTCGAGACTGTCTGCCTGGATATTTCGGATCCAATAGTCCATCTGCCGAAATAGATTACCAAGATCTTCTTGCCCTTCGATGAAGTCCCATTGACCTCCCACCTGCATCACATGGTTGTCCGCATGGCCGTTCGCATTCACCAATCGTTGCCGTGTCGAGAACTGATGCACGATCATGTGGATATCACCGCCCTCGCGATGATCGTTATAGGTTCGGTAGTCGATAACCGGTGTCGCGGCCAAGCCTGCACCACCGAAGAGGACACGCCCAGATTCGATGGCACGCTTGCTAGCCTGCGCATCGGTTCGATGTCGCTCAGGGACATGATTCATATCATGATCAAAACCACCTATGCCTTGATTTAGGTCGAGGAATTGCTGCGCAGTGATAATGCTTTGGTTCAATGCTGCAAAACCGTATTGTACGCCGACATTATCCAGTGGTCGCTGCGCCATTACCTGCGTGGGATCGAAAGGGTTCGCCATGATTCCATACACATTGACGGTATGGTCATAGACAGTCGCGCGGATTCCACCAGGGTTAGCCTCGGAGTACAGATCATCCCGTAAGGCGGCAATACTGACTTCGCCACCCTGTTCCTCTAGAGGAGTTTCGATAGCGTAAAGTGGGTCTAAGCGTGCCGCACCACGACTCAGATTAGCAATAGATTCCCAGACACCAAAGCCCGATACAGCGCGCTGCTGCTCCTGGCTAAACGTCTCCACATCGAGCGCACTAAAATAATTATGCAGCAGTCGTGCATCGGCAAGCGTAAAGATGGTGGCAGTTGTAACATCAGGAAAACTAGAAGAGACAATGATGCCATCGAATACGCCAGGGTAGTTATCGGCAGTTTGATGCGATTGATAGGAGCCACCCGAGGCGCCGGTGGCAATCGTGTACTCCGGCTCACCGTAGTGTTCAATAAAACGCTCCTTCACCATGATATGCGTTTCGGAGGCTAACAAGTCATTGCAGTTCTGACCGAATACGTTCAGTGTCGCCGATGTCAGTGCATAGCCCTGCTCGAATAAGCCTCTGCGCATTACACCTCCGGTTCTGTCCCCCTGCTGATACCAACCCCCACGGCAACCACCGCCATGGGTATACACCAACTTATCATTCCAATTAGGACTACGGTTCCATGGATCCAAGACGCGGGAGCCATTCAGCGGATTGTGTAACATAGCTATTTCGTAAACTGCTCGATTCACAGACCCAGTTTCGACGCGCACAATATAAGGCTGGTCGACCCTCCCCATTACGGTAATTAGACCCATGTCCGCAGGCGGCTCGGCTTCCGCCTCAAGGGGCAAGGGCTTGAACAGCTCATCCGATGTTGACCAATAAACATAGTCAACACGAGTAGCAATCGTACAGTTTAAATCTAGAGCGCTGCCCAGCAATTCTCCTGCAACTGTCTGGAACTCATCAGTCTGACAAACATAGGGCTGCTCGTGAGGCCCAGAAATGATTGGCCCGCTCTGTGGGTAGTTAGTCAACTGCAGCGATTCACTCACGTTCGAGCCCCTCTGCTGAACCAACAAAATGCTGTCTCCTAGGGGTAGGTCAGTCAACAAGGCTTGCAACGTTGTTGTAGCTGTTTCTCTGAAGCGGTCGCTAATATCGCTGCCATTGAGACTCATCGATAACTCTCTGGCATTGATGGTTGCACCAATAGCGACCTCCACCAACACATCCCCCCCAGTGACTAGCCAGGGCATGGTCGACACAGCACGCAATTGAATTGCCATGTCGCCGCTTTGTTCGGCGCTTCCTGCAGCGCTACTTGCTGAAGTAGCAATAGGTTCTTCAGTCGAACAAGACAGTAATACAAGGGTGAGCATCAAACAGGATAGCGCTCTAAACCCCTTAGTAATTGACCACGATTGAAAGGGCGACTGAAACGAAAGACTGGCAAGTAGATTAGTCAGAAGAGCGGAGAGAGACATGAGCACATTCCGAGTGAGTGAGTCGTTATTCTGGCGAGCATTGCGGACAATGTAAAGCAAAGCAGGCCGCGTAATGAAGCATACTAATTCAACCAAAAGCAGTGTTAGAATTGGCCCTCGACGAACCAAGTCATCGGTCGAGTAAGAGTGGTAAATTTTACAGGTAGGGAATATGGACGCTAAGAATTCGATCAAGATGGTTGAAGTAGAAAAAGACGGCAAAATGATAGAAGTTGCCCTCGATAAGAAATGCTCAAAGTGTAAAAAATCTATTTGTTGTAACTCAATAAATCAGAAGATCCCTACTCCAAAAACCAAGGAAGATTTTGACCACCTGCTGTGGCAGGTATCTCACGAGGGCATCAACATCTTCAAAGATGCCGATGGATGGTTCCTGCACATAGAAACAAACTGTAGCCACCTACTGCCACATGGGGTTTGCGGCATCTATGAAACCCGCCCTTGGGTATGTCGCGAATACGACAACGATTTTTGTGAGTTTGATGAATCCATCAAGGAAGCTAGTGAACTTTTCTTCTCCACACACAAGAAGCTAGAGAAATACTGTCGCAAACGATTTAAGAAATGGGAAAAACGCTTCACGATCTATGAAAGCTAAGCTAACAAGCTACTTAAAGCCAACGCGAACAGCTCTGCTCGCGTTGGCACTGCTTTATCCTGCACTAACCCCATACTCCTCGGCACAAGAAATAGACTTCCAAAAAAGTATCGACTCCACTAGCGAGGCTTTGATCACGCTAGACGTAAAAGCGAGTGATTGCCTAGCTGCTTTAGATACCAAGCAGAACTCTCAGGCCATCTGCGATGATTTTATTAACGCCGTAGACGGTGAGTTAATGGCAAACTACCTAGAACAGTGCCGCACTCTGAAGGACTGGAGAGATGAGTACGTAAATCAGGCGGCAGCATCAGATCTGGATTCCGACAGCGAGAACAACGCAGAAATGTTGAGACGGTTAGTCTCTATCGAATTCACCTGCGGTGAAAACACCTTACGCAGCAGAACACAATTTGTGTTTAGCGCCTTCAATCGGCTACGGCGCGGGGCCAACACTACTGGAGCGAACCCGGCATTGATCAATCGACAGCTTTCGAATGATCGGTTCAACGCGTTAGAGAATAGTGAACGACAGCGCCTACAGAATGCGCTGCAGAATCAACAGGACAGAAGCCAAAGGGAAAGCGAGCGGCAATTTAACGATCTAGAAAACGAGCTAATCCGCCAACAGATTCAAAGTGCGAACGCAGTAAACTAAACCTCCAAGTAAAGTTGATCGAACGCAACTCAGTAGAGAACCAGAAAGTCTCCGCCCGGCAGGACCGCCGCTGCGGGAAAGCTGAACTTGGGAATGGACACCTCTTCTGAAAAACCCGTGACCTTATCCGAGCCATCCTTGGCGAACAAATGCATATTGAGCCTGCCACCTCGGGTATGACTAATGGCCTCGCCCCAGACGATCAAACGGTCACCCTGGGTATTGATAGCCACAGCGGGATTCTTCTGCCTGGTTTTGATGAAGGGCTCAGCCACAGGCATAGCCTGCGCACCGGTGCCTAACTGCAGTTGATTGATTCGACCCTCGGTCTCGAAAACCAACCATTGAGTAGCCTCGGCATCCACCGTGATGTCATTGGTACTTAGCGGACAAGCTGAAAGCTCCCATTCCTGCAAGGGAGATAACTCGGCGTAGTTACCCGATTGAATATCCTGATCTGCAAATTGCAAAGTCAGCGCCTGCATATGCCTACCCACACCTTCGATTGCTGAACGGTAGGCCACGGCAAGCTCATTCTCGGCACCGAAATTTGTAGCGAGGGAGCAGCAGGCACAGGCTCCGAGGTCCTTGTTTCCCATCTGCATTTCATTACTGAAGGTCTCACCAGAATCGTTCGAGATTCGCCCATAGACAGTCCGCTCGTATTCACGACTCAGATTACCTGCACCCCAAACGATCGCAACCTGCGAACCTAGCGCAGCAACATCAGCGCCAGCATCCAGCCCCTCACCAAATTCATTGACGACGGGCTGCTGGGTTTCAAACTTCGAGCGCTCTGTGTTCGAGCGAGTATAGAAATATTGATTATCCCGCGGCAGATACCAAACCACATGGACACGGCCATCCCCACCGACCGCTATCGAAGCCCTCGCTATTGCAAAGGTACGAATATCATAGGCAGTGCTAGACACTTTTATGGGTAGTCCGAAGCGGTTCTGATCCGGAAGGTACTGCCTGTAGTAGAGGTTCCCCTCACGCGCGCTGGGGGCAGAGAGACGCTTCTTAAAATAAAGCAGATGAATATTGCCGCTAGCATCAACCGTTAGACGAGGCTGCACACCGCCATCCGGCGTTTTCTGGATCTGAATTTCCGCAACAGCAGCACTACCGATAAGCAGCGCAAACAACAGGCAGAGCAGCTGTAACGCCACGGATGATCTCACGTTGATAGCTGCAGTGAATCTATTCATAGCTCAGTAATCCAAGGGGTTAGCCGTTAATTTCGTCTCGGGTGAAGTAGAATAAAAGCCCAAATTAGTGCAAACTTTGCGCACCGTAATCACCGTTGTTGTAATAAGCATCATAACAGCTAATTCCGGCGATATTGAATCCCGACATCCTCTATATGCGAGTCGGGACAGCCGTAAACTAAGGCGCTTCGGCGCGGGATTGAAACATGCACATTTTGGCGAGCAAACTAAGCAAGACCATACTAATTCTACTAGTAGGCGGCGCTCTAGCGGCCTGCTCTGCACCGGATGAAACTGAGACGGCCATTTCTACTGATGCGCCTGCTTTCAACACCAGCCTGGACGTGACTGCAATCATGAATCTGGTCTTAGAACCCGCTTCAGATATCCTCTGGGATTCCGGCGGCTGGGTGCTCGATGCTTCAGGTTATGAAGAACTTTACCCTACCACCGATGAAGGCTGGGACTACGTGCGCGCCCAGGCCGCTGTCGTAGTAGAGTCCGGTAATATGCTGGCGCTACCGGGAAGAGCAGAAGACAACGACGCTTGGATGATCTATGCCGAAGGTCTGAGTGAAGCGGGAGTCTTAGCAATGGAAGCGGCTGCATCGCACAATGAGGAAGACTTCTTCCAAGCAGGGGCGCAACTGTATAGCGTTTGCACAGCCTGTCATCAAGCTTACAACCCGGATATCCTCGATAGATTCGACGACGAAGACTAGAACTAGATGAGCACTTCAACAAGGCAAAAAGTCACAGCAATCGGCGCAAAGTTTCTATTGCTAGCTATCTCTCTTTTTTCATTAAATGCCTTCGGTCACACTATCGAGGGTGGCGACGCGAGTTTTGTTGAGGCGATCGATGGCCCAGCTATTGGCCCCTTCATCTATCTGGGCGCCAAACACATGGTTACCGGCTATGACCATCTGCTGTTTCTACTAGGTGTCATCTTTTTTCTGTATCGTCCCAAACATGTTGTGCAATATGTCACTCTGTTCGCCATCGGCCACAGCATCACATTGCTACTTGGCGTGCTGGCCAATCTGCAGGTAAACGCCTATTTCATCGATGCGATTATCGGACTCTCTATCGTATACAAGGCCTTCGAGAACATCGACGGTTTTAAACGCGTCTTTGGCTTCGAACCCAATACCAAAATAGCGGTATTTGTATTTGGTCTTTTTCATGGGCTGGGACTCGCTACCAAGCTGCAGGAATTTGACCTTTCCGAGAATGGCCTAGTAACCAATATTATTAGCTTTAACATCGGCGTGGAGATCGGCCAGATCTTAGCCCTGTCAGCGGTGTTTCTAATTCTTAGCGTCTGGAGAACAAGTTCCAGCTACCTACGACATTCGTTTGTCACAAACACAGCACTGATGACCGGTGGCTTCCTGCTCGCAGGATTTCAGATAAGCGCTTATCTGTTTCAGCCTCCGTTCTAATTTCTTTTACAAGTTCCTTTAACCACGCAAATCATTCCAATAAATAATGGAGACCCATAGTGGCCGAGACAGATAGCAATTCGCCGCCTTCTTCGAAGAATATTCTTATAGCATCCGCCATATCCCTTGTGGTTGCGCTAGTAGTTCTATTCAGTTTCATTTTGCCTGCCGAATTTGGTTCAGATCCACTCGGCACCGGTGAGTTCTTCGGCCTAAATGTACTTGGACTCGAAGAGAACCCCTTTGAAGAGCAGCTCGTAGAACATAAAACGGACTATGTTGAGTTTATCCTCGGCCCCTTCGAATCCGTTGAATACAAGTATTTGCTGGATATGGACGCATCGATGCTGTTCAGCTGGGTCGCCGATGGCGAGCTCTACTATGACATGCACGCAGAACCTGCTGGCCTAGGCGAGGAATATGCAGAGAGCTTTGAACAAGGCAACAGCGAAAGCCGCATGGGCTCTTTTCATGCGCCTTTCACAGGCATCCACGGCTGGTTCTGGGAAAATCGCGGCCTCAGCACCATCACCTTGCAACTCTACTCCTCCGGCTTCTACGTGAACTCTACGGTGTTCCGTGACGGCGGTAGCTACGAGCGGGAATTAGTATCTGTCACCGACTAGGCTAAAGAACTTGTAAGACGAGTCGAAAAATTAAGGCAAAAAAAAGCCCGCTAGAAGCGGGCTTTTTTTATTCTGTTTCCAGAAGCTCTTTTCAGAACTTTGGACTGACTATTGACCTGGCTCTGAACCATCAGATCCGTCACGTGGTGCACCAGTACCGGATGAACCCATGAACAATTTACGGCCATCAGGAAAAGTGATGTCACGGCCGTTTGCACGACAAGTTGGCTCACACAGTCTGTCTTTAGACTGGTAGCCTGTAACAACAATATCTTCACCTAGTGTTAGAGAGTTACGGTTGATGCCACGACGCAATAGCGTATTTGGCGTACCACCTTCAACCATCCAAGGACCCGGATCACGAGTAGCTTCAGGATCGTTATTCTCGATATGGATCCAAGTGTGAGGGTTAATCCACTCAACACGAGTAATTGGACCACCAAGACGAACTGGAAGGTTCGCATCGAATTCGGCTGAGAAAGCATGGTGAGCAATCGCTGCAGGTTGATTGATTGCAACAACACCGATCGCTGTAACAGCTGCTAATGCTAGTAATTTAATCTTCATACAATTTACCCCATTTATAACTGGAAATGTCTGAGCTTGTTGAACTGAACCCTTCTAAAACTGGTTCATTCCGCGCTCAATACATCAAAATTTCAATTAAGCGGTCAGTAACCACATTCTAACCAAGGGCTCTGGGTATTTCCAAGCGGAATGCGCCAAAACGAGCCCTTTTTTGCTTTAAATCGTTGCTAGAAGCCTAATTCCGACTCTCTACCCTTACGATACTTGCCGTACATCATCTCTTCTACAAATTCTACGCACTTAAACTGTGGCAGTTCGTAGCCTTCTTCTAGACGACGGTAGATAGGCATATTGATAGTCCAGGCCTCTTCGAAGAGATCAGGGTCTTCCATAGTCGCTGAGTACTCGATAACGTTCTCGCTAACCATCGTGTAGCGCTCGGTAACCTTCAGCTGATAGGTGTGGTAGTTACCGGCCCTGTCGAACCATGTGCGGTCATCTTGACCAGTAACTTCAACTACCCAAGTATCGCCATCCCAGTAGCCATAGGACTGACCCATCCAGGAATCCAGTGGTGCAGGACCCGGATCTTCAAGGAATACGTTACGTACCGCGCCAGCAAATGAGTAGGCTATGAAGAAAGCGCTCTCGCTCTGAAAGATCTGGAATGGATGAGGAAGATAAGTGGCTCTCGGCACACCCGGCATATAGCACTTAACCTCAGGATCCATCGACTGCCAGTTTGCTGCATTCTCGTCGCGTCGTGCTAATGCTTCAGGCTTGTAAGGGATTCTGCCGCCCTCAACTACGCCGAAGCTAGCTGGAACAGCGGCAACCGCACCCATTGCAACGATGCTAGGCGCTGGAACCGGCACGAAATCGCCTGGAACAAGCTGGTAAGCAGCTCTTGGCGGTGCTGGCTCAAGATTGTCGTTGGCATTCATTAGTACCTGCCAGATTCCATTGAAATCAGGCTTGCCGTTCGGAGTACGTGGAATATCGCTCATGGGCGCTGCTGCGGCCTGAACGACTTGAGTTGTTTGTGTATTGCTTGTATCAGCAGGTGAACAACCTACTACGAGCACTGCGATTGCTAGGAGCAGCCATTGAATCTTCATAATTCTACCTTTTTGCTTTAATTAGAATTTCTCTCCCCAAGGAGCCACGATATAACCACTTGGGTTAGGGTGTGTCAAGCCATACGCGCCGAATCGTCTAGGCTGGGGCCATAATCGAGTTTCTTAAAGAGAGCAACTAAAAGCACCTTAGATACATGCTCAGATATAGGTAAAACCGCACTTTATAGCTGCTGATATCGAGAATGCCTCCAGCAAGAAACCCATTACTTAATCCACGCGCCGTAATAGCATCGCTGAGCCGGTGATAGTCATCAATAACAGCAGAAAAAGCCCAGTTACTCCTAGCACTGTGTCTAGCAGTGCAACTCCAGTCCACTGCAAATAGTGAATGCTGTAGATCCTATCTATCCAGCGCGTATCTACACCCTGCTGATAGAATGACAAGGAATCCCAATTTACTGTAATCGTTACGCCAGTAGATGTGCGAAAAGGGTCGGTTTCACCTTGAAGCAAATCACCGTAGCGCTGAGAATCTTGGCTAATTGCATCTTCCACTAAACCTACCAGATCTGAGTCACTAGGCATTGGTCGAGTTTCTAAGGTTTCCGGGTGGAGCTGTCGCCATCTACCCTCTTCCCTTACCAGCAGATGTTGGCCCAACACAGTCTTAAGTAAACGCATCTCCTGCCATTGCGGCGGTGGTGTCGAAATATTGACCTCATCCACTCCATAGGTTTTTGCTGACAGCGGGGAATATGCCTGTTCGTAGGCCGGGCGCAGGAGAAAGAACATACCGGTTAGAGACCAAGCAATGAAGGGTAGAAGTAGGATGCCACCGAGGAGACGGTGCTGTTTACGAGTAATCATGTTTTTTTGCCGACACATTATTTCCTGCAAATCTCTAAAGACGAAAAGCTGCATCTAGGTTTTATTGTCGCAGGATTGCGCTCTTACGATTTTTTCTTGATTAACAACTTGTACATTTTACGTCTGAGGGGGAACTCTAAGAAATGATAGACGAAATAGGAAAGCACAATAAGTATGCCGGTCAGCACCGGAAGATGGAGTTGATAGGGCCATGATTCTGGCAGCAAATTAAAATACTGAATCATTTCCATATAAGGCCAGTGTAGGCAGTAAATAATATAGCTAAGACCGCCTAGTAACTCGCAAAATTTTAATGTAGCACCGGTTGGATACCACTGTAGATTCAACATACAGTAAACCAACAACGCTACCGCGGGAATCGCTACGAAGAAGGAGCTGTATTGATAAGGAACATAATTTTCTCCGAACCAGATCACAGCTAAATACACGAGAATCGACAGGACTAATGGCAACAGATTAACTTTGCCCTTGTCCTTGTCGATACCAGACAGCGCAAATATTCTGTAGATCAACATGCCAAAAACGAATTCTACGAATCGTATAATTGGATTGGTATAAACCGGAACGTTAAGGGTGGCCAGGTCATAGTATTCCGCTTCCGGCAAAAAATAAGCTATCAATCCAAACTGCATAGCATAGCCAGCAATAAAAACCGCAAACACTCGCTTATAGGTATTTACCTTTCTGAGAAGAATCAAGAATAGGGGGAAGCAAAGATAGAAGTATGCCTCCAGCACTAATGACCACAGTGGTCCGTTGAATAACAACTTCAGCGTCTCAATGCTGCTTATAGACTGGGTAAATAAGTAGTGACGGATGGTGGCGATCAGAAAGAAACTGGTGTCTTTAACCTCCGGCAGGTCATAGGTGATCTGAAAAGGCCTATGCGCCTCAACAAAGAAGGCCTCACCTACGGATAAATAACTCAACCAGACGAACGTCGAAGAAACAAGAATCGCCAAGGCATAAGCTGGATAGATGCGAATGATTCTAAATTTGTAAAACTGTTTAGTGGCGGACCAACCTTGCAGTGATGGATAAACATAAGACAACACAAAGCCACTAACCATGAAAAACCAGGACAGCGCCGTAGTACCTAGGGCACCCCACACGATAAACTGCCCAAAGATTAATTCGTAATGTACAAGAACTACAATTACCGCACCGACGAACCTGAACACGTCGATCACCGGTATTTTTCGACTATTATCAACCATAGATTATCTAATTCGTTTGCGAAGAGTTGTGCGCATCTAAACTGGGGCTCTACTTAATCAACTATAGAACGCCAGTTACTAGCCAAATATTCTGCAGTTCTCCAGGAAAGCGCCTGCACTGTCAGAGTCGGGTTGCGCGAACCGCTACTACCCATAACCGATGCGCCAAGGACACCGAGGTTGGGCACCTCATGGGCAAAACCCCACTCGTTGACTACATTAGTTTCGCTATTCAGCCCCATGCGTGTCCCGCCGTAGGCGTGCGTGGTCGCACCCATAATATTCCCCAAGCCATACTTCATGGTCTTGATAGCACCTGCCTCCAAATACCACTGTTCCATTTTCTCTTGAGAGAAGGCCGCTATACGTTTTTCATTATCTCGATAGCGAGCAGTGATCCGCGTCACTGGAAAGCCCAACGGATCCTTCACGACTGGATCGAGATCTAGATAATTGTCTTCATAGGGAAGCGTGGTCTTTTGTATATAGGAAGTATTCGTCCTGTCAGCATTCTTCATGATAAATGCCTTCCAGTCTGACCCCCAGTTTCTGGTCTCACCAAAGGTAGGCATCTTCGCCGCACTCATTGGCTTGCGGTCGGTGTGCACCCAGAGGTTCGCACCGCCGATAAAATCCAAATTGCTGTGATCGAAATTATCATCGGCCCACTCATCGATCGCGACACCCTGCGCCGGCAGACCATACCAATTGTGCAGATCTCTATCGAAGAGCGCGGTGACCGGTGCGCCCTGATGATGAGTCATATAATGTCGCCCCACCTGCCCTGCATTGTTGGCAAGACCGTTTGGAAATTCTCTAGATTTGGAAAGCTGCAACAAGCGCACATTTTCGTAAGCATAGCTGGCGAGTAACACGACATCCGCCGGCTGAAAAAAAGTCTCGCTTCCCTTGATGTATTCAACACCGCTGACTCGACCGTTGTCGTTTGTCACAATTTTGGTTACACGGGCAAAAGTCACTACTTCAAGATTTCCAGTGTCCACCGCCTTTGGAATTACGTTGAATGCGGTGGAGCTCTTTGCTTTTATATGACAGCCACCCTTGTTGCAGAAACCGTGGTACTGACAAGGCGGCCGACCGTCGAACAGTTCCGTTGCGATAGCTGCTGGCCCCTGAAACGGGTTCCAACCCAAGCTTTGCGCAGCGTTACCCATCAGATCAGTAAAAGGCGAACTACGCAGCGGCTTCATTGGGTACTCGCGAGCACGTTCTCCCTCGAAAATATTACCCGCAGCATTCTTCTTACCTTGAACATTGCCGGCTTGGCCAGAAATACCGACGGTATATTCTATCTTATCGTAATAAGGCTCTAGCTCTTGGTAGCCGAAGGGCCAGTCTTCGATAGTAGAGCCTGCCGGAATACGGCTTTCCCCATAGCGTTTCTTTGTCTCACTGACCACCTTGAAATCCCAAGGATTTAAACGCCAACTCTGCGCCCAGTAATGCATCGTGGTGCCACCGACCGCATTCATCATTGGGTGACCACCTTGGACAGCAGTATCATTCGATGTTGCACGAACAGTAGGCGCCTCACTGGCGGCTTTCTGCACTGACTGTGGCCAGTTACGCGAACCGTTACGCAGCTCATCCGGCGCGAAATCCCTCGGGCTTAACCAACCTCCTGCCTCAAGACCAATCACTTTTAGCCCGGCATTGGTCAGGGGCAGAGCTGCAACGCCACCGGCGGCGCCCATGCCAACGATTACAACATCGGTCTTAGCTAGTCGCTTAGGCATAACCATCGCCTCCCTCAGTATCCAAGGAGGAATTGTCGGCTAGTTTTGTGTAGGTGCTGTGGTCATAGGCTGACTGATGATTCGGCGGAAGGCTTGCCCCTGCAGCCACATCAGCTTCACTCACACCGAGACGAATACCGGGATAATGCAACATGTCCCAGCCAACGAAATCTTGATTTCCACCGTAATAGGGATCACAAAAAGTACCGTCGATCGTATGACTGCGCAGCATATTAAAGAAGCCGCTGCCGTTAGGAATAAAACCAGAAATCTTGTTTGACTGCACAGCGAGTAAAATCGAATTCTGTTGGTCTAGCAACAACTCAGGAAAGCTTTTGCCCCGCGTCTTGCGTGCGAACTCGTTGATAGCGTTCAAGCCAACACTGTAATTCTGCCGCGCCCCACTGTTGTGGCTCGCCAAGGACTTATCGATGTAGTGAACCGCCCGCGCCTCTCTCGCACCCGGGCCATTTTTATCGGAGGGAATCAAACAGTCGCATATCGCCGCAAGAGTTTCTGCCTCCTCTGCCGTCAATGCCTCGAGCGCCTCCCGTGGAGCGATCGCTTTTGAATTGCCATTCGTACTTGTCGAATCTGCAGCGATCACATGGGACGTTGCTATTGTACTTACTGCAGCCGCACCAGCGAGACCAACTCCCTTTAATAGCTTGCGACGCGAAGGATTAACAGGGGTCTCTTCGAGCAGACCGCTGTTATTGCCGTCTCGACTACCGTTTCGATTGTTCTTCTTATTCATTGTTGCTCCGCTCGATCATGCTGGACAGCACGCAGGGCTGCAGGTCTAACTTGGAACGAGCGTAGCAAATATCCATTTTAGTGTATACGGCCCCAATTCTGGGCCTCATTCTTAGCCTCGATGAGTAACCACCGATTGCAATTGGACCTGAATAAATGTGGCCTGACGGTCAAAACCTGTTATCTTTTCAGCTCGGGCTTCAGACTAAGCAATTGCTTAGGTCTAAGCACCGACACTCGAAGGGACATAGCTAAGCATCCCACTATTTAGTTACGAGGAAAATAAAAATGACTTTTAAAAGAATACTGACCCTAGCTAGCATGCTGTTTGCTGGGTTAATCATCTCCATCCAGACTCTGTCAGCTCAGGTAGTCGAGCCTGATGAACATGACTTTATGATTGCCACACCTGATCAGCTGCATCCCGAGGACGGCAGCATTACTACAGTCCTCTACGGCGACCCGAGCAAATCTGGAATCTATGTTATTCAGATTACCTGGCCTCCAGGTCGCGGCAGCCGACCTCACTACCACAATCAGGCGCGCTATATTAACGTCCTTAGTGGCACCTGGTATGTACACACTGGCCCCGAGTCTGATGAGTACAACCCAGATGCCATGACTGCAGTTGGACCTGGCACTTTCATCTATGAGCCACCGAATGGTCATCACTATGACATGGCGAAGGACGAGGAAGTTGTGGTTCAAATCTTTGGCATGGGCCCCGTGGTAACGACATCGGTCCCACAAGACTAGTTGTAGACTGCAATCTGATTGCAGTTAGTTTGGAACAATCCGCCGCAGCTGTTCACTCTTATTAGTGAATACACGGCGGATTTTTTATGGGTCGAAAAGAGACCTAAACTACGTCGCTACGGCTAACCTCGTAGGTAATACCGCCGCTACTTTTCCCTGATGATCCGCGCTGAGAACTGAAATACAAACGCTGATAACTAGGGTCGAATGCAGGCCCGGTGATTTCCGATTTATCATGACCAATAACCTGCAATAACGGTGCGACACTGCCTTCATCGGTTAACACCACGATCTGCATATCACCACCATCCTCGGCAATGAGAATGTCACCGGTTGCGGTAATAACCACGTTGTCTACGCCGCTCAAGATCGGATTATCACTGGTCTCAACATCGTATAGCACTTCAAGCTGTTGAGTGCTGGTGTGATAGATCCAGACGCGATTGTCGTGTTTCGTAGTGAAATAAACTCTTCCCTCATAGATTCCGATGCCCTCTCCGCCTCTAAAAACGGTATAGGAAGGAACCTGCAGGCGCGTTGCCTCAGTTTTCGCTAAAGGATCTGGTACGGCTAGCCAATCGATAAACGATTTACCATCCCTGTCCACCACCGAAGCTATTTCTAACTGACCGCTGCTTAAGTCCGGCAAAGGATTGGCAGGCCTAAATCTATAGAAGGCACCATCGCGAAGGTCTTCTGTCAGGTACAGACATTGGTTTTCACTGTCCACGGCAACGGCTTCGTGACGAAAAGTTCCAAGGGCAGGCCTCAACACCGATGGCTCGACACCCATTGGATCACATTCGTAAACCTGCCCGCTTGCAAACTCTTCGCAGGACAACCAAGTTCCCCAGGGAGTGGGGCCGCCCGCACAATTGATAGAGGTGTTTTTCAGAATTTGGTAGGCATCCATGACTTCGCCTTGAGCGTCAAATCGGATTGCCCCGACACCACCGGTAAAGCTGCGCATTTCACTATTGGAAACGTAGACCCAGCCACCGTCGTCTGCAGGGAATGTAGCCCCACCATCCGGTGCCGAGTGCCAGGTATATCCGGGCAATCCAGCCGGGGCCTCACCAGATCGTGCAACGACCCGTGACTTAAACCCTTCGGGCAACATTAGTCCGTTGGCATCGGGTTCAAGTAGGGGGCCTAAATTGCTGAGAGAATAGAATGCTCCGACATCAAGACCGGCTGCTTGGGCCTGCTGAAAACGCAGCAGACCACCTGCGGCGAACATAGCGACACCCTGCAAACCCATCTGCAAAAAGTGCCTTCGATTGTTGCGCTGCTGACTCATAAACCCAGTTTACCCTAGTTTCTATTGCAGTTTTTTTACAGTAGTTGAATCCTAAAGATTAAACCCCGCACAGCGACTATTCAACTTCCCAAGTATGCCCACTAGTTAAAAGCTCCGCCATGGATCCCTTAGCTGCTCGCACCGAAATCAATTGCTGTTGCGAGTCATCCACATAAGAATTTTTTTCTTCACGGTAGATCACACCTACAGCAACGGGAAAATCTGGACCCTTCATAGTCGCAAGCATAGTGGCCAACACTTTATTGGTTTCGTCATGAATCAGTATATCGTCGCTAGTCGCATCGACTAATTCCAGCTTGAGGCTGTCGTGATTAAGACGAATGCCCTGCTCTTGCTCCTTGCCAAAAACTATGGGCTCACCATGAACGAGCTCGACCTTAAAGTCAGCGGCCACCTTCTTGTCCTTAAGCTGATCGAATATACCGTCGTTGTAGATCGGACAGTTCTGCAATATCTCAATAAAAGACGCGCCTCTGTGATCATGACCTCGGGTCACCACCTCAGCGAGATGCTTCGCCTGCGTATCAATAGTGCGCGCTATAAATGTTCCCCCCGAGCCTATCGCAACTTCACAGGGAGCCAGTGGAAGATCGATAGATCCAGTCGGCGACGATGGAGACCGAGTACCGGTCTGCGACGTCGGGGAATACTGGCCTTTGGTAAGCCCGTAAATCTCATTATTAAAAAGCAGAATTTGTAGATCCACATTGCGTCGCAACACATGCAACATGTGATTACCGCCAATGCTAAAACCATCACCATCGCCAGTAATTACCCATACATCCAGTTCTGGATTAGCGAGCTTAACGCCAGTTGCTACAGCCGGTGCGCGGCCGTGAATGGTATGGAAGCCGAAAGTATTCATGTAATAAGGAAAACGCGAAGAACAACCGATGCCGGAGATAAACACTTGATTCTCTTTTGGCTGCTCGAATGTTGGCATTAGCTTCTGAATAGTCTTCAGGATTGCGTAGTCACCACAACCTGGACACCAACGTACTTCCTGATCGGAGGCGTAGTCCTTAACGGTTAGTTTGGGTAGCGCTTGATTCATGACTTACTCCCAGTAGCGGCTATCTTCTCGTGGATCGCCGCTAGAATTTCACCAATTTTAAACGGTTGGCCAGCCACTTTGTTGAGGGCTTCTGCATCGATTAAATATTCGGAACGAATTAGCTGCACGAATTGACCAGTGTTCATCTCCGGCACCAGAATCGCATCAAAACCTCTAAGCAGATCTCCAAGGTTTCGCGGTAGCGGAGACATATAGCGAACGTGGATATGTGAAGCATCCAAGCCCTCTGAACGAGCTCGCTTAACAGCCTGATGTATTGCCCCGAATGTAGAGCCCCAGCCAACTACCGCCAGCTTGCCGGTTTCGTTTCCGAGACAGACTTCTTGCAGTGGAATATCATTTGCGATTCCTGCGATCTTTGCTTGGCGTAGATCTGTCATCTTCTGATGATTAGCAGGGTCATAGGATATGTCGCCGGTGTCAAAACTACGCTCGATACCACCGATGCGATGCTCAAGTCCTGCTGTTCCAGGCTTGGCCCATACCCTTGCATGAGTTTCTTCGTTACGAATCGAAGGCTTAAAGCCCTCTGCCTTGGTGTAGTGCTCCACCGGGAATGGTTCGAACTCAGAAAAATCCGGAATCTTCCAGGGCTCAGCTGCGTTCGCAAGATAGCCATCGGAAAGCAACATTACCGGCGTCATGTATTTCGTTGCTAGACGCACAGCTTCAATAGCCGCGTCGAAACAATCTGTAGGCGTGGAAGAAGCTATAACCGGCATCGGTGTATCGCCATGCCTACCATGCAGCGCCATATTCAAGTCGGACTGCTCCGTCTTAGTCGGCAGACCTGTGGATGGACCGCCGCGCTGAGTGTTAACGACTATCAGCGGCAGCTCAGTTGCGCACGCTAGCGCTATCCCCTCAGCCTTTAGAGCGATGCCCGGTCCAGCACTCGAAGTTACACCTAGTGAGCCCGCAAATGATGCGCCTATTGCGGCACACACGGCAGCGATTTCATCTTCTGCCTGAAACGTATTGATATCGAAGTCACGATGGCGCACTAATTCATGTAATAGATTCGATGCCGGGGTAATTGGGTAAGAGGCAAATAGCATATCTATATTGGCAAGTTCGGATCCGGCAATAAGACCCCAGGCCAGTGCATTTGTGCCCGTTATATTGCGGTAGGTGCCGGGTGAAACTTTTGCCTTCGGCACTTTATAGACATGTATTCCCGCAGGAAGCTCAGCCGTCTCGCCGTATGCGTGGCCAGCGTTCAATGCAGCAATATTTGCACTCGCTATTTCCGGCTTGCTGGCAAACTTTGTCTTCAGACTCTCAATGGTTCCGGCACGATCGCGATCGAACAACCAGAGCACTAGCCCCAGAGTCCACATATTTTTACTGCGTACTCCAGTCTTGTGGCCGAGATTGAACTCTTCGACAGCGGCCAGAACTTGCTTCGTAATATCGATCTCAAGGACGCGAAACCTATCTAGAGACCCATCTTCTAAAGGATTTTCTTGATACTTGGCCTTAGCCAAATTCTTCGCGGTGAACGCGCCACTATCGACGATAAGCAATCCACCATCGACCAAATTATCTATGTTAGTGATTAAAGCAGCGGGGTTCATAGCAACGAGCACGTCGAGAGCATCACCCGCTGTAGTCACATCGTTGGCTCCGAAATAAATTTGAAACGCGGAGACGCCGAAGGTTGCACCAACAGGCGCACGAATTTCCGCAGGAAAGTCTGGAAAAGTCGACAGATCGTTCCCATAGAGCGCGGTGGCTTCGGTGAAATTATTTCCTGTCAGCTGCATGCCATCGCCAGAATCTCCGGCGAAGCGTACGACTACATCGACCACTTCCTTCTCGTCGAGATGGTGTTCATTCAAGTTTTCTTCAGCTAATTCCATACGCGATGCATAACCCTTAAGACTGCTAGAGGCTTGTAACCTACTAATAATTTCATTGATCTGAGGCGCCAGCAGAGCTGCCGAATACCCACTATGACTTGTTAAAAACGAGGCTGGATTCTAGCAGAAATCTAGAGGCGGGTCTTACAAATTGCGATTTGAAGACCCGCTCGAGGAACTTACTGTTTGATGAATTTACGCATGATACTGCCTTCGCCACCCTCTCCACCGGTGACTTCACCCGTGTAGACATTGCCATCAGCATCTACCACTACACCTTCCGGCTCAGAGCCCTCGATGAAGCCCATAACGGTGCCGTCCTCGGCGCTGCCATAGGTTACACCGCGCTTGCTCTGATAGTCGGCCACATAGAGTATGTCGTTCTGATCGATAAACATGCCACTAGGCCAGCCGAACTGATCCCACTCGGTGATGTAAGTGCCTGCTTGATCGAAGATCTGAATGCGATGATTCGATCGATCGCCTACCAACACCCGACCTCTTCTATCGATAACTATCGTATGGGGCATATCGAGCTCGCCTGGACCTGTGCCTTTGGTGCCCCATTCCATTAGGTATCTGCCTTCTTTACTGAACTTGACGATACGGTTGTTCCAGTGACCGTCGGCAACGAAGATATCCCCATTGGCAGCTACGGCCGAATCTGCCGGACCATCGAAGGTGTTCGGCAACGTACCGCCAAACCCTCTCGCACCGAGGCGAAGCAATACCTTACCCTCGGTATCGAATTGCGTGACTAGCTGACCATTCTGTCGATTAAAATCCGTGGCCCAGAGAGTGCCGTCTGGAGCAGCACGAAAACCATGAGATGTCGCGATTAAACCTTCTCCAAATGTATCAACCAACTCACCATCGGGAGAAAATTTCAGAACCGGCGGCTCTGCACGATGAAAGGCATAAATAAACCCTTCCTGATCTATCGTCACATTCGGAACCTGGCCCCATTCAATTCCTTCAGGCAAGGGCTGCGGCCAGTTTGGGTCTAGCACATACTCCTGCGCTAGAGCCGAGCTTGACAGAAACCAGCCAGTCAACAATGACGTGGCTAGGAATAAATTCTTACTACTTGTGCGGCTACCTTTCATAGTTGCTACCTATTTATTGTTGGCTAGTTGCGAGGCAATGTACCGATTCTGTGCCGGTTTCCTTAGCTTACACGGTATAGCTAGTGAATCAAATAATCAGCTTCCTACCCTTCAATGGTACTTCCCAAGCATTTGATCAGGACAGCGAAGGGTTTCCCTCAGTGCCACGTATAGATTATTGACTGCAGCAATTAACCTTTTAACCGGCTTTTGCAAGAGCCACGCAGGGAGTAGAAATCATGAACAAATTATCACGAGTAATTGCAATGAGCATATTTGGGCTTTCTAGCTCAGCCTTTGCGGCAGAAGACGAATCCGGCCGCAATCGAGCACTAGCCAATCTGGATACCGATGGAGATGGATCCGTTAATTTCGCTGAATTTCAAGCACGCAGTAGCGAGGGCCTAGCTCGTCTAGATAGCGATGAGAATGGCGTGCTGACTCTCGATGAATTATTGAACGCTCGCCCCCAAGGCGGACCCCAAGGAAGAGGACGTGGACGTGACAACGCCGATCGCCCGGAACGGGAACCCAGCGAGGAACAAGTAGCTCGCATGGAAGAGCGCAGGGCGGAGATGACTGAGCGGGCAGCAGCGCGCTTCCAAGAGATGGATACAGACGGCAACGACATCGTTAGTCTCGAAGAGTTTCAGGAAGCGAATTTCCTGCAGCTTGATAAAGACAACAATGGCTTGTTAAACGCAAAGGAGCTACGCCGCCAACGCGGAGGTCGAAGAGGCCCCGATGGACCTCGAGGCGATAGACCGCCCCGAGCCTAACTCCAAAGAGAAGGGTAGCCAAGGAAGGCGGTTCGTAAATAGCATATCAGGAGGAATACGCTCAATAGCTAGACAAGTCGATTCGAGCAAGGCAGCAATAGGCACTGCTCGAATCAACAAATCGTACGATAGAGTGTATGACGATGCAGGATCAAACATCCCTGCAGAGACTGAGCCACAGAGTATAAACGAAACATTGTCTACTTCTAGCGAACCAAGCAACAGCGAAACAACTGACGAAGAGTTGATGCAAGCAGTTTGTATGGGCGACAGATCTTCTTATCAGATCCTCGTCAAACAGCATCTAAAATCGATTAGTCATTACGCGTATAGACTTCTGGGAAACCAGAAAGATACGGAAGATATTACGCAGGAAGTATTTCTAAGGTTATGGACTAATGCGGAGAAATTCAGTTCAGAAAAGTCAAAACTAACTACTTGGCTGCATCGCATAACACACAACCTCTGCATAGATTACTTGCGCAAGCATGGAAGAATGCAAACACAAGACACCTTCGATGACGAAGCGGGCGACTCACTATTGGAACAGAAAGGGTCATTTAGTGAATCGAGCGATGCTGTAAAATTATTGAGCGAAGCTATAAGCGCTCTACCAGAGAATCAACGCAGTGCGTTGAGTCTGTGTCACTACCAGGGTTTCTCGAATAAAGAGGCTGCTGCTATTATGAATATCTCTGTTAAGGCATTGGAATCAGCCATCGCTAGAGCCAAACGCAGCTTACGCAAAAAATTAACCAGCAGCAGTTAGCTGGAATATACAAAGAATGGACGAAACAGGAACTGCGATGAATCTAGAAGAATTTACGCGAATCGTTGACCTCTATGGCTCTGAGCCTGCACGCTGGCCTGAGAGCTTGCGCGCCGAGTGCGAGACCTACGTCGCTAATAGTATTGAAGCGAAGGCATTACTGAATCAGCAATCGCAAGTCGATAAGCTACTGGCGCAGATAGAAACACCAATTTTTCCGGGCTTGGAAACTCGCGTACTAAATCAGCCGCTGCCGGAACGCAACCGTAGCTTGTTTGAAAAAGCCATGAACTGGCTGCTACCGAATGAAGATTTTGGCAAACAAGTTTGGCGGCCAGCCATAGCTGCCTGCATCCCTCTAGTCTTTGGAATCGTACTTGGCAATTACTTTAGTTTTGGTATTGGCATCGATGACGACGGTTTTCAATACTGGGATGATGAACTCGCGATGTTATCTTTAACTGACTACACAGAGACCCGTTTCTAGTCATGACTAAAAATAAAATTCTACTTGTAGGCCTATTAGTTTCCATATCGATTAATTTGTTTTTCGTCGGAGGCATAGCCTTTCGTGTCGCAAACTTTCAAGGCGAACGCTCGGGCAGACCACTCCCACCCAATGTGGGCTGGGTCGTGCGCGACCTCGAGGAGTCGCGCAGAAGCGAACTAGAGCCGAAGCTGCGCGAAAGCTTCGCGGAAATTGATCCGATACGACGGGAGATGATGAGCGCGCAACGACAAGTGAACGAACTGATGTCGGCTCAACCATTTGATAGCAATGTCCTTAATACCGCATTTGCTTCATTACGGGAAGCCAATATCCGCTATCAGGCGCTGTCTCATGAACAGACCAGTGAGATCCTCCAACTACTTACGGAAGAGGAAAGAGTGTCTGCGCTAGAATTTATAAAACGCCGAGGACCAAGAGACGGCCGCGACGGCTTCAGAGGCAGAGACGGCGGATCAGGATTCAGGAGGGACCGTGGCCCAGATGGTCAACGACCTCCTCCTTCACCCCAACCAACAGATGCAAACCAATGAACGAAACTACATTTAAAAAAGGCAGGTATCGCCACTTCAAAGGCAATGAATATGAGGTGGTTGAACTGGTTCATCACAGCGAAACCCAGGAACCAATGGTCCTGTACCGTGCCCTTTATGGAGAACGCGGACTCTGGGTTAGACCCTTAGACATGTTCTTCGAATCTATAGAGCGTGACGGCAAGGTACTGCAACGTTTCGAATTTATTGCCAGCAATTAAGCCAGCCTCAAACCGCAAAGGTCGACGCCTTGGGTTCTCGGAATTCGAATACTAGTTAAGAATCTATGACCTTCGGTTCTTCTAGACCTGCTGGCGGCGAAGAAGTCAGAACAGCCTATGTCCGAGCGAGTACTATAGACGCAGCGGGGTCAATCCCGTTATTCTGCGCTCCTCATTTCTGCCAATCTAGTCGAGACGATAATGAAGCCACTTAAACTACTTAGCTTGTTCCTATTCAGCAGCGCATTACTCATTAGCTGCAGCCCAGAGCCGACCCAAATAGTCGAAGAGCAGGCCCAGCCATTAGCCGAGATAGCATCTGCAACGGCAGAGATCGAAGCTATGCTGCACGAACACATCGCAGTGTTAGCTTCAGACGAATTCGAAGGACGCGCACCCGCTACACCAGGTGAAGAGAAAACCATTAATTACCTACAAGCTGAATTCGAGGCGCTAGGCATTGGCCCCGGCAATGGCGAATCCTATTTCCAGAGTGTTTCTGTAACTGAAATTACTACAGCCAGCGATGCAGTGCTCACCTTCAGCGGCAGCAACTATAACGCTGAACTGGAATACGCTACCCAAATGATCGTGGGCAGCCAACAACAAATCCCAACTACTTCTATTGCCGACAGCGAGCTCGTTTTCGTAGGCTACGGCGTAGTAGCGCCGGAAAGAAATTGGAACGACTACGCGGGTATCGACGTTACGGGCAAGACCGTAGTCATTCTCGTGAACGATCCGGGCTACGCTACTCAAGATCCAGAAGTCTTCAATGGCAATGCGATGACCTACTACGGCCGCTGGACCTACAAATATGAAGAGGCCGCCAGACAAGGCGCCGCTGGAGCCCTGATCGTGCATGAAACTGGCCCGGCGGGATACGGCTGGGAGGTCGTGAGCGGCAGCTGGTCAGGACCGCAGATTGGATTGCAGGCAGACAACCTCAACAGTGACAAGAACGATATCGAAGGCTGGCTAACTTTAGAGTCTGCCGAGGCGCTATTTGCAGGCGCCGGTCTAGACTATCAAGCACTCAAGGACAGGGCCGCGCAACCTGACTTCACTGCCGTTCCTCTTGGGGATGTTACCGCTTCGGTGACTATTCAAAATTCTGTACGCACATCCCAATCGCAGAACGTGATCGCTATGATCCCTGGCACCGAGAGACCGATGGAGACAATTATCTACACGGCTCACTGGGATCATCTTGGTGTCAATCCAGAACTGCCAGGCGACAATATCTATAATGGCGCTGCTGACAATGCTACCGGCACAGCCGCATTACTCGCCATGGCGAAAATGCATGCGGATGCAGGACCAGCCCCTCGCAGCATCGTCTTCCTAGTAGTCACAGCCGAAGAATCTGGTCTATTAGGTTCGCGCTGGTACGCCGAGCATCCAGTATTTCCACTTGAGACTACCGTCGCAAATATCAACATCGACGTGCTCAATACTTACGGCCCGATGCATGACATCGTGGTGGTGGGAAATGGCAGCAGCGAACTGGAAGGCTATCTCGAACTGGCGGCGACTGCTCAGGGTCGTCATCTAGTAGAAGAACCCAATCCCGAGCGTGGCTATTACTATCGTTCAGACCATTTTAATTTTGCCAAGGCTGGCGTACCTGCACTCTATGCTGAGTCCGGTGAAGATAGCGTTGAGTTTGGCAAGGAGTGGGGAGCGCAGCAGGCGCAGGACTACAACGAGAATCGCTACCACGCACCTTCAGACGAATACGATCCGAACTGGAACTTAGAAGGCGCCGCACAAGACATACTGCTGTATTTCGATGTTGCCAATAAACTCAGCCGTGAGACTGGCTTTCCCAACTGGCTTGATGGCAACGAATTCAAAGGAATTCGCGATGCCTCCCAGAGTGCGAGGCAGTAGCGATTCCTAGCTAGAGAAGCCAACTAAGACGAATTAGGCAATCTTACGATTTAGCCAGTCGACGATCACTCGATTTACTTCTTCAGGCTTCTCTTGCTGTGTCCAGTGACCGCTATCCATGACAGTGTGCTTCTCAAGGTCGGTGATGAAGTCTTCCATGCCATCTGCGGATGACGGAGGCAAGATCACATCATTCTCGGCGCCTATATAAAGACTCGGCACTTCGATTCTTGGCGCCGCATTAGCCATTATTGGCCCCATCCTTCCAGCCGCGCGATACCAATTCAGTCCCTTGGTAAACCCAGTCGCCTCGTAGGTTTCGGTGAAGTACTGCATGACCTGTTCCGACATGAATGGTTCGCCCGGCGGGTCTTCACGCTGAATCAACTTGAGAAAATCCATCTGTCGTTCTGCAGAATCTTCGGGCATTTGTGCGAAGGCTTCCTGATTCCAGATGCCGCCGCGACTGAGAATAAAATCAAAGGTATGTCGAACATCATTCTCCAATATAGGCTCGGCGCGCCCTGGCTGCTGAAAAGTTGCGAAATAGTAGTTTGGCGTCATGACTATAGTTGAAGGAACGCTATTCTCGACCGGCGGCAATCCTGCAGGTCTCCCCGCCCCAGTATTTAGACCAATAATTCCATTACAGCGATCTGGGTACAGTCTAGCCATTGACCAAACTACCGCACCACCCCAATCGTGACCACAGAACACTGCCTTGTCGATATCCTTGGCATCCAGCAGCCCAACCAGATCATCACAGAAGATCTGCATATCGTATTGCAATGGATCGTCGGGCCCGCCAGTCAATCCGAAACCGCGCTGATCTGGTGCGATAGCACGATAACCTGCAGCGGCAACCGCATCGATCTGATCACGCCAACTGAAAGCCAGTTCAGGCCAGCCATGACAGAACAACACCGCTGGTCCCTCGCCCTTCTCATACACAGCCATGTTGATGCCGTTAGACGCAACATAGTGTGGCGCAGGCATCATTGGCGCAGGCCTGACGGCTGCATTCTCAGCACCGAGCGAAGATAGAGGATAGCTACTGGCGGCCATTCCAGCGATGACACTTCTCTTCAAAAACTGACGACGATTGATTGTCATGATTAATAGTCCTTTCTTAGATTTTCGACGGATGCTTACACCCAGCAGTGGAAATAATGGTTAACTTAAAAGCCCAGCGATGGCTCCGGTCATACAGGTAGCGAGTGTTCCAGAGATCAGCGATCTAGGCGCGAGCTCGACTATTTCAGTAGCTCGCTCAGGACACATACCGGTTAATCCAGCAATCATGATGCCCAAGCTGCCGAAGTTAGCAAAGCCACACAGCGCATAAGTGAGAATGACTGTCGATTTTTCCGACAGACTACCGGGCGGTAATTCCGCGAGAGCCAGAAATGCTAACAACTCATTCAAGGCCGTCTTCGTCCCCATAAGCGCACCTGCAAGCTGCGCCTCGGACCACGGAATGCCCATTAACCAGGTTAGAGGCGCGAACACATAGCCGAACAATCTTTGCAGGGTAAGCGGGTCATCACCAGGGAATGGAATTAGTGAGAACAAACTATTGAGCAAGGCTACCAGTGCAACCAACACCAATAGCATCGCTCCCACACTCACCATTAGGCGCACACCATCGTAGGTCCCTTTGGTTATCGCATCCATCAGACTCTGATACTCAACCCCCAGCTCCACTTCCTCGCTAGCCGCTACGCCACTTTCCGGCACCATGATCAGCGCGATCATTATCGCCGCCGGTGCACTAATGACCGAAGCCGTTATGATATGTCCTAGAGGGTCGTCCAAAGTACCTTGCAGAATTATCGAATAGAACACCATGACCGAACCGGCAATGGTCGCCATCCCGCAAGACATGACAACAAAAAGCTCGCTGCGCGTGAGCACTGCAATGTAAGGACGGATCAGCGCAGGGGATTCGACCATGCCGATAAAGATATTGGCAGCACTACTCAGCCCGACCGCGCCACTCACCTTCAAACTCTTACGCAGAATCAATGAGAAGCCCTTGATGATAAAAGGCAAAATACGGTAATGCCAGAGGATCGCCGAGAGAACAGTGAACATAAGTATCAGGGGAAGAATTCGAAACGCCAATATCAGTGTGGCGCCGGGCTCATCGATAGCAAACGGATAGTCTACGTTGAGTGGGTCGCCACCGAGATAGCCAAAAATAAACAGAGTGCCGCTCTCGGTCGCTTTGACCACGGCGTTCACACCGTTGTTTATCAAGCTTAGAACTTGTTGCAGGAAACTGAAATTAAATACAGCGAAGGCAAACAGGAATTGCAGACCCAAACCTGCTACTAACAGTCGCCAACTTGGCAGCGTACGCTTCTCACTTAGAACGATAGCGATTGCAACGAAGACTGCAATGCCAAATAAGGCCTGTATAACGAATAACAAATCCATGGGCAATCGGGCTCTTTACGTAGCTATTCTAAGGAAGTGTAATTGCTTGGCTCGAAGAACTATCTTGTTCTATCAACCAATCGACCAAGGGCTGCCTATAGTGAATCTCGGTATCAAATCCAGCCGTATCGAATTCTGCAATTGCATCATAGCCCGCTCCTCCCTCATACATAAAACTGTTTATCAGCACACGGTAGGTCTGACTCGCTTCGATAAGCCTGCCCGTCTTGGCAAGCAGCCAATCGTTTTCAGTACGCACTAGGCCTGCAAAGAAGGGGCTCTGCCCTTCTCCCAAAACCTGAAATATTTCAGCACCAGTTAATTCAACCGCATACACCGTGTTCTCAAAGGGCAGCAAGCCCACTACGTCGGCAAGCGTTAGCTCTCCACGGGACAAGGGAGCGCGCAAGGCTCTTCGATTGTTGATGGCAATGTCTGCGGCACTATCGATCTGCAACCAACTCTCTACCACCGCTCGCTGCAATCGATCATCGCTCTCCAAGTACTCCCTAGACATAAAACCCACCACCGCACTCAATTCCGTCTCGGTCTCAGCACGCCAGTTCGCGACGACTTGCGCCACAGATTCATCGCTATCTCCCCCCTCATTCTGTTCCGCCGAGAAACTGGCAGCAATTACACTGTTGCTAGCAAGGTCGTATTCGAAGTGTGCACGCGCATAGCTGCGGAAGTGCCCGCCACTTTCCAAAAGAATAGTATCACCCACTCTTTCGGCCACCAGCTCGTTGCAGTGCCCGCCCCCCATCAGATCGATATTTAAGTCTGCAACTGCTGCGGCCAGGGGGCGCAGCGCTGCCATGCAAACATGGGCAACCACAAAAATTAGGTCTGGGTCCGACGCTTCTAACTGAGCCACGGTTTCACGAAGCACAGGCTCATACTCTAGAAAGGACAGATCAACAATATTAATTGGGTTTGTAGTGTTAGGTGTATCGGTAGTCGATAGCCCGATAATTCCGACAATCAGATCGTTAACCTGCATTGTGGTATGAGCAAGAATACCTAGCTCTGAAGGCAGGGCCTCACTCGCAGCCCACTGGATATTTGCCGCCAAATAAGGAAAGTTAGCCTGATCAATACGCTGTTCTAAGTTATCCAATCCAAAGTCAAATTCATGATTCCCAATGGCAGTAGCGTCATAACCCATGGTATTCATTACTTCCACCATGCCCTCTCCCTCGAACCAGGTTGAGATCGCTGGACCGGTCCAATGATCACCTCCGCTCAGCAAGAGAAAGGATCCGTCTTCGCTGTATCCTTCTTTTTCATGCCACAAACCCAAAAGATTTGCTGCCCCGCGACCGGGCTCTGTACCCTCCATCCAGCCGTGCTCATCATTGCTGTAGAGCACAGTCAATTCACGAACACCCGCTCGCCCCTCGAACTCCTCCGAGGATGAATGAAGTTGCGCACTGCAGCCTTGTAAGATGAGGAGGCTGAGCAATAAATACTTGAATAAACGCATGCATTGAGTCTATCACAGCATTTTTGCCATGAGCTCTCGAAATGCATAGCGGTATTTATTGCGAGAAAAGAATATTTCGCATACCTTATTTAAAACCTGCGACAACGACAATGAAACTCGACAGCTCTAACCCACCTATATATTTACCGAATAAAGAGCAGACATCTGTGCTGCAACTTGGTTTCGAAAACTGTTCAGAAAATGAATGGATATCCCCCGCAATTGACCTCCCCGTTTTCTACAAACACAAGCTTGAACTTAGCCAGTCGAAAATAGACGAATGCTATGCCTTCACCCAACAGTCTGTTGCAGCACAACAGGAATTTCATGATGTTCTCTTGCATCATCTCTGCGTAAATCCAAGACTGGGTTATAGTCGGGTCGACAAACAACTCCTCCATCGTCAGGAGAAGCTCGCCTGGGAAATAGATGATAAAAAACTCTGGCAGGCATCGCTCTGGGTGCCCGAAGATTTCTGTCTGCTGGAGAAAAAAGCAGACGGCTATGTAATGACAGCTGCCAGCGTCTGTTCACCTAGCAACTGGAATCTACAAAAGAAAATTGGCCAAACCGTAGACGCCATTCACGGTCCTGTCCCGGATTACGACAGAGTTCTTAGTGAACGAGTAAATCGCTTCCTAGGGGGAATGAGAAGTGGACGAGTCTTGCTGCGATACAACTGGTCAATACAATCGGGCAACGAACTATTCTGGCGTGACGATCTACATCCCACACCCGGCGTATTAAAGAGCGATAGTCCCAATGTGTATTGGCGTATCGAGCGTCAGACATTCACCCGACTTCCTATTAGCGGTGTAATCGTCTTCGGGATTAGAGTTTTCTTGCATAGCTTCGACAGCCTGCGAGATATTGAAGGATTTGATGAATCAATCGAGCAGCTGCTGAGCCAACTGCCGGCTATCCAAAAGCGTTACAAAGGGCTAGCGACGTAAACGCCTAAAAAAATGCACCACTACAACAGGGTTTAGACTATAATTTGCCATATTGAATCAACACCCTGTAGGAGAAAGATTAGTACATTTGTGACAGTTTTTTGTCCAAATCCCGTACTACTCTAATTGATACACACTACATTTGATTATCAGTAAAAGGCCTCTACATGAATCGCAGTAATCTTCTAAGCCAAACTTTTGTTAAACAGTGCCTGGCTATAGCAATAGTCTTCCTACTATCCGCGCAGACGGCATCAGCGACGACCGTTCGCGTAATCACCTCACTTGGAAACTTCTCCATCGAATTGTTCGATGATATTACACCTGCAACTGTAGCCAATTTTCTAAACTATGTGAATTCTGGACGCTTCAACGGCACGGAAATTCATCGCTCAGTGCCTGGTTTTGTTATTCAAGGAGGCTGGCTATCCTTCGACGCTGCAAGCAATAGCTTGAACCAAGTTACCCTGGATCCACCTGTACAAAATGAGCCCATCGTCTCTAATACTCGAGGAACGGTTTCCATGGCAAAACTAGAAGGTGATCCGAATAGTGCCACTAGCCAATGGTTTGTGAATCTGGCGGATAACAGCAGCAATCTCGATGGTCAGAATGGCGGCTTCACCGCATTCGGCCGAGTCATCGGCGATGGCATGACTGTGGTAGACAATATCGCAGCCCAGCAAACGTACACACTTGCCGGCATTACTGATTTCCCATTAATAAACTACGTCGGCGGCGCAGTGGTAGAAAATAACTTCATTAGTATTGCGGTAGTCGTTGAAGAAGAAGCGGCACCGGCTCCCAATTACTTCGATGAATCCGGCGGCCTATTGCACGTCACTGTCGATGCGGGAACATCCGGTCTAGCTTCGCTGACGTTCTCGATTACAGCAACCGAGCCTAATGTAATTGTACAACTTGATCTTAGCAGCGTTGTTGTCCTCACCGAGACTGTAGACAAAATAGCCACTTTCGACGCAACAACCGGTCGATTGGTCTTGCCAGAACTTGTCGTATCGGGAACCGCTGCGTTTCGCAATCTAGTGTTTATTCTAAGTGATGCAGAGCAGCTCTTGTTTACGCTGGAGTCGTTCGAACAAATCTAGCTAACCCCTACACTGGGGCGGCTAGATTTCTGCTACCAGCGCGCCGTTGACTACGGCTGTCATAGTCATTATTCTCCCTGTAAATCATAAGAGTCCGGCGATTCCGGAGCACAGGAGAGAGTAATGAGCATTAAACGATGGATAACAGCAGCCGTCTCAGCGGTCACCTTGGGAGCTGCATTCGTAGTTATACCCGTTCTCGCTCATCATTCGAGCACGCCTTTCTACGACCCTGACCAACGCGTCGAGATCGAAGGCGCCGTTACGCGCTTCGTGTTTAGAAACCCACACGCCTTCCTTTACTTAGATGTAGTTGACGAAAGCGGCGCGACTGTCGAATGGCAGATCGAGCTAGGCGCCCCCGTAAGTATCCGCCGCGCCGGCTGGACTCCAGATTCACTACCAGTAGGCATGATCGTAAAAGCAACCGGTAGCCGCTCCCGCGCAGAAGGCTCTACAGGCCTGTGTTGTGTGCGCATGACTCGCGCTGATGGCACTCCTGTTCTAGAAGGCGGCCGTGTTGAAGAACGCACACAGCCACCACGATAGCTAGCTAGCGAATTGTCCAAGTAAACCTGAACGAGGCCCCATTGCAATTTTCTAAAGCGGCCTCGCAAAATAATAAATCAGCACACAACCAGCACTAAGGTGGGAACACTATGAGAGCATCTAAATTTATGAGAGGGAAGCCTGTTTTAGCAGCCTTGCTTTCTCTAGCAATTGGCGCTGCCGCAGGTCAATTAAACGCACAAAACGATAATCAGATTCCAGATATTGCAGGGACTTGGAACGGTGGCTTTAGCGCTAGACCCGTGAATGGAGAAACAGTTCCATGGGGCGAGGAAAATTTTCCAAAGCTGAATGCGCGCGCCTTAGCCTATCAAGAAGTCTGGGAAGAGATCATAGCGCCAAAGTACGACTGCCAGCCCGCCTCTTCACCGGCAATTCAATACGACCCTTACCACATGGAAGTCGTGCAATGGCCCGACCGTGTCCTGTTTCGTTATGAGAAAGATGATCAGCTACGCACGATATGGCTAGACGGCCGCGAGCCCAAGGCAACGGACTTCGGCGTTCAAGGGTTTTCTGTGGGTCACTATGAAGATGACGCTCTAATCATTACCACTACGCACTTCGTGTTCGATGTTGCTGGCTTTGATGATTACAACGGCATCCCCTCTTCTTCGCAGAAGATAGTCCGCGAACGCTACTGGATGGACGGAGAAGACTTGAAGGTAACTTTAGAAGTCGAAGACCCAATGTTCTTACTCGAGCCGACTTCTTACACCACTCGATGGCTTCCGGCATCTGAGGGCTACAAGCTACAAGCATACGATTGCGATGCTGAATCGTCACGCGCATCTGTGCGTTTCTTTCCCTCGAAGTACTAATCCGTAATATCCTAATTGAGCGACACGAATCTTCATCATCGAATGATGGCGAAGATTCGCTCAATTAGCACGAACCCCAGCCACTCACCATGAGCAAGACCCGCGCTCTTTTCGACAAAAGTAATTCCTTTGGTTGGCTCTCGATAGGTCTGCACTGGTTCGCTACGCTCGCAATTATTCTTCTCTGGTTCATAGGTCAGAGCATTGCCTCACAATCAATCGAGCTAATCGATACTCGCAGATCACTGCACGTCACACTTGGACTCATCGCGTGGTTGCCACTTGTAGCTAGAATAGCGTGGCGCTTTAAGTCAGGCCATCCTCGTGTCAACGGGCAGACCCAGCTGACACATCGCCTGGCTAAGGCGGCACACTATGCCATGTTGTTGGTGCTGATAATCATGTTGATATCGGGCCCCCTAATGGCCTGGGCGATGCCAGATCGAGGCAGCCTATCGGAATTCGCTTTCACCTTTCATTCCAATGCAGCCAAGGCACTTGCGGTATTGGTAGTACTGCACATACTGGCGGCACTGAAACACCTTATGTTTCACGAAGATGAGACTGTAGCTAGGATTTTTGTGCCGCGCATCGAGAATGCGCAAGACGAAGACTAGTATTGCTCTAGCCAGTTCCGACGTAGGGAATTAGGCGCCCACACAGCAAAACACCAGTCCAAACTGCCAGCGAAGTATAAGCGACGAATTTAGCGATAGGTGGCGACTGAGTTGTAGCATCCCAGCCATGCATTATTGGGCTTACTTTCCAGTAGTACAGTAGAGCGTTTAGTCCAGCCAATACCACCAAGCCCATCTTGATCTGAAAACCTACATTTATCGAATAGCGCATCGGGTCGCCATAAAAAAACAGTATCCCGGTGAGCAAGTTGATGCCGAAACCAATCAGAACCAAGGGTAACAAACGATGGGTAGCTGCTGGATCAAAGCTACGGAAATGCCCAGCCATGCGCAGATCGATAACGAGTAAGCCGCCCAGCAAAAGCGATAGCCCGACAAAATGGCTAATCTCCAGAATTGGCCACAGCCAGTAGGTCTCCTGAATCAACAAGTTGAGCGAGCCACCGACAATTGATTCTGCAAATGCTTCCACGATCAGGCCTCTAAAAAATATACGCGATCAGGCGACCGGCAATAATCGCCGCTAGCCAGAGCAGAAGTGAAATTACGGCGATTGTTTTTGTCGACTTACTGATTGTCGCTGACGAATCGCCTAGACCGACCTCAGCGCGTAATCGCGACTGTATGACGCCAGCGAGCACCATGCCGGCCGCTATGCAGGCTATCTTCACAAGAAATGGGATGCTATCCACAAATACCGTCGCTTGAGACGCAAATAAAGCAAAACCTGACAGAGCGTTAACAATGAATCCCACCCAGCCCAACTTACCCAAGCCCAGAAAAGCAGATGGCTTAATGCCGGGGAATAATCCCAGCAGGCACAAGTCACGCATCGAGAATATGCCAACAACCACAGCAAGCCCCACGACGTGCAGGCTCAGCATAATGGGATAGCCCCAAAGCGAGACTGCAACCCATGTTGCTAATTCAGTTGTTTCTAGCGTGGCAAACATCTTTAGTCTACAAACCTATTGCTACTGTTATGAAAGAGCACTGAATCAATGCTTTGGCAGCAGCAATTCGTCTTCAAGCGATATTATCAAAATTATTGGACTTATTCATTCCACCAGTGCTCTATGGAATTCGCGTAGTATTGAATAAGGCGCCTGTGTTCGGGATTAATCTGATAGTAATCGTGATCTTCGATGAGGAAATTTCTAGATTTGAGTAGATCTAAACTTCTAGACAGCGTTCGCTGCCTAGGCTTCTCTTCGGCCTTCATTGCCGCCCCTTTCTCTATCATCTCATCAATCAAGGTATCGCAATCACCAAGAATCTCCAAAGAAGTACTTGGCTTGTCACCCCCTCGAATTAAAGCAGCACAGATAATAGGCACTGGGATAATAGGCATAACATAGCGCAGCGATTCCATTAATGACTCTGCAAGTTTGGCTACTTGCGGAATACGCTGCTCTTTTTCAAGATGATTAAATTCGAGGCCTTGCTCTTCACTGTACTCACGCATAGAAATAGGCACCCCGAAATTCACGCTCGCGTAGCCGTAGCGTTTCCAGCGTTTACGAGAACCGGCAAACAAATTGATCCGAAGGAATTTCCAAAGCTTAGCGAGGTGCTGCATCGTCGATAGACGCGCCTCTTTTTTATCCCAGGCTAGGAGGTTCTCATCCTCCAAGACTCGGTCGTAATTAATTCCGACTGGCACGAATACGACATCTCGATCCGTCTTCCAATCATAGTGGCGCAGTATGTAATCTAAAAAACCGAGCTTGGGCTCACCCAACATTCCATCACGACTCAAACCTCCCTCAAGAAACACCGCCTGACAGACGCCGCTTTGAGTGGCCATATACACATAGCGTTCAAGAACTTTGCGATATAGGGGATTCTGCGATCCACGACGCACAAAGAACGCACCCATCGCACGTATCAACATCTCTAAGGGAAATATCCGCGCCCACTCGCCAACAGCATAAGAGAGCGTAACGCGCTCCGCGGCAAGATAACTGATCAACACATAGTCCATGTTGCTGCGATGATTCATCACGAAGACTACAGTCGCGTCTGGATCTACTGCCTGCAGCTTGCTTGGCTGCGCCGCAGCAACCCGCACACGATAGATGAAGCGAGAGACCTTCTTCGCTAGCCAGTAGAAGACTTGGTAGTAGATATAGGCGTTAAAGGAGGGAACAATCTCGCGAGCATAACTCTTAACCTTCTGCTGCAATACATCTCGAGGAATATTGTCGCGCTGTGCCTGCTCCTCGATAATTGCCAGGATCTCGCGATCGAACATCAACTGGTCGATCAATATCTGTCGCTTACTACGCTGTAGCGGGCGAATCTTGATCTGCAGACTACTGTTTAGCTTGTCGACAGTCCGGTTTAGGCGGCGGCGCAGGTACCAACGAACACTGGGAAAGAGCACACTCATTATTAAAGCGTAGCTGGCGGCCAACAGCAGCGATAGGAATATCCAGCTAGGTAGGGTGACAGTTGAGGTCAAGGCGGCCGTCCACAGCTCTTATTATTTACCCGATTGTAGAGGAATACCGCTTAAAATTGTCAAAAATAGCGTAAATTACAGGGTTTAGGAGATGGACTTAGCAGGGGATAGTCTCTATCCTTCGCATCCTCTTAACTATCGGTATAATTGTCCACCTAATTAGCCGTCTAACTATCCGCAGATTACCGCCCCACGGGCATAGCAAGGCAATACTATGAGCAGCGAAGAAATCGAAGAAATTACCTCCTTCGAGCAAATGGAGCTGAGCAAGCCTCTATTAAAGTCGCTCAAAGATGTGGGCTACGAAACACCGTCTCCTATTCAGGCACAAACCATTCCCTTGCTGCTAGAAGGCAGAGATGTGCTGGGTCAGGCACAAACTGGAACGGGCAAGACTGCTGCGTTCGCCCTGCCCATCCTGTCAAGATTGGATTTGAAGCAGAAAGATCCTCAGGTTCTGGTTCTGGCTCCGACGCGCGAGCTCGCGATTCAGGTAGCCGAAGCCTTTCAGAAATATGCTACTCACATAAAAGGCTTTCACGTCCTTCCCGTTTATGGCGGCCAGGACTACAGCGGTCAGATTCGTGCATTGAAGCGTGGTGTACATGTGGTAGTCGGAACACCCGGCCGCGTCATGGACCATATGCGTCGCGGCACATTGAAACTAGATCAACTAAGCACCCTTGTTTTGGACGAAGCCGATGAGATGTTGCGCATGGGTTTCATCGATGATGTCGAGTGGATTCTCGAGCAGACACCTAGCCAGAGGCAGATCGCCCTTTTCTCCGCAACGATGCCCACGCAAATTCGACGCATCGCTACGAAGTACTTGAACGATCCGGTTCAAGTTACCGTCAAGATGACGACCGCCACCGCCGAGGCAATCCGCCAGCGCTTCTGGCCGGTTAGCGGCATGCATAAACTCGACGCGCTCACTCGAATCTTAGAAGCTGAAACTTTCGACGCCATGCTGATCTTTGTGCGCACGCGCATTCTTACCGTCGACCTAGCCGAAAAATTATCTGCTAGAGGATTCTCGGCTACAGCACTGAACGGTGATATAGCGCAGAAAACACGCGAGCGAACGATTGAGAGGCTTAAGAAGGGGCAGCTGGATATTTTGGTCGCAACCGATGTCGCCGCCAGAGGATTAGACGTAGATCGAATCAGTCACGTAGTGAACTACGACATACCCCACGACACAGAATCCTATATACACCGAATCGGCCGCACCGGCAGAGCCGGTCGTGAAGGAGATGCGATCCTATTTGTTGCTCCCCGCGAGAAACGAATGTTGGCCGCCATCGAGAGGGCAACAAACAAGAAGATCGAGATGATGGAGTTGCCTTCCACGCAACTGATCAACGATAAGCGCATTGAGCAATTCAAGCAGTCGATAACAGAGACCATCGCTAACGAGGACCTATCTCAATACACCAAACTCCTCGAAAAATTTGAAGAAGAGAACGAATTCCCAATGCTAGGCATCGCCGCAGCGCTCGCCAAGCTATCTCAAGGTAGTACGCCTTTGCTGCTACAAAACAAGCCGATGCGGAAAGCAGAAAAATTCACGCGCGCAGAGGAAGGTTCCCCACGAGGCCGGTCACGCTCACTACCTCCCACAGGGGATAGAAGTTCCAGAGGCGAGTCACGCTCTCGGCCCCAAAATGAGAACAGAAGCCCCAGAGGTGAATCGCGCTCACGCCCTGCAAGAGCGGATAGCCCACCGGAAAAAGGCATGGAACGATTTCGCTTAGAAGTCGGTCACAACCATGATGTTATGCCCGGCAACATCGTCGGCGCTATCGCCAACGAAGCCGGACTAGATGCTCAGCATATCGGCCGCATCAATATACACGATGATCACAGCACCGTAGATCTGCCGGACGACATGCCAGATGAGATATTCAAAGAGCTCAAAAATGTATGGGTCTCTGGGCAGACTCTAAAAATTTCGCGCTTAGCTACGGACGGAAAACCGTCTCGATCCGCACGTCCTACATTTGAAAAGCCCAGCAAAGGGCCAGACAAAGGACCTAAGAAAGACAAGAAGCCTAAGCGCAAACCCGCGTCAAAGGGTAAGTCTAACGCGAAGGCCAAAGACAAAGACGATCCGAAGAAGAAGGCTGCTGCGAAGAAGAAATCTCGTCACAGGAATCGTGTAGGAACTGGAAAGTAAAACCACAGCAGTAGATCGACTGTTTAGAAAAACATTATTGAGCTACAAAAAAAACGGGTGCAAATTTTCATTTGCACCCGTTTTTTGATTAGACCGTTACAGTCCTGTCAATTCATACTATCGATTCATACCATCGATTCATACTATGGAATCAAGCGTGGGATGAACTTAGTCATACCTTGGATCGGTCCAACTTCGCCAGCGTAGACAACGCCATTGCGGTCAACCGTAACACCCTCTCCCATAGAACCTAAACCACCCATGCCAGAGCCGCGCTCGGAATCGTGTGCCTTGATGTAGTACAGAACTTCACCTGTGCGAGCGCTGCCTACACGCAGACCTTTCTGCCAACCTGGGTTGTAGTTTTCATCTGACTCGGAATCAATTGCGTACAACATGTCAGTATTCGGATCGATGAACAGACCACTGATGCGGCTAAACTGATACCAAGTATCTAGGTGATCACCATCTTGAGTGAAAATCTGAATACGACTGTTACCACGGTCAGCTACAAACAATCTGCCTTGCGAATCCATACCTAGCGAGTGAGGTGAACGAAACTGTCCGTCCTCAAAGCCAAATTCACCGAAGCTCTTAATGAAAGAACCGTCTGGAGCAAAGATAGACATGCGGCTCTTCGCCGTTGGGCCTGCCTCATTCTGAAACTGTGCACCGTGGGTATCGCCTACGTAAATGTTGCCATTGGGCGCAACAAGAACATCGTTTGGCGCATCGAAATGAGTCGGCGGATCACCAGCCTCACCCCCTGTACCTAAAGTCATTAGCAATTCACCAGTTGGGCTAAACTTCATGACCGTATGGCCCTTGCCTGCCGCCGCTGGATTTTCAGCCAATTCGTTAGCGTTTGCTGCGCGTGCATCAACGACCCAAACATTGCCTTCGCTATCGACGTCCATGCCGTGTGGCCAGATTATTTGTCCAGCACCGAAACTCTGCACTACATTGCCATCTGGATCCAATTTTACGATTGGATCAACATTAGATGTTGCGCAAGAATTTGAACCGCAACGATCGCCAGCCCAAACGTGGATACCATCGATATCAATGTTTACCGCACTCACTGAACCCCAGCTACGGCCATCGGGCAGTGTGCCAAAATTGCGCTGCGTTTCGTAAGGATTAGGTAGATGGTTGATTGGCTCCTGATCAGCATGCGCAGCCGGTTGGATAGCGCCCGGACGTGCTGGCTGTGCTACAGCTGCAGTCGAAAGCAATGACAACGCGATACTGGCAACACCAGCGGTAAGAAGCAGACGCGCTCCTCCACTTGCAGTTTTATTAGTCTTGTTCATTATTCACCTCTTAGTACTACTTAATTAACTCTCTTGATTAACACTCGAATTTACTTCGTACGAAGTCTTTCTTATCGTTCCGCTTGCAGGCGAGCCCTGATGTTCCTGAGGACAGCCTCAGAACTGAATACAGAGCGGCGACCGGCTAAACACTCCATTTTATAGTAATTATAAATCCGGCGAACCTGAGAACATGGACTCTCACGAGGACGTTGTCAAGACGGCTTATCGTGAGCTACGGCCTAGCGTTAGCAATACAGGTCGGAATCCCTAGACTCCCGTCTATTCGCTGTTTATGCTCGTGCTCACAACAAAAAGAGAGGCTTCCATGCACAGTAAATTGATATACGTGATTTTCGCTACCGTACTATTGATGGCAGGCATTCTAATTGCTATCTGCCTTGCTGAATCAGTCCCAAATGGCGCAGGTCTTGCCCATGCTCAGTTCAATGGCATGCGGGTGGGCGGCGATGGTGCCGCGCGACTAGAACACATAGGTGGCTTGGCCTTCGCCTTTCAGGCATTGCTGCTTTTACTCATTGTGTGCCTCTCAGCACTGGGCGTAGCAGAAGAGCGACGCAGCCCACAATTGTGGGCCTATATGGGCGGCACACTCCTCTTCAGCCTCTTCGTCTGGTGGCAGATGTACTCTGGTCATCAGGCCTTTCTGGAAACCGGAGTCACTAGCTATTTCATGGGGTTTCCTGTGGCGACTGCCTGGCAGGTATACGGCACCTGGCTGGGAGCGATTCCGTTGATTATCTTGTATAGCGTAGGCTTTCGGAAGTTCATCTTCACCGATGAAGACGAAATGAAATACGAAGCGCTGCTAGAAAAAATCGCGAAAGAAACGGAGCAGTAGTCGAATGGAAGCTTATAGACAGGAAATAATCATCGGCGCAGTAATCATCTATATGGTTTTTTGCGTCGTGACTGGCCTTTGGGCCATGCGGCTCACAAAGAACTCCAGCGACTTCTTTATCGCCGGACGTGGCCTCGGACCGATCGTCGTCTCACTCGCACTATTTTCTTCCACACTGAGCGGCTTTGGATTTGTAGGTGGCCCAGGGCTAGTCTATTCGATTGGTGTGAGTTCCTTCTGGATGATCGTAATCTCATCCACTGGCTATGCGCTAGGGTTTTTCCTTGTCGCAAAACGAATCCGCATGATCGCCGACGTTCGCAATTGCATATCTCTTCCCGATGTCCTTGCCGCAAGATACAACAGTGAAGCGGTTCGATTTCTAATTGCCGTTACAATCGTTCTCGGGGTAATGGGCTATCTAGCAACACAGATTCTAGCCATGGCTGTAGTAATGCAGGCGATTCTCTCTGGCACTGCCATGTTCGCTGACATAGGACTCGTCACCTGCGTTGTTATTTCATCTGCCGTCTTAATCTTCTACTGCGTCACCGGAGGAATCATTGCCTCGGTCTACACGGATGTAGTGCAAGGCGGAATCATGATGGTTGCCGGAGTTCTAATTCTACTGACCGCGATGTCTGTCTTCGATGGCGGCATGCAGGAAGCGACCTCAATAATTCTTGCAGACGACGGCGAGGCAATGATGCCCTTCGGCGCCGCCGGTATCATGGCCTCACTGGGCTGGTTCTTCGTCTTCGGATTAGGGCTAGCAGGACAACCCCATCTCGTAACGAAGATGATGATGAACAGAAGCATAGCCGACAACAGAACCATCCTCCCGATGTCGTTGTTCGGTTACGTCATGGCGGCCCTACTCTGGGTTTCCATTGGCGTGATCATGCGTGCAGCAGTTATCGATGGCGTTATAGAACCGCTGGCTCTTCCCGATGATGCTGCATCTCTCTTTCTCTCGATATTTACCAACCCACTTCTCGCAGGCATTGTCTTCGCCGGCTTGTTTGCTGCAATCATGTCGACGTCTGATGCCTTCCTTAACATAGGTACCGCCGCAATCATTCACGACATACCCAAAGCTATTCGAGGACGCGCCATAGAAAATGAGCTGTTCTGGGCCCGCGTGGTTACCGTAATCTTGGCGATCGTGGCTGCAAGCTTCGCTCTGTATTCACACTTTCAGGACGCCACATTAGTAGCGATACTCGGAGCATTCGGATGGGCGACATTTGCCGCATCGATATTCCCAGTGCTGGCTATCGGATTAAACTGGAAGGGGGCGACAGCGATGGGCGCCGTTGCAGCAATTGTTTCCGCCTTGTTGATAAACTTCATCATACAGCTGGCCGGCATTGTATTGCCTTACGGCATACTCGGCGGACTCATCGCCTTTATAGTTTCGCTGACATTGTTTATCGGTGTGTCGCTAGTGACGAAGAAACCAGAACTCGCTGCAGACATGGAAGCGGTGCTCGATATTTAAAGCACCGCTCATCTTTAGCTACAGTTCCAGTTGGGGCACCGAGTAGGGAGAATTTGGATCTACGGCCTGACGGAGTGCGAATGCATTTCCATCGATATCATTCGCATATACCTGCCAAAAGTTGCCTAATAAAACCGGCTCACTTACAAATTCCACGCCAAGATCCGACATGCGCGCATACTCTGCCTGAATGTCACCCACTTCAATTGAGTAGGTATAACCAAGCGCAGAAGACTCTCGATTGCCATTAAACTGGCCCGTTTGCGGGTTATCATATTGCCAGAATTCCATACTCTTCGAGCGCTCAGCCATTCTGAAGAACATGACTTTTAGCTCGACATCATCGATATCGGTGGCGTCATCGAAAGTCGGGCGACCCGCGATATCAGCAGTTCGATATGGATTGAAGCCCATTATTTTTGAGTAGAAGTCGGTCAATCGCTCGATGTCATGGGTTACCAGCGCAACTTGTGTCATCCACAGATCTAGCCCCTGTTCTATCCATTCAGGACTACGTCGGTCTCCCCCTAAACGATCGAAATCCAGTTGCTCAAGCTCAATCATGTTGCCTTCCGGATCGTAGGCATAGGCATAGGTCACGCCCTGCCCCAGCAAATCGACAGGGCCATCTCCACGACTGAGCATCTCGGCGCCTGCACGCTTGAATTTGTCGTATCCCGATAGGTGTGATGGCGACTGAAAACAGGTATGGGTCATACCCGGACCTTCTACAGGCATCTTGCTGATGGGAATGTCGCGGTTATGACTAAATTCTGTGAGCTCGAAGAGCATGTTAGGCGCTTCGAGCACTGCTACCTCATACTCTATGCCCTCACGTCCGAACAACTTGTCAGCGGCACTATTGCTACGCACCACTTCTCTGCTAATCAACTTGAAGCCCGAGGCCTCCTGATAGAATGCTAGAGACGCATCCAAATCTCGCACCGATAAGCCGATGTGATTGACGCCCATTAAGCTGGCAGTGGAATCAGAGATTGTCGCATCTACATCTATCTCGTAGGAAAAGGCCTGTGTCGAAACGAAAAGACTGATCGCTGTTGAAAAAAGCACGCTCGATAAGATAGATCTGCCGTTAACATTGTTTCGGTTTGGAAAAATCTTGTTCATATAAGGCTACTCAAAAAATTATAAATTAGGGGTTGATCTACTAGTTACGAGTCAGGTTTAACTCGTTAACTTAGTTTCCACCAAGCGAATAAACCAATAAGACGTTGCCCGGCGCTTCGGCCCATTTTTCATAACCAGAGGTGATGAAAACCTGACCATTCATAATTACCGGTCCATCTGATTCGATGGAACCTCCCGTAGCTTCGATACCATTACGAGTACCGAAACTTTGCCGCGTATTTGTTTCCCAAAGTATGCTGCCGTCGTCGACGTCGAAGGCACGTAAGATGCCATCAAGCCCCCCAGCGAATACTAGATCGCTGGTACTTGTAACAGCGGCTGAGATTCCTGGCCAGCAGAGAAATCGACTCTGTTCGCACTTGTCCGGCAGGTCGTTACGCCAGAGTACTTCGCCAGTGCTAGGCTGCAAGGCATGGATTCCCGGATGCGCCTCACCGACATTGTAAGGATTGTTTGTCGGTAAATCTGAAACACCAACAAATAGCTTCTCGCCATTCGTGCTCATGCCATAGTGAATGCCACCCATAGTGCCGCCACTTCCAGCGCGTTGCTCCCAGACCAATTCACCGCCGTTTGCAGGATCGAGGGCATATACCATGCCTGACTTTTGACCGACCCAAATTAACTCGCGGCCATTTTCATCCTCCGCCAATATCGGTGAGGCCCCGATATCATAATCGGGACCATCCTCTTCAGGACAGTTCGGCGTTCCTCTTGAGCAGGCACCATTCCAAGCATCGTCCTTGGTAAGTTGAGCGGCCCAAACAATTTCACCGCTCGCTAAATCCATAGCCAACACGGCATCGCTATAGCCATTTGCAGGGGAAGAATAGTTCTCACCGGTACCGGCATAAACCAAATTTCTCTTCGCATCGATTGTAGGGCTAGACCAGATAGGTGCGCCTGACGGGCCGTACTGCTGAATGCCAGCGGTGCTCAAGATAGTTGGGCGTGGCTCATCGGTTGTATAGGTACGCCACAATTCCTCGCCAGTACTGATGCTTAACGCCACCAGCGCACCACGGAACGAACAGCAGGAATAATTCACTCTAGCGGCTAGCAGGACCTCTAGGGAAGACACAGGAACAATGAGCGTATCCTCATGCGCAATCACTGAACCGGTGATTGTCGCCTGTGGGTGATCATGCACTTCCTTCTTCCAATTTAATTTGCCAGTCTGCGCATTTACCGAGTAAGCACTGCCAGCAAAATCTCCAAACAGCAGCGTTTCAGGCACGCCCTGATCATCGGTATCGACATAGATTGCTCCACGCACTTCTGCATCGGCGCTAAAGGTCCACCAAGGACAGCCATTAGAATTATCTAGCGCATAGATAGTTCCTTCCTGGCTGCCGATGAAAGTCACTTCGGGAGTAACTACCGGCTGCGATCGTGATCGGGTTGCATCGGGAAATGCAAATGCCCACTTGAGTTTTAATTGTTCAACGTTGCTCTTGTTGAGAAGTGTTTCATTCGCCTGATGGCGTGTATTTCCACTCACTCCCCCCCATCCATTCCAACTAACAGACTGGCTTAGAGATGCTGTTGCGGAAAGATTCGCCTCGCAGCTGAAACTCACATTTTCTGTTCGTGTTTCATCGAAACGTTCACCGGTAAGAAAGTAGGCAATATTGCGTTTTTGTTCTCGCGGTATAGCCATGCCTGAAGTGGCCATAGAGCCAGATTCGAGCGCTTCTATTATTCGTCTTGGAGTGTAAAGTTCAAACGCGGCTCGCCGCGGAGCTTCCAACAATGCGCCTTCGTGGCATTCTGCGCAGAACAATCCATATTGCGTTGCTCCGTCCGCAATCTCTGCTTCGTGTTGGACATCCTGAGATGATGCCATTACAGGAGCGAGAAAGAGAAAACTCGCTGCGGTGAAAATTCTGACCATCTTATGCTGCATGCCCTGCTTCCTTGTTTCGTTGATTACCGCGAATATAATTCATTCAATCATTCTTCGTCTAATACTACTACCTAGACCAGGCAGTTCCTCTGTTAATCTTCCTTCGGCGTACCATCCCCATTCATACCCATCGACTCGTAACGTCTCCAACCCGCTAAAATTCCTGCCAAGCCGTGATTGCCTTCATGACAGGCATATTCATAGATCGGATCTTCGATGCGGCGCATCGGCAATCGAGCCGACCAAGATACGTCCCAGGTATTTGGATCTTCGACGGTGAAGTCATAGTCCAGCGTATTCTCATCGAGCCAGGTAAAGCGCTCCTCGACCTTCATAGCCTTCGATGTATTCCTCCAGCCATTTGAATAGTAGTAGTTTTGCGTATTGATAACCAGCGTATCGCCATCCCAGTGAGCGATCGAATCCCCTTCCCATTTCAGCTGTTTAGTATGGTGCTCATCGTCGAAACGGATGATGCGCGCGTGATGGATCATCTCACTAAGAATCATGACATGATCCTTGGTCTGCACGAGCTGCATATTATTGTTATAGGAGCCAGATATCATCGGCGGGCCTGTGCGCGCATTAAGTAGGCAGCGATCATTCAACGTCCTCGACTCTGGGCCTTCACTCAACCTGAGCTTCTCGGATCTTTCGGCGGCGCGCTCTTTTCCGATATCATTGAGAGCAGGTACGCGACCATTCGGAGGGTCGTAAACTAATGAGGTTCTGCGGTCGGCGATTGTTTCGACACCACGCTCATACCAAAATTCGTTATAGGAGATCACCCCTGGTGGGTAGCCGGCGCCACCTACCGAATCGATAATCAAGTCACGATTCTGCCGTCGATTTTCGAATGCTGCCCATTCCTCAGCCTCCTCTTCAGTCAGCGTCGCCTTGTCGGCAAGCTCAGGGGGCCTATTCAACGGGGTGAGTGTTCGGAAGGTATAGGTGCCTTGAAAATCTGGCACACCGTTTTCGGTGCGTGGGATATCCCCTGACTGCGCCGCGAGCATTGGCGCTATGAATACAGAAGCCAAGGCTAGAGTAGTTCCACATAGAGTTCTGGCTTTCATGCGATACTCCTTATAGTAATTGTTATGAGTTATTGCACTGCTTTAGTTTTGATAGACCAGCTCCCCACCCACGTAGGTCTGTTCGATCTCGATATTCATGATCTCTTCTGAATCAACCGTCAAGATATCATCGGAAAGAACGATCATGTCCGCCAACTTGCCGGGCTCCAATGAACCTTTGATGTCTTCTTCAAATCCTAGATAGGCACCCTTGATCGTATAGCCCTGAATCGCTTCTTCGATAGTAATCGCCTCGTCCGCTCCAAATACTCTTCCACTCATGCCCTTTCGGGTAACAGCGGCATAGATACCCACCAGCGGGCCTATAGGCAAGATATCGCTGGAGATAGCGACATGGATCCCGTGATCCATCGGCGAACGCAGCGGATTATTGTGCTCAAGCCGCCAACCGTCGAGATTCGCTACATAGCGCCCCTCTAAGGTGTAGGTAAAGTTCGGCTGCTGCGTTATATGAATACCATGTTCTGCCATCTTCTCCATGGTCTCGTCTGAGGGTCGCATAGAGAAATGATTCAGATAGGTTCGGTGATCCTCCCGTGGGTTCCTCAAAAGCGCCTCTACCAGCGTATCGACAACCAATTCAATAGCCGCGTCACCTATCGCATGGATACCCATCTGCCAGCCTGCATCGTGAATCTCTGTAATGTGATCGACTAGGTCTTGGGCAGGCATATTCAAATAGCCGCGGTAGTCACCCTGATTGAGATAGGGTTCCTTCGTGAAGGCGGCTGGGCCTGTGAAACCTCCATCGGCAAATACCTTAATAGGGCCAATCTTAAGGAACTCGCTGCCCTCGCCAGACCTCGCTTTCGCCTCTTCAATTCCTTCAAGGTCGAACCACTGAAACTGTACAGCTGAGCGCGGAAGATTTACTCCCGGCTTGGCGTAGAGCTCTTCCCACATCGCATATTCATCAGGGGCTGTTGAGGCGTCGGTAATACTCGTGATCCCCTTAGCGAGCAAATCACCTAAATTAATCTCGAGGCTAGCAAGTAACTCGTCATAGGTGGACTCTGGCACTAGGCGGCCTACAATGTTCTGTCGCTCGCGAATTATCCCATTCGCCACACCGTTTTCGTCACGTTCGATTACCCCACCTTCGGGATCGGGCGTATTGTTGTTGATCTCCGCCAAACCAAGCGCCGACGTACTAACAACTGCACTATGGCCTCCTGCTCGCGTAAGGGTAACGGGATTGAATGGGGCGGCAACATCAAGATCACCACGAAGCGGTTTACGACCTTCTGCTAGCTCATCCTCCGACCAGCCGTAGCCCGTAATCCATTCGCCCTGCCCTAGCTCGAGAGCCTTGGCTCGGATTAGATCTTGTATCTCTGTAATTGAAGTGACTTCACTCAAATCGATATAACGCTTCGGATCTCCGCTTATATGCGTATGGGAATCGATAAAACCAGGCATGAGCGTCTTACCATCGAGATCTCGAACAGTAGCGGCATCGTATTTCTCTAACAGCGAAGCATCTCCTAGCTCGACGACTTTACCGTCGGTAACCACGATTGTATCAAAGATTCTAAATGCCTCATCGACGGAAACAATCTTGCCATTGCTTAATATTAAATCAGCACTGATTTTATCTACTGAGTCATCTTCAGGCTGACACGCCGCAAGCGAAGCTACTAAAACTGAGATGAGGAATACGCTACTGAGGTTCTTCATATTGTAGACCTGTTCTATTATTTTATTTGGGTGATTAATACTGTTTAAACAAAACCAACTTATTCTATTAAGTTCTCTTTCTTTGCATACTCAAGTGTTGCGACAAGCGCCCTACCGAATTTTTCAATCATCTCATCGATCTGGCTCTCTTCTATGATGAGTGGCGGGCAGAAGGCAACTGAACTTCCCGCTACCGCGCGCAGCAGTAAGCCTTCATTCTGACAGGCACGCTGTGCAAACGCGCCAACTCGACCATCAGCAAAGGCCTGACCAGTTTCTTTATTCGCCACCAATTCGATCGCTCCAATGAGACCCTTACCCCGCACTTCGCCAACTAGATCATGGTCTGCGTACTCCTGCAGCCGGGATTGCAAATGAGCACCCATAGTCGCCGCTCGTGCGTAAAGATCGTCGCGCTCATAAATCTCCAGCGCCTTTAAAGCTGCGGCGCAGGCTACAGGATGTCCCGTGTAGGTATAGCCATGCCCGAACATGCCCACATCGGCACTCTGTTCAGCCATAGCCTCGTACATCGCCCCAGGAATAACAGCCGCGCTAATCGGCACATAGGCAGACGATAGTTGTTTCGCTAAACTCATAAGGTCCGGCTTGATACCCATGGTCGTGGAACCAAAATCATTCCCCGTTCTGCCGAATCCGCAGATCACCTCATCAGCCCAAAGGAAAATATCGTGCTTGTTTAACAAAGCTTGCACCTTGGGGAGATAGCCTTCAGCGGGCACTATCACACCGCCAGCGCCCATCAATGGTTCGGCTACGAAGGCGGCGATGGTGTCTGCGCCCTCATCAAAAATCATCTGCTCTAGATTTCGTAATAGGCGGGAAACAAATTCATCTTCCGATTCATCCCCCACTTTACCGCGGAAGTAGTGGGGACAATCCGCTCGCAGAATTCCGAGAGCGTCTACCGGCAGATCGAAGTGACTATGCATCACAGGCAAGCCTGTAAGCGAAGCGGCGGCGACAGTCACGCCATGATAGCCCCGATCCAATGCGATGATTTTTTTCTTCTGGGGCTTGCCAATGGCATTGCTGTAGTAGCGCAGCATTTTTACATGGGAATCATTCGCCTCGCTGCCTGAATTACTGAAGAAAAACTTAGCATCGGGGATCGGTACCATCGCAGCAAGCTTGTCCGCCAATTCAATAACAACAGGGTGAGTACGACCGCCGAAGAGATGGCTATAGGAGAGAGTTTCTAGCTGAGAGTTGATAGCAGCAATGAGCTCTTCATTGCCATAGCCCAGGGCTGAACACCAGAGCCCTGACAAGCCTTCTAGATACTGATTGCCCGCGTCATCGTAGACGTAGACGCCTTTACCGCTGACAATGTTTATTTGTTCGACAGCAGCTAGATTGGTAACTGGATAAATGATCGAGGACATAGACTATTCACCTTCATTTTAGTCCCCAGACTCTAGCACTTACTCAGCAATTTGAATACCAATCTACAGACCTTGCAGCCCCTGACGGCTACTCCTTAGCGACGAAGCCTTCCCAACTTTCCATGTAGGTGATGAACTTATCCGAAAGCCCCTCTTCTACCAAATGAGCCCGTGCTACGGGGTTCTCGACCGGCTTAAAATCAGGGTCTGCCTGGTAACGATTAGGGAAGTCATGGTGCAAGATTGCCGCACGCCCCAACATGATCCAGTCGGCACCCGCTGCCAATGCCTTCTCAGCCTCTTCGGGCGTGCGAATCTTACCCGCAACACCTAGCCGAACCTCGCCTCGGTCCAGTTCGGTGAAATAGGACATGAGAGTCCTACCCTGCATAGCTTCTTCATTCGGCTCCTTAAAGACATCCCAGAGCGACATATCTAGAAAATCGATTTGCCCTGTACTCATCAGCTGCTGTGCCACGGTTTGAATTTCGCTGAGCACTAAGCCGAAACGTTCGGGAGACAAACGCACACCAACCATAAAATCATCTGAACATTGCTCGCGAATACCATCGAGTATTTCGAAGAAGATGCGGCTCCTGTTCTCTAGAGAACCACCATAACGGTCGTCGCGTTGGTTGTTCTCACTACTCAGAAACTGGCAGAGGATATAGCTATGGGCACCGTGAATTTCGACACCATCGAACCCAGCCTTCTCTGAACGCACAGCTGCCGCGATAAAGTCAGCGACTAACTGCTCAACCTCGACCAAGCTAAGCGCTCGGGCGCCTGTCTTCTCATCTCCAGAAGGACTGACGGGCTCTGTGCCGATTAGCTCACTCGGCGAGCGCATGCCCGCATGGTGGAGCTGACAAACCGCCACGCTATTGTACGCCTTGATCGTTGCCGCAAGATGACTCAAGCCTTCAATATGTTTATCCGAGAACACGCCAAGTTGTCCCGGAAATCCCTGACCAACCGCCTGTACGTGTGCAGCACAAGTCATGGTCAAGCCGAACCCGCCTTCGGCGCGCATAGTGAGCCATCTAAACTCCTCGTCCGAAAGCACGCCATCTTCATGACTCTGCGTGTTAGTAAGAGGCGCTAACATGAAACGGTTGTTCATGGTTGGCCCACGGCTAAAGGTAAGTGGTTGCAAAAGTTGACTCATTTTGGTGGCTGTTCCTATTCTGTAGATAGCTATAATAATTTGGCAGCTCGATCAATTGAATTGATTTGCCGCGAAAAGCAGGCGAAAGATTACACGTTTAAGCAGATATACGAAACCACTGCTTGCCCTACTTGGATACACTGAGCAGATTCACGTAGACTCAATAGACTAACTCTTGGCAGCTATCCAGAAAAAGGAGACAACATGCGAGCCTCGCAAATCACAGCTGTACTAGGCAGCCTAATTAGCGCCGCAATTATTCCCGCAATCTTCGCTCAAAGCCCCGATGCCATATCCTCGGGAAGCGAGTGGACTCAGTATCGCGGCAACCTATCGGGCACAGGCTTCTCGCCATTAACGCAGATTAATCAAGAGAATGTGGCTAGCTTAGAGAGCGCCTGGTCTTATTCGCTGCTCGCCAATGCTCTTAACGCTGACGACAACCCTAGAGCACCAAATTCCCAAGTGACGCCAATCGTTGTCGATGGCGTCATGTATCTGCCAGCTGCAGATCGCGTGATTGCGCTCGACCCGATAAGCGGCGAAGAGCTATGGACCCACCGCGTCACAGAAAGCGCCGCATCTAGACGCGGGGTCTCCTACTGGCCCGGCGATAATGGCACTAGGCCACGCATCCTCTATACAGCCGGCCGGCGGCTGGTTGCTCTCGATGCTGCCACGGGAGAGCTCGCCACTGAATTTGGTGACTCCGGCGAGATCGATATGCAAATCCCTTATAACTCAGTGGCTATGGTGTTTGAGAACACGGTAGTAGTAGGGGCAAACACCCCCAGAGGTGCTGCGGGTGGACTCGGAAATGCTCGAGCCTTCGATGCACGCAGCGGCGAGAAGGTGTGGGAGTTCGAATCGGTACCCGGACCGGGAAGTCTAGGACACGAAACATGGGAAGGCGACAGTTGGCGCGGAAGACTAGGCGCCAATGCCTGGCCATTCTACTTCACCGTAGACGAGCAGCGCGGATTAATCTATCTCCCCCTCGCCTCACCAATTCCCTTTGGTTACGGTGGCGACCGCGCCGGCAACAATCTCTTTTCAAATTCACTAGTGGCCGTCGATATTCGCAGCGGAGAATACCGCTGGCATTTCCAAACCATTCATCATGACCTATGGGATCATGATCCGCCCGCACCTCCTGCGTTGTTCGACATCGAGAGAGAGGGTGTATTGATTCCTGCATTAGGCGTTACCACCAAGTCTGGCTATCTGTATCTACTAAATCGCGAAACCGGCGAAGCTATCTTCGACATTGAGGAGCGCGCAGTTCCTGCCAGCGATGTCCCAGGAGAGGATGCTTCTCCCACACAACCGATCCCTACCAACCCACCCGCATTAGCGAGAGTGAGCTTTGATGCATCCGATCTAGTAACGGCGGCCGACACATCCGCGGAGCACGCTGCAGCCTGTTCTGAGCTATACGCGAACGCAGGCAACGTTACTAACCAAGGCCCTTTTACACCTTGGGCGTATAGACCTAATGGTGCTGGAGATAACACCACACTGCTCTTCCCCGGACTGACTGGCGGGCCGAACTGGGGTGGTGTTGCATTCGATCCTGCAAGCAAATACGCCTTCGTCTTTGCAGGCGATATAGGTAGTTTTGGCTGGGTTGAAGAATCTGAAGACGGTGCTCAATATCCGATGCAGCGTCGCGGCCCTAGACCTGGCAACTTTCAGGTAAACATCGACGGCATGTCACTGCCGTGTCAGAAACCACCCTGGGGAACTCTCTCAGCCGTAGACACCACAAGCGGTGATATTGCTTGGCAGCAAGCGATCGGAGTAAGCGGCGTACTTCCAGAAGGAAATCAGAACACCGGTCGACCGGGGCGCGCTTCTGCTCTGGTTACCGCAGGCAATCTATTATTCATAGCCGCTACAGACGACAATCGTCTGCGTGCGTTGGACACGATGACTGGGCGGCAACTCTGGGAAACGAGTTTAGCTAAACGCGGAAATGCGAACCCCATGACCTACCGAGGCGCGGATGGAAATCAATATGTGGTGATTAGCGCCACAGATACCTTACGAGCATTCAGGCTACCGTAAACATCGTCTGAATCAGCGTGCTTGCAACCTAGTCAGCTGCGACTAGGTTGGGCCGTTGCTGTAAGAAGTCGGTTACTTGTTCATAGGCCAGTGCAAATTCCATTACTTTCTTATCTTCTCCGAAGCGACCCATGACTTGCATCCCCATAGGCCTTCCCAGTTCATCGAAACCTGCCGGAACATTTACGATAGGATTTCCTGCGAGGCTACCGCCTATTACTACCTCCATCCAACGGTGGTAGGTATCCATCTCTCTTCCAGCTACTTCGCTAGGCCAGTGAACCTCTTTTGAGAAAGGAAAGACCTGAGCCGTAGGCAGCACCAGAAAATCAAACTGGCCTAGAAGACGAACTACTTCTTGATTCCATCTGCTTCGGGCTCTTTGAGCATCGTAAATCCGCTCTGCCGTTAACTCCAAGGAGCGCTCGATCTCCCAAATATATTCCGGCTTAAGTAACTTTCGCTGTGCAGGATCGTTGTACATTGAAAGAGCCCCACTGCGGCCCAAGTTACGAAGATCGACCCAAGTGCGCCAAAGCACTGCCATATCAAAATCTGGCATGCAGGGCTCAACCTTCGCTCCAGCCGTCTCCAATATGTTGAGGCTCGATTCACAGACGTCGAGCACACCTTCTTCCATTGCGAGATAACCCTCGAAGTCTCCCATCCAACCGATCTTAATGTCCTGTAGATTGAGTGGCGTAAACTGACCGGCTTCGGGCAGCCTATCTGATATCGCATTTGGCTGACCGTTTACCGGCCCCGAGATGCTCAGAAGAAGTCGAATCGTATCTTCGGTATTCCGGCCCATAGGACCCGCGGTCGCTAGACTCCGATTCGTCGGATCTCCGCCGCCTAGCCTACCCACAGAAGGCCTAAAACCTATGACATTGTTATAGGCTCCCGGATTTCGAAGAGAGCCCATCAGGTCGCTGCCATCTGCTACCGGCAACATATGTGTGCCAAGACCAGAGGCGGCTCCACCGCTGCTACCACCAGCCGTTAGCATGGGATTCCAAGCGCTAGCGGTAGCCCCAAATACTTCATTGTAGGTCTGTGATCCAACACCAAATTCAGGCGTATTGGTCTTGCCAATAAAGATCGCACCCTCCCCTCTAATATTTGCAGCCAGTGCACTGTCGCTTGTTGCAACACGGTTCCTAAAAACTCGCGAACCGCTGGTAGTAATCATGCCCTCGACATTAGCGAGATCTTTAACAGCATGCGGCATACCGTGCATCCATCCCCAGTACTCGCCTTTATCCAAAGCGATATCCGCGCGACGTGCCTGATCAAACAGAGCATCGTGTTCAGCAAGGTTAACAATCGCATTGTAAACGGGATTATAACGGTCGATGCGTTGTAGATAGGCCTGCATGACTTCGAGACAACTAACTTGCCGTGCGCGAATTGCAGCGGAGAGCTTTGATGCAGAAAGCTCGGTGATGTCAGCGGGCAGTTCGCTTGCTAGCAGCCGGGCTGGCAGAAACATCGAGGCCGAAACCGCAAGAGAGCCTTGCAGCGATGCGTTCAAAAATTCTCGGCGCTTCATATCGAGTACCCCTAGATTAATAATTCAATGAATAACGTGGCGCTGTCAAAAATCCCCAAACATCTCTAACCCTAAAATGTCCGCGTAGCGCTCTTCCAAAATATCTTGTTTTCTGAGACTTCCATCGAGCAAGAGATCGATGTCTGACGCGATGACCTCTACCGTCTGTTTTTGGGTTTCAAAATCTGGAGCAAGCTGAATGGTTGACCCCCAAAGCGACAGCATGCGGGTATCAATCTGGCGAATATCATTGTGCTTAGACCATTCACTACCAATTGCTATGCCTAAGCGACTAAGCTGATCGAGAAGCTCCCGCTCATCCTCTGGAGCTGGCGCCTCATAGACGTAGCCTTGAATGTCCTGCCATCCGGACTGATACGCGAGGTTGCCTTGATAAAAACTCAGCACCCACTCTAGGTACTCTGTCTCCGATTGGCGTAGCTGATTCTGTTCGTCCGCATTGTAGGCAACTCTAAATACTTCAGTTTGCGGAATCGAATTTGGCCAATCTTCCAGATTGGGCCCAATGCAAGAAGCCAAAAATAGACAAGCCGCCACAATGAATAATGACTTTCTACTGTTACTACCTGTCTTCTGTAATCGCCAAACTACTGCTGTCATGAAATCAACCAAGTCCTCTACTGTGTGCACCAATCTATTTTACCAAGCTATTCTACCATCCTACTGCCTGACCATCTTTGCGATGATCCGATCCAGCCCGGTAGACACCATTCACTGGGTGGTCCTGATCAATACTTTGCTGACCGAAAACCGGTTCAGGCAATGAAGAGTCTTTAGTAAATAAAATTCCCTGATACCCACCTACTCTACCTCCATTTACAGAACGGACATCGTGACCCTTGGCCTGCAGTGCTCGTCCTACCAGACTATAGAGATTGTCTTCTAGAGATAGTGCATTGCTGTTTTGACTGTGGGTAAAACGCGCCGCATCGGTGGTCATCTGAATATTCATGCCGTTATCTATAACATTCACCATATGCTGAACATGTGTCTCGGGCTGCACGGAGCCTCCCATATTGCCGAATGTCATCAATGGCTCGTCATTCTGCATAACAAATCCGGCTATGATGGAATGAAAAGGCCGTTTGCGTGGCGCAACCTCATTCGGATGCCCCTCTTCCAGCGAGAAGGCTACACCGCGGTTATGCAACATCATTCCGTAGGGAGGTATCGTCGCCCCACTCCCGTAGACAGAAAAAATACTGTGTATGAATGAAACCATGTTACCCCAGCGATCAGCCGTGGTGAGATAGATCGTGCCGCCATTCAAGCCGCCCTTGATAGACGGGTCGGTCGCCACATCCATATCGATCCGGTCGCAGAGAGTTGCCGCATAGCTCTTCGATAACAATCTGTCGACAGGAATATCGGAGAACAAAGGGTCGCCGTTATAGGCCTGCAGATCCGAGTAGGCGAGCTTCTTCGCTTCGACTAAAAAGTGCCAATAATCAGGATTCGATGGTCCCAGAGCAGAAAGATTAACGTCATGAACCGGCGCACATACCTCTAGAATATTCAGCATCTCTAACGCTGCAAAGCCCTGCCCAGGAGGCGGCAACTGAAACACATCGTAGCCATGATAGTTTGTGCTAATTGGCTCTACCCATTCCGATTCGAATTCGGCTAGATCCGCATGAGTCATCACGCCGCCATCGGCCTGCATCTTCGCTACGATTGCATCGGCGATAGGCCCCTTATAGAAAGCATCTCTACCTTGCTCCTGAATCAGGCGCAGCGCATCCGCCAACTGAGGATTACGGATGATGCTATACAAGGGCGGCACGTCACCGTCATTGAGGAAAGTCGCTGCGGAATCAGCGTCGCCGCGTAATTTCTCTCGCACAGAATTGAGATCCTGGTGCCTGCGTTCCGCTTGGCCCCAACCCTCATCAGCTACCTGCACCGCCCTGGCAAATGTCTCTTTAAATCCCAGTGTCCCGAAGCGATTCAATAGGGCATCGTAACCGCTGATCGCGCCGGGCACGGTTGCCGCATTGACGCCATTACCAGGTATACGTTCAACGCCGAGGTTCTCTTTAAAATACTCGGGCGTCCATCCTGCCGGAGCCCAACCTGCAGAGTTAAGCGCATACAGCTTTTTATCTTGCGCACTCCAGACTAAGGCAAATAAGTCTCCCGCAATGCCGGTATCGTTTTGTGAAGTGACATCTAGAACTGCCGCAGCGGCAACAGCAGCATCGATTGCGTTGCCTCCATTTCGTAGAATTTCCAAACCTGCCTGTGCGGCGATCGGGTCGCTAGTTGCGACCATGCCATGACGGGCAATTACTTCTGAACGACCCTGACCTAGCCAACCCTGCCCGCGCGAACCTGGCGCAGCCACAACATTTGCAGCAGGATTATTAACTTTTTCTGTTGGGATGCCAAAAGCATTTGGAGATTGCGCTATAGATGACGCCAGAGGCAGGGCAGCGAATGAAATAACTGCAACGCTACGAAGCAGGATTCCCTGCAAATTAATCCTAAATAATGTCATATTTCACTTCTCCCCTTACTTCGTTAATACTTAAATTTTTAATGTGGATGTGCAGCAAGATGCTGCCCCAACAAGTCTTTCCCGTAGTCGTTTCCATTCGGCGTTCTAACTATCGTATGGATATGATCGCGAGTAGGTGTTCCAGGAGTATTTATCATCGTCGTGCCAACTGGGTTCTGATGATCGAATTCAATCAAAATCACTGGACTGTGTATTCGATAGTAGAAGACCGCATCATCTTCAGCATTTCCTATCCATGAGAAATAAGTCTCATCGATATGCTGCCCTATCTCATCCATGGTGATATTGGCATGAGGCTCGCGAAGGTTCGCGATATAAACACGTATAAGGTTAAGAAGTTGCGACTTATGCGCAGTACTTAATTCGCTGCCACGCAGTCCTTCAAAATCGAGAGTAAGATTATCTTCGTTGGCAGCTGCCAGCTGATTGTTGCGCGTCTTGTTAGGGTCGATAGTCGCAACCGCCTGCTGACTCCTTCCCAGTGACTGCATAAAAGCAAGCCCCTGATCCTGCTCGTCCTGCATTATTCGATTGCCCGCGTACTTACCTCGCTCGGTGAATACAGGCTCCCCACCCCAGAATGCAGGAGTCATGACCACCTGATCACCTACCACGAAGAAATTGATGACGAGGTGATGGCCATCTAATTGCCAACCCCAGGGCTCGGTAGTAGATGGGATACCCATTACTGTGAAATAGTATTTTTCTTCGCCGTACCGAATCGGCTCGCCATTTAACTCAAACAGCGATTGCTCGGTCTTCATGATGTCTTGAGTTTGGGCCACTCCTTCGGCGCTCAACGACGCGCGCAACAGATTCCATGCTGCCGTCTTCTGTTGCTCGGACATTTCTTCGAGACTGACGCCATGCCGAGAAAAAATCCCCACATCTACGTTTGACCAATTCCGCCATTCAGGGTCATCGACCGCGTACTGCGTTCTACTCAACTCGGCATTACTAAGCGTGCCGAGAAAGCTAGAAGCCGCCGACACGATCGATGCTGTAGACGCACCAGTAGACTTCAACGGAAACAGATTGCTAACGATGCCATCGGATGTCGCGACGCCGCGAAAGGGCTGCCCGATCGCCTGGGCTAGCCCACGAGAGAACACACGCTTGGTATTGAGGAGGCCGTCGGTATAGCCATCATCCGACTGAGAATAGACCTGGGTTAATGATGCAACTGCTGCAACGATGAGCAAGCTGGCACTGGCGATAATCTTCTTCATAAGTCACTCTCTAGCGGAGCCTTAAATTATTGGATACTTGCAGGCTACCTGCTCGCAGAAGATGCTGCAAGCCGAGAATGGCGGGGGTTTGCGCTATTCAGCCATGACTCGCCGCAGGGCTTCCTCATCGCGCCAACGGCCGCCATACAGCCTACCGGCGAACACCACTGCGATCGCTAGAATCATAACGACGAAAGCCAGCCAGGATGCCTTCGGGCCCCATTCGAACACCCTGATAATAAGGTACTGCGCTACAAGCATGATCCAGTGGAGGGTGACTGAGGTATACATGATCCAGCGTGTATCCCCTGCGCCGCGCAATACCCCGCCACAGACCTGAATAATCGCATCGGCCATCGCGTAGCTGGATAAGCCCACCATCATAAATCCGGCCAACTCCAGAATCTCACTAAAGTCCCCCTGCGGTGGAGCGAAAATCTCCACCAGAGCAAAGCGAAAGGTGATGTAGATGAAGGCGAGTATCGCCGAATAAGTGAGCCCCAACACGAAGCCGGCGGTGATAGCTTCGTTCGCCCTTAGCATATTCTGCGCACCTACAAATCGGCCTATCATGCTTATCAGGCCTATATTCAATCCCACCATCGGCACAAATGAAAGGATATCCCAGTTAAAAACGATAGCCGCCGACGCTCCCTCCACAATGCCGTAGCCTTGAAACATGAGCAGAAACAGATTGAAGGCGGCAACATTTAGAAACAACTCAAGACCAGAAGGAAAACCGAGCCGGATAAAACGTTTCAGTATGCCGCGATCTAGCTTAAAAGAATCCATGACCTTGAATTTTTCGCGATGCTCTTTACGGTAGTAGCAAAAAAGAAACAGTATCAAGGCGAATGCCGTTGCGATGATTGTCGACACGCCTGCACCGACGATACCTAATTCTGGAAAACCAAATTCCCCAAACACCATGGCGTAACAGAGCGGCACATTCAGAACCAAGCCACACAGATCACAGATCATTACCAAGTTAGTTCTTCCGATGCCGGCAAAGTAGGAAGAGATACAAATCTTCGCTAGGGTCACAACTGTACCTAACATGAGGATCTGATAATAACTGCGCTCCAACTCCACCTGCACCGGATCATGATCCATGCCTTCGAAAATCCCAGCGACGAACAGACTAATAATCAGCAGAACGGGAACGCTCATGGCAACCATGATGAATCCCTGCGTCACAACCTTCGGACATTTTGCTAATTCACCCGCGCCCATATACTGAGCCGAAAGAGCATTCGAGTAGGAAAACAAACCGGAGAAGAAACAGAACGAGAAAAATGCAGCGACACCACCACCCAGCGCAGCGGCCATATGAATTGGATCTATCTGTGACATGAAATAACGATCGGTGAAAATCATTACCGCAAAGGTGCCTTGAGAAACGATCATGGGAATGGCAATCCGCATGAGTTCTAGCATCGTTTCTCTATTGAAATGTAGGCGCTGCAACAACATGGCATTCACTAGTTATCTGGATATGACTGTCAGATGGGGAACAGGAAGAACTGCTTGCCGCTGCTACATTATCAACAGCGGAGACGGCAAGCATGGTACGTGATTGAAAATTTGAAGACAACCACGGAGCTAGCGACGAAGTCGTAGATTAACGGCGGGACGCTGCCAAGCGCAACGGTTGTGACTGCTTGTAAGTCAAACTTCGCCACAGCCACTCAGCAGGCCCAAACCGATAGAAGCGCAGCCAGACTAAACTGAAAATAATCTGAAATATCCACACCGCGACTACCACCAGATAGGCCTGATAGCGCTGCAACTCACCGAACAGGCCAAGACCAAAGCCCATGAAAATGAAGTTGCAGATGACAGATTGAGACAAATAATTAGTTAGGGCGAGTTGCCCCACGGCAGCCAGAGCCTTGCGAACCCAGGGCATTAAGGCATGCTTACAGATAAGCATGACTAGCCCGATATAGCCTACGGCTAGAGAGAGCCGACTCACATCGTAGCTAGGCCGAAACCCACCAGCCCAATAGATCTCGAAACCACTGCTGATATAGGTCGCGGTCTCTAGATAGTTAAGTGGCAAACCCAGTCCAATACCAGCGATAGCAAGAAGCCAGTAGTCTCGCGAATCTCGCGAGGCATCGAGCAGACCCCATTTGAAGAATGCCATGCCCAGCAACATCATCGCCAGCACATCCCAGAGAGTACTAAATAGAAAGACCGCCGTTTGCAGAAAAATATTGAATGGCGCATAGGCGATGACGTTATCGATGTAGCCAGATTTCCTCGCCTCAAATTCTTGCGCAATTAACTCTGGCGAGACTAACTGCTCTTCGAGGAATGCATCCCAGTCCGTTAGCGTCTGTTCTTGCTCGATACTTAAACTCACTCCCGGCGGCAATCCTTCAACAGCCTTAACATCGTTACGTAAGGTTCTAGCATCCATATGCAAAGAGAGATGAATTAGCGCCAGAAGTGAGAAAATTGCCAGACTGTATTTTGTCAATTGCACCGCGGAAAAATCACGAAAGAAATACAGCAGCAACCCCGCCATTCCATAACTGTAGAGAATATCGCCAGGCCAGACGAAGATATATGCATTCACCAAGCCGAAGATAATCAACAAGACTGTGCGGCGATAAAATAGGCCACGCAGGGTATCTTCATCGGTATCACGCTTAGCGAGAAAAATAAGCATGCCTGCACCAAACAACATAGAGAAGATTGCACGCATACTTCCTTCGACAAGAATATCCATCGAGGCAAAGACGGCTAGATTAATTCCCTCGGTGGCACCATCGACTCTCGGATCAGAATAGGCGGCAAAGGGAAAGGCGAACACCAGAATGTTCATCAACAGTATACCCAGCAACGCGAAGCCACGAAGGACATCGATAGACTGAATTCTGCTCTTGCCTGTTACGGGTGTAACGGCAGTGGCGGGCATGTTCTGGATCATGCGATCAGCATAGTAAGGAATACTAGGAAAGTCGAGGGATGCAGGAGCGAGAATGGCAGCCATATACAGGCTTATGTTATCTTTACTGCCATATTGAGACAGAATTAGTTGAGCCAGAATAATAAACGAAAAGACTCATCATTTATTATGGGCTCGAAGCAAACAGGAGCTAGCAATGAAATCACTACTTTTCTCGTCACTATCCGTATTCGCCCTAGTGGCCACCTTAGGACTCTCTGGTGCCGAACGCGCTCATGCGCAGTCGCTAGATGACATAACACTAAACGTGTACAAAGAAGAAACCTGCGGCTGCTGCGTCGGCTGGATCACGCATATGGACGAACGTGGATTCGACTCCACTGTATTCCACCCCACCGATATCTATTCCATTAAAGAAGAGCTAGGCGTACTGCCTAAATGGCAATCCTGCCATACGGCTGTATCCAAAGACGGCTACGTTTTTGAGGGACATGTTCCTGCGAAATACATCAGCCAATTTCTCGCGTCACCTCCGGCGAACGCGCTCGGCTTAACAGCACCAGGCATGCCTATGGGCAGCCCGGGAATGGAAATCGGTGATAGCTTCAATAGCTATGATGTGATTCTAATGAAGAAAGACGGCACTTCTGAAGTGTTCGCCACAGTGAAGACGCAAGCAGAGCAATACTAAGCCGCAAGTCTATCAGGGTGCGGCGTCGCCACCTGATAGACTTGCGTTATATCTCGCCTTTTAGATCTCACCCCTTCGTGCAAACTGAATAATGTTGTCCGCTGCGCGAAAAGCCAAGGCCATAATAGTCATGGTAGGTTGTCCGCGACCGGACGTCACCAGCGAGCTACCATCGACCATAAAAAGATTCTCCACATCGTGGGATCTATTGAACTTGTCGACGACAGAAGTAGTTGGATCGTTACCCATGCGACAGGTGCCTAAAAGATGTACGTTTCCATCCTGACCATCCTCGGCGTAGAAACCAACAGACTTTGTAGCGCCTGCGACATCCAATAATTCCATGGTCTTGTCGTAGAAAAATTTCATCGTAGAGATGTCATCCGGATGATCCGTGTAGGTAGTGCGCATCGCCTTACGACCCCACTTGTCCAACACATCCGGATCCAGAGTTACCGTGTTAGTAGCCAATGGCAATGACGTGGTATGTCCGTCGAATGCAGCTGTATGGGTAAACTCTTTCTGAAGGTTTTTCTTGTACTCGCTACCCCAAGTGGGACCGTCTCCTATAAGACCCCCCGCTAGGGCCATATTCATAGGTCGGCCAGCACTGAAGTGCCGCGCATCGATACCACCGCCGCCATAGAAACCGAGGCTGGGGTCGAGCTCATAGAAGTCATGCAAGACTCGTGTTGCCGGCACACTCTTATGGGCATTAACCGGCTCGTCGAATAGACCGACAGCTGTAGAGTAACCATTGAACATCAAGTTTGTGCCTACGACGCCACTTGAATTTGCCAAGCCATTTGGATGCTGTTCGGACTCAGATGCCAACAGCAGACGTGGCGTCTCCGCTCCATTTGCGCACAGCACAACGGCCTTCGCCAACTGTGCCTGCTCGGTGCCATCTTCTTTCCAATAGACTACTTCGTTGGCGCGACCACCCTCATCAGTATTCACTCGCGATACAGTGCAGCCAGTACGCAACTCACAATTGCCTGAAGCAAGAGCCAGCGGAATCATCGAGGCCATAGATGAAGACTTCGCATTGACCTCACAGCCGTAGCCGTTACAGAAACCACAATGGATGCAACCAGGACGACCGTTATGCGGCTGCGAAAGAATTGCTACCGGAGCCGGATACGGCGTAAGGCCCATTTGTTTCGCGGCACGCTCTAATAAGACATCGGAGGACTTCACCGGCATAGGCGGACAAGGGTATTCCCGAGACCGAGGCGGATCCCATGGACCTGCCAGTCCCGACACACCTACTTCCCAATCTACTTTTGTGTAATAGGGCTCAAGGTCATCATAAGTGATGGGCCAATCCGCAAAGTTCGTTCCGGCTATAGGACCGCGAACACTCGCCTCTATAAAATCGATAGGCCTAAAACGCCAGAAGTTACCGGAGAAATGCACGCTACTTCCACCAACGTTATGTGCATAGTCGAGCACACTCTCCCGCAGCTCGACCTCATCATTTACCGACTTCCTAAATGTCTGAGGATAACCTTGTCGCGCTCCCCAAGTGAGATCCTTATTTACATCGTAGCCCCATTCGTCGTGCTTGAAATCGGCGGCTTGCAGATGCGGCCCCTGCTCCAAAACAACGACTGAAAATCCAGCAGTTGAGAGCTCCTTGGCCATGACACCTCCGGCAGCACCGGAGCCAACAATGACAAAGTCTACTTCTTCGCGAGTCGGGTAGCTTGGTTGAGTATTTTCTTCAGCCATGTCTATTCCCCCCTCTCGGCATAGTCAGCATCATAGGAGCCATAGGGAGGCTGCCAGGCATGACGATCTTCGAATCCGATAAGTTCATAGCCAATCTTGTCGCGATTTCCACCGTACTCGGGTAGCGAGAACATGCCTGCAATTGTTAAAAAACGAATAGTGCCGAAAAATGGCGTGTCTTCGGCCTCTGTTAATAACTGATCTTGTTGCTCGGGTTCCAGTTCATGAAAATAGGAAGCATTAAAATTTAGAGCCGCCGCAATCTGCAATTCCCTAAGGCCCAGACGAAGCGTTTCATGCTCTTCCTCTCTGTTGTCACTGAGCACATTGTCGATAAAATAAATGACGCCGGCCTCGGTTGCACCTGGCGTCTCATCGGTAGGAATTATCCGCGCGGCTATCGCATTGAATTCCTGCGCCTCTTCTTCAGTAAGCAAAGAAAATTCTTCATTGTTTAGAATCGCTTGTTTCGACCTCTCGCAGGAAACGAGAATTGCCGGAAGGCTGAGTACGATGATTGAACTTTTAGCCGCACTACTGGCTGAGCTCAAGAATGCACGCCTAGTAAGTTGTGTATTAGTCACTGCTGTTCCCCCCAAAATATGCCTACAGTTTTGGCCGAGCTAACCTGGCAAAAACCCGCTCCGGAGTCGATGCCATGGACCAAATAGATGCCGCACAGTCTAGCACAGCCTAGCTAGCTGCATTGGCCTTGGCGCGCAGTTGATTTAGGTACTTGATAAGCGTCAGCGTCTCTTCCGGATCCATTCTTCCAACAGGGGAATTACTGTAGGTATCAAACATCACTTTGCCGCTATTTGTGAGGACAAACTCTGAGGGCTGAATGTGATCCCTTCGCTCCTCCCACCAAGCACCGATAGAATCGCCGTCGTCTCGAGTCATTCCGTAAGCAAGTGGATAGCCCAGTCCAGCGGCTATATCAATCAGCTTCTCTTCAGGATCGACGCTACCCGCAATGATGGAAACCCCTTGCTCTTCGAACGCTGCACGGCGCTCTTCAAAGCCAGCTAAGAGCCGGCGGCAGTAAGGTCACCAATGTCCACGGAAAAACAACACCACCGTCATAGGAGAAGTTATATCGCCGGGAAGAGACAGCGAGCCACCGCCCACGAGTTGCAGCCGCATGTCCGGAAAAATATCGCCAGGATTTAATTTGTTCATGGAGTACTTGCCTGTCGCTTAATCAAACTCTAACTTAACACAGTCTAGGGCTTGAGCAATAACCCAGACGCGTCTATGCAGTTTGCTTCGACGGACTGAAGAAATCTATGTCTTCGGCATCAAGAGGAAACTGCAGAGCGGCTGCACTCTGATCAACACCCGCAAGTTCACGTATCGCCTGCTGCAAGTGCTTCGGCTCGAGGCCAACACCAGCACTCGAACTATCGACCTGTAGCGTGCTCGGATTAATCTTCAAGGCATTGTGCAGATCATCCGTTGCACCAACCACTCTGTTGCCCCACGCCGCGCCCTGCTGAATAAACATGGCACTGCCGATGGGCCAGTGATCCTTTCCTCCGCCTGAATTGTAGTAGGGCTTGCGACCAAAATCTGAGCCTAGAGTAATCACGATTTTATCAGCAAAGCCGGCCGCCTCCGCATAGTCGAATATGTAGGTAACCAGGTCGGTTAGCTCGGCCATAGAACTGAAGTGATCATCATCGTGATCCTGATGAGTGTCGAATCCGCTGAGACCTAATTGACAGGAAACACAAAGCCCTGACTGATAGGCAATCAGAGCGAGTTGAGCGGCTCTGTTAGTACGCCCTCCTTCGAAGGAAGTAGGCAATAGATCGGCGAACAGTTTCAGGTCGTCTCGCGTTGCGTTTGCTAGCTGCAAAGAATTCATGCCATCGATCTGTCGCGGCAAGAGCTGGTTGCTGCTCTGCAGTCGGGACAAGCGAGAATTTTGATACTGGCTAATCAGATTTAACTCATTGTCTTCGAAAAGCCCGTAGCTTGTGTCACCATCCTGCACCACAGAATCGTTAACAAGATTGCGAATTACATCAGGGTCTTGCAGACGACTGAAGCGCGCAATACCTGCGGTCTCGTTGTAGCCAGCCGCGTGCACCAAGGACAACGGCAACTCGGGTCCGATTGCGTTTGAGGCAATGGCACCGAAACTGGGATAGCCAAAACCTAGACGACCACTCCAGGTGTGCCGCCTTCCGTCATCGTGAGAATTGGTTTGAGTATCGATACCATTGATCACCATCATGTCTTGATAAAAGCGCTCAAAGAATGTCTGATTGTTAGCGACTGGCGCGTAGGCAATATTACCGATCTGCCCTATGCTAGCGGAGTCTGCCCAGTTGTTGATCGTGCGCTCGCCAGCAATATTCGCTTTCGGGTCACAGAAGCTAGTCACATCCCAACCACCGATCGCCGCAAGGTTTATGTAGAAGGGCCCGCTGTAAGATTCGGCAGCCTGCGCAATACCCAGTGGCAAAGCAGCAGTCGCGCTCAAACCCGCCATACCCAAAAATTTTGTAAATTCGCGTCTGTTCATAATGACTCGACTCTCTGTATGTTGTTTAGTACGAACTGCTATTCGTGAATGAATTTGTAGTCACGGATCATGTAGTTAAGGATTGCAGCCCAGCTGCGCAGTGTCTGGTTCGAATCTGTTAACACTGGGTTGACGACATTGCCGGTAATGCAGATCTCAGACGCACTCACCACACTAGAACCCTTGTTTGCTGCGATGCGCGCATTCCAGACAGCTGCAAATAAGTCATAGCTAGCGTCGATTTCAGGATCATTGATTGCAAGCTCTTCACCGAGCAGGGTGCTGTGTAGGTGCTGAATATTAGTGCGTATGGCATTCTCTGAGTTTGTTGGCAGATCATTTAGCTCAACGAATGGAAACAACTTTCGCTGATTTTGACTCAAACCAAATTCCTGCGAGGTGATCGGGCAGGACACTTCGTTTGCCATGGTAGTTACTACCGTACTCATTAGCGTCGTCAGGTCGGTAGCACGGTCAGTGATGCCAAATGAATCGATGCCGCCGTAAATCAATAAGTACACCTCATCCAGAGCACTGAAGCTGCCATAGTCCCAACTAAAGCCTGTAGTGCTTTCGAGCTTTCTGTTCAGTTGCTCAGGAGTAAGTAATTTTCCTGTTCCTACTCTGTCGAGCTCCACATCCTGACTGGCAGTAATCGCGTCCACAGAGTTTGCCCTGAAGTGATCGCTAAGGGTCAGGTCTACCAATAAATCTTTAAGGTTGTGAGCGCCATTACCAGCGCTGCCTGCGACAAATCTAGCCGCTGCATCTTGTATCATCTGTTGCTCCGTACTGTACGCAGCAAGCTTGGATTCGTAGTCAAGGTCTTCCGGGTTCTCAGGAAGAGCATAAGCATCGCGACCCATTACTGCCGGATACCAGAAATAAACTGTGCCGTAACCGAAACGCGGGTCATTCACAAATTTGTCAGCAAGCCATTGAATGGAGTTGTCACTATTCGGGGCTAGCTCACCAGAAAAACCAGGTGCAAGCATGTCGGAGTACCAAGTGTCGCCAAACTGGTAGTCGCTGCCAGAATCGAGTCGATAGGAGCCGGGCAAGGAATGCTGACCACCCGGTTGGTCTTTGTAGAATCCTTCATCACCGTAGTTCTGGAAGGCACCTGCAACGGGGTCCATGATGTTATGACACACGGTGCAGTTTTCATTATTCAGTGTAGGGTTGTTCTCATCTGCTAGGGCAGATTGATCGGTAGTGCGTTCCGAGAGTCCTTCGATGTCGACTCCGAGAAAGAAATAGTAAGCCCAGCGTGCACGGGCGCGATTGCGGTTAGTGTCTGTCGATGGAAAGCGGCTTAGAAATGCTGGAGAGTTTAGTAAACCTGCATGGGGGTAATCTGTAGCGATGTTATAACTGGCGTTCGGATTGTTCTGTCCACATACGGTGCAACGGTAATATTCGGTGATCCTGCCTTCACGCCACTCATCAGGATCACCTAGATCGTCGAAGGTAACATTTCCCCCGTAGACCTCCGCCGAGTAGGGATTCACCATGATGTAATCCGCAGTTAATACTTCGGTATAGGGTCTTTCGTTTGTTACCACATGGGAGACCAGACGCAGCGGCTCTTGAGCAAGCGCCTCGGAGGTGAGACGCTTGTCGGAGCCGATGGGGCTAGGCACCTGATAATACTGATAGGAATTCGGGTAGTAGGCACGATGGACAATACTGAAGAGGCTTGTGGAGAATGCCTCAGTCAGCAGGCGATCGTTTGCCGTCTCCATCAAGAAACTCTCGAAGCCCTCGCCAGACATCAGCGCACGAACTGCTAGCGCCAGGTCTTCCTCGCTACCGCCGCTGACGCTGGCGCTCTCCTGCTCTGTCGGCAGTCGACCCGCGTAGAGCAGAGCCGCCTTGCGCAGGGTTTGCTCGTTGTCCATCTTCGCGACGGCGGCGAAGATGCTCTGCACATTGCTGCCATTGCCTGCGACTTCATTTTGCACACTCGACACGAATTGCGACCAATCAGCGAAACCTGCACTCTCAGTTGCAAGGACTGCGCCTCCACCATGACCAATACCCTGTGGTCTTGATAAAATCTTGGAGCTGCCATTTGGCACATTCTTTATATATTCGAGAAGCGTGTTGTAGTTTGTATCCTGAAAGCCCTCAACACCGCTCGAAACATAGACTAGCGGAGTACCCCCAGCAGGGCCCCCGCTAACATGACAGCCAATGCAATTGCTCTGTATTATCGGCGAGGAGATATTGGATCTGAAAAAAGTTAGACTTGCCGCCTCTGTAACTTCCGCATCAATCGCAACCGTTAACGGCACGCCGCTGTAGTACAACTCACCGGTTGCGGCGGTAGTGTCATAGGCAAGGAAGATACTTAGTGTTGCGCCAGCCAGGCCTGCGGGCCCGAATGCCACATTCTCCAGGATCGTGATGGGCTCGCTCGCCTGCAGAGTCCTACCAGGTAGGGTCGCCTGCAGATTCGGCAGGGTTTGATCCCAGATAGCATACTCACCCGACTCGAGGCGCATAAAAATATCCGCACCCAATTGAATCAACAGGTAGATATTGCCCACCGTATTCACATGAGCCCCCTCGACCTGAATCTCGGTGAATAGATCCAGCGCTTGATCTGCGCCGAAGCTAGACCCAAACGAGGCGCTATTATCTGCAGTAGCTCCACCGAAAAATTTAGCCGTGGTCGACGCTCCCGTTGCCGTTGACGGACTCCCCAATTCAGGCAGTTGTGCAGAAGCAATCGAGGAAAACAGCCCGAAGCAGGAAAACAACAGGCAACATGCCAGTATTTTCCTCCGAAGGTGGGCTAAGTTCGTTCTTTGATTTTTCATATTCATAATTACTCTATCCCAGAAAACACAGCTTATTTAATCATATTCAACTAATCTAACTGCCAAGTAGGCCACAGTTCTGACTCAGTGCCACAGCCGAGAGACTTGAGACTAGCTGCCTGTAATACATAGACCTTGTGCCCATCTGCAGCCCGCTTCTGAACGAACTCTGGCGCTCATGGTATATATAACGCGGCACAATGAAAACGGTTTACTGGGAATGGAAATTGCGGTCGAACCACAGAGCGATACTTGAAGGAGCGTGGAAATAGATTAGGAGGCAAGCTGCTTCCACCTACCAAACAGCCCATGCACCGAGTAGCGGAAAATGCTTCAACTTAATATACTGAAGCCCAAGGCCGATGCAGCGTTTTAACACTTGCTTAGAGTCTAGCTTAGAGTGATCTAGGACGATCGCCCTACTCCTTCGATACCAAATTATTCATCGCGCACATAGCGCGGTCCGATATAACCATGAATAATCCCGTAATTGATTACCCAAAATATTAAGTACCCTCCTAGCAGATATAGTCCATTGCCCTGACTAATCATGAGCACAACACTTAACACGAGTAGGATTCCTCCAAGCAATTGTCCTGTTAGGCGTAGCTTTTTGAATTCGTATTGATTCATAAACACCTCCATTTAGTTACTTTGGAAATTTGATACTGGGCCCTAGTTCGCTGGGCCTGCATGCCGGCTCTTTTGTGAGTCACTTAAGTATCTCACCAAAGTGAAGAGCAGTTCTATAGTCGTTATTTGCCCTCGGGATAGCCCAGCCCAAAACAAATCTAAATGATAACTATACTCAGTTGATAATCGTTCTCATTTAGATTAATATCGCTCCACTATGTACTTACAGCATTCTGGAAAGATCCATGCATCACTCTAATTTACTACTTTCTTTAGCCATCTCTGCCATAAGCACCCCTCTTGTTTTCGCTCAGGAACAAGACAGCACTATCGAAGAAGTCACCATTATAGGCAGCCAACAGCAGGCACAAAGAATCGCTGGCTCAGCGCACTTTATAGGTGCCGAGAAACTGGCGCAGTTCTCTTATAGCGATATTCAACGCATCGCGCGGGAAGTGCCCGGTGTGGCTATTCAGATAGAAGACGGCTATGGCTTGCGACCGAATATCGGCATTCGTGGAGTAGCCACAGAACGCAGTGGTCGAATCACCTTGCTGGAAGACAACGTACTTATTGCACCCGCCCCCTACTCCGCTCCTTCAGCTTATTATTTTCCTACCGTTGGCAGATTAAACGCTATTGAGGTGGTTAAAGGGCCCGCCGCTATAACGCAGGGGCCTTACACAATAGGTGGCGCGTTAAATATGGTATCTACCCCTATTCCAACCCAGATGTCTGGCAACGTAGTTACCGAAGCAGGTCAAAATGCAACTTATCGCGTGCATGCAACCTATGGCGGTCGCACAGATTCAGGATTCGGCTTTCTACTTGAGACTCACCAATGGCAGTCGGATGGATTTCAGTCTATCGACCGTGGCAGCAACAATACCGGCTTAGATGTTGAGGACTACACGGTGAAGCTAAGCTATGCACCGATGAATTCACCCCATGCTATCGAACTAAAATTGCAGACTACAGATCAAAACTCTAACCAGAGTTATCTCGGGCTAAGCGATAACGATTTCGGCGACAGTGCCTTTCGCCGCTACGGCATGTCGGAACTCGATAACATCGAAACCGAACACGAACAACAAATTCTGCGTTATAGCTATGACCTTAGCGACTCTCTAGATGTGTCGGTTACCGCTTACAACAATGAGCATCAACGCAACTGGTTCAAGACGGAAGGCATCGACTTCGACGGTAGTTCGAGTGCCGAGGACTTCAGCCGCACCAGTTGGTTCAACGTGATTCAGGCTATTAATAGCGGCACGAGCCTGAGTGGTTTCAACCCCGATCAACTGCAATCTATCTTGGACGGAACCAGCGACACGGCCACAGGCAGCATTCAACTGCGCGCCAATGATCGTGAGTATTTTTCAAGAGGTTTACAGCTAGGTCTAAATTGGAATGCCATAGTCGGCAACACTGTACATGACCTCGAATTCGGCATCCGTTTTCACGAAGACGAAGAAGATCGCCTGCAGCGTAATAGTAACTACAGTCAGATTGATGGTGCGCTCGTCTTGGACGACCTTGGAATTCTGGGCAACGCAGGCAATCGTGTTCAGGAGGCCCAGGCAGTTTCAGTTCATATTCATGACAACATCCAGATCGGCAATTGGACGCTATCACCGGGTTTACGCTATGAAGACATAGATCAGCAGCGCACCCGCTACAGCGATGGAGAATTGCGAACATTCCGCGACTCACGCAGTAACGCTACCCAGGTTTTTCTTCCTGGCCTAGGAATTCTGTATCAGCTTAGCGACTCTCTATCTTTGCTGGGTGGTGTACACAAGGGCTTTACTGCGCCTAGTAACTCGCCAAATGTCGATGAAGAAACTGCTGTCAACTATGAGCTAGGCTTTCGCTATAACAGCGGCTCCTTGTCTACAGAACTCATCGGTTTTCTAAGCGACTACGACAATATACTTGGCCAATGCACGTCTTCGTCTGGTTCAGACTGTGTGATAGGCGATGCATTCAACGGCGACGCCGCCACCGTCGCTGGTCTTGAGCTATTGGTAAGCGCGAATCTGGCTATTGGCAGCAACTATCGAATTCCGGTATCGCTGAGCTACACCCATATTAACGGTGAGTTCGATACCGACATCGCCGACACTGCCTTCTTCGGCTCTGTGAGCAAGGGAGACCCTTTGCCGTATTTGCCTGAAAATCAATTCCTCGCCTCGATAGGCTTTGAAAAAGATAACTGGGCAACTTATCTCACGGGGAATTATGTGGATGAAGTCTGTGTTCGCGCATCATGCAATGTCTTCGAAAAAACCGACGATACCTTCACCGTGGATATCTCTGCGAACTATCAATTTAGCAATGCACTGACTTTCTATGGTCGTGTTGAGAACTTAACGAGCGAGGAAAATATCTTAGGTCGACAGCCCTATGGCGCTCGCCCAAATAAGGACCGCACAGTAACAGCAGGACTTCGACTCAACTTCTAAGCAACAAAAATGGAGCCACCGCCCTTCAGCAAATTCGAAGAGTAGTGGCTCTTTAATTCTTAGCAGCATCAACAATCATAAACGTCGCAGTCGTCTTCGCTACTAATTTCTCATCGCTGAATACAGATATCTCTGTGCGAAACAGACGCTTTCCTGCGTGAATCACCTCGGCATGTGCCTCGATAGTCTTTCCTAGTGGGGGACGAATGAAGGAGATACTCAGATCGGTCGTCGCCGAAGACTTACCTTCGGGACGAACCGATCGAACAGCGACTCCCGCTGCCGTGTCGGTCAGCGAAGTCAACACGCCGCCGTGTACGCGGCCGCCGGTATTCATGTGATGCTCTTGTAACGCTAGACGGCAAACACTCTTCCCAGCCGCGGCTTCTACGATCTGTATGCCCAGAAAATCCCCATAGGGGCTAGAAGGCAGCTCTACTTCACTCATCTTTACATCCTGTTTGAAAAGCTGTTATTACCATTAGAAACTAAGGACCCTGGGGTGCCTCAGCCATGGCTTGTATTAGATCAATCAATTCGGCCACATCTCTGAGGTCTGCAATTTCAGCAGGAGAATGGCTGTATCGACCAGGCCACGATAATCCCGCATTTGGCGCACCATAGATAGTGAAGGTCGTACCGTCAGTGCCACCCTGTGTGACTCCAATCTGCGCATCGATACCTGCTGCCGCTGCGATGCCTCGGTTGCGATCAAGCTCATAGGGAGTTGCCATACTCGTATTCTCAATCGAGCGCAGTACTGGCCCGGTGCCAAGTGGTACGTAGGCGAAGTGAGATGATTCCAAAGGCGTATCGGAGGAGACGAAAGTATCTATGCTATAAGCTCGGCGAGTTCTGTCACCCAAACGAGCAGCCATTGCCGCAGCACCGCGCAACCCGCCTTCCTCACGAACTGTCCATGTAAACACAACTCTGCTTTGGAGCTCCTCTGGGTCTATCTGATGCAGAGCAAAGAGCAATGACGTTGTGCCTACACGATCGTCTAACGATCGTGACGAGTAACGAAAGGCCCCCATCCTATGCCCTTCTTTGTAACCGGTAACACCCATTCCCACGCGAACACCAGACGCTTCCAATTGCCCTTTATTCATACCGAACCAGGCTGTCACGGCATTGGGCTGTTTCTGTTCTGGCGCGCTACGGATGTTGAATACGCCACGCAGGGACGGCGCCTCGGGCTGTGATTCTCTATTGATAAAGGGATCTAGCTGCAACAGCGCGGGCTGACCCTCCCAAGCTGTTTCGACCACCCCGCCCAAACGGGTCAGGTTAACCACTCCATTGCTACGAATACTTTCTATCTCGTAACCTACCTCATCCATATGCGCTAAAAACACAGTTGCTTGACCGGCTGGGCCAAGCTCAACCCACATATTGCCCATCTCATCTATCTGCGCTATTTCCTTGGCCCATTCCGGCATTGCGTTATAGATAGTGTAGCGGATAGGTCCCTCGTGACCGGGGACCGCTGATTTTTCCGTCACCTCATCGAGCAACCCCTCGATCTCTATCAGGCGATCGATGTTCTCTGCACTGCCCCAACGAGAAGCTTGGTTATTCACCACAGCAGCCTGTTCGGGAACAGCAAGCCAAGCAGGCCTAACCGCATCTGGGTTGATTGCCCCCACCATTGCATCCAACACTTGATTGGCGCTATCGAGACTCATTCTTTCCATAAGCGCATCGACATCGTTTACAGCGGGATTGATAAGTTGTATCTCTGCCCTGTCATTCCGGGTCAATATGACATCGGCTAGTACTCCAAGGCCATCGACGTTTCGATTGGAAAATTCCGCCGCTCCAGCACCTAGCACAATAAGCTCAGCGGGGCTGGCATCGTTGCTGATTCCTGCTCCTAGCCCGATCCAACCGAATACCTGTTGCACACTAATTAGGTATTTTGTGCTACCTGCTGAGCCATTTATACCCGCCTCGGCGGCGGCAAGTAGAGCCGCACAACCCACTCTTGCGCCGACGCGGGGGCCAGCCACCTCATTGGCGTAAGACCATCCAGGGATATGACGCAGCACCGGATCTAACAGAGCGATTCCCATGTCGGCTACTTCTAAGGCAGACTCTGCCCCCACGTCTAGCCAAAGGTCGTTCTGGCTAATGATTGCAGTCTCACTACGGTGTTGGGCAGCGAAATGTCCATTCGCCACCGCAGTAACGCCTACTACTGGGCCACTTCGAGTTAGAATACGTAGCTGCTGCCCCTGATGCGACTGATCCCAAAGTGGGTGACGTGACCCTACGCCGATTCTATGGAGACGCAGATAACCATCTTCGGTAATCTGACTCACCGCGTAGCTATAAGAATCTAGTGCGCAAGCGACTACGCGCTGTGGTTCACCGCGACCTATCAGCTTACTTAAATTACCATAAGAGTCGCGACTCCAACCGGCATATTCATTCTGAATCTGCTCGATTGCCAAGTGCTCATGACCAGTAGGCGCATCGATCGCTATCCAGCTTGCCAGCGCTGAGAGATCAGACTCCTGAGCAAGCCCGGCCGTGCCAGATAACAACACCAATATTGACGTTGAGACTGCTGCAACACTTCTATTCCACTTCATTTCTATTCCTTATTGTGGCAATCGATAGGCAATGATGTATCCGCCCTCTGGATCTTCTTGGTCCGCGGGAAGCGCTCTAAAACCCGACCCGCTGGTCGAATTAAAAACCGGCACCGTGATTACTACAGTCTGATCTCCAGCCGGAGACAGATAGCTCATCGGAGTCGCATGGGCTGTGAATGGCAGATCAGCACTCCACAATTCTTTTCCGTCACTTATGTTCGTCGCACGAATTGTATTATCGAAAGTACCTGCGCTAAAAATCAAACCGCCCGCAGTCGTAACCGTGCCCGCACTCTGTGGAGTACCTACGGTGATTGGCAGTCGTGTCTTTATTCCGAAGGGTCCGCTCTCCTTCGCCGTGCCTATGGGCCTCTCCCAGAGCAATTGCTTCGTCTCAAGATCGATGGCAGCGAGAACACCATAGGGTGGTTGATTGCAGGGAATTCCTAACGGCGACATGAAACGAACGGTAGTCATCGAGTATGGTGTACCGACTTGGTTGCCCGTCTCTCCCTCTGGCAATTCATCTCTGGGAATTAGCGTTAGCTGATTGCCTAGAACCAAAGGATTGACGACCATGATGTTATTCAGCTGATCAATACTAACCGAGCCCCAGTTGTGGCCTCCCGCATTACCGGGGAATTGAAATATCGTATCGGCACCAGGCACCGTAAAATGCCCCTCATAGCGCATCTTTTTAAATTCGATGCGACACCAGAGTTGATCGAGCGGGGTTACTCCCCACATCTTTGCCTCAGTAAAGTCCGGGCGAAAGTTCGGAAGATCTACAGCGAAGGGCTGAGTTGCCGCCACATAATCTTCAGGAACTCCTCCCTCCTGCGGCACAGGCAATTCTTGAATATCGAATAACGGTTCGCCCGTCACTCTATTCAATACGAAAACCTCAGAACGCTTGGTTGGAACCAGAACTGCTGGGACTTTCTCACCATCCTCACCGGGCAGATCTATCAAAACAGGTTGTGAGGGAACATCGTAGTCCCATAAGTCATGATGGGCAGTCTGAAACGACCAGCGCACCGATCCGGTCTCACCATCGATCGCCACTATGGAACTTGCATACTGTTCGCTGGCCTCCATGCGCTGACCGCCGAAATAATCCGGAGTCTCATTTCCTGTAGGGGCATAGATCAAACCCAGCTCCTCATCGACGCTGAATAAACTCCACACATTAGGTGTGCCTCGCGTGTAGACCTCACCCCTCAACGGCTCGGTATTTACACCAGGCCTACCCATATCCCATGCCCAAGCGAATTCCCCTGAGAGAGCATCGAAAGCACGAACGACACCCGAGGGCTCGCCCACGCTACGGTTATCGAAAACCCACCCTCCAACCACTGCATTACCACGCACGATCCCTGGGGGAGAAGTTTGGAAATTGAATATTCGTGGGTCGTTACCCATACCAATTGTTAGGTCTATCTCGCCCTGCTCACCGAACTGAGAACAACGAGCACCGCTAAGCGCATCGACCGCGATCAGTCGAGCGTCTGTAGTTGCCGTTAATATTCTCTGCTCACATTCACCCCGATAATCCTCCGGCGCCTCGAAGTAGGAAACACCACGACAACCCGTTGTGAAATAGCGCGCAAATTCCAGATGCTCGGGGTCGATCAGCGGATCAAATTGCCAACGCAACTCTCCGCTATCTGCATCCAACGCGATGATCCTGTTTCCACCGGTACAAACATAGAGCAATTCGCCCACCTGCAAAGGCGTCGCCTTAAAAGAACCACCGGCATTGGTCCGATAGGTCCACGCAACCTCCAAGCTATCTACGTTATCTCTATTTATCTGATCAATCGGAGAATAACGACTACCACCCACGGTGTTGCCGTAGCTCGGCCAATCAGTTGCCGTGTTCACGGTATTAATTCCAGAGCGCTCAGTCAGCGGATTAACTTCATAGCCTGCCCCATCTATAGCTACATAAGCCGATAACGCTAACCCGGCCGCAGCAGCATAGAGTGGATATTTAGTCGCGAGTAGCGGTGGTGGATTACCTTGATGCAGGGAGCGTCGTAACCAGGGAGTTAAAAACCACAAGCCAAGCACGGCGAAAGGCAGGATTCTAGGCAGCAGCGCCCAGTGATTGCTGCCTGATTCAGAAAGCGACCAAAGCACCGTAAGAATCATTAGAGCGCCATAGATCAGGGACGCCACAGGATCTTGTTTCCACAACCTTCCAGCGCAGGCAGCTAGCAAGAATCCTGCAATTAAATAATAGAATGAGCCGCCCAGAATAATCAGCTGCAGACCACCCAGTATCATGGGAACAGCGAAGAGCAAGAGTAGAACAGGAAAAATACGCGGAGCTTTACTGACTGAATCGGCATTCATAGTAGTCGCCTTTTATTATTTTCCAGCTACTGCGGCCTAACTAATCCGTCATAGCATTAACAAAAGACTATACCCAAAAAGCTGGAGCGGAGCTATGTTGGACGAATAGCGACTAAATTCGAGCTCTTCACTAACTCTGAAAGGTAGTGTCGACGGCAGCCCGGGCCACCGTGAAAGGATTATTGGTTTTCTAACTTTCCCTTCTCACGCATCCGCTGCTCTTCCTTGAAGCGCAGCTTTTCTTGCTTGCCTCGCTCTATCGCTGATTGCATCGGCGCACCTATGTGAGCCTCTCCACGCTGCTTAGCGAGCTGCATTTGCCGTTCACGCTCCGCGAATCGCTTTACCTGTTCCTTGCTGTGCTGGTCATAGCAGTGATGGCAGCTCACACCCGCTTGGTAATACTCGCTATCCTTGTCTTCCTCTGTGATCGGGCGACGACAGGCATGGCATTGATCGTACTCTCCCTGCTCCAACTGATGATTTACCGTCACTCGATTGTCGAATACGAAACACTCGCCCTGCCACCTGGTTTCATCTTCCGGCTGTTCCTCCAGATATTTAAGTATCCCGCCCTTGAGGTGAAACACATCTTCGAAACCTTGTTGTTTGAGATAAGCCGTCGATTTCTCGCAACGTATTCCGCCAGTACAGAACATCGCGACTTTCTTATGCACTTTGGGGTCGAGGTTCCTCTTCACGTATTCGGGAAATTCTCTGAAGGAATCCGTCTCAGGGTTTATGGCATTCTCGAAAGTACCTATCTCAACTTCGTACTGATTACGGGTATCGAGCAGGAGGACCTCTGGATCTGCTATCAAAGCATTCCAATCCTTAGGCTCCACATAGGTGCCCACGATATGTGTCGGGTCTATATCCTCAACACCCATCGTTACTATCTCTTTCTTCAACTTCACCTTGGTGCGATAGAAAGGATTTTCATCAACATAAGATTCCTTTGCATGTATCCCAGCAAGCCTATGATCCTTTGCCAGCCAAGCAAGCACAGCATCAACACCGCTCCTGCTTCCAGCGATAGTGCCATTTATCCCTTCGGCCGCCAGCAACAACGTGCCACGCACCTCATGGGCGAGCATTATCTCAAGAAGGGGTTCTCGAAAGGACTCATAGTCTGGGAATTTTGCAAAGCGATAGAGTGCGGCGACAACTACGCCGGTAGTAGTGGTATTCATAATCATCCTTATAGCTGACTGGAACGTAAATCCAGCGCAATTGATAAGCAGGGATTCTAATGAAATTTGGCTCGTTTGTAAAAAACACTCACTAGACGCGAAGAAATGCTAGATAATCCAAATCCTCGACAGGAAGGTTTTTTATGAATTACTACAACTGGTTATTCAGTGCTCTAGTGCTGGTGGTGTACATCGTTTCATCGAATGGGACATCGCGCCTTATTCGAGAATTAGGTATTACGAAGAAGGCCGCACCTGAGCGTGCCGTCTATATATCTAAGATTTTCAATATCGCGATAGCCGGCCTGAGTATATTTGCTCTGTTTTTCATCTGGGGAATAGACTACAACGGCATTCTTCTATTCGGCTCTTCACTTCTCGCCATTACTGGTGTCGCCTTGTTTGCCCAGTGGTCGATATTGAGCAACCTTACAGCGAGCGTAGTTATATTCTTTAACTATCCGGCTCGCATAGGGGACAACATTCGTATCATAGATGGCGAAAACACGGTCGAAGGTACGATTGTAGATATCAGCATGTTTCAGGTGCTTCTGGAAGATGGCGAAGGAAACACCATCAACTACCCAAACAACCTGTTAATTCAAAGACCATTTGTAAAACTAAGAAAGAACACCACAAGCGCTAAACGCGAAGACTAAGCCCGGTTCTTGAAACTACCAAGAATCCCAATCGTCCACACTACCTGCCATACAGGTAGATGGTACGTAGGGCTCACGACTGGCTAATGCATTAATCGTACATCGAAAATCTAGAGCTCCATCGTCACGCAGCCTAACCTGCAAGTGCAAACCGATATCTGAATTACCCCATTCAGGCTTCCTATATGCTCGCAACACAAGCACTCTATGGGGCCCTTTAGGCTGATACTCAACTCTTTCCCACATATCACTCGTGGCACCAAACAACGTCTCATAGCTGTAATAGGGACCGCCAAATCTTTCACCATCCGCCGCTGGCGATGAGGGGATAACGGTATCGAGTGTTCGCGTTCTATTGAAGCCAATTTCGACACGCCGACGCAGCTCAGTTAGCAGTAACACACCCTCGGTAACTTTTGCCTTCGTTCTATAGTCAACAAATGCCGGCAAGGCTACGCTCGAAAGAATACCTATAAGCGCCGTGACCGACATTAGTTCGATGAGGGTAAATCCCAAAGCCTTGGAGCGCCCTCTATTGTGCATTCGCTTAATCATCAGAGCACCAATGCCGTAGGAACGGGATTACTGCGACTAACATAGAGCTCACTGAAACCAAGTATTTTAGGATTCGGGTGCCTGACGACAATGTCATCGTTTGTGCGCGTTACGATATTGATATCAGGAGTCTCTTCGCAACGCAGCGATGCTTCTGGCTCTTCGCCATTTTGCAAAACCGCGGCTATCTCCCAGAATACTTGCATGCATAGCGTACGCCGCTCAATACCAATTTCTTCTTGCTCAATTTGTTGCACGCTCAATATCTGCCGAGAACCAATATCCGTGAATAACCGAAAGGCAACAAACACGCAGCCAAATATAACAATGGCCATGTGCATCTTTTCGCGCTTTTCTATACTCGCTTCAAGACGCTGCTTCTTCGGTGCTTGAAATTCAGTATCAGGCTCGCTTAGAATTTCCTCGAAGGCGCCTTTAGGCTTGGCTTGCGATTCAACGAAGACAGAGTTTTCATTATCCTTGGCACATTTTTCACAGAACACATCGTCCTTACTGAAATCGGCACAGATGCCACAAAGAGGCTCTGCGCACTTCGCACATTCCGCAATTGCATTTGCACCGGGGTGATTTCCACACTTCAAACTAGCTACTCCGCGCTTCTTATTCTAATCGCTTGAATCACATTGCTGCCATGCAATCCCAAGGGGGGTAGTTACACAACCCAAGCAAGGGCGACGACATGCGTTTTTATACCGCAACTGGCGGCTGCTAGCCAGTAACTACGGGGAGTTTTGAAGGGGCTCCCCACTCTATCCAGGAACCATCATAGACAGACAAATTACGATAACCAGCAAGATAAGCCGCAAAGGTGAGAATGCAAGCGGTAAGACCCGAACCACAGCTAGTGATTAGCCGCGTATCGTCTGTGAGGAATGCATTGAAAATTTCACGCAATTCTGCAACTGGCTTCATCTTGCCTTCGTTCAATAGCTCGGGGAAGGGCAAATTCTGCGCATTAGGCATATGACCGCCGCGAATGCCCGCTCGCGGTTCCGGAGCCGTTCCATAGAATCTGCCCTTGGAACGCGCATCAAGAATCGCACAGTTTGAATCATCCAAAGCCGACAGAACAACACTGAAGTCACAGAATGTCTCTTCATCATAGCTAGCTTCAAAATCCCCCACCGCCGAGCCCAACTGCAGACTATCGACTGTAGCAAGACCGGCAGCAATCCATGCGCGTAAACCGCCATCCAGAACAGCAACTTGAACATGACCCATAGCGCGAAGCATCCACCAAGCACGGGGACTCGAATACAGTCCGACGTCGTCATAGATCACGATGACGCTATTACTATTTATACCGAGCTTGCGCACTTCTTCCTGAAACAACTCTGCTCCAGGCATCATATGCGGCAGGGAAGAATCTTGTTTGCAGATCTTTGTGTCGTAGTCGAAGCGCCGCGCACCAGAAATGGCCTGAAAACCATCTTCGCTATTAAGAGATTCGTAGCCCGGCACCACTGGAGGAACCGATGCATCTAAAACTATCAACTCTGCAGCTTGCAGGTTGTCGTATAACCAATTGACGTCAACGAGTGGAGATGGAAGTTGTAGCATTAGTTAGCCTGTAAAATTATTTAGTACAAATCAAGCAACTACAATTGAGCCGAAAATTGTCGCAGCTTGGCTTTTAGCTTTTCTGTGTTTTCCGGACCAATGCGAATTAACTGCTTCTGCATTTCATCCATGTTTTCGATGTTAGCGTCTGCATAAAGAAACATAACTGAAGGCTTAACTAACTGATAAGGACCCTCGACATTTGATGATCGCAGCACAGCGTTTATCGCCGAGCGCAGCGTGTCATCAAAGTTGACATTCCTAGACCCGATCTCAGCGTAGGCTTGCTGAAATAAAGGCTGTAGGGTTCGATAGAGAACCAATGCCTGATCAGCATCAACAGCCACAAAGGTATCTATGATTTGGTTAAAACGATCATGGGAATTCGCTTCCATCACGAACAGGTTCTCGTCGATATTGCGCACAGACATTTCCTGTCCTATGCGCTTGTAGGGCAAGCCATTCTGTGGAAATTCACCTCGGCTAATATTATCGACGAACACGACGATACTGCGTATGAGCTGCTCATCAGCCAACACTCGAATTAGCGCGGCACCATTTTGTAGCGCACGCAAACCTTCAAATACAAATTCATCACTATTATTAAGGCTAGGTAATTCAACGAGATCAGTCGGTAGTTCTTCGATAAGCGGTTCTACGATTTCCACCGCCACTGGAGCATCGATGATTACGGGCGCAGCAGCAACGGCTGGCGGCTCTTGCCGAGGCGGCAACCGCGTCTGGGGCAAAGTCGGCGTGATAATCGGTGCAGGTTCAGCAACTGGCTGCGCATTATTCGCTGGCACAATTACGGTCGTAGTGCCGGTAGGCGCCTCAAAAGTGGCTGCCAGGTAGACTAAATACAATAGCGTAAACACGGCGATGGCCGCGACTACCCAAAGGCCAAGTTTTGACATGGAAACACTCCGTATGTGTGTTTTACTGCAAGTGAGGGATATACTCTGGCGCATTTTGTCACAGCACCCGACTGGCTACAACACGGCGCATACCTACGTCAGTCTATTGCCACGAATTGCCTTAATTCGAACACGGTTTCTAGACCTGCGGATGGCCAGCTGCTCTGCCTACGCACAAAAAAACCCGAATGCCGTAAGACATTCGGGTTTCGTTTTCTCATTCACGAATACTTCGAGCGTGAACTTATACTTTAGGAAAACCCAACTCTTCCATCGTGCGGGTTAAGTCCTTGCCTGCCGTTGCTGGCTTGGTCTCTTTGTCTATCTTTAAGATAGTTCCGTCGGCACCAATGTAATAGGTCCAACGATTAGCGAAACCAGCTCCCATTAACACACCGTAATCACTTGTCATCTCCTTCTCAGGATCTGCAAGGATTGGAAAACCAGCCGCATGCTCTTCAGCGAAGGCGGTATTGTCTTCTAGGGTGTCAACACTAGCCATGAAGTAAGCAACGTCAAAACTTTCAATTTCTCTAGCACTGTCACGCAGCGCTTTGCATTGCATAGTTCATCCGCCGGTAAAGGCTTTAGGAAAAAAGGCTATTACTACAGGCTTCTCGCCCAAGAACTGGGACATGCTGTAGGTCTGGCCATCCGATGCCTGCAGTGAGAAATCAGGCGCTTTATCGCCCACTTCCAATGCGGCAGCAAATTGACTTCCCAGCGCGACGGCCGCTAAAAGCGCAGCCAGCGTAAGCCGAGTTAGTCGATTAACAAATTGAGACATAATCTCCTCCGGTTGTTTAATACAGCCCTGAGCGCGGAAGCGCCACGGGACAGCTCCATTGAACACTTTGTGTCGAGTATTATCCAGTAAAACTGGAACCAAACCCCCTCTAAATACGACAACTGGTGGTGTCTGGATCTAAAAGGGTTTTTGAAAGCTACAGTCAGGCCTGAGATACAGCGGATTCTAGAATAGTCGACGCGACCGAGACTGCATAAGTAGTTGCGAATTCGCTGTCTCTAGCTCAGCGATCTGAGCCTCTAAATCAGCCCGCTCCACCCGGCCAAGGTCAGAGCTGTGCTGGTAAATTTGTTTCAGCCTGTCGATGGATTCCTGTACCGCTCTGGTACGACGATTCATGGCGAACCGCTTCGCCTCCACCTGCGATTGACGGTAGCGTGGATTCTCCACCTGAACATTGACGCATTCCCTAACAATCTGTCCCGAGCTATTTCGCACATTGCGGCAACGCTGCTGATTGATGTATCGACTTACGGTTCCCTCGAACGCGGTATAGGGTGTGCTGGCTATTGCTCTTGCCAAAACCAAATCTGTTTCAGACTTACCACTGAGCACACCAATCAAATCCTCCTGTCTAGTGCCTGTTTGCAGCTCAAGATTCTCTAAGAGTCGCTCATAAAAACGGCTGAGGTCTTCGGCATTACTTGAGTAGGCTCGGTAACTTAGATCGAGAAGATTCTGTCGCAACAGACGTAATTTCCAGGCACCATAATTCTCCGCCTCCTCTAGATAAGCCCTATCACCTAGCTCATACAAGCGACTGCTAATATGGTAGCGCAGTTCATGTAGATCATCGGTTTCTTGCCAATTGCGCAGCGCACTATTGCTTTCAATCAGAGAGGAAATAATGGGTAATTGCTGGTCGCTATAGAGCCCGGTATTGATTCGACTAATCTGCAGCGCATCGGTATAGACCGTGATCGCCGAGTCAAAGTCTTCTATCTCCACGTAGAGTGCTGCCAGGTCACCGTAAGCCTCTTGCAACTGTGGAGCATAAATTCCCTGGTTGCCCTGCATTTGATCGATTGCCTGTCGGCGCAGGTTTAACTCTCGCGCTATATCCACCTCGCGAGCTTTTTCTTGCTCGCTACGTAAGTCATCCTCAGCAGCCTCTATAGCCACAGTAGGGTCGAACTCCTCATCCCCAACCTGGTTCTGAGTTTGCGCAAAGGTGGGACTAAGAGAAATGACAAAAACAGCGAATGCCACGGGCAGCCAAATCCGCCACGACTTGTTGGCGATGAAAATTGCCCATCTGCTATCTGCTGTTTTCATAGTCTTTTAATTCTACTAATTTGCAGTGTTTATAACTCGATTGACCTGAATCGACACTGAATCAGCTCGCCCATTGGGCAACAGACTAATTCAATTCACTCAGTTTTTATATAAGCCTTTGTTTTTAATATTATTATCTATTTCAGCATTCAACGCGACATCGAGTGTGAAATTTTGATACATGCCGCTTAAGACCCTATATCTCTAAATCCCAATCGTCATTGACCACCTAACTAGGTTTAATCGGGTCATCAATAACGAAGCGCCAGTGGTAACTTCTATCGACACTCTTTAGTATCAATAGCGAGTACAGAACACTGACTAGAGAGCCTCTGCTCACAATTCTTCCTAAAAGAGTTGGACAGCAGCTCCTTTCATTTCCTTAGACGAAAAATTCATGATCACCATAATAGCCCTACTCACAATTCGCGACCCCGAGGCGTTTGATCAGTTTGAGCGGCAGGCAGCAGCCATCATGAATTCTTATGGCGGCGGAATAGACGTAGCCTTTCGACCCAAGACTTCATCCAAGCAGACGCCGAATGTGGATGAAGTTCACCTCTTAAAATTTCCGGATCACGATACGTTTGATCGCTACCGAAGCGACGACAGGCTGCTTGCGCTATCCACTCTCAGGCAGAAGGCGATCAGTCAGTCCACCGTCTATGTATCCGACATCGAAGTAGACTACTCTGGATTAGAGTAAGGAATTGCTGCAGTTGCAGCGTCACAATTCGACTCTCTCCGGGTACCTTCCTACACTTTCCCGCTAGAGGCTGCAAAATCTCCTCCACTGCCCGTCAACAGGGCAATGTTACATGACAAAATGCAGGAGCTGAGTTACTCTCAGGAGCAGTATTTGCTGGCCTTTATACCAAAGAGAAGGCTCTAGCATGACAACTTAGCGAAATAGTTTATCAAGTATCGCTTCCCCAATAAGAGGAACTAATAATGATAAGAATACGCCAACTATTGAGTACTTCGGCGAGCCTGCTTCTAGCGTCTCTAGCGACAGTGGCCAGCGCCCAACAAGATACCGTCGAATGGACAACACTCGGCAATGACTTTGCTCACACGCGCTTCTCACCCTCTGAAGAAATTACCGCTGAAAATTTCAGCGAATTAGAAGTGGCCTGGCAATGGGACGGCTCCAGCTTTCAAGCCCAGAGTGGCCGTTCGACACCAAGTTATATCAATGGCCGCATGTACACAGTTGCAGGCGCGCGTCGCCACGTCGTTGCAATTGATCCTAAGACCGGCGAAACAATCTGGTCCTACCGCGAACCGGACACCGAGCGTTATCAATACTCGATGCGGGCTGACTACGGCAAGGGCGTAGGCTTCGGTCAGGTCGATGGCAAAGACATCATTTATATCATCTCTCCGGGATTCTTCCTGACAGCACTCGATGCAGAAACCGGTGCCCCACTGGATGGATTCGGCAGCCCGGTACCTATTGATGGCTTTCCTGACACCGGTGTAGTCGATCTGCTGGCAGATCTGGGTCACCCTTATGATCCTTATAAGGGCATCCCCTTGGAGCGAGGTTACATCACCTCCTCTTCGCCACCATTGGTTGTGAACGATGTAGTTATCGTCGGCAATTCAGCTGAGCAGGGATACAACCAATCTAGGATAGAAAACGTGCCCGGCGACATGTTGGGCTACGATGCGCGTACTGGCGAGTTCCTTTGGAAGTTCAATGTGATTCCACAGCCGGGCGAATACGGACATGAGACTTGGGAAAACGATGCTTGGCAGTACACAGGCGACATCTCATCGTGGGCACCTATTTCTGCTGACCCTGAACTGGGTCTGGTCTATATCCCAACGAATGGAGTGACTATCGACTACTACGGTGGCCATCACCCCGGTGACAACCTCTACGGTACCAGCTTGATCGCACTGGATGTAAGGACTGGCGAGCGAGCATGGCACTTTCAAATCGTGCATCACGACATCTGGAACTTCGATCTACCGACAGCGCCCATTCTGCTGGACGTGAACACTGAGCAAGGGCCGACTAAGATTGTGGCGCAGCCGACGAAACAAGGTTTGGTGTACACCTTCAATAGAGAGACAGGCGAGCCAATCTGGCCTATTGAAGAAGTAGCCTTTCCTGCCTCGATAGTCCCGGGGGAGAAACTCGCTGCGACCCAGCCGATTCCAACGAAGCCTGCTCCATTCGATATGCAGGGCCTTAGTCTCGATACACTGGTGGACTTCACTCCCGAGATTCGCGCTCAGGCTGTCGCTGCTGTAGCAGAGTACCAATTAGGACCACTGTTTAATCCGCCTCTGCATAGAGACAATCCGCTGGGCAAAATTTCAGCGATGATCTGCCCATCAGGCGCAGTGAATATTACGCACCCCTCTGTAGCCGATCCTACAACGGGCATTTTGTATGTCACATCTAGATCAAGTTGTTCTGCTAGGCCGCTGGTATCGGGCGAAGAAGCCGACACTTACTACGATGCGCCGACTGGCACGACATTGTCGCAATATGCAGCGGGCCGCGGTGGAGCAACACCAAGACACCCGTTAGGTATTCCACTTTGGAAACCGCCCTATAGCCGAATCACAGCGATAGATATGAATACTGGAGAGCACCTTTGGATGATTCCAACGGGTGAGACCCCCGCGCGAATCGCCAATCTCCCAGCGCTGCAAGGTATCGATATCGGTAACACGGGAACCGGCAATGCCGTGCCTATGGTAGCCACAGCCAATCTGCTGATGTATTCCGATGTTGACGGTGCTGGAACTCCCCATCTGTTTGCTATCGACAAGGCTACGGGCGAAGAGGTAGGACGAGTGGAAGTGCCCGCGGCAAGCCGCTATGGTATGAGCTCCTGGACACACGAGGGACACCAGTACGTGATCCTGCAGACAGGAAGCACTCTAACCGCCATGGCAATGCCCGGCGCAGCGGTAGACAGTTCTGGCGCACATTAATTAGTTAACCCTATTAAATAAGAAAATTCACAATCAAGGAGTAGGACAATGAACAAGAAACTAATGTTAGCTTCCGCTTTCGCAATATCGGCAGCTGCCACGGGTTGCACAACATACGTTCCAGCAGAAGACGCAATGAGCTTCTTCATTACCAGCGTAGGGTCAGGCGATGGTGCAAATCTAGGCGGCTTACGCGGAGCCGATAGACATTGCGCAAGCCTTGCCAGAGCAGCAGGATCGCGCGGCAAGAACTGGGTCGCCTATTTAAGCGCCCATGAGACTGCACGCTCTCCCCGCGTGAATGCTCGAGAGAGAATTGGATTCGGTCCCTGGTACAACGCGAATAACGTTGAAGTGGCTAGCACTCTAAATAACCTGCATAGCGATTTCATGCAGCTAGGTAAAGAGAACTCTCTTACCGAGAATGGCGACATGGTAAATGGTCGTGGCGATACCCCCAATCAGCATGACATCCTAACCGGCTCATCCCTAAGCGGACGCCTCATCGACGATGGCTCTAACCACACCTGCAACAACTGGACGAGCAATGACGAGGGTTCTGCACAGGTTGGTCACTTCGATAGAACTGGTGGCGGCGCAAATCCAACGTCTTGGAACAGCGCACACGGCTCTAGAGGCTGCGGTCAAGAAGATCTAGTAGCAACAGGTGGTGCTGGCTATTTCTACTGTTTTGCTAATGACTAGTCTTTAGCAACTTAGTGACACCCCCAAATGGTGTTGTCGTAAAGACAACACCATTTGTTTTTTAAAGACAGGAAGAATACCCAATGAAACTTTATGGCATGGGCCAATCACGATCTTTTCGCGCTCTATGGGCACTGGAAGAGAGCGGGCTCGATTACGAATATATAAATACCACTCTGCGAACAGACAGCAGCGAGGCTGATAGCGCCAAGCACCCCAGCTATCTAGAACTGAACGTTCAGGGCAAGGTACCTACGCTGGTAGATGGTGATCTGGTGCTGACCGAAAGTTTCGCGATAGTGAATTACATCGCACGAAATGCACCAGATTCCGGCCTGCTACCTAAGGTAAGCACACCCGCCTATGCAAAACTCGATGAGCTATCCTATTTCATACTAGCCGAACTCGAGCAACCGCTCTGGTCCAAGGGCAAGCATATGTTTGCGCTACCTCAGGAGTACAGAATCCCAGCGATGTTTGATACTGCCAAATTTGAATTCGACAAGGCGGTGAGAGCGCTAGACCATTTGCTAGGAGAGACAGACAGCGAGTATGCAATCGGTAATAGCTTCTGCATCGCCGACCTTCTGCTCGCACATACATTTAATTGGGCAATCCGTTTCGAGTTTGATGTGCCCGAAAAATATATTGCGTTGCGAGATCGACACTATCAAAGACCCGCCGCGCAACGAGCGATGGCAGTAGTCGAATAAAAAATGCTTTCAATTGATCGCCCACACCTCATTAGAACCCTCTGTGCAATCCTGTGCGCAGCGGCAACGCTACTTACCACGCTCGCTACCGCGCAGGAAGGCGAGAACACTAGCCTCTCCGCTGATACGCTCGAATACTATCTAGTACAGGCATTCCAAGCAGCGACAGCTAAAGATCGAATTGCCTTGAATCACATCGGCATCGAGGTACAAGCCGCCGAAGAAGGATTCTTAGTTACCGCGTCACTGGAGGGTTATCCAGCACATCAGGCTGGAATAGAACGCGGAGACAGGATTGTACGGGTCAATGGAGATCGCTTTCACCCTATCTTTTCCTTTAATACAGAAGACAGTGCGTCCAGAGAGTTCATTCCTGCCACATCAACGTACCTACTGGAATTCGATAGACAAGGCGAAGTGTCATCAGTCGAGATCAATCCCGTTTTCGAGAATCTCTACGACAGTTATCGCTCCGCCACCCTGACTAGTGTTCAAGAATTTTCCGTGGGCAACAAGACAATCGGTTATATACGATTCTGGGGGCTATCGCGCAGCACATCAGATCTGTTCACCCTAGAACGCACTATGCGAAAATTCAGAGACAGTGACGGTATGATAATCGACCTTAGAAATTCATACGGATTTTTAAGCTCTAGGCATTTAGACATGTTCGTTCGAAATGGACGTGGCAATTTTGAAGTGTCAGGTGCATCAAACCACCATGTAGAGATTGCACAGAACTTTCCTCCCAGTTCGACGCGCACATTTACCCGACCTATCGTCGTTTTAGTGAATTCAGAGACTCGAGGCGGGGCTGAATTGTTTGCCCTTGGCTTGGCAAAGCCAGGCAGGATAACAACCCTTGGCGAGAGCACCCCTGGAAAGATTGGAAGCTATTCACTCGACGGAAACACTCTTAAGTATTCTCCTGCAGATCAAACCTTAATCGATGGACAGCGCTTCGAATCAACAGGGGTCATACCGGACGACCTTATTCCCTTCCCTTTCGCCCAAAGCCGTCGCAGTGATCCGCAATTCGAAACTACCGTAGATATTCTGCTAGGTAGGATTTAAGTCAACTGAAGTCTGATCCAAAGATTTTTCCCCAGAACCGCTAACTTCCCAAGACAAACTGTGATGATCAAAGCCGTTCTCTATCGTCGGCTTAACGATCCTGAAGTACGGGGAAAGATCAAAATCCCTAGGCGTGAAGTGAGTGAAATGCTTCTTGTATAAGAGAGGAACTTCACCGGCTTCACCACTCTGCCCATTTCGTCGGGGCAAAATCGGATAACTTATCGATTGGAAAGACTCCGCAATCAGCGTCGAACAAATCGCTTTAGTCGGCTCGCCACTACCCAGGCTTAGTAGTGAACGACGGTATCGGTTGGGCACCGCTGGTTTCTGAATAACATAGCGAATCAGATCTATCACATTCTTTAAATCATACTGATGACCAATTCGCTGTTGAGCAAACTCTACCAACTCTTCCGCCTCTGCATCGCTTAAGTTGACCGGCCTACAGATTCGCAAATTAAAATTTGCATAGTGGTCTAAGTCTATTAGGTGCACACCGTTCTTCAGATCGGCTTCCAAAAGATTGAGCTCGGAGCTGTTTGCCCCCTTCTCACCCACGTAGAGACAGGCATGAGACCAAGTCGATTGAGTGAGATATTTGATGGCCGTGCTGATACGGGTATTGCCATCCACCAGCACGATGTCGCCCTTCTCCAGAGTTTCGGCGACAACATCTATGGCGACTGTATCCAGCCTTTGGTATCCCGGCAGATCTTTGCTGAGAAAGGCGGCTAATCGTTCACCGACGGCACGCTTTAGAGAGTTAAACATCACTACCTTCTTATGCACAATGTTGTAGCTTGATTGGCCCTTTTGGAGCCTAGGAAATCAGGTATACTACCCAGCCCGTATCGGCGATACGCCGAACTATACGACCGGATTAAACAACTGAATAACTGCAAGTGTAATCGAATCGACAGGAGTAGGAAAATGACCAAGGCATATAATAAATTCTTCATCAACGGCGAATGGGTAGAGCCCTCAGGCCGCTCAACTCTTGATGTTATCAATCCGGCTACAGAAGAGGCATTTGCAACCATCAGCATGGGCACTGCAGATGACGTTGACGCTGCAGCCAAGGCTGCGCGAGCAGCCTTTGGGGCTTGGTCGCAATCTACTATCGAAGAACGCAAAGCCGTCATTGGCAACATCATCGCAGGCATGAAGGCTCGTGGTGACGAGATTGCCACAGCCATTTCAAATGAAATGGGTGCGCCAATGGGCCTAGCCAAGACTGCCCAGCTAGGCAGTGGCATCGGCCACTTTGCGAACATTCTAGGCATTCTAGACAGCTACGAATTCGAAGAAGTACGCGGTAGCACCAAAATCGTCAAGGAGCCTGCTGGTGTGTGTGGGTTTATTACACCCTGGAACTGGCCACTGAACCAGATCGCTTGCAAGGTAGCACCAGCAATTGCAGCGGGCTGCACAATAGTATTAAAGCCCAGCGAGATCGCGCCACTGAGCGCCTATATTCTAGCCGAAATTATTGCGGAATCCGGCTTACCTGCTGGCGCATTCAATCTTGTAAACGGTGACGGACCGAGTGTAGGCGCCGCCATCTCTGCTCACCCTGAGATCGATGTTGTCTCATTTACCGGCTCAACTCGAGCAGGTCAGGAGGTCGCCAAGGCAGCAGCTGATGGCATCAAACGCGTAATGCAGGAACTGGGTGGCAAGTCAGCGAATATCATTCTCGACGATGCCGATCTAGCGAAGGCGGTAGGCGGCGGAGTGATCGGTTGTTTTGGTAACAGCGGTCAATCCTGTAACGCACCTACTCGCATGTTAGTACCTAAGGCTCGCATGGCTGAGGCCATCGAAATTGCCAAAGCAGCAGCGGCGAAAGCAAGTGTTGGCGATCCATCCGACGAGAAAACACGACTTGGTCCCGTTGTGAGCGAACTGCAATTCAATAAGATTACCGCCCTGATAGAGAAAGGCATCGAGGAAGGAGCCGAGCTAATCGTTGGTGGCCCGGGTCGTCCCGAAGGCATAGACAAGGGCTATTTCATCCAGCCCACTGTGTTTGCAAATGTAAGCAATGACATGACTATCGCCACAGAAGAAATTTTTGGCCCGGTATTGACCATCATAGGCTATGAAGATGACGAAGATGCCGTTCGCATTGCAAACGACACAGAGTACGGCCTCTCCGGTTATGTATCGGGAGAGCCTGCCCATGCAGAGAAGATAGCGAGACAGATTAGAACCGGCATGGTTCATATCAACGGCGCTGGACCAGACTTTTCATCTCCTTTTGGAGGCTACAAGAAATCTGGCAACGGACGCGAATGGGGCTTGGAAGGCTTCGAAGAATTTTTAGAAACCAAAGCAATGCTCGGCGCAGCCTAAGAGGAATTTACTATGTCAGTTGAGGTGAAAAAAGCAGCTATCGATATTGGCATCATTGCGAAAGACATTGAAGCGATGATGACGTTCTATGGAGAGACTCTGGGACTGGAGCTTGAAGGCTCTATTCCAATGCCGGGCGGTGGCACCATGAACCGCTTTAAGGTGGGCGACAGCGTGATCAAGGTTATAGAACTTGAGCCAGCAGCTCCGGCAGATGCAGCGCCAGGCGGAATTCGTGGAGCACACGGCTATCGTTACTGGACCATTACTGTAGGCAATCTAGCGGCGAGCGTCGACAAAGCTGCCGCTGCTGGAGCCAAGATAGTAGTACCTGCCAAAGTCGTTCGTGAGGGTATTACGATAGCAATCATTGCCGATCCCGATGGCAATTGGGTGGAACTGCTAGAGCTGTCTTAGTCTGGCGAACCCCAAATGCCTACACTAATTCACGAACGCGTAAGACAGTGTCAAAGCAGCGAATATCCGAAGGCAATCTGCCGAATAAGTTCCGGCTGGGTAGTACTGGGTGATGTGCAGTTTCTGCCCGGTTATAGCCTGCTGCTGCCTGACCCTGTTGTACCACACCTCAATGAGATGGACGCTGAAACGCGAAAGGTCTTTCTCTACGAGATGTCCGTCGTTGGTGATGTTATTTTAGAAATTACCGGCGCCGCTAGAATCAACTACGAGATGCTCGGCAACGTGGAACCTGCGCTCCACGCACACATCTTCCCCCGTTTCGAGGATGAGCCCGAAGAGCTTAGATTGAAACCAGCCTGGCTATACGATTGGGACGCTGCTCCTCAGTTCGACGCGAACCGAGATCGAGAGATAATGCAGGAAATCGCAGAAGGATTAGAGCAGCTCGGCTTGGTCGTCTAACAATCTTAAACAGCACACACAAAGAAGGGGCTCTAGAGCCCCTTCTTTGTGTGTGAATCAATACACTCTCTTGTAAAACTACTTTCAGATACTACTTCCAAATACTACGAGACTTCAGGGGAATGTCGAACACTGGACGGCCAGGGTTCTCGACATGAATGATAAAAGTATCTGCATCCGGATGACTATAGCCCAAGCCTGACATGCCACCTTCTGATGTCGCCTTAAACTTCACGCTGTTCTCAGTAATCTCAACCAATTCCATTTCCTGCGGACCATCAGTACGCGCGACCATGCCCGGATCCCACTGCTGAATGTGCAGTACCAGAGAGCCATCTACCTCTTCAATGGTGATCATCTCAAACATGCTGGTCGAACCCTCACCGGTCATTCTTACCATGGCAGCAATTGAACCCGCCTCTCCCATGATCCAGTTCTCTTCTAGCTGATTCGGACCCAAATTGCCGGCCCAATTGCCAGTCATCCAGGCTACGTCTGCTACTGTCGCTGGAGGACCAGCAAAACTAGAACCTGAAAATACAGCGAGGCCAAGTAAGGTTAAGGTTGTGGTCATTTTTCTAAAATTCATATTATTCTCCATGAATAAATTGGTAGGTCATTAATAAGTAATAGCTAAATTTCTCTAATATTCTCTGCGGCTCTCTGACAAATCTATTCATTGAAAAGATATGTCTAGCGTTGTATTTCTTCTAACCAGCTTCCCAGAGATTCCCACTCCATTCTAAACATATGGGGCGCGCCCTCGAGCACCTCCGCATTCAATTCAACGCCTGCGTCCGCTAGGCTAGCAACAGTCTCATCGAAGCGATCCGCCCAATCTAGCTGATCGGCGCCACCGATTCGCAGATACACAGGAAAACCCTCTAGGGCATCATTGTCTGTTTCTGTACTAGATATAGCTGGAACTGCTGCTACTCCGAAATATTTTTCCGGATTTCGGCGCGCAATTTCCAATGCCGACATTCCTCCATTAGACACTCCCGCCAACAACACTTTGCCTTGCACAACATCGTCTCGCTTTTGCAATTCAGCAATCAATTCTGCGATTAGCGCATTGTTTGCACCGCCTCGAAAGGAACGGTTGTTCCGCGAGATAGGCACAGCAACCATCCACCCTCTCTGCGCAAATCCGCTGCCAAGCCATCGTGAGGTGTCTTGTGATATTGATGCATTGCCAGGCCCGCCACCCATAAGAATGACTAACGGGTGCCGTTGTTTGCTTTGGTCTCCTGAAGCAACGAGAAAGACATTCAGCACTGAGCCGTCTTGCAATGTTATTCGCTCTTGAGCTTGCGCCATCATCGGGAGCAAACTGCAGCAGAAAATAAATAGTGTTGTAAACCTTCTCATCTCTCGCCTCCGACCCTACAGACTAATCGTCCTGAGAATCTTCCCTCTTCTTATAGACTTCCTCGAATTGACCCTGCAGGCGACGCATGCCACCTAACCAACGATCGTAATCGTCTGTCTTCCTGCGCATATAAGTTAACACTTCAGGGTGTGGAAGACAGAGAAAGCGCTCTTCTTGCAGCGTCTCCACCACCGTATCCGCCAACTTGTCTGGCTCCAACATTCCATCGAGTCCAGCAACTCCACCGTCGCCACCTGCTGTCATTGCAGTACGTACGGCTTGCGGACAGAGTACCGATACCTTAATGCCACGATTGCCATAGGTGATCGAGAGCCATTCAGCAAAGCCTATAGCAGCATGCTTCGTCACGGAATAAGGAGCCGACCCTACTTGACTCAATAGCCCTGCAGCAGAGGAAGTATTTAAAAAATAACCTTCGCCACGCTCAAGCATAGCTGGAAGAACTGCACGAGCCGCAAACACATGGGACATCACATTGATATCCCAGATCGATTGCCAGGCATCTGTACTGACATTCTCTCCCCCAGCTGTAAATATTCCTGCATTGGAGCAAAATAGATCGATCTGGCCGAACTGTTCAAGCGCCTTACTCACCAAGTCGTTGACGTCATTCTCATCACCCACGTCTGTCTTAACCCCAAGTGCTTGCGTGCTCACAGAAATATCCGCAACCGTGGCATCGATACCCTCTTGATCAATATCTGATACAACGACTGCCTTAGCACCTTCCCTAGCAAATCTTTCACACAGTGATTTTCCTATGCCACTAGCCCCACCAGTTACTACGATAACCTTGTCTTTAATTTGCATACTATTTCCATTTCCTTCTGATTGTTCTTTTTCCTAACATGTGTAACTTGTAAATATTTGCCCACAAAAACTACTTAGAAACCATTTCCCTAAGACGTTTAGAAATAATGTCTTCAGCTTCGGCAACTATTCTTGTTATCAATTCCTCGCAACTTGGATTGTCGTCTATCAGTCCCACTATCATTCCTGCAGACCAAATCCCTTTATCCAAATCACCACCATCAAATAATTCCCTACCCTTCACGCCTTGTACGAGAGGCTGTATGTCTTCAAATTTCGTTTCCTCAGGCCGCGACTCAATCTCTACAACTTTTTCTGCTACGCTGTTTTTGAATACTCGCGCCGTGTTTCTAAAAGAACGATAAATGAGCGCCGTATCCAACTCAGTAGCCTCAATCATCCTCTGCTTTACATTGTCATGAATAGGCGCTTCTTTCGTGACCATGAAGCGAGTTCCCATATTGATACCATCGGCGCCCATCGCTAGCGCCGCAGCTAAGCCTCTGCCATCACCTAAACCGCCCGAGGCGAGAAAAGGTATCTTCAATCTTCTAGCAGCGAGCGGGAGAAGAATCAAATTGGTGACGTCATCTTCACCGGGATGGCCGGCACACTCAAAGCCATCTACGCTCACTGCATCGCAGCCTATCTTCTCAGCCTTCAATGCATGGCGAATCGAAGTGCATTTGTGAATAACCTTGATACCCGCTTCTTTAAACATAGGTAGGTACGGCTCGGGATTACGACCCGCTGTCTCCACAATCTTTACCCCAGAATCAACAATTGCCTGAGCGTATTCATCATAGGGAACCGGCTTAATGGTGGGCAAGATCGTCAAATTCACCCCGAATGGCTTATCGGTCATCGACTGGCAACGCGCAATCTCCTTGAGGAGATCCTCTGGTGTTGGCTGTGTGAGCCCAGTAACGATGCCGAGCCCCCCAGCGTTGGAAACAGCCGAGGCTAACTCAGCTAATCCAACCCACTGCATGCCTCCCTGCACCACTGGATGTTCGATAGCCAATAATTCTGTAATTCTTGTCTTCATTACTGCAATTCCCCCAGTCAGAACAAGCCTGACATCTCTCTCTACCGCATATACCACGCGGCTTGTCTCGAAATCCGAGGGCCAGTGTACGTGGTTAACCCAAGGAGTGTAAAGACGGAGGAATAGCTCGATAACCTATGCTATATTGTCGGGCTTTTAGATTAACCGCCGCTAGAAAGACCGATATTGAAGCTAGCTAACTAGCCGTTGAGGGCTTAATCCTCTAATTGGTCATAATTTATAACAAGGGACAGTAAATCTACTCCTTTTCACTTGATAGAAACGCCAAAGAGCGTACAAGTCGAATTCGAGGGCTTTACATATTCGGAGATTTAGAATGATTCGCAAGATACTCTTTTCCAGCATTGCCGCTGCGACTGCTCTAGCAGCAGCCCCCGCGCTTGCCCAAAATGGCCAACGAGCCATCGAAGAAATCCAGGTTACTTCCACCCTCAGAAATTCTGTGGGCCTCGCTGACGTTAATGCAGCGGTTTCTGTGATCGGCGAGCAGGAATTAGATTTAATCAATCACACGCATCTACAGGAAGCATTGAACCGATTGCCCGGTGTGAGCATCCATCGTAACAACGGTCAAGAGAGCCTCGTTGCGATTCGCTCAGCGGTGCTTACCGGAGCAGGCGCCTGTGGCTCCTTCTTGATAGCAGAAAATAGCATACCGGTTCGCGCTAGCGGATTCTGTAACGTAAACGAGATGTTCGATACCCATTCTGAGAATGCCTCCAGAGTTGAAGTCATCCGCGGGCCGGGTAGCGCATTCTGGGGCTCTAATGCCGTGCACGGATTGATCAATGTGGTACTACCAAAAGCAGGCGATGCCGGCGAAGTTATGCTCGAACAAGGACCTCGTGGTTCACAGCGTCTCCGCGGCTCTTTTGGCCATGACTATGGCAATTTCAAGCAGCTTTTAATGGTTAACGGAACTAGCGAAGAAGGCTATCGCGATGACAGTGGCGTGGATCAGCAGAAAGTCTCATGGCTTTACAACTACACCACGAAAAATGGCGCCAATCTGGACGGCGGCTTTACGATGATCAACTTGAATCAAGAAACTGCAGGATTTGTTGCAGGCACAGACGCTTTCTCAGATAGCGCGCTTAGAGATACCAATCCCAATCCTGAGGCTTTCCGCGATAGTATGAATGGACGCGTCTGGACCACGATCACCCAACAAGTGGATGACTGGGAAGTCGTAATGACGCCTTACTTCCGTGAAGTGAACATGACTTTCATGCAGCATTTCTTGCCCGGGCAGCCAATTGAGGATACCGAGCATCGCAGTATCGGCTTTCAATTTGCTGCATATAAGGAGCTCGATAGCGGCGCCAATCTTGCGATGGGCTTCGATATAGAAGATACAGACGGCTCCCTCAAGCAAACTCAACCAAACCCAACAGCAGGGTCATTCTTCCTGCGCAACTCAATTCCGCAGGGCAAGCACTACGACTTCGACGTATCTATTCGCCAATTTGCGGGGTTCATTAACTATGAACAAGACCTGGGAAGCGGCTGGGATATATCATTGGGTCTTCGTCTAGAAAACATGAAGTACGTCTATGACAACAAGATGATCGACGGACGTACCGATCAAAACGGTGTGGCTTGCCGCTTTGGCTGTCGTTACAACCGTCCTGCTGACAGAGACGATGGCTTCACTAACGTCTCTCCAAAGCTAGGTCTGAATTACGCACTTAATGACGATCACGACCTACAATTCAGAGTACAACGAGGCTTTCGCGCACCACAGGCTACCGAGTTATATCGTCTGCAGAACGCACAGACGGTGGCGAGCCTAGATGCTGTTGAATTGGACAGCTATGAAGTGGCCGTGAAAGGCGCTGGTGATAATTGGAACTATGCTGTTTCCTGGTATTTCATGGATAAGCAGAACGAGATTTTCACCAATAGCTCTAGAGAGAATCTCAATGACAGCCATACATCACATCGCGGCATCGAGCTAGCCATGGGTATGGATATCACCGACACACTTTCAATTCAGGGTGTCTTCAACCTAGCCAAGCATACCTACGAAAATTCTCAGATATCCGGTGGCATCGATATCAACGGGAACGATGTAGATACCGCTCCGAATACGTTTGGTAATTTGCGCCTGCAATGGAAGCCAACTAGCTCAATCATGACCGAGCTTGAACTGGTTAACATGGGTGACTACTACACGAATCCTGAGAACACACAGAGCTACGAAGGACACGACATCATAAACTGGCGAACACAGTATCAGTTTAATGATGACCTGACTTTCTATCTGAACGTGCTGAACGCAACGGATGAAGAGTATGCAGAACGTGCAGACTGGACTACCTTCACAGGGGATCGCTACTTCCCTGGCGAACCAGTAAGAGCATTTTTTGGAGTTACTTGGAAATATAAGTAATTTCCGCAACGTCTATAAAAATGCCGACACTATGTCGGCATTTTTATTTCCGCCGATAGCATTTTAGTAAGGGTAGGGACGACACAATGGGTAACCGAGAAGACAGTAATTCAGAGCAGGCATTCGATGACCTGCTTGCCTATTTCTCTCGGAACAAGAACGACAGCCCAGATCCTATTTTCCATCCTGATAACTCAGTTAACAAGATGATGGATCAGCGCCCTACCGCCTTGCGTAAAGCCTCAGTGCTAATCCCTATCACTCGACACAAACCAGGCAGGGCCAGCGAGATAGTGCTCACCGTGCGCTCAGCGAACCTGAAGAGTCATCCGGGGCAGATCAGTCTACCTGGAGGCTCAGAAGATTCGGCAGATTCGGATGTGGTTGCTACTGCACTGAGAGAGAGCGAAGAAGAAATAGGCCTCGCCCAAAGTAACGTTGAGGTCATAGGTCGCTTGGGCGACATGGCGCTCCCTTCCGGCTTTCAAATTACTCCAATCGTCGGGCTTATTGAGCCGGGTTTAGAATTTGTGCCCTGCCCTATCGAGGTCGCAGAAATTTTCCATGCACCTCTTTCCCTACTCATGAACCCAGGCTCCTACAATTCCACATCCATGACCTATGACAACCAGTCGAGAAAAGTTCTCGAGCTGCAGTTTGAGCGGTTTAGGATTTGGGGAGCTACGGCGGCAATTCTCTATCATCTTGCACAGATGATCGAAGAAGAGAAAAAATAAATTAATACGGCTTATAGGCTAAGAACTTATTAGCTAGCAGCGGGACTAGCACTTCCTGGATTGAGCTACTTCGAATCTGAACGAGCGCTATCTTCGTCAGTAAAAGATGAGTGGCAGACTCTGTTGCGACCTTCTTGCTTGGCTAGGTAGAGAAAAGAATCAACCTTCTCTACGAATTCTTTTTCTATCAATTCATCACCCTTCGTGTAGACATCGACGCCAAAACTAGCCTCGATTCCCAACAAAGCATCACTGGTTTTAGCCGGTGAATTTTCGATAATCAAGCGAAGGCGATTTGCGAAGCGAACGCCCTGTCGAAGAGTCGTATCTGGAAGAATAATTGTGAATTCCTCCCCACCATAACGACAAGGAATATCCAGCCTTCGAACGGTTTTCTTAACCAGACTGGATATATGACGAAGCACAGCGTTGCCAGCCTCATGGCCGTAGGCATCGTTGACTTCCTTAAAATGATCCAAGTCCAACATTATGAGACAGGTTGGCTGACCAGAACGACGAGTACGCTCCATCTCCAGACTAAGTGCCTGATTGAAATAACGGAAGTTAAAAAGGCGGGTTAGTTCATCCGTACGCACCAGCGCCGCCAATTGCTTAATCTCTTCCTGGAGGCGCTTAACCTCTGAAAGATTCGTGCACTTGTCATCGCCGGCGGGACAGGAATCTGCGGCTACTCTGTCTTCAGTCTGCTTATAGTTCATAGAGGTTCAAATACTTATTGTTATTCTCGCCCGGGCAGCAATAGTTTTGCCTCTTTTAGGTCGCATCCCTGCGGTTCCCCCCGGTACTTCCTCGGCGACCTGCCCCCGATTCGCTGCAATATGCTTAACTTGATTCTGCAGATAGATTAAAACATAGCACAAAGGGGAAGTTGCCAACACCACTTCCCGCTTTTTTTCCTGCTTTTTTTCAAATTAATTATTAATTATCAATAGCCTATGGCAGCGCCCAGTCAGGAAAAGGGCCCAACACATCAAAGGTTAAATGGCCTAGCGTGTAGACAAAGACGGTGAGTAGAAGTACTGAAAGGATGTCCAGCCAAATGCCTGCCACTACCATCTTCATTATTGGCACCCTGCCGGAGCCGTAGATAATAGCGTTAGGTGGCGTGGACACGGGCAACATAAATGCACAAGAAGCAGCCAAAGTTGTGGGAATCAGCAGCAGCAACGGATGTACCCCGATAGCTTGGGACAGGCTGGCCATGATAGGTAGAGAGAGGGAAATTGTTGCCGTGTTAGACGTAACCTCTGTGAGCCCGGTTATGAACCCTACTGTGCTCATAACAATAACCAGAGGACTGGCTTCGCCGAGCAGTGACTGCAATTGTCCTGCGATATAAACACCGAGGCCCGAAGTTGTGAAACCCTTCGCAAGCGCCAAGCCGCCACCAAATAGTAACAAAATGCCCCATGGCACCTTTTTCGCATCCTCCCAATCCATGAGACGACCGCCTACCTGCTTGCTGGCAGGGATGATGAACAGCAGCAATGCCATCGCGATAGAAACGGTTCCATCATCGATCATATAGCCAACTGGATCGGAACCTAGATAAGCGAGGAACGAATCCAGGTAGTGACTCCACCCAAAGATATCCACATCCGCGCCAAACAAACGCTCCTTCCTCGTCATCCACAACAAAGCTGCGCTGACAAAAACGAACGTTACTCTTTTTTCCTCGGGGGACATGACTCCGAGTTTTTCCATTTCATCACGGATAAAATCACGTCCACTAAAAGGCGTAGAAGCAGGCAGAGGGAAAATGAAGCGCGTGAGAACAAACCAAGCTATCAGCATATAGGTCGCACTCATGGGCAAGGCAAATACCATCCAAGATGCGAAAGTGATTTCGGGCGCCAGAGGAAAAAGTTGTGGCATCTGCGTCACCAGCACGCCATTCGGGGGCGTACCGATCAATGTCGCGAACCCACCGATGGAAGCGGAATAGGCAATACCCAACAATAGTGTGAGAGGAAAATTTTCAGCTCGCTCGTCTATGACGGCACCCTTAGCTGCAGCTTCGCGGTTCAGCTCCTCATACAAAAGAATAAGCGACATTCCCATCGGCATCATCATCAATGCTGTCGAGGTGTTCGATAGCCACATCGAAAGAAAGCCAGTGGCAATCATAAAACCTAAAACGAGCCGATGTGGCTGACCACCGATGACGCGCAAGATATTCAAGGCAATACGCTTGTGCAAGTTCCACTTTTCTACAGCCGTAGCAATAATAAAGCCACCAAGAAACAGCAGAATAATCCAGTCCATATACTGGCCGGCCACATTTGGAAAAACGATATCTAGATCCGAGGGGCTGAGGCCATTGCGCAGACTAGTCGCCTCGAAATCGATCTGATTTGCTGCCGGAACAAGGCGCCCGCGCATGATACCCATAAGCGGAAATAGAACGATGGGTAGGAGTGCCGTTGCGGAGAGTGGTATTGCCTCAGTAATCCACCATATTGCCATTAGCAATATAACTGCAGCCATGCGCGTCACCAGCGGATTACTGGGATCAAGATCGACGAACAATAACATTAGAACGAACGCCAACGGCCCTAGCCACAAACCTATTTTACTTCGCATAGGCGTGCTTTCGACTTGTTGAATGGCAGCTGTCATGAGGCGTCCTTATAGGTGTTGTTAGTCTTCCGTTAATTCAGTCCGTTCTTGCTGCAGTACTTTCATTAAGTTTTGTAATCGAAATGTTTTCTAGGTAAAACCGAAAAATTGGATGCTCAGATATGCACCCAATCAGGTATTTGCGGCCAGCAACACAGTCAATACTGCAAGACCCGCCACAAATACCCGAATAAAAAGAGTCGCAGTACCCTAGAGCTGCTCGAGCATTGTTTCCGCTGAGCTCGCCTTAATCTCGCCAGGAGCCTCAACACCTAAATAAGTAACTGTGCCGTCTTCAACGATCATACCGAAGCGCTGAGCACGCTTGCCCATACCAAAACCGCTGGCATCGAGTTCAAGGCCAATAGCGCTGGTAAAATCGCCATTACCATCCGCAAGCATCAGTATCTCTTCGGCATTTTGATTCTCGCCCCATGCACCCATTACGAAGGCATCGTTCACCGCCATACAGGCGATAGTATCTGCACCTTTTGCCTTAAGGGCATCGGCATTCACTACGAAGCCAGGGAGGTGGGTCATTGAACAACCCGGAGTGAAAGCGCCAGGAACGGCGAAGAACACAACCTTCTTACCTGCGAATACTTCTTCACTGCTTATCTCTGCCGGTCCTTCTGCAGTCATATGCTTAAAACTTACCGATGGCACCTTGTCTCCGACTTGGATCGTCATTGCTAACTCCTAATGGTTATATTTGATTCAGTGTGCGGATAGTAGCAAATTCGCTGCCACAAGCTAAGACCTAAAATAGCCATGTGCTTCCGCCTTTTTTGGGTTAGCATTCTAAGCCCTAATCATCACTAAGCGATTGACCAGGGCCTTCATGGACACAGCTTTCTTTCTGGCCTCCAAAATTATTTGGGCGTTGATTTCACCGGACAGCCTAATCGTCATTCTCGGGGTGTCCGCCTGGATCGCCGCCCTCCTGAAATGGCAGAGAATCTCTCGCTCCTTACTCGCGAGCTGCGCTCTGCTGCTAGTACTTATCGGCTTCTTTCCAGTGGGAGAGTGGTTGATCGCGCCTTTGGAGAACCGATTCACCACCAATGCCGCACTACCAAGCGAGGTGGATGGCATAGTCGTTCTAGGCGGTGCCATCTCGCCACGAATGTCGAATATCTGGCAGCAACCAGAAGTTCGCGGTTCAGCAGACCGACTCACGAATTTCCTCTATCTTGCACGACTCTATCCCAATGCTCAGCTTGTGTTCACCGGCGGCAGTGGTGCTGTCACCGAACAGGAATTCAAAGAGGCTGAGATGGCGCAAATTTTATTCGATCAACTGGGCCTAGCAGAACGAGCTATTATCTTTGAAAGCGAGTCTCGCAATACCTCCGAAAATGCCAGAAACAGCAAGCAGCTAGTTACACCTGAAAATGGCGAGAATTGGCTATTAGTCACCTCAGCATTTCATATGCCGCGATCGGTAGGCGTGTTCTGCCAGGAGCAGTGGAGTGTGCAGCCCTATCCTGTAGATCATTACTCACAGAAAGGAAACTTGTTGCGGGTAAACTTCTCGTTTGGAGAGAATCTTTCCGTGCTAGGAACAGCAATCAGGGAGTGGGTCGGACTCGTTGCATATAGAATTAGCGGTCGAACAGATCGATTGCTGCCGGGAATTAATAATAACTGCGCAGCTACGGACGTCGAATAACCTTCCTTCGGCGCCGTAACTGAGCTAAAGCCTAGTTCAGAAGACCGCGAAGCCTACCACCTAAATCTTCAACAGCCTCTTCGACGCGCTGCGCACCATCCTGTATGCGCCCCTCGACGGACTCTCTTATGTCATCTACACCGGGAAGGTCGGAGCTTAAAATTGTGGCAACCAGCTCCTGCAGGACTACTCGAACGGCATTTGCCGCACTGGACGAACCTCCTTCCGCTCCAATATTTTGAATCTCGATGTCTGCTAGCGTCACTGGCGCACTTACTAGTGAAGACACGAAATTCAGCTGCGAATCCATCATACGAAACTCGCGAATGATGAGCTGTTGACCCGACTCATCAGCCGACCCAGGATCGCTTGATGCAGCTTCTCCTTCAGACATGTTATCCAAAAGCGTACGTATATTGTCACTGGTTATTTTAGTCTCGTAAGTGATTATCGGCTGCATGATAACTATCGACTCGACCTCCGCAGCATCCGTGAGTATTGAATTCACATTGATGTTTACTAAGACCGATTCCAACTCAAAAGCATATTGAGAATCGAAGCCCTCGGGGTTCGCAACGCGCAAGCCAGAGATGCGTCCCTCACCGCTTAACGGCGAAATAGAAACACTATCCACAGTCACTGCCGTGCCTAATACGTTTGAGCCTACTACCTCTATCCCGCTCTTCACGATGGAATCAAGATAGAAATAGAGCCCGCCTCCCACAAGCAGTAGGAGGAAAACCACGGAGATTAGAATTTTCTTGATCATTGTTGCCTCTCATATAATGGCTATTCGAGCCACAGCTGATTAACTATCAAATGGCACCGAACTACCGATGACTGTTTCGATCCAGTCTAACTGCATGTTCACGCTTTCGTATACCGCAACAGCCCCGTATTTTCCCTGAGTTTCCTCCGAAAAACCGTCAGCCTCAAGCTCGCCGACTGTGATGCCGACTAGAAAAACGCCGTTGTTACTTTCCAGCAGCGCAGGGCCACCGCTATCACCCAGGCTCGGCATTCCTTCTAGGGGCAAGGCTTGGCTAGCAGAATCCCGCGGATCATCGAAGCGTATCTTGAATCGGCGACCAACGTCTGTGATCCGATTCATAGCAAGGCGAAGACTGCCATCATTGTATTGCCTGCCGGTTGTTCCCAAACCAAAGTAACCCCAGCCGAGTAGAGTAACGATCGCGTCAGATTGCAGTTCCTGCAAATGTATTGGCATTGCCCGCGGTGTCGCCGAAGCCTGTTTGAATCGCAGCAGAGCGAGGTCTACATCACCCGCAGCTTCTAAATCAAAATCGGGATGAATGATGACAGCATCTATCTCCCGATCCTGACCACCGACAAGGACAGCGAAATCGCGACCATTGCTCAGCGTATTACCAAGCAGAGTTTGCTCTACACAATGTGCCGCGGTGAGTGCCCATTGTTGATGAATGACAGTTGCAGCGCAGACTTTCCGATTGCCCTGCCGCTCTAGGAAAAAAACTGAGGGATAACTACTCTCCCTCACCTCATAACGCGCAGGGCCAGCATCATGACGAATGATGATAGCGGAGCTATTCGAGACTACCCCAAAACACAGAGATAGAAACACGAGTCGGCGAATAATGAGAATGGAGGGCTTATTCATCTTGATCTACAGATTCTTCTTTGCCGTGGCTTCGTCGTCTTCTGAGGGGACGCAGATTGGGTTGATAACTAGGCTTTTTGGTCATTCGAAACAGCTTCAACATCTGTCGTAAAACGACGGCGACGGACACGATGGCAAACACGAGAATGCAAGCGGCCAACCACTGCTCGTGTGTCCAGCCAGAGGTATCAATTAGTTTGGACAGCATACTCAGCGCCTTTCTAAGGAGGCATCATAGGTTTATTAAAAGTTAAGCCCGACAACTAGAACTCATCAGCAAGCTCGGATACCAGTTGCTCAATATTCTCAATGCGCTCCCAAGGATCGTCCATCTCAAGTAAGTCCTGCTTCTTCCCATTCTCTACAGGAATCAATTCCGCAAGGCGCCAACCAAGGTCCCAGAGATTATCGTAGTCGATTATCAGGTTCTTCTGCTCCACCAAGGGGTGGCTCTCCAAGTTCTGCAATAGTTCCGACAGTGCTGTGAAATCATCATCAATAGGTATCGCTTGCTTGCCAACGCTATCGATCTCACTGAATGTGACATTGGCCATCAACACACCACCCTCGGACTGCCAGCAATCCTCGATAGTGAATTTGGCACTACCCTCAACTGTTATTCCAAGCAAGCCGTTCGACAACTGATCCCAATCGATGATATTCGCAAAGGTTCCAGTGCGATGAATCGTTTGCTGAGTTCCCGGCTGGACAGTTTCCATTCCCTTCTTCAGCAGGCAGATTCCGAAGCCCGTCTCTGTCCGCATACACTGCGTAACCAGATCGATGTAGCGCCGCTCGAATATCTGCAGATCCAATCTGCCCCCTGGGAACATAACCAGTTGCAGGGGAAACAACGCTATCTCTTGAGAATCACTCATCTAAACACTCAGAAACCCAAGGCGCCAGTCGGACTATGATCTAAGGCACGAAGTAATTTCTCATGGATGCCATCGAAGCTGCCATTACTCATCACCACTATGTGATCACCCTTGCGAGAATTTTCTTCAACGAACGAGACTATCTCATCCGTAGTAGAAAACGCATATCCTGGCACCTTGCTATCGGCGACGAGTGCATTGAAATCAAGCCCCGACTTCTCTGGCTTCTGCCAGATAACCATGTCTGCTTTTTGGCAGGCATCAACCAATTGCTGCTGATGAATACCAAGCTTCATGGTATTCGAGCGCGGTTCGATTATGGCAATCAGGCGCGACTCTGCAGCCTCGGATTTCAGCTTCATGTGGATGCCCTGCAGCGTAGTCATGATAGCCGTAGGGTGGTGCGCGAAATCGTCATAGACTTTTACGCCTTCCACTTCGCCGCGCAGTTCCATGCGTCGTTTCACGCCCTTATATTTCTGCAAACCTTCTACGGCGGTAGCAACATCGATACCTACGTGGTGCGCTGCGGCTATTGCTGCCATACCATTCTTCACATTGTGCACGCCGGTCATATCCCATTCCACTAGCGTACGGCTAATTACCTCTCCAGTGGTTCCCTGACCGTATTTTGTGAGTTCGAATTCCGAACCCTGCCCATTGATCAGCTTCGCATTCCAGAATACGCCGCCATTAGATGCCAATTTCTTACAGACTTCCTCCGGAACAGCGATACCAAATTGTTGCTTCGGAGTCCAATTACCCATCCGTAGCACCGCCTCGATGGTGGCTTCGCCGTGGGGAATGATAAGCAACCCATTGCCGGGCACCGTTCTAAGCAAATGATGAAACTGCTTCTGGATAGCCTCTAGATCATCGAAGATATCTGCGTGGTCGAATTCGAGGTTATTCAAGATGGCGGTTCTTGGTGCGTAGTGGACGAACTTAGAACGCTTATCGAAGAAGGCGCTATCGTACTCATCTGCCTCTACGACGAAGAATGCCGAATCACCAATGTCCGCCGAACGTGGCAGATTATTCGTTACACCACCGATAAGATAGCCAGGCTTCATACCTGCATTCTCGAGTATCCAAGTGAGCATGGCGCTGGTGCTGGTTTTTCCATGGGTACCCGCGACTGCCAGCACCCACCTGTCATGAAGCACGTATTGTGACAGCCACTGTGGACCCGACGTGTAATTCAAACCTTCGTTCAAAACATGTTCGACAGCCGGATTCCCGCGGGAGAGCGCATTCCCAATAATCACCAAGTCTGGCTCTGGGTAGAGGTGTTCCGGCCGGAATCCCTCCATCAAATCGATGCCCATCTCTTCCAATTGCGTGCTCATTGGCGGATAGACATTGGCATCGCTTCCGCTCACGCGATAGCCGAGCTGTTTAGCAATAATGGCCAGGCTACCCATGAAGGTGCCGCAGATGCCTAAAATATGTACGTGCATGGAGAATCTCGCGGTACTGGGCTTGGTTATCGGAGTGCTGTTTATAGCACAAAACTTCGGTAGCATAGGAGTACTAAGCCACTACTGAATCGAATAATGCAAAACGAACCGCAAAAATTCTGGAACTTCTCCTTACAGCTCTATAACCGAGAGGGTGTGGCCTCAACCTGTCTGGAGCTGCAGGATGCCTATGGCCTGGACGTGAACTTGATTTTATTCTGTTTTTGGCACGGCAGTGTCTACGGGGAGTTAGAACAGGCCTTATTACACGATGCCATCGAACTCTCGAGCGAATGGCGCGCCCATGTTGTCCAGCCGCTTCGAAGCGCCCGCACTTGGATGAAACTCAATCTCAATCCAGACGAGCAATTCAGTAACTTACGAGAGAGCATCAAGGCAAACGAATTGATGGCTGAGAAGTATCAGCAAGAAAAACTAGCCAGCCTGGCATTCGAATTTAATAACGGCCGGAAATACCTGATCCACAACGATGACGCCGTAAAAAATATCGATAAGCTGTTGCATGCATTAGGAACAGAAAGAGACGAGAAGATTACTACTCGATTGGAGATTTTACACAACGCCCTTGCAGCCTAGGCGCAGGAAATAGTGCGGTAAATAGCTGCGAGGAATAGATATGGGGAATAAATACTGCAGAGATTTAGATGGCAAAACCTAGAACAGTAGCTATTCGTCATTGCGAATAGCTACATTGACGATCAAAGAGTGTTTACTCTTCCGCCGCACTGGATTCAGCCGAACCCGAAGACTTCGAAATAAAGCTAGCGGAGAATGCAAAAGCTACTGCACCCGCGAGCCATAAGAAACCGTTGATTGTGGAACTTTCACTGTCGCCGGTGAACGCTAAGAAAGAAAGTGCCAACCAGATTAATGCAACAATCCAGCAGAGTGATTTAGAGTATCTGGCGAAGCCGGTACCTTGTGTAAGCATGTCATCCTCACATAGGAAAATTATTGTAATTAAGTAGTGTTAACACTGTCATTGACGGCCCTGTCAGTCAAGCCTGCAGCAGCCAAATAGGCAGCCGCACCTCAAAATATACCCATATTTACCCGGATTTTGCCGGGCTGACAGATGGAGTACTCCTATCTCGAATACTCCACCCTCAGGGTAATGACTACTAGGCAGCAGCCTTCGATCGTGATGATTTCCATTTCCCACTAGACGAGCCTTTATTGGCAGGCTTTCCAGCAGCGCCCTGTCTACGACGAGGTCGTTGATTGTTGGAGGGTCTTCTGCTGGGCTCGCTGCTCTTACTAGCGGGCGCCGGATTCGCTAAGGCAAATGTGAATTCCTCACTATCACCCCTGGGAACCGCAAACTTTATCAAGCGCTCTATGTCACGTAGCTGCTTACTCTCTTCACCGCTAACCAGTGAAATAGCCAGTCCAGTAGCGCCGGCTCGACCAGTTCGTCCGATCCGATGCACATAATCTTCAGGCACATGAGGAAGATCGAAGTTGATGACCCTTGCGAGTTGATCGATATCGATACCCCGAGCCGCTATGTCTGTAGCTACCAAGACCTGCACCCCACCCTGCTTGAAGTCATAAAGGGCTTTTGTTCTCTGTGCCTGAGACTTGTTGCCATGGATGGCCGCGGCTTTTATGTTCTCTTTATTCAGCTTCTTAGCTAAGTTGTTAGCACCATGCTTAGTGCGACTGAATACCAGTGTCTGATCGTTGCTCGCCAACATCATCTCAATTAGCAGGCTAGGCTTGCTGGCTTTGTCTACGTAATACATCTTCTGTGAAATCGCTTCCACCGTAGAATTTCTCGGGGCGACATCGATCTCCACAGGGTTGTTGCAGATGGTCTTCGCTAAAACTCGAATATCATCGGAGAATGTCGCCGAGAACATCAAGTTCTGCCGCTTCTTTGGAAGCAGCGCCATAATCTTTTTAATATCGCGAATAAAACCCATATCCAGCATTCGATCGGCTTCATCGAGAATCAACACCTCGATATCTCTAAAGTCGATGCACTTCTGCTGATACAGATCCAATAATCTGCCCGGTGTAGCCACTAAAATGTCGAGGCCACGGTTCAAAGTCTTCTTCTGCGGGTTAATATTTACGCCACCGAAAACTACGCCATACCTAAGATTCTCATGGGTGCCATAGGTCTGGATGCTGTCTTCAATTTGCGCCGCTAATTCTCGAGTCGGCGTTAGTATCAAAGCACGAAAGCTATTTCTATTTCGATTCGGGCGTCCGCTGATCAATTGCAGTAATGGCAATGTGAATCCCGCGGTCTTTCCCGTGCCAGTCTGTGCCGCAGCCATTACATCGCGGCCTGCTAGAATTTCTGGGATAGCTTTCTGCTGGATGGGTGTTGGCGATGTGTAGCCAGTTTGTTGCACGGCTTGCAACAGTGTGTCGGATAGTCCGAGTGTGTTAAATGTCATTCAAATTCTCTTAGTTAGTAAGTATGCCGAAGCATTGTATTTGTTCGAAACGCAAACGCATTGCCTACTCCTCAATAGGAGGAAGCTCGATGGTTTCTCGTTATGGTTTTCCGAACTTTAAACTTTTAAAAATAGTTCTATTGCACGGATGTGCATTCGATAGCTAGTTCGTAGTTACTCGCGGTGTGTTGCGAGTAGCCAGAATTGAGGTGGCGGCTTGGAATTCGAGTCGGATCTAAAATCGATTCGCTGAATAGAAGCCTGCAGACTGCGGTTTGACGCAGTAACGTGACCTTATCTAAGTATGATGCACCGTCTAGATATTGCTGAAACAAGCGTTAGCTTTGAATAGCCCTGTCTGAACGTGGCGGCACTTTAGCACAAAAACAGGAAAAGTATCGTTTTTTATTGTTAATTCAGAGGGATACAGACTCTCACGAAGCCACTGCTCGCATCCTCGTCACAAGACCTAATAGAGAAAAAACCCGCCATCGATCAGCAAACTATCACCCGTGTGATAGCGGCTAGCATCGCTCATCAAATAGGCCGCTATGCCCTCAAAGTCTGACCTATCGCCCCAACGGCGCGCTGGAATTCGCGGCAGAATTGCGTTGGCAAATTTTTCATTGGCATAGTTATCTTTGGTCATCGCCGTTTCAATGTGACCTGGCAGGATGGAATTGGCAGTTACTCCCCAGCGTGCATATTCGACAGCCAACGCTTGCATCATCGAGATCACGGCTCCCTTGCTTGCGCCGTAAGCTTCCACTCTCGCCATACCCATTAACGCACCCAGAGACGAAGTCCCGATGAGGCGACCGCCAGGGTCTCCAGCTTCGGCACGCTGCTTCATGTGTTTCGCTGCACATCTCAGTGTATAGAACAGACCATCCAAATTCACATCCATTACATGCCGCCAATCTTCGGTAGAGAATTCTTCGAAGCGACCCGATTTAGCGACACCAGAATTTGCAAAACAGCCATCTACTCGGCCAAAAACCTCTAGCGTCTCGGCGAAGGATTTCTCCACCGCCGCCTCATCCGAAACATCACAACATACGGCATGTACTTTGCTACCGAACTCTCCCAACTTCTCTACGACCGCGGCATTCTTTTCAAGGTTGCGACCCCAGACACAAACATCCGCCCCCTGCTTTGCAACACCTTCCGCAAAACCTAAACCAATTCCGCTATTACCGCCGGTGATTAGCGCAACCTTGCCAGTTAGATCGAATAGATTCTTACTCATTGTTTGCGTTTTCCCGTGTTCCCTGCCAGCGCTTAACTAGACCAGGGTCTATATCAAAAAGGTCTAGCACTCTACCAACGTGATGATCCACGAGCTCTTCTACCGACTGTGGCTTTATATAGTGTGCTGGCATAGGTGGCGCCAGAATCGCGCCATTCTGACTGGCTCGCAGGAGGAGTTCACAGTGCCCGGTGTGTAATGGCGTCTCTCTTGGCACCAAGACCAATCGCCTGCGCTCTTTCAACATGACATCCGCGGCCCTCACTATAAGAGAGTCCGCATAGCAATTCGCGACCGCTGACAGCGTCTTTATGGAGCAGGGAGCGATGATCATCCCATCAGATCTAAAGGACCCGCTCGCAATCGTGGCACCTATATCTTTGTTCGAATGCACGTGATCGGCCATGGCCTGCACATCCTTGGAGGAAAACTCGGTTTCCACTGCAATATTCAGCTTGGCAGAATCCGACATGACCAAGTGCGTCTCTATGCTCGAGTCCTGCTGCAGGACTTGCAGTAGTCGTATCCCATAGATAACGCCACTAGCTCCAGACATTCCAATTATCAATTGCACGAGCTTCACCTGTTCCGAATAGGGCTTCGAATGTTGCATCAATCTATGAGAGCTGGCAAGTAATTGAAGTACTATCTCACAGCTTGTAAACTCCCCTTCCTCGGGCATCAGCAAATTCTGACGTCTCCACCGGAACTAACAAGCGAACACAACCTATGAGTAAAGCTAATCTTTTCTACGCCCAGTCGGGCGGAGTCACCTCCGTCATCAACGCTAGCGCCTGCGGGGTCATCGAGACTGCACGAAAGAACAAAGATAAGATTGGAAAGGTATATGCAGGACTCAATGGTATTGTTGGCGCCTTGAATGAAGAACTCATCGACACCAGTAAAGAATCTAAGCAGGCGATAGCCGCTCTGCGCACAACACCGGCCGGCGCATTTGGCTCTTGTCGTTATAAGCTAAAATCTTATGCCGAGAATAAACGGGAATACGAACGCCTTATGGAGGTGTTTGTCGCGCACAATATTCGCTATTTCCTCTACAACGGTGGCGGCGATTCTCAGGACACTGCCAACAAAATCTCTCAGCTCAGTCTCGAGAAAGGCTACCCTATTACCTGCATCGGCGTGCCGAAAACCGTCGATAACGATTTACCCATAACAGACAATTGTCCAGGGTTCGGGTCTGTGGCGAAGTATGTCGCGGTGTCAATCCGCGAGGCAGGACTGGATGTAGCATCCATGTGTGATTCATCGACGAAGGTTTTCGTCATGGAAGTAATGGGTCGCCATGCAGGCTGGATCGCAGGTGCCGCCGGCTTAGCGACAGAGCAAGAGGGCGACGCGCCACATATTATTCTTTTCCCAGAGATCGCCTTCAACAAAGAGAAGTTCATCCGCAAAGTAAAATCTTGCGTGAAAAAATATGGCTACTGCGCCATCGTGGTATCAGAAGGCGCACAGAACAAAGATGGATCGTTTCTAGCAGATGCTGGTGGCAAGGACGCATTCGGACACGTACAACTCGGCGGCGTCGCACCCTTTGTTGCAAAGATGATTAAGGATGAGCTTGGCTACAAATACCATTGGGCAGTGGCCGATTATCTGCAGCGCGCAGCGAGACACATCGCCTCTGCTACCGATGTAAATCAAGCCTATGCCGTTGGCGAGGCTGCCGTAGAATTCGCGCTAGCCGGTAAGAACGCCGTAATGCCAGCAATCGTTCGCGGCAAAGGCAAGAAGTACAGCTGGCGCATCGGTGAGGCAAAGCTTTCCGATGTTGCTAACGTCGAAAAGATGATGCCGAGAAACTATATAAGTCGTGATGGCTTTCATATTACTGATGCCGCACGCGAGTATCTCTCGCCATTGATTCAAGGCGAGGACTATCCAAGTTACAAGAACGGCATCCCGCAGTATGCGAGGCTGAAGAAACAACTGGAGAAGAAGAAACTACGGAAGTGGAAGCCTAGCTAGCGGGTAACAAACCTTAAGGAGCGAGCCTGTCGATGGACCAGCTCGCATCACCCGAGCGGAGATAGCGAAAGCGATCGTGTAAGCGATCCTCTCCACCCTGCCAGAATTCAACCTCCTTCGGCTCGACTCGATAGCCTCCCCAAAAGTCTGGAAACGGAATCTCACCGTTATGAAACTTTTGCTTCAACGATTCGAATTGATTTAGCAGCAATGTTCGCGATGTTAGGACTCGACTTTGCTGCGAGGCTATTGCTGCAATCTGACTTCCCGTAGGTCGACTCGTAAAATATTTGAACGATTCCGCAGCACTCACTTTCACAGCCTCCCCACAAACCTTCACCTGACGATCGGCAGTGTGCCAAGGAAAGTGCAGGCTTATCTTCGAGTTTGCATTAAGCTCATCTGCCTTTCGGCTACCGTAGTTCGTATAAAAAACAAAACCCCTTTCATCGAAGTGTTTGAGCAATACGATACGCTGACTGGGTTGGCCGTCTTTCGAGACGGTAGCAACTGTCATTGCAGTTGGGTCTGCAATCTCTAGCTCGATAGCCTGTTGCATCCATGCAGAAAATTGCTCAAACGGATCTTCAGCGAGCTCATCGCGACTGAGGCCGCCACGCAGGTACTCGCGACGGAGTGATTCAAGATCCATAGTGAAGTCCAGAGGTTGCTTCCAGCCCGAAGGCTGAATAATTATTAAGAGCTACATTGCCAGAGAGGCTATCTAACAAAATTGCCGTAATCCCAAAGTTGCTGGCGGGGCGAGCCTGTAACGTAGTAATAGGTGCCGTGGCCGTGCTTTTCATTAGCAAAGAATCTACCTACGTACTTTTGTCCTTCCGGCCAGCGATAAGTACCCTCGCCATGATAGAAATCGTCGAGAAAAGTACCACTGTAGTTTTCGACATTCTCTTTCATCCAAAACTCGCTATGCTCGTTCTCACGCCACCGGGCTAAGCCGATAAAATAAGAACCCTGACCATTGCGCTTATTGTCTCGCCACTGCCCCATGTACAGATTCCCTTTCCCGTTCCAATGCGTGCCGCGACCGGAACGAATACCCCTATCGAAATTGCCATCGTAGATAGACTTAGCTGTAAAAGAGATAGGTATCTCGAGACGACCCCTACCGTGAAACTCGCCGTCTCGAAAATTACCAAAATACTCACCCTTACCCCACTGGGTGCTGAGCTCCAGCCTACCTCTTCCCTCTGTGCAATCGCCAAGAACACATTCTTCGGCAGTCACCTCAGAGAGATCTTGGGCAGAAATTGACACCCAGGACAGCGAAAACGCTAGGCCCGCCGCCAATTGGAAAAACACGCATCGCTTAATATTCATAGGAATAACCACTTGTTACGATCCAACTTATGTTCTCATTCGCAAGAACATGCTCTGCCTGCAATTATAACCCTTAGTTAGCCGTGCTCAAGCATTCAACTAATAGTTTCGTAGCGAGGTTCTTCGACTATATAACCCTGCGCAACACACTGAGAGGGCTAGTACTAACAACCTGCCGAGTCGAGTTCATACCCAAACCAGCAATAAGCACCATGCCAATTAATGGCCCGGCTATCCATACCCAGTAGTGCATATTGAACTCCTGTTCAAACACTTCCTCTTGAAGATAGTAAAGGCTTGCCTCAGCGCCGATGGTTGCAATAATGCCAGCCAATGCACCGATACTCGCAAACTCTATCAAGAGACTACTAAGGATAAGCCTCTTCCCAGCACCTAGCGTACGCAGTATCGCGTTCTCATGGAAACGCTCATCGAGAGTTGCATTCACGCAAGCCAATAATACCAGCGCGCCGCACACCAGCACTAACACCGAAATCAGCTCGATCGCCGATGTCACCTGAGCGATAATATTCTGCACCTGCTCAATTAGCGCATCTATCTCTATAACAACCATCGTAGGGAAAAGTCGAACCAAATCATTGAGCAATATTTTCTGATCTCGCTCCATCAAAGCCGTCGAAAGGAACGTAGCGCCTAGATGATTAATGGTGCCTGGAGAAAATATGATAAAGAAATTGGGCTGCATATTGTCCCAACGCACGCTGCGAAAGCTACTCACTTCGGCAAAGATGGTCTGCTGATTGATTTCGAACTCAACTCGATCGCCGATCTCAATATCCAGCCAGCCAGCATAATCGTCTTCAATAGATACATAGCCCGCATCGACAGCTTCGCCCCACCAGCTACCATCTGTAATTAAATTGTCAGGCGGAAGGTCATTGGCCCAGGTAACCTGACGGCGGCCCAATCGACCTCGAATCTGTCCCTCGCCCGGCTCTTCTTCCTCTGCTGCTTCGCTATTCCCAGTGGCGGCATCGAGCTCACTGCGCGCCTGATCGTAGCGGCTGCTTTCGCCTTCTTCAGGCTGGGCACCTTCAGTTATGCTGCTGCGCTCTTCATCCGAATTGAGCTCGGTTTCTGGATCAGGCATCTCACCATTCACCGATATAACCCTAGCGCTAATTAGCGGATAGAATGCATTGCTATCCACACCATTCTCGGCGAAGAAGCTTTCGATCCCATCTATCTGGGATTCGGTAATATTCATCATAAAATGGTTTGGCGTGTTCTCTGGAAGCTGCCCCTGCCAATCATCGATCAGGTCCGTACGCAACAAGGTCAGCACCAGGAGTGACATGATCGTCACGGAAAAAACCATCACCTGCAGCACATTCTGTTTCCGTCGTCGTCGCGCAGCTGTCATGGCTAACTTCCAGGCACTACCGGCCTTCATTCCAACCGATCCACTTGAGCGTAGCAGCAAGTAAGAAAGACCAGAGAGAAACAACGCAATAGCCGCAACGGCGGTGACCAACACCGTAGTAAGCACCAGATCCTGGCTATACCAATACACCAGAAAAATAGTGCCAAGAATGCCAAAGCCATAAGGAACGTTGGCACCGAATTTCTGCTGACCGAGATCTTTACGCAACACCCGTAGCGGCGGAGTAGCGCGCAGCGCCAACAGTGGCGGCAATGCAAACGAGAGCAAGCATATGACAGCTGTTAGCGAACCAATAACGAAGGGCTCGAAGCCAGCCGCGGGAAGATCCACTGTTATGACCGCCTGCAGAAGACGCAGAATCACATGATGCACCAACCAACCGAGTATGCAGCCCACCACGATTGAAATAGAAACCAGCACCGACTGAATTGCCAGATAGATAACACCAATCTCATTTGAGGTGCAGCCGAATGTCTTTAGGATCGCCACGTAATCATAGTGGCGTTCGCTATAGCGCTTGGCGGTTAATGCGATTGCCACGCCGGCAAGAAGCACAGCAAACAACGACCCTAATAATAGGAAGCTCTCAGCCTTGTTTAGCGCATCGCTAATCTCTTCGCTCTCGTCGCGAACATCCCGCATTCGAAATTCGCCGTCGTATTCTTCTCCGATCCATTCACTAAAAGAATCTAATGTTTCCAGCTCTTCACCGGCAAATAAATAGCGGTAACTAACGCGACTACCAAGCTGCACGACGTTAGTTTGGGCAACATCAAGCATGTTCAGCATGAGTCGCGGCCCTGCGCTGTCCATCATGCCACCCTGCTGTCGATCCGGTTCCGCGATGATAATCTTGCTAACCGTTAATTCTGCCTCACCGACGAACACCGAATCACCGATATCTATGCCTAGAGCTGGTAGCGCTCTTGATTCCAGCCACACTTCGCCAGCCGGCGGACCACTTTGAATTGGAAATCCGCGAATGAAAGGCTGATCGGCTATGATCACTTCTCCCCGCAGCGGATAAGCCTCACTCACAGCCTTTGCTGAGACCAGCATATTGCCGGATTCAGAGAATGCCATCGAGGTGAACGAGAGAGTTTGCGCCGTCCGTAACCCAAGAGATTCAGCTTCAGCCAGAATTTCTTCTGGCGGCTGCCTACCACTCCCCAACACCCTGTCTGCAGCGAGCATATTCGCAGATTCTAGCAGCAAGGCTTTTTCCAATCGGTCTGTGAATAATGCTATGCCTGTTACTGACGTTACCGCCATAACCAAGGCGATAAATAGCAGACGAATCTCACCCCCGCGCCAATCGCGCCACAACAATCGCAAGGCCAACCCGAAGAGGGTCGAGAAGGTTTTATTACCACCGCTTTCTGCAGTCACCACTTCAGTCACTCGCTACTTCCTCGTCTTTCTCATTCCGGGCACTGGTTTTCTCATCACTCACCACTTCTCCTGCAACCAGCCTAACAATGCGATCACACTTCTGTGCGAGCCGTTCATCATGGGTTACCAGAACCAGGGTAGTGGAAAATTCTCGATTGAGATCGAACAACAGTTCTACGATCTTCGCACCGGTGGCCGTATCGAGATTCCCCGTGGGCTCATCGGCGAATAATATTCGCGCCTCGGTAGCAAAGGCACGGGCGATAGCGACGCGCTGCTGCTCACCCCCAGAGAGTTGATTCGGATAGTGGTGCCCGCGCTCATCCAATCCTACCCTAGCCAATAGACGCTTAGCCTTCTCATTAGCCTGTGCATCGCCCTTTAACTCTATGGGTAACATCACGTTCTCTAATGCTGTAAGGCTTGGCAAAAGCTGAAAGGATTGAAAGACGAATCCGACGAGTTTGCCACGCAATATGGCACGCTGCTCCTCATCCATGGCATTGAGACTCTGTCCGTCCAATACCACATCTCCGGTAGTCGCTGTGTCTAGGCCCGCCATCAAACCAAGCAGCGTCGACTTGCCGGAGCCCGAGGCGCCTATGATTGCTACGGCTTCTCCTGTATCAATATCTAGGCTGACTGATTTCAGGATGGTCAGCAGACCCTCACTGGTATCTACACTCTTACATAGGTTTTCGATTCGAATCATTTACTCAGGGTCTCTCACAGATGCTTGTCATGCAGCGATTATAGTCCAATTTGGTGGGTCAGTATGGATTGCAATAGGCAATCGTCTCTATAGAATACAGTCTGAACCGGATCAATAACGTTCTCTACGTTAGCGAGACAGTACTGGTTTACCATAATATTCCACCACATATGCTTTTGATGCGATGAGACCCCTTTTAATTCGACCATGCGTTTAATTCAACTGTGCATTTTCTGCCTCAGCTACTCGATCTATTTCAGTAGCTTGGCCGCAGAGGAAGATCTGACCTTACTCGTCTATGGTGACAGCCTGAGCGCTTCCTATGGCATCGAAGAGGAACAAGGATGGGTCAACCTGCTGCAGATTAAATTACTCTCGGAGAAATTGCCGGTAGCTGTTATCAATGGCAGCGTAAGCGGCGAAACTACCACTGGTGGCTTAGCACGATTACCTGCGATGCTAGATAGCTATCAACCAGAGTTAGTAATATTGGAGTTGGGCGGCAACGATGGTCTGCGCGGCTTGCCGCTGAACCTCATGCGCGAGAACTTAGCAGCGATGATCGATCTAGCAAAAATTAGCGGCGCCGAAGTTATTCTTACCGGGATTCAGATCCCACCAAATTATGGCCCACGCTATACGGTCCCCTTCTTCGATAGTTACGCGGCTCTCGCCGAGCAAAAATCACTGCCTCTGATACCGTTTCTGATTGAAGGCATACCAGAACAGCCTGAGCTAATGCAGAACGATGGCATTCATCCACGGGCTGAGGCTCAGTCTATGATTCTCGACAATGTGTGGCCCATTCTCAAGCCACAACTAGAAAGCTTGCTGATTAAGTAAAGAGTAGAAAATACAGCTAGGAGTATGAGCTACGGATATTGAAGTTTTTGCTTTAGAAGGAAAGCTGGATGTTGTCTACGCTGTCCAGATCAAAGCCCTTGCCCTGATACCACCGGCGCAGCTCTACAGAATCGCCTTTAGCCTCACCAAAGATGGACACTACCTGTTCGTCTTTGCAGAAACCAATAACCTCGTCTAACAGAGCAGAACCGATACCCTTATTACGGTAATTCTGGCTAATCTCAATTATCTTTAGACAATAGCTGACGCCAGGTGCCGAATCAGCATTCGCCGCGCGCCGAGAAACCGATCGCCTGTGATTGTTCTCGGAACGAGAGCTCAGCTGTGCGAACCCAATAGCATTGCTGCCACTGTAGACATGGAAAAACAGGCTCGAAGACAAGCCGCTGGGCTTAGTCACTCTCAAGTCTGGTATGCCACACTGCAGCTTCTTATACATCGTAAATGATCCGATTGACTCTTTTATTAGACATTCCCATTCTGGTTCAGAAGGGAGATGAATACCTGCAGGATGTTATAAAGTGTGAAGGCCATCACACAAAAAACGCCAACTAAACACACTATTTACGGGCTTTAGCGCCGTGTTAGCTAAGCTGCAGTGCCACAAGCATAAATTTATGCTTTTTGTATGAGCGGCTTAGTTTTCATGCGATAGAGCATGATTGCGGAGAAGATATTACACAGGGCAATTGCCATCAGGGCTAGATCATAGTTACCAACCAAGTCGTAGTAATAGGCAACTAGTACCGGACCTAACGCCGACATGCCAAAAGTAAATGGCATAGCAGTAGATCTCACCGAACCAAGATAACGCCGCCCGAAGAACGTTGCCCATATCACTTCTTGTAAGGGTAGTAAGCCACCCCAGCCAATACCCATTGAGAGAAACCCAACATAGATCAGCAGATCTAATTTATTGGCAACGCTAAAAACAATAAGCATCACTGCACTACCGGTGACAGCCGCCCCAAGAGCAGCCAACTTACGTGGGCTGTAACGATCGATGAGGATGCCCCAGAGGGGTTTACTAAGAAAAGACGGCACCGACGCCAAGGAAATCATAGTCGAGGCAACAAGCCTCGAATAGCCCGCATCCGTCATTAGCGGAATCGTCTGAATCAACATTACCGTAATCGAAATCTGAAATAAGCCAAACGCCAATACCAGAAAATAGAAGCTGGAAGTACGCATCGCCTGAGCGCGGGTCATGGAATTCTCGAAATCAGCTTTTGCTGCCGCGCCGTGGCCCTGCGACATCTCTTCTTCTGATTTTCCATCGGGGTGCCAACCGTGATCTTCTGGACTGCGACGCATGATGAACGCCATGGGCAGGGTAAGCATCCCCGCCGCCATACCTAGCAATTTCCAGGAGGTCCTCCAGCCAAATTCGTCCACCATCCATGTCGACAACATTGGCAGTATGATGCCCGACAGAGAGATCCCCATTCCCGCCATTGCGACCGCTCTGCCGCGACGCTCGACGAACCACTTCCCTAGAGTGACGTTGACCACCAAATTGCCGATCAGTGCAGCCCCCGCAGTTAACATCAATCCGTTCAGCAGCAACCACTGACCAAGCGTAGTGATGTTCCCTAGACTATAAGTCGCAGCAGACAAGATGAACGCCCCCGCGATAATAAAGCGACGTCCTCCATAGCGATCTATATAGGAGCCGATGACAAAGCCGGTGCAGGCAAGAACAACCTGGCCTATAGAACGAGACATACTGAATTCGGCGCGAGTCCAGCCAAATTCCTCCGTCATCGGAATGAGAAAAGAGCCTACGATATAGTTCGACATGCCAACGGCAACGAATTGCGTGACAAAACCTGCAACGACGATCCAGTAACCGTAGTAGAGGCGATCGGATGGGAGGTTATCGCTCAAGCTTTCTTCCAGCAGTATTTAGGTGGGCCGCATTAAGTGCGTCTTAGCGCAGAGAAACCCACAGAGCGCGCAGTCTAATCGAAGAAAGGCTTAGAGTACATAAAGAGCATGCGCCATGACTGCAAGCCCTTATAAATACACCTGACCCTTAAAGAACATCAAGATCTAGAGCCAGCTAGAATAATCTCGTTTTGCTACTGATAGAACTCACTCTTCTTAGTGATTTCTGCGCCGACTCTCAGACACAGCTCCTCGGCCGCGACTTCCGCGTCGCTCGCCACTCACCCCAGGCGACTGACGAACCGATGCGGACGGCCGGTTACGGCGCCCCTGCCCCTCCAACTCACGCCTTGTGGCATCCTGTCGACCCTGTCTCTCCAATACTCTGCTGCCGCGATCGGTGCGGTTTCTATCGCTCGCACTACTGCCGCCCCTTTCAGATCTACCCTCTCTCTCCCCTTGACGATTAGAAAACCCGCCACTCTGATTGCCCCTAAATACCGGAGGTATTGCACGTTCTCGGCTAGGCACTATGAGACCAGTCGACCTAGAGCTGCGATCGCGGCGATCATGGTCGCGCGAACTGCCGCGACGTGAACCTATGTCACGTGAGCCGGAGTTGCGGGAATTATAGTTGCGTGAGTTATAGTTCCGTGAGCCATAGTTTCTTGAACCATAGTTTCTTGAACCATAGTTGCGTGAACCATAGTTGCGTGAACCAATGATCGATATGCCGCTGCTAGGGGCGTTATAAACTGGACCGTAGTTCTGCCGACCTAAACCCGCATAATAAAACTCATCGCTTAGGCTCGAGAATACATTGCTTATTAGGTTCAGCTCTCGATACAGGCGCGGAACATGGTCGCGTCGATCAGCGCTAAAGAATGCTTGCTCGAGGCGTTCATAGCCACGCCGTACATCTTTAAATCGCGAGCGAATACGAGAGTTACTGCGATTACGTCTTAGTGAATCAGCAAGCTGCGCAGCCTCCCTTCTCAGGGTTACTGCCCGCTGACGAACTGAACCGTAGTGACGAGTATAGCGAAGATCATCTGCAAACTGACCGCTAATCAATTCGATCTGGTTTGCGAGGCGCGAGAGCTCGAAGTGAGTAGCGAAGACCGTATTGGGAGCCAGAATCACTAGCACAGCGGTAATGCTTACCCAGCGCGGTATGCTTGCCAAACTAAATCGTCTGCTTGTCATGATTGCCACTCCTTATCGAATGAACTCGATCTTGAACTAGCAGTATAGGTGCGGGGGCTGAACACTAACTTAATAGAGCGCCCCTAGGTTCGTATTTCTGGGTTTCCTCTGGCTATAGGCTATATGCCGCGTACGGAGTTAAGCGCCTTCTACGATCGCTAGGTAGCGCTCAATAACAGTGCTGACACCCAGTTGCAGGGATTCGACAACAAGTGCATGACCGATAGAAACTTCGAGAATATTGGGAATCCTCAGAAACGTCGCCAAGTTCCGCATGTCTAGGTCGTGTCCTGCATTGAGACCTATGCCAAGCTGATCAGCTCTTGCTGCTGCGCCGCGATAGCGCTCAAACACTGCCTCCTGCTCGGGACTGCCGAAGCGGCTCGCGAATTCTTCCGTATAAAGCTCGATGCGATCTGCAGCAACGCTAGGCACCTGAGCAACCATCTCAGAGTCTGGGTCTAAAAATATACTGCTACGAACGCCACTCTCACGCAGCTCGCTCAATACCTGTTGCAACAGAGATTGATTCTGCAGGACATCCCAACCATGGTCGGAGGTCAACTGCCCAGGAGCATCCGGCACGAGCGTACACTGATCCGGACGCACTTCACGCACCATCTTCATGAAGTCTTCCGAGGGATACCCCTCTATGTTGAACTCGACTTGCGGCTTGTCTTTTAGCATCTCGCTAAGCGCATAGACATCACGGCGAGTAATATGCCGCTCATCGGGCCGTGGATGCACGGTTATGCCCTTAACGCCCAACTCAATCAGCTGCTCGCTGAATCCAACCACGGAAGGAAAGTCTCTACCGCGAGAATTTCTAAGTAGGGCAATCTTATTTACGTTAACACTGAGTACTGTCACAACAATTCCTTAAAGCAGCTATCGAGAGGGAGCGAGTCGATGAATTCAACTCTGTAAATATTTTAACAGCATCTGTTGCAAGGCCTGAGGCTGTTCCGCATGTAACCAATGTCCCGCGTCCATGATTATTTTTACCGACGCGTCAGGAAACAATTCTTTGATCTGCGCTTCATGCTCGGGTTTTATATAAGGCGACAAACTCCCCTTTACAAACAAAACAGGTTTGGGAAAACTCGTTGTAGCTATAAGCTCCGCCCTAAGATTCGCATAGTTACAGCGTATCGAATCCTTATTAAGCCTCCATTCGAACGTGCCTTCCTTGTTGCGCACTAAATTAGTTAGCACAAATTTTCGCGTCGCCTCCTCGGGAATAAAATCCTCTAGAGTTACCTCCGCCTGCGTCCTACTTTTGATCTTATCGAGTCTAACCGCATCCATGGCCGCGAGCACATTCATATGGCCGTCCGCATTCTCAGGATAGCTAACCGGAGCTATATCAACAACAACCAGCCTCTGAACCAGATCGGGAAAACTCAAAGCCAGCTGCATCGCTACTTTGCCACCCATAGAATGACCAACGATACAGCAGGACTCCAAGCCTAATCGAGCGATTAGCTGCCGAACATCATCCGCCATTACTTGGTAGTCGAGCTGGTCCGAATGTGGAGAATCACCATGATTGCGCAGGTCGACCCCATAAACAGCGAAATGCTCCGCCAGCTGTTTACAATGCCAACCCCAATTACTCAGGCTGCCAAACAAACCATGGAGCACGATTACGGGAGTGCCCGCGGTCGAATACTGTTTGTAGTTTAATTCCATATTGACCTAGGGCAGATCCTTAAGCAGTTCCAACACATCATCATGATGAGTCTTGGTCTTTACCTTCGCCATAATATGGGCCAGGCGCCCGTTCTTATCGATAATAAAGGTTGAACGCACTATGCCCATGTATTCGCGACCCATGAACTTCTTTAGATCCCAAACGCCGTATTTATCTGCGATGGCATGGTCCTCATCTGCTAAAAGGTCGAAATTTAGACTCTCCTTTTCTTCAAACTTCGCCAGTCTCTTCACAGGATCTGGACTCAGACCCAGCGCTACCGCATCCAGCTTGGCCAACTCCTTTTTAGAATCCCGCAGACCACAAGCCTGAACTGTACAGCCAGGCGTCATCGCTTTGGGATAGAAATACAGCACTACGTTCGCACTGCCTCTAAAATCTTTCAAACTTACCTTCTCCCCTGCTTGATTCAACAGGGTAAATGTCGGCGCCAAATTGCCTAATTTCAAAGCGGTCATTGTCTACTCTCTAAGATTCGATAAGGAATTTAATCGACTGGTTGAATGAGCGCCTATTATACCCGCCCGGATTCTATTCACTAGCTTCTACATCACAACGACATCCGACATTGCTTTAGTTTCGCTGTAGATATCATTTCGATTATCTCCCCCTTGCTTGCTTGAGTTTTCTCCATGATACACTGCGCAAATGATCCCAAGCCCAAAATCCATCGTGGTACTTACCGGAGCCGGCATCTCTGCCGAATCGGGCATTAAGACTTTTCGCGCGGCCGATGGCCTCTGGGAGAACCACCCAATCGACGACGTGGCTACTCCCGAAGGCTTCGAACGCAATCCGTCACTGGTCTATGAATTCTATAATCAACGGCGACGGCAATTACTTTCAGACCAAGTCAAACCCAACGCAGCACATAGCCATCTAGCAAAGTTTGAGCACGAGTTTCCTGGACAGTTTTTGTTGGTAACACAGAACGTGGACAATCTTCACGAACGTGCCGGCTCACAAAATTTAGTACATATGCACGGCGAGCTATTGAAGATGCGCTGCCTTAACTCCCAACTAGTATTCGACATCGCCAAAGACTTCGACTTCGATACACATTGCCGCTGTTGCCGCTCACCGGGGAATCTACGGCCGCATATCGTCTGGTTTGGTGAAATGCCTTTCCAGATGAACAAGATTAATCAAGCTCTAGAGAATTGCGATGTGTTCGTAGCCATCGGCACTTCTGGCAATGTATATCCAGCCTCCGGCTTCTACCAGACGGCAAAAATCCGTCGCGCCCATACAACAGAGCTCAATCTTGAGAGAACAGGATCGGGCTTCGATGAATGTATAATTGGCAGTGCTTCCGATATAGTGCCGACATATTTTGAAAAATTATTAAACGCTTGTTGAAGAAGAAACTCTGCGCTGCCGCTTCATGAACATTGATAAGAGGTATTTATGATTCGCAAAATTACTCTTGGTATAGCCGGACTACTTGGCTTTTTACTGGTGTTAGCAGTCGTCACCTATTGGATGACTATGCCCGAGAGCTTGTCAGAAGATGCTGATACTTTGGAATGGCTGCAACCTGGGCCTTTTAGTGTAGGAATCTACGATTTTGTACTCGTAGACGAATCCCGCGAAACCATGGCTAACGGAGATGCCCCCAGCCTAAGTAATAGGACTTTCCCAACTAGTGTTTGGTACCCCGAAAATGGGGAAGGCAATTATCCACTGGTGATCCATAGCCACGGCTTCGTATCGGAGCGCAGCGATCTAGCCTACGTTGCCGAACTACTGGCGAGCCATGGGTATGTGGTTGCTGCGGCAAACTACCCTTTGACCGCGGGTGGCACTCCCGGCGGCCCCAACGCCGACGACTTAGTCAATCAACCCACCGATGTCAGTTTCTTGATCGATTCCCTTCTGCAACTCTCCGACAACAACAAGCCCTTCGCCGGCGAACTCGATCCCTCGCGAATCGCCTTGATGGGCTATTCCCTTGGTGGCATTACCGCTACGCTAGCCACCTATCATCCAAGACTGAGAGACGAGCGGGTCAAGGCGGCGATTTCAATTGCAGGACCTTCTGCAGGATTGGTGAGTAAATTCTACGAAACCACCGACGTGCCCTTTATGATGATAGCCGGCACCTTAGATGCACTCATCGATTTTGAATACAACGCGGCGGTAATTCCTGAGCGCGTTCAGAACAGTATACTGATTGGAATTGAAGGAGGAACTCACTTGGGATTCGGAGGAATATCCGAACCTTGGTTGCGGCTGATGAATCATCCTGACGGTTTGGGTTGCACGGCAGTCTTATCAAACCTCGGTTCCGACCCAAATGCCGCCTTCATACCGCTAGGCGACGAATCCGATGGCATTGTCCTCGACCCTAATATTCCAAATGTTTGTGAAACCCCGCCCACCGAAAAGGCACTTCACCCCGGTACGCAGCAGATGATAACCAGCGCAGCTGTACTCGCCTTCTTAGAATATGTATTCGATGAAGACCCTAGACGGCAGGATGATGCCTACGATGAATTGAACAGTTCGCTACCCTCTGAACTTCCACAGGCTAGCTTCACAAGTCTGGCGACTCCGACACAACTTTTCTAGGAAGAGAAAAGGCAACTAGGTGCGGTTGTGCGCGGAATTTTTCAGCGAATGAAATAAAAATGCTCCGCCACGGTTCTTCTATAGTGAATTGCCATGTTTCTGCACATGCAATTTTCTTACCCTTCAAGCCCTCGTCCAACGGGGGCTTTTTTTTGAACTAGATGCCAATTGTATGTAAAGAACAGCTAACAACCACTAGAGTAATTTCTCCAGTTCCTCTGGAAAATAAGGGCGCTTACCCTCTTTCAATGAAACAGCCGTAATACTGGCCTCTAGCATCAATTCATTGTCTGAAAGACGTCGAATCTCCTGTTCGAACACCACTTTCAGTCGACCCAGTTTCTTTACGCAGACGGACACGCTAAATCGATCACCAGGCCTGAGCGCTTGCTTGTAGTCCAGCTCCGCTCGAATCACGACGATGATTACACCAAGAGCTGTCAGTTCCGCAAAATCCAGACCTCGACTATTCAAATACTCATGCCTAGCGTGCTCGAGGTAGTGTTGATACACGGCATTGTTTACGATGCCCTGCAGATCACATTCATAATCCCGTACTTGTAAGTCTGCAGTAAACGGCGTTTTCCCCATTCTAGATTCCTTTAGCGACACCTTGTTTTGCTATTAACACCCTTCAATTGGATCGACGCTTCTAGTCACAATCACTCTGAATTCTACCACCTGCAGCGCATAGAATCGGTCGATATCGTTGGCCTAGCAGAATATTTCATGCAAGAATCAGGGCCAGCATATGAGCCTTTCGCTCGCTTACCAAATAGAAAAACGATTCAGAATGAGGCCGACGATGAAATTTACCAAATTCCTTTCCACTGCAGTGCTCAGTGTTATAGCACTGAATTTCACCCAGATCTCCCTCGCCGACCATCATGGCGGCGCAACCGCGAAAACGCTAGCTGAGTGGGTTGAAGGCGAGCATCGTAGCGATACCAATCGCGCACGCAACGAATTTCGCAACCCCATTCAGACACTCGACTTTTTTGGCCTTGCGCCAGATATGACTGTGATCGAAATTCTTCCATCCACCGGATGGTACACAGAGATTATGGCTCCCTATCTACGTGATCACGGCAAATATTATGCAGCGCATTTTTCACCGAATGCATCTGCCTCTTACATGCCGACCATTCTCCGTGGTTTCGAAGAGAAGATCACCGCAGAACCAGACCTCTACGGCAAGATTACCGTGCGCCACTTGAACCCTCCTCACGAGGTTGCCATTGCGCCAGAGGAGTCGGCGGACATGGCACTTACATTCCGCAACGTACACAACTGGATCATGGCTGGACAGGAACACGAATTCTTCGCCGCATTCTATAAAGCATTGAAGCCCGGTGGAGTTCTAGGTGTAGTGGAGCATAGAGCCAAACCCGATGCTGGTATGGACGTTATGCGCACCTCTGGCTATGTAACCGAGGCCTATGTAAAGGAAGTAGCGGCAGCTGCAGGGTTTGAATTTGTAGCGAGCAGTGAATTAAATGCCAACGCGAAAGATCCCACTGTTCATCCAGAAGGTGTTTGGACTCTTGCTCCTAATTACAGAATGGGCGATGTGGATAGAGACAAGTATGAGGAAATCGGCGAAAGCGATCGCATGACGCTGAAATTTACCAAGCCACTGTAAATAATAATACAACTCTACTGAAACTGACTGAATGCCGATTCGCATTGAGCGAGTCGGCCGAGACCTTCTAAGTCGATGAAAAAAAATTCTCCTGTGTGCGTCATCGTAGGCGCCGGTGACTATATCGGTGCCGCTATAGCACGACGCTTCGCAGCTGGAGGTTTCATCGTTTGCCTTGCAAGGCGCAATGGTGAGAAAAACACTGCTCTGGTTAGTGAAATCGAAGCCTCCGGTGGCCAAGCCTATAGCTACTCCCTAGACGCGCGGGAGGAAGATCAGATAATCGAGCGCTTCGCATCTATAGAGATAGATCTCGGCCCGATAGAAATTGTAATTTCGAATACTGGGGGAAACGTAAATTTTCCGATTCTCGAAACTACAGAGAGAGTCTTCTACAAAGTCTGGAAGATGGCCTGCTTAAGCGGATTTCTAAGCGGTCGAGAAGCAGCAAAATATATGCTGCCACGAAACAGAGGGTCTATATTTTTTACCGGCGCAACAGCGAGTCTTCGCGGCAGCAGTGGTTTCGCTGCATTTTCCAGCGCCAAGTTTGGCCTACGCGCATTAGCCCAAAGTATGGCGCGCGAACTCGGCCCGGAGAACATCCATGTGGCGCACCTGGTCATCGATTCGGGCGTTGATACCGCCTTTGTGCGGGAGAGAATAAAAAATCGGGGCGAAGATCCCGACACCCTGCCCGCCGACACTCTCATGGACCCAAAATCTGTAGCAGACAGCTATTGGATGCTGCATCATCAAAGTCGCGACGCCTGGACTCATGAGATGGACATAAGGCCTTTCGCTGAAAAATTCTAGAGACTGCCTAATTCACAAGAAGCACCAACCAAAGGTAAGAAACACATCATGACTAGTAAAGTAGAATTTCATTTCGATTTTGGCAGCCCTAACACTTACTATTGCCATCGACTTATACCAGCCATCGAACAACGCACCGGCGTCACCTTCGACTATGTGCCTATTTTATTGGGCGGCGTATTTAGAGCAACAAATAATAAATCACCGATGGAAGCCTTCGCTGGTATCAAGAACAAATCTGAGTACAACGCACTAGAGACTCAACGCTTCATCAAGAAACATGCCTTATCGAAGTTCACATTCAATCCCAACTTTCCTGTAAACACACTGCATATTATGCGCGGCGCGATCTGCGCAAGTGACAAAGGCATAGCAAAGGAATACATCGAGGCTGTCTATCAATGCATGTGGGAGCAGGAGCTCAACATGGCTGATCCCGAGGTAATTAGAAGCGCTTTGCTAGCTGCTAATTTACCTGCTGATGAACTGCTTGCTGGTAGTGTCGAGGCGAATGTAAAGCAGAGACTAATAGAAAATACTGAGGCCTCGGTGAATCGAGGCACCTTCGGCGCGCCTACGTTTTTTGTTGGCGATGAAATGTTTTTCGGTAAAGACCGCCTAAGGGATGTTGAAGAAGAAATCGTTGCTCAATTGGCGCGATCGTAGACTCGCGTAAGGCTAATAGCCCCGCGAAATGATGCCGGCTCAATCGTCATCTCGACGCGCAATCGATTGCCGCCTTGCTCGAGAGTATAAGTTTCCAGCGTAAAGCCTCCATCGCGAGGTCTAGCCTCTACGACTAGTGCACCGGCATCCCAATTCCCGAACGAAAAGTCTTCATCACCTTCTGCATAGAAGCTGTTTGCGGTAGTCCTGCGACGACGACCATCGGTGTGGAAGATGCGCTGATAATTGTCAGCGTAGACGAATGTAATTTCTGGCTCTGCGTATCTAATACTCAATACATCGTCATAGGAGATGCGATCATAAAGTTCCTGTTCTGGCGGACCGCCTCGATAAAAATCTTCAGGCCGCTTCTTGAAAAAGCGCCGAGGAACCTTTCCCCCACCCTCCTTAATTGCCTGCTCCACCTGATCATCGCTATTGTCAGATAGCTCATCGTTGATAAGCCAGTCTCCCTCCAGAAGCTGGGTATCTCCAGTGCTCGCACCCTGAGTCTCTGATTGTTGCGCGCCAGCTAAGAACACCGTGCACAGTATCAGCAGTACGAGAAGGCTCTTTGCTGTCTTCCCGAAAAAATCCAATTGATCGCTCACTTTGTTCATCCAGTTACCTAAGAGTACAGATCATTAACATTAGATCGTCTTTCGCCATTCGGCGATCGCCTGTCCAATCTCGTGAGGTGAGTCTTCCTGCAGGAAATGATTTCCTGAAACCGTCACCTCGGTTTGATTCGGCCAAGACCTACAAAATTCTCGCTGTGGCCCTATTAATATAGCCCCTGGCTCAGCATTGATAAATAGCTTAGGCAGATCTGCTACGCTAAGCCAATCAGCATAGGCCTGCACTATCTCTACGACTTCTGCTGGCTCTCCATCGATCGGTATTTGTCGCGGCCAGGTAAGAGTCGGTCGCCGATCCTCTCCCTCATTTTGAAAGGGGCGTCGGTAGACTGTCATCTCCTCCTCACTCAGGTCTCTCAGAATCGAGCCTGGCAACACTCTTTCGATGAAGGTGTTCTTTTCAAGAACCATTTCTTCACCGGCCTCCGAGCGAAAGCCCTGGAACACTCCCCGAGCCGCCTCAGGCCACTCCTCCCAAGATACCGGTCTAACGATGCCCTCCATATAGGCAATACCTTTCACGGCATCACGATGCCGGTTGGCCCAATCGAAGCCCAATGCTGAACCCCAATCATGAATCACCAGAGTCACATCGCGCTCGACCCCTAGCGCTTCTAAGGCTGCATCTAAATAGTCTCTATGCTCAGAGAAAGTGTATGAGCTGGCATCGGAGTTATCGAGCTTGTCGGAATCGCCCATCCCAATGAGATCGATTGCGATACAACGGCCCTGATCCCGCAGATGTGGCATGACATTTCGCCAGAGATAGGAAGAAGTAGGATTACCATGCTGAAAGACGATTGGGTCTCCCTCGCCCATCTCCACGTAGGCCATCGTTTTCCCCTTAACTGTGATTTTCTTCTTGGCGTGTTCCGTGGCACTTATCATTACATTCTCCATGGTCTCTGTACTTTCTCACAGTGCCTCCGCCCGAAGCGAAGTCTCAACAGAATAAACCCACCCGCTCGGCAATTCAATTAGGGCGGCTCACTAGCACGAGTTTGCGACTTCTAGCCGCATTTGAACAAGCGCCTAGTTATCGGCTATCCTCCCACTCCACGGCGCCAATAACACTATCGTAAACAGGAGAGAATCCGAATGACAATGCAGAAAACACCTCTATTAATGTCCAGAATTCTAGGTAGGGGTGCAATTCTGGATCCAGATGTGGAAGTCGTCACCATGCAGGCCGACGGAAAGCACCGGCAGACGCTGAAACAAACCTGGGATAGAGCGAATCAGCTTGCCCATGCATTACAAAGGCATGGCATCGAGGTAGGCGACCGAATAGGCAGCTTCATGTGGAGCAATTATCGCCACCTCGAGCTATATCAATCGGTTCCTTCAATGGGCGCTGTACTGCACACACTAAACATCCGGCTTTCTCCGACCGACCTTGAATACATCATCAATCACGCAAACGATAGAGTGATCTTCGCGGATGAAGATTTACTACCTCTTCTGGAGCCACTCTGGGGCAAGCTTCCTAGCGTAGAACTACTCGTCATCTGTCGTCATGGTGAAGGTGGCGAAAGCTCATTCGAAAACCAGATTGACTATGAAGACTTTATTGCGGGCCAGGACACTACTTACGAGTGGCCGGAAATAGATGAAAATTCTCCCATGGGTTTGTGTTACACGTCAGGCACAACCGGCAAGCCGAAGGGGGTAATGTACACAAATCGTTCGACTTACTTACACACACTTACCGAAAGCCTAACAGATTCTATGGGGTTATCTTCGCTCGATTCTCTGCTTGGCATAGTACCCATGTTTCATGCCATGGGATGGGGACTTCCATTTGCCGCCTCCATGCTGGGCTGCAAGCAGGTATTTCCACATCGCTTCATGGTGCCGGACACTTTTCTTCAGTTGATGGATGAAGAAGAAGTTACTATCTCTGCTGGCGTTCCAACTATATGGCAAGGAGTTAAGGCTGTGCTCGAGGCAGAACCTGACAAATACGACCTCAGCAAATTGAAGAGCATGACCTGTGGCGGATCTGCACCACCGGTTTCTATGATGCGCTGGTACTGGGACAGCTATAACGTAGAAATGATTCAAGGCTGGGGAATGACCGAGACTAACCCTCTTGGCACTCTGTCCAGAAAAGTGGCAAAACGCTCTCAGATAGGCATGTCGGAAGACCAGCAGTTTGAAAATATTGCCAAGGCCGGCCTCGCCATGCCGGGGCTAGAGATCGAGATCTTCGATGAGGACTGGAACCGGCTACCACACGATGGCGAAGCGGTAGGCGAACTCTGCATAAAAGGTCCATGGATTGCAGCGGAATACTTCAACGACCCACAACCAGATAAGTTTCATGATGGCTGGCTAGTAACAGGTGACGTCGCAAAGATTGATTCTGAGCAATATATACTCATCGCCGATCGCTCTAAGGATTTGATCAAGTCCGGCGGCGAATGGATTTCGTCAGTAGATTTGGAGAATCACATCGTAGGCATGGCCGATATTGCACAGGCCGCGGTTGTCGCTCAGCCTCACCCTAAATGGGATGAACGACCAGTTGCTTTGGTCATCATGGCGGAAGGCAAGACCTTGGATAAGGAGGCTGTGCTAGAACACTGTAGCAAGATCTTCGCCAAGTGGCAGTTACCAGATGATGTGCTCGTCACAGATACAATCCCGCTTACCTCTACAGGAAAGATCGACAAGAAAGTTATTCGCGCAAAGCTAGACGCCGATGGCTATCAGCTGCCTAGCTTACGCTAGCTAGAGAATCTCTAAAAAATTACTGGCCCGGGTCGGTAGGAGCGTAGTCGATACCTTCGGTATCTGCTCTCCTGGCCCCCGCCAGAATTCCAGGCAGCGCATAATTTCCTTCATGACAGGCGTATTCAAAAAGGCGCTCGCCATTCGCATTCATTGGTAGCTCACCGCTCCATGGCTGGCTGTAGTTCGCTGGATCCTCAACGGTAAACTGATACAAAATCGTGTCATCTGATGTGCGTGTGAAACGCTCGGTAACCTTCATCTGCTGAGAACCGTAGAAGCGATGTTCCAGCGAAGAACGCATACCCTGCTGGGCATGAAAATTCGTTGTCTCGACAACGAGAGAATCTTCCTCGTAGTAACCAATCGAATCACCTAGCCAAGGATAGAGTGGCGGATCCTGATGTTCGGAATTCATGCGTACGATTCGCGCATCATGATTCATCTCCGCTAACAGGACGACGTGAGATTCAGTTTGAATTATCTGTGTTAGGTTATTATAGAGAACCGGTAGTTTTGGCGGACCACCGGACGATCCGAAACCTACCATGCAGCGCTCTCCTAAAGGTCTGACTTCGGGACCATCGTAGGATTGCCTCTGCTGCATCGCCTGCGCAAAATTACTTCGGCCCTGTTCGCTATAGGGAAGCTGACCGTCTTCCGGCTCTACTATGACTGAGGTACGAACCTCTCCATTAACGACCGCCAGACGCTCTCCTGGATCCATCCAGAAGGTATTGTAGCCACCAACATTTCGCCCCGACGAAGGTGCTTCACGATTCGGATCGCTAGGCTGATTGCTCGCCTCCATGCGTTCCCGCACTCTCGTTTCGATCAAGATAGCCTCTTCCTCGGAGATTGCCAGCTTGCCTTCGAATCGTTCTGCTCTTTCCAAATTGGTCTGAGTTGCGAGAGACCAAGTCCCCTGAAAGTCCGGCACACCAAATTCTGTGAGCGGCTTAATATAGCCTGCTTCTGCAGCGAAACTACTGCTAGAAATGGCAACGAATACGGCACCGACAAAGATGCTCGCCCGAGTTAGTCCTAAGGACTGAAGAAGAGAATAATTTTTAACTTTCACTGAAATGCTCCTAGGTAGGTGGCTCTAAGACCCTATGATTACATAGACTCTAGCACGCCTAGAGATTATGCCATCTATCCACCCACTGTTTCTAACGTCCTAGCAAGCAACATCCTACAACCCACCGCAAATTACCGGAATTGCTCCAATAGATGCACCTATCCTCAAATCGCCAGCTACAGGGAAATTAACTGCAAATGATTCTAAAATAGTGAACTAGGTTCGGTGTAACTCGAGTATAAATCTGTTATAAAAGGGAATATTCGTATCAAAACGTGCATTTCTGCACCAAATTGGTGCAGCAGAAGTAGCAGTGAAGGATTGAAGCAGTAGCAATGACGAACACAAAACAACTAATGAGCGCAGTCGCACTTCTAGCCTCAATCACAGTACTCGATAATTTCATCTTTGTTGAATTGGAACCCGGATTCGAAAGCATGGTACTTATCGAACCCTACGGCTCTCCAAGCAATGCTGAAATTACACAAGCGGATGAGCAGCCCGAGTTGCTGAATGAAGCAAACGATTTCTGGATCGATAAACACAAAGTCAACAACGCCGACTTCGCTAAATTTTTGGACTCTAGCAGTTACGAGTCACAAGAAATTATTCCACGTCGTCAGGCAGTTCTTACAAACCAACATGAAGAATTAGCCGTGAGCGTTAGCAGCGGAAAGTGGCAAGTTCAAGATGACAATACAAACTGGCATAAGCCAACAGATAGCCTAGCCATAAACCACACCTTCGCAGGCCAAGACAATCTAAAGGTGAGCTTTAGAGACGCTCTAGCCTATTGCAATTGGCTAGACAAAGATTTACCTACAACAGTTCAATCTGAATACATCATTGCTAAGGACCAAGACAACAATGTCTCCGGCCTGTATGAATTTCGCTGCGTGAAAAACAATTAAGAACCCCTACAAGCAGCCTAAATCTCTCTCGCTATAAGCAACTTCATGATTTCGTTGCTGCCACCGTAAATCTTCTGTATTCGACTATCCGCATACATCTTGGCTATTGGGTACTCCATCATGAATCCATAGCCGCCGAAGAACTGCAGACACTCATCTACTATTTCGCACTGCTTCTGCGTCGTCCACCACTTCGCCATGGCAGCTGTCGACTCATCAAGCTTTCCATCGGCAAGTTTCATTGCGCAGTCATCGACAAACACTCGAGCTAACCGAGCCTCGGTGTAGCGCTCAGCCAATTTGAATTGTGTGTTCTGAAAATCGAGGATACGTTTTCCGAATGCTTTACGCTCTTTCACGTATTCGCTCGTTATCTTCAGCGCTTTCTCAATCGACGCACAGGCGCCGGCTGCAATAATCAGTCTTTCTTGCGGCAGCTGCTGCATCAACTGCACGAAACCCTGCCCCTCCGACGAGCCTAACAAATTTTCCTTGGAGACTCTCACATCATCGAAGAATATCTCAGCGGTATCCTGCGCCTTCATGCCGAGCTTCTCTAGGTTTCTTCCGCGGCTAAAACCACCCTCGCCTTCAACCAAATCTGTTTCTACCATGATCAGCGAAATACCCTTGCCCCCCTCTGAGGGGTCGGTCTTCGCAACTACACAGATAAGGTTTGCGGTTATACCATTGGTTAGGAAGGTCTTCTGACCGTTCAGGACGTATTCGTCACCCTGCAGGATGGCCGTAGTCGCAATCGATTGAAGATCGGAACCAGTACCCGGTTCGGTCATGGCAATAGCTGAGACGATTTCTCCGCTCGCCATGAGTGGCAACCATTTCTTCTTTTGCTCTTCACTACCGTAAGAGTTTATATAATGAGCAACAATGCCAGAATGCACGCCATTACCGAATCCGGTAATGTTGGCGTAACTAAGCTCCTCGACCAACACCATCTCATGTTTAAAGTTACCACCTCCACCACCATACTCTTCCGGTATCGAGGCGCAGAGCAGACCAGCCTGCCCGGCAACTCGCCATGCATCTCGATCGACAAACCCCTGCTTCTCCCACTTATCCATTTTCGGGACAAATTCTTTCTGCAAAAATTTCGCGACCGCGTCGCGCATAATATGCAACTCTTCATCCATCCAAGGAGAATCGTAAGAATCATTCATGATGTTTTCTCTTAAGCTGTAACCGAATTCATACGTTCGATGATCATGGCGTTTGCAGTACCACCACCCTCACAAATAGCGATCAAGCCATAGCGCTTATCCTGTCGCTCTAGCTCATGCACTAACGTGGTCATGAGTTTCGCGCCGGTACCACCTAGCGGATGCCCCAGCGCCTGTGCGCCACCATTTACATTTAGCTTATTTATATCGGCGCCCACCGCCTTAGCCCAGGCAAGAGGTACAGACCCAAAGGCCTCGTTGACTTCATAGAGATCGATATCATCTATGCTAAGCCCTGCTTTCTCCAATACCTTCTGGGTCGCAGGGATAGGGCCTTCCAGCATGATCACCGGATCTGAACCGACTACCGCTAGCGAGTGAATCTTAGCCCGCACTGGCAAATTGTATTTTGCTACTGCACCCTCGTTCGCGATCATGACCGCTGCCGAACCATCGCTAATCTGACTCGCAGTACCCGCGGTTATAACTCCACCTTCTCGAAGTGTATTTAAAGATTGCATGCCCTCTAAAGTCGCTGCACCACGAATGCCCTCGTCTACTGAATGCACGTCCGCAGAGCCATCTTCCAATTTGATGTTCAGCGGCACGATCTCTTGCTTGAAGCGCCCCTGTTCAGTTGCCGCTTGCGCGCGTTGATGACTCAACAAGCCGAAGGCATCGAGATCGGCACGAGTAATCTCGTATTTTTCGGCCAACATTTCTGCACCATCGAACTGGCTAAACTGAATGCCGGGATACTGAAGCTCCAATCGCTCACCCTTAGGCACGCCTCGACCATTCGCCAGACCATCACGTATGTTCGAGCCAATCTCAACCGTGCTCATCGCCTCTACACCGCCAGCGATGATAACGTCCTGAGTGCCCGACATGACCGCCTGCGCGCCAAACTGGATTGCCTGCAGCGACGAGCCACACTGACGATCTACCGTTGTTCCCGGCACGGCGAGGTCGAGCTTGGAAGACATAGAAACATTACGCCCGAGATTGCTCGCCTGTGAACCGATCTGCATCACGACACCGAATATCACGTCGTCCACAGCATCAACGGGAATACCCGTTCTATCAACCAGCTCATCGACTACGATTGCGCCCAAATCCACTGGATGAATAGCACTCAATCTGCCTTTTTTCTTTCCTGTTGCAGTTCGTACTGCTCCGACTATATATGCATCAGCCATGCTTCATGCCCCCCGGCAATTATTGAATTAGTTAGGTAAATTTTAATTTCGCTTAATTGAATCTCTATTAAAGAGCGGGCATCCGAATGCCTGAGTCGAGCCTTATCGTCTCCCCATTGAGATAGCCACAAGTCACAATGTGCGCCACCTGGTCCGCAAACTCATCCGGATTGCCGAGACGCTTCGGGAATTGCGTGATAGCGATAAGCGGATCTCGCACCTCGTCCGGAGCCGATGCCAGCAAGGGTGTCTCGAATACACCTGGCGCAATTGTCATGACTCGAATGCCTCGCTTCGCTAGGTCTCGAGCTATCGGCAATGTCATTGCCACAATGCCACCTTTAGAAGCAGCATAACCCGCCTGACCAGTCTGGCCATCAAATGCCGCGATGGAAGCCACATTAATAATAACTCCACGCTCATTATCTTCTGTTACCGGGTCATTAACTTGCATAACCTCAGCGCACAGACGCAGCACATTGAAGGTGCCTATCAAATTGACTCGCACGATATGTTCGAATTTCTGCAATGGCATCGGTCCATTTTTTCCTACCGTGCGTGCAGCTCCACCGATTCCTGCAGAGTTTACATTGATATGCACTGTCCCGAATTTCTCTTTGGTCTTTTCGAGCGCTGCCGCCACCGCCACCTCGTCCGCAACATCGCCTGCGTAATAAGTGGCGTTCTCACCCAGCTCGGCAGCTGCCTTCTGCAGCATTTCCTCGTTAAGATCGAACAACATGACCTTCACGCCAGAAGCTATGAATTTTTGTGCGGTTGCCAGTCCTAGCCCTGACGCTCCACCGGTTATAAATGCTGTCTTATTCTCTAATTCCATAATTGCTGGCGCCCTGAGCTCTTAGCTTTCATTAATGAGGGACGCAAAAGGATAATGTATCCATTGCAAAAGTGAAACAGCTAATAAAACTGCATTTACAGCTTGAATTTACGAGAGTTTTCCTTCATTAGTTTTATTTTCTCTGCGCAATCCCCTATGATTCGTAGGACTCGCATTTAACAACAGGAATCAAAATGGGCCCGCTACAAGGATTGAAGGTGCTAGAGATGGCTGGAATTGGTCCAGGACCCTTCTGCGCCATGATGTTGGCTGACATGGGTGCTGAAGTAATTCGCATAGACAGACTGAATCAGAAAGGCGCGGGTCACAGAGCTAACGTACTAAATCGAGGGCGCCGCTCAATTGCACTCGACCTTAAGAATCCAGCCGCTGTTGAGGCTGTTCTTCGATTAATAGAAGAGGCGGATGCGCTCATCGAAGGATTCAGGCCCGGCGTAATGGAACGCCTAGGCCTAGGACCGGATGTCTGCCTCGAACGCAATCCAAAACTCATTTTCGGCCGCATGACAGGTTGGGGACAGACCGGACCTTTAGCTCAAGCTGCCGGACACGATATAAACTATATATCCATAGCAGGAGCACTAGGGGCAATGGGTTATTCTGATAGACCCCCCTCACCGCCACTTAACCTAGTAGGTGACTTCGGCGGCGGCGCCATGTACTTACTGACAGGCATACTTGCCGCACTCCATGAGAGAACCAACTCAGGACACGGGCAGGTCATTGATGCCGCCATGACCGATGGCACTGCGAGCCTGTTAAGCCCTTTCTTTGGTCTGATGGAAATGAATATGTGGACGACCGATAGGCAGGCCAACAAATTGGATGGCGGAGCCCACTATTACGGTAGTTATGAATGCAGCGACGGAAAATATATATCCATAGGCTCCATCGAACCGCAATTCTATGCACTTCTTCTAGAGAAGTGTGAGATCAACGACGAAGAATTTTTAGCGCAGCAGGATCAGAGCGCATGGCCGCTACTTAGAGAAAAGCTCGAGAAGCTATTCATTACAAAGACACGATCCGAATGGACCGACTTGATGGAAGGGACAGACATCTGCTTCGCTCCAATTCTTGATCTAGGCGAGGCGCCAAGTCACCCACACAATGTTGCCAGAGATACCTATGTTGAATTCGAAGGCGTAACTCAACCCGCACCTGCACCACGATTCAGCCGTACGCAGTCTGAGATCAAATCGTCCGCTGCCATGGTCGGTGAACATACCGAGGAAATCTTGGCAGACTGGGGATACAGCGACAAAGAAATTGAGCAACTACGAACAGCGAAGGCCATCTAGAAAGAATATGTAAATGGACAATCAAAACCTAGCAATTGCAATGGCGATAGTTTCACTGGTTACAGCCTTGGCCCTACTCGCCAACTGGGCTAGTAACAAGCAGATTCCCGGCTTGCTCAGGATAACAATGGGCTTCACAGCAACCTGTGTCGGCATTTTACTAGTCTCTCTGCAGAACACGCTTCCACCAATACTATCCATAGCACTTGCCAACACGCTGGTGCTGGGCGGCCAAGTTCTGGTTCTTTCAGGTCTAGCGCATTTTTGGAATCAGGAAACTACAAGACTGCCACTGCTCTGTTCAGTCTGGCTTCTAGTCACGCTTGCAGGAATTTACTACTACACCTTCATTGATGAATCGACACTTTGGCGCATTCGCCTGTTTTCGATAATGATGATCATCTTTTCAGTCAGCATCGTTTACGTCTTGGCAAACGGGGTCAAGATAGAGAGGACGCTAAGACCAGTCATGACTCTAAACGCCAACTTCGGCGCCTATTTGCTTCTCACGCTCTCCGTCTTCACAGCGATCAGCGAGTTTGTCCTAATGATTTTTCGTGGCGAGCAACCGGTAAACTCACCCGAAGAGGCAACAACGATTTTGCTTCTTGGTGCAATTGTCAATGTAGTGATATTTGCATTCGGAGTCATCATCATGACAATGGAAGAGCTCAAGGTTGAGTTTCAAGAAGATACTATCTTCGACCCAATAACTACGATACTAAATGCGCGCACCTTTATAGAGGTCAGCAACCGGGTACTCGGCGTGGCACTGCGTTATACGAAGCCGGTATCTATGCTAACCATTGAACTGACTAATCTCGATGACATCGTTAAACAACACGGCACCAAGGTGGGCAATGCGATGCTGCGCCATTTCGCACAGATGGCCACCGATAGAAGGCGCAATGAAGACGTGTTAGCTCGATCCAGCTACAAACAATTCAGAATGCTTCTGCCCGGCGTTGATGAGGCAGGCTCCAAAGTAGTCATCAAGAAGATACAGGACGCTGTAGTTGGCGAAGAATACGTCTATCGCGGCAACTCAATAAAAGCAGATATTTTGATCACCACGGTCACCAGACGAGAGGAAGATCTGCACCTGCAACAAATGCTTCAAGAAGGAGAGGTTGATCTCCTTAGAATCAAACAAGAGCAACTGACTCCTGCATAAGCCATAACTTCAATGTAATATAGACCACCACCCAATCGCTGCCTGTTGGAACCCCGCAATGGCCTATAATGCAATTCTCTATCAGATCGAAAACAATATTCTAACCATTACGCTCAATCGTCCCGAGCATATGAACGCCTTCACCGTTGAAATGGCTAACGAGCTAATCGATGCGGTTAATCGTGCCAGTGAGGACGATGAAGTTCGCGCCATCGTGGTCACAGGAGCTGGCAAGGCTTTCTGCGCTGGCATGGATCTTAGCAGCGAGGGCAATGTATTTGGTCTAAACGAGAGCTTGCAACCAAGCCTTAACGACATGCAGACCAAGCTGAATGAGCCGGAAATCATCGCCGGCGTTCGCGATACAGGCGGCCGGCTTACCCTAGCTATCTACGACTGCAAGAAACCAGTCATTGCCGCCATCCATGGCGCAGCCGTAGGTATCGGCGCAACCATGACCTGCGCTATGGACATTCGGCTCGTTTCCGAAAATGCACGGGTCGGTTTCGTGTTTAATAAGATCGGCATTACACCCGAAGCATGTTCCAGCTGGTTCCTCCCTAGGATCGTCAATATGGGCACAGCATTGGAATGGGTTTATAGCGGCGACCTAATCGCAGCAGAAGAACTGAAATCACGAGGCTTCGCCAATTCAATAGAGCCTAAGGAATCACTTCTAGACAAAGCCTACGAACTCGCTAAGCGGATAGCACAACACAGCCCCGTGTCTATCGCTCTGACCCGTCAGATGATGTATCGTAACGCAGCTCAAGATCATCCGTTGGCGGCCCACCAGATAGACTCCTTGGCAATATTCTATGCGAGCCAGGAGAGTGGAAAAGAAGGTGTGAAAGCATTCTTGGAAAAGAGAAAGCCAGAGTATGTTGAAAAGGCTTCCAGTGACATGCCGCCCTTCTATCCTTGGTGGAAAGACTAACTAAAAAATTTACTAGGAACTAACATGCTTAAAAACTTCGAACTCCTCTGCTCCACTAGCGGCCGCGTCATATTGGGAATCTACTTCCTGCTCCCTGGCGCCATCTTGAAGATTACTAATATGGAGGGCACAGCCGCCTCTATGGAGGAACATGGAATGGTGATGGTCTCCTTCTTTCTAATTCTGACCATCATCATTCAACTGTTCGGCGGCCTCGCCATGATCGTGGGCTATCAGGTGAAGCCGGTTGCTTTCGTCTTGGCTGGGCTTACTCTGGTAATCAGCCTCGTGATGCATGACTTCTGGAATATTCCCGCAGAGACACAGAACTTCGTTAAAAATATGGGCATCATGGCTGGCCTGCTAGTAGCCGCCGGGCTTGGTGCAGGTGGCTGGAGCCTCGATAGCAAGCTAGCTAAATCGAAGTAATATCAGCAGCTTATCGGCGGCAACGGTGAGCGACGACCTCGATTCTTGACAGCTACCTGTGCGCCTGCGAAAGTGACCTTGAATACGGCGCATGCGACACCATCTTAGTGTAAGTAGCTAAATAACGTCAGCTAACTTGAAGATTATCGCCCGAACAACAAAATCTTCGATACAGCACTGTGTAAACTAACTTTTAAATAGGATCAGACACATCATGATAATGGTTCAATCAACTTTCCATCTAGTTGCAGAATCCAAATCTGAAGCGCTCGAACTAATGAAGGACATGGTTCGTCTCTGTCGCCAGGAACACGGCTGTCTGAGCTATGAGTACTTCGCAGGTTTGACCGACACCAATCAACTAGTTCTATTACAGGAGTGGGAAAATGCCGACTGCCTGCAAGCCCACTATCAGACCGCTCACATGGAAGACTTTTTAGGCAAGCTTGGTAACTATCTAGAGACTGAAGTCATCACACGAAGCTACGCTTCGCAGGATGAGCCCAGGGTGACTTCGGCGAACAGTGAAGACTTGGCAAAGCCAGAGCAGACGATCCACTAAGTCTGCTGTTGCCCCACGCTAAAATTCGCCCTAACGACCGCGAAGTTAGCGCACTAGTTAGTAAATTAGCTATTGAGCTAGCTATTGAACTACAGGGATTCGTAAATGTTCTATACGCTGCAAGGTGATCAGAAGACTCCCGTTTCATCGGAAGAAAACACCCGACTGCTGCGTTGGAGAACTTCCACCTTCTGGGTCATGCTCCTAGGTTATGTGGGCTACTACATCTGCCGCGGCAATCTCTCCGCCGCCTTCCCCCTGCTTGAACAAGAATTCGGCTACTCCAACACACAACTCGGTCTAATAGCTTCTCTGTCTGAGATGGCCTATGCCGCCGGCAAGTTTATTAATGGCCCTCTGGCGGACAAGATCGGCGGTCGCAAAATTTTCCTCGTTGGGATGGCTGGCGCCATATTCTTTAATATTATCTTCTCGATATCAGCAAGCCTGAGTGCCTTTATCATCGTATGGTGCTGCTGCCGCTACTTCCTTTCCATGGGCTGGGGCGGCCTGACGAAGACAATCGGCAACTGGTATCCTCGAGAGCGCAACGGCACTGTAATGGGTTTAATTAGTGTCAACTTCCAGTTTGGTGGAGTTGCGGCAACTTTATTTGCAGGGTTTTTAGTAGCGATGGGCGTTCCCTGGCAGGGAGTATTCATCTACCCCGCCATGGTACTCACTCTGATCCTGCTCTGGTCCTACTTTGCTTCACGTGCCGCCCCAAGCGACGTGGTACCTGGCGCCAAACCAATAGAAGGCGAAACATCAAAGGAACAAATCGCCGACTATGGCGATGAAGAGCAGCCGCCTGTCTCAGTTATTATGAAGACCTTATTGCGTCTGCCCATATACAGAGAGTTACTCGTATTCAGTTTTCTCACTACGCTACTGCGCTCAGTGTTCCTATTCTGGACGCCAAAATTCTTGTTCGATATCGGCCTGGGGGCTAGCTCTGCGATTCTACGCTCAGCCATATTTCCATTGTTAGGTGTCGCCGGCACAGTATTTATAGGTTGGTATACTGACCATCATGCGCGTAACGGTGACCGAGCACGCATGATGTGGATGATGCTCTCAGTGCTGGTTTTTTGCATGATCGCTATTTCGATACTGAGCGGTGCCAGCGAACCGAATTTCAATTTGATCTTGTTCTTTCTCGGCGCTAGCGGATTCTTCTTGCTAGGCCCCTACTCGATGAGCAGCGGCTGTCTCACACTGGATATCGCTGGAGCGAAAGGAGCAGGTTCCTGCACAGGCATTATCGATGGGATGGGCTATATCGGCGGGGCTATTGCGGCTTTTGCTGCGGGTATACTCTCTGACTATTTAGGCTGGCCGCAGGTATTCTTGGTGTTATCAGTGTTTGCTGTCATCTCAACTCTCAGTGCCTGGCTGATGAGTCGCGGCTTTCAGAAAATGGCTCGAGAATCGGCAACGTAGAAACGCTACGCCACCAAGCCAATTATTACTGCGCTTCATACTCTTTAATCTGATCTGTTATTGATCGCACCATGCCATTGGGAATCGGCAGGGTCAGATGGTACTGCGAGATTTTCCAACCCTGAGCAGTGCGTATCAACACTCCTGTGCCGCGGCTACTGCCGTAACTCTGACTCAGCAAAGCCTCATCAAACCATGCGCTTTGACCATCTGAAGTGATATTGATATTGCGCTGCCCTGGAGTATAAACCCAGCCATTGCTGCCGCTGGAGTATTGGCGAAACTCAGGCTTCGTCCAACGTTCGCGAGCATCGGTTCCTATAAACACCCCATCCTCGCTCATCAGATCGAAATAAACATCCCACTCACCATTCGCTGCGGCTTGATGATAGCCATCTAACACACGATTTATGGCTACGATGTCTGCTTGCTGTGGTTGGCTAATTTGGACACAGCTTAGCAAGGTAATAGAAAAAATAGTTAACAGAAAAGCATTCTTCATAAGACGCTAATTTTCCTTAGCGCTAACCGGCTCAGCATTGCCTGATGAATCCTTCTCATCGAATTCTCCAGCATCGATCCGCGCAAAATACGCAGTGGCCACCTTCTTAACTTTCGGCGCCAACAGCAGAGTTGAGATCATGGTTGGTATCGCCATCGTCGCGTACATTCCATCGAGAAGATTAATCACTACATCTAACGAGACCACAGCACCGGCAACTATCAGCGCCATATAAGCATACATATAGAGCTTCTCTTTTGACGTACCGAAGAGAAAGCCCATACACTTGCTGCCGTAGTACCAGTAAGTGAGTATCGTTGTTGTACTCAACACGATAACCATAATCAGCAATAGATAGGCGCCGAAACCTGGAAAAACCTGCTCGTACGCCTGCGTGGTCATCGTAACACCAACCGCATCGCCTTCCCATACGCCGGTTACCAGCAGAGCCATAGCCGTGCAGGTACAAACAATCAAAGTATCGGCGATAGGACCTATCATCGCGACCAGACCCTCGCGGGTTGGTTCGTTTGTCTTTGCCGCCCCATGGGCGAGAGACTCTGTACCTATTCCCGCCTCATTCGAGAACGCACCGCGCTGTACACCAATTAGAATCACCGCCCCTAGCACGCCTCCCGAGACCGCTTGCCCGGTAAAGGCATCGGTAAAGATCAGTAGAAACATGCTAGGAATTTCGCCAAGGTGACTCGCCAGCAGTACACCGGTGATCAGAAAATAGAAGATCACCATAGAAGGCACCATTCGGCCTGCTATCGTTGAGACTCTCTTCACCTTGCCTATGGCAACGCCAAACATAATGATGGCAAGAACAATACCGGCGCCAAAGTCGAAACTAAAATGCTCTTCACTAGTCGCCATTCCTGCAGGAATCGCGATGACATCACGCAGGATTTGCACCAGCTGATTCACCTGAAAAATCGGCAGTGTTCCTACCATACCCGCTATGGCAAACATCCAAGCAAGAGGCAGCCACTTGCGGCCTAAGCCTTCGCGAATCACATACATCGGGCCGCCTTGTAGCTTGCCCTCATCGTCTCTGCCGCGGTACATGATCGCTAGAGAGGCGGTATAAAATTTAGTTGATATTCCAACTATTGCGGTAATCCACATCCAGAAAATAGCACCCGGCCCACCGACAGTGATCGCGACTGCTACACCGGTGATGTTGCCTAAGCCCATCGTTCCCGCTAAGGCAGTAGCAAGCGCACGATAGTGACTGATATCTCCAGACGCATCCTCAGAAGGGTCATCAAACTTGCCCCTCAACAGAGCTAGACTATGGGAAAAATAGCGAAAATGGCGCAGTCTGGAATGCACCATGAAGAAGAAGCCGCCGCCCACGAGCAAGATTACTAGCGGCAAGCCCCACATGAAATTGGTATAGGCAGCGATCGCTGCTTCGATTGAGTCCATCACAGTTTACTGCCCTGTGATTTGAATAATTCGATTCTAGCTAAGACGGAGATAAGTTTGCCCTGTTTGCTGTTATTGGAAATGCACCCGGCGCCAGTATCGCGGCACCGGGCGACAAATTATAGCCCGTTCGCGGCGTCCATTTCCTGACGACGCTCTCCCGCGAGTATCGCACGCATCGCATAATTTCCTTCGTGGCAGGCATACTCATACAAGTCTTCACCCGTGTACATCGGCATCTCTGCGGTCCATGGCTGCGTATACAAATCCGGGTCGTCGATGGTAAAAGAGTAGTGGAGTTTATCGTCAGCAACTCGAGTGAATCGTTCTGTCAGTAGGATATTGCTAGAAATCAATCGTTCCTTCGCGACCTGCCAGCCATTAAAATCTTTGGTCTGCACTATCAGGGTATCTCCCTCGTAGTAACCTACCGAATCACCCAGCCATTTCTCGTAGGGCAGATCTTTAAACTCCTGATCGATTCGGACGATCCGTGCGTTATGCACCATCTCTGCTAGCAGCACTACATGAGTTGGCCCTTGCACGATCTGCATGTGGTTGTTGTAGAGGCTGCTCATGAATGGCGCCGTTGAAGCAAAGCTGATTAGACATCGATCGGAGAGGGTCCTTCCTTCAGGGCCATCGCTCTCTGCCATACCCATCGGTAACTCATCCTGCTGAGACCGACGAACCGCTTGCCCCTCTTCTCTCCAGGGAATCTTGCCATCGGGCGGATCTATGATGAGAGAAGTTCGATACTTTCCATTCATCTCTGCAAGAGCATCCCCCGGTGTAATCCAAAAGCCGTTGTAGCCTCCCACATTTTCCGGACCGGGCGCTTCGGCACCGGTTGCCTCCAAAAAAGCAATGAAGTCTGGCGTAGAAACCATCTTCGCCAACATGGTTTCCTCGTCTACTTCTAACTCGCCCTCATAGACGTCAGCACGCTCGAGGCCGGTCCGAGTCTTATAATTCCAAACCCCCTGCACGTCTGGCACGCCAAAGTCTGTCTTAGGAGGCGAATAGTCTTCGGCGCCGAAAACGACAGGTCCTGCGAACGCTGCAAGCATCAAACTCGCCAACGCGGTCATTCGAAATTGAATTCTCATGGAGACATCCTTAAACAAATTCATTGAGAGCGCAATGGCTCCGCTAATGTAAATCTACTTTTTGAAACCTGCTTTTAAGCTTAATGTAGCCTGCAACGCGCTTGCAAGAACAGTCACAAGCGCTCGCCGCAACTAAGCTCGCGTTTCATGGACCTACCGAACGTTATCGGCAAAGATAAACTCTGATGGAGGCTCCAAGCCACGAAGGTTCTCGACGAAATAGTCCCAACGTCGCTTCATGAAGTAGCGTCTGTTTCCGAAACCATGACTGGCATTGGGCAGAACCACTAGATCGAAGTCCTTGTCTGCTTCGATTAAGGCATCCACCACTAACAGCGTGCTAGACGGATGCACATTGGTATCGAGCATACCGTGGGCAAGTAACAACTTGCCTTCTAGGTTAGCCGCCAACAGTTGATTCGCTTGATTGTCGTAGTTCGTAGTGACTACCGGCTCGCCTTCTCCCGGATTGCTCTCAGGAAATGTCTCCAGCAGCCCCTGCCACTTCTCACCCCAATCATCTTCATAATTACGATTATCATGATTACCCGCACCGGATACGGCAACCTTAAAGAAGTCCGGGTAACGCAGTATTCCGGCAGTCGATGCAAAGCCACCACCGGAATGCCCCCAGATGCCTACTCGCTCAAGATCCATCCAAGGATTTTCTGCCCCTAGCTGTCGGATCCCTGCGATCTGATCTGGCAGTCCGTTGTCCCCCATATCTCCGTAATAGGCATCATGAAAAGACTTCGAGCGCCCCGGAGTCCCCATCGCATCTAACTCGACTACTATGAATCCAAGCTCGGCGAGAGACTGCTTGTCATTCCGCGAGGCACGAAACGAACGCGTACCTACACTGCCACTCTGAGGGCCCGGGTAAAGATAGTTCAATACCGGATAACGCTTTGTCTCATCAAAATTAGAGGGCTTATAGAGCAAACCATAAAGATCGGTGAGCTGATCTCTAGCCTTTACACTAAATGGAATTGGAGCCACCCAGCCGCTATTAATTAGCGGGTCGATGTCCGCTTCTTCGAGAAGTAACTGTGTCTCGCCTGCCATGTTGCGAACCACGGAGACAGGAGCTGTATTCGGTGTCGAATAGGTGTCACTAAAATAATTCGCTGACTCGGACCAGCTAATCTGATGATTTGCCGTCTCCGGGGTTAAGTTTGTCAGGGCAGTACCATCGAAATTGATTCGATACAGATACTGATAGTAAGGATCATCAGGCTCTCGATTCGAGCCAAGAAAATAGATCTGCTCATTTTCAAGATCGATTTGCTGGATCTGCAACACCGCCCAATCGCCCTCGGTAATCTGCCGTTTCAAGTCACCCGACTGCAGATCGTGCAGGTAAAGATGTCCCCAGTTATCTTGCTCAGAGAACCAGACAAATTCATTTCGCTCGGGAAAAACACGCCAATTGGCAGCGTTGTATCCGGATTCGTAATAGGTATCGACTTCTTCTCGGTAGACAGGCCTCACTTCGCCAGATTCCGGATCGGCAATCTGCAACTGTGCAATCTTGTGATCCCGTGACGAAGAAACAAAAGAGAGAGTTTCGCTGTCTTCACTCCATTCGACATCTAGAAATACACCACCGCGGCCAGCAATATGGTCGCTGGTAGTCGATCTATGTGGATCGGGCGACATATCCAAGACAGTGACACGCGGCTCATCTTCTAGATGAATCACGATTCGCTCTATCATGAATATGTAATCATCACCTGGCAGCGGGTATTTCCATGCATCTAACTCTCCATGACCCACCTGCGTAGACCACAGATACATCTCACCCACATTTCTGCCGTCGTGACGGAAGGTGGCTATCTTGGAGGAATCTGGAGACCACAATAAGACCGGTCCGTCATCACGCAACCACCCCGCATTATTCGTAGCGTAGCCATAGTCTTGCTCACCATCAAAAGTAAGTTGGGTCAGCTCATTGCTAGCCGTATCGCGCACCCAAAGATTATGCTCATCAATGAAGGCCGCCTTTCCGCCATCAGGAGAGAAGTATTCACTAGATGGGGTCTCAGCTAGCTGACTAAGCACGTAGCTGCCCAAGTCCAACAAATAACTGTCACCTGCATAATCAAATTCGAGCTGCTCTCCCGTCTCTGCAAGATGTATCCGTGACAGACTCAAGTCATTCTCGTCAATTTCCTCATCTGTGTAGGCTGCCAGTTCCGCTGCCAGACGAACTGAATCAAACAACGGCGATTTCTGCTCAGTCTGCACATTCACCAGAATATAGTCGGAGCCACTCTGCGTTGAACGTCGATAAATCAGTCGGTCATCAGCCTGCCAATATTGGGCGAGGATATTATTACGCATTAGCTCCGAGGTATTAACCGCAAGAAAACTTTCTGCTCGCTCGTAGTCCGCGGCAGTTATGCTCTGAGGAATAAGCGCTACAGGGGCAGTGGCCTCGTTACTAGGCTCCGGTGAGCAGGCCTGAATAATGGCGAGGGAAAAGAGTACTATCCCGCTGCGTTTACTCGTGTAATTCATCAATGCAGGCCTCTGATTTACAAATGGGAAAATGGACGCTACAGCAGCGCGTCCAGTATTAGGTCAACCGATTCGATTATGCGCTGGTCTCGAGGCCGCAAATCCGGCGCAAACTCAACGCCAGTTAAATGCTGCAAGCCGTCGATATAACGTACGGCGATCTCACCAGCCTGTTCATCGGAGAACTGCTGATCCTTCTCCTTTACCATGCCGCGCGCAAACTCTTTCGAAAATGAAACCGGCTTGCCATCTCTGTGCAGCACATCGCCATTCTCATCCAAGCGCCAGAAACGTGAAGAGTCCATGGTGTAGAGCTCATCAGCCGCCACAATCATGCCCTCACTGTTGATGCCATGTTCGGTCTTGGTATCCACCAACACCATGCCACGTTCAGCCAGGTACTGCGTAATCATGCCAAAGGCCATCAAGGATGAATTACGGATTTGATTATATTGCCCTTGAGTACAAACTCCAGCGGCGATCAACGATTGCGCATCAGTCGTCTTGTCTACCTTGTCTTTCGTGCTCGGCGTGTCCATGACATAGGGCAGGATACCGTTAGGTTTCAGGTCCGCTATGCTCATCTCATGTCCCGCATAGTGCAATACCGTCTCGCCTGCATCCTTCGCCTGCATCCAATGCTGATAAAGCGACGTGGAAGTCGAACTCTCCGCCATAAAGAGTCGCAGCACGTTCTCAAGACTCACCAGCTCAAGATTCTCAGCAGGGATAACAGTCGAACTTGGCAGCAAGCCATCTACTTCGAATTGCGAAGAGCCCAACACATCCACCACTAAACGCAGCATATGGTCGTGATTAAAGGCTAGCACCTGATCTTTAAAGGGAATGGCGCCACGATTAACGTCATGTGTTGAAATTCGATTGTTGCGAAACATCAGTCGCAGCGGAATACCAGCCGCACTAACTAGCGCATCTCCAAATACAGAGTCGGACACCTTACCCTCGAGTACAGTCGCGCCACTGAGACGGGGAAGATCTCCATCATCAATAAGCTGCTGAATGGGCCGACCTTCATTTACGGTGTTGCCATGCTCGGCAACCAATTCTCGGATTTGTTTCTCATCTAACATGGGATTCTTCGCTACACCCTGTGGATATGGATTAAGCAATGAAGAATAAGTGAATCGGTAGGGGACTACAAGATTGCTAGGCGTATAGCCGTGTGCAGAAAGGGTGGTGACAGGAAAAGTGGCAATACAAGAGAGTCTAGCCGGTGATTCAACTGGAAAAGATGCTACTAAGGTTGGTTTCTTACTGAGAGGGGAAAGTGGTGCCGCCACCAAGAGTCGCCAAACTCAAGAGAGTGGACCTGCTGATTCAGCTGGAAAAGATGCTACTGGGGTTGGTTTCTTACTGAGAGGGGAAAGTGGTGCCGCCACCAAGAGTCGCCAAACT
>CAJXRP010000007.1 GCA_913060495.1 uncultured Gammaproteobacteria bacterium | reverse complement strand
TAACAATCAAATCAAAAAGGAGGCGCAAGCGCCCCTATTATTCAAAGCGTTATGTGTGCAGCGTACAAAGTGCAAAATTCAAAAATATGAATAAATTCAGCGAGTACAATCAGGCAGCTTCACTATTTGCAAACTTGGGCGTGCTTGTAGGGATAATTTTTCTCATTATTGAGATACAGCAAAATGATCAAATGCTGCTAGAAGAGCAACACCTTCGCGAAGCAACCGCATTTATGACAATAATTGAAATGTTTAATGAAATACGAAGGTTTGAATCATCAAGTCCAGAACTTACTGAGATTAAGAATCGTGCACTCCGTGATGAATCACCCACATTTACTGATACGGAATTCTCGCAATTGTTTGACGTAATATATATGGAACCTGCAGTCATGCATGCGGCGTTTAGGTACTGGAAAGCAGGTCATCTTCCAGATGAAGCGTGGTCTAGTCTAGAGCAAGGAGCAGAAAGCTGGATGTCTCGCAATGATTTGGCGGGTCAAATCTATACAATCCATATGAATAACATGCCTGATGATATGAAAGAGCATTTCGGAATCTCTTCGTTAAACGAACAACCACGAATTGAGCGCTCAAGATACGTTAGATAACCAAGTCCAAGAATTTAAAATTGTACAAAATGACACATAACAATCAAATCAAAAAGGAGTCTGGGCTGCGCCCAGCCCCTATTATTCAAAGCGTTATGTGCACTGACAGTGAAACCTGCAATCAAAGGTGAGTAACATTAGCAACGCCATACTCAGCATCTGCTTCAGCCTGGCCGGACTATTCGTTCTAGTGTTGGTATTGGCCGCTGGCAGCCCTCAGTTCGGGACAATAGCCAAAGCATGGCAGATTACCGGAATTCAATCTCTAATTGTTCTCAGCATATCCTTGTACTCAATGAGTGCAGCTTTGTGCTACAACATACCTCAGAGTCTAAGTGTGCTCAGGCGAAGCTCAGGATCTTTATTGGGTGTCTGCGCATTGCCACTGCTCGGTTTTCTAATTATTCTGGTACTTAGGTACTTGTTTAACGCAGGCTAGGTTCGAAACATGAATCAGACGGCACATAACAATCAAATCAAAAAAGAAGCAGCGCTACGCGGCTGCTCCTATTATTAAGGGCGTTATGTGTTTCGAAGCGTCGGCTTCTGGCCAATAAACCCCCCTAATATTAAAGGCGCTATATGCCCCAATTAAAGATTAGGACCCGTGCAGAAAGGTATGAAAAATGGGGTCAGTGTTCACTGAACAGGAGATACGATGAGCTTAACCAGTTACGCCAAAAAGCACTTCGAATTGATTATTTCATTTGTCGCCGTTGCAATGGCAATTGCGGCAGTAGTGGTCGCCGTCTATGAGACAAGTCTCATGAGAGAGCAGGCTAGGTTAAGCGTCAAACCGTCAGTTTGGATAGAAACAAATTCTAGACTTAGCATCAACGATGATGAGATTGATGGCGAATTCGAACTTATGATCATGAATAAGGGCCTTGGTCCAGCGGCGTTAGGGTATTTCACGATCCAAGACCAGGGGGAATATCTACACTTTTGGCACGAGTTTCTGTCCCACATTCCTCTTGAAGGTGATGATGAAAAAAGCATTTCGGAGATCAGCAATACAGCCGCGCCCCAGGGATATGTCCTGCCGGATGGGGATGAAATGCCGGTCTTTTCAATCAAAGCGCCCAGTGATTTGATCCGGAGGGCCAGCGTGGCATCTGACGAATATAAAATTACAATCTGTGCTTGTTCGTTTTACAACGAATGTTGGATTAGTCTGGGTCTCAATACAGCTCCCCAAATTATTAACGAATGCAAAATTGATCCGGAAAACCAATTTCAAGGTGCTCAATAGTAGTATTCTAAGTATTTCGAGGTACCGGCAATACAGAATTAAGGACAGAACAGGTTTTATGATAACCGCTACTAACCGAGAGCAGCCGTTAGCCAAAAGCAATTTTGAATTACGACCAACACATAACAATCAAATCAAAAAGGATGCGCTACGCGCCCCTATTATTCACGGCGCTATCTGCACCAATATCTTGCCAAATTTAAAGTGATAGAATAGTATCACTCTATGAAAACAGAACTTGTAACGACCTTAAAGCGACAAGCTACAAAAATCCTTGCGGATTTACGTGCTTCCAAAGAACCCGTTCTTATAACTGAGCATGGTCAACCATCCGCATACCTCTTAGATGTCGGTGACTATGAGATGATGCAGAGCCGAATACAAATTCTTGAGGGGATCGCTAAAGGCGAGACCGCAGTTCAGGAAGGCCGTGTTTTCAGCCACCATGAAGCCGAAGAAAAATTAGGCAAATGGCTGAAATAATTTGGACTGAGCCAGCTCTAGAGGACTTAGACGAGATAGCCGAATACATAGCTTTGGACAAGCTCAATGCGGCTCAGAATCTCGTTCGTGCGGTGTTTAAGCGTGTAGATTTACTGGGCCAATCACCAATTTCTGGGAGAAAGGTTCCTGAGCTCTCCCCATCAAAGTATAAGGAAGTCATCGCCGGTCCTTGCAGAGTGTTCTATCGCCACACAGAAGGCTCTGTCTATATTCTGCATGTAATGAGAGTCGAAAGAGAACTGCGTAAATATTTGCTGCAAGATAGAGATTTGAAAGGCAGATAACAATCAAATCAAAAAGGAAGCAGTGCTTCGCGACTGCTCCTGTTATTAATGGCGTTAGAAGGCATAAGTAGAATCGAAGATGTTTTCAAGTGACGCTAGCAACAAGTCTTTTAGAATAATTCATCCAGGAGTCATTCTTTTGTGTTGTATAACAATTCAAGGACTCGTTACTGAATTGTGGCCAATGAACTTTGAACCAGTGGTTCTCGACCTAATTGATAGAGCCGGAAGCGGGGTAATGGCTTTGGGTGCAGCTATCCTGTTACTAGGTTACATCCCCATGATGATCAAAGGAACCAGTATCGTAGACTCAAGGAAACACACAACCCATATCGTTACTAAGGGCATTTTCGCTTATTCTAGAAACCCAATCTATTTGGGTTGGCTCACAATTTTTTTTGGATTGGCAATGGCTACTCTTAGTTGGTCGGGATTATTAATTCCAATACTGATGATTGCCCTTCTAGATCGGTTCGTCATAATGGAAGAGGAACAATATTTGGAATCAAGGTTTGGCGATGACTATTTGAGCTATAAGGCTCAAGTCCGACGTTGGTTATGATGCCATCTAACAAACAAATCAAAAAGGAAGCAGTGCTGCGCGACTGTTCCTATTATTAAGGGCGTTATGTTTCTTATTGAAGTAGTGCGAAATCATGAATGAAGCTGAATTACTAGAGAACGCAAGCTTAGCTATGGGAAATGGACTGGCTGCATTTGCTGTCTTTGTCTCTATGTTAGCCGCGTATTTTACTGTTGCATATGTTGTAGGCAATAAACTAGATTTTCGCCAATTAATTTTAGTTAACTTTGTATTCGTGATTTCCATGTTGGGAATGTCATATGTAATCTTTGGATTTACCAAGTTGGCGATCGAACTTTACGGAGAGTTTGGGCTGCTGAATGATTCGATAGGATTTCAGCCATATCAAGGCATTGAATTCGTGAACTTAGTGATCGACCTTGTAATGATCGGAGCCGGCTTGATGTTTATGTCTGACAGGAGAGCAAGTGCCAACGAAACATAACAAACAGTTCAACGGGATGGCCTCACCACACTTACTTTGCGGATGGCTATGGCTAAGTCATCTTATCCGCAAACCAAGCGCGGCGAACCCACCCCTTAACAAGGGCGTTATGTTTCTCTTCGAATATCGGAACAAATTCAAACTACATACATCTATTGAGTACTAAAACAAATTTCATATAGAGGGAAAATATAAAAATGCTGGAAAATTTGGGAAATCTAGGAGACTTTCTAGGCGGAATCGGGGTTGTAGTCACTCTTATTTATCTTGCCACTCAAATCCGGCAGAACACTCGTCAGCTTAAATTAGATACAGAATCAGCTAAAACAATTGCTTTCGAGGGAACAAATTCGGATATTAGTCGCTGGATTGAAGAAATCGTTGCCAATCGTGATGTTGCAGAGCTTTGGACACGGGGCTTGAAAGACATAGATCAATTAGATGAGACCGACAGATTACGATTTGACTATTTGGGCATGCAATTGTTACAGGCTTGGCAAATCGTATATAGACGATCTGAACAAGTTGAGAATACTGAGCTTTGGACAACTACTATTCTCTACTTCAATATGTACTCGCGAAGCCCTGGGTTTCGAACTTTATGGGAAACAAGCAAAGGATTGCTGTTGCATGATTATGTGGCAGCAGTGGAAAGCCAGCGGAAGCAATTTGAATCGGAACATTAAGGCACAGAGGTGCCGAAACATAACAAACAAATCAACAAGGAACCTGAGTTTCACGGCCGGTTCTATTATTAAGGGCGTTATGCAGCATATTCCGCACTCTCAGTGATACTATTTGACATACCATAATTAGTATATATACTCTTTATGGTATGTGGGCAATCTACGAACATAAACGCGTTTCAAAAAGTCTTTCCGGGGCTCCTGCAGAAGTATTAAAGCGATATGAAAAATGGAAAGATATTGTTTCCATTTCTGGGCCTTCTGGCTTAAGAAGTATCAAGGGGTTTAGAGACGAATCGTTATCCGGTGAATGGAAAGGCTTTCGATCCTCTAGATTGAACCTTCAATACCGGGTCATCTACAAAGTCGAAAAAGATAGAGTTTTAGTTCAAGTAGAGAACGTTACACCCCATGACTATCGGAGGAAGTAACATGAATGATTATCGTATAGCCAAGCGCTCCATCGAAGTCTCCGTCGGTGAATCTGTCAAGATTCTTAGGGAGCTTCAAGAACTAAGTCAAAATGACTTAGCTGACGTTAGTGGAATCCCACAATCAACTATCTCCGCTATAGAGAATGGTAGAGTTCAGCTTGGCGTCGAAAGAGCTAAAGTTTTGGCCCGGGCACTACATTGCCATCCTGCAGTACTAGTATTCCCCGGTTGGAACATCCAGCAGGAATCTGCTGCATAACAAACAAATAAAAAAGGTCGCGCGTTGCGCACCTATTATTAAGGGCGTTATGTGTACGCCTAACGTATGTGCATACTGATAGGGGGGAATAGGCTAAATCATATGCTTACTTAATCTTCGAAATCTTATCGCTAATCTCGTAACCCTTATCTGTAACGATTGCTTCTAAAACTTCAAGTCGGTGCTTGATACTTTTATTTTCTTCGAGCAAATTTGATCGTTCTGAGGCGTCAAACTTGGCCTCTAGGGTTTTAATCTTAGTTCGGTAGTCGAAATAACCACCAACCAGCCAGGGAGAAACTATTAGCGCTACAATAATAATTTGATCTATTTCCAAAACTGAGTCCTCGAGTAATGTGGGCATGAATCTAAGGATAGTGCAAGAAACGAACCACCGAGATTTTTTACTTTATTTTCAATGTGTTATATCTTTTCCACACTGGCGAGTTAGTAAAAAATGACATCAATTGAGCAATTTCGCCAATATAGGGCATTATGAACTGTGCACAAGACACATAACAATCAAATCAAAAAGGAGGCGCTACGCGCCCCTATTGTTAAGGGCGTTATGTGTTTAGAAGTACCGAATAGCAGGAATGTATTGAAAGACCCGTAAATACTATGGAGTAAAACTTACGATGTATACTTTCATCCTACTTGGCATCGCCACAGTTATGGCCGCGATTGTGCTTCTGATCAAACCGAAGATTGGTTTCGATTTTGGCCGCAAGTACTTCTTAACTTCCGCATTTCAGTATGGCTCCGTAGTCCTTAGCCTTTTCTTAGCAGTGGCTCTTTATTATTCGTCATCTACGTCGAAGTTCCCCGCCTTCTTTGAAATATTCTCACTATTTGTCCTAGCAGGTGGAATTATCTGTCTATTGTTGCCACCTTCAGATTTCAAAGAAATAGTATCCTGGGAGCTGAAAACATTCTCGCCATATGGTCGCATTCTTGGGTTATTCTACGGAATCATCGGCGGATTCTTTATTTATGCGGCAAACTAGAAGAGAAATGGGCTTCAGCCAACACATAACAATCAAATCAAAAAGGACGCGCGTTCCGCGCCTGTTTTTAAGGGCGTTATGTGTGCAGTCTAAATTCTGCGTCGACTGATAAAGGAACTGATATGCCTCAGTACATAGACGGGTTTGTCCATCCCATTCCCCGCGATCGACTTGACGAGTACAAGAGTTTAGTTGCAACGGTCGCAGAGATTTGGAAGGAACATGGCGCACTCGACTATTGGGAATGTGTTGGGGACGATTTAGCTTTGGAGGGAACTCGCTCGTTCATTGAGTTCGTTGCCGCCACGAAAGATGAAGCCATCTTGTTCGGATGGGTGGTTTTTGATTCTCGTGAGGCGCGTGATCTAGTCAACCAGAAGGTAGCAGCCGACCCACGAATGGAAGAATTGATGGCTGTGTCCAATACAGGATTTGATGCTCAACGGATGACGTACGGTGGTTTCCAGCCGTTCGTTCCATCGTCAAACGTGAAATGAAATGCATGTCTGCTGCATAAAACGCATAACAATTAAATCAAAAAGGACGCGCTACGCGGCTGCTCGTATTACTACAGGGCGTTATGTGTTTCGAAGTATCAACATCGAGGCTAATTACTTTAAGGATCAAATAAGATCAAATGAATGAAAGCACGCATGAAACAGGTAGGGAAATCGCCGATCGCCATGGAATAGTACTTAGCAATAGCTCGATCGCTTTGCTTGCATCCATTGAAGCTCAGCCAGGGGCTATACCTAAGCCGATGGCTCCTCCGCGAGCCTCCATACCTAATGTTTTGATCTACAAAGTCATGAACAAATTGTTCGCAATCATGTCAATTCGAGGAACCGAGGGCGTAATCCTGAAGTGTGTTCCAGATCGAGTACTATTTTTACGTGAGCACTATGAGGGCGTTAGTCATCGCTCCCACTTAGATTCGCGGTACTGGATTAGTGTAAAACTAGATTCCGACGTACCTGCTGATGAGGTTGATAGTCTTGTGCGACACTCGTATGAACAAGTATGCTCGAAGCTCACTAAGAAACAAAAGGCTGAACTGGATAGCTTGCTGTAGTAAATGAAAGCAGAGGCATCCATATAGTTTGGCCAACACATAACAATCAAATCAAAAGGGAGGCGCCACGCGTCCCCATTATTCATAGCGTTATGTCCAAGAAACGAATGGAACATAAAATTTTATTTTCAGGGCTATTTTTTCTATTGGCTGGAGTTTCCTTTTTGTTTTTAGAAAATACGTTTTACCAATATGTAGATGAAGATGGTTTTCTTCATGAAAGCTTTTTTCTTCCTCTGGGTGCGCTCTCCCTAATTATTGGTTCTCTATTGCTATTTATCTTTATAATCGAAAAGCTAAGGAAATTGTTTTAGAAAAACTCATGATTGAAAGCAAAGCACATAGCAAGTTGCTCAAGTTCGCTTCGGGCTTTCGGGCCTCCGCGGGACAGCCTACACTGCGTTTCGGCTGCCCCTTAGCATGGTGTTATGTGTGCAGTTAAACATCGCGGAAGATGAAAGATGAATTGGGATGCAATAGGTGCAATATCTGAAATGCTTGGCGCGATAGGCGTTATCGCTTCATTGGTTTACGTTGGGTCTCAAGTTAGAGCAAGCACCAAGGCTTCTCGGATAGATTCAAAACTAAGACTTACTGAAAAGTTAATAAATTTTGGCGACTTATTAATAGAAAACCCGAATCTCAATGACATAATGATAAGGGGTCGCCAAGGACTGGAAGAGCTCTCAAAAGAAGATTATGTACAGTTTTCGAACCTTTGCCAGAAAGCATGCTGGCACCTATCCACCGCATACTTTATGCATAGGAATGATGCGATTTCTGATGAGGACTTTCACGAATTCCGCTTTGTTGCTAAATATTGGACGAGTAGCATGGGATTTAGACAATGGTGGGAAAAAGGCGGGGAAGAGAGTTTCACAGGGGAATTCGAAAAATATATCGAACAAGAAATGTTATCGGCAAGTACCCGTGCAAGTGACACATAACAATCAAATCAAAAAGGAAACAGTGCTTTGCGACTGCTTCTATTATTAAGGGCGTTATGTGTTTCGTAAAGTTAAGCAGTGTTCCTGAATCCATTAATATTTCAGGTACTGATTCAATGGCCAAAACGATGACAGTTTGACCAATTTAGCAAAGGAGTTCCATGACAGAATTTGAAACCGCAGAATTGACGTTCAGCCTTCTAGGTTATGCTATGACTGCTATGGCCCTGTACTTTACGGTTGTGAGTGGGTATTTAATCATTGCATATATGGTTGGCGAAGAACTTTCAAAATCCCAAATGTTTATCGTAAGCTCTCTATTTGGGGTGTTCGCTCTTATCTTAGCGTATGCCTCTTATAGCTTTTTTGCTGAGGCCAGCAACGTTGGGAATAGAGCAAGCTCATCTATCGAATACTGGCTTCCTTCTGTGATTGGCATCGCAGAATTTGCAGGGATAATTGCTGCGTTCCGATTTATGTTTGATATAAGAAAGAAATCATCTATTACCGATTCTGACTGAAGCCAAATGTTGAGATATGCGCAACACATAACAATCAAATCAAAAAGGACGCGCGCGTTACGCGCCTATTATTCAGGGCGTTATGTTTCTAGTTAGAAATCGTGCGCGAATCAATAACAATAAAATGGTGGAAGGAGTACACGAACATGAGTCTAGCTGAAATAGTACAACGGGGTTGGGACGCGGTTGGTACTGGTGATTTTGATAAACTTGTCGCCGACTACGTGGATGACATGATATTCGTCATGCCAGGGCAATCGGACATCCTTGAAGGCAGAGACGCATTTCGCTCCGCACTGGATGGTCTTGGCGATATTCTCCCGCCTGGATTCGAAATTACTAATCTACGGCTGATCGAACAAGGGAATGAGGTTGTGTCAATTCTTGAATGGAAATCTGAGAAAATATCTGCTTCCCAGTTATCTGTACTGTTCAAATTTAATGGCGAAAAGATTATTGAAGAACGGTGGTTCATCGACACAGAACAATGGAGAACGGCGTTCTAGGCATTAACAATTAGTGTTGGTGTGATTTATCAGACGAAACCAGACGTTATTATCTGGGCGATCGACACATAACAAACAAATCAAAAAGGAATGATGCTTCGCACCATCATATTATTAAGGGCGTTATGTGTTTCAAAGCGTTGACTGCTAACCGAAGACGGACAATAAGAACCATGAGAATTGGGGAATAAAAATGAATTGGGATGCGATTGGAGCCTTAGGTGAAGTTTTAGGAGCAATAGCTGTAATCGCTACGTTATTGTATTTGGCAGTGCAGACGAGACATGCACGAGTTGCCGTTGAGACCGCTTCTACTTTGGGAACAATTGAAGGACATTCCCGTTTTCGACAAGCATTAATGACAGATCCTGATTTGGCTGACCTTTTGGCTAAAGCAAATTCAGGCACTGACCTTACAGAGGGAGAAGCACAACGGATAAAAATGCTATTTCTAGAGCTTTTTCTTGCTGGCGTTGCCGGAGTCGCTACCCAAGCCAATATTAAATCCCCTAGAATAGAGACTGAATATCTAGTCAATTTCTTGAAAGACAATCCGAGTGGAATTCCACATTGGAATGAACAGAGCGACATGCTTTACAAACTTGTTCCAGAATTTTGCCGTGCAGTGGAAAAAGGTATAGTAGAGTTAAGTAGCCAACAACAAATAAATCAAAAAGGAGGCAGCTAACGCTGACTCTATTATTCGCAGCGCAATGTTCATACGAGATGGGAGTCGAGTGTGTTAAAAAACCTCTTTCCTGAAAAGATAGATAATGAATTTAGAGGCCACAGATTTACCCTTTGGTTCTTCTATCTTTTCACCGCTATAACATTATGGCGAAGCCAGCATCACATGTTTGCATCTGATGGCGGAGCGCAATCTATAGCGCAAATTCCTCTTGATACGTATTCCCAAGGTGCTAGCAACACAATAGTTTCTATTTTTGCCTTATGGGGCTTGTCTCAAATAATCATCGGGTTTCTATATTTACTGGCCTGTATTAGGTACAAGTCAATGATTCCTATATTCTATCTTCTAGCCTCACTTGAGTACTTTACCCGTTTCTATCAAATGGGATTTTTCAAGGCCTTAAGCGCCACACCATTGATCCCTGGAGTTGTGATTAATCTTCCATTTACGATGATCATGCTCATAATGCTTTATTTCTCTATCAAGAGACCAAAAATCACCGACTAAGAACATAACAAACAAATCAACAAGGAAGCAGTGTTTCGCGACTGCCCGCATTATTAAGAGCGTTATGTGTCTGAATCTGTCTTAGTAGTCATGAATTCAAAGATATTGGTGCTAGTAGGATAGGCTATTAAGTAGGATGGCTTAGTAATGATCAGACTATATATCAAGTCGACTATCTATGGGTTTGTACTCGGTTCAGTATTGTTTGTAATAGCCCCACTTGGGTTGGGCATTTACATCATTGAGGTTTTGAAACCAGTTCTCGTGCCTGGCTTATTACTAACTCAGCTTCTTTTAGGGCTTAGCGTCGGCCCTGCTGCCATAGTTATAGCTCTTATACTAAATGGGTTATTGTTTACGTTACCATTTTTGTGGTATTTCATAGCTCAGAAAAACTCAAAGAGAGGTTGAGAATGGCTGTTAGAAACACATTCATATTTTTGCTTTCTGCTCTACTATTCACACAAACGAGTAACGCCAGTGATAAAGATGAATTTATTGGTACCTGGCTACTCGTCCATTCACAAGTTCTTGACGAGTCAGGAAATTGGAAAGTTCCAGAGAACTCGGTCGGAATGATTGGATCCATCAGCTACAGTGCCAATGGTTATATGTCCTTTCAATCTGAAAGACTTGGCCGCTCGGAAATTCTAGATAGAAGAATTGACGATATGCCAATCGAAGGTCTTAGAGCACTTTTGTCTAGTTATTCCGCATACTACGGAACCTACGAAATTGACGAAGAAAACAAAACAGTTACACATAATATAATCGGAAGTTCGTTTCTAACCGCTGCGGGCACATCAACTGTCCGAACATACTCATTTAGCGGATCACAACTTACTTTACTTAATGGTGAGAATCGCCGTTTTGTATGGAAAAGACCCTAAATTTCAGCATAGAGATGACGGCAGCGACACATAACAATCAAATCAACAATCTTAATTGAAGCGACTTAAGCTAAGAGCGATTAGATGACGGCCTCTATCGAAGAAAAAGCATCACACCCTAAGAAACAGCTCTTCTACAAATTTTTTCTCCTCTGCCTCCTTCTGTTAAGTTACTTTGTCTACCTCAGCATTAAATATGATTTAGTGACAGGGGGTTTTGCGTCTGTACTGACATGGTCTTTCTTTGTTCTATGTACTCCAATCGCTGACGCCGGGTTCCTACTGGATTTTCCACTTCGAATGATATTTGGCGTTCGCATGTTCGTTTCAGAGATTGCCGTTTGGGTTTTGGCGATACTGATTAATGTCGTTTCGTCGCTCTATTTCGTTGAGTACTATGAAGCAACGAAATTAACAACGCTTTTACATCTCATTCTTATCACGCCATATCCATACTGGGCCGTTGTTTTCCTCTCCGCTGTTGGCACGTTCCTATCTATTCGATTTGCCGATGAACTTATGGATGTTGTTCACCATCGAGACAGAGACTATTTTCACAGTAAGAGTTATATACATGAAATTGTAATAGTAGTATTTTTTCTAATGATATTTATTGGTTATTACGAGCTAGTAGCTTCACTTGGCTTAGACTTCGAGCAGTAAAAGACGTTAAAAGTTATACAAAAGCACATAGCAAACAGATCAAGAATGAAGCAGTGCTTTGCGACTGCCCCTATTATCAATGGCGTTATGTTCCGAAAAGAACATTAGTAAAAACACACGTTCAACCACAATCTCTTTAGCGCCGTTCATCGACCCGCCGGTTCTCTTTGGGTTATCAATAACCCGAAAGCTATAGAAAGCCGCGCGCATAAAGTGTCCATGAAAGTGACAGAAGATCAGTCAGTTAATAATGGGCCGATCTCGGTTGTAGTTGAAAAGAAACAATAAAAATCATATGGTAATTCTACTAATTTGACTACAGACAGGAAGCCGCGATGCGTAGACGAGATTTCTTAACCAAGTTGCCCGGCCTTGCAACAATGCCATTGATGCTGCCACAGGCTGCGCTGGCGGCACAGTCGGCACGCCTAAAGATCACTGATATCCGATTGATCAGGATCAAGCTAATCGAAGACAAGGGCATCCTTGCCCGACGCGTCGATACTCCCCGTGGTGGGCTACACGTTCAAATTGGCAATTTCACCGTGACTGAAGTGCACACGGATCAAGGCCTAGTGGGCATCGGCCCCGGGATCCCTCCAGAGAACATCGAGTACGTGAAACAGCTACTCGTTGGTACAGACCCTTTTGATATCAATCAGCATGCCAAGGCGCTATATCGTCCGCAGCGCAGATGGGGCGCCGCGGTAGAGATCGCGCTTTGGGATCTGCTGGGCAAAGCAACAGATTTACCGCTCTACAAACTCTGGGGCGGTGGGCGCGACCGAGTCCTGCCCTACGCGGCTATGTGGGGCATCGGCACTGTAGAAGACAGGGTCGAAATCGCCATAGGACTCAAAGAGGCCGGCTGGCGCGCCATGAAAATACGTTCCGGGTTCAGGACGATGGAAGAGGATATCCGCGTCGTGGAGTTGGTTCGAGACGCAGTGGGCGATGACTTTCACATCCTTTGCGATGGCAACAAGGCACCCGGCGACGCAGACGCCAATGGTGAAGACCCTACGCTCTGGAACTTTAAGCGTGCCTACGACACGGCGATGGAGTACCAGCGGCTCAACGTATATTGGCTCGAGGAGCCACTGCCCCGCTACAACTACGAGCAATTGGCGGAGCTGAACAAACTCCTTGCTATGCCTATGGCCGGCGCCGAGGCAAATTGGGGTATCCATGAGTTCAGATGGCTTCTTGAGCAAGGATGTTTCGACGTCCTCATGCCGGAGATAGGCGATATAGGACCTCTAATGTCCCGCACTGTCGGGACCCTCGCAGCAGCATACAACAGACAAGTCTCGCCGCACTCGGCGCCATTTGAACGGCGCTTAGTCAATATCTGCGGAATCCACCTTATCGCATCCATGCCAAACGCACCGATAACTGAGTTCATTCACGAACCGCCGCACGCGGATATCTTCGAGGGCTGGCAGGTCTTCGAGAACCCGCCCGTTCTAGAAGCGGACGGACAAATTAAAGTGCCTCAGGGCCCAGGCCTCGGAGTTACGTTCAGGGAGGATCTGATCGAAAAATTCTAAGCGAATGACAGGGCACCGCAAGACCAGCGCGGCGCCCTGTTCGGTATTGTTCTTACTGCGGCCCAGGCAAGAATTGCGCCATGGAACCAGCAAAACCAATCTACAAGCGCCATCGATTTCCTCCTAAAATTATTCAAGCGGGATTCAAGCCACTCCTTTTAGCCATCCTAAGCAAAACTAGATCCGGTGAATTCGAAACATGACAAACAAATCATTAAAGAAATCAGCCTCACCAACTCTGTTATTCACGACGCTATGTAATTAGAAACCGACCATCTGGCAGCCATAAGTTTTCAACATTTTTTGAGAAATATACCTCTATGAATATACAACGAACTCAAACCGCTCTACGCATGGTTCTATTGTTCTCAACCATTTTAACTATTAGTGGATGCGCCGATTTTGCGGGCATTGTCCGTAAGGTCACTTATCCGCCAGATTTCAAGTACGTCACCGGTCAGGAACTCCACTCAAGCATGGATCAAATGGCATTCCAGCTTCAGCTGTTAGATCAGGCGTTGATGGAAAATAATATTGGGGGGGCGGCGCAGCAACAAGTGTTGGGGTCTTTACGCAACATTGAACGGATCGCGTCCAATCTACAAGCAGGCGAAGCAGGCTCGAGTCACCCATTTCTCCAAGACTTTATGCAAGACTTTGTAGCCGACGTCGAACAGGCTCGCAATACTGCAGCCCTAGACCCGCCTAGCTACTATTTTGCGGGTCGAATTGCTGGCGGTTGTGTTAACTGCCACAGAGTAAATCGATAATTCGTTGAGATAGAAACCGGCATATAACAATTAGGTTAGAGCTACATTAATAACATTCGATATAGGAAGTAGGAAAATGGACGGACAGGAAATTGATCAGCAAGGACTCCATGAGCTTCTATTTATCTCAATTGAACACATTGATACAGCTTTCAATTATTGGGTTTCCGTTACATTTGCTCTAATAATTGCCGCCCATTTTGTTGGCCGGAATCTAAAGCCACGGGAAACCTATACGTTGGCTGTGTTATATGCCGGCTTCTGTATAGTCTATGCTGGTCGAATTGTTTTTTCAGGCTTAATGGCATCAAGGTATACAGATGCAATAAACGCACTTGCACCACCTGACTACATGAACTTACTTGGCATGATGAGATATCCGGTATTTCTACTAGGCAGTTTTGCTGCGGTTTACTTTCTTGTACAAACGGAGAAAGAAGAATAGTAGATAAGCACATATATTCTAGTTGGCCAAAAACATAACAATACCGATAGCACTGTAAACCGAGATAATCGATCACTATATGAAAGACATGAACTGGACAAAATGGGCATCTATAGCTGAGATAATTAGCTCAATTGCAATTTTGGTAACTCTCCTCTACTTGGCAATCCAAACCCAACAAACCACTGACGCCATAAACAGTCAGTCGAGGCAAAGCCTCGCTGAAAGCGCAGTATTTGAACAGACCATATGGATAGAGAACCCTGAGTTGTCCTCATTTATTGTTGATAATTCAATTGAAATGAACTTCGAACAGAAAGTCCAATTGGATAGTCTTATGCTGCTGTCGTTTAGTCGGCGTGAGTTTGCTTTTCGGCAATATCAAGCAGGCGTTCTTAATGAAGAGGTATGGAACCAAGAGGCTGACGTTATTGCGCTCCTATTGGGAACCGAGAGAACTAGAAGTTGGTGGAATACTATTGGGAAGAATGGGTTCGAAGCAGAATTTGCAATCGAGGTAGATTCGATAATTCAGGGAAAGCCATACCATCAGTATTGGATCGATCTTGTGAATTGGTGAATCAGGCATGGACGAGAAGGCGCAAAGTATGAGCAGTGCTGGCGGAGAATTAATGGCTCAAATAACTTTTGCTGACGGAATTGGAATAATCGGAGCTGCACTAATTGTCGGCACGTATTTCCTGCTACAAATAGGTCGCCTCGATTCTCGCTCCTTGCCATATTCCATTTCAAATGGCCTAGGTGCGTCCGGAATTCTTTTCTCATTGTTTTATGATTTTAACTTGAGCGCGTTTGCGATCGATTTTGGAGCTAAGCCTACTATGAAAAAATACACTGCACATCTTTGGGTGCTCGCGGGATTCTTATTTATGCTCCCTAGTATTCTTGGCAACGGCAGGACTGAGCTTGTTCCAATAGGCATTGTCTTTTTGGTTGTGGGCATCACATCTAGGCCCAAAGATAGCAAGCCCGAGAGCACAGACTCGGAGTAGCCTCCGAAAGCAACGAGCCTCTTACACGCCAATTAATACATATGGTTTACTCAACCCATATAAATGCTCATATGCCTTCGTTAGGCTTATGTCCATGGTGAATCGAACAGAGCAACCCAAACGCGAGAAGCAACTCATCAAGATTTTGATCTTAGTGATCATCCTTGGTACTTATATTGCTATTCAACAATAAAAAATAGGATTCGAGGAGCTCATTGAAGCCGCCCCAAATTCTTAAAAGTTGGTATCACCAGCTTTTTCAATCGAACACGTCAGTGCGCAGTGCTGCCCATTTGTGTTCGGAACACATTACTAACTGATCAAGAAGGATGCCGGGCTGTCGCCTAGGAGTTAATAGATGAAAGTTGAAATTGTTAATCCATCACTACAATTAGATACAGCTAAAGAGATGGAATTTCTAGAATTGCAGAAATTCGACTCTGGCGGTACAGGCGCATTTTGGTCCGAAGCCGGCGGTCAATCCCCTTGGGAAATGCACCCAGAATGCGACGAACTTTTACACATTATCGAAGGTAGAATTGAGATTGAAATTCTTCCTAATGAGCCTGAAGGGAATGAGACCTTTATCCTCACAGCAGGCTCATTTATTGTAGTGCCGAGAGGCTGCTGGCACCGTCAAAAAATTTTGGAGAGAGTAAAGCAGTACTACGTAACCCCTGGGCCAACACTGCATTCCCATTCCGCTGACCCAAGGATTGCGTGAGAATACATAACAGATCAATCAATGAGGAGGCAGCGCTACATAGCCGCTCCCATGACTTAGACCTTAGCTGCACTGGAAAGTAATGAATAGACTACTAAGGCTAACATTCATGATATTACTCATCTTTCCCATCCATCTCTTTGGGCAAGAGGTATATACGCAATTTCCATCACAGATAAACGCTTCTGAGAAGTACGTGTTCTATGTACACGGCCTTATAGTCGAGGGAGATAAGCAAACCCCTGAACACCCGGAATATGGAATTTATGACTTCCCTGCCATTAAGGAAAAGATATTCGAAATAGGCGGCTTCAATTTAATAGCCCATCATAGGGCTAAGAACACTGATATTAATGAGTACGTAGAACTGTTCTCATCCTGGGTGAGCTCGCTATTGGATTCAGGCGTTCCCGCATCCAATATCACGCTAATTGGTTTTTCCAGAGGGAGTCAGCTTACCGCCCTAACAGCAGGGCGCTTCAATGAGCATGCTATCAACACTGTCCTGATGGCCGGCTGCTTCAATGGAGACATGATTTTTGAGCCCCCAGTAACGCTAGGTGGAAGGCTACTCTCAATATATGAAACAACCGATGCTCCCGGCTCCTGCCAAAAATTGGCCTCGAGAAGCTCTTTAGAGACATTCGATGAGCATTACATTACAACTGGGCTCAAGCATGGGGCGTTCTATAGGCCCCTAGAAGCTTGGCTAGGACACATCAGAGAATGGATTCGGTAAATAGATACAGTAAGGTATTTATCCTCTCCTTCTTTCACTGAAGATCATTTTTTACTGTTTTTGGTGGTGTCCCCACTAATTCCTCGCTGCAGGAGCAGTATTCTAGGCCATTTCAGAATATTACCCTGCTCTTTCCTGTATTTTCCCCTCGCGTTTCACCCTGAAACTCTAGTATCATGCCGCACCGTTTTTCACCTAATTTAATAGCTAACCTTTGGGCAGCACAATGACTGATTTATCACTTTATAGAAACATAGGTATTTTCGCCCACGTTGATGCCGGTAAAACCACCACCACAGAGCGTATTCTTAAGCTTACCGGTAAAATCCATAAAACCGGCGAAGTGCATGATGGTGCAGCAACAACAGATTTCATGGATCAGGAGAAAGAGCGCGGAATCACTATTCAGTCTGCGGCGACTACCTGTTTCTGGAAAGATCACCGCCTTAATATTATTGATACACCAGGCCACGTTGATTTCACTGTTGAAGTGTATCGTTCACTTAAAGTGTTGGATGGCGGCGTTGGTGTTTTTTGTGGTTCGGGCGGTGTTGAGCCCCAGTCAGAGACTAACTGGCGCTATGCCAATGACTCTGAAGTATCGCGCGTTATCTTCGTTAACAAACTTGACCGCGTAGGCGCAGACTTCCTCAAAGTTGTTGATCAGGTAGAGAACATTCTCGGCGCAAACCCTCTGGTCATGGTTTTACCCATCGGCACTGAAGACGATTTCATAGGTATAGTTGACCTTCTCACACGCAAATCACATATCTGGCCTGATCCGGGCAACCCTGAAAAATTCGAAATTGGCGATGTGCCGGAAGACATGGTTGATCAGGTAGAAGAATACCGCGAAAAACTAATTGAAATGGCTGTTGAGCAAGATGATGACGTGATGGAGTCCTATCTGGACGGCGTAGAGCCCTCGATAGATGACATTAAGCGCTGCATCCGCAAGGGCACGATCGCCCTGGACTTCTTCCCTACTTACTGTGGTTCTGCATTTAAAGACAAAGGTATTCAATTGGTATTGGATGCGGTTGTTGATTACCTGCCCAGCCCAACTGAAGTTCCAGCTCAGCCTCTAACTGACGAGGAAGGCGAACCCAACGGTGAATTCGCCTTGGTTGATGAGTCTGAGCCCTTTCGCGCATTGGCCTTCAAAATCATGGAAGACCGCTTTGGCGCCCTAACCTTTGTTCGGGTGTATTCCGGCGTGCTAAACAAAGGCGATACCATTTTAAATTCATTTACAGGTAAAACCGAGCGCATTGGCCGTATGGTAGAAATGCATGCCGATGACCGTGCTGAAATAGATAGGGCGCAAGCCGGTGACATTTTTGCCATCGTTGGCATGAAGAATGTGCAAACAGGCCACACCCTGTGTAGCACTAATAACCCCTGCACGCTGGAACCGATGATTTTCCCAGACCCGGTAATATCAATTGCGGTATCACCAAAAGACAAGAGCAGTGTTGACAAATTGGGCGTTGCGATTGGCAAAATGATCGCGGAAGACCCTTCTTTCAGAGTTGAGACAGACGAAGATTCCGGCGAAACCATCCTCAAGGGAATGGGCGAGCTACACCTTGATATTAAAGTCGATATTTTAAATCGTACTTACGGTGTTGAGTTGGAAGTTGGCGCACCTCAGGTAGCCTACCGCGAAACAATTACCCAAGAAATTGAAGACAGCTACACACACAAGAAGCAGTCAGGTGGTTCCGGTCAATTCGGTAAGATCGATTACCGCATTAAGCCCGGTGAGCCAGGCACTGGCTATGTATTTAGCTCCAGTGTTGTGGGCGGTAACGTACCGAAGGAATTTTTCCCTGCTATTGAGAAAGGTTTCAAAGGCATGATGGAGAGCGGCCCAATAGCAGGCTTTCCAGTATTGGACATTGAAATCGAACTCTATGACGGTGGCTTCCACGCAGTGGATTCATCGGCTGTAGCTTTCGAACTTGCTGCAAGAGGCGCTTATCGTCAGTCAATGCCTAAAGCCGGACCCGAACTAATCGAGCCGATCATGAAAGTAGATGTATTTACGCCGGAAGATCACATGGGTGACGTAATTGGCGATTTGAATCGTCGTCGCGGCATGATCAAAGATCAGGATACTGGCGCCACAGGCATTCGTATTAAAGCCGATGTGCCTCTTTCCGAGATGTTTGGCTACATTGGCAGCCTGCGAACAATGACCTCAGGTCGCGGTCAGTTCTCTATGGAGTTCTCTCATTACATGCAATGCCCAAGATCAGTTTCTGAAGCCGTTGTTGAAGATGAGAAAGCAAGACAGGAAGCGAAAGCCAAGAAGTAAGTTAAAATTCTTGCTTTTAAAGGCCCCGATAATGAACTTTATCGGGGCCTTTTTTATGGGCAAAAGACAAAGAAATGCCTCTTACCACAGCGTTATCTGCCTTCTAGTCAACAAGACTGTATATAAAAACATGAATTCGGTGACTCATATTACGTGACATTTAGACTCGCTAGTATCACTATCAAGGTAGTGAAATGATTGATCTACCCTAAAACTACAATAAAAAGGGAGCAACATTGATGAAAACTAGAGTATTCGTGTTCTACGCCATATCCTTCCTGTCTCTTTTACTTTTCGTAATCTCCCCTGCGGCAGAGAGCGAAGCCCTCAATGGCGCAATTCCTGACTTCAAGTTTGGCCACATACTGCTTGAATCGGCTGATCATTTGGTGTCGTCGAAGCAATAGTCAGCAATGGTGGTAGCTTTGCGCCGGAAATCGCCTTGCCGACACATAGCAAACAAGTCAAAAGAGTAACATCTAATGCTGCTGCCGTTTTTGGGCACGTTTTGTACATCAGTGGGCTAGATAAAACTAGATGCGAGTAACAAATCTCCACAAGATCGTCATTGTCTTTCTTTGCCTAGTATTAGCCGGGCCAGAGTTTGGTATAGGACTGGAACTGATTATTCTGATAGATGTATTTGGCATTGAACTACTCTTGTTTTCTCTTTCGGCCTATTTCTGGGTCTATTGGGGTTTTTTGAAATCAAAGCTAGAAGAGCTTGATCCGTATTTCTTTATATCTCCAGCAAAAGATATTCTTAGGTGCCCAGCATTGCTTGCACATGCTGTTCCGGGCTCTATGGGCCTATTCATATTTATATTGGCTTTTACAACAGTTTCGATTTAAAGATAAACCGAATGCTTCCGTGGTTACGGCACGAAGCAAACCAATCAAAAAGAAAGCGCGCTTAGCGCGCCTAGACTATAGACGAGGAGAAATATTGTGCAGCTTGCTCTCAAAATTTTCGCACTTCTGTTGGCCCTTATTTTCTTCGCACTTGGGCTATCCGCCTTTATTGATCCTGCAACTGCATTGGTGGGACCAGCTTTTGCCTGGTTACCCGATGGAATAGCAGGGTTGAGTGCCGGTCGTGGAATTCTTGGCGGACAATACCTTGCCTTAGGCCTGGTTTCAGCTTACGCATTAACCAAGAAAGAATATAAATTACTGTATGTCCCCGCGCTGAGCGAGTTCATGATTGTTGTTGGCCGACTCGTCAGTTTAGGCGTTGATGGTTTCGATGAGAGAACCCTCGTTCCAATGTTAGTTGAAATGGTCATAGCTGTGGGTATGTTCTGTGCTGCGAAATTCTTACGACCTCAAACGGTAGAAATTTAGTATTGAGAGTAATCAAAACCCGGAGTTTTCATATTCATCTATGTGGCGATGGGAAAAATAGGATTGAAGAGAATTAAAAATTAGCAACACGGAGTTCTTTGAGATCGCCGGCACAAGTTAAACAACACCTCTCACTGCATTGCTTGTACTGACTTACCGAGATAAACATTGGAGGGTTAATTATGGCTAGATCACATAATGAAGCAGCAAGGTATGGCATAACTTTCGGAACCGCCTTAGCTATCGCTATCTCTTGGAGCGTCAATAAGTCTGTGCTGTGGGCAATTCTTCATGGCTTGTTATCTTGGTTCTACGTAATCTGGCATGTAGTAACTAGGTAGAGTTAGTATGCATGGAATGCTGCGATTCAATCGAATCGAGTTCGAAGCCTTAGCCGAAGACTAAGAATCGGTATGCGTGAAAAAAGTAGAACAGAAGAGGAATTAACCATGGCAACACAAGATCTAGAAATTAACCGCCGAGGTTTTTTGGCAGCGGGAGCTGGCGCAATTGCTCTCGCTGGTATTGCCAGTTCAGCTAGCGCAGCGCAGCCAACTAGCGATGAGCAAGCTAACATTCAACTCGTGAATGAATTCTGTGCAGCGTGGCCCGATCAGAATTTGAACAACATTATGGCGTATTTTGCTGACGACGGCGCGTATCGAATGACAGAGACGACGGAACTCGCAGATGGTCGTGATGCAGTATCAGCTCGCATTCAAACGATAATTAACTACGTCGACCGATTCGAGGTGCTAGACACCTTTGCGAGAGGACCGATGGTGATCAATGAACGAATTGACTATTTTTCGGGCTATGCGATCAAGACGTGGCACGGCGTCGGGGTATTTTTTATCAGGGATGGGAAGATCGTCGATTGGTACGACTACACAATAGCAATGGAACAGGCCTGATCCGAACAGAGTAGACCAAGGCTAAGATTAGACGACAGATTCAAAATAGGTCAAGCGAATAACAAAGCCTACAATCGGACGCAGTAGAGCGCCTTTGCAAATTTAGGAGAATTCAATGAGAAAGATAATCACCTTCGTTGCCCTGTGCAGCTCACTCTTTACTACTACCGTTTCCCTCTCTCAAGGTGTGTCCAGTGCAGCACTAGCGCAGGGAGCCAAATATGTCTCACTTGGCAGCTCATTCGCCGCAGGTCCAGGTATTGCTACCCAATTGGGAACTTGTGGGCGCTCGGATAACAACTACCCTCACCTTGTTGCTGACGCTTTGGGCCTTACACTCACCGATGTGAGCTGCAATGGCGCGACCACTGCCAATATTCTCGACACTCCCCAGAACGGTGCTGCCCCTCAGATTGATGCTGTCGGCAGCGACACTATGCTGGTAACTGTCACGATTGGCGGCAATGACATTCAGTACACCTCATCGACTTTTGCCTGCGCCGGTAAAACCGCTGCTGAACACTGCACTGCCAATCGCGACCAAGCCGCGATTGGCGAGGCTGTAGACAAACTTCCCGCTGAGCTTGGCGCGATGCTCGATGCCATCAAAGCGAAGGCTCCGCAGGCCAAAGTTGTACTTGTGACTTATCCTCGCGTATTCCCCACTGATGCAATCAACTGCCGCGAGCTGGCGTTGAGTAGCAATGACACTGCCTATCTGGCTGCGCTAGGCCAAAGACTCGAGGAAGCCTTTGTGAGCGCCGCATCAAGCACCCAAAGCCTTATCGCTGATTCCTATGTTCTTGCAGCGGGTCATGGCCCCTGCTCTCTAGGTGAACGCTGGATCAACGGCGCCGCTGCTGCGAGCACTGGGATTCGTTTTCACCCAACAGCCGAGGGCCATATAGAGATGGCTAGACTTGTGCTGGCTGCATTGGGAAGAAACTAGGTCGTTTGCTGGTAATAAAAGCGGGATGTGTATAAATCTAGTCCTGCCTTCGTGTTAGATATGCCGAGCCTGACATTTCGAACTGTTATACATAAAGACGCCTTTCTCTTAGCCTTGGCCTAGTCTTCTCTAACACTGCTTATTTCTGTCCTAGCCTCTCTCTGAGCCCCATAGACAGGCTGATGCGTTCCTATTTCCCTCAGTTAATGGTAATTTCTCCTCCTACTTTTAGTTAATCTAATTGCTAGCACCAACCCTATAAGAATAAACGCGCCAATGAGGTAGCTATGAAACTCGGCCACAAGACCTTTTCTACACTTTTTACATCCTTCATCTGCACACTCGCACTGATTTTTTCTGTAAGCGCAGTGGCACAGTCGGGAACCTATAGAGCCAGATTATCACCCATGCCTACGACCCCACAGACGGTTACTACGATAACCGGTGAGGGAGAGGTGATTCTGACATTAGAAGGCAATACGCTCACGGTTAGCGGCAATTTCATGGGCATGAATTCTGCGGCCACTATGGCGCATGTGCACAATGGCCCACCGGCACAACCCGGCCCTGTCGTACATCAACTAGAAATAACGAAGATGCCCGCCGGCGAGATTAGCGCGGTGCTGGAACTCACTGACGAACAGGTCACTGCCCTAAAAGACAATGCGCTCTACATTCAAGTACACAGCGAAACAAATCCTCCCGGCGAATTGCGCGGTTGGATTTTTGCCAGAAATTAATCGAGGTTTAGTATGAAGATAATTAATAACAACACTACTCGCGCGCTTCTAGTCCCCGCCCTAATTTTGCTTCTCGCTGCCTGTGGGCAAGAGAGCACGCAGCAGTCATCTGCGCCTGCAGGGGCAGTCGCTTCCGTAACATTTAACTCCCAGGCAGAAGACGGAGCAACGGCGTTCGCCGCCAATTGTGCCGCCTGTCACGGCACGGAACTCGAAGGCACGACGCTAGGCCCGATACTGTCTGGAAACTCTTTCGTACAGCGCTGGGGAACACAGACTCCGGCCCTGTTACTCAACAACATTCAGGCGAATATGCCTCCCGGTGGGAACGACGGAATTAGCGATGAGGACTACACCAATATCGTCGCGCATATTCTTTCCTCCAACGGCGTCGATGCGATTAGCGAGGCGCTTACTGCAAGCACAGACTTCGAAATCGCGGACAATATCTCGAGCGTAGTTGCTAGGCGCTCACGTCCTGAGCCGGAGCCTCCACAAGGCATAACTGTAGCCGGCACTATAGAGAACTTCACACCCGTTACCGATGCCATGCTAGAGAATCCAGATCCGGCTGACTGGCCTATGCATCGCCGCAACTACTACGGCCACAGTTACAGCCCACTCAGCCAGATCAACACCGACAACGTCGGTGGCATGACTCTGGAATGGGTTTGGAATATGCACGAAGGCGATTCAGAGCCTGCTCCGCTGGTCTATGGCGGCATCATGTACCTGATTAACCCGGGCAATGTAATACAGGCTCTGGATGCTGCTACCGGCGAGCTTATTTGGGAGAACTGGGCAGGCCCGGCGAATCGTCAGGACATGCGCAACATCGCCATTTATAACGACAAGATCATTCAGGCTACTACTGATGCAAGATTGATCGCTCTCGATGCTCGCACCGGTGAGCAGGTTTGGGAGACTGAGGTTGCAGATGCCAGCAAGGGTTTCTCTAATTCTAGCGGACCTATCGTTGCTGACGGCAAGGTTATTCTCGGCCTCGCTGGTTGCGCACGCTACATTCCCGAAGATTGTTATATAAGCGCACACGATGCCAATACGGGCGAACTCGAATGGCGCTTCAACACTATCGCCAAGGCGAATGAGCCCGGTGGTGATACTTGGGGCGAGCTACCGAATTTGTTTCGTGCCGGTGGCGAGACATGGATTACTGGCAGCTACGACCCAGATCTCAAGCTAACTTACTGGGGCACTGCGCAGCAGAAGCCTTGGGTGCCTGTTAGTCGCCATTTGACTATCAATGATGTTGGCCTGTTCACTAACTCGACCGTTGCTGTGAGCACCGATACAGGCGAGCTCGATTGGTTCTTCCAGCATGTACCCGCTGAGGCGCTAGACCTAGATGAAGTGTTCGAGCGCATTCTGGTAAATCGCGGCGATGAGAAATTGGTTTTCTCTCTCGGTAAATACGGCATTCTCTGGAAGAACGACAGAGTGTCAGGTGAGTTTCAGGCATACAAGGAAACTGTTTTTCAAAATGCCTTCACCGACATAGACGATGAAACTGGTTTGGTTACCTATCGCGAAGACATTCAGAATGCGAAGTTAAACGAATGGACGTCTGCCTGCCCAAGTAGCGCCGGCGGTAAGGACTGGCATTCGATGACTTACCATCCGCCTACTGGCACCATGATCGCCCCGCTTAGCCAGACTTGTCTGGAGAATGCGGCACGAGAAGTGGCACTGGTTCAGGGTGGCGGCGGACTCGCTGCTAGCCGAAAATTCTTCGAGATGCCTGGAACCGATGGCAACTTGGGAAAGATCGGCGCTTATAATGTAGATACCATGGAAGAAGTGTGGAGCCATGAACAACGCGCCTCCTTTCACACTGGCACGATGTCTACTGGCGGTAACTTAGTATTTGTTGGCGATCTAGACCGACGCTTCAAGGCCTTCGATGTGACTACCGGCGAAATCGTTTGGGAAACTAGACTGGGAACTTCTGTTCAAGGTCATCCAGTTTCTTTCGCTGTAGATGGCAAACAATATATCGCGGTAACGGCAGCGTTAGGCGGGACTAGCCCGCGCGCAGTGCCAGGTGTAATTCTTACAGAGATCAAATATCCTCGTTCGGGAAATGCAGTGTATGTGTTTAGTCTTCCCGACTAAGATATTTCTGAACGCTTATTAAATAGTAAGACTTTCACCCGAAGCCTGATCTGTCATCGACAGATCAGGCTTCGATCGTTTCTATTCTCACTTTTTAGTAGGAGGCAACAGTCTCCGCGCCGACACTAGGAGAAATACAGCATGGCTCGCCGTTTTGATGAAATGAAACCAGAACATATTGCCTTTATAGAACAGCAGAAACTATTCTTCGTCGGCACTGCCGCGAATGACGGCACGATCAATGTCTCTCCTAAGGGCTGGGATAGCTTGCGAATTCTCGGACCGAATCGTATCGCGTGGCTGAATATAACGGGAAGTGGAAATGAGACAGCCGCACATCTAGCGCAGAACGATCGTATGACCATGATGTTCTGTGCATTCGACGGTAACCCTAAGATCCTGCGCCTATACGGCAAGGCAGTGGCCGCGCACCCGCGGGATGAGCAGTGGGACGAGTTAGCCAAGCTCTTCGAGCCCCATAAAAGTGCTAGGCAGTATGTGGACTTCCAGATCGATCTAGCTCAGACCTCCTGTGGATTTGGCGTGCCCTTCTATGACTTTGTCGATGAGCGCGATAATATGGACAGGTGGCTCGCCTCCAAGGGCGAGGAAGGCATCGAAGACTATTGGCGCGAGAAGAATCAAGTAAGCCTCGATGGCCTACCTACGCACATCATAGAAGAAGACTAATTGACACTACCCTCTAAAGGAATGAAGAACACATGGTTGATGAAACAGAAAACACAGCGGTAGAGCCCGAGGCGGTTGTCGAGGAAAAGCCTTCCAATATTGGCAAGGTCGAATGGATGGATCTTACTGTGCCTGATGCCGGGCACTTGCGTAATTTTTATACCTCGGTAGTCGGCTGGTCTAGCAACGATGTAGACATGGGTTCCTATAGTGATTTCAATCTTAACTTGCCGGGAACTGAAGATAGCATTGCCGGCGTGTGCCATGCTCGCGTAAGCAATTCTGCTATCCCCAGTCAGTGGCTCATCTATGTGCGAGTAGAAAGCGTCGCCGCAAGCGCTGAGCAATGCAAAAAGATGGGTGGCGAAGTACTGGATGGTCCGAGACGAATGGGCGGCAGTTATTTCTGCGTGATCAAAGATCCAGCTGGTGCCGTTATGGCTTTGCTCTCGGACTAGTCTTGCGAAAATTCTGAAAGGACAAGATTCACATGAGCGCAAGCATACAGAATATTTTCATATCGAAAATTCGGCGTGAACAACCACAGGAAGTTGCAGCCGCGAAACTCGAAGCAGGAAAGGGTATCGTCGGCGATCGCTATCATAAGCGTGCTCTAGAATCTCTTGCGGCTGGAGACGAAGTCCAGGCCAATCATATAAGCCTAATCTCCCAGGAAAAGCTCGATGATTTTCTAGAGCAAAATGTAGCCACTATTGACTACGCGGACTTTCGACGCAATGTATTAACCCGCGGGATTGATCTGTACGGACTGATCGGCAAAAAATTCAAACTGGGCAGTGCTTTGTGTCAGGGCGTCGAAGATTGCGAACCTTGTGCCTTTCTCGCCGCTACGGTCCACCGCGCGGTTCTGCCGGAACTAGAAAAGAAGGCCGGCCTGAGAGCAATCATCCTAGAAGACGGCGATATAAAAATCGGCGACACAATCACAACGACTGGTAACTAATATGTCAGTGTTTAACTCATTGCTAGGCAACCTAAAAAGCCGCCCTCATTGGATGAATGGGCTGATGCTGTTCTGCGCGTATATGACATTTGTTTACCTGCCGTGGGATGTCCTGTTGAAGCCCCTGGCAGAAGATCAGGAGGTTTGGTTCGGGCTCCTCTTCACAGGTTGGGCTGCGAAGGCTGGCGGTTTGCTACACTGGTATGTGTACGGCGCAGGGTTTTGGGGTTTCTGGAAGATGCGCACGTGGATGTTCCCTTGGGCTTCCCTGTACACCGCACAAATTGCGGTGGGCATGTTTATTTGGAGCTTTCTTGACACCCGCGGCAGCGGAGTGACAACGGGTTTGTTGGTTGCCATCCCCTTTCTTGCCTTGGCTATTGCCCTATGGAGAACGCGCTATTTCAAGAAACTAGAAGAAGCGACTGAAGACAGAGGCTCTGAATGAAAGCTCATATCGGAATCATCGCTGCCTTCATCTTAGTACTATCTAGTAGTGTTGCAAGAGCACAGACTGATGAACCTTACATCTATATTCTCGGTGTCGCTCAGGATGCCGGCTATCCACAGATAGGCTGTTATGCAGAACATTGCCTCCCCGGGTGGGCTGATCCAAGTTTGCAACGCGGCGCAACTTCACTAGCGGTTATCAATCCTGGGGCTAGACAGAAATTCCTCTTCGAAGCGACGCCGAACCTTCCCACACAGCTGTACGCGTTGGATCAGGAAGCACCGAATGAACGATTTCAACTACGCGGGGTATTTCTCACTCATGCGCACATCGGACATTATGCTGGCTTGATGTTCTTCGGGCACGAGGCGATGTCCACTAGTGACCAAGCGGTTTACGCTATGCCGCGTATGTTCAGTTTCCTAGAGAGCAATGGCCCATGGAGCCAGTTGGTTGAGTTTGAGAATATTCGACTAGAGGCGCTGCAGGAGCAACAGACCATTGGTTTTTCAGGCATCGACGTCACTCCGTTTCTGGTTCCCCATAGAGACGAATTTTCCGAGACTGTGGGCTATAAGATAGCCGGGCCAAATAAGACTGCGGTATTTATTCCGGATATTAATAAGTGGTCGGCGTGGGATACAGATTTGGCAACACTGGTTAGATCCGTGGACTACGCACTGATCGATGCGACTTTCTACGACGATGGTGAGTTGCCCGGTCGCGACATGTCACAAGTTCCACATCCTTTCGTTTCGGAAAGTATGGATGCGTTAAGCGAGCTGTCCAATGAGGAACGCGCAAAGGTATGGTTTATACACTTTAACCATACCAATCCGTTACTAAATGCCGAGAGTGACGAGAGTAAGTTTGTTAGATCTGAGGGATACAACGTCGCTGCCGAAGGTGTGCGGCTACCTCTCTAACAGTGAGCCGCTGCCGCAATACTAAGAGTTTCGCAGCTTCTCTAACTCTTCCCAACGCTCGTAGGCCTTTTCAAGTTGACTCTGTACTTGTGCCACTTGCTTCAGTGTTTCCTCTACAGATTTTCCAGCGTCGCTCTGATTGTCGTAGAAATCTGGTTGTGACATGTGCTCTTCTAGCTCGGACTGACTTACTTCAAGGGCTTCGATCGACGCAGGTAAGGCTTCGAGTTCACGCTGTTCCTTGTAGGAGAGCTTTTTGCTAGGGGTTTTTTTCGACTCAGGCTTTTCTTCTTTTTTCTTTGCTGACGAACCGCCGCTGGATTTTTCACTGTCTTCGAAACTAAACAATTTGCCGCCCCTGCGCGACCAGTCGCTGTAGCCGCCGACATATTCATTAATCTTTCCATCACCCTCGAACACCATGAGACTCGTAACCACGTTGTCCATGAACTGCCTGTCGTGACTCACCAGCAACACTGTTCCATCGAACTTCAAAAGTATGTCTTCGAGAAGCTCAAGGGTCTCGATGTCTAGATCGTTGGTTGGCTCATCCAGTACTAGGATATTTGCAGGCCTACTAAACACCTTCGCGAGTATCGCGCGATTTTGTTCACCACCGGAGAGCGCCTTGGCTGGAGTGCGGATTCTATCTGGCGTAAAAAGAAAGTCACCGAGGTAGCTAATCACATGCTTGTTCTGGCCGTTGATCTCGATGTAGTCCGAGCCGCCACTCACGTTATCGATTAGGTTCTTTTCCATGTCGAGGTGTTCGCGCAGCTGATCGAAATAGGCAATTTCTAATTTCGAGCCTAGTTTTACAGTGCCTTCCTGAGCAGTCAGTTTGCCGAGAAGGATCTTAAGTAGCGTCGATTTGCCCGCGCCATTTGCACCAACAATGCCGATTCGATCGCCGCGCATGACTGTAGTAGAGAAATCCTTGATGACAGGACGATCACCAAAACTGTGGCTGATGTTTTCTAACTCCGCGACAATCTTTCCTGAACTATCGGTGTTGTTCAGCTTGAAATTCGCGCTTCCCTGAAGCTCTCTGCGATCACTTCGCTCTCGACGTAGCGCCTCTAATGCACGAACTCTGCCTTCGTTGCGTGTGCGTCTTGCCTTGATGCCCTGCCGGATCCAGACTTCTTCCTCTGCCAGTTTCTTATCGAATAATTTGTTCGCTTTTTCTTCGCTGGCTAACTGCTCCTCACGGAAGGTTAGAAATTTTTGAAATGTTCCTTCGAATTCGTACAGATGCCCTCTGTCGATTTCTACAATTTTGTTTACTACATTCTGCAGGAAGGTTCTGTCGTGGGTAACGAGGAGGATGGCACCGTTATAGTCCTGCAACTGTTTCTCTAGCCACTCTATCGCCGGCACGTCGAGGTGATTGGTTGGTTCATCTAGAAGAAGAAACTCTGGCTCTCTGACAAGCGCACGCGCCAAAGCTACGCGTTTACGCCAACCACCCGACAACTCCGACATGAGCTTATCTGCTGGCAATTGCAGTTGTGTGATGATGGTGTCTACTTTTTGTCCCAGACTCCAACCCTGCTTCGCCTCCAGCTGACCTTGCACCCGTTCGAGTTTTGCCATGTCGGCATTCTCGTAGTCGGCAATCATATGATGGTATTGCTTGAGGAGATCACCCACTTCCGCAAGGCCACCGGCAACCATGTCGTAGACAGATTGTTCGTCGGCTTCGGGTAATGACTGTTCTAACCAGGCGATCTCTACTCCGGGTCTAAGCCAGCGTTCACCGCCGTCGGCTTGCATCGAACCTGCGATGACTTTCATGAAGGTGGTCTTGCCGGCGCCATTACGGCCTAGCAATCCAATCTTAGTGCCCTTCTTTAGCGTGAAGTCGACATCGTCGAGAAGGATATGTGTACCAAAATTGAGAGCAACTTTATCGAGACGAACTAGAGGCATGGAATAATTACTTAGGTAAAAGCTGATGATTGCTGGGCGGTCATTCTACCCTAACGATCGCCGAAAAAGTGACCAATTACTCGCTCGTCTGCGACATTCAGCAAATCCGAAGTAAGGTAATTAGTTGGCTAATCTCGCCATTTGTTAGCTGTATATAACCGGGAACTTCATTTTATGTCTATATATTTCAATGACTTAATAATTGGTACGGATGCTGCATTGTATACAGAACAATAGCTATAGCGTGTTTGCAAACATCGACGCCGGAGGTCAGGGATATGAAAGATTCAGAAAACGGCTTAATGCCACTGTTGTTCAAGGGGGCCTGTTTAATCCTAGTTGCCCTGCTTACCCTTATCGGGCTCGCTGGTTTGATCCTGCCCATCATCCCTGGAATATTGTTTCTGTTTCTCGCGGCTTTGTTGTTAGCAAAAATATCTAGCCGCTTCGACGCGATGCTGCATAGAAACGAGAATATGAAAGTCTGGCGGCGGCGTTGGGAGACTACTAACACGCTGCCTTTTCTGCAGCGCATAAAATTGTCTTTGTTGTTAGTTGCGAGGGCTGTCGTGAATGGCGTGGAAACTGCTGCTAATTCACTGAACAAAGCGAGAGCGGATAGCTAGTCTAACTTCTGCCAGATATTACCTTCGGTGTTTGATGCTACTGCCTTGTCTATGAATTGCATGCCGCGTAAGCCATCGGCTATGCCGGGGACTAGCATTGCATCGGGATCACTTTTTCGATTGCTCTTACGCGCATTCAATTGCTCAGCGATATCTCGATACAACGTGGCGAAGGCTTCTAGAAAACCCTCTGGATGTCCTGCGGGTAAACGCGTCATGTATCCGGTCGCACCCGGAATGCTAGCACTGGCTCTAGACAATATTTCCCTGTTGCCACCGAGGGTAGTAAAAGTAAGGTAGTTAGGATTTTCCTGACACCAGTCGATGCCGGCCTTGTCACCATAGAGCCGAATACGTAAAGCATTCTCATTGCCAGTTGCTATCTGACTGGACCAGAGACTGCCTTTGGCGCCATTGTTAAACCGCAGTAGAATATTTGCATTGTCGTCTAACTTGCGTTGCCCGACGAAGGAGTTTAAATCGGCAAGGAGCTCAGTTGTCTTCAAGGAGCTTATAAATTCTGCGAGATGAAACGCATGGGTTCCGATGTCGCCTATACAGCCCCCCGCTCCAGCTTTCTCAGGATCGGTTCGCCATGCTGCTTGTTTCTGATCGTCATCTTCGATGTTAGTAGCCAACCAATCTTGCGGATACTCAACTTGCACTACACGAATATCACCAAGTCTACCCTCAGCTACCAGTTGGCGTGCTAATCGAACCATAGGATAGGCGCTATAGTTATAGGTGACGGCAAATATTAATCCACTAGCATTGGCCAACTCGGCCAATGCTTCGGCCTGGGCGAGCGTGGCGGTAAGAGGCTTATCACAAATAACGTGAATGCCTGCACGCAACATCGCACTCGCGGCGGCATAATGTAGATGATTGGGTGTGACGATGCTGGCGACTTCTATGCCATCTTCTCTTACAGCTTCGGCGACAGCCATGTCTTCGAAACTTGGGTAACTTCGATCTGCATCTATGCCTAATTCAAGCGCCGATGCTGCCGCTCTTGTCGGGTCACTGCTGAGTGCGCCGGCTAGTAATTCATATCTATCATCCAGCCTCGCCGCTATGCGGTGCACCTCACCAATGAAGGCGCCTTGCCCGCCGCCTACCATGCCGAGTCTAAGCTTAGGATGGACTGATGTGTTGTCTGTCATGGTGTAATCCGTATCAAGCGCTAGCCGATTCCGAGAATTCTTTTATTAGCCGCATCATCACTGCCGCCACCCGCAAAGTCATCGAAAGCCTTATCGGTAACATGGATGATGTGATCACGAATAAACTCGGCACCCTCTCTGGCACCATCTTCTTGATGTTTGAGACAGCATTCCCATTCCAATACAGCCCAGCCTTCGAAATCAAAGGCGGCGAGTTTCGAGAACATTGCCTTAAAGTCTACCTGACCATCACCTAGCGAACGAAATCTTCCTGCACGGTCTACCCAGCTCTGATATCCACCATAGACTCCCTGTTTAGCAGTCGGGTTAAACTCAGCATCCTTAATATGGACCATTTTGATGCGATCTCGATACTCATCCATGAAAGCCAAATAGTCTAGCTGCTGCAAAACCATATGACTTGGATCGAAGAGGATATTGCAGCGAGGATGATTGTTCACTCTCTCGAGAAACATTTCGAATGTAATGCCATCGTGAAGATCTTCGCCTGGATGTATCTCGTAACACACGTTTACACCGGCATCGTCGAATGCATTAAGTATCGGTAACCAACGTTTGGCGAGCTCATCGAATGCTGTCTCAACTAAGCCTGCGGGGCGCTGTGGCCAAGGATAGAAGTAAGGCCAGGCAAGCGCGCCGGGAAAGGTCGCATGATCGGTGAGACCAAGATTCTTCGAAGCCTTTGCTGCCAATAGCATCTGCTCACTGGCCCACTGCTGTCTCGCTTTTGGATTGCCCCTGACATGTTCGGCAGCAAAGCCATCGAACATTTCATCGTAGGCTGGGTGCACAGCTACCAATTGACCTTGAAGGTGAGTTGAGAGCTCTGTGATCTCAACGTTGTGAGCGGCGAGAGTCCCTTTCACCTCGTCACAGTAATCCACGCTCTCGGCTGCTGTCGCTAAGTTGAATAAGCGTTCATCCCAGCTGGGAATCTGAACACCCTTGAATCCACACTCCGCTACCCAGGAGGCAATTGCATCGAGCGAATTGAACGGTGCTTCATCATCAGCGAATTGCGCCAGAAAAACGGCGGGGCCTTTTATTGTTTTCATAGGTTACTTTCGCTATCTATACACTAGTCTTGAAAATTCTAATTTGCGATCCAGTGGACCACCCAACTTTAGAACGGTGAATCAGGAAAATAGTAATCGGCCGCATTCTCTCTAGTGATAAGAGGTGAGCCTAGAATATATTCGCCGCTGACTGGAACCTGTGAAGTAAACTTCAATACAGTTAGCTCCATTGCAGTTTCGATCATGGCTGGCGGATACAACACATCGACAGGCGTTAACTCATCACCGTCCATCACACGCTTGACCATGTCTTTCATGCCGCCCCCGCCAACGATAAAGAGATCATCCTGACGCCTAGCCTGACGCACTGCTTGAATGACGCCAATGGCAATATCGTCATCCTGCGCCCAAACCGCGTCTATATTCGGGAAGCGCGCGAGAAAGTCCTGCATTACACTGAAGCCATCATCTCGATTCCAGTTTGCATGCTTATCATCCAGAACATTGATGTTGCTACCTTCTAACTCTGCCATAAAGCCGTCGAAGCGCTGCGTATCGATTACCGTCGGAATGCCGCGCAGCACGACGATGTCTCCGGTATTGTTTAGTGCTTCTTTTATGTATTCTGCAGACACGCGGCCCATTTCCGCATTATTGCCAGCCACATAGACATCGGCGATACCTTCTTCACTCAAGCCTCTATCAACAACTGTTACGAAGACACCACGACGCTTAACGTTTCGGACCGGGCCGGTGAGCGGCGCAGACTCGAAAGGCAGAATTACCAGAGCATCGATATTGTGGATCGCCACTAGGTCTTCCAAATCGTTTGCCTGCTCTGAGGCGCTGTTCGCAGTTACGAGGACAATCTTCAAATCTGGGTTTTCAGCTTCCAGGCGCGCCTTGGATTGCTCCGCATGGAAATTCAGTCCTCCGGCCCAGCCATGGGTCGCCGAAGGTATCGACACGCCAATTGTGACGGATTGAGCAAATGAGCCAGATGCAATACTCAGTAGAAAAATTGCGAGCAAGATACGAAATTGAGATAACAGCTTGAATAGCATGGATGCTTCCTTCTTATTTCTTTGTAGAATGCGGCCCTATTACCGGGGCGCGGAGGTCAGTATAGCGAATCATAGGATTTCTGCTACTCGGCTGGAACGGGTGTAACTCTCAAGGAATTTAATTGTGTTTTAGCAACTCTTTTTCCGCTTGAGACGCGCGAAGAACCTCGTTTTGGTGATACTCTTAGCGCCGCTTCAGAAACGCCTAGTCCTGCTATTCCAGAGCCCCCCGACGAGTATGTTGGTGAGTGCTCTATTCAGGCTTTCGTTTCTCCTCGACTCCTACTCTGAGAATCATGTCCTATGAAAGATCTCACCCAAGGCTCAACAACTAAGATGATTCTAGCGATGGCTATTCCGGTCGCTGCGGGGATGATCTTTCAGACTCTGTATTTACTGGTAGATCTCTACTTTGTAGCAGCACTGGGAGAGGACTCAGTAGCCGGAGTGGGGACGGCTGGCACGCTACTTTTCATGATCATGGCATTAACGCAAGTTTTAGGGGTTAGTGCCGTCGCGCTGATTTCTCAGGCGGTAGGCCGCAAGGACCAGGAACACGCGAATCTAATCTTTAATCAATCCCTGGTGTTATCCGCCTTCTGTGCAGCAATAACTTTGCTTGGCGGCTACCTGTTTGCAGAGGCTTATCTGGGTAGTATTACCGCAGATGAGGCAGCATTGCGGGAAGGCCTGACATTTCTTTACTGGTTCCTACCGGGCATGGCATTGCAGTTTGCGATGATGGCGATGGCCTCCTCACTGCGGGCAACAGGCATCGTTAAACCGGCTATGATCGTGCAGGTTTTAACTGTGGTATTGAATACAATTCTCGCACCTATATTAATTGCCGGATGGGGCCCAGGACCAGCGCTAGGGGTTCTAGGCGCAGGCCTGGCTAGCAGCATTTCTATAACCGTCGGTGTCGCTCTGCTTACACTGTATTTCTTTAAGCTAGAGAAGTACGTGTCGTTTAAGCCAGCACTCTGGAAACCTGATTTTGATATCTGGAAGAAGATGTTAGACATCGGCCTCCCCGCTGGCGGTGAGATGCTTTTGCTATTCGTCTACTTCTCCGCGGTGTATTGGCTAATTCAAGATTTCGGCGCTCCTGCACAGGCCGGGTTTAGTATTGGCGGGCGCATCATGCAATCCATCTTCATGCCAACTATGGCTATCGCCTTCGCTGTGGGGCCGATCATCGGCCAAAACTTCGGCGCCGGTAAATCCAACAAAGTAAGAGAAACATTCAAGAGCGGCATCATCCTGAGCAGCGTCGTCATGTTTGTAACAACGGTGATCATGCAATGGCGCCCGGAAGCTTTAGTAATGGTTTTCACCGATGATGCTGAAGTCGTTGAAGTGGGGGCCGTCTTCCTGCAACTGATCTCCCTCAACTTTGTCGCGCAAGGTATTGTCTTTACCTGCTCGGGTGTCTTTCAGGGATTAGGCAATACACGACCGGCACTACTTAGCTCCGGTGTACGCATACTCATCTTCGTGCCAATAGCGGTTTATCTACGCTATCAGCCAAACTTCAGCATCAATATGGTTTGGTATGTTTCGATACTGTCGGTGACCGCACAGGCGCTGGTAAGCTTTCTCTTGGTACGCAGAGAGTTCGTGCGAAAGCTAGACACTAGTGAAGACGGGCAGCCTGAGGAAACCGAGCAAGCGCTCTAGAAAAAACCTTACATTATGCAGGGTATTAGCGCCCGCATAAGACACATCCACTCAGTCAATACTTAGTTGACAAGCCCTAGGGGCGATAATAGTCTGGGGCAACTCTAAAAATAATCAAGGACTAGATTCATGGGAAAACTACACTTTGCCGCACTCTCTACCGCCGCTTTACTGCTTAGCTCTACTGCCTTAGCAGGCGACGGCTTTTCACCTGATGAAGCGTTTCAGACTATGCTTAAACTCGAAGGCAGCTGGGCCGGCGAAGCGCAGGTCGTTCCTGTTGGCCAATCTAGAGAAGATGCCGCGGTTTCAGCCACTACAGTATCGTTCAAGAATATTGGTAATTCCTCAGTAATGCAGACGTTTGCTGCGGGCACACCCGCTGAAATGGTCAGCATGTACCACCAGAACGGCAAGGAAGAGCTTATCCATACGCACTACTGTGCAATTGGCAACCAGCCTTCAATGACTTTCAGAGACTCTGGCGAAGAAGGTGTCATCGACTTCAGATTCACCAACGGTACTAATATGGATGTCGCTTCCAGCCCCCATGCTCATCACAGCTATATGCGCATGATCGATGAGAACACTTATGAATCACGTACTGAAAATTGGGGTGGCGGAAAAGTTACCTCAGTTCGTTACACTACAATGAAGCGCGTAGCTGATTAGTTATAAGCAACACTGATAGACAAAAAAAGGCGCAACTTTTGTTGCGCCTTTTTTTGTGTCCTTTCTTTGTGTCTTTTTTTAACTTTAAGTTTCTTACCTTTTGCGCTACTCGACGACTACTTATACCGAATTAGAAACTCACCGCGCATACGTTAGTATGTGCCCTTTGAATTCTTTGCTCAGATAATCTGTATGGCGCGGCTTTTCCTGACAAGAACTATATCCGAGTTCGATCATCCTAGCGCTTAATCTATTTTTCCTGCCACGACCAGGGTCCACCAGAATAACCTCACATGTTGGATTCGAGTGGCCGGCAATAAAGTTAGCTAGCAATCCGATATGCTCTTCCTCATACAAAAGATCACTTCCTATGATTAGGTCAAAAAGGCCGAGGTCATCCTCTGTGTCAGACCAGTCTACTTGTTCATAGGCGATAGGCTCATCCATATTGAGCAGGGTGTTGCGGGCGAGAAAGATTCCTGTCTCAGGATGATAATCAGTTGCTGTGATGTTTGCGTGCTGCTTATTGAGTAGCAGGCTGCTTAGTGCCATGCCGCAGCCAATTTCGAGGATTCGTTTGGAGCCTGTGTTGTAGTCGCTGATGTGGTGCGCGAGAACCATGCTTGATGGCCACACAACACCGAAAATCGGCCACAGAGCAGAGGATATGCCGAGACTTTCGGCAACTCCTTCCGGGTCATGAAATTCTTGTTTATTGCGAAGTGTGCAGAGGTGAATATCTATCTTTCCGAACTCGACGGTCTGGTAGGATAAGCGGAGTTTTGTCATTATGCTGCCTGTAGATCAGTGCTAAGTCAGCTATCGAGAGATAAATTACAAAACGTTGTCGCAACCTAAGCTATAGCATTCTGTTGAAAAGGCAATGTATTTCGCCGACCAATCAAAACAGTAGAAAACTCAATTTCCCATTGGGGATAGAGATTTAGCCTTCATTCAGCAAACAAGCCTAGATGGAGTATTAAAATGAACAGTACAAATAAACTCTTTCTATTCCCCGACGCGACACCCCATTCATGGGAAATAGATGAATGGCTGTCTGGAGATCCACCTGTACTGTATTCAATAGCGCGTCAATGGTTCACTGTTTTCAGAGATTGTGGTGATGGAGTCAGTGAACTCATTCATGACGGCTGTCCAACCGCCTGCGTTGACGGAGCCGCATTCGGCTACGTCAATGTTTTCAAGTCTCATGTCAATGTTGGTTTCTACATGGGTGCATTTATTGATGACCCAAACGCTTTTCTTGAAGGGTCAGGCAAACGTATGCGCCATGTTAAGATTAGACCAGACAATGACACTGATTCTGCAGCAATCAAAGAATTGATTCATAGTGCCTATATTGACATGAAGGCCAGACTACCTGAGTAATCGTACCCTCAACTTTCTGTAGGCTTGCTGCTGTGTGTAACAAAATTGTTGTTGAGGCGTCTATGTTTTGTGATGGTGAATTACTTCACCCATTTCTAGTTAGATCAACCGGGAGAAAACTATGGTGAAGGCGGTAGATTTTTGGGACAAGAGAGCGGAGAGTTACGCGAAGTCCCCAGTAGGAGATGAAGAAACCTACAAGGAAAAGCTGGAAACGACTCAACGTTATTTCGACACAGATTCACAGGTTTTTGAATTTGGCTGCGGGACTGGCACTACGGCTCTTCATCACGCGCCATTTGTAGGAAATATAATAGCGACGGATATTTCTCCAAATATGATTGAGATAGCGAGGAACAAGGCAGCAGATGCAGACATTGGCAATATACAATTTCAGTGCTCCACGCTGGAAGACTTTGAAGCAGCCGATTCTTCATTCGATGTTGTTATGGCGCACAATATTCTGCACTTATTGGAAGACCCAGAACGGGCCATCAAGATTGTTTATCAACTATTAAAGCCAGGCGGTGTATTTGTAACTTCCACCGTTTGTCTGGCTGATTCGTTTTCGCACTGGAGGATTTTACTGCTAGTTGGAAAGATTTTTGGCAAGTTACCTTATGTGAACGTGTTAGAGCGTGAGACCTTGAAGGGCTATTTTAGCGACACCGGCTTTGAACTTGACCTAGAATGGAACCGGAAGAAACAAGCCGCGTTTATTGTCCTCAAAAAACCAGAGGCGAGCTAGCTAACTGCGTCTCATTGCCCTCAAGACGGTAATTTCTCTCGCAAACATCCTGAGTAATAAGCTAGAATACCCTACTAATTCGGTCAAGTATTAAGCTGCCGAACTAGTAGAGAATTTTAACTTATTTCAGGAATCACTATGAACATGATCAAGCCAAGTCTACTCGTAGCGGCGCTTTCGCTACTTTCACCGATGCTAGTTAACGCACAGAGCCTAACTCCCCTGCAACAAAAAGTGCAGAATGTAATGGGAATGGAGCATCGGACAGACGCGGAGCTACAGAGGGACGCTGACCGCGATCCTATAGCAGCATTAGACTTCATCGGTCTCGAAGACGATATGACAGTTATCGAGTTCTTGCCTGCTGGCCAAGCCTACTACACGAAGATTCTAGGCCCAGTACTGCGAGACAACGGACAGCTTTACACCGTCGACAATCAGGGCGTTCTCGATTCCTGGGGTGACTGGATCGACATGGAACTGTTCGGAATGATTCATCCGGTCGCAGTCGGGGATAGCTACGGCGGCGCAACAGAAGCCTATGAACGAGGCGAGTTTGATTTTGGTGTTGCCAGCGCAGACTTGTTTCTGCACTTTCGCGAATACCATAATTTCAGCGAAGCAGGGAATGGCCGCATCAATGCTAAAGTTTTCGATACCCTCAAGTCGGGTGGCAGCTATGTTGTGGTGGACCATACACGACGCCATATGAAGGAAGAAACAGAAACACTAGGTCGCCGTGAGGACCCGGTGGATGTAATCCTACAAGTTCAGGCTGCTGGCTTTGTACTCGATAGAGCATCTGATATGTTCTTCGAAGAGAGCGACGATCTAAGCTTGGAAGTAGGAGAGATTCCGAATATGACAGATCGCTTCTTCCTAGTATTTAAGAAGCCTTAAAAACGCCGCAGTACGCAAAGACAAGCCTTCGATGGCAAGGTCCTCCGTGATCTCGCTTCGAAGGTTTTTTTCGTCCGCTGATCCTCGCTTAGACTCAATGTTGCGAATTCCGTGTTGGGCCGAGGCTGTGTTATAAAGGTTGGGAAGCGATCTCACCTAAAAAAATAACAATGGAGCTCACCATGAAACGCCTACTACTCGCCGCATTTATTTTTTCCGGACTCGGCTTTACGTCCCAAGCTCAAGACTCCGGTGCTCCACCCGCAATATTCAAACCCGGCGCAGAGATTGAAGCGGAACTGGATAGAGCTGCTGCATCATCTGCTTCCGCTGGTGGCTGGTCGGTAACAATATCTCCTGGGGTTTCAGTTCGTCGTCGCAGCAGCGCGGTGGAACAGTATGCGATCATTCATCCATGGAGCATGGAGATCTACCGCGTATTGGAAGGAAGCGGGACTTTCGTTACAGGTGGAAAACTTATATTACCGTTAGCGGAATCGAGCGATCCTAACATCGTGCGCACACAGCATGGCATCGTCGGTGGACTTGCACGGCAGGTTACCGCAGGAGATGTGCTAGTACTTCAGCCCGGCACGCCTCATTGGTTTCGCAGCATAGATGGCGACACTATTACCTACATGGAAAGCCGAATCATGATTACGACTCATCCTGTTCAATATCAGTAGACTGCAATAAGAAAGACGCTGTGCAGATGCACAGCGTCCTGTTTACTAAGCCATTCAATCGACCTCAGCTACACCAACGTGCCCTCGCTATAATCGCGAATTGCCTGATGAATCTCATCCATGGTATTCATTACAAAAGGACCACGCTGCACAATAGGTTCACCAATTGGCTTGCCGGTAATCAGCAGTAATCTAGTAGCACCACTAGCAGAAATAAGCAGCTCGCCCTCGCGCGATAGCCGCGCTATCTTCCCTTTTGTTAGTTGGTAATCACTATCGCCAATAACCGCTGAACCCTTGTATACATAAACAAGTGTTGTGTAGCCATCGGGCACATCGACCACAACTTCTCGATCACTATCAAAACTCATATCCAAGTAGGCGGGGTCGGTGCTTAGTCCAGTCACCGCTCCCGATACCTTGGTGCCGTCTACCTTCAATTCACCCGCTATCGATTTAATAGCGACACCGTTAAGCTCATAGCTTGGAATCGAATTCGCATCGATGTCATTGTAGGAAGCAGGTGTCATCTTTTCGGCAGCAGGCAGATTTACCCACAGCTGAAAACCGTGCATCAACCCCTCTTCCTGCTTCGGCATTTCTGAATGAATAACTCCAGCGCCGGCCTTCATCCATTGCACATCCCCGGGACCGAGTCGGCCTATATTACCCATATGATCACGGTGCTCCATCTGTCCCTCTAACATGTACGTTACAGTTTCAAAGCCACGATGGGGATGAGGTGGAAAACCACCGATATAGTCCGCGGCCTTATCCGAACCAAACTCGTCCAGCATAAGAAAGGGATCGAATCGTGCGAGATCGGCTCCGCCGAAGACACGCTTCAACTGCACACCATCACCGTCGCTGGTAGCCTGCGCGACCAACACCTCTTCTAGTTCACGAAACTTTCTTTGCTTGTTCATGCTGCTACCTCCTCTAAGCTAGCGTTCACACTATTCGCTATTTCATTCCTTGCCTTGGCTATGCCCTGCTCTCTTCGCTCTGGTCCCATGTTCAAACCGTCCGCCGTAATAAACTGCACATCATTTAATCCAATAAATGCCATGATCTGTTTCATGAAGGGCCGAAGAAAGTCCGATACACCTCCCTCATGCATCCCCCCCATTGTGGCAACGAGATACACCTTTTTATCTTCTAACAAACCGACTGCGCCGTTCTCGGTATATTTGAACGTGACTCCCGCTCTAGCTATATGATCTACCCACGCCTTCAACATGGAGGGAACCGAGAAGTTATACATGGGCAGTGCAATCACCAGAGTATCTGCCTCTAGCAGCTCAGCAATCAGTGTATCTGAGAATGCAACTTTAGCTTGCTGCTCGGCGCTACGATCCTCCTCCGCCGTGGAAAGCGCATTCAACCAGGGCCCATCTAAATGAGGGATTGCCTCATCGGTGAAATTTCGCTCTGTGACATCAAACGATTCCCGGGCGCTCAGCTTAACTAGCAAGTCATCCATCAATTCGGAACTCACGCTGCCCTCGCCCAATATGCTTGTGGTAATTCGTAGTACGTTTTTCATGCTCTTTCTCCAGTGTCGAATCTGTTAATTCCTTGATTGAGCAGATCATAGAGCATATTATTCGATTGATTAGTGCTATTTTTGCCGCTTATACATCTAATAAGTAGATATATGAAGAATCCTCGCGTCTCGCTTGAGCAATGGCTGGTCTTTAAAACCGTGATCGATAGCGGCTCCTACGCCATGGCAGCGGAGGCACTGAATAAGAGCCAGTCCTCTATTAGCTATGGAATCGCGCGCCTAAATGAGCAACTGCCTCAGCCCGTGCTCGTCCAAGAGGGGCGCAAAGCAGTAATGACCGATGCAGGTCAGGTTCTATATCGCCATGCAGAACATCTGCTAGATCAAGCAAGTCAGGCCGAAGCGGTGGCGAACTCACTCGCCCTAGGCTTTGAGTCCGAAGTCTCTATTGCAGTTGATGTGTTAGTAGAAGTTGGTTCTTTAATCTGCGCGTTCGAAGAATTTTCCCAGGAGTTTCCACACACACGCATTCGCGTTCTTGAGACTAGCCTCTCCGGCACCACCGAGGCACTCATCGAAAAAAGCGCTGACCTGGTAATAGGCTCCAACATACCCATGGGTTTTAGAGGCGCACCCTTATTGCAGGTAAAGATGATTCCCGTCGCCGCCGCAAACCATCCGCTGGTTAAAGGCAGAGAGAATGTTTCAGAGATGGAGCTGCGAAACATGCGCCAAGTCGTACTAAGAGATACTGGCACACACCGCGAACAAGATGCCGGGTGGCTCCAGGCTGAACAACGCTGGACCGTCAGCCACTTTTCCACCAGCATCAAATTGCTGCAGTCTGGTCTGGTCTTTGGATTTGTTCCGCTGAATTGGATTGAAGATGAACTTGCACGCGGAAGCCTACACAGAATACCTGTAGAAACGGAATTGGATAGAATTGTTCAAATGAATTTGATGCTGTCCAACCAACAGGCCTCTGGCCCTGCCACCAAAGCTCTATACGACATAATCATGGATAAGCTTTCCCTTCCTTCGTAGCGGGCTTTGCTGACTTTGCCCATTCAGCTTGTATTCATTCTCTCGGTGTATTCTCACCATAGACGAGTTTTTATTCTGTTCGTTATTTATTCATTTTGTGAAGTAGGTGAATGTTATGATTGCGAAGAAAGTATTGTTAGGCCTTTCCATAATCGGTGCACTGGTAGTCAGTCAGGCGGCATCGGCAGATAACCGCAACCATCGCCGCGGCTATGGTGATTCTGGGTTTAGTCAGCATAGCAACAGATACCGAAACAACTACCGTGGAAATCGGCGCGTGAATTCTTATCACTACGGCTCGCGCAATCGGAACTACGGAAACTACAACAGACGCTATGGTAGCGGCTTCAATTTCTCCTATGGAAACTACTCTTCACGACATAGACGCTACGATTCAGGCAGTTTTCTTGGTGGACTGGTATTAGGTTCCCTGTTTAGTTATCCCAGACACACCACGCGAAACGTCGAGACGGTTGTCTACAGAAATGCACCAACAACTCGAACTCGCGAGATAGTCTATGTGGATCAGTCCGAATCCCGCACTACTCCCGCCGCTGTTGCCAGTGGGCGCCGGCTACTGCGTGATCTAGAGGGAAATTGCTTCGAACGAATCGTCGACGAGCAGGGTGATGAAATTCGTGTTCAGCTAGAAGCGCAGGAATGTAATTTTTAGTTAGATCGACTCGGGTCTGCGCTATACTTCTCACACAAACTATTGGCCATACATCCCTTTTGGTCCTGCTATCCGTTACATATGGATGAGAGTTGTCTACTAGTCATGAGAATATTTAGCGTAGTCCTTACACTCCTTTTATCACTCGCCGCCTGCACGAGCTCCCCTTTAGATAGACGTCAGGTTGTACTCTACTCTGATGCCGACATGGCCGAGCAAGGTATTCGCAGCTATCGCGAGATGCAGGCGGAAATACCTGCAACCACTAATAACAGAGAGCTTCAGTATGTGCAGTGCGTCGCCAACTATGTTGTAGCCGCACTAGACAGCGAAGATCAAACCCGCTTCGAATGGGAAGTGACAGTATTCGACAACGAACAGGCTAACGCCTTCGCTCTTCCGGGCGGCAAGATTGGTGTTTACAACGGACTTTTCGGCGTCGCGGTTAATCAACATCAATTAGCTGCAGTGATGGCGCACGAAGTTGGACACGTATTGGCTAACCACAGTAATGAGCGTGCAAGCCAATCGGCTCTGCGCAACGTGGGTGCCGCTGCGGCACAGATCCTAGGTGCATCGGATACCGCGCTGCAGGTTTTCGACATAGGCGCACGCTATGGCATCTTCCTGCCGTTTAACAGAACCCAGGAGAGCGAGGCAGATGCTATCGGTGTAATCCTTATGGCAGAAGCAGGGTTTAATCCCGAAGAGAGCATAAACCTCTGGGTCAATATGAGCGCGGACGGTGGGCCCAGACCCCCTGAGTTGCTTTCTACTCACCCCTCACCTGCATCGCGCATGGCTGAACTGAGGCGCCTTATGCCTCCTGCAAACGCCTTACGAGATTCCGCAAAAAGCCGGGGCCTGAACCCTGACTGCTTCCTAAACTAGTCTCTCCTGAATTCATTTCTCCAATTTATTCGATATAATAAAGTTATTACTTTACTATATTGAAGAAAAAGTAAAAAAGAGTGCAGTATTAGCGTTGCCAGAAACTGTTTCGAGCATTCAGCCTAGCAAAATCCTATTGAGAAAAACTACATATGGTGGTATCGTCTGCCTCGCAACACAAGATGATGAATGCTTCCTGTTTTGCAATCACTCCGGTACAGTCGCCACGCCTCACTCTGTACCGAGGTGCTCCTTGAGAATTCCTGCCCCCAAATTCTTTGAATTTGTGGGGTGGGAATGCTTTAGAAGCAATAATTCACTCTACACCTCTCCCTTATTCCTCCGTCTCAAATTATTTTGGTCAGCTATGGCCACTAGATGCGCTATTCAGCTCCTTTCTTGGCAACCGATAGAAAGAGAAGATCGACCTTCCACAACATAGGGCATAATGTCGAGCTATGGATAATCCCCCAACACTCAACGAAACTACGAAAACCTGTCTTAACTGCGGTGAACCACTGACAGGCAATTACTGCGGGAATTGCGGCCAGGAAGCGAAAGAATTACGTAGGCCCTTCTTCAAGCTTAGCCGAGAGGCTGTTCAATCCTTATTCGAATTGGATGGTCGCGCCTATCGGACTTTATATTACTTACTCACCAAGCCTGCCTATCTATGTCAGGAATATTTCAATGGCCGACGCACACGCTATAGCCCTCCGCTGCGACTGTTCTTAGTGATCAGCGTTTCATTCTTTTTACTTGTCAGCTTCTACACTTCTATCCGATCGATAGAAGGAGTGCTCAGTGCGAATGGCGAGGAAGATTCGGCAGCAGTCAGCGCGCCCCGAGACGAACTATCACTTCTCACTATCGAGGGCGATTCCGATGAAGAGGGAGACAATGGCTTGGAGGCCATTTTCTCTTTTATAGATGGTATCAATTTACCGTTCTTTGACGAGCAAACGAATGCAAACCTGCGCAGCGCAATGAGAGCACAGGCAGAAACAAATTTAAATATGCTTATGGAAAACCCCGCCGCATTTACGCGAGGTTATTTGGAATACATAACTATTTTTATTTTGTTGATGATCCCCTTGTTAGCGCTAATACAGAAGCTAATCTATATCCGGACGGGGCACTTCTATGTAGAACACCTTGTGCTGACACTACACAATCATGCATTCTTAATCTTGATTGTGTTTTTTACAACTCTTATCGGCTTGGTTGAGGAGGGTCAGATACCGATCATTAGCTCTCTATTCGATTACCTGGGAACTGCTCTATATTTTTGGTTGTGGATCTATCTTTTCCTTAGCCTAAAAAATTATTTTCAGCAGGGTTATGGCATAACCCTGCTGAAATATTTAACAACAACTGTTCTATATGGCTTTACTCTTAGTTTCGGCATTCTGCTATTCGCAGGAATTCTGTTCTTCCTGTTCTAGAGAATACCGAGCCGTTTAAGATTCTTTGCTTACATGCACATCCATTTGCGGAAATGGGAATGACAGACCCGAATCGGCGAATGTCTTATAGACGTCTTCGTTCATCTTAAAGAACACGCCCCAATAATCAGGAGCCTTAACCCAGGCCCTAACCACGATAACTACTGCGCTATCGCCGAGAGTCTTTAATGCCATGAAAGGCTCTGGATCTTTCAGAATGCGTTCGTCGGCAGCGATCAATTTATTGAGGGCCTCATAGGCCTTGTCAACGTCATCACCGTATGCGATTCCGAATTCCCAATCTACGCGACGTGTCGGCTGTGTGGAGAAATTGACTATCGAGCTCGTGGCGAGTGGTCCATTTGGAATCAGTATCGTCTTGTTATCTGGCGTCGTTAGGACCGTAACGAAAATCTGAATCTCTTTTACTGCTCCAACATAGCCCTGCGCTTCGATCACATCACCTATTTTATAGGGCTTGAAGAGCAGAATCATCACGCCACCCGCAAAATTCTGCAGCGTACCGGATAGGGCAAGACCCACGGCCAGACCTGCGGCACCGAGAATCGCGACAAAGGAAGTCATCTCTACGCCGAGTACACTAAGGGCGGTGATGTAGACCAGCACCTTTAATATCATGCCGACCATGCTTCCCAGGAAGCTGTTAAGCGATGGATCGACCTCACTCTTGGTCATTACTTTCTTCGTGAGTGAGACCAGTACATTTGCAATCATCAAACCCACAATCAGTGTGACTAGTGCAGAGACTAGCTTTACGCCATAGGGGATCGCCATAGCGGTTAGTTCGGCGGCATCAAATTCCATAATATTACCTTTATGTTCTAGAGAAAATAAACGAGGAAGCTCAGCTGAGCTTTCCCCGATGGTTTATACAAATATTTGCCTACATTTTGCAGACTACTACGCTTTGTTCTTGAAGATTACACGATGCCTGGCTTCAACCTCTACGCAGGCAACGCGCTTCTAATTATTATGTCTACAGTGACTTAAGGAACGCCAACAGCTGTTGCTGTTCACTCGCACCAAGGTTAGCAAAAGTATCTGGCATCAGTGACTCATCCGAATCTCTAACCGCAGTTACCCGCTCCTTGAAAAAAGTTACCCAGCGCCGTCCGTCTTCACTCTGTATTTGCACGGCCAGCTCGGAATCATTTCGGAAGCGTCCTCGGACTATCGTGCCATCTTCTTGTTCCACTTCTTTCGCTCCAAAACCACTAACGATAGTAGCTGATGGATTCATCAAGGCTTGCATCAGTGCATCGTCATCCAATCGGCTACCGAGACCATCCAGTGATGGACCAACGCTGCCGCCTTTCTCATCATAAGAGTGACAAGTGGCACAATTTGCTGAGCCATTGAACAGCTCTGCGCCGGCGATAACATTTGGATCGTCACTAGGACCGGAGTCGTCGTCACCTAGACTCAAGGCAGGCTTGCCTTGCAGGTTGCGAATGTAACTAGCAATATCGAAGATTTCGGTTTCACTTAGCGACCCTTCCCAAGCGACCATGCCGGTACCCGCGCGGCCGTCAGTGATGACGTCGATGAGTTCTTGATCAGCCAGCCGGTTCGCTGGACCATCGGTCAAAGGCTTACCCATAGTCTGACCTTCGCCTAGAATGCCGTGGCAAATCTGACAATACGCATTATAGAGCTCTTGCCCCTCGCCAACGCCGGCCAGCGATGAAGCTGAAATCGCGCTGAGTAAGAACGCAGCCATCATGCTTTTGAGGCCTTGTGGAAGTGACTGTACAAAAGATAATTTCAAGTTTTCGCCTTTCAATTTAGTGATGCTGCTCAATGTTTTCTGATCAATGCTTACAGGCTAAACAAAATGTAGTTGCCGGTTGAGATCCCCGTAGCAACACCCGCTCGTGTTACAGGGTTTCGCGTGCCCGAGGCTACGCCGATGTATTGCTTACCGTCGATTGTAAAACTCGTTGGTGGGGCATACACGCCACTGCCGGTCTGGAATTTCCACAGCACTTCGCCTGTTTCATCATTCATGGCATAGACATAGCCATCTGGTGCACCGGAGAAAACCAATCCGCCGCCGGTTGATAAGGTGCCAGCCCAGTTGAAGTTGCCAGGCATCTCTTTCTGCCAGGCGATCTCGCCGCTGAGCATATCGAATGCTACGACCCATCCTGTGCCCGAAGTATCGAACTGTGGGATGCCGCCTAGGTCCATAGTTCCCGCACGCGCATCGCCCTCGCGGCGGATGTAACGCGTACCCCATTCAGTGGTTGGGATATACAACATATGCGTATCGGGGCTGTAAGAGGCTGGAGGCCAGTTCTTGCCACCGTAAAGACCAGGAAAGACCATGGTGTCTGCCGGCTCATACATCGACTCCTTCAGCACCGGCTTGCCGCGCTCGTCTCTCTCCGCCCAGTTCACTCGCGTGTACTCACCGGCGTAGAGGAAGCTGCCATCCATGCGATCTAATGCATAGACGTGTCCATTTCGAGAAACCTGCACAATCATCTTGCGCATCTCACCGTTATACATCTCTTCGATGATCATCGGCTCTGAGGTGGAGTCGTGATCGAATTCGTCTCTGGGTGAAGTCTGAAAATACCAACGCAGGTCACCACTATCGGCATCTAGTGCTATTACGGAGTTGGAATACAGATTGTCGCCAGCGCGAACCGCGTTATTGATATCTGGCCAAGGATTACCCGTGCCCCAGAACACCATGTCGGTCTCAGGATCGTAGGTGCCTGTTACCCAAGTTGGCGCACCGCCTGTCTTCCAGGAGTCCCCTAGCCACGTTTCGTTACCAGGCTCGCCTTCGGCAGGCGTGGTATAGAAGCGCCAGCGACGCTCACCTGTGTTTACGTCATAGGCATCGATGTAACCGCGAATACCGTACTCGCCGCCGCCTACACCGATCAACACCATGTCTTTAACGACAAGTGGTGCGCCTGTTACTGAGAATGACTCGCGGTGATCGCCTACTTCGGCATCCCACAGCTGAATTCCTGTAGCAGCATCGAAGGCCAATAGATGAGCATCCAGAGTGCCGTAGAACACTTTGTCTTCATGAAGCCCGACACCCCGATTGTGGGGGCCACAGCAGAGATCTACATTTTCGAAGTCATGGTCGTAGCGCCACAGCTCATCACCGGTTAGGGGGTCGACCACGATCAGGTGGCTGTTCGCGGTAGTTAGGTACATACGCCCATCATTGACTAGGGCGGTTACCTCGTAGGCACCTCCTGTAACGCCATTCTGCTTGATCCACACAGGGCGCAGATTGCCCACCGTGGCACGGGTAATCTGTGCGTCCGGCATATAGCGCCATGCACCGTAGTTCTTGCCGTAGGTAACCCAACGGTCGGAATAGTCCTGGGCATTCTCTAGAATGTCAGAGGTCACGTTCTGCGCGAATGTGGCCGATGCGAACAGACCCAGACTCAATAGCACCAACAATGACTTTGAAAATTTACTCATTTGAATAACCTTTTTTTAGCGATAAATAGCTGAATTCTTTACTGTTACAATGATGGAGCAGCAGCTAATTGCCGCTCACAAACCGGAGCACAATTAAGCTATAAACCCCCTGCTTCTGTCAATTAAGATGCCCAGAAATAGGGCTTATTTCGGGTCGAATAGGACCGATTTACCACCTGATCAGGCAAATTGCACTAAATCCAACTGCGTCATATCATCAAGCCCGTATGACGCGCTTCCCGCGACATGACCAATAACAATAAGGATAAAACATGATTGTCTACGGTGTAGCTCTACTTTCCGCCTGTTTGATACTCGGAATGCTCATTGGCGAGGTGCTTGGAGTGGCTCTAGGGGTGGAGGCCAATGTGGGTGGTGTGGGCATAGCCATGCTGTTTCTAGTGCTCGCCAGCAATTCTGACAAGCTCAAGGCACTGGTTGATGGGGCGTCAGGGACTGGCATTCAGTTCTGGTCTGCCATGTATATCCCTATCGTGGTCGCCATGGCGGCCCGGCAGAATGTCGTGGCTGCATTCGAGGGGGGCATGCTAGCTGTTGTAGCCGGGGTCGCTGCGGTAATCGTCAGCTTTGCACTGGTTCCCGTCATCAGCAAGATTGGCAACTCCGATACATCCAGTGAGGAGAGCCCATAATGGAAATCTTCGAAACCGTCTTTGTTCGTAACTCACTCGTAGTCGCCTTTGCGGTTGTCGGGCTAACTATTTGGATATCCTATTTCCTCGCGGACAAGCTGACCAAGGGTCGCATCCACGGCTCGGCTATCGCTATTGCGCTAGGATTGTTGGCTGCCTATTTTGGTGGCAAGGCAACAGGCGGTAGCACCGGCGTCGCCGACATCACATTGCTAGGCGGCATCGGTTTGATGGGTGGCGGCATGATGCGCGACTTTGCCATCGTCGCAACAGCCTTCGGTGTCAAACTTAGTGAATTGAAGAAAGCAGGACTAGCTGGAATTATTTCAATTTTTGCCGGCGTAATTGTTTCTTTTATCGTTGGAGCCGTCGTCGCCGTATTGTATGGCTACACCGATCCTGTTTCGGTCACCACTATCGGTGCCGGCGCGGTAACTTATATCGTTGGCCCAGTCACTGGATCGGCCCTAGGAGCCGACTCAGACATTATCGCTTTGAGCGTCGCGGCAGGACTCATCAAATCAATCTTAGTAATGATTGGCACGCCGATGATTGCCAAGACAATTGGTTTGGACAATCCACAGTCTGCAATGGTGTTCGGCGGGCTCATGGGCACGACTTCGGGCGTTGCGGCAGGACTTGCCGCGACAGATCCTAAGCTTGTTCCCTATGGCGCTATGACTGCGACGTTCTATACAGGCGTAGGATGCCTATTAGGTCCTTCGATTCTATTTTTCATAGTTAATGCACTCTTATAATTCTTGAACACATAAAATATTCTCTGCGCACATCAATTTCGTTCGCAGCTGCACAAGACTCAAAGAAAAGGTAACGAACGCATGTCAGAAGAAAATTTTCCGCACTTAAACAATTCCAACAATAAGATTGCTCTAACCGAAGGAGATGATTCCTATAGTTACGCAGATGTGAATCAGCGTATCGACAAGTTCGCAACAGGACTCCTGAGAGGGAGCGACGATCTGAGTGAGGAACGCATTGCGTTTTTCATGCCTGCCAGCGTCGAGTATGTAACGACTATGCATGGTATTTGGCGAGCTGGCGGAATAGCCATTCCTTTGAATGTTGCATCTGCAGTTGCCGAACTAGAACATTATTTAAGCTGTGCAAGCGTCACTCGCATGATAGCGAACGGCAAATACCAAGAGTCACTTCGTGAACTCTGCGCTCAGATGAATATCGAACTACTTTCCACGATGGATGTAATGGCGGAAGTAGCTGGAACGTTGCCAACGATTCTCCCCGAACGTCGAGCGATGATGCTGTTCACGAGTGGAACGACGAACAAGCCAAAGGGTGTTGTAAGCACGCACAAGACGATCCGCGCACAGATAACGACACTGATCGAGGCCTGGAGCTGGACTGATGAAGATTCCATACCTCTGTTCCTGCCGGTACATCATATACACGGCATCATTAATATTTTGAGCTGTGGCCTATGGGCTGGCGCGACTGTGCATTTGTTTGCCAAGTTCGATATCCCGAAGATTACAGCGGAAATCGTTGCCGGCACTTACAACGTCTTCATGGCTGTTCCCACAATCTATGTGAAGTTAATTCAGTATTTCGACACCATCGATGACAGTGAAGTACAGAAAATTTGCGATGGCTTCAGACCCATGCGACTAAATATTTCCGGCTCCGCCGCGTGCCCGGTTAAATTATTCAATCAATGGAAAGAACTGACTGGGCAGGTCTTGCTTGAGCGCTACGGCATGACAGAGATCGGCATGGGCATCTCTAATCCCTACGACGCCGAGCGTAGAGCCGGCCATGTTGGTCAACCACTTCCAGGCGTAGAAGCGCAGCTCTTCGATGAAGACAATAATCCCGTCACCGAGGAAAACACGCCGGGTGAGATTCGCATCAAGGGCGACAATGTGTTTCTTGAGTACTGGGCTAATGAAAAAGCCACCAAAGAAAGTTTCCACGACGGCTGGTTCTGCACCGGCGATGTTGCCGTAGTCGACGATGGCTATTACCGCATCATGGGCCGCTCTTCCATCGACATTATAAAATCTGGCGGCTACAAGTTATCGGCGCTGGAAATTGAGGGCACGTTGCTCACCCATGACGACATAGCCGAATGCGCAGTAATTGGCGTCGAAGACGAAACCTGGGGAGAATCTGTCATGGCCTTTATCGGCCTCAAGCCTGGCACGTCAATGGAGTATGCCGATCTCAAGAATTGGTGCGATGGCAAGATGTCTTCCTATAAGATTCCAAAGGCCATTCAGATAATCGATGCTCTACCTCGAAATGCGATGGGCAAAGTAACCAAACCCGACTTGAAAAAACTGCTGTAGCCTAATCAACTCAATAAGGACCTGTAGCAATGTTTAAATTTTTGGCATCGACAGTCATTCTTATAATGCTACCAATACACTCCCAGGCGGCGGATACATTGCAAGAAATACAGAAGAAGTTTCAAGGGGATTTCGAATTGATTAGCTACTTCCAGTTCCCGGAAGAAGGTGATCCGATAGACATGAACTTTGTAGGCCGGCTGAGCTACGATGCACTCGGCAATATGTCAGGCCTGGGTATGCCGCGCGACCTACCCGAGAGGAATCAGAATTCTGAGGAACGTATAACGGGCGGTTTTGCCTATTGGGGCAAGGTGTCATTCGATCTCGAGAATGCTCTTGTGATCCACCATGTCGAAGGCGCCCCCATGGTCCCGGAATGGGTAGGTGGTGATAATGTACGTCATTTCGAGTTTAGTGATGACGTGCTGAAACTTTCGCTAAAGAATGACTCCGGAAGGACCACCGCCACCTTGAGTTGGAGAAAATTGAACTAAGCATAGACATTTAGAATCTTGACCTTTAGATTCATTTTCTAGAGTCCTTGCATCAAGGGCGCAAATTACAAATTCAACTGAAAGTATTACGCTGTAAGCAGGTCTTATTCGAGCAATCACCTGCATACTGTATTGAGCTACAACCGGGGTAAGGATTTAAATGGAATCAATCTACTATGTGCTTTGCTGGCATTGCCATCGCCGCTGCAAGCATTGCTATGAGTCTCGTTTTCGACCGTACATCAGAGATGAGCTCGAAGCAGTCGTTGCTGAAGCTGAGACTAATTTCCCGAAGATAATCGCCAACCTCCCAGAACGCATGACCTTTCTGGAGACTAACAGCGATTCTGCAGACCCCGACACCTATGTTGAGAAGACCGGTAAAATAATTCTATCCGGTGGTGATGTACTAACCGAACCCGTTCGTGAACGAATCCTCTACCCTGTATTGGAAGCACTGCAGGAAAAATACCGCGACAATGGTGGAATAAAAGTCGTGGTGCAGACCACAGGCGACTTGCTGACACCGAAGATTATCGACGAATTATTGAGCCGCAATGTCTGGTCTATATCTGTCTCCGGCATGGATGATTTTCATGTGGGGATGGAAGGCGACAAGAAAGACGATCTAGCAGAAAAAGTTAAAGCAATGCTAGAAGATGCTGGCGTTAAACACGCCGACGGAGAAAGGGACGAGCGCGCATTGGAGAAAGGTCCGATCTTTAGCATGTTTGGTGCGAGCGAAGATTCCTGGATCGGCAAGCTCTGGCCTCGCGGTCGAGCTTGGGAGAATGGGCTTTCTCATGCAACGATCGATGACAATTTCTGCAATGCTTGGTCAGGCGGCCTTAACTTCTTGCAACATGGCTACGCTGGCTCCGAGGTTTCCATCGACCCTACAGGCGATGTTTACCCGTGCTGCATAAAGACGGCTAACCCTCTGGGCAACCTTACCGAAGAGCCCCTCATAGAGGTCCTCGATGATCTAGCCGGCATGCCGGAAATCGAAGCTATCAATGCCGGGAGGCCCGAACGCATGGGGTTAAGCCATGGATGGGATGAAGAAAAATTTATTTCCGAATCTACAACCAAGACGCCGAAAGGGGATGACTACAGTAACCTTTGTATAGGTTGCGATAAATTTCATGTAGAAGTACTGGGCTCAGTGCTTGATGAAAAACGACGAGGTCGACGAGCTCAACGTATGGGTGTCCTGGCAAGTAATGGATAGACTCAGAACGCCATCAACTACTTTGAGACTTAAATGGCGCAGCTAAAAGCATCATTATTAATCTTTAGAATTCCCCTTCTGCTCGTTATATGGTTTTCGACACCGCTCGCAACCGCGCAATCACTTGACGTTTCCGATTGGTCTTCAATAGAACAACAGGCCCGAGGGAAAACTGTTTACTTCAATGCTTGGGGTGGCGAACCGAGAATAAATAGTTATCTCAACTGGGTTGCCGGCGTGTTAGATGAACGCTTTGACATCAACCTTCAACATGTAAAAGTCTCCGACATCGCCACTGCTGTCTCGAAGATTGTCGCCGAACGACAGGCTCGTAATGATTCGAATGGTAGCATTGACCTGTTATGGATCAATGGAGAAAACTTTGCCTCGCTGAAGGAGAACAAGCTATTGTTCGGGCCTTGGGCAGAAAAACAACCCAACTTCAATTTGGTCAATGCCGATCGATTTCCTGAGATGCGTGAAGACTTTACCGTAGCAACAGACGGTTTAGAATCGCCGTGGACCAGATCTCAACTCGTTTTTTATTATGATAAGCAATGGTTAACAGAACCGCCGCGGACTATAGAGCAAATTTTGAATTGGTCTAGAGAAAACCCCGGAGAATTCACCTATCCCCGGCCACCGGCTTTCTTGGGAAGCACTTTCCTAAAACAGGCGGTTCTCGAGCTCTCTAATAAAGATTCTGCACTGTACTCCCCAGTTACAGATGAGGAGTTCAAGCGAGTCACCGCTGCATTGTGGGACTACCTCGATGCACTTCATCCAACACTGTTGCGCGCTGGGAGATACTTTCCAAATTCTGCGGCTGAGCTGCGGCGACTGATGGGGGACGGCGAGATTTCCCTCGCTCTTGCATTCAATCCAAACGAAGCCCTACTCTCGGTTCGCACTGGCGAGTTGCCCCAGAGCACGCGAACCTATGTATTGCAAGACGGCACGATCGGCAATGTCAGCTTTCTGGCGATTCCCTATAACGCACAACACAAAGCCGCAGCGATGATCACTGCGAACTTCCTTCTCTCCATCGAAGCACAGGCCAGAGCCAGCGATCCAAATTATATGGGCAGCACTACGGTAATTTCTATCGAGGACTTAGACGAGACCGCGCGCGGGCAATTTGATCCGTTAAGTTCTGAATTGACCACAGCTAGCCCAGAAGAACTGAGCCGCAAGCTGCAAGAACCTCACCCCTCCTGGACCCCCGCACTTGAACGCGCCTGGATCCAGCGCTACAGCGCAAGATAGCCGATGCTACGCTGGGCAAGCTATAGTCTCATCCTACTGTTAGCTGCACCTATTTTGCTGGGAACGTTCATCGCTAGCCTCCCTGCCTTCGGCTATTTCCCGCCGCTAGGAAGTACAGAATTCTCTCTGGACCCATGGCGTGATTTATTTGAGGTTCCCGGATTAACTCGAAGCGTATTAATAAGCCTTATCTCGGGTGTCTTAACCCCGTTGATTGCCCTGACGCTGGTATTTCTTTATCTCGCGAGCGCAACAGGCAGTAAGTTGGATCTGTGGATTCGCCGTCTCGTCTCCCCTTTACTTGCATTCCCACATGCTGCAGCCGCATTCGGGCTCGCTTTCCTAATCGCACCCTCGGGACTGTTGAGTCGAATACTTTCTCCGGGACTGACCGGCTGGGAACGGCCACCAGACTTACTCATAGTAAATGATACTTGGGGGTTCTCATTATTGTTTGGGCTTATCGTCAAAGAAGTACCCTTTCTGCTTCTAATGTCCCTCTCTGCCCTACCACAGCTTAAGCCACGACAGCGGGTTGAAGTTGCCCGCACCCTCGGCTATCGACCCACCATTGCCTGGCTTAAAGTTATTGCTCCCAGTCTTTATCCGTTAGTCCGTCTACCTGTTATTGCCGTAATCGTGTTCGCTTCCGCCACCGTCGACGTGGCGCTTATTCTTGGCCCAACGCTTCCACCTACACTAAGTGTTAGAATTTTGACTTGGTTTAATGACCCGGATCTTAACCTACGTTTTCTAGCTGCTGCCGGCGCTTTATTACAACTAGGTACCAGCATGCTGGCAATCGCTATCTGGCTAGCACTTGAGAAACTGTGTGCTGCACTTTGGCGATTCTGGTTAGCTACGGGAAATCGTGATAGCGGCGAGCGTTTAGCTTTTACAGTCGGCCGAAGTGCAATGCCTATCGTATTGATGGTAGTTGCGGGTAGTTTGCTAGCCCTGTTAACGAATGCCTTCGCCGGTCCCTGGCGCTTCCCCTCTGCCCTGCCTTCCGCTTGGACAATTCAGCATTGGCTGAACAGCATGCAGGATCTATCTACACCGCTGTTTAATACACTAGTAATTAGTGTGTTGGCTACGCTATTGGCATTACTTCTAGTCATTGCAACACTGGAGTCCGAACGCCAATCTGGTAATCAAAAATCTACCGCAATGTGGTTGTTGTATCTACCGCTGTTAGTACCACAACTAGTTTTCTTGTTTGGCATCATCGTAATGACAGAGTTCGTTGGGTGGCAGGCGAACCTAAGTCTCGTAATATTTGGCCACCTTTTATTTGTATTACCTTATGTTTTCTTATCACTCTCTGAGGCGTATCGACAATTGGACCCACGCTGGTCACAAGTGGCGTCCACACTAGGTGCGAGTCAGCTCAGAACGTTCTGGCGGATTCGCATTCCCTTATTGCTAGCACCCTGCCTAACGGCGGTAGCGATTGGCATGGCAATTAGCATAAGCTTGTTTTTGCCTACTCAATTGTTAGGAGCGGGACGAGTTACAACTATCACCTCTGAAGCGATAGCACTGACGTCTGGAGCAAGTAGAAATCTGATTTCGGTTTGGGCGATAGTGCAACTCTCACTTCCGATGCTTGGGTTTATGGCAGCCCTATTTATTCCAAAATTTGTTTGGCACAATCGTAGCGGGATGTTTGAAACACGATGAGCAATTCTGTTCTTGAACTAAATGAAGTAAGTATTTCTCTGGACGGCAAGCAGTTGCTTGAGATCGATTGTCGCGTCGGTCCCGGAGAAATTGTCACCATCATGGGCCCATCCGGTTCCGGTAAATCTTCCTTGCTAGCTTACATAGCAGGATTCTTACCTAAAGTGTTTTCATCTAGCGGAGTGGTTCTAGTCGATGGCAACGATATTAGTTCACTCGCAGCAGAACGGCGTCGTATCGGATTACTGTTTCAAGATCCGCTGCTATTTCCCCATCTATCGGTCGCTGGAAACTTACGTTTCGCATTAACCGGTAAGAATCTCAATAAGGATCAAGCAATCCAACAAGGACTGGAAGAAATTGGTCTTGCTGGCTTTAAAGATCGAGACCCAGGAACGCTCTCCGGTGGCCAGGCATCCCGGGTCGCTCTGTTGCGATTATTGCTCAGTGAGCCCAATGCAGTTCTCTTAGATGAGCCATTCTCCAAATTAGACACGGCGCTTCGCGAAGAAGTCCGAGAAATTGTTTTCGGCAAGCTGCGCGCAGCTGGTCTGCCTACCCTTCTAGTTACCCATGACCAAGCTGACGCTGACAGTGCCGGTGGTACGGTGCACTCTCTAAGCTAGTGTGAGTATTTTCATTGCTAGAGCCCCTCAGCTCGCCTGAGCTAACTATTTGTCTAATAAGCAATTCTTATCTTCGTCGCTTGGAAAAGTGTGATCTAGTTCACAGTTTATGAGGCCCCTTTCCCCGACTATTAGAGGGTTTTTAGTGAAGTGTAACTAGCGTATGGACAGGCAGAATGTCTCGAGAGGGATTATCGTACCCGAAAGTGCTTGTAGTATACACAGTCTCAGATCTCTAGAGCAGGCCTAAATTGTTGATAATAAAAGCTTTTATTGGAGTTATGCGATAGCGATGAGACCCACTTTACTAGTTGCCGATGATGAAATAGAGATCGGAGAAATCATAAAAGCAGTCGCCGAAGACCTAGGCTTTGAGGTTACCTGCGTAGCAGAAGGGTCTGAGGTCGTTAATCTTGTAGACAGAACCAAACCCGATGTCATTGCATTGGATCTGCGCATGCCTGGCGCAGATGGCGTAGAAATCATTCGTGAATTAGGCAAGAAGCAATGCAGGTCCGGCATCTTGCTAATGAGCGGCATGGACCAGCGCACGCTCTCTTCTGTTCAATCTCTTGGCAAAGAGAGCAACTTAGACATTGGCTCCACACTCACGAAACCGATGTCTCTAGATGCAATAGAGACCGCCCTTAGCCCCTATCTAGGTAAAGCCAAACGCTCCACCCCTCAGGTAAGAGCTACGGTTAAGCAGATTCCATTCGAATTTGGGCTAGCTGTTCTGTATGAGCCAGAGTTTCAGATAAAGGCGCTGCAGAATGAAGACACTCAACGGCTACGAGTGCGAGCTCAATGGCATATGGATGATGATCGCGTTATAGACGCCGATTCCTTAACTACGCTGGCCAAAGATTGCGGGATTAGCAAAGGCCTCAGTAAAATGATTCTCGCTACCGCTTTGGAGACCGTGAGAATTTGGTCCAATCAAGAATTTACTCCCGAGATCACAGTCCAGCTGGACGATGCATTTTTGACTGATCTAGCTACCCCCGATATTCTCGCTATGATGGCAGATCAATACCATGTGCCACGGGAATGGCTAGCCATTGAAATTGATGAGAAATCGATTCTGAATAAGAAAGAATCGGTAAGTGACGTCTTATCTCGCCTGCAGATAAAAGGATTCAGAATCGTTGTTGCAGCAAAGCACGAAGGTGAAAATCTGCTCCCCCTGATGGACAGCCTACCGATTGATCAAGTTGTCATCGATCTTGCGCATTTGAATACAAATGCAAACTTTCTGAACGACATGGAAGTTGAATTCCTCTACAGCTCACTTACCTCGTTAACAAACAAGAAAGGCATAACTGCCTGTGCTGCTAATGTAAACTCTCCTGCTGCGTTGCAGTTTGCGAAAAAATGTAACTTCAACAGCGCTAGAGGGACACAAATTTTATCACCGGCCAAGGCGAACGTAATTCTTCCGCTTTATCAAGATGGAAAACTATCTACTAATGGAAATACCAACTAGTCTGGATGATATCTCGTGGCTGAGATAAGTATGAACGTTGTTCAGGAGTCATTGCGAACTCGAAGAATACGATAATGCGCTTGCTTGCTTCCACTCCCTGAAAGAAGCGAAATATTGGCTTTCCCTGCCTACTAGATAAGGATATTATTCCCGTCAATATAGGGATATTAAAGATGCAGCAAAAAACTAAAAAAACTAGACTGCGAAACGCAAATAGCCCCCTCATTTTCTTTCAGTTCTTTGCTCCTGCCCTGCTGCTTTCGCTTATTTCCTTCGGTGGATTTTTTTACTTCGAATATGAAGAACGGCTCACTGAGATAGCGGCAGAAGAAGGAACCTTAGTAAATTCACTCGGGCAATCTCTGCTAAACGAAATAGCCATCGTTCAAGCTGACGTGTCTACCTTTACCCGGGCACAACTACTCTTAGATTTTATGGATGGTAGCGAAGACTTCCTCGGCCCCATCATTAATCGCTTTACCGATCTAACTACCATTCGAACTATCTATGACGAAATTCGACTCACTGATTCCAATGGTAACGAGCTGGCACGAATCGTCTACGATCGACAAGCTGGGACTGCGCTGAGTGTGCAAACAGAACAACTTGGCAGTGTAAGCGATAGCCTATATTTCCAGCGCGGTATGCAATTAGAAGACGGTGAACTTTTCCTCTCTGATCTGGTTCTGAACAATGTCGGTGGTAATTTATCCGATCCGGAAATGCACTTTGCTGCACCACTATTTGATTCCGAAGGGAATCGCTATGGAGTGCTCGCATTTAGCTACAGCGGAACTGATTTTCTATCCAGCTTCAAGACCACTGGGCAAAGACCTAATCGCGATACGTGGCTACTTAATCGCTCAGGATATTGGTTATCTGCAACCGACCCAGAAGACGAATGGGCTTTTATGTACCCAGACCGACTGGACATAAATTTGGCCAATCGCTACCCGGAGGTCTGGCTAAACTTACGCGTACCATCACAAACTAACTTCTCTCTGAACGGTGACATGTTTTCCTATGTTCGCGTATGTGGTGAGGCGAACTGCGAATTCACGTCTCAATTGAATGACGCCCAAAGTATTCAGCTTCCTACTCTATTTGCTGAATCAGAATGGATAGTAGTCTCGCGCATTCCTGCAAACGAACTGGGTATTATTAACCTGCTTCGGCCTTATCCAGAACGCTGGTTTCTCACCAGCACCATGATTCTTTTTATTATGCTGCTTACCGCATTCGCAGCACGTAGATTCTCCGGTATCGTTGTAGCATTACGTAATAAGGAAGTAGAGCTGCGAAAAAGTAACTCGCTGCATGAAGGTTTCTTTGAGAAGAACCCCAGCATCATGTTCGTTAAAGATTTACAGGGTAACTATAGCCTTGTGAATGAAAGCTTTCGCAATTTTACTGAAACCAGCGAGACAGACTTTGAAGATATAACGCTGGCAAAATTTTTCCCTGATCAAACCAATCAGATCACCCAGGATCAAGATCGCCAAATCGTCGAATACAAGCAACCTATGGAATTTGAGGCGAAATGGAATGGCACCGCTGGTGATCAATATTTTTCCGTACTGCGCTTTCCACTGTTAGACGACCGCGGCGAAGTGTATGCCGTAGGTGGTATTGCTACGGATAGAACGGATCAGATCAAAGCAAGAAAGGCACTGAGAGAGAGCGAAGAGCAATTTCGCTCACTGGTAGAGTCGGCACCGGAAGCTGTGATCATAACCAATGTCTTGAGTAAAATTCTGTTAGTGAACAAACAGGCAGAGAAGCTTTTTAAATTGAGCCGAGGGCGATTGTTGCGAAAAAAATTGTTCGATCTACTGCCGGACATTGAGCTCGACAGTTTTATCAAGACACGATCGATGAGTGCAGATGCCACGCAAGTACATCAAGTAATGTCGATGAATGCCTTGGATGGAGATGGAGAATCAGTACCGGTGGACGTCGCTATCTCCACTACAGAAACTGAATCTGGGCTTACTATTACTTGTCTTGTCCATGACGTGAGTGATCGCTCTAAACTGGAAGCACAGCTAAGGCAGAGCCAAAAGATGGATGCAATTGGCAAGCTCACTGGAGGCATGGCCCATGACTTCAATAATTTACTCGGCGTGATAATGGGCAACATCGATCTGGCTCAGCGCAAGATCGACAAAGGTTCACCCGAATATCAACGCATGGATACGGCGAAGAAAGCAGCGGGTCGTGGAGCTGAACTTACCAAGCGCATGCTCGCCGTAGCACGTCGTCAACCGCTGCAACCGAAAGCCACTAACGTTAATGGCATCATCAAAGATATGGCCGACATCCTGCCCCGAACCCTAGGCCCAGATATCGAGATGAAGTACGACCTGAATACGAACGTGCCAGACGTCTTAGTAGACCAGTCTGGCCTCGAGAATGTATTCCTCAACCTTGCGATTAATTCTAGAGATGCTATGCCTAACGGCGGCAAGTTCTACCTCACTACCGATGTTCTGCATCTGACTAAGGAGAACACCTTAGCAATGCAGGAAGACATGCAGGCGGGCACCTACGTGCAAATCTCCGTTACCGATACCGGCGAGGGCATGACTAAGGAAACACTAGGCCGAGTCTTCGAGCCTTTCTTCACCACCAAGGAAAGAGGGAAAGGCACGGGCCTTGGTCTTTCTATGATTTACGGCTTTGTTAAACAATCAGAAGGGAATATCAGAATCTACAGTGAACCAGGGGTTGGTACTACCTTGGATATTTTCCTGCCGGTGACACGAGAGAAGGCACAGCAACGAAACACGGAAACGCTAGATCCGGAGAAAGAAGAAAGCCGATTCGATGGCGTTAAAGTTCTCGCTGTTGATGATGAATATGATCTTTTAGAGGTGGCTTCTGCCTATCTAGAAGACATGGGCTTTGAGGTTATTGCCGCTACCAATGGTGAACAGGCAATGAAGAGTATCGAAAATAACCCAGATATCGAATTGCTAGTTACCGACATTGTCATGCCTGGAGGCATGAACGGAACGGAACTCTCCAAACATGTCAAAAAGAAAATTCCGAATATCAAGATACTCTATATGTCCGGCTTTCCATCGGGAATAATTGCCGACAAGTCAGGAACCGACTTGGATGCGCCTCTGCTTACGAAGCCCTATTCATTAGGCGAGCTTAGCTCAGCGCTGGAAGCCTTACTGCACGAACCGACATAGTCTTGCCTCAAGCTGGCTAAGTGGCGCATAGAGGCCTCAGGAGGCCTCTTTAGATCGCAATCTGTTCGTAACGCTCAGCCCATTGTGTTTTCCACTCCCTCAGCTCTAAGGCACGCATAGGCTTACCAATAAAGAAACCTTGTGCCAGATCGCAGCCTGAGCCGTCTAGAAAACTCCAGTCAGCTTCGTTCTCAACACCCTCCGCTACTGTCTTTATGCCTAGATTCTTAGCCAATTGAATGCTGCCATCAAAAATGCCGTGCAGAGTTGCGTTGTCGCAGGCGGAATGCACGAAGCCGCGGTCTATCTTCAACTCATTAAAGGGGATATCACGCAATTGCGTCATGGACGAATGTCCCGTGCCAAAGTCATCGATAGAAAGATTCACACGACGCAATCTAAGCCTAGTTAGCATATCCAGAACCAGCGAATAGTCCTTCATTAATTTTGACTCAGTCACCTCCAGGATCAGATCCTGGGGGTTTATACCCGACGCTAGCAATTCTTTCTCAAGATAACTGATGAAGTCTCTAGTATTTAGGTTGTACATTGAGATATTCACCGCAACCGTAATGTTGATGCCAGCTTCCTTCCAAAGCTTACTGTCCGAAAGCGCACTGCTTAATACCTGTTGCGCAATACTGTCTATCAACTCATTCTCTTCGGCTAGATCTATGAAATGGTCCGGCAGAATAAGACCGTCCTCGGGATGCTCCCAGCGCACCAACGCTTCCACACCAACCAACTCACCAGTATCTAATAACACCTTAGGCTGATAGAAATTGGATAGCTCTCCAGATTCTATAGCTTGCTTCAATCTAGCCGCCTCGTAGCTGTGCTCCTTCTCACCCACTAGAGACTTTTCTTTCTGAGCATCCAGTTGTTTCAAATATTTTTGTAATTGTTCCTGCTGTACTGGTTTATTGAGATGGCCTAACACCCACAGATTGTAAGAAGAAGCCAATGCCTCGGCAGATTGCACTACTCTCTCGTCTTCACCGCTCACCAATAACAAAGCACCAGTAAATTCAGTTTCCTGTAGCTTCTGCAAGAATTCGAGACCATCCATATTCGGCATATTTAGATCGAGGATAACAATAGTGGAATCGAGAACCTGACCCGCCATATGATCTAGAGCAGTCTGGCCATCGTCGAACGCAACCACATTTTTATAGCCCACCATGGACAACTGATGAGAAAGCAATTTCAATTGAAATTGGTCATCATCAACAATTATGATTTTCGTTGTGGCCTGTGAGCCTTCGGATTGATGCTCCATATTAACTGTCCCGTTGTCCTATTGATTCCACAACTGCCTGCAACGACTGAGAAAACCCAGCCATTGCACCGTGGATTTGAGATTCCTCGTTATTCTTCCCTGCTAACTCTAGCTCAGCACAAATCTCACCTAACGCTAAAGCACCTACTGATCGTGATGAAGATTTCAACGTGTGGGCAAGCTCGCCAACTTGTTTCCACTGCCCTCCATTGTAAGCCTCTTCTATTTCCAAGGCAGCATTCTCTGCCGACTGTTGGTATTCGCTAAGAAAGCTATCGATAAGGCCCGGATCATCGCCCACTAACTGGATCAAAACATTAACATCCAGTGTAGAGAGCGCCGTCGATCCGTTGGCAACCTCGTTGTATATTTCGGAAGCTTCACTATCGACATCTTTCTCAGGCTGCGAAAATTCTCCTTTATCAAGCCCCGGGCGAGGCACTTCCTCAAGGGTTTTTCCAGCCCATTTCTCCAACTTATCTTGCAGTGATTCTAAAGGGACTGGCTTTGGCAAGTAGTCATTCATACCTGCTTCGATACACAAATTTCTCTCACCCTTGGTCGCGTTTGCCGTGAATGCGACAATTGGCAATTGCCTATCACTGTTAGTTTCCTGACGACGTATCGCGGCGGTTAGTTCATAACCATCGATAATCGGCATATGTAGATCTGTTAACAATAATGAATAGTGGCGCTCGCTCCAAAGCTCAAGCGCCTGCTGTCCATTGCCTGCCACATCAAAAGCATAACCGAGAAGTTCCAATTGATTTTTAATTACCTTCTGGTTTATATCATTGTCTTCAGCAACAAGAATCATACGGCCTTGCTTTTCTGCTTCTTCTCGTGTGATTTTCTTTTTTGTCTCAAAACTCTCCGACTGCGTGTCTTGCAAATGATCGACGTTACCAGAGATTGCAGCCTGCACATCGTGAAAGCATGTTCCTGTGCTGGGGTTCAAGTTGACGAGGGTTATTTTCCCGTCGAGCACTTCCACGCGATGATCTTGCAGTGGACGCACAATCACCAGACGCTGAAAAGACTCTCCAGAGCCGAGCAAGCGCTTAAACGTTGCAACCTCTTCATCATTTTCAATAGCCAGTGCTATGACCGAGCCACTTTTCGGAGCGGCCAAAAGCTGCTCTAGGGTTTCAACTACTTCGACATCAGAACCGGCATGGCGTAAATAGCTTTGCCAGTCTTCATTCTCTTCGAGTCTCGAGCAGAGCAGCCGAGTATGTGTATTCTGTAGCTTATTCTTTTTCGTTGCGGCACCAGGCTTCGCAACTTCTTCAATCGGTATCGTTACAGTGAAAGTACTGCCCTCGCCCTCTTCACTGTCAATTTGCAGAGTGCCCCCTAACATCTCGACAATACGCTTGGTGATGGGCAGACCTAGACCTGTGCCACCGAACCGACGAGTCGTCGAAGTATCGGCTTGAGAGAATGGCTCAAACACAGTTGCAATAGCTGAATTCGGCATACCTATGCCATTGTCTATTACACGAATCTGAAGGTTATCGCCTTGCTTCTCAAATCGTGCATCCACATGCCCAATCCGGGTTGTGCTGCCTGAAAATTTTAGGGCATTGCCAACGAGATTGATTACAATCTGACGCAGGCGCACAGCATCTGACACGATGGCATCTGGCAGATATGGGTCTAGATAGAATCGCAAGCCAACCTGCTTCTTACGCGCTATCGACAACATCGCGTTGCAGATTGACTCGGCAAGATAAGAGATGATGACAGGCTCTGCTTCGAGTTCAATCTTGCCAGCTTCGATCTTAGAGAAATCGAGGATATCGTCTATGACTGTTAAGAGGCTGTATGCCGAATCCTTTATGATTTCGACTTGGTCTAGCTGTCGCGGTTTGAGACTACTCTGCCTAAGAACATCGATCGTTCCAATTACTCCATTCATTGGAGTGCGGATCTCATGACTCATAGTCGCGAGGAAGGAACTCTTTGCCTTGTTAGCCTCTTCAGCCCGCTGACGCGACAAATTCAATTCTTCAGTACGTTGATTCACGCGCTGCTCGAGACCCTGACGTTCCTCTTCCAATTCGCGATTTAGCAATCTCAGCTGTGTCGTGCTTTCTTCCAGTGCACTCATCGCCTGAACCTGCTTGGTAATGTCACGTACAATGCACATTATCATCGAGTCATCGCCACTCTCTACAGGACTCATGGCAACTTCGATAGGAAATTTGGAGCCATTCCCTTTGAGGCCAAACATTTCTCGCTCAGCACCGATTACACGTGTACTGGGTGACTTCAAAAATTCTATTCTTTCATCTCTCAGCTTCTGCCAACTTTCTTCAGGAATCAATTCTCCAACATTTAACTGGCGTAGTTTTTCTGAATCTCTACCGAATAGGTTTTCTGCCTGACGATTCACCAGTCGTATTGCCCCCGCCTCATCGGCAATAATAATTGCGTTCGGCGCCATATCGAGAAGTGCTTCGAATCGATGCTCACTATCTTTAAGTGCACTCTCTGTAGAAAGTACGTTAGTTACATCATGGGCGATAGTACCAACGCCATAGATTCTGCCACTGCGCGTGCGCATGGCAAATTTCATGACAGTGAATTTTGATACCCCATCTGCAGCGATCAGGATGTCATCAAATTCTACTCTGTCTCCGCCCTGTAAAATCTGATCATCTTGTTGTTGCTGAATAGTCGCTTGCATGATGGGAAACAAATCGAAGTCTGTTTTACCTTCGATGTCTTTCTCTGGCAGCCCCACCATCTTGCTCCAGACTTCATTGCTATACAGATAATGGCCCTCCAAATCTTTTACAGATAGAGCGCTGCGCGTCTTGCCGATAAAAGCCTCGCGCAGAATTTCGTTAGTGCGAATCTGCTTTTCCTTGCCATACAAATTAGAAGCATAGCGCCAAGAAATGACACCAGAGAGAACAAATGTGCCGGAGAGGAGGGCTACGATCGCCATCAATTGATCGCGGTCGGGGCTAAAGCCCATGTAGAGAAAGACGCTTACCGAGAGAGCGCTAATTAGAACAAAAGGAGCATAAATCGAGAGAAAACGAAGTCCGCGTCCGCCGATCCAGCGGCGCTTTTCCGAAATCAATTCTCTCATTTATACTGCCTCAAGTTCCTGCCACTGGATTTCGGCTGCCGAGTCAATGCTGATGCGGGATTACTCTCATTATCATTCGCTGCTGAATGCAAAGTAGTCGCTGAGCCGGGATATGTCTAGGGCATTCTTCCTACATGCTACCTTGCTTAAGCTGCGTGGTTACGCCTACTGCTTGGATTCTACTAAGAACACAGATGCAGGCTGCGTTACCAGCAGTCTAGTGACCCACACTAGCGACCACTTGCGCTGCGCCCTCGATCGAGAGCATTCTGGGTTCGTGTTGACAGGCCCCCGTCTAGACCAACGGTTACAAAACGAAAGCCCTGCTCGAGCCGTGCTTCAACGGTGTTAGCATTTGTTGTTATGGCGCAGGGAACATTGTGGGCCAAGCAACTGCCGAGCACAGTTTGAATAGCTGCTTCGACCTCGGGTGCAGCGGCGCTGGCAAAACCCATCGCTGTGCTCAGATCAGCCGGGCCAATAAAAATAACTCCGGTGCCGGGCACGGAAATAATTTCCTCAATATTCTCGACTCCTTCGGGAGTTTCAATTTGAATGATCGCCAGCAACTCTCCATTCGGGTCTAAGGGCCACAGATCTGCCTTTGCATGATAGTCCCTTATCCCCCAATACCAGACTGCGTTCGAAGGATTCCGTCCACGTAGCCCTGCAGGCTCATAATCATCAGCGCCAGAGAGTTGCGGATATCTACTCGCCCGAATCGCCATCTCGGCTTCCGCGGCATTGTTCACAGAAGGGAACATCACCCCGTATGCGCCGACATCCAGCGCCTGTTTTACCTGGGACAATACATCCTCGCTACCGATTGCCGGAATACGCACGAACGGCACGACATTTGGCTGCAAACTGCCCTTTTCTATTATTGCTCGTTTATCGGTCATACCTAACAGGAACTCACGTATTCTCTCAACATCAAATGGGGCGTGTTCCATGTCGATAATGATGAAATCCAAGCCCGATCTGGCAAGAGACCGGGCATTGTTTAGTGAATAGTCGAACGACAGGAGTCCAAATGCCGGCTCATCGTTCTCCAACAACTCAATCGCCTTATTCAAGCGCGCACCGGTCTCCTGCGCTGCTGCCCCAGGGACGGTGCACAGCACGGCGAGCGCGAAGCTAACTGCGATAATTGATTGCATTGGTTTCTTCATGTTTTTCACTTTTTTAGGCGAATCAGTCAAACACTTAGATTTGGCCTCTAACAGGCAAATCGGCGACTAGTTCACAGGCTGATAGGTCAGTAAATAGTGCCAGAATCTCCTGTTTATTCAATCGCCTAATTCTTCGGTCCATCCTAGATTACGATACCCTCCACCCAAGCCAACTGTTATATTGGGTCCGCTACCGACCAAGGGTAGCCAACTCAGTCGTTTAAGGGGCAAGTCTAGCCCTGCCAAGGAGATCACCATGAAGAATATGAGAAGCATTGTCGGCCTTACCGCCGCTATGCTTGTAAGCGGCGCGCTCAACGCCCAGAGCACAACTGTGCTCTATAACGAGCGTGTCGTGGAGCTGGAGCAAACGCTGCCAGACGCTACCGATCTTTGGGTTAAACCCGAAGATCTAACTCGAGTGAACGATTTCGTTCTTAAGCCTGAAGGGGCTTGCTTAGACGAATTGTGCGTTCCGGTTCTGCAAGATCGCGACAGTGCCATGTTTGTAACCCGACAGGGACAGGCTTGGTTCAATGTCACAGAGCTGGCTGACAAGCTGCAGCAAGCCTATGTCACTGACTACAATGACGGCATCTGGAGTTTTGGCAGCATGCCGGTAACGCGCCAGTCTTTTCTGCGCGGTGGCGAAGCACCCGATTTTGAATTGATGGGTCGTGATGGCGAACTAGTTCGTCTTTCGGACTTTAGAGGCAAGAAGGTATTACTACTTACCTGGGCCTCGTGGTGAGGATGTCGTTTCGACGTGCCCGTGTGGCAGTCCATTTACGAAGAACTCAAATCTGATAATTTTGAAATAATTTCTGTAGCTCAAGATACCGGCGGAGAAGAAGCTGCTGGCTCATACTTTGATGATGCTAACGTTACTTACACAGCAATCATCGATGTGAACCATCACATAAGTTCACTCTACAATCTGGTCAATGTTCCCTCCGGCGTCTGGATAGACGAGGAAGGCAAGATCATGCGCATCAACGAAGGCACCTACGCGAAAGAACATTTCGATGGCGCTTGGGGTACTAATGACTACGTACCCATCGTGCGTGATTGGGTTGCTAAGGGAGCCGACAGCGAATACGTCTGGGATAGGAGTAAGGTGCGCGAGAGTATCGTTCAGCGAACCCCCGATGCCGAACGTGCGCAACCTGCCTTTCGCTTAGGTGGCTATTACTTCACCAACGATAACGATGAGAAAGCAGAACAGTATTGGACCATGGCACAGGAATTGGATCCAACAAGCTGGAACTATCTCAGACAGGATCTGGAGTATGAGGAAGGCGGTAACGCTGGCCCTGAATGGCGCGCGAGACGCGAGCAGGTAGAGAGTGCCGGTGGCAGTTACTATGCTCCACTAGAGATAGAAAACAACTAGCCTAGTCTTTTACAGCTAGTAGTTGTCCATAAAAAAGCCGACCAAGGAAACTTGGTCGGCTTTTTTTCGTTCTATTCTTAGAGGACTATCTAGCACTCCAAGCAGGATTGATTAACAATTCTGGATCAGCGCCTGGCTTAGGCACAAATTTTTGCGAGCGGCCATATTGATTGTCGCCACCGTACAAATTTCCATCAGGGTCAACACTGAAAGAATGCACTTCTATATAACCATCTGGCAACGCCAGTGGTACGAGCCAGGTGTATTTCAAATTACCTTCGAAATCAAAATTCACAAACCGCAGCGGGCCTAAGTCTGTAATCCAGAAATCATCTTCGTTCACGATGATATCCAAAGGTAGAGTAAGCTGACCAATCGCTCTTTCGAATTCAAACACTAGCGGATCGTCCGTCGCTCTCCAAAGATTGACTCGATTTCCAGTACGGTCTAGAACAAATACACGCCCTTCAGGTCCAACGGCAACCGAGTGTATTGTCTTAGTCTGACCTGGGCCTTCGCCTTCACTGCCGAATTCGCCAAGATAGTTCATGTCTCTATCCATGATCATGATGCGGTTATTATCCAAGCCATCGGCGATGAGGATACGACCGTCTTCCATGAACGCAACATCCTGTGGCCGGCCAAAATGCGTGCCGTCGCTGCCAGACACGTTTTTCTCGCCGTAGGTCGCAAGCACTTCGCTTCCATCGTTCGCTATTACGTAAATTTGGTGAAATGTTTCATTCACCAACCAAATGCGCTTCTCTGGATCGTAGGGATTGATTCGAATTCTGTGAGGACCAGGACCTGCTGAACCTTCACACAGATAATCCAAATGATCCCAAACTTCGACAGGCTCGCCGTCTGCATTCACTACGAATAGACAGTTATTCCAAGTACGACGCGCAGTATCTCGTAATACATTCAGGCCTACATGACCTGCAAACCCCAGAAAGTCATCGGGTAATGGATAAGGAAGAACTGTTTCACCCCGCTGGGCAATGATGATTCTATCCGCGGATTCGGCCAAGACACCTGAGTTGCCGCCAAAGGCGTAGCCCTCTTCAGCGAATGGGTCAGCCCATAGGGAGACGATGTTGTAGGGGCTCTCTCCAATTGGCCCACGGGCATTGCCCTGCTGGGAAAATGCGGAACTAGATACTAAGAATGCTAGCGCCAATACGGCTAGCCGGTTCAGTTTAAACATGGTGGTAGAGCCTCTCTAATGAACTACGTGGTCTATTGTTGTCTTAATTATTGTTCTGGGGCCTATCATGACAAATAACCTGCCCGATATTCAATAAACTTCGGAAAAAGTACAAAATGTTGCAAATCGCTTAAGCGCTGGCAGAAGTAAGGCGGAGAATTGAGCTTGCCGCTGGAAGAACAAAAAAGGGGCGGTGTTAGCCGCCCCCTCCGCTAATACAGCGCTTATTCGGACGGTGATTCGAGTGCTATAGGCGTTCCATCACCATTCATTCCCATCGCCTCGTAACGACGCCAACCCGCCAATATTCCCGCGAGCCCATGATTTCCCTCATGGCAGGCATACTCATAGATCGGCATGTCGGTTCTGCGCATCGGCACTTTGGCTGACCAAGACACATCCCATGTCTCGGGGTCTTCGACGGTAAAATCATAGTCCAGTGTATTCTCATCGACACGGGTAAACCGCTCTGTCACGCGCATGCTTGAAGATGCGCCCCGGGCTGTCTGGTAATAATAGAAATCCTGCGTGTGGACGACGAGTGTATCGCCTTCCCAATGTGCAACCGAGTCGCCATCCCATTTGATCTGCCGTGTATGGTGCTCGCTGTCGAGACGAATAATACGTGCACGGTGGATCATCTCATTCAAAATCATGATGTGGTCTTCGGTCTGCACCAACTGCATATTATTGTTATAGGCGCCCGGCACCATCGGTGGCCCAGCACCATTACTCATAAGACAACGGTCGGCTAAGGTGCGCGCCTCCGGGCCGAGACTCAACCTTCGATTCTCTGCAACCAGCGCACGTCGTTCTAAGCCCGCCGCATTCATCTGAGGAAGGCGGCCATTGGGTGGATCGTAAATAAGCGAAGTGCGGCGATCGGCAATCGTCTCGACGCCGCGTTCGTACCAGAATTCGTTGTAAGAGATGACGCCGGGTGGATAACCGGCCCCTCCGACGGAGTCGATGATGAGATCGCGATTCTGACGTCGGTTCTCAAAGGCCGCCCATTCCTCAGCCTCTTCCACTGTCAGTGTTGCTTTGTCGGCGAGTTCTGTTGGACGATTAAGAGGGGTGAGTGTGCGAAAGGTGTAGGTGCCCTGTAGATCGGGATGGCCATATTCCGTGCGGGGAAATTCAGACTCCTGTGCCTGCAGCATTGGAGCCAACAGCAAATTGGCGACTGCTAAAGCAAGGGTAGATGCGATCTTGCGCTTCATGATGTCTCCTCATTCTTATTTTATGTATTAAGAGGTGATCGACAGAAAATACTCTTGTTAGCGGCGATTTCCAAGTGAAACTTGCCAGCGTATTAATAGTAAAATTCTTATCCTAGCAACGATGCAATCTCGTAAAGCCTCTGTTTTAAGGACTACCGCTTTGCGAATCACAAACTCTTTCATGGAATCAGGTTTCGCTATTTAGTTTTTCTTTGGCGAAAATGCGAGCAATACATTTCCTGCAGTTCCACCCATGCGTCCATACCCCGAGCCGATGAAGAGCATTCCACCCCCGGCGGAAATTGAATGGCTGTCTATCGCGCCGCCAAAGCCGGGCACACCGTTTACCGTTTCGTATTCCTTCACGGTGTCGTATTGAAAGAGAATGTCTCCATTGGCTTTGTCGAAGATATAGAGCCGGCCATCGACTCCCGCACTGACAAGCGCGCCATCTATCAACAGAGGAGTGGCAGAGAGACCCAAACGGGATTCGCAATTGCGCAGTCGCTCGGAACGATCTGCACAATCAGCTTCTACTTTGAAGCTCCAACTCGGTTCGCCCGTGGCCACGAAGAAACTGTACATACCCGGTTGCGGCACATAGGTGCCTCTCGCTGCACCGGGGTCGTTGATGGGATGAAAAACAAGCTCGCCGTCGGTGGCGATGCCCCAGTGGTTTCCACCTAGGGTTGTGCCGGTACCGATACGTTGATTCCAGAGTAGCGCACCTGTGTCTGGATTTAGCGCCCATAGATCTCCTGATTTCTGCCCCGCCAGCAGGATGTCTCCATCTTCGCGCTCTACCAACACAGCGGAGCCGCCGAAGTCTTTATCTGCTAGCGTGCTCGGTGCCTGATTCGGGCAATTCGGCCCCTGTACTCGGCCACAGGCTGCGTTCCAGACATCGTGCACCATGCCTTGAAAGGCCCATTTTTCGGCGCCGGTATCTATGTCTAAAGCAATGATGGCATCACTGGTGTTAGTTGCGGGGTGTGAGGTGTTCTCACCGGTGGTGACATAGACCGTATTGCGTTTTGCATCTACCGTAGGGGTAGTCCAGATCGGCGCACCGGATGGCCCTCGCAGACGAACGCCAATAGAACTCACCTCTCCCGTATATTCCGCCTCTTGCATCGTGTGATAAACCCATTCGATCTCGCCGGTGGCGGCATCCAGAGTCACAACTTCACCATGGCCTGTGCAGCATTCGAAGGTTGCAGTCCCGCCCTGTGAAACACCGGAAGCAGAGATAGGCACGAAAATTTTATCCTCATGAAGTGTCATTGCCCCAGTAAGTCGCACGCCGCGTCCGTGACTTCGAACATCACTGGCCCAGATCTGCGCACCACTTTGGGCATCCAGTGCGTAAACAAAACCTTCCCCATCGCCGAACACGATAGCATTCGGTCCGCCCTCACCTAATGCGCCATAGGTAAGTGATGAGCGCAGTCGCGTGGGAGAATCGAACACCCACTTAGCGCAGCCAGTCTCTGCATCAAGAGCTAAGACTTTTCTGGAACCAGTTGCGGAGAAGAAAAGTGTCGAACCTACCATTACGGGCGAGGCGCGCAGCGCACTTATGTTAGGAAAGGCGAGCGCCCAACGAAGTTCCAAATTTTCCATGTCGGAGATTTGTAGTCCAGCCTGCTCGCGACTCATATTACGACTGCTGCCTGCATCGACGCCGAAACGTGCCAGATGAACAGAGTCATTGAGATCGACAGTTCTATTGCCTGCTGCGCACATCGTATCCGCTAGCCAAGAGTCATCCTCTTCCGCCGCCAGGTATTCGACAATGGAGGCTTTCTCCTCGTTCGAAAGAACCGAGGCCTGGCCATACATCACGCCTTCATTGATTGCGAATTCGAGTGAGGCAGCTGTCAGGGTTTGCAGACTTTCAATTGTCGGCGCTATTTGGCCGGCACTAGGCGCGTCTTCCCCAAGATGACATGAACTACAATTCTCTTGGAAGACAATAGAGCCGGGGTGTGTCGAAGTGTTTTCTAAACTAGATTGTGCCTGAGCGCAGTTTACAAAAAGTAATAGGCAAAACTGAGGAATAACGTGACGCAGCTGCATAGGTCTTTCCTTCTGTATTTTTTATACCCTGTGATCAGATAGTGCGTTAGGGCGTGTATTTTTCAATCACTGCAGCAATTAAATCAAGAGATTGCTGCCAACCATGATCTGCTCCGTTTCCACCTGCCGTAGGCCAACTTGAAAATAATACGACAACCATATTGTTATCTGGCGATATGTAAACGCGTTGGCCATGAATACCGGCCGCCATAAAATCACTATCGTCACCACCACTTCCCCAGAAAAAAGAGCGATAGAAAAATCCGTCGGCCCTATCACCCTTTAACCAGCCCGGCTCTTGTAAATGATTCTTGATATTAGAGATATGCTCTGCCGGAATTATTTGCTCACCCCTCAATACACCGTTTTCCAATACCAACTGTCCGAAGCGACCCATATCTCGTAATGTTGCGCTCATTCCACCATTGGCATATTCGAAGCCACCCTTATCAACTGTTATAGAAGCATCATATTCGGCTCCCATCGCTCCCCATAGATTCTCTCTAATCAATGTAGACAGTTTTTCCCCACTAGCCGCTTCAAGTGCCCATGCAACTGCATCAGTGTTTCCTGACTTATAGATAAACTGGTTGGCGACGCTTTCATTGCGGCCGACAGATTCTAAAACTTCGTAAACCGATTGCGGGTAAGTTTCAGGGCAGGCTTTCCCTCCATAGAATCCTGCCGAGCAATCGGATACTTGGACCGTAGAGTTAATGTCTGCATAAGTCTCTGTATAGTCAGTCCCGTCTCGCATATCCATAAGTCGACGTAGTGTTTCTTCTCCATAGCCACTGCCTGCCAATTCCGGCACATAGAAAGATACCTGCCTCGAAAGATCAACGATGCCTCTGCTTTCCAATATCGCAGCGATAATCCCGACTACTGACTTGGTCATTGAAAACATGGCATGAGGACGTTGCTGCGTTAAGGCACCGGTATACCCTTCAATAAGTGTCTCGCCATCCTTCAACACTAAAATACCATCGTTATATTGGCTTTCCAGCACATCAGTTAACCTAGTCTGCGAACCTTTCCAATCAATCATCACGTCTTGCGGCTTTACTGCAGAACCGGCAAGAGGGCGAGTAAAACCCTTATCATGCGGTATATTGACCGTTGTAATCATCTCCCTAAGGTGGCTGAACGCCCAGCGATTATGCGGCCCAAACTGAAGTGTTTCGAGGGATATGTCTGTAGGGCGCTCGAGGTCCTGCGCTTGCATGCTGAGCATCGGAAAGACTAATAACACTGCACAAAAAAATATTCTCGAACCTTTCATCTTAGGCCTCATCTAATGCATCTGTTTTTTCTGTCGGAAACCTTTCGCCTCAGACACTAGTATTTTGTCAGTATTTTTAGCACCGCTTCTATCGACAATAATTCGATCGAGTCACAAGGTCGCGAGTCAAACAGCCGAAGACTCTTGCGCTGCCTTGAACTCTCGTCGCCTTGCATGCAATCTAGGTTCTGTATAGCCGTTCGGTTGGTTCACACCATCGAAAATAAGATCGCATGCTGCCTGAAAAGCGATAGAATTTTCAAAATTGGGAGCCATCGCAAGATAGAATGGTTCCTGAAAATTTTGCTGATCAACAATCTTCGCCATACGCTCTAGCGTTTCCCGAACTTGATTCGGCGTGCAAATATTGTGAAGCAACCAGTTCGCGATATGCTGACTAGAAATACGCAGCGTTGCCCTATCCTCCATCAATTCGATGTTATGAATATCTGGAACCTTAGAACAACCTATACCTTGATCTACCCAACGAACGACGTAGCCGAGAATACTCTGACAGTTGTTATCTAATTCCAACTGCACAGAATCGGCACTCATTGCACTAGGTTCCACGAGAACAGGCAAGGTGAGAATGTCTTCCAATTTCGCAGTAGAGCGCTGTGTAAGCTCTAGTTGACGATCAAAGACGTTTACGTAGTGATAATGCATTGCATGCAGAACCGCCGCTGTCGGCGATGGCACCCATGCAGTGTTAGCGCCGGACATTGGATGTGCAATTTTTTCATTCAGCATCTTCGCCATGAGATCAGGCATCGCCCACATGCCTTTGCCAATCTGAGCTCTGCCCTGCAATCCACAGGCGAGGCCTATGTCTACATTGCGATCTTCGTATGCGGTAATCCAGGATGTAGATTTCATTTCAGCTTTTGGCACCATCACGCCGGCGTGCATACTCGTGTGTATTTCATCACCAGTACGATCTAGAAACCCAGTATTAATAAATGCAACGCGGCTGCGTGCTGCGCGTATGCACTCTTTGAGATTTACACTAGTGCGTCGCTCCTCGTCCATGATACCGATCTTTAAAGTATCCGTGTTCAAGCCCAGAAGTTTTTCTACAGCCGTGAACATGTCGCAGGTAAATTGAACCTCCGCTGGTCCATGCATTTTAGGTTTGACGATGTAGATACTGCCGGTTCGCGAATTGCGCAGCTTGTTAGTTTTTCTTATATCGATTGATGCGATTGAACTGGTGACGATTGCATCCAATATCCCTTCATAGATTTCTTCGTCGTTGTTATCCAGAATGGCGCTATTACGCATCAGGTGACCGACATTTCTTATCAGTAGCAGACTTCTTCCGGGCAAGGTAAGAGTTCCATCGGACAAATCCCGAAACTCTCGATCTGGATTGAGTGTCCGTGTTAGCTGTGAACCTTGCTTTGCGAAGGATTCCGCTAGATCTCCGCGCATTAGTCCTAACCAATTACGGTAAACCTCAACTTTGTCTTCGGCATCTACTGCGGCAACGGAATCTTCGCAATCCTGAATTGTTGTAAGGGCTGCCTCTAAGTTAATGTCCTTTACGCCAGCGGGGTCGGTGCTGCCGATTTCTGAATCACGATCGATGAGAATTTCAATATGCAGGCCATTGTTAATCATCAATAACGATTCTGGCGCGTTTGCCTCGCCACGGTAGCCGCACAACTGACCTGAGTCGGCCAGCATCGTAACGCCCTGATCCATCTCTACCAAGAGCTGACCATTAATGACTCGATACGCCCACGCTTGCTCGTGGCTGGCATCTATAAGTGGGCAAACTTGATCGAGGAAATTTTTCGCGAAGGCGATGACCTTCTGTCCACGCAGCGGGTTGTAGCCCTGAGCTCGCTCGCTGCCGTCCTCTTCCCCTATGACATCTGAGCCATAGATGGCATCAAACAGGCTCCCCCAGCGGGCATTCGCCGCGTTCAAGGCGAAGCGTGCATTCTTGACCGGCACCACCAACTGGGGGCCTGCTAGGGCTGCTATTTCGGGATCCACGTTCTCGGTATTGATGGAGAAGTCATCGCCCTCCTCCACCAAATAGCCTATATCGCGCAAAAACTGTCTATAAGCGATAGTGTCAAAGGATTTAGCGCTATGGCTTGTGTGCCATTCGTCTATTTGCCTCTGAAGCTTGTCACGCACAGCTAGCAGCGCCGTATTGCGCGGGGTGAATTGCTCGACTATTAACTCGAAGCCTGCCCAGAAATCTGACTCAGTCAGCTCAAGTTCTGGCAATAACTGCGTATTGACGAACTCGGCCAGATGCGGGTCAACCTTAAGCGTACCTAATAGGATTCTCTGACTCATGGGAATTGAGTGTACTAACTACGAGCGGAATGTTCACCCTGAGAGGACGCCAAAACTGAGCAATAAATTGAGAGATGAGAGGCTATAGAGCTGCATGGTCGCAGCTCTAGTGGAATATAACGCGTTGTTAGCCTGATGTGGTCTGGGAACCGCTTTCGCGGGATGCGAGTTCGGCCATGCGCTTCACAGAATCATGCATTTCATCAAGTGTAGTTTGAAAGAGATCCTCCGTATCTGCGCCTTGCTCACGCGCCACTGCAGCGGCGTTGAGCTGCCGAATAAGTTGAATGATAGAGTCTCCCTCATCTCTGAGATCAATGTAGCGTCTTTCGTTGGGAAACACTTTGGTGGACAAACCCCAAACGCCAGCCTCCATTAGCAAGACTCCCACGAGAGCCAAAGGCAGCTGCACCTGAATTGTAAGTGACGCGCTTAGCAGCACCGATGTAAATATGACTCCAATGCCAAGCCCAGTGAGACACAGATCAATGCTGCGTCGAATATTCCGTTTCAAAATAATCTCCTATTTATCCTGTCGTTGCTATTGCGCTGTTAGCCCCAGCGCTCATGGATTAATGCGCAAGCTGAGAGCCGCAGTATAAAGCAATGACTTGTCGCGATCTCTAACTGCCCAATCCAATAGCGTATTCATTTCCTGCTCTACCTCACCAATAAACAATGGCCGACCGTTTACAACTACTCGTATCTCCTGGGAAAAATCCACCTGCTCGGGGCTTAGCAAGAGAGTGAAGGCGTCAACCGATTCTGCTGTCACGGTGAATGTGTTGTCCTCTCTACTAACAGTCATGATCCCCGGCTGCCCTTCGGTGGACAACTCTTCTATTCGCATCCATAGATTGCGGTTGTAGCGATCACTGCGGTCGGTAACCCAGCGCAATTCTGATGGGGATGGATCGCGCGGATTATCGCGTTTAAATTGCTCGATCATAGGCTGCTCGTCGGGGAGCCAATTCGTATTGTGCCCTCCGCCTTCTATAGCTTTAAACACATGGTCGATGTTCGCTTCTTGCAGAATATTGATAAACGGCATAACAGATGATACTGGATATAGAGGGTCATCCTCGCCATTGACGATATACAGAGGCCTACTCATCAGATTCTCGAAGTAGAGTTTATAGCCAGGGCCGCTTCGTGAATTTCTCAGTACACCGGGATGCCCGATATAGGGTAAAAAAGCAGCCCATTCAGTCGACTGCTTGAAGGCAAAAAAATAAGCACCGGTCCCGCCATCAGACACGCCACTCAAAGTCACCCGATTGTCATCTATGTTATAGCTTTGCTTTAGTTCTCTTAATATAGAGGGAAGATTGTCCGCCTGATTATCTAACCACCAAAACGCTGCGTCCCATGCAGCGGGCACGACTACAATCCGGTCTTCCTTCTTTAATGAGTCATAGCCGCGTCGCCACCATTCGCCACCCGGCTCCCATTCCGGCCGACTAACGCCTCCGTGCAACATGAATTCTACAGGGTAGCTTTGTGTCGCGTCGTAAGTCTCGGGCACTAAATAGACGAAGGGGAAGCGCATTCCATCGCGATCTATCCTCGCGCTTTCCTGCTGCCCAAGCGCAACGTCTTGCGCAAAAACAGGACCTGCATCTAGCCACTGGTAGAGCGTGTCGATGTTATTTGCAGCCGCGATAAGTCGACGCTTGCTGCTTTCTATTTCCGCATCTGTGTTCGCAGACCAGAACGCAGTTACTAGGCCTGGTCCATCTAGCTCCTCAGTCAGGGACGCTTGCCCGAATACAAATGTCGGCGCGATTACCAGCGCACCTAGAATCAGCTTCCAATGAGTTTTCAATTTAAAGTTCTCCACCAAGCTCAGTGTATAGCGCACGCAGGAATCGATCTGGATCACCGTATTGTGCATTGTAGGCCGCGGTGGGGTCGGCAGCACTGACTTGCTCATAAGACATATTCCTTTGCAGTAAGGTGGCAACCTGCCCAGACACATCTAATACCATATCGCGGAAACCCATAACATCTTCGCGACTGGAAACCACGCCGTGTCCGGGAAGAATCTTCGTGTTAGGACCAGCCACTCCAATAAGTCTTCCTAGAGCCTCGAGCGTACCTTGTAAGGTGCCACCATTATTCGTATCGATCACCGGAAACGCAGTAGTTCGAAATACATCACCGGTATGCACCACGTCTGAATCTTTGAAATAGATGAACGTATCCCCATCTGTGTGTGCCGGCGGCACTGAAAAGGCATAGACCTCCTCGCCATTTAAGTGAATCGTCATCGATTCACTGTACGTGAGCACCGGTAACGCGGCTTCTGGCGCTTGCTGCGCGAGCCTAACCCGCACCTCATCGCGCGCCAGTATTAGCACACCCATATTACCAAGGTTCTCATTACCACCGGTGTGATCACCGTGAACATGCGTATTTATCAAGAAACGAATTTCACCGTCATTCAGACTGCGAATGGCCGCGACTATTTTGTCCGTAAGAGGTGCGTATTGATCATCGATCATAACGATGCCGTCTTCGCCAATAGACAGCCCTATATTGCCCCCGCGACCCTCAAGGTAGTAAACACTGCCGGCAACATGGTGAGGAACTATTTCTACACCACTGAAGTCCTGCTGGGCAGAGGTAGCCCCGGCCAATGTTAAGCTAGCGAGAAACAATAATAATGATTGTAGACAGTGATGACGGCGCATAGTGAAGCTCCTAGCCCCAGAGTCATTGATTGACTGGGTTAAATTGATCAGCTCATCTGACAGAGATAGGAGGATAAAAGCCTACAGACAGAATGTCCACTGACTGCCTCTAGTGCTGGCCTTATTTCGATTCCAGTCCAAGTAGTTTAAAGTAGCTACTTCTTTTCGGCTGTCTCGATCACAGAATAGCTGATTGAAGAGTGATTGCGCTGGATGAGACGTATAAGAAACAGCAAGCATAGCGGCGTAATGCCCTCGAACACACCAAATCAGTAGATGAGTCGAAACGTATGTTGTTCAAAGTTGAGAATATGGCGCGGAAGCTGGGCGGTGGCATCGGTCCACTTACCCGCATTATCGCTATACTCTGGCTAACTTATAGCGCCTCGGCTTTAGCCCAAGATAGCCTGCCACAACTCGATCTGAATCTACCTCTGCGTCTCGATTTTTCTGGCTCTTGGGAGAAGGATTTCAGGCGCAGTGACAACTGGGAAGATGAGCTATCTAGGACTCTGCGCATTCGCCAGGAGTCTGTTGCGCGGCAGCAGTCCTCACCGGGCTCTTCGCGGAGCAGATCGTCTCCTCCGATTTCCATTGGCAATGTGAATCTGCCGCGCAGCCGTGGTCGCGGCGCGAACATTGTTGATCTAGCGCGGCTAGCAGAATACATCAGTCGGCATAGCACCTTGGAGATAATGCAGACTCGAGACGAAATAAGAATCGAACGTACCGGCGAAGCGGCTCTGATCTGCGGTGTTGAATACGAACTGCAGCGAACTTTCGAAAACGAACACGGCGTCGAGGTGTGCGGCTGGGATGGACAGCAGCTAGTCTTTCAAATCAATCTGCCCGACGATCTTATCATCATGCATCGCTTCACGGTGTCATCGAACCAGCTAGTGCTCAACTTACTTACCAGCATCTACAGCAAGGGCGGCGAGCCATTCAATCTTATTCAGGCATTTACTAAATATGAGACGCCCCTCGATGAATTTAACTGCATCCAAACTTTAAGCCGTGGACAGGTTTGCAACCAGTCCGGCGCTGATCTTTCCAACGTGTTGGATAACTAATGAACTCTTCGAGGCGCATACCGAGCATTCGAATACTGGCAGTTTTGTTAGTACTACCACTGCTAACTGCTTGTGCGTTGAGGGAGCCAGAACCGGAACCGGTTAAGCGTCCGTTAAATTTAGTGGGCGATGTGGGTCTAGTCCAGGCAATACAAATTCCAACAGAGAGCGCATTGTTAGAAGTAGGTGTACAGGTATTCGGCACCCAACAGAAAGAACCTGGTGACTACAAAATAGGTGATTGGGTATTCGATGAAATCATCCAGAAGGAGACTCAATTCCTTCCTCATCTTCTGAAGAATACCCTCGTTGATTCAAACCAATGGGGAGCTATTCGAGTAATTCCGGAGAATGATCCATCTCTCGATCTCATCATAGAAGGACAGATCATTCAATCAGATGGCGAGACGCTTGAATTGCAGATTCGCGCAACCGACAGTAGCGGTCGAGAATGGCTGAACCAGGTCTATGCCGATCAAAGTATTCAAGAAGAATATCCGGAGTCTACAAGGTTCACTCTAGACAATACTTTCGATGCGATAAACTTCATCGACCCATTCCAAGATATTTATAACCGCATTGCCAACGATCTCGTCGCAGTGAGAACTAGTCTAGGAGAACAGCAACTAGTCGACTTGAATCTTGTTACCGACATGCTTTACGCGAGCGATCTATCGCCGGATACTTTTTCAGCTTCGGTAAGAAAGAATGAAGATGGCCTGCTAGTAATCGACACACTGCCTTCACTCGATGATCCCATGATGGCCAGAGTTGCCGACATGAAGTATCGCCATCACCTTTTTATCGATACTGTAGATGAGTATTATCAAACACTCTACAAAGACATTCAGCCCGCTTACGTTCTATGGCGCCGCTATTCTATTGATCAGATAGCCGAGGTCGAAACATCACGGCAAGAAGCAAGTCGGGGTGACTATGGCGGGTCTAGCGGCTTTCTATCGCTTAGCCAGCGCTATGACCGTTTCAAGTGGAGTAAAATTTTCGAGCGCGAGTTCAGCGATCTAGCCGCCGGCTTCAACAACGAACTTGCGCCCGCCTTTCTAGAACTGAATTCTCAAGTTCATGGGCTAACAGGAACAATGGAGCAGCAATACCGAGAATGGCGCGGCATCTTACGCAGCTTATTTGAATTGGAGAATGGCGAACTAACAACCGATGCTACGGAGTAAAAACTCGCAGGTCGCGCGTCTATCACTAGAATTTCGCAGCGCCTAAACGGCGACTATAATTGCCCAGCATACCAAGGCTATTACAACGGGTGCGATCATTAGAAATACTAGATGTCTTAAGTGGATCATTGTCTCGCCCTCTTTTCTTTTCTCTTTATTAGCAGAGTTCTACTATAACACTGAGCGCTTTGCATTCTGTGTCGCTGCGACACTATGACGCGGCCTTAGATTACTGCCTATTTTTCGCACTACGCTCTATTTAACTGAACGTTCTCTAGGCGTATACTCGATTGAAAATAAAAAAGGAACTGACCATGACTGATGCAGAGATCCTTCCCGAGAAAGACAATAAATCCCGTAATGTACTCATCGCCGCCGGTGGCACTTTAGTAGTCGCTCTCGTTGCTGGCTTCCTAATCTATTCATCAATTTGTCCTTGCGAGCGCACTCCCGGCGGCTTCCTATTTGGAGATCGGCCAAGCGAACCTGTGAATGATTGGTCGTTTGCAAACGAAGTACCACTTTGTCAGCTGCAAATTTGGGCGGGCATAAGACCCCACGCGATAAACCTCAACTGCATGTCGACTCCTGAGGGCGAACTCTATCTTAGCTGTTCCGTATGCACGTCGAAATACTGGGCGGGAAAAGTAGGAGAAGATGAATCCGGCGCAATACGTTTGAACGGTGTCGTCTATCCTGTCGTAGTTAACCGCGAGACAGACCCCGAAAAAATGGATCGTGCTTGGGCTGCTCGCGTAGCGAAACTGCAGACTCACGGAGGCGGCCAGTTCAATCCCACGCCACCACCAGATGCGCAACGACCGGATCACTGGTGGACCTTTAGAATTGTCTCTTCCAGCTAAAAGTTAAATTCGATAGATAAAAAAAGGCGATGCTTCTCGGCATCGCCTTTTTTTGTGAACCGCTTGCTCTAAGCTAGATTATTCTCAAATAGATTCAGCAATCGACTCCAGGCACGCTCAGCTTGAGCCTCGTTATAGACTTGCGAGTCCGGTGGACACCAGCCGTGCAATGTACCCCCGTAGACTTCAATTTCTGCCGATAGGCCTGCTGCTGCGTAGGCTTCCCCCAAAGTGACTTTAGCCTCGGGAGTGCTTTCATCATCGTTCTCCGCAACGCAGTGCAACATCGCCGATTGTGTCTGAGGAATAAGTAGATGCGGGCTGTTGTCTGCATCGGTCGCTAAGCCGCCACCATGAAACGTACCACCAGCTCCAAGGCGGTCTGGCACTGCTGCTACCGTGCGCATTACCATTGGCCCACCCATGCAATAACCTGTTGTGCCAATTCGGCGGCTAGTATCTGTGGCCGACTGCTGATCTAACCAGCTAACCATGGTGCGCGCGTCGGTGAAATGAGTCTGTGCATTTAAGTTACGCGCCATTGGCAACACTATCTCGCGGATTTCAGGCTGACCGAAACTTGCACCCTCGCCAACTACCGGCGAAACCGCATCACGGTAGAAAGGATTCACAACCAAAACCGTATAGCCGGATTGTGCCAGCCGCTTACCCATCATGCGAAAGGCAGGCCTTAGACCAAGAATATCTGGCCAAACAATGACTGCTGCGTGACTGCCGCTAGAAGGATGAACGAAGTAACAATCGGCTACACCATCGGGAGTCGTGATATTCACATCTGACTCTGTCACCGACTGTGCATTCGCCACTGGAGGTAGAAGCATTGCTAAGCTGGCTGTAGCTGTCAGCTTATTAAATTTACGTCTGCTAAGCTCTCCCTTACTATTGAGAAATTCCTCAGCATCTTTCTGGGTGTCTAGATCACACATGTAGTTCTCCTAGGGCGCTCATAGATTGAGCCAATATTGTTTTAATTTATTGTCAGTGATATGAGAGTATTTGGGACAGGAACAAAACTCAATAGAAATCTCTACAATCCCTCTTGGAGGGCCTATAAATAGCAGTCTCAATAGACTACAACTCTACTAGAGACTCCCTGAACTGCAACAGATCAAAGAACTGATCACCCTACATGAGCTAGAATGGGATCGACCACGGAAAACGGATAAGAATATGAATGAAAAAAAGGTACAACAACTCCTCAATGAACTCTTAGCAGAGATTGGTCAGGGTGAGAACCCGGACGAGGAACTACTAGGGTCTGCGAAGCAGCTGCAATCGGACATCGATTCATTGTTGAATCCTGATGTCGATAGTTCAGAAAATACCGTCATGGATGACATGATTGCCTTAGAGGCGCGATTCGCGAGCAACTACCCCGTTGCGGAGAAGATAGTGCGCGAGCTGGTGAATAGCCTAAGCCGCATTGGTATCTAGTTCTATGGCTAGGCTACTGTGCACCTCGTGGCTAATTTACCGGGTGCAATTCGAGCGGTATCGATCCTTCGCGACTACCTAACATCGTCGCGAAGAAGGTATCTCCCCAGGTGTATTTTTCTTGCATCATGTCGTTAATTTTTTGTGACTTTTCGGGTCTTTGAACCACGGTGTAGCTCGCAGTGACACCATTGCGGCCAACTTCGATTTCTCCATTAGCAAGGATCCTATCGAACCAACCAGATCCATCGGCACCTACTCTCAGGTATTGATAGCCCTCATCATCCATTACCCACAGCCTGGTCTTCTGCGTCTCACCCGACTCATCCATGGTGTAGAGGTCAATCACCTCAACTCGCTCCGAGGCTAGTGTCTGTACTACAAGTAGCGCAATCACTAGACCGACAGGTATAGCGATAGCCCAAAGTAAGTATTTCATTCAGTCTCTCCCGCTTTCGAATTGTTATCGATGCCTTGTGACCTCGATGAATTGCAAATACTTTAGCATTAAACTATTTACTATTAAATAGTTTAATGTTTAAAGGATACGAATTATAATCGCAGAACCGACTATCAGGAATTGACGTGACTAAGCAGAAATCGAGCGAAGCAAGCGAATTAGCGCAATTTACCTATTTCAATGAGATAGGCATCATCGCGCAGCTGAGTAGTGCAATATTCGAGCGAAATCTGCCCGAAGGACTGAATAATTCACAGTTTAGCGTTTTGAATTGGTTCATCAGAGTCGATACACAGGCCACCCCTGGGCGCCTTGCGACAGCATTCCAAGTCACTGCCGGCGCTATGACAAACACCCTGAAGAAGCTTGAAGCGAAAGGCCTAGTTAAGATAGAGCCGGACGAGCTCAGTGGTAGAAAGAAGAAGGTAACGATTACAGCGCAAGGCGAAAAAATTCGGAAAGAGGCGATCGCCTCTGCCGCCCCACTGTTTCAAGAATTTGCTGAGAACTTCCCGCAGGAAAATATCGAATTGCAGGTAGAGCAGCTAAAGAAGGTAAGAGAATACTTGGACCAGCGCCGCTATAGCTAGCTTGGATTCCAGCAAAACCCACCGGACAAAAAAAAGGCTACCTTGATCCATTATTGATCGCTGGTAGCCATGAATACGTCGATTTTTTGGGAGAGATCGACGTGGGATAGCAAGAAAAATCATGCTTTGAGAGCCTTTAAGCTGTAGAAAGCATTCATACTGACTATTAATACGGCTGCTATTTACCCTTGGATCACATCCATTCATAGACTTTTTGTGCGAAGCTATCGCCTACAACACTGAAACTATCTCGAGGCCCAAATTGAAAAAAATATTGAAATGGATTGGTATCAGCATCGCCGTACTGGTGATTAGTATCGCTCTGCTATTAGGCAGTATGCGCTTTCACGACGGGCCTCTGGAGATTCTCAGCGGCGGTCCCTTCAAAACCGGCACGCTTAGCGCTGCCCCTGGCGACTGGAGCTTTCTCAAAGACCGCTCCACGATCGAATTCCAAACCATGGAGCCGGCACAATCGCGCACTGTGTGGCTCGCCACTTTCGATCAGCGTTTGTTCGTAGTAAGTGGCTACATGACCACTAACTACGGTGCTATTTGGAAACAATGGCCTCACTATCTCGAAGCCGACGACAGGGTGGTGCTGCGTATAGACGGCAAACTCTATGAGCAAAGGTTACAACGCATTATGAGCGGGCCAGAGGTAGTAGCGGTGCTAAACGAATTCAGCCGCAAGTATGGAGATGGCGAGGCAGCAAGTGCCGATGCCGTAGCTAGCGGATACACATGGATGTACGAGGTCGTAAATCGCGGAAGCTAGGGACGTTGGCTAACAACTGAATAGTAGTATGAAAGAGATGAATGGATAGATGAGCTTAATAAAAATTTTTACGGTAGGCGGCACCATAGACAAAATCTACTTCGACGCGAAAAGCGCCTATGAGGTAGGTCCTCCGAATATCATCGAAGTACTTTCTGGCCTTTGCTTAAATCTTGACTACGATGTTGTGTCACTGATGCAGAAGGACAGCCTAGAGATGACTGACGATGACAGAGCGACAGTTCGTCAGGCCGTGAGCGAGGCAAGCGAGAGCATGATCGTAATTACCCACGGCACAGATACTATGACCAATACCGCGAAGATCTTGAGTGACATCCCAGGCAAGACAGTTGTTCTCACCGGCGCTCTAAGCCCGGCTCTGTTTAAAAACTCCGATGCGATGTTCAATATCGGAGCGGCATTGACCGCGGCACAAACTAAGCCCACTGGGATTTACATCGCTATGAACGGCGTAGTTTTCGACCACGACAAGGTCAGAAAAGATGTTGAGAACAATAAATTCGTGGCATTATAAAAAACAGATTGATTCACGCTAAGTGCAACTGGAGCTATAAATGACAATAATAAAGCCCGTAGGCAAGCTACTCACTTTCTGCACACTTTCGATGACACTCGCTGCCTGTGGCGATGCCAACGACCCTGAATCCATGCCAAGCCTAAGCTTCGCGGAATCCTTTCAGGCTCAGCTTATTCAGGCACAACCCGGTGATGTTATCGAGGTGCCGGCTGGCGTTCACGAATTCACCCGCAGCCTGTCGCTGACTGTTCCAGGAGTAACTATCAAAGGCGCCGGCATGGACTCTTCGATTCTGTCTTTCAAGAATCAGGCGCAGGGTGCTGAAGGCTTATTAGTAAGTGCCGACGACTTCGTCATTCAGGATCTAGCAATCGAAGACACTGTCGGTGATGCTCTGAAGATTAATGAAAGCACGAATGTCACCATACGGCGAGTTCGCACAGAATGGACTCGAGGCGCCCATACAGAGAATGGAGCCTACGGCATCTACCCGGTCCAAACGACGAATGTGCTGATTGAAGGTTCAGTGGCTATCGGCGCATCCGATGCCGGCATCTACGTAGGCCAATCTAGCCAGATCATCGTGAGAAATTCTCGCGCCGAATTCAATGTTGCAGGCATCGAGATCGAAAATTCTACCTTTGCTGATGTGTATGACAATATCGCGACCAACAATACCGGTGGCATTCTAGTCTTCGATCTACCTAATCTTCCAGTACAGGGTGGCAAGGCTACTCGGGTTTTCAATAACGAGATCTTTGGCAACAATACCGAAAATTTTGCGCCGGAGGGGAATATCGTCGGCAATGTACCTCCTGGAACTGGCTTGCTGGTTCTGGCGAACGACAACATCGAAGTCTTCGAAAATAATTTCCGCGACAACAAAAGCGTAAACATCATGATCTATAGCTTCGCCCTTGGCGGGCGAACAATTGAAGACCCAGAATACGACCCCTATCCCGAACAAATCTACATCCACGATAATAATTACGACGGTGGTGGAACGGTGCCCGGACACGCTGCACTAAAAGCATGGCATGCCGTTAGCGGACTGAACTCACCAAATATTGTATGGGGAGGTCTTGTGAAGCCAGGTAGCGATGGCAAGAATATTATCTGCCTAGGCGAGTCTAGTAATGAGAGCTTCATGGATCTTAAAGGTGGGCTAGATCCAAATGATATCTCTTATGATATTGCACCGCATAAATGCAGCCTGCCAAGATTATCTGAAATCTCCTTCGACATCCCTGGAGATGATTAACTCTAGCGTACAAACCTAGAAGCCTTTAGCTGAAAAATCATCATTAAAAAAAGCCCGGCAACTGCATAGTTGCCGGGCTTTTTATGTCTAACAGACCGAGAAAAAGAGTATCGATCTAATCGAACATGAAACCATTGCTGCGCGCAATATCCATATAAGTTTGCTTAAACCCTGGAAGCAAATAGCCTTCGCTAACAAGTTTCTCGGTTGCTGCCTCGTACAGCGTCATATAGTTACTAAACGATGAATACATAGCCACGAGAGGAGTGCGTGAGTCATTCGACTGCTCGGCTTCTGCCATTGTTGCCGGCAAGGGAATGTAACCGCCCGAGAGTCTCGCAAGCGACTTCTCTGCTCCCGTACTTACAGCACGAAGATTCCAAGGCACAAACGTCGCAAGAGGAACCTGCGTCAAGGGTGGCAGCACAGTTGATTCGCCGGAATCATTATTGTTGCTATTCACCGCAGGAACTAAGGCGTTATAGTACTTATCAGTTGTCATTGGATGGCGATCTACGATCCTGTCACTCATCCATTGATCACCATAATGTGCAAAGCCAGGCGTATAGATTGCATCGGGGCTATTCACGCCACTCAAGCGATTCCAAGCACGACTATTAATTCTGCCGTTAATGTGTGCGGGGACCAAGCTGCCATCCGCTATACGTGGATAACGAGACGCCGGTGGCGCATCATCATTTGCCACCCAATCATACATCGCAACGAGTAATGAATCGGCGATCGGTGACCACATGTTTGGGTTCGGAGGCAGCTGTCCTGATGTCGCAGCGCGCGGCAGTCCGCTTCCAGAGCCGTGTTGCGAACCTCCTATAGAGTAGAAGCGCACTTCTTCTGGTAAGACTGCGTCTTCCGTTCCCTGCGGATTGGTATGGGGCAACGAACCTCCGCGTACCCAGTATTCGTTCGACGTTTGAATGTGCATTACCTTCGGGACAGTATTACTCGCCCGAGCTTTGCCGAGAATGCTATCGGTGCGTCCGGTAAATGGGTCCGTGCTCTCACCGTAGGTAAAAGGGAAAAGATCGTTAGGGTAGAGGTGATTTGAATGCTGGCCGTTCGTTCGAGTAGGCATAGCGAAGCGGTTATTGAACATACCGTAGCCACTTCCTGCGATCACCGGAATAACGCCATCGAAAACTTTTCGGCCGTCTAAATCTTCATTAAAACCATCGTAAACAAATTGTCTTAACAGTCGCCCACTCTGCGAGTTACCCCAAGCAACTGTATTTTCAATCTCTGGCAAGTCCAGTGTGTCGAGTTGTTCTGCCCCACCGTCGCCAAAGCGTATAGCCGAAACCATGTCGCGAATTGCAGCCATGCCTGCTCCAGCTAGGACAGGATCTTTCGCCTCATAGATAAGCTCATAGAGTCGTCCTGGTTGAAAACCACCGTTCACGGAAAGATTCACTAGCGGCTGGTTGCTCTCATTTTCCGCCAGGACTTCTAATTGAAACTGTGATCTTTCTAGCGGAATTCGAGGGTCATCCTGATACAGACGTTCGGTAAGACTAGCCCCTCGCAGGCCATCAGTCGTTGGCTCATAGGCGAGATGGCCTCCTCCTGCTATGTTCACTTTGTCTGTGGCTTCGCTGACGCTTACCTCGTAACGAACTTGCCCGGTAATAGTCTGTTGCCCAGATTCAGAAGCTACTATAGGTGCGTGCAATCGAAGTCGCCCAGCACGAGGTGACAATTCGTTAATCCATCCTGTTGCCAAATAGGTGAAGCCCATCTCGCTCAAGGGATGCTGCAATGAACGCTCCGGTGGAAACACACTTCCCCCGCGATTATTCACGTTGTAGAGCAAGCCGCCATTGGCAATCGAATCTGAAGGAACCAAGACTCGGAAATCCGCGGAATATTCAACTAAGCCATCATCGTTCACTGGGGCGTATTCAACATCGGTGATCGCGGCATTCGCTTCGTCGCTGGGATCTAGGGAAAAATACGCAACTCCTGAGATTGATACATAGCTGAAATTTACGCTCGAATCTGACAGGGTCTCTCGGCTAGTGATATCGATGCGCTCGATTTCTGCAAGGGAAGTGATTGAGAGTAGTAGCGAGACCGATGCTATGAAAAGGCTTCTGAATAGTTTCATGATGTTGTCCATTTACTCTTATTGTTTGTTCTTTTATCTAGCTGAAAAACGTGAAAATACTGGAATAGTGAGTCTTTAACATTTCCGATGCTGAGTCAATGATTTCAAGCCTTAGCTAGACTGGGTCTACCAAGGCCGCACGCTTACTAGCCCGGTATTGCTGGAATACTGGCATTAGAGCAGTCAGCACTGAGCCAACCACGAGCAGTAGAGCACCAAATAGAGACAGCATACCCAGACGATCTGAGAAGGCGTAATCTGGCTGGAAGAAAACGACAAGCTTCAATGAACCTATAGTAAATAACGGAGCCAATGCGAGAACGGCACTGACCTTTGACGCATCCCAACAGTTCAATGCTTCGGCGAAACATCCATAGGCGACAATGGTATTCAAACAACAAAATAGCAGTAGGTAGAACTGCATCTCGGTGAGTTTAAAAAGACTTAGCGGGGAAATAAAAGGCAGTAGAACGACACTGGAAAAAACATAGATCAGAAATAAAATTTGTACCGAAGAAAAACTATTCAACAATTGCTTCTGTAGTAAGGCATAGACAGTCCAAGTTACCGCCGCAAAGAAGACGATAATCACGCCAAGGGTTTCTCTATTCTCAAGGCTAACGAGATCACTCAGGCGATCATTAAAGAACAGTAAGAGGCCGACCATAATTAACAGAGTGCCAACTTTCTGAACTGCGAAGAATGGCTCCTTGTAAACGAAGACGCCACCCAAGATCAGGAACAAAGTAGTGAGCTGAATAACCGCTTCGCTTGTTTCGCCGTTGACAAAATTAAGACTATAGGAGAACAGAAAATAGTTGATACAGAGTCCGATGGATGCGAACAGGAAAAACCATTTTATCTGAGCGCCCCGCTGTAATACCTGTGGCAGTTTCCTTTGCAGGGTAAGCCATGCGAACAGCACTACGCCAGCTACAAGGAATCGGTACCACACGATAGTTATGGCATCCATCCCTACGAGCAATTCCTTCAAGGCAACGGGCAACATTCCCCATAGCATTGCCGCAATGAGAGACAGAAAGAATCCGGTTGTATGTTTTATTGTTGGGCTGTGCATGAACTGATCCGCGACTTTGGTCTCATTTGCCCATGACTCGTCGAGGCCAAAGGAAATCTTAATCTAGGGAAGTTACTACGGCGCACCAGATTGAGCAACTGGCACTAAAGAGAAATCAGGACAGCTGGATATGACGAGAGAAACGCGCGCTCAGAAACTCCATCTGGTCTGCTAGTACATTGTGATTTGAGAAATAGAGAAACTCGTATTGGTTCGGTACAAAGGGCACCGCCAAGAGTTCCATGTTGGCCTGTTCGGGAGAACGATCGGCTTTGCGATTATTGCAGCGTCTGCAGGAAGTTACGACGTTGGTCCAAACATCTATACCTCCTCGGGAGAGAGGCTGCACATGATCGCGAGAGAGATCATTCTGCGCAAATTGGCCTCCACAGTAGAGACAGATGTTTTTGTCACGCCTGAATAGAAACCGATTTTCGAGTGGTGGGTTGAACCCGTCTTCATGGACTTTGCCGTCGCAGGCCACAATACTGGGTAGTCGCAATACGGATTGCTCACCGCTACGATTTATACCTCCACGCATTTCGAAGACAGTACTACCGAGAGACCAAACGACGAGGTCTTTCACCAGCAGTGTTGCTGTCTCTTCTCGAGTAAGCCAACTTACCGGAATACCCGCTTTGTTTAACCTTAGAATCTTAGCATTCACGTAGAATCACCCTACGACAATCGTCCAAAATCAGGAAACACTTATGGAGTTTACTCCTTCTTATTATCGGCGCAATCTCGACTCACTGAAACCTTGAAAGAGATGCTGACAATAGGAGTATTGAAGATAAGGCTAAAGGGCCAGAAAAGCGCCTGAGTTACTAGCTATTCTGGTTTTTTGCGGCGAGCTTCGCTTTGCGCTTAGCCCATCCGCCATTACTCAACCAATAAGCTGTTTGTAGGACCAGCAGAAGAGCAAGAAACAGTGGCAAGGTGCCATAATCGGGGCCGCCGACCTGGAAATAGAACACCGCTGTATAGTATCTATCTTCAGTTGGGTGATCTGCCGTGACAACGCCTATGTAAGTACCTTTGGCGTCGAACTCATAACTTGCCGTATAGAAGCCGCCTGGCTCAATACGTGGGGGCTCATAGTAGACTGTCGCCGCCTCGAGATCTTCGATGGCTAGAACGTCTTCCAGATCTGCATACATTCCCACTTCATTGACATCGCGGATGATACGAAAGTCGATGAGCATCTCTGGCAATAGATTGTGCAAGTATTCCATGACAAAAACCGAACGCGAGACGTCGGGAATGTCTTCACAGAATTCATCTGAATCCCTAGTCTCTGGCTGAAACACCGTGAAGTGTGCCTGCAGAAATTCAATGTTAATTACACAGAGGTCTTCTTGGAACGCTACACCACCGTGAGCAGCAGCTTGCTGACCCGACAGTGTCGAGGCAAGAAAAAGTAAAGCGAGAAGAATACGGCGCGGTAGGTAAGGATTCATGTCAAAGAGGATTGTGACTACTATCTGTGGCTACTGAAAGAGGGGCCTACCTTATCATATTCGCAAGATGGGCGCTAAGCGCAATGCACTAGATAGTGGATTGCGCTTAACAGAATTCATCTACCAAGCAATGATGCTGCCATCGTAGTTGAAGAAGCTACCCGAGGACTCGGAATCCAATTCATCCACAACCTTTAGCATGCCTGTCACACTAGTTTTCGTATCTATCAAGGCATTCGGCCCGCCCATGTCGGTCAGTACCCACCCGGGGTGCAGGACAGCGGCGTTAAAGCCTTCCGCTGCCAGATCTATAGCTAGACTCTTTATCACGCTATTCAGCGCGGTCTTGGAGCTACGATAGATATAGGATCCTCCCCCGCTGTTATCGCCGATCGAGCCCATCTTCGATGTCAGGTACAACATCTTCTTGTCTTTTCCCAACCGGAGGTTCGGCATGAGTAGCTGGCTCAGTATCAAAGGCGCGATTGAATTTACCTGTAATACATCAGCCCACATCTGCGCATCCACTTCGCCAAATTTAACGTTCGACGGCCCATAGACTCCGGCATTGTTGATGAAGATGTCGATTGGCGTATCAGCCAACTGCTTCACAAAATCTTGCATCGATTCGGTAGAGGCAACATCTAGCTGCCGAATCTCTAGCCCATCATGGCTACTCTGTAGCTGCTTCAACTCGCTTGCCGCCTCAATATTCCTGCAGGTAGCGATAACGCGAGCACCGCGAGCAAGAAATTGCCGTGTGAACTCCAAGCCAATGCCGCGGTTCGTTCCGGTAATTAAAATAGTCGTCATCTTATGGGTTCCTAGCTGTTTTCGGTAAAGTTGGAGTCTATCAAATCTAGTGCGGATGGTAAGGCCTACCTCGCCTTTAGGCCTGTATCAGGCCTCATTTCGGTTAGGCTGAAGTGGACAGTAAGCTTCTGCTATAATTCCGCGTCTTATTCACCTGGCGAGTTAAAGCGCTCCTAGTTACGCAGTCTAGAGAGAAATCTATGCAAAGAATTTCGACTTCTTCTGTTCTATTGTTAACGGCTCTTCAGGGTACAGGTACGCTGGCTCAGGCGCAGAATGCAGAGGAAGTCCTCGTCATCGGTGTAATACCTACCGGCGCTGGCATAGATAAGGACAAGATTCCCTTTCCAGTACAAAACCGCAACGCGTCCGATATAGAGAATGCAAATCCACTAAACATCTCAGACTTTCTCAGGCAGAGCTTCAGCAGCGTGTCGCTCAACGATGCGCAGAACAATCCCATGCAGCCAGATCTGCAATATCGTGGCTTCACCGCCTCCCCCTTACTCGGCTTAGCACAGGGTTTAGCGGTCTACCAGAATGGTGCGCGCATCAATGAGCCTTTGGGCGATGCTGTGAACTGGGATCTACTCCCACAATCAGCGGTGCAAGCGATCACACTGTCTGGTGGCGCCAACCCTCTATTCGGACTAAACAGCTTGGGTGGCTCACTGGTCATCGATATGAAAGATGGTTTTAGTTCACCGGGCAGCAGCGTTGAAGTTAGCTCCGGCTCCTTTGGTCGCACCACGGCAAACGTCGAGGTGGGCGGAAACAATGGCTCGCTAGGCTACTATGCAAACTTAGAAAGCTTCCAAGAAGATGGCTGGCGCGATCATTCAGAGTCAGAGGCACTGAACTTCTATGGCAGTGTCGGCTGGAGGTCGGATTCGACACAGCTTAACTTCAACTATCAACAAGGCGTATCAGAACTGATTGGCAATGGTGCAGCACCAACAGAATTATTAGCACTCGACAGAGAAGCAATCTTCACAGGCCCGGATATCACCGAGAACGATATGCAGATGGTTAGCCTCGACTATGCCCACGACGTGAGTGCGAATATCAGTTTCGGTGGCAACATGTTCTACAGAAAAAATAAAACTGATTCTTTTAACGGCGATGGTTCTGAGTTTGCGGTTTGTAGCCTAGGCGGCGCACCACGACTTCTGGATGAAATAGAAGAAGATGATCTCGAAGAACTAGGCCTTGATGATGACGACATCTGCAACAATCAATTTGCTAATGCCGATGCTCTCGAAGACTTTCTTAATCAGACCGCTGCTATGATGAATCTTGATGATACATTTAATCTAGAGAGCTTCGCTGATGATATCTCGGGTACTGGCATTCTTTCCGATGAGGCTATTAATAATCTAAGTGATAGAAATCAGGAAAGCGTCGGCGCCGATTTTCAATGGACAGTACGCGGCAACTTTCTTGGCTACACGTCACAGCTTATTGCCGGCGGCGCTTACTATAAGGGTGAATCAAATTTCAACTCAGTCTTAGAGCTCGCAAATCTCGACCCGATTTCCAGACTAACACTGGGCTTAGGGACAGGGTCATTTGTTGACAGCGAAGCGACTTCGATAAATACCGAGACCGAGTCCAGTAGTTTATATATCACTAATACTATGGATCTAAGCTCAACGGTGGCATTAACATTATCTGCTCGCGGGAACTACACCGACGTTGTCCTGCGCGACAAGTCAGGCTCACGGCCAGAACTCAATGGTAGCCACAATTTTTCTAGAATTAATCCTTCGCTTGGAATTACCTGGCAGGCTAACGACAGCCATAACTTGTATGCCTCCTATAGCGAATCTTCTCGGGCCCCTACCCCAATTGAACTTGCCTGCAATGAGGGCGTCTTCGATTTAGCTGTCGCCTTTGCAATTGAGGCCGGTGAAGACCCGAATGATGTAGATCTTGAATGCCGCCTGCCTAATGCATTCTTAGCCGATCCACCACTGGATGATGTGATTGCTAAGAGCTTCGAAGTGGGATCACGGGGCTTCCTGGGGGACATCGCCTACACACTAGGCGTATTTCACACATTGAACAAAGACGACATCTTGTTTCAGACTACTGGCCGCTCCACTGGCCTATTCGCAAATGTGGATGAGACTAGAAGGGCGGGTATAGAGTCTAGCCTGCAGGGCAAGTGGCGCGCCTTCAGCTGGCTAGCAGCTTACAGCTTCATCGATGCGACCTTCGAAGACAACTTTCAGGCATTGAGCCCAAATCACGAATTTGCAGACGAGGAAGGTGAAATAACAGTACGCGGGGGTGATCGTATTCCTGGCATACCTCAACACCAATTTAAAGTTTCCAGCGACTACCGTTTCACTAACGGCTTTAATATTGGCCTAGACCTACTAAGCAATGGCAGCCAAGTACTGCGTGGCGATGAATCGAATCAACTAGGCGACGTCTCCGGTTACATGACAATTAGCATGCGCGCGCGTTACAGCGTCAATGAGAAACTGGAAGTGTTCGCGAAGATAGATAATCTCCTCGATAAAGAATACGAGAGTTTTGGTTTATTGGGCGAAGAGCCGGGTGAATTGGAAGTGCCTATCATCGAAGACCTAACGAACCCCGTTTTCTTAGGTGCCGGCGCACCAAGGGCTGCATTCTTAGGCCTGCGTTACAGTTTCTAATTCGAACAGCACCGCAAGCGGCTTAGGTAGAATATTGTTTATTTGTTTCGTAGAAAATCTACAGCGCGATCTGGAAAATCGGTGAACACCCCATCAATATCTGCACGAAACAAATGAATATCTAACAGGTCTTCATAGCTATCTGCGTAAGTCGGCACCTGACCTGGATCTAAGCGATAGGTGTAGGGATGAACTTGCATGCCGGCAGCATGCGCTCTTGCGACGAAATCGCTTACTAAGATATTCGTCTTCTTTGAATCTCTCGAAACCACGAGGCCTTTCTCTGGGCCAACTCCATCGGCATATGCCGAGAGTCTTTCCATGCCATCTTCTTCAAAAATCCAAGGGTAGGAAGACTCGCCGCCGATCAGCTGTACAAGATTTAGATCGACTCCCTCAGCGGGAAAAATCTCATCATGGATGATCTTTAGCTCTTCAAAACTAAATGTCTGTAGAAACATCTTGTCTTGCTTGCTGGTGTAACCATAGGACTTGAGCATTCTAACAACCGCAGTGCTTATATCCTTTCCGGCTTCACGATGAAACTCTGGGCCTTTGATTTCTGGATAGATACCGACATTCTTACCCATAGATTTGTTCATGCCCTGAATCAGTTCAATTTCTTCGGCCAGTGTCGGAACACTAAAGGTAGATTGTCCCATGGGGAATCGGTTTGCATAACCTTGCATCTTCTCACCGTTTTCAATCTCAAAGCCTTCACTCGCTCGAAGTAGTCTAATCTCGGCAAGAGTGAAATCAATCGCGTAGTAGCGACCATCATCTCTTATGCGATCAGGAAAACGTTCTGCAACATCGGTTGTTCTATCCAGAGTGATATCATGCAATACGATTAGCTGATCATCGCTGGTCATTACAACATCTTGCTCTATATAGTCGGCACCCATAGCGAAGGCCATGGCCTTCGCCTGCAGCGTGTGCTCGGGCAAGTAGCCACTAGCCCCTCGGTGAGCGATAACGACTTTCTGTGACTGCGCCTGCGTAGATAGTGTTGCTGTCATGAGTAGTACACCGATTGCCTTAGCGACATTAGAGCTGAAACGGGAAGAATGCATTAGGTTTACCTAGGTGCCTGCCTGAGAATATTGACCGGTCTCGCGGCTTTGAATGATTAAGGGTAAGTCCAAGCGACTTAGCCTATCATTTATATTACAAAGCGCAGCCAAAATACAGCGTGAAGTAATCTATGAACCCAGTCGGTAACGCAATTTAATCGCTATAGTATCGACGATTCTATCGTTCCAGGATTGTTCGAGCAGTTGCTGGAACGTTTCGAAGCTATCTCTCGGTAAATTACTACCACGGGTGTAGACAATAAAGAGATCTGAAAGCGGAGCAATTTCCCAACGATATCTAGCCTGAAACGTGAGCCTGCTAATAACGAAATCATCCGGCGTAGAATCTGGATTGGCAACCGGCTGCAGAAAATTTCGAGAATTTGGTTCGACCCGCCAGAAACGGTCTTCAAAGGCTTTAAGGGCAGTCCATTGGGCTGTAAATCTCAGCTGTTGCTTTGCCGAGATAAAATAGTTCGTCTCTAGCCGAGGAGACCATTGGTGGGATTCGAAACTGGTATAGTTACCATCACCCTTGTGTACAAGCAGTGCCTCTCTATCGGTGTAATCAAGTCTTAAGTCTGTAGAGAATCTATCATTGGGCCTCCAAACTACCCCTGCAGACCCCCGTGTACGAGCCGGCCCCAACTCATCCTGATCTAGATTCAGATTTACAGTATAGGATATCGCTTCCGCGCGATTTGTGCTGTAGCCGAAGTTTGCACCCCATCTGCCCTGAACCCGAAAGTCGCCCGTGCCTCTTCCTAAGCGATCATCGATCCGTTCCGGGAAATAACGAAAACTGTAATCGAATCTGTTGTTCTCGAGAGATGTATAACTGCGATTAAAGAACAGGCCCATCCTGACTGGCTGTCCCTGCGTGTTCCATTGATTCGTGAAGAACATACTTGTAGACCGTTCACGTAGACCCGGTATATTCGACTCGGTGCGCGAGTAGCTATAATCCATGTTCATCTGATCGTTGCGTGTCAGAAATCCAAGATCATTGATATCAAGGGTATCGTCAATGTACGTCGAACGTAGTGTATGCTGCACGCCGCGTTTTGGACGAAAACTTACGTCCGCGAAGCCGCCAGTTCCGGTGATTCCTTGTACATCACTGTGCATGAACTGGCCATCGACCACCCAGCGGTTATCAGCAGAGAAGTAATGTGCATCTATCGAGTTCACAGTCGCTTCTATATCAGGATGAGAAATATCTGTGCCCATCCAGCCCAAGGCTCTCCGGCCACCAGCTCCAGTATCTTCATATAACACTCTAGCTATGGTGAAGTCTCTACCTTGGGCCTGCAAATTAATTCTCGTACCATCATCGAGAGTACCGCGAATTTCAGTATCATCCTCTGAAGCAACTAACGCTCCATAACGCCAGTTACCGTTCTGACCAGCAAGCTTCGCAGCTCCTAGTAGCTCTGTAGGACGACTCAAGTCAGTCGCCACCACGTTTGCATCATCTGGTACGTCATATATTGCGGAACCGCCAATACGACGCGTGTTTAGTAATGAGATCGGTCCACCCGGTCCGCCGCGACCGGAGGTGCGTGGTGAAGTGTTAAAAATATCTTGTCCCTCAAGAAAGAATGAACGCTTCTCTGGGAAAAATACTTCGAATGCAGTCAGATTCACAACTACGTCATCCGATTCAACATTGCCGAAGTCTGGATTAAGCGTTGCCGACAGGAGAGTGTTTGTTGTTGGTCGCCAGAAAATTTCTGAGCCAACTTTGAATTCGGTTTCATTGGTAATGTTATCGATAACAGTCGAGGCAAATGGGTAGTAAGTTAATTGTCTACGCGGCTCGATATCCCTCAGCTCATACTTTTCGAAAGCAGAGATATACTGGTTTACCGTGCGCGGTAATGCTGGATTTGACCAAGCTTCACCACCAAGATGGCCAACTTGGCGTTCGAAATAGAACCCCATTTTTCTCACATCATCGACTTGCGGTAACGGCATCATAGACCAGGGAATAAAGTATTCCACGCTCCAACCATCATCTAACGCCTGGGTGCGGCCATTCCACGAACCATCCCACTGCATATTCATTTGCCGTTCTGGCAGCAGAGACGCATCCGTCATTGAGTCACCAAGGTTGATGCGCAAAAAATATCCATACAAACCACCACCTGATGCATCAATGCCGACCACGAAACCATCACGGGCAAGTCGTACATCTCTCGATGTCATTCGCGCTACCAGCGTTTCTGCGGGCTGGTAGTTAACTGAGGAGACGTAAATTCCACGCTCGGTATAGAACATACGAATGTGAGTTTCATAGGGCGTCTCGGCCAGAGTATCGGGATCTATGACTCTCATGCCATCTACAACTGGAATATTCTCCCAGACTGCTTCGTCGACAAAGCCATCTAAGTTGATATTTGCATCGCTCTCATCAATACGCGTGAGCTGAGGAAATGATTGCTGCGCCATAGTCGGCAAAGAAAACAGGACAAGTAAGAGGCAAAGACAGACACGAGGATGGAACTTGGCCATATTTATACCTTAGGGTTGGCTTTTTAGTCACTGAGATACGCAATACCCCAGATCAGCACTACTTCTTATACGCGCACTATATCGCAATAGTTTTCTAAATTACTAAACAGAAACAAATAGTTACAAATATCTTACAGCAACTAGAAGGCTAACTATCCCCGTCGCTGCCAGAAGAAACAGCAATCGCCATGTTTCGTCATTATTGCTCTGTAATTTGCCTTTTTTCGGCCCATCGCTTGTCAGAATAGTGCGCTGTAATACACGCTATCTACTATCAATTGCAAAGGAATATCCGGTGAAACTGTTTAAGAAGACTCAGAATTGTCTATTCGTTGAGGAAGAGAGATACAAATGGGCGGAGAAGAGATCGGGCATGAGTCGCCACCTGATTACTGTGTCCCTGCTCTGCCTGTTTGTAGCATTTCTCTTTAGTGCGCTTCGCTAGTACACAATGGTTCTGAGTTCTAGCGAGCCTGCAAGACCGCCTCTAGCGTTAACTGCTGAGTATCGCGTTGAATATCTATACGCACGGTATCGCCAGGAGCGGATTCTCTTAAAAGATTTGAGTAGACCTGCAGGTCAGTCATGGCTTGTTCATTGTAAGTGAGCAAAATGTCCCCAGCCTGCAAACCAGCTAGTTCCGCAGCACCGCCTGGAGTCACACCACTGATGCGAACTCCGACACCTGCAAAAGCGAAGTCTGGCACGGTTCCCAAGCTAGCAGATCTCTCCCCACTAGCTCTGGATTGCACTCGAACCGGCGCACCGGTAAGTGTCACCCGCAGTGGTTCGACATTATCGGCGAGATAGACCGCAGCCTCTTCTAGCCAAAGCGCTACATCAGCTAAACCAGCTAGGTCGAGCTTGTCGGCGCTGTCACTCAACTGATGATAATCCTCGTGCACGCCACTGAATAAGTGGATGGCAGGTATTCCTGCATTGAGGAAGCTCACATGGTCACTGCTAGCAATTGTGTTAACTGGAAAGCTGGAATTCACACCGATGGTGAACCCGATTCCTTGCGCCATGAAAGGCCACTCATAGGCACTGTCGGTAGCAAATACCTGCAAGTCCCGTCCATCGAGACGCCCTACAGCGTCGAGATTTATCATCGCGTAGAAATTTCGCGATTCAAATCCAGCAGGTGGATTATCTACAAAATATTCCGAGCCCAACAAGCCAGACTCTTCTCCGCTGAAAGCAACGAAGAATATTGGTCTCTGTGGAGTGAAAGCGCGCACCAACTGGCTTGCCACCTCTATTAATGCAGCAATGCCTGCCGCGTTATCGTCTGCTCCGGGAAAGTGACGACCAGAGAGGGGATCGATGCCAAGGTGATCGTAGTGGGCACCAATGATTACAGGCTCACCGCTAAGCGAACGATTGATGCCGGGGATCATGCCGACGATGTTTCTCATCTTGACGTTGCCTTTACCGGCAACACTTTGGTTCCACTCTTGACTGTAAGTTCCATTAAGAGTCTGAAGTCCGGCGGCACGAAACTGTTCGGCAATGTACTGTGCCGCCAAGTCGACACCATTCGTCCCAAGACCTCTGCCCTGAAACTCTGCAGCACTAAGTTGCCTCGCGTGCTCTCTGAGCTGATCGGCACTATACTTCGAAGGAAGTAGTGTGAGCGGCTCTACCTCCGGTAAGTTCTGAAAATTCATTGCTACTTGAAGATCCGGCTTGACCCATTGCATTGGTGAATCTGGGCTAGACCAAATTCCTTTTACATCATTAGTAGGCTCATCTCCCAAAAAACTTAGGTAGGAATACTTCCCGTAGTGCGGCAGCTTCTCAATCATGCCTGGCATAGCAATCATCTGATCTACATCGATAATGCCTAGAGCGAGCTCAGAATTTGCTGGATGACGAGCAACTAGTACGCTGCTTCTGTCTGCAAATTGCACATCTTCTCCGCCCATGAGAATGCCCGACGGGCTCGCTTGAACTCCATACAATTCACTTGCAGCATATACAGAAGGAGCGAAGGGATTGTCACGCCCTAGTATCCACACCGATCTATCCTGCGGTATTTCGGCAATATCTTCTGCATTGACTATTTGCACATCGATGCCAGCGGCGAAGGATTCAGCCATCTGCGCCCAATATTGTCGATTGGTTTGCGGCAAGACAAAACTGATTGTCTGGGCTCCGAATAATTCACCAATAGTAGGAGGGGTCTCTTCCCTATCCAAAGTTCGAAACACATCAAAATAAGGATCAACTAACACAGCCTGTAATTGATCGTAGTTATCAGCCATCACGCCTTCAAGTCGCTGCGTGACATCGATGTCATAAATTTCCGGAACATCGCTTCCTTCGTAATAGAGTGCGACTGGCACTTTCAGTAGGTAAGGCTCTTCAGCCTGAATCTGCGCGAACATTATTCGAGCACGATTACCTATTACCTCTTCCACTGAAATAGACAACTCGGGCGCGCCCGTTCGATCCACCCACTGACTAAAGAAGCCAGTCAGATCTAAACCACTCAACTCAGTAAAATGTAGAGCGATATCTTTGAAAGTCGCGCGCTTGAATTTGTAACGCTCGTAGAACTGTCTGAGCCCATCCAGAAACAAGTCATCACCAATTTCAACTCGAAGCATATGCCAGAGCATAAGTGTTTTACCGTAGCCAACGGCTTGAGAAGCAGCTGAGTTTCGCGAGGTAAATTCTGAGAGAGGAAAATCCGTACCATCAGCTACATAGTTCTTGTATCTAGCCAGCATCTCTTTGCGATACTCATGCCCTAAGCCATCCATTTCCCGAAACAAGTGATCGGCAAGATAGGCTGTAAGACCTTCGCTCCAGTTTCCTGTCTCGTAGTCAGGGTAGACTCCGTTACCCCACCAGTTATGAAGAATTTCATGAGGGTAGGACGATTCGAGTATGAAGGGAAAACGAATTACCTGCTCCCCGAGGAGGGTAAACGATGGCATCCCATAGCCGGTTTCCCAAAAATTTTCGATCAATGCAAATTTACTATAGGGGTATTCACCTAGCAGCGGTTCATACAACTCGAGATAGCGCCCAGTCGCGTCCATGTATTTTGTCGCAAGGTCAGAGTCCGGTGTTCGCAGGTAAGCAAGAACCTCAACATCGTCCGCCTGTTGCGAATACTCAGTAAAATCGGCCGCGATCAGATAGACCTCTTCCATGGGTTGATCGCTGCGCCAACCGTTGCCACCAAGGCGATCACCCTGGCTCACTGCCGTCCAAGCAGACGCCGAATCGACGAACTCTACCTGCACGTCAAAACTAATTAGGTCACCGCCGAAATCTGCAATCCAGGCGCTACCCTTGTTCAAATAGACACCTTGTTCGCTGATGATGCCTGAACTTTCCCCGAAGCTCTGCGCATACTCGGCACTTGTCTGCTCTGCGCTATCGAAGATGGTCCCGCTATAGATAAGAACTAGCTGAGTTGAATTTCTGCGCGGGGGACTAATACTGTATGTGGTGGTAGCTGCGGCTAAGCCACCAGTATTGTTGATCCCTGGCTCAGCTGTTGCTGCATCACTGACAAGTTCTTGTAGGCGCCTGGGGTTATTGCTAATGCGGAGATTGCTGTTTAGCGAGAAGCTTAGTGGGGACGCTAGCATCGAATCCGTCAGTGTAATCGTGTCCTCTACAGACAACGATTGGTTCTGTGGATCGAGAGTTACCTTAAGGCTATGGTGAACAAGTGCGGGCTCGGGCTCAATTGCCACAGCATCGGGGATCTGCGCCGATACGGAATTCCCTAACAATGAGAAGCCACACAACAGACTTAAGCCAACAATGACAGTTCGATGCAACACGCTTTGTGAAATCCTGTTAGTCATTACATTCGTTGAGCCTAGAGAGCGCGACTAAGATTACAGTCCCAACAACTGCAGAGCTTGTTGGTGATTCCAATCGCTCATGTGAATTTGCGATGTACCATCTGCAGTGCGTGTTGTGCTCCACGCCAACTGATTTCCATCTGGAGAGAACACCGGCAGGATATCCGTACCCGCAGTATTGGTTACACGCACCGGTGGATTCGCACCCTCAGGATCTATCATGAACAATTCGAAATTCGCATTCCCTAGGATATTGCTGGAATAAATAATATAGTCGCCGCTTGGATGATAGTAAGGCCCCCAAGAGACCATTGCATCAGCCGTTAATTGACGCTGACCGCTACCGTCTATATTCATAGTCCAGATCTCTGCACTATTACCGTCTGGATTAAAGCGACGCCATACAACTTTATTATTATCTGGGCTAAAAAAAGGCCCGCCATCGTAGCCGGGGGAATGTGTTATCTGCCGCACATTCGTGCCATCGGCATCCATTACATAGAGGTCCATAAAATAGGAAGCATCGTCATCAAATAACTTTTGCTCTGCCTGACTCAGATTACGCTGATAGGCCTCTCGGTTTGATGCGAAAAGAATCTGGCTACCATCGGCCGAGTAAGAACCCTCAGCATCATAACCATCAGTACTTGTAAGATTGATTAAGTTGTTGCCATTGCTGTCTGCCTGATAGATATCGTAGTGACGATCATAGTCCCAGCCATAGGGCCGGCTAATCCCGCTCTCGCGTATAGATATCTCTTCTGCCTGCTTGGCACGTGCATCAGGGTCTTCATGTGTAGAGGAAAACATTACCCTATCCAAAGTCGGGTGAATCCATGCACACGTAGTGAGCCCGATTCCGGGAGATACTTTTCTCGAACTGCCATCGGCGAGATTCAAAACATAGATCTGATAGAACGGATTGTCGCCAGTGGTCTCGCTCTGATAGATGAAGCGATCGCCATCCGCACTGAAGTAACCTTCTCCAGAACGCAGACTGCCTTCTATCAATTGACGGGTATTCGAGAGTAACTGATCTTCATTGTCACTCTCCATTAGTGGGTTCGCTGGCTCTGGAGCGGAATAGCTAGCTGCTGCTACTCCATCAGGCTGATACGATGTACTCGCGCCAGCGCTTCCATCTTGAGCCGTAGCCAAAATGGAAAATCCGAGATAGCCGGGTAAGATAAAGCTAGTCGCAATCAGTGCCTTTAAAGCCTGTTCCCGAGAGATCTTATTCATAGCAATGTCCAGTCTAAAAATTGAAACTTCATTGTTGTCTAATTGGTTCTAGTTCGGTTAGTAGTTCGTTAATCGAAACGAAAATTATGCTGTTGGGGGAAAACACCAAACAGGCCGCCGGTGTGGATAAAGACCACATTTTTTGCTCTGGACAGCTGCCCCTCATCGCCCTTTTGTAGCTCAGATACCATGCCATGAAAGGCTTTTCCTGTATAGACTGGGTCTAGGAAAATGCCTTCACTACTGGCTAACTCGGCAATAGTGTCGAAAATTTCCGGACCAGCAACACCATAACCTGGCCCTAGATAACCCTCTACAGTCTTCACCTTCATCTTCTCTACATCAAATTCTTGATTGTAGCGCTGTTTCCAGAGCGTCACGTCCTCACGGATTTTTTTATCGAAATAAGCAGCGTCATCACTGACATTAAACGCTACCACTTGGCTCTTCATACCCAGCAACTGCGTGCCTACGATCAGTCCAGCCTGAGTTCCTCCCGAACCAGTAGCGGTAACTATGTATTCCGGCTCCATCTGCAAACCCAGGAAATCTTGGTTTAGTTCTTCGCTCGCCTTTATATAGCCCCATAGCCCGACTTCGTCACTAGCGCCAACGGGAATAAAGAAAGCCTTTCCGCCACCTGAGACACAATCATCCTGTAGCTTTTTCGCCAGGGCCTCATGGCTGCTCCACTGGGCCTGACTCAAGTAGCTGATCTTGGCACCGCATAGGTAATCCATTAACAAATTACCTTCCGGAACATCGGGTTCTTCGCCACGAAGAATGAGATGTACTTTCATACCCAAACGCGCACCTAACACAGCGGTTGCTCGACAATGATTCGATTGAATACCGCCGCAAGTAATAAGGGTGTCGCACGCTTGACTCTTCGCTTCAGCAATACAGAATTCTAGTTTCCGTATTTTGTTTCCGGAAACCTCTGTGCCGGTAAGTTCATCTCGCTTAACCCAGATAGTTGTATCTTTAAAACGCTGCGAAAACCTTTCCAGCTTGGTAATAGGTGTAGGCAGTTGCGCGAGTTCTATTCTTGCCGGCCATTCGATCATTGGAAACGTCTCTGATTAATTCCAGTTAGAAAACAAAAAACGGAACAAGAGCTAGTCCGATTCCGTTTCTGCGTTGTTTCATTCTGCTAGCTCAAGTGAGCAGCGTCAGAACATACTTATGTTACTTAATTGTCTTTAGCTTATTTCTTCGTTGCGTCGTAAGTCTCAACACCACCAGCTGCAGCTGGGCTCCCGCCCTCTGCAGTATCGAGCGGCTTCAATGCTTCGCTATACAAAAACAAATCAGTCAACACAGCTCGAAGGTGAATAGACGCATTCAAATTATCCACGATCTCTGATCCGATTTTTTCTTGGTTCAGAATGAAACGGACAGCAGCACCAGCATTTCGGCAATCATTAGCGATTACCTGCTCGAACTCATCCTTGCTCTCAGAAAAGCCAGCTGCGATGTTTTTCATCGCGGCTGAAATTTCTTCGATGATAGGTCTGGCATGTGGCCCAGGCCCTGTTTCATTTTGTGCAGGTCGTCCCTGAGCGGCGAAAGCCAACAGGAACTCGTAGCCAGATTCTATGGCTTCTATATCTTCTTCTATCACAGCATTTTACTCGTTAGTCGTTTTCGGATCCGTATCAAAAAGCGATACGGAGATTTTTAATCGGCTTCTTTTGGAGACCACAGACTTGTGTCATGGTTTGCCGTCATTTCATCTTCCGAAATCCAACCGGATACCATAGAACGTGTGTAGAACAATTTTTCTGGTCTCAGAGCAAAGTAGATATGCGTTGCGGCAAGAGCTACCAATGCAAGAGTAGAAAGACCGTGCAACAAGAACATTAGGCCTAGAGTGTCTTCAGCCATGCTATTAGTGCGATCCCAGAATGGGCTGTCAATCTGCAAGAACAATAGAATGCCAGTGGCAATAACTGCCAAGACAACTACCGTTACTGCCCAGTGCATACCCTTCTGTTCGAAAGTATATTTACCCGGCTTCTGCGCTGAATCGAATGGCTCGCCAAAATCTTTAGGGGCAAGAATCATAGACTTAAAATCTTGCCAGAAAAGCGAGCGAATAATATGAAAAACCACCACGAAAGTAAGCAATAGACCGGCGATCCAATGGATATTCAACCAGGCAATTCGTAGACCAAGAATCGGCGCTATACCTGTGGCAATCAGAGTTAGAATGCTTGCTGCCATTACCCAGTGAAACAATCGATCGATAGTCTCATGACGAAGAACGCGCCGTCCTTCGGACGAAGCCTTTTCTATCTTCTTGTTGGCCAAAGCAGCCATAATGATCGCATGGGCTGCAAGTAGAACTAAAACTGCAACTGCAACAACCCAGAGTAAATCCCATGAAACACCGAGAATTACTTCCTCGCCCCAAACATCGCGTTTATAGCGGACAATTTCTCCCACAGTACTACCCTCTTAATTTCTTATGTTTATTATTTAGTTAGCTCGAGTAAACCCGAGGTTTAACCTCGGATCGCTCGTTTAACTAGATTTTCCATCAATGGCACTTTGAAATTATTGTAATTCAAAGGTCTCGCGCCCTCTACAGAGATGGCTGCGACCTGGTCTGCCAAAGTTTCTGAACGCTGCTGTCCGCGAATAGCATTCTCTACAGCTTCCAGACGCCTAGGTGTACATTCAACTGCACCGCAAACTATACGAGCATCTGAAATTGAACCACCTGAAACTTTAAACGCCGCAGCAACATTCACTAAGGCAAAGTCCCATACGTTTCTGTCGGCGACTTTCTCAAAGTAGAACTCCGCGTTTGCCCATTCATTGGGTAGTCGAACTGCTGTCAGAATCTCACCTTCATTCAACACAGTCATATTGACGATGTCGCGATCAGGACCTACAAAGAAATCGCCGGCAGGAATCAGTCTCTCGCCACTCGCGCTCGCTACAACCATAGTTGCATCAAGAGCTACTAGAGCAGGCGCAGTATCCGAAGGGGTTACCGCAACACAGCGGCTCGCTCCGAAGATGGCGTGCTCGCGATTCAAGCCTTCTGGAGAATCTGCATAGCAAATATTGCCACCTGCACGGTAGCAATCCAGTCCGCGGCGGTAATACCAGCAACGCGCGTCCTGATTTAAATTGCCACCCAAGGTTCCAACATTGCGAATCTGTGGGCTAGCAACCTTGCTCGCCGCTGTTGCAAGCAGGCTGAATTTGGATTGCACCAGAGGATGATTAGCGATGTCTGTAAGTGTTGTTACCGCACCGATTTCTATACCGTCTGCAGTTTCTTTCACTCCTTTCCAAGCATCTATCTGGGCTATTTCGATCATAGCGGCGGGAGACTTGTTGCGGTCTTTCAACCAGCCATAAGTATCCTGTCCGCCACCAACTATCCAACCGTCTTCGCCTAGAGTGCTTGCTAAATCTAGAGCATTTGCTTCATCAGTAGGCTGATAAAGTTCGATATCTGGCATTACGTCATGTGATGTGGCTGGCATATCAACCTCTGAAATTATTTTGAGCTAGAGGCTTTGCTTCTTCCGAAACCCCAGCTATGTGGTTAATGATCATGTCTGTAGTCACAGGCGAGGTGTCAAACAAATGTCCACCGAGTGCGTCTGAGATTGCAGCGTTAAGTGCGGCCGATACTGCGCCCATTGCTGGCTCGCCAATACCTCTAGCGCCAACAGGGTTTTCTGGATCGGGTAAATCAACCCAGCCCGTGCCAATTTCTGCCGGCGTATCAAGATACGTAGGAATCTTGCTCTGCCAATAGCCACTGCTCGCTGGAAGACCATTCTGAGGATCGTAAAGATGTCTCTCTAATACCGAAAGACCGATTCCCCAAACTGCGCCACCTCTCAACTGATTTGCCAAACCTTGTGGATGAACGACCGTTCCACACTCAGCAATAGTTACCATATCGAGAATTTCAAACTTACCAGTCTCTTTATCCAATTCGATTTCAGTGTACGTTACCGTGAAACCTGGAGGATTATCGCTGTGACGAGGATCATGATAGATGCCCATCAATGCAGAGCCCGCAAGTCGTGAGACCGACAGTGTTGTAAGAGTATTTAGTTCTTCTGGTAAATCAGACTCGCCAGAGAATTTGCCACCAAGCTCTATGCCGCGTTGAGCAACTTCTGCATAGGTCATGCCTACAGTGTTGTCTGCGATCTGATGAACCCTAGTACCATCTACGTCGTAATCAGCAGTCTCGCCGCCAAGATCCATTGCAGCAATTTCCTTCATCTTTGCTAACAAATCTTGCGCCGCACCAAAGCAGGTGCGCGTGTTAGTAAAGATAGAGTTACTACCATCTTGTGGTGACGTAATTGGAAGGTGTCTGTCGGTACGACCGGTGACAACATCGCAATTTTCCCAATCCATCTTCAGCACTTCCGCTGCTGCGCGAGAGGTAGATGCATAAGAATAAGTACCGAGGTTACCAATACCGTTGTGTACCTGCAGTCGTCCGTTTGGCATTAGACGAACGATACCGTCCATGCCGCTACGACCTGCATTGTGATATCCCTGACCGATGCCAAGGCCTCTTACTTTGCTGCCATTAGTTTGGCGAGAGCGGCCTTTTTTGCCTTCCCAATCAAACTGATCTGCGCCTTGCTGTAAAGCTTCGGGCATATAGGCACTAGTAAATGGTGTGCTTCTTGGTCCACTCACATCGCCATTTTGTGCGGCGTTGAGCTTACGGATTGCCAAGCGATCCAGGCCAAGTTCTTCGGCTGCTTTGTCTAAGATAGGCGCCACTACTGCCATGATCTGGTTTTCACCTGGACCACGCTGTGCACCACGGTGACCAGTATTAGTACCAATAGACGTGTTGCGAAAGCGCATCGCCTCAGTTTGATAAAGCGCGCTTACACCGGCTGCTGCGGAGTTAGCGTCGCCGCCACCACCCTTGCCGCCGTTATCGGAGACGCAGTACATGTCCATCGCAGCCATAGTTCCGTCAGATTTAAATCCAACTTTGATCCAGCCTTGAAGACCCTGCCGCGCCCCACCTATGGTGAATTCTTCTTCGCGTGATACACGCATCATCACTGGGCGGTTTATCTTCAGAGAAAGTTTCGCAGGAATCGCCATGCTAGGAATACTTCCTGCACGAGCTCGCTGACCGAAACCACCACCGGTTGCCTCATTAATAAAAACGAAATCTTCAAGAGGCACACCTACAATCGCTGCCATAGGCTCGGCGATTGCACTTAAGCTCTGTGAAGTACCGTGTAGAAAGCATTTGCCGTTTTCCCAGTAAGCCATGGCGCTACGAGGCTCCATAGACATGTGCGGGTAACCAGCTGTAGAGAATGTTGTTTCGTGAACGAAATCTGAAGCGGCAAAACCTGCTTCAAGATCGCCGTATTCCCAGCTTTGCTGTGCTTCGGCAGTAGGTTCGTTACCACTTCTAAAGCTCTCAACCTGATCCGACGTCCACTTCTCTTCCGCGAAACCTTGGCGAAAGATAAAAGTATTACCGCCGTTGTAGGCGTTGGCTCCACCTTCCTCAAGACTGTCTAGCGGGTCTAGTACGAAAGGTAGTCTCTCGATTGTCAGCTCAATTGCAGCGATAGCGTTTTCGGCAGTTTTCTCGTCGACCGCCGCTACTGCAAGAATAGGCTCACCCATAAGAGTAGGCTCATTCGTTAATACTTTGAGACCCGGACTCTGTGGCTCGCCATCTGGATACACGTCGTCGGCAGTCAAAATGCCGAACACACCTTCCATCGCAAGCGCTTCAGAAGCATCGATGTTGACGACGCGCCCATGAGGTACGGGACTAGTTAGTAAACGAGCGTAAACCATGCCATCTCGAGCATAGTCTTCAGCGTATTTAATGCGGCCTGTAACTTTGCCAGGCACATCTGGTGGAACAAAATCTTTACCAATATGCATATATGCCATGTTGATTATCCTATTTGTGCTGCGCGCATGACGCCGTTAAGGTAAGAATCATAAGAACCACAGCGGCATATGTTACCTGCCATACCTTGTCGTGCTTCTTCTCTTGTTGGATTTGGGTTAGAACGCAGTAAACCTACAGCGGACATAACCTGACCTGGTGTGCAGTAACCGCACTGTGGAGAAAGCTCATCCACGAATGCCTGCTGCACTGGGTGAAGATCGCCATTAGCCGACTCCAGACCCTCTACAGATTCGACGCGCATGTTCTTAACTGAGTGCGTCAATACCGAACAGGCATAACTTGGGATATCGTTAACAAGAACGGTGCACGCGCCACATTCGCCGCGATTACATCCCAGCTTTGTGCCGGTTAGGCCAAGCTTGTAACGAAGGGTAGATGCCAGTGTTTCCTGGGGCGCTACGTCTACGTTGCGCATCTGGCCGTTAATATTAATTCTGATCATGCGTTCAACAGCACCTGCTGGACGTGATTGGCCATTGGCCGTGTACCAGATTGTGGTTGAAGTGGCAGCTGCACCAGAGGCAATTACACCTTTGATAAAGCGTCTACGGGTTAGTTTTGGATTCACGATTTACATTCGCCTCCGTGATGTGGACAGGAATTCTGATTTTCAATTATTAAATCTAAATGAGAACTATTCGCAATATTTGTTTTTCTTATTAGGTACTTAGCGTCGGCTAGAGTAAATCACCTTCTGCTTTTTATCAAGCAACCGAAACCCGTGAACCGCATGTATTTTGGTCGTTTCAGCGGATTTCTCATCAGCCTTCAGTGGAATTACCAAGCATTAGCAAACAGATCTCCCGTGTTCACTAAAATGGGCAACAACCGACCTCTTTCTTAGCAATCTCAGCCGCGTAGTTTTGCGGTTATTAAAGTAGGATCAGCCTCTTTATATTTACGACAACATGTTGCCAGATTGATCAAAGTCAGAGCCCCGCCGATCTTGACATATTCTGATGCAATGGTATTGTGTTCGGCCCTTTCTGCAGCGCTCAGGCATTGCGCAGCTACTCGCACAAAGGGGAACTGATTGAATAGTCAGGCCCTATCTAGACCAATTCAGCAGAATAGTATGTTCCGACCCGAGAGACCCTGTCTCGATGGGGGATAGAGCTGCGGAACAAGAAAAGAAACAAATAGCGATTACTGCACGAGAAACTATTGACCATGAGCAACGAAAATCGAATCCCTTTAAAGTTCGGATATCCTGAAAAAACAGGACTCTATGATCCATCCCAGGAAAAAGACTCCTGTGGAGTTGGATTCGTTGCAAATATCAAAGGCCAGCCCAGCCATCAGATAATGCTAGACGCCTATCACCTCAACTCCCGCATGGATCACCGCGGTGGCTGTGGCTTCGAAGCGAATACCGGCGATGGCGCTGGAATCTTAATGGCGCTGCCGAATAGCTTCTTTCACAAGGTAGCAAAAACCGAATTCGATACCGACTTGCCTGATGCAGGTCAGTTCGCAGTGGGTAATATATTCCTGCCGCAGATAAAAGAAGAAAGAGACATCTGCCGCCAGGCAATTAATGAGATTATCGCCGAAGAAGGTCAGACCCTCGTAGGTTGGAGAGAGGTACCCATCGACGCCAAGGGTGCCGATGTAGGGCCAGCTGCACTGACGGCACAGCCACGAATCGAACAGCTCTACATCTCCAGCGATACTAGCCTCGACCAGGAGCAGTTTGAAAGAAAGCTCTACGTTATTCGCAAGCGCTTTACACACCGTCTGCGACAAGACACATCGCTCAGCGAAGCGAAGCAAGTTTATGCCTGCAGCCTGTCCACCAAAGTCATCGTTTACAAGGGCATGCTTACGCCCGGTCAGCTGTTTCCTTTTTATGGCGACCTAACAAATCCCGATTTCGAAACCCATATGGCGATGGTGCACTCGCGCTTCAGTACCAATACCTTCCCTTCATGGGATAGAGCGCAGCCAAATCGTTTCATGAGCCATAACGGTGAGATCAACACCTTGCGTGGCAACGTGAACGCAATGGTGGCACGACAGGGCAAAGCCAAGACAGATGTTTTTGGTGACAAACTAAACACCATATTCCCGGTCATCGACGCAGATTGTTCCGATTCAGGCAGCTTCGATGCGGTACTGGAATTCATGCTCATGTCGGGAAGATCACTTCCTGCTTCAGTGATGATGATGATTCCAGAAGCCTGGCAGTCAGACGTCAACATGGATCCTGTTAAGAAAGATTTCTACGAGTACCATTCAGCTCTAATGGAGCCTTGGGATGGCCCTGCTTCTATCGTTTTCTCTGACGGTCATTATATAGGTGCCGTTCTAGACCGAAACGGTCTGCGTCCTAGCCGCTACTATGTTACCCATGACGACAAAGTCATTATGGCGTCGGAAGTTGGTGTGGTTCAGGTCGATCCTGCGAACGTAAAACTTAAGGGTCGTCTGCAACCGGGCAAAATGTTTCTATTGGACTTCGAAGAAGGCCGCCTGATACCAGACGAAGAAGTTAAGCTTACGATTGCTGGCAAGAGACCTTACGGCGAATGGCTTAGTGAACAAAAAATTACACTTGATCACCTTGCAAGTGGTAGCGCCGCGCATTCCTTAGATAGCGAAAACATCACGCAGCGTATGCAGGCCTTTGGTTACACCACAGAAACCATGCAGTTCATGCTAATGCCTCTAGTAACTGAGGCGCGCGACCCATTGGGCTCAATGGGAAATGATTCCGCACTTGCTTGTCTCTCTGACAAGCCGCGTATGATCTACGATTATTTCAAACAACTGTTTGCCCAAGTGACAAACCCGCCAATCGATTCGATTCGCGAAGAGATTGTTATGTCACTGCGCTGTTTCATCGGCCCAGAAGGCAACTTGTTGCAGACCACACCTGAGCAAGCCCATCGACTCAGCCTCGATCATCCTATTCTTTCTAATCAGCAACTGACTGATATCAGGGACATGGACTATCGCGGCATGAAAACGCAGCTAATCGATATAACATTCGACGGTGCTGAGGAAAATGGCTTCACGAATGCCATGGACCGAATCTGCTTCGAGGCCGAAGCTGCAATTGATGAAGGCTTTGCTTTCGTCATTCTATCGGACCGCCTCACGTCTGCTGCACGTATTCCTCTTAGCGCCCTCGTTGCTTGTGGTGCTGTACACCAACACTTGATCAAGGCGCGCAAGCGAACTCAGATTGGTCTGATCCTTGAGACTGGCGAAGCAAGAGAAGTGCATCATCATTGCCTGCTTACGAGCTATGGCGCAGATGCAATTAATCCCTACCTAGCTTTCGAAGCCCTGTGGCAAGCACAGCAAGAAGGGTTTCTTGGTGCGCTGTTCGCCGACGAAGATGCATTAGTTGCCGGTTACAAGAAAGGCGTCGGAAAAGGCATGCTCAAGGTCATGGCGAAGATGGGTATCTCTACTCTTCATTCCTATAAGGGTGCGCAAATATTTGAAGCGGTTGGATTGGCAGACGAAGTCGTCGATCGCTGCTTCACCGGCACAGCTTCCCGCGTGCAGGGCGTCAATTTTGATGTGCTAATACAAGAAAAGAGACGTCGCCACGCCATTGGTTTTCCAAAGCGAGACAGCGACCGTATTCCGGTGCTTCCCAACCCAGGCGATTTTCATTGGCGCTCCGGTGGCGATGCCCACATGTGGAACCCGAAAACGATTGGGAACTTACAAGTCGCGGCACGTACCAACAGTTCCGAAGCCTATGCAGCTTTCGCAAAACATTCGAACGAAGATGCGACTCGACGCTGTACTTTTAGAGGCCTGCTGGATTTCAACACAGACTCAGTCGAACCAATCCCCATCAGTGAAGTCGAGCCGGTTAGCGAGATCGTAAAGCGATTCGCAACGGGCGCGATGAGCTTCGGTTCTATCTCACAAGAGAGCCATGAATCACTGGCTATTGCGATGAACCGCATCGGCGGCAAATCAAATACTGGTGAAGGTGGTGAAGATCCAGAACGTTTTAAAATTCTACCCAATGGCGATTCGAAGCGCTCGGCTATCAAGCAAGTTGCTTCGGGAAGATTTGGCGTTACAGCATGGTATCTAACTAATGCCGATGAACTGCAAATTAAGATCGCGCAGGGTGCCAAGCCGGGTGAAGGCGGAGAACTTCCTGGCGGAAAAGTAGATGAACAGATCGCACGTATTCGTCACTCTACTCCCGGCGTGGGACTGATCAGTCCTCCTCCTCATCACGATATTTATTCGATAGAAGATATTGCTCAGCTAATTCACGACTTGAAGAATGCAAATCGCGAAGCGCGTATTAGCGTGAAGCTCGTTGCCGAAGTTGGCGTTGGCACGATCGCCGCGGGTGTAACCAAAGCGAAGACCGATCACCTCGTCATTGCAGGACACGACGGCGGTACCGGCGCATCTCCTTTAACTTCTATTAAGCATGCTGGCCTGCCTTGGGAATTGGGCGTTGCCGAAACCCACCAGACGCTTGTTATGAACAATTTGCGCTCTCGTGTCACTCTGCAGACAGATGGTCAGTTGAAGACCGGACGCGACATCGCTATGGCCGCATTACTAGGTGCGGAAGAATTCGGATTCGCCACTGCGCCGTTGATCACTCTAGGCTGCATCATGATGCGCAAATGCCATCTGAATACCTGCCCAGTCGGAATCGCGACTCAAGATCCCGAGCTGCGGGCCAAATTTAAAGGCAAACCAGAGCATGTAGTGAACTACTTGTTCATGGTTGCTGAAGATATGCGCAGCATCATGGCCGAGCTAGGCTTTCGCACAGTGAACGAAATGGTAGGTCGCGTCGACTTACTGAAGACCGACGATGCTATAAATCATTGGAAGGCGGATGGCCTGGATCTCAGCAACATGCTGCAGCCGGCTAAGGTCGTCTTTGAGGGCACTGAGTTCTATAAGACGATGGAACAGGACCACGGCCTCGATATGGCGCTGGATAACGAATTAATTCGTCTATCCAGATTAGCGCTGGAGACCGGCGACAAGGTCGATATTGAGACTGAAATCATCAACACAAACCGTGTTGTTGGCACCATGTTGTCAAATGAGGTGGCAAAGCGCTGGAAAGAAGCCATGCTGCCCGAAGACACCATCAATATTAAGTTAAATGGTTCCGCTGGGCAGAGCTTAGGTGCTTGGCTTGCGAAGGGTATTACCCTAACAGTGGAAGGCGATGCTAACGATTATGTCGGCAAGGGCCTCTCCGGCGGCAAGATCATCGTATATCCGCCAAAGAATTCCAGCTTCAAAGCTGAAGAAAGCGTTATCGCAGGCAACGTAAACCTGTATGGCGCAACCGCAGGTGAAGCCTATTTCCGAGGCATCGTCGCTGAGCGATTCGCCGTGAGAAATAGTGGCGCTGTAGCTGTCGTCGAAGGCATCGGTGATCATGGCTGTGAATACATGACTGGCGGGCGCATCGTGATCTTAGGTAAGACTGGCAGAAATTTCGGCGCCGGCATGAGCGGTGGTATCGCCTATGTCTGGGATCCAGAAGGCGATTTCCCGAAGCAGTGCAATACCGGCACCTTCGAGATCGAACCACTCGCCTCCATCGACGATATCCTAGAATTGAAAGCGATGATCAAGAAGCATTTCTTGTATACCGATTCGCCGGTAGCGAAGAATATCCTCGATGATTGGGAGCAAAACCTAAAGCATTTCGCTAAGGTCATGCCAACTGATTACAAGCGGGTTTTAGACAACGCTGTCTAAATACCTGTAAACAACAAATAGATTGAAGCTGGCAACCACACAGCCGGCGCAGAAGGTTAGTAGAAAGGTAGATAGCTAAATGGGAAAGCCAACAGGATTTAAGGAATTTACTCGCCAGACTGAGCCTTATCGCAATGCGATGGACCGACTGCTGGACTATGAGGAAATTTATACAAGCCACAACGAAGAACTCCTGAACAATCAAGGTGCTCGCTGCATGGATTGTGGTGTTCCCTTCTGCCAATCCGAAGAAGGCTGCCCGGTCTACAACCTCATTCCTGAATGGAACGATCTGATCTACAAGAATCGCTGGAAAGAAGCGCTAGATCGTTTACACAAAACCAATAACTTCCCAGAATTCACCGGACGTGTTTGTCCAGCTCCTTGCGAAGGGGCCTGTGTCCTCGGCGTCAATGAGCCAGCAGTAACCATCAAGAACATCGAGTGCGCGATAGCGGATAAAGGTTTCGAAAACGGCTGGATAGTAGCGAACCCTCCACAGCAGCGCAGCGATAAGAAAGTAGCGATCATCGGTTCAGGCCCTGCGGGACTAGCTGCCGCGGCGCAGCTCAACCTTGCCGGGCACAATGTAACTGTTTATGAGAGAGACGACCGTATTGGCGGACTGCTGATGTATGGTATCCCTAATATGAAGTTAGATAAGGGCGTCGTCGACCGTCGCGTGACCCTGCTTAAAGAAGAAGGTATAAACTTCGTAGTCAACGCCGACGTGGGCGGCAGCGGTGAGAATGGTGTTGCCGTTGAACAGTTAATGAATGACAACGATGCTGTGTTGCTAGCGACCGGTGCAACCACCGCCCGCGACCTCAACATCCCAAATCGAGAAGGCAATGGCATCCATCTGGCGATGGAGTTCTTGCACAAGAACACCAAGAGCCTGCTGGATTCGAATCTAGAAGATAACGGCTATCTAAGCGCGAAGGGCAAGAAAGTCATTGTCATCGGTGGCGGCGATACCGGCACTGACTGTATCGGCACTTCCCTGCGACATGGCTGCGAGTCATTAGTGAATTTCGAGATCATGCCGATTCCTCCTCTCGATCGAGCAGACAATAACCCCTGGCCTCTTTGGCCTAAAATCTACCGCGTAGACTATGGCCATCAGGAAGCTGCCGAGAAGTTTGGTCAGGATCCACGGGTATACTCAGTCTCGGGCAAAGAGATCGTTCGCGATGCCGATGGAAAGCTGAAGGGCATCAAGACAGTGAATGTCGATGATAAATTCACCGAAGTTCCCGGCAGTGAGCAATTCTGGGAAGCAGACCTAATCCTACTATCCATGGGCTTCTTAGGGCCGGAACACTATCTTAGTGAATCCTTAGGCCTAGAACTCGATGGGCGCTCCAACTACAAGGCAGAATACCGCGATTTTCAAACTTCCACGGCGAAGGTGTTTGCCGCAGGCGATTGCCGCCGCGGACAATCACTGGTGGTTCGTGCTATCGACGAAGGAAGGTTGGTCGCCGATAAGATCGATAAGTTCCTGAGCGCAGAATAAATTTGGTCAACAGCCCCTAATAGCAGTATATTTGACCGGGTCTCGCCTCGGATATTCGAATAACCGATAATAATAAGGAAGCACTAGATGTCATCAGCAGCTCACCACTACCCCGACTCGCCAATGGCGATGTTCCTGGGTCACACCCCTCTTTGGTACAAGAAAGCCGTTTTGGCCGCTCTGGTAATGAATGTTGTTTTTTACTTCACTCTCGGACACCTAGTTACCTCATGGATAATCCTGTTCGAGTTTATCTTCACGCTCGCTATGTCTCTGAAATGCTTCCCTCTTCAGCCCGGCGGCTTGCTAGCCTTGCAAGTACTGGCGATGCAACTCACCGACTCCCATCATGTTTACGAAGAGGTTGAGCATGGTTTGCCGGTGATTCTTCTGGTTATCTTCATGGTAGCCGGTGTGCATTTCCTTAGAGAGATGCTGTTTAAGTTCATTAACAAGGTTCTGCTAGGCATCAAGTCTCGCGTAGTGATGAATGTAACGACCATCATAGTGGTCGCCATACTTTCAGCCTTTCTCGATGCACTAACTATTTTGGCGGTACTCATAGCCATTGCCACCGCCTTCTATGATGTCTATGAAAAGGTGGTGTCGAAGGTAGGTTATAGCGACGCCCCAGATTCCGAAGATGGGCACATCAACGAATTGCACAGGGAAGACCTCGACGATTTTCGCGCATTCTTGCGCGGGCTTCTAATGCATGGCGCGATCGGCACCGCGATCGGTGGTGTATGTACTCTAGTTGGTGAGCCAGAGAATATCGTTATCGGCAGCGCGGCCGAATGGGATTTCGTTACATTCGCCACAATGGTTGGGCCCGCTACGATGCCTACACTTGTTGCAGGTGTGTTTACCTGCTTCGTACTAGAGAAGCTAGGATGGTTTGGCTATGGCGCAGCACTACCAGACGCCGTAAGACAAATTTTGGCCGATGAAGACGCGAAGATACAAGCGAAAGCCACCAGAGGAGACACCCTGGTAATCTACTTTCAGCTTGTAGTCGCGATCCTAATGATTATTGCCCTATCTCTTCACCTTGCCGAGATCGGACTTATCGGACTAGCCGTAATCATCCTCGCTTCCTCGATGATAGGCGTTACCGACGAACATTCAATCGGGCAGGCTTTTACGGAAGGACTTCCTTTCGCATCACTGCTAGTCGTGTTCTATGTCATCGTCGCTATGATCAATAGCCAGGCGATGTTCACTCCAGTTATGAACTGGGTGTTGGAGATGGAGGGTAGCCAGCAAGTCTTCATGGTATTCCTCACCAACGGCTTCTTATCTGCCATCAGTGACAACGTGTTTGTCGCAACGATCTACATGAATCAGATCACACCGTTGATGGAGCAGGGCTTAATGAGCAGAGAGATTTTCGAAGCTCAGTCGGTCGCCGTGGTTATGGGAACCGGTATCCCAAGCATGTCCACTCCAAATGGCCAGGCTGCATTCTTGTTCCTACTTATGTCGTCGATAGCACCACGCATTCGATTAGGCTACGGACGCATGGTCTATATGGCGCTACCGTACTTTCTAGTCTGTACTTCGGTCGCTGGCATCATCATGTACAACTGGCTCTGATAAAGTCTCTCAGGAATACGCATCAATCGAGATGCGCACAAAAAAGGGAAGAGCATTGCTCTTCCCTTTTTTTGTTCTGGCTTCCCACTCCTCTCTAAATCAATCTAGTGCAGCTCCTTAGAGAGGCTATGCAGCTTCCCACCGAGGGATATCTTCAAACTCTTGCTACCCTCGAAATACGGCTTCCATAACTTAATTGAAATGGGCACAGCCACATTCAACATGAACGCGGTAACCATCAGCGTGTAGAAGGCATCGGTAGTGAGAATCGAATTCTGCACATAGCCTATATCCATAACTACAAATGCCAGTTCAGCGCGACCCAACATCCCCAGCCCGATCAATATGCTCTCGTGCCAGGCGTAGTTCCCGGTAAATCGAGCAGCCAATGCGGCGGATAATATTTGCACCACAAAGATAGCAACTGTAAGCGCGATAACTTGGGGAATGACGTTAACGAGAATGCTGGGGTCCAGGACTATCTTAGTTCCTAACTCGACGAAAAAAACCGGTCCTATCCATGAAAAGGCTACGCTGTCTACGACCTCCCGGGTTTGGGTATAACGATCTACTGTAGAGGGTTCAACTTCAGAAGTATCCCGCACCCTGAAATAGTCCTGCTTGACGATTAGGCCCGCCATATACGCACCCACGGCCGGATGGAAGCCAAACTCGAAGGCAATCATGCTAATTACCAGGGCAATGAGTAACACCGCCAACGCGGATTGACTGCCATCTCCGAAAGAGATGAAATGTTTCACCCCAAAATTGCGCAGGATTGGAATCTTATGAAATAGGCTTAACTTACTATCGTGGGGGAATATCAATACTTCCAGCATGACAATGAAAAAGAAGAAGGCTATAGCCTTGCCAATAACCCCTAGGATGCTGAGAGCGGAGATATCCGATTCACCGGTAGCCAGCGGAACCAGAATCGCAACAGCCACAAGTGAAGCGATGTCATCGAGGATAGCTGAGGTCATTATCCCCGTGGCAGCGGCTGTGCCCTGCAGCTTCTCACTCTTAAGGGAGACCATCGTGAGTGACACGGCAGTAGCGGTCATGGCGAGACCGCACATAAGCGCTAGCTTGGCGTCCTGCCAGAAATAGAAACTAATCGAGTAGGCTGCTACGAACGGCGCTAAGGCACCGAATAGAGCAATACCCCAACTGCGCTTAATGCCCTTTATGAAACGCTGCGTATCCTCCTCGAAGCCAAGAGCAAACATGATCAGGATAATGCCAATTTCCGAGAACCCGCGAATAAATTCCGTGCTCTCTTGTGGCAACACACCCATGTTGACCATCGTTGAGCCGAAGGCCAGAAAATACAGCACGGGGGTCAGCTTAGTTCTAGCTGCTAGGAAATGTGAGAGATAGACTCCTGACCATATAATGGTCAGGAAAAACATATCATGCATAGTCTTTCCTAGGGTTTAGCTATGCCCGTTACCTTAGTCTGGTTTAACGATCAACACATCCCGGTCTATGAGATCTAAGAGTCTCTCTGCAGTGCTGCCAATCAAGACTCGATCAATTCCTGAGCGTGAAATCGCCCCCATCACCACGGCGCTCGCATCCAACTTATCGAGCAATTTTGGTAATGAATTCTCTATCGGGCTATCGGTCCAATGACAATGGCTCGTTTCGATGCCGGCTCGTCTTCCAAATGCAGCTAGCTTCGCGCTCTTGTCCTCTTCATTCATGATCAGCGAATAGACCCCCATAAATGGAGGAACAGAATCACTGTGAAACAGATGAACGCTACCGCCACAACTACCCGCTAACACCTGAGAGCAGGCAACCATTTTTACGTCTAGCGCTGCAGGTTTGTCGTTAGCATGATTAGGATCGATAGCCGTTACAAATACTGGCTCTTTCGACCAAGGTTGCCCCTTAACCAATAGTAGCGGAGAAGCACAGTGCCTGATTAAGTCCCAATCTTCGTTGGACAAAAATAGACGAGCAATCTTGTTATGATGCTGCGTCGATTTAACTACTAACGTCGATTCCGGATGCTTAATATGCTCGTTGAGCGACTTGTAGCTAGGGTGGCCCCAGGTTGCAAACGTCTCAACTTTCAGATCTCCCTCTTTCAGGGTGCTGGCAATTTCATCGAGTGCTAATCGATGCTCTTCCAACATCTGCAGACGTAGCTCAGCTGCCTGAATCGGTTCAAAGTAATTGCCATCCTCGAAATAGGACGAGTAATCAATACTCACCAGCTCCAAGCATGCATTATTGGCCCGCGCGACGGTTGCGGCCTTTTCGATTACTCCCTCATACTCGTCGTTCAGGTCAACTAGGGCAACCACATTGGATATTTTAATCATCATGAAATCCTCAATTTTGTTGCTGAACCATAGTCAGTGAAAAGATTCGTGTCAATAAAGAGAACCCCTGTCAGGCGCCCTCCCTCTAACTAACTCTTCTTACATTTTCGGTTCTCTCTGTATTTATAGTATCTTTGGGCCCGCCTGTCACCTTGACTAAGATCAAGTAACACGCCGCCTAGAATTCATTGTTTCCTGACAGCAAGTGAAGTATTTTCATCCCTACTGTTTACACCTTCATGGTTGAGGCGCTTTAATAGTTTTAGCAGGCACTTTCGCACTGTCGAAAATTGTAGAGTCGATGTTAATGCATGATTTCAAAATCCTCACTCTAAATATCCATAAAGGATATTCAATGAGTAATAGGCATTTCACTCTCGAAAGAATCAAGCACTGCCTTAAACAATCGAACAGCAATATCGTTTTCCTCCAGGAAGTTACTGGAGATAATGAGAAGCAGAAAGATACGATACCTAACTGGTCTGATAACAATCAGTTTGAGTTCCTAGCAGACTCTATCTGGGACCACTTTGCCTATGGAAAGAATGCTATCTACCAGCATGGCCATCACGGCAACGCCATCCTCAGCGAAATTCCATTCAGTAAATTACACAATATAAATGTATCTACGATGCGCGTCTCTCAACGCGGCATACTGCATGGGACTTTGGAGAATGGCATACACCTACTGTGCGCCCATCTGGGCTTGTTTGAGAGCGAGCGCCTAAGTCAGATTAAGCAACTGATCCGCTATGTTAAAGAAAACATCGGAGCTTCGGAGCCGTTAATTCTTGCTGGCGATTTTAATGATTGGCGCCGAAAGGTGCACCGAGAGCTTTACCAAGAATTAGAACTAACCGAGGTATACCAGACGTTGCACGGAAAGGTAGCGGCTACATTTCCTGCAATGTTTCCCATGCTCCCCATGGATAGAATTTATGTCCGCGGTTTCAAGGTTTGCAGCGCAGACGTGATGACCCATATAGATTGGCGGTCGGTCTCCGATCATTGCGCCTTAACTGCCGATCTGCAATTGGATGGAAGTATCCCAGAATCAGCAAATTTTCCATCTTCAGAACGTTTCTGACATACTAGCTCGATCCCTTTTTACGAGCCGATAGTGATGGTCAATCCCACTATACAATCCCCTTCTCCTTCTCAGCACGAGACCGAATCAAGTTCGGTTTTAAGTCTGCAGAATGTGTCCAAGACCTACGGTGAATTCACTGCGGTAAACGACGTGAGCCTTTCTATTCCAAAAGGCTCGATATATGGTTTTCTCGGCCCCAATGGTGCAGGCAAGACCACTACCATTCGCATGATTTTGGACATCATAAAACCCAGCAAGGGCAGCATCAGCGTTCTAGGCCATTCCTCGGCACTGGATGTTCGCAACCAGATAGGCTACCTACCGGAGGAGAAGGGTCTCTATAAGAAGATGAAGGTGTGGGCGCTGATTCAGTACTTCGCCATGTTGAAAGGCATGAAAAAGCATGAGGCGAAAACACAAGCTTGGCATCTATTGGAAAAATACGGCCTGAAAGATTTTGCCGAGGCAAAAGTTGAGTCACTCTCCAAAGGCATGGGTCAGAAAGTACAGGTGCTCTCGGCCGTGGCACACGAACCGGAGCTAGTAATTCTAGATGAACCTTTCTCCGGATTAGACCCGGTCAATCAATCCGTGTTGGAAGACCTCATCACGGACATGGCCCAGAATGGTCAGACGGTAATTTTTTCCACTCATGTAATGCAACATGCCGAGCGGCTATGTGATCACATTCTATTGATTGCCAAGGGCAGGAAAATATTCGATGGCACGGTGAATGAAGCCAAGGCTACGATTCCCCGTCGAGTCATGCTCGAATCTGCAGATAATGTAGCTTCTTTGAAATCTATCGCAGGCGTCATAGAGATAACTAAAACTGAAGAATTAGACGCTAGTGATGCCACTAAGCAACAGTGGCAATTACAGATAAGTGAACACTTGAATCCACAGGACATCTTGCGCAGCTGTTTCGAGAAAAACATTTCTTTAAGTCGGTTCGAATTCACCGAACCTAGCCTGCATGACGTCTTCGTTCATCTCGTTGGTGACGACGCGAAGGAGCATGCCTTCCGATGAACATGATTCGTTTGATCGCGTGGCGCGAATACATGGAGAACGTAAAGACCAAGGGTTTCTGGGCGGGCATTCTCATCTTCCCCGTAATTTTTACGGTTATGTATTTTCTACAGACGACACTGTCCAACTCTACACCTACCCGCTACTACATCTTCATCGACCAATCCGGGGAGTATAGCGAAGCAGTCGAGACGGCAATCGAACGCGAACATCAGAGACGAATACTAGGCGAGTTCGTAAACTACTTGATGGAAAATCGCAAAGAGACCAATCTAGAGCTCTCTGCCGCAGCTGGAAACAACGCAGCAGAACAATTGATAGACAATGCCGATGCAGACGAAGTCGCGGCACTAGATGAGTGGTTAGAGAGCGGCGGTCTAAATTTCGCGCTGACTATGGCAAGCCCTGCTCTGAAAGAAGATATACAGCCCTTTGAGCAGCCTTCCCGCCAGTTCATCGCAGCGGACCTACCAGAAGGCATCGATAGCTCTGCGCCACCCGAGGAGATTGCACAGGCACTGCGGCCCTATCTCAGTGGCGAAAGAAAGATATTGGTGGATTCTGAGCCCGGCGACCTATTCGCGCTGATTCTTATTCCTGCCAGTGTAGATGATGATATTTCACGGCCAGGAATCATACCCCAGCCAGCCGGTAGACCGATCGGCATTCAGTATTGGGCAAGAAATCTCACAGACTCTCGTCTGCCGGATGCCATTATCAGCAGTATTAACTCAGAGATTCGCAACCGCGAATACATAGACCTGGGTGTAGACAGCCAGATTGTCCGCGACGTGCAACGCACACGCATGCCTATTAGCCAACTCGACCCAACTGCGGAGATCGGTGAAGAAGCCGTTAGCGTCGCTGATACCTTTAGGCAACTCGCACCGATCGGCTTCGTGTATCTGATGTTTATTTCCTTGATGCAGAGTGTTCAGTATTTACTGAGCAATACTATTGAAGAAAAATCGAATCGCATCATTGAGGTATTGCTCGCATCGGTGACTGCTGGCGAACTCATGATGGGAAAACTCCTTGGGATTGGGCTATCAGGACTGACCACGATAGCGGTATGGCTATTTTCGTTCTTTCTGTTTATTACTCTTTATCAGAGCAGTCAGACAGAACTTATTAGCCAGATACTGGATGTTATTCTAGGCTCTGAGTTGATTCCCTGGTTTGTGTTCTACTACTTTGCAGGCTATGCACTTTATTCCGGCGTATTTCTCGCAATAGGCAGCTTGTGTAATACCCTGAAAGAAGCGCAGGCGATGATGATGCCGATGATTATGATTCAGGTAATTCCACTGGCGATGATGGTGTTTGTAGTTCGCGACCCTGACAATACGATAGTTCGAGCCATGTCTTGGTTCCCACTGTTCACCCCCTACCTAATGATGAACCGCGCAGCCGCTGATCCACCACTTGTTGATGTGGTTGGCACGACCATTCTACTGATATTGAGCATCGTCTTCGTTCTCTGGCTCTCTGGCAAAGTCTTTCGAATGGGGGTGTTGCGAACCGGTCAGCCACCCAAGCTAACTGAGCTTCTGCGGCTGATGCGGCAGGGAAATTAAGCCCAGCAAAGAATCGGCGGCAGAGCGTTATTGGATATGCCCTAGTCTTCCGAGCTAAATTCAGGAGGCGCGGACGTCTGTCCACAATGCACACATTTTTTGCTTAGCAAATTTAGAAATATATTTTTTACGTAGAATTGCTTGTGACAGCTAGGACAGTTTTTCATCGACATATTAATCGCGAATCCAGCGTAGACCGCCATATAGATCCACATCATAGAATCGACGCTACGCCCATTGTTAAGTAGCACCCAGACCGCCAAGACATACACTGGAAGAGTCCAGAAACAAACAGCGAGACGAGTGCGCGCTCTAACGATTTCGCGAAGCTCCTTTGAAAATTTCACTGGATCCGGACTTTCAGGAATTTTCTTGTGCTGTTGCTGAGGTTTTGACATTCGCTCGCTCAGGCGCTCTTTTCATTTTTGATTGCTTAGGCTAATACAGAATTTACCGCGTTCCATCCCTGACTTAAACCAATAAATAACAATATCGCTGCCAGCAAGCGATTAACTAGGATGCTACTTTCTTGCAAGTGAGCCTTCAAATAGGTGCTCGCTACGACAAAACCGTACAGCGCGACAAACTTGCCAATAAACACTCCTAGCAAAAAACCAATCAAAGTCAGCCCCATGTACTGAAATTCGAAATACTGGCTTATTGTCGCCAGTGCGAATATCCAAAATGGTACCGCTTGCGGGTTCAATCCAGCGATAAGTAAACCGCTTCGAAAAAATGATGCTGGCCTATTTTTTTCAATTTCTAAAGTCGGCGTCGGCTTACGGGTAAATATGAAGATAGCCAATGCAATAAAAGCGAACGCTAAGAAAAATGTGACGAAGACATTTGCATCGAGAAAATTGCTAATTAGCATGCCAAAGGATATTGCGATTAACGCCTGCAGAATCTCGATCAATGAGGCTGCGAATGCAATCTCGATACCACTGCGACGATCATAATCGACCGTGGTTTTTACCACTACCAGGTTAATCGGGCCGAAGGGAATAGTACCTAGCAAGCAAGCGAGGAATCCAACGAGAAAATAGAGGAGTGGATTTTCCAAGCCTACTGATAACCCTTCGCTTGTAGCTTGAACAAGGTGGCGTACTGTCCGTCGAGATCTAGTAGTTGTTGATGACTGCCTTGCTCCATAATCTCCGCCTTCTCTAGCACGATAATATGGTCAGCCATGCGGACTGTCGAAAATCGATGAGAAATAATTATTGAAATTCGATTGTCAGTTAGCTCTCCAAAGTGCTCAAAGATCTCAGCCTCCGCTCGCGCATCGATAGCCGCCGTAGGTTCATCCAAGATCAAGATATCCGCTTTGCTGCGCATGAACGCGCGAGACAATGCGATCTTCTGCCATTGACCTCCGGACAGTTCCTGACCATCCTTGAACCAGGTACCAAGTTGCGTCTGATATTTTTGTGGCAAGTCCTTCACAAATTCATCGGCCATGCCCTTGCGAGCCGCTTCAGAAATCTGATCGTCTTCGCCAATGCTATCAACGTCACCAATCCCAATATTCTCTCCGACGATCAGCTGATAGCGCGCGAAATCTTGAAATATCACACCGATCTTTTCACGGATGGTGTCTGTGTCCCACTCTTGCAGATCCAAACCATCCACAAGTATGCGCCCGCCGGTTGGTGCATACAGACGAGTGAGTAGTTTAATCAGCGTAGTCTTACCACTGCCATTCTCACCCACGATCGCCAAGCTCTCACCGGGGGTAATATGTAAATTGATGTTGTGCAGCGCAGGCGTTTTCGCGCCAGGATAAGAGAAGCTAACATTCTCGAAGCGAATACCATCGGCTGGATTAGGGCCCTGGGTTTTGTCCCCTGTATGTTCTGGCACCTTGTGGTCCAAATATTCGGTGAGATTCGATAAATACAAATTGTCTTCATACATACCATTTATCGAGGTCAGGCTGTTTGTAACGGAATTTTGACCAAGTCGAAACTGTGCGATGTACATCGTCATCTGCCCGATAGTAATAGCACCTGCGATAGCTGCGAAGCCTACCCAGCCATAGGCGAAATAGAATGCCGCGCTAGCAATCAGGCCTAGAACATACCCCCAGATGCCTCTTCTCAAAACCAGAGACTTATCTTCTTTGTAGATGTTGAGAAAGATATCTACATAGCGCTGCAGGAACATCTTGCCCAGCTGCAACAGCTTCACTTCTTTAACCCCATCTTCGCGCGTCATCACCATTTCTAGATAGATCTGCATACGCCGCTCAGCCGAACGCCTACGGTGTATGCGAAATGCTTCGCCGGAAAATTTCGCCTCTGCAACAAATGCGGGAATGCCGGCAAGACCAAGAAGTAATACTGCATAGGGGGAGAATTGAAACAAAAATATCCCTATTGCAATAAGGTTGATGAGATCCCTGAATAAATCGAACGTCTTTATAACCAGACTAAGCGGCCGACTGGATGCCTCTCGACGTGCACGCACAAGCTTGTCGTAGAATTCCGCATCTTCAAAATGTGCGAGTTCAAGAGTAAGAGCCTTCTCAAGAATCATCACGTTTATCTTGTTTCCCAACAAAACCCGCAGTATAGATTGGCAAACTGAGTTGATACGCTGGGCGCCTGTCATCAACACAACTAAGCCTGCTTCAAGAAACACATAGTAGAGAGCGTCGCTGCGTAATTGTTCTGCGTTACTGCCATCGCCTTGAAAGGCATTAGAAACTACGTCTACGAATAGGCCGCCCACAGAAGCGATCAGCGCCGGCAACACACCGGACACTAATGTCGTCAAGGCCATGACGATTGTTAGCTTCGCACTGGTACTCCAGACGATTTCTAAGGCTACACCGCTATATTGAAATACCGAGAGGAATTTCTTAATAGGGTTTTGGGAGTTTTCCTTTTCCAAACTATGTCCAAACTTGAATGCTGTCTAGGTATAAAAAAAGGGTCTTAGTTAGCACCAAGACCCTTTGCTTTCTAACTTGCTATAAATTAGTAAAGTTTCAGGCTATTGCATTTACTTACAATAGCGAAGCAATTTACAACTTCATGAACTTAAGTACGAGGCGATCCGTATTGCGTTCCAATGAAGGATCGAATGGACCAACTGAATGATCATCTGCGTCGTTATCTAGCACGTCACTGGCGCCGGCCAACACGAAACCAGATTCGAGCACTGCCTTTACAGCATCTTCGAATGCGATTCTATGTAGAGCTTGATTGTCAGCACCAAACGTACCTTCGTGATCGATCACCGCGAGTATTCCGCCGGATTTTAGCGCACCCATAACCTGACCCAGAATGCCCTGTGCTGCGGCTGGGTTAGAATTGTGAAAATCATGGAAGTTCAATGCTGTAATAGCAAAGTCTACCGAGCCGGCCGAGATGTCAGAGATTGGCGTTAGCCACTCTTCAACATTTGATAGGCGGTCAGCTTTCGCGGTCGCAGCTTCTGCAGAGCCGCCACCTGGGCGATTTTGCATTAGTACCTTGCCATTGGGACCTACTGCGTAGGAAAGGACTTCTGTGTACCAACCACTGGATGCATTGATATCCAGCGCAGTCATTCCGGCTTCTAAGCCAAGAAAGTCCAATACAGCGGGAGCCTGACGGCTGGCGTCTCTTTCTTTATCAGCCGCTGGACGATCTGGATTTGCCATCGCTCTTTCTAGAGCGGCCATATCTAGCGCCTGGGCGCTGCTGCAGACCAAGCTGCAAACTGCGAGCAAAGATAATACGGATTTCATATTCATGACCCTTTTTTGTGAGTTCCTAGTGTTGATCCTGCCCAGTAGCTTTAATGGCTGCCTTCAACTGGATAATCTTTCTGAAAGCGCCTATTTTTAAAGATAGGTTTTAGCTATAGGGCATAGGAGCATAAACCAAGCACGGCGGGGAGTACACAGTTATTCGATGAGTCGAATAACTGCTCTAGAAGGCCATTATACGGGGGTTCAGAGGTTCAGTGGAGGCGTCGTTCGAGCTTGAGTTCGGTCTCGAAAAAGTCCTTAACCTGCAGTAGTTGCGTTACATCACCCTCACTTTCCATGAGAGGCATATGCATTTCAATATCGCCCAGAATATTAGTAATACTGCTTGTATCTAGAGTGCTGAGGTCTAGATCGAAGGGGAAATTAGATTCCTTTGACATATTATGACTACTCCCTGAGGTGCTCAGGCTCCGATTTGGCCCGAATTTTCGCACAAAAGTAGTATCGACTGACTTTAAGAAATCTTCATAAGAAATTCTTATATATAGAGTTTTTTAGAATTTGAATTTAGAAAATAATATTAACAGTGTAAACTTTACGCAGTTCACATCTGGCATTACACTGTCCCCCGAAGTTGGTGAAGTGCCTTCTCCGCTCGACTCAAATAATAATAAACGGGACAGAACTAAGTCCTACTAAGATTGAGGGGTTTCAGGATGACAGCTCTAATCAAGGCTTGGGCAAGCTTCACGATTAGCAATCGAATCCCAATCATTATTGGGTCGATAGCGCTTCTGCTCGCCGCAATACTGACCGGCAATGCTATACCCTTCGATAACAGCACAGAGCGATACTTCGTCGCCGGCGACCCCGCTCTTGCAGAATACGACAATCTGATAGATCTCTTCGGAGACAATGAATACCTCATCGTCGGTTTTGAGGCCACGTCTGATGAGCCCGATATTTTTAATACGGATACGCTTCGAGACATCGCCCGAGTTTCAGATTTCCTCGAATACCATCAGTACGTGACACAACTGCGCTCAATCACCAACTTTCAATTTATTCATGCTGACAATGATGACCTGAGTATCGACTACCTGATCGAAGATGTTGAAGATGTAATCGGTGACGCTGCCGCGATCGCCAACACAAAGAATATTCTGAATAACGAAACCCTTGCCTTGGATACTTTGATAACCAGAGACTTCCGACATACAAGAGTTGCGGCCAGGGTTGAATACAGTAACGAAACTTCCGAAGCGAAGGTGCAATTAGTTCAGGACTTGTATCGTTTCGTTGCAGAGGAAAATTTAACTTCCGACAGTTACATTCTTCACCTCTCCGGCTACCCACTAGCTCAAGAACGCTTTGAAACTGTCTCAGCGGAAGACGTAGCCATATTAATACCAGTTATGGTTGTGTTGATGGTCTTGATACTGTTTTTTAGTTTTCGATCTCTGTGGGCAACTATCGCTCCGTGGCTAGTTATTGCCTGTGGAATTCTATTGGTGCAGGAAATGCAGGGCTATCTAGGCATTCCTCATACAACCGTTGATAGCGGAGCTCTGGCACCTACATTGATAATTATTGGGATCGGGATAACCGTCCACGTATTACTAGAATTCTTTCACTATATGCATTCCGGTTCCGACGGCATCGATGCCGCTCGTTCTACCATCATCAATATATGGCGCCCCGCATTCTTCACGGCAATTACCACAGCGGCCGGTTTTTTTGCACTCTCCGTTACAAAGATTCTTCCCATCCGAGAATTTGCTTTTCTAGGAGCGATGGGCTCTATCATTCTTTTTCTTTTTGCTTTGACAGCTCTTCCCGCCATGCTCAGTTTTATGAAAAAGATTCCGGTGAATACCAACAAGGTATTAGACGGTGGATTAATTTCCAAGATTACTCAGAAGGTTCCCGATTTCACTTTAAGAAATAGAAATAGGATATTGCTAGGCGGCCTTGCTGCGTTGTTGTTTTCTATGTGGAACATACCCAATATTGTTATTGATTCGAACTACGTTACTTTGTTTAAAGAGAGTAGCCAGACACGCCAAGATATCGAGTACTTCGATGATGTTTATCGCGGCATGATGAATCTGGACATCATCCTCGACTCCGGCGAAGAAGAGGGCATTAAAGATCCGGAATTTTTGGTGCAACTTGATGAGATACAAAATTGGCTTCAGCAACGCGAAACACTGGGCCCAATTAACTCCATGGCGGATTACCTCAAAGAAATAAATCAGGCTATGAATGGCGACGATCCTGACTTTTATCGCCTCCCATCTACTCGAGAGATGACTGCACAGTTTCTTCTGTTGTATGAAAGCTCAGGTGCGAATGAAGACCTTTCAGACATCAAGGATTTCGAGAATCGGCGCACAAGGCTCGTGGTGCCGGTGGTGAACATGCAAGCATCTGTGATGCAGGCTGAACTGGAAAACATCGAAGCCTACTTGAGCGAGAACTATCCACGCCTGCAGGCGATTGTTACCGGCACGATGGCGCTGTATACCGTGCAAGATACTTATATATCCGAAGGGATGGCATTGTCCTTCCTGATCGCGCTGGGCGTTATCACACTGTTCTTTATTACCTTGTTCAAATCGGTTAAATATGGCCTCTTGTCTATTATTCCCAGCGTATTGCCGATCGTTTTGGCGGGTAGCTTTGCAGGATGGCTAGGAATTTCGTTGGACCAGAGTGCCGTCATCGTATTTGCCATGACGATGGGTATAGCGGTAGACGATGCCATCCATGTTATGAGCCGGTATCTACTCGCCAAGGGTGAGGGAGCCAGCACCAAACAGTCTATTGCTCGAGCTATGAATGAGTCTGGTCGAGCGGTCGTCTTTAGCTCTTTAGTACTGGTGTTTGGTTTCAGCGTACTGTGCTTCGCATCATTCACCACCATTATCTATGTAGGTTTGTTCGGATCCATCATAATGACTCTGGCGCTGATAGGTGATCTCGTAGTACTGCCAGCTATACTCTATTGGGCCGATGGTTCCGAGGACGCAGAAATCACTTCGGCTACTGGGTAACAAACTCATCATCGGGGTCTTGTATATATGAAATTGCGACTGGACTGATAGGGCGCAAATTTCAGGAGAGAAAAACATGATTATTCGCGGTCTTTCAATACGCAGCCTCGCAACGGTTTTTTGCATTTTCTGCACATCGTTAGAGCCATTTTCTCTCTCAACTGCTGCTGAATACTCTGCAGAAGAAGTCGTACGCATGTTCGATGAACGCTACGATGGCGATTCCTCTATTAGTGACATTACTATGGTGCTCATCGATAGAAGAGATAGACAGCGTGTCAGAAATTTAAAACTCTATTCCAAGGACTATGGAGCAGACACAAAAACTCTATCTCTATTCGAATCACCAGCCGACATTCGTGGCACTGCCTACCTAAATTTTGAGTGGAATGAAAATTTGCGTGACGATGATTCCTGGCTCTATCTGCCAGCCCTGCAAAGAGTAAAAAGATTAGCAACTAGCGACACATCGGATTCTTTTCTAGGCAGCGACTTTACCTATGCTGATATTAATGGCTTCGAGATCGATTGGTACGACTACAACTTCGTCAATGAATCCGAGATGGTAGATGGCGAAGACTGCTGGGTTATAGAAATGATTCCCAAGCCGGAATTTAAAGATCGTGCCGAAGAAGCAACCGGCTACTCAAAGATGCAAAGTTGGATTAGCAAAGAAAAGCTCGTGCAGCTTCGCGGACAAGCTTGGGAGCTTCGGGGCAATCGGGTTAAGTTCTTTACTTCGTCTGAAATCGAACTGATCGAAGATGTCTGGACCGTTAAAAGACTGCAGGCCATCACCACGCGGAATGATCGACAGGAACACGCGAGTGTCTTGCAGATCAATTCCATCGACTACAACGCCGAAGTCGCCGATGATCTTCTTACTACCGAAGCAATGCAACGAGGCCTCGACTGAGGAAAAGCACGGTGGCATCTAACGTGACCATACATTCCCCTCAAGGTTGCTATCGATTGCTTATCGCTGTCTTAGCAATTGCTTGTACTGAAACCAGCTTTGCACAGAATGATTTCTTCAACGCTCTCGATGTCGACATAGAGACCAATGATTCCCGAGCGAACGAGAATTTTTCTGTAATCGGATGGGTCACTCAAAAAGTTTCTCAGGGAATAGAGCGCCCTGGGGTGCTGTTTAGTCGACAGGATCGAGATCTAAATAAGATCGAGACCAATCTCTTTGCACAACTAGATACAACACTTGGCGAGGGTTTCGACTTTCGCATTAGTGGGAAGGTTTATCATGATGAAGTCTATAGACTTAATGAGGGCATCGACTACAGCTCTGACGAGACGAATGAATTTCGTAATCGCTTCGAAGTGCGAGACTTCTATATAGAGAAACAATACAACAACGGCTTCTATTTCAAACTAGGCAATCAGATACTGGCGTGGGGATTGGCTGAGTATTCTCGAGTTACCGACCTAATCAATACCGAAGACCAATACACCTTCGCGCAACAAGATCTGGAAGACATTCGCCTGCAAGTCCCCGCCGCGCTGCTTAGTTACAGCGCTGCCGAATGGACCTTCGACGGCGTAATTACATACCGTGCCAATAAAAATTATACCGCCCCCATTGGTGATGAGTTCGATCAGTTTGTCGCCTTGCGTCAAGCGGGCATAAGAGTCGAGAGGGATTCTCCGGACAAAGAGGCGGAGTATTTCTTTCGAGCCTCTACGCACCTCAGTCAGGGAGATCTTCAATTAGTCGCTGGCGAGTTCAATAACAATGCATTAAGCCTAGAAGAAATTACTGCTGAGCGTTCTGCAAATCCGCTATTTCAATATGGCCAAAATCGCATGCGCGCTTTCGGTGTGGCTGCAAATTGGGCGGAAGGATCTTGGCTGTATTTTGGCGAGCTAGGCTTGCATCTAGACAAGGCGGTGATTCCTAATCGAGACTCGGTATTTCGACAGCTAGGCGGCTGGGATGAGAAAGATCAAATCCTTTCAGTACTAGGAGTTGAGTACAACGGTTTCAGAAATCTACTGCTAACAGTAGAGCTGGATAGCACACGAACCAAAAACCATGATGCGTTTATGTATGCCGACAAGAACCAAACTAGCTTTGGCGCACGCCTTTACTGGACTGCGCTAAACGAGAAGCTAACGGTAGTAGCAGTACGAAACGAATTAGCCAATGAATCAGGCCAAGTTAGCAGAGTGTCGGTAGATTATAATTGGTCTGACAGCGTAGAGCTTGGCTTGCTATGGGTGGACTACGGCAGCGATCGCGATTCAATCTTTTATAATTTCCGCAACAACGATATTTTGCAAGTTCATCTGCGTTACAACTTTCAAATATAGAGTTCTGGAGGCTACATGTTATTGGATTCACAGAAAACGGCTTCAAACTATCATCACGGCAATGTGAAAGAAGCACTGTTAAACGCCGCTCAGAATCACATCGAGAACAACGAAGGCGAGATGATCTCCTTACGCGCCCTTTCTAAAGAGGTTGGTGTAACTCCTTCAGCGGTATACAACCATTTCGCAGACAAGAATGCGCTCATACTCGCCATAAAGATTCGCATTTATCAGAGCTTTAACAAATTCTTTGCGGAAAATTGCAGAGAAACCGACAATCCCGATCAAGCATTGATACAAATGTGTTTAGCCTATTTTCATTTTTCCAGAAAATTTCCTTCTCAGTTCCGATTTATCTTTAGCGCCTCCATTCCCATGGAGTGGTCCACTGATGAAATCGTCGATGTATCCTGCCATTGTATAATTCGGGCACGGAGACTTGTTTTCGAAATACATGAGAAGTATCAGTTACAGTGCAGCGAAGAAGAGGTGGTGAATGCCACACTTTTGATATGGTCGCAGTTACATGGGATTGTAACTCTAAGAAATTCCGGCCTGATAGGCGCCGCTGTCAGTCATCAGAATTGGCCTAGCAAATGTGGTTTGACTGATGATGCCCAGGTAGAAAAACTTATAGAAGATCATGTGCAAATAATGATAAATGGTATGCTGAGTAGTTCCCGCGGAAAGAGCAAACATTAGGCGCTTGCTAACTATCGAGCCCCATTGCCTTGCGCATCATTTGATTCTTTATCGGCTTCATTTTATCTGCTGCATTCATACCGATGTTACGTAACCAGCGTATGCTGAGATCTTGTTGCGCGAAAAGCCGCTTGAACCCCTCCATTAACCACATCATCGAAAGGTTATTGCCTTTGCGTCTGCGTTGGTACCGAAGCAGTACGGTAGGATCAGCGACAGATCTACCCGCTCCGACACCGCGCTGTAATTCCTCTGCCAATGCCTTTGCATCCAACAGACCTAGATTCACACCCTGCCCGGCTAGAGGGTGAATCGTATGGGCTGCATCACCCACAAGCACAATACCCTCCTTCACGTAGTCTAAAGCGTGACGTTGCCGAAGTGGAAAGACGAATCGCTTGTCGCTCCACTCGATAGGGCCAAGCTTGAACTCTAAAGCTGCGCCTAGCTCTGTATTGAACTCAGCTTCGCTCAAAGACAAAACTCGCGCTGCCTGGTCCGGCAACATCGACCAAACGATGGAGCAGAAGTGTTCAGTTTCATCCTCGACAGTCCCATGCAAAGGTAAGAAGGCGAGCGGCCCCGTTTCCATGAAACGCTGTAGTGCAGTGTTGTTATGTGACTGCTGGGTCCGCACTGTAGTTACCAGAGCGTGTTGCTCGTAGTCCCATTCGCGGCACTCGAAATTAGCGAGCTGCCTTAACTTCGAGTTAGCGCCATCCGCTGCAATAACCAGCGGTGCACGAATAGCCTGCCCATCGTCGGCGTTTAGTTTTACGATTGAACCATCTTCACGCTCAATGTGTTCGAGGGATTCTATAGAGAAAGGCGTGATAGGAAATACATTTTCTAGCTGTGCTATGCGCTTATGCAGAGCTGCTATGATAATTGAGTTCTCTACGATACTACCTAGCTCTGCTTGATTGATCTCGTCTGCCGAGAAATTAATGCAACCGGTGCCCTCAGCATCCCAGACCTCCATCGCGGTATAGTTACAGACACGCGTAGCTTTCATATCCTCCCAGACGCCGAGCTGTTGAAAGAGCTGCTGTGAAGCCTTGCTGATTGCACTGACACGGGGATCAAACTTTTCATTGCTACGCTGCTGATCAATAGCTTCGTTCTCACGAACAAGAGGATTACGATCTATCAATGCGATACGCAGCGAAGACTCCGCTAGTAAGCACGCGAGACTAGCACCAACCATCCCTGCGCCAGCTATGACTATATCGAACTCATTTGTATGTGCATCGGGCATAGCGTCGTATTATAGGCTGTGTGGGCCTTTTTCCCTAGGGGCCTATTTCGAGATTTGGCATTTACTGCTAGACTGCTGCGCTTGTAGTGATTTACAAAGCCCGTATTCCAGTGGAGGTTCAAGATGAGCAATGTTGTCAACGCCGATCAGATCGGCAATTACATAGGACAAGAAGTCGGAGTCACCGATTGGATTGAGATAGACCAGGATAGAATTAATAAGTTTGCCGATGCCACTGGCGATCATCAGTATATCCATATCGACCCAGAGCGAGCCGCACAGACTCCATTCGGCACAACGATAGCCCATGGTTTCCTCACGCTATCACTAATGAGCATGCTTAGTGCAGAGAATGGTGGCATAAAGCTTGAGAACGCTGTCATGGGGATCAACTACGGCTTGGACAAAGTGCGCTTCATAAATCCTGTAAAAGTTGGCAGCAAGATTCGCGCTCGATTCCAACTAGTCAGTAGTGAGGAGAAGAAGCCCAACCACTATTTGATAAAGCACAATGTGACCATCGAAATTGAAGGCGAAGACAAACCCGCCTTGATCGCCGAGTGGCTGGGCATGACAGTCATTGGCTAAGGTATTACTTATTATTATCTGTGAGCTGCGGATTACAACGGCCACCGAAAAATTGAAACCAGAGAGTTCGAACTATGAATAAATCACTTCTCGCCCTGCTCCCCTTTCTCAGCGCCTGTGCTGGAGAACCACCACAGAATATTGGTATTAGAGATGGCAGTTTAGCTGCGTGTCCTGAATCACCAAACTGCGTATCGAGCTATGAAAGCAGCGAGCAACACTCAATCGCCGCCCTGGATGCGAACCTGAGCCAGATTCAACAAATACTTCTCGCAATGGATGAAGCCAATATTGTCGAGCAGTCGGGTAATTACCTTTATGCGGAATTCACCAGCAGTCTCATGGGCTATGTTGATGACGTAGAATTTTTATACGATGCCGCAAGCAATAGCACTCATGTAAGATCCGCTTCTCGCCTCGGCTATAGCGACATGGGCGCAAATCGCAAACGCATTGAAGCAATTCGCAGCCAGCTCTAACACACTGATTTAAAAGCTTTATATTCCCAAGCTACGTTCCTCGCTAAAGTCGACAGCAATCCTGCTTGACTTTAGCTCAGCAGATGCTATTTTTATCGCATGGTGCTACTTTTATAACACTAGCCAAATTACTTATATTTTCCAAGGGAGAGCCCAATGCCATTGTCTTCACAGCTCAGCCGCCGCGAACGCCAAATCATGGATATCGTCTATGAACTCGGTGAGGCCTCTGCCAAGGACATGGAAGCCCACCTGCCCAATCCTCCCGGATATTCGGCGATTAGAGCCACCATGAATAAGCTGGAGACCAAGGGTTTCCTCGCACACCGCGAGCGCGATCTAAAGTATGTCTACTACCCCCTGATCGACCATCAGGAGGCAAGAGAATCCGCGCTACAGCGACTTTTGAAAACATTCTTTGAAGGCTCAGCATCACAAGCTATGAGCACGCTATTGGATCTGTCCAAAGACAGCGTTACCGAAAAAGAATTGGACGAGCTCAACAAGCTTCTGGAAAACGCCAAGAAAGAAAAGCTAAAGAAGTGAACAGCCCTAGAAAAATAGCTAGGTAGCAACAAGCAGAGAAGGAACCAGAGTCACCGCTAGACATAGAGCCCAGTCGGAGAGATATGCTCTTCGAACAGGAGAATAATAATGACAGCATACTCAGTAATCGCTGCACTCAATATACTCGAACAACAGCATGCATTGTTGTTCTTCCTTATTGACCTTAGCCTAAAATCCTCTCTCGTTCTGTTCGTCGCGTTTGCAATACAGCTTTTTATTAGAGAAAGATGCCTAACTCCATCCACGAAGAGCATCATTTGGATGATGGCTTTTGCGGCCTTGATCCTCCTTCCCCTCTTTCATGCATTCATTCCGAAGATTTCATTTTCACTAAGCATTGGGCCAGTCATCGCCGACACGATAGAGAGCACACAGTCGTCTATTGCCTTTTCCACCCAGATCGATGCTATAGCGACTAGTCTCTTAGGCTTAGGTATAGGCTACCTATTAATATGTGGACTACTTGTTTGTTATCTCCTCTCCGGCATTTTGAAAGTCATTGTCCTTACACGATTTGCCAGACCTTTCAAACACGAGATAGCAGCGAGGAAACTGCAGCAGTTACAACAGATTAATGGCTGTGGCCGTCCTATCGAATTATTAGTAAGCCCAAAAATTTCCTCACCGTTAACTTGGGGAATGTGGCGCCATAAAATTATTTTTCCATTGGCAGCTTATGGCTGGAGCGAAGAACTATTGCAACAATCCATCAGTCATGAGTTAGGACACGTGCAGCGAGGAGACTGGGTTCTTCAGATAATTGCAAGGATCGCTGTCAGTCTTTATTGGATCAATCCTCTCGTTTGGTTAGCACATAGAGAATTGCTTATCGAAACCGAGAAGGCCTGTGACGATGTTGCTGTAGAAAATTCCGGCTCCCCCTTGTCCTATGCGCAAAACTTGCTTGCACTTGCTAATACGTTTAACGCGCAGCATTCGCTAGTCGCACCCGCACTGCTAGGCGTTCAATCCAGCCTATCCCATCGCATCAGACATATCTTGAAGCAGGAGGTCAACGGCCGCAGCAGTGACACCAGCAATATTTTACCTAGCCTTTTGCTCGCAGCCTTAGTCGTTGCACCATTGGCTGCACTAAGCATCGATCTTCAGCAATCTGAACTAGAATCAACTATTCAATTTAAAAATCCAATTATTGCTGTTTCATTTTTCCCGAATGATTCTAGAGAGCATAACTACCTGATGGCCGAATTTAGATAGTTCGGAGCAAGCAAAAAACTAAAGCCACTTAAAACGCACCGAGATAAGGAGATGCGACTATGCAAGCTATTGCCCGAAATTTCATAAAGCTGAATGCCTCAGTACTCCTGGCAGCCTTTATTACATTTCTATTGTTCTATTTTATGCAGTATTTAATTGAGACTGAATCGGATCGTCCGCAGACGATTAGTGTCGTCCGAATGCTTGATTCAACGGTGCCTGAATTTGAAAATAAAGTTTTTCTCGAGGAAGTACGGCCAGAACCAATCGTCACGCAGAATATTCCAATCGTGAGCGAACCGAGTAGAAGCAATGAGTTCTCGGATGGGCCTGTGATTCGTGTATCTCAAGAAACGCTTGATATAGATGCATCCCCTCAGGGCGTCTTGCCGATGTCGAATAACATCATGATTCCGCTGATACGCACAACACCGAATTATCCGAGCCGTGCATTACAGCGTGGGCTTGAGGGATTCGTGGAACTCTCTTTCACTGTAGATAGGTTCGGTAGCGTCGTCGACCCCGTTGTTATTAACGCAGTGCCCGAGGGGGTTTTTGACAGAGCTGCATTGCAGTCGATCAGCAGGTGGAAATATTCTCCAGCGATGAATAGTGGACAGCCCATTGAAACCTACGACGTACGCCACCGCATAGTATTTCAGATAGACCCCGCTTCCCGGTAACTGACCTTACCTCTGATGTCCATGGATGGACTATTTTTTAGCTCTTGCTCTTAACTAAGCCCATCGCACGTTCGGCTAGGCTGCGCCTTACATTCGGCAATAGCTCGAGGGCGACCAGCCCAAATTTTCGCAGCCATACCTTCGCCTCATTGTTGCTAGAGAATAGCTTGGTAATATTGTGCGTAAATTGCGTGGTGATTGCTTGATCAGCTTCCTGGCCCGCAACATACTCCAGCAATACATTCATCTCGCCTACGCCTAGACCGCGCTCCCGCGCACTGATCAGCACATCGACCAAAGCTCGAGCATCTCGCAGCGCCAGATTCAGCCCCTGACCTGCAACCGGATGAAGTGTATGGGCAACATTCCCCAATAGAGCTAGGCCGGGTCTCACCTGTTCCTTCGCAATGGAGAGGCTTAATGGATACACAAATGTTTCGCCGATCTCAAGAATTTTACCGAGCTTATAACCAAACCGTTCTTGTAGCAGAGGTAGCAACTCGGCTTCGCTCAATTCTCTGTATTGGTCAGCCTGCTCTACTGATAACGTCCACACTAGAGAACCTCTATTCTTGCCCTCTATAGAGGGTAAAGGCAATACAGCTAATGGACCAGTATCAGTGAATCTTTCGAACGCAACGTGCTGATGTGATTTCTCGAAAACAATATTGGCGATAAGAGCATGCTGGTCATAGCGCTCGATCGATCTCGCAATACCCAGCTGTTCACATACCGGAGATTTACCTCCGTCAGCCAACACCACCAGAGAAGCGCCTACATTTGTTTCTAGGTCGCCATGAGTCAGTCGAAGTTGCATACCCTTCTCAATTGCCTTCACCGAAGACACTAATGCGGGACACAACAAACTTATCTTTTTCGATTCATTCAATTTTGCATTAAGAACCTGACCCAGTAGCTTATTCTCAACTACATAACCCAGAGCTTCTACATTCTGTTCGTCTGCGTTTATTTCCACTGAACCAAGACGTCCACGATCGGAAACCTGAATCTCATGAATAGCAGAAACTGCTTCACCCAGCATTTTCCAAAGATCGATGCCTTCGAAGAATTTTCGTGTGCCGAACGAGAGCGCGGTTGATCTCGCATCGAAACTGGATTGCTTTGCCAAATTCGCGTTCGGGGGAATTGCTTCTATAACCAGAATCGAGAGGGGCTTATCACCTAGCGCCTCTTCTAAGGCGCAGCAAAAACTTGCGCCCACCATGCCGCCGCCCACTACGACAAGATCATAGAATTTTTCTGGCTTTGTTATTTGCATCTACTAGTGAACCGCGCTCGCCATGAATGTTTCGATCTCTTCTACTGTCTTTGGAATCCCTTTGCTTAGAATCTTGTTTCCTTGCTTGGTAACCAATACATCGTCTTCGATTCGAACGCCGATTCCGCGCCAGCGTTTCTCAACCTTCTTATTATCTGGAGAAATGTATATGCCTGGCTCTATGGTGGTCACCATGCCCGGCTCAAGTAAACGCCAGTGATCATCTATCTTGTAGTCTCCAACGTCGTGTACATCCATGCCAATCCAATGGCCCACACGGTGCATGTAGAAGTCACGATAGGCCCCGACTTTGATGAGCTGACTCACCTTGCCTTTCAACAACCCTAGCTTTACCAATCCCTGGGTTATAACTTTGACTGAAGCGTTGTGTGGCTCGTCCCAAGAGGCGCCAGGTGCAACCGCAGCTATTGCTGCATCCTGGGCAGCTAACACAATTTCATAGATAGCCTTTTGTTCTGGCGAAAACTTTCCAGTAGCAGGAAATGTGCGAGTGATATCAGAGGCGTAGTATTCATACTCACAACCCGCATCTATAAGTATCAGGTCGCCCTCTTTTACTTCGGCATCGTTAGTGTTGTAGTGCAAGATGCAGGCATTCTCTCCTGTGGCAACTATCGAATTGTATGCCGGGGCTCTACTGCCATTGCGTGTGAAGGCGTAAAGTAGTTCTGCCTCCATCTCGTATTCTTTAATCCCAGGTTTGCAGCAAGCCATAGCTCGCTTGTGGCCCTCGGCCGAGATCTTCGCGGCTTTTTCCATCGATTTGATTTCGCCTGCACTCTTGAATAGTCGCAATTCATGCAGCAAATGGTCGAGCACGAGAAATTCACCCGGTGGGTGGGCTCCCATCTTTGCTTTGTTTCGAATGACTTTGACCCAGTCCATGACCTGATTGTCGAATTGGTCATCTTTGCCCATTGAGTAGTACACGCGATCGCGCCCTTCGATCAATCCCGGCAGGATGTCATCGATATCACTAATTGGAAACGCGTCGTCGATTCCCAAATTCTCACAGGCCGCATCGGGCCCCATGAGAACACCTGTCCAAAGCTCTTTCTGCTTGTCCTTCTCCTGGCAAAACAGCACGGCTTCGCCCTGCTTGCGACCCGGTATCAAGGCTAAGAATGCATGCTCCTCCTTGAGGCCCGTTAAGTAGTAGAAATCGCTGTTTTGTCGATACAGGTATTCGGCATCGCCATTGCGCATATGCGGTGGTGCCGACGCCAGCAGCGCTATGCTGTTGGGCTCCATCTGTGCCATAAGCTCTTTCCGACGGAGCTTCATCTCACGGTACTTACTGCTCATTTCAACCTCAGATACCTGTATTTAAATTCAGCGACCAAGCATATAGCTGTCTTATAAGGGAACCAAGTACCAATTTTTGCAATTCCATTATTGACCCCCTTCCAACTCGGCTCTATAGTTAGGGCATTGTTAATGTAAATCCTAAACTAATGCCAATAGGGCGTTGCGGGCATTGAGAATTAACACCCGTTAGGAATACCAGATAGTAATAAGAGAAACTGCGAGATGAGTGAAGACAGATTCCAAACTTTGAGCGAGAAAGTCGATGACCTTATCGACCTTTGCGCGGACATGAAGCGCGAAAATCAAACATTGAAAGCCGGGGAGAATTCCTGGCAGAGCGAACGCAAGCAATTGATGGATAAGAATAAAGATGCCAAATCCAAATTGGAATCTATACTCGTACGCCTCAAAGCCATGGACGAATCCTAGGGATTTTTCTCTCTTGTGGCCCGCTAGCCAAAACACCGTTTTGAATTAAAGTACAATTATTTAGGTAATGTGATGAGCGAACAAAGTACATCTGTGCAAGTAAAAATCATGGACAAAGAGTACCAGGTAAATTGCCCGCCCTCCGATCAGGAAGCCCTGATTAAGTCCGCACGCTACCTAGACGAGAACATGCGTAAGATTAAGGGCCGTGGAAATATTCACGGTGTCGAAAAAATCGCCGTAATGGCAGCGCTGAACATTACCCACGATATGCTGCGTAAGAATCGACTCATCAACGAAACCCGCCATGCCACAGCACAACAGGTGCAGGGCATTGAAAGCAAGATCGACTCAGCTATCGCCAATAGTCGTCAGCTAGAGATCTAAGGCAGGCAAGCCCAAGGAGAACTGCGCCGACATTTCTCCTTCACCACCCCCTTTTTCATACCCTCTTGCGAAACTTTCTACATATTTGCTCTACTCTAGAACTCCTAGCTGCGGGCGATGGGACAACATCCAAGCCGGCCGCCGGCAACCGCGCTACTATTTGCTCACGAGCCTTCGGCTCTGACTGTTCGCAAACAGCACCCCAATTCCCAGCTTGAATACTTGAGGTATAGAGATTGCCTCTCCTTCTATTCCTATCAACCTCTGCATATTTCTCTATCGCCAAGAATTCATGACAATACGGAGCCCTCAGAGGGAGAGTATTCCAGGGAACAGTCAGGGCCAAAGGACCGTGAGCAGGGATGCTCTCCCTCTGAGGGCGATGCAACAACAAAGCTTTGCAGAGGTTTCACCCCTTCCCGACTATCCTTATTGTTCCACCCCGATATATACTTATGGGCGATAGCTTCCTAGAACATTTGCCAATCAATACTTGTTCTTGAGCCGATATCTTTACCACCGGAGGCAACTCGACAGATGTTGTTGTGCATGTCCGCTAGTCGGAAAGCCTTATACATCGCGGGAGCCACCACCTGAACCTTTGGGTTCAGGGCAAATTTGGTAGCGGTGTTCCGGGGGGCTTGACTATTTTTAACTCTAATTCATTACCAATCTTCTATGTCTGATACTCGTAATACGCTACGTTCTTCCCTGCGCCAAGGGCGTCAGGAGCTGAGCTCAGAGCAACAAGAAAGCGCATCGGTCGCCTTGTTCAACATGCTCGGAAATCAGGACTTTTTCCGTGTCGCCCAACGCATTGCTTTTTATCAAGTTGCCGACGGTGAGATCGACCCGCGCATGCTGCTCGATCTGGCTCTTAGCGAGGGTAAATCCTGCTTCCTCCCAGTCATTCAGCAAGACAATCCCGAGTTCGTTTCTTTCTCGCCTTATGATGCCAACACTGAATTAGTGCCGAATAAATGGGGAATAGCGGAACCACCTGCATCCGAGGTCATCTCTCCAACCAATTTCGATGTGGTTTTCGTGCCGCTAGTTGGTTTTAGTAGGGATTGTTTTCGAATAGGAATGGGTAAAGGCTTTTACGATCGTACTTTCAGTTTCAAAATTTTTAATCGTCGCAGCAGCCCATTACTTGTGGGTCTCGCGCATGAGTCTCAATTGATTGATTCGTTTCCGGTGGAGAGCTGGGATGTCCGCTTGGACGCGGTTGCCACCGAGAAAAAAATATACCGCCCCGATACTGACTAGGTCGGAATACTGATACTGCCTATCCTTGGCTTATCTTCTTATTGCTATCTTGAACTTGCTATTCACTGCCTTGGTCTCACGCGACTCTCGAGGAGTTGTGCGAGGGATTTCTATAGCAATGCGCTGTGAGCAACGCCGCTAGCCAACACGCCCACTACGAATAGGGTAATAACAACCATAACCATGTCTGGTTTCTTGCTCATATTCGTCTCCATGCTGTTCAACGTACAAGAGCTTTAACGTCTCTTCTTGCCAAACCTTTAATTTCCTCGAAAAAACAACCGATTAGCGATGGAACCTCCGTCCAATTATCGAAAGTTTGAAGTTTCTATTGCGCTGGAGAAATTGCTGCCTATAATACTGTATATCCATCCAGTACTATTTAGGTTGAGCATAATGACTACTATTCAAAACCACTCAGACACGCAGCAGCTATACCAGAACCAATATCAGCCAGAACAGGCAGATGCCTTCCATGGTGCGGGCTCTAGCGATATAGACGAGCTAATACAAAGCAATCCGAACCTATGGCGTGGCTGCGATATGGCCGGTCAGGGCATACAGGGTCGAAGTACTGGTTTTCCACAACTGGATGAAATTCTTCCCGGGCGCGGGTGGCCAGAGAAAGGTTTAATGGAAGTCATCACACCTCATTGGGGAATGGGCGAATTGCAGCTGCTGATTCCACTCATGCGTTCAATTGTTGAACAAGGGAAATGGATCCTATGGATATCGCCTCCGTATTTGCTTTATGCCCCTGCCTTAGTTCAAGCGGGAATTAATACCGACCAAGTGTTGGTGGTCAAATTAGACACCTCCTGTAAAGACGCTTTATGGAGTATGGAAAAGGCTCTACAGACCGAAAATTGCGGCCTGGTATTGGCTTGGCAGAACTGGCTACCGACTAAAGTATTGCGCCGCCTACAGCTGGCAGCAGACACAGGAGACACTTTAGGGGTGTTGTTCAAACATCATGATAGTGAGCACTCACCATCACCTATACGCCTTAAAATACAGGACTCTTATACAGAAAATGCAGGTTTTAACGAGTCTGAAGTAACCGTTATTAAGGCTAGAGGCAATTTCCGTTCACTAAGCGCAAACATTAACCTCTACCAACAACCCTGAGCTGTCTGGAGCAACGCCTTGAAAGACCCAGACAGTGAGGCACAGCTCCCTCTGCCCTGTATAGCGCCCGAATCTGGCGCTCAGATCATCCAACTCCCTGCGCAAGACAGAGACCTAGCGAAGGAGAAAACCTACAGTGCTACGGCGGGTGGCGCACAGGCCAAAGCCGTCACAAAGCGCAGCAGATCTAATAGTCTATGGTATGCGCTCTATCTTCCTCAGCTTAGAGAACTAGATTCAGCACAACAGAAGAAATATCTCACCCAATTAGCCGAGCTCATGCAAAGTGTTAGCTCTACCGTGAGCTTTCATCCCCAGGCATTAATCTGCGAGATCCGCAGTAGTTTGAAATATTTTTCCGGCATCGACGCTATTCATCAAAAATTGCAAAAACTCTTTGAGGAACAATTACAGCAATGGGCCATGGCAGATGATTTTTCCTATGCTGCCAGCCCCACTGTCAGCGGCAGCTTATTGTTAGCTAGGTCGGGGCACAACGCACTGGTCTACCAAAAAGAAAACCTACGCTCCGCATTAGGGCAACTCCCTATAGACGTTCTAGACCTAAATAAAGAACAGCGAAGACGACTTCTTAATATGGGCATTAATTATTTAAGGGACATCTGGCGCCTACCCAGCGATGGCTTGCGCAAACGTTTTGGCAGCAATTTTGTTAACCAGTTAAATCAGGCACTGGGCAAGGCAGCAGAGCCGACGCAAAATTATATTCCCCCTCCGGAATTCATAGCATCCTATGACCTGCCTTATGAACTTGAGAACCTTGATCGACTATTACCGATTGCCGACGAACTTCTGGCACAGCTTTGCGACTTTTTACGGCGGAGAGACCTTAGTACTAGCAGTCTAGTTCTATCTCTATTTCATGAAAAACGCGATCGCACCGAAATTAATATTGGCTTACGTATGGCAAGTCGTTCCCAGGAACATCTCACTCTATTATTAGAAACTCATTTCGATAAGCTATCTATTCCAGCTCCGGTAGTTTCTATAAAAATCGAAGTTAAAAAATTTGATGCTTTTTTTGCCAAGAACGATTCTTTTTTAAGAGACGATGAATTAGTTTCGACACCATATAGTAATCATAATCTAATTCAATTTATGGAACAGCTACAGGCAAGACTCGGTGACAATTATGTAAAGAGTGTTATTAATACAGCTCAGCATTGCCCAGAGCATGCAAGCCTACATCTCGACTACAAAGAGAAGCCGAATCGGAAAATCGGCGCGGCTTTATCTACAGAAACTCCTGCAAATCCTAGGCCTCTATGGCTACTGCAGAAACCCAAGCAACTCAACATCAACAAGGGCAGGCTTTTCTATCGAAAGCCTATCGCCATCTTAAGTGGGCCCGAGCGTATAGAGACACATTGGTGGTCAGGAGCCGATGTGTGTCGAGACTATTATGTCGCTAGAGAACTTAGTGGCAGCAAACTATGGATCTACAAAGAAAAGAACGATGCAGGGAAATGGTACCTACACGGCATATTCGCCTAGATTGATTGTCTAATCTGCCTTTTAAACCTATCTTCTAAACCTGAAAACCTAAATTTCAATGCTATGATTTACATTAATACTTAATCATTCTATTTGTTACAGAATTGTATTGTTATGAGCAACAATTACATAAAACATCAAAGAGCGGCTTTGGCATGATTAGCTTACGCTGGCTAATAGCTCTAGTAGGCAAACGTGCCGAACTACTCTATATCCTTTCTGTTGCAGCCTTGTTCAGCTATTCCGTAGATGCTGCTGAGTCCGATCCGCTAGCTGAAGCTGATTCATGGCAATGGCTGGAAAAGGGAAGAAGCCAAATCTCCCAGAACGTTACGGCCCTAGGCCGGAATCTTGATGCTTGGCTATCTGGCGAAAGCATTGGAGATAATTCAAACGAAACCTATTTACGTATCCGTTTTAATCAACAGGCCGCCTCCTTTGACGGATACCATTCAAGGCTGAAAATCGACGGAAGTCTCGACCTACCCCAAACATCAGAGCGCTGGAAACTGATATTCGAATCGGACGCAGCAGAACTCAACTCTCTGGAAGGCAGCGTGCTCAGAGATGAAGCCTCAACTGAATCGATTGGTGGGCTTAGTTACCAGCAAAGCACCACTGGTTCTTGGCAAGTAAGTCATTCAATAGGCTTCAGGTCTAGAGTGCCAGCCGATCCGTTCTATCGACTCAAGACACAGTATGAACAACAGATAAACAACGACTGGTCTATAGGCTATCGTCAAAAAATATGGCACTACAAAAGCCAAGGCTGGGGCTACAATACTGACGTCTCATTCAATCGAAGAATCGATCAAGAAAAAATATTACAAATTTCTTCAGAAGTTAGATACCAGCAGGAAAGTAAGCAAACAGAGTTCAGTCAAACCGTCGCCCTGCATAACACTCTCGGGCAATTTGAAACTATGAGCTATGAGCTAGGCATACTGGGCATCAACACACCCAATGTAAGAATTAATGACTACTACGTAGGGGCACAGTATCGACGAGCAATTCGAGGGCAATGGCTGTTTCTTGAAATCAGACCGCAACTAATCGTATCACGCGATGAAAAATGGCGGCCTCAGCCAAAGCTTATGATAAATTTGGAGATGCTTTTTTTCGATCTTTAGAATTAGATCAAACCGATCAAACAAAATCTCGTGATGACAAATTCATCGCGCCCAGCCACTGACTAAGGTCGACCAACTCTCTAGCGATGAGATGCACTACACCATCGCTTTTCTGCACATGACCAACTACACCTATTAGCACCGCCCTTCTTACAATAGGTCGCTGCTTCTCTCCCAAGCTTGGCCAGACAACCACATTAACGAAACCGCTCTCGTCTTCTAAGGTTAAGAAGGTAACTCCCGCCGCCGTCTGTGGGCGCTGTCTGCTCGTTACGATACCCACCGCCTTAATAAAGCCTTCACTCTGTATCGACTGAAGACTATTGGCGCTTTTCACGTGGTACAAATCGAGGTGCGGGCGTAACAAGGCCACAGGATGCCTACGCAGGGTCAACCCAGTGCTGGCATAGTCAGCCATTATATTATTGGCTTCCGACGGAACAGGCAGTAATACATCTACACCAAAGTCACTTTGCTCTAGAGTGAGCGACTGCCTGCCTGTTTCACTACCTGAGTGACTCTCGGAAAAGGACAGGGGTTTGTCGGCCCCAGCCACCATCCAGAAGGCTCTGTGTCTGTCACCGGCCAGTGTGTTCAGCCCATCGGCGGCGGCAAGACTTTCACTGTCTTTCTTGTTCAACGCCGCTCTTGTCAGCAAATCTTGCACCGATGTAAATCGGCCCGAACTTCGCGCCAGACAGATTGACTCGGCCCCGGCTGCAGATAAACCTTTTACCAAAGAAAAACCCAAACGCAGGACAGGTTTTTCGGGCATACCTTTTTTGAACTCAAGAGTAGAGTCGCAATAACTTTCATTTACATCAATGCTCAGAACCACAACACCATGACGTACAGCATCCTGAACCAACTGGGCCGGCAGGTAGAAACCCATAGGCTGGCTATTAAGCAGAGCACAGCAAAACGCGGCGGGGTGATGGCACTTTAACCAGGAAGAAACATAGGCGAGCAGTGCGAAGCTTGCCGAATGCGACTCTGGAAACCCATAGTCACCGAAGCCTTTAATCTGACTATAGATACGCAGAGCAAAGTCTTCACTGTAGCCGCGAGCCCCCATGCCGGAAATTAATCTATCTCGAAATGGCTCGAGCCCCCCCTTCTTCTTCCATGCTGCCATGGCACGACGTAGCTGATCCGCTTCACCCGCGGAGAACCCAGCAGCTACCATAGCCAACTTCATGATCTGTTCCTGAAAAATCGGCACACCCAGAGTACGTTGCAGCGTCTCTCTCACTGCCTCGCTCTCGTATTTGATCTTGCTAGGGTTTTTGCGGCGCTCCAGATAAGGGTGCACCATATCCCCCTGAATCGGACCGGGCCTGACGATTGCAATTTGTATGACCAGATCATAATAACTGCGGGGCTTTAGCCTAGGTAACATACTCATCTGAGCGCGAGACTCAATCTGGAAAACGCCTACCGTGTCAGCCTCGCAGATCATGTCATAGACTTGCGGGTCTTCCTTCAAAGAGATTTTATCCATACCTATTTCTTCGACGGTATAGCTATTCACCAGATCTATCGCCTTGTGTATGGCACTCAACATCCCCAACGCGAGTACATCAACTTTAAGCAGGCCTAAAGATTCCAGGTCGTCTTTGTCCCATTGGATGATTGTTCGATCCACCATAGCTGCATTCTCGATAGGAACAAGATGCGACAAATCCCCCTGACTAATAATGAAGCCACCAACATGTTGAGACAGATGACGAGGAAAGCCCATCAGAGATCGAGCGAGGTGTATGAGGGTCTTAATCTTTGGTTCGGTATAGTCAACGCCCGAGTCCGATAGCTGCTCTTCCAAATCGCTGCCCCACCAAAAGATCGACTTAGCAAGGCGATTGATCAGATCATCATCGAGACCCAATGCCTTACCTACATCGCGCACAGCACTGCGAGAACGGTAAGTAATGACTGTCGCCGCGATCGCCGTGCGATGACGACCATACTTCTGATAGATGTGCTGAATCACTTCTTCGCGGCGACTGTTCTCGAAATCCACATCAATGTCTGGTGGCTCCGAACGTTCGGGGGAGAGAAAGCGTTCGAACAACAATTCTGCGTGATCGGGACTCACCTCAGTTATTCCGAGGCAGTAACAGACTGCAGAGTTAGCGGCAGAGCCGCGGCCCTGACAATAGATATTCTGCTCAACGGCGAAACAAACTATCTCATGCACCGTCAGGAAGAAATGTTCATAGGACAGCTGCTTTATCAGCCGCATCTCGTGTTCGATAATTTTCTGATTCTTTTCCGATATCCCCTGTGGCCAGCGCTTCTTGATTCCTTCTCTAGTTAACTGCCATAACCAAGAGTGAGCCGTATGTTCTTTCGGCACGAGCTCCGATGGATATTCGTAGCGAAGCTCGTCCAGAGAAAAATCGCAGCGGTTCGCGATTGTGAGCGTCTCTTCGAGAAGCTCTACCGGATAGAGTTTCCTGAGTTGCTCGATACTGCGTAAGTGTCTCTGGGAATTTGGTTCGACAGCGAAACCGATCTCCGACAACGGCTGACCCAAACGTATTGCCGTCAGTGTGTCTTGCACGATACGCCGCCCAGCTTCGTGCATGTAAACTCCGCCCGCAGCACACACAGGAATATCAAACTTCCTACCCAAGCTACGTAACCGTTTTAGCTTTAGTCTATCGCGCCCGTTAAGCAGAAGCTCCGCAGCGATCCACAGATTGCCTGCCGTTAGAGAGCGCAGATAGCCTGCCTGAGATTCGATGCTGGCATCTGGCTGCTTAAGATCAGGAATCCACAATAGCGCGCAATCGGTAGGAAACTTTTCCTGCAGCAGCTCACTATCGACTCGATACTCACCCTTATCTGCCCGTAGACGCGCACAGCTTATTAGGTGACTGAGCTCGCCATAGCCTTTGCGATTGAGGGCAAGAAATACGATGTGCATGCCGTTGTTCAAGGCATTTTGGCCGCTAGCAGGAAGTTCATCTTGCCCAGATTCAGTTGCTGCACCGCGCAACACAAATTCACTACCGATGATTAATTTGATGGCACGCTGTTTCGCGGCCATGTGCGCCTTTACCACACCGGACAGTGAGCATTCGTCGGTAATCGCAATAGCGCTGTATCCAAGCACCACCGCTCGCTCTACCAACTCCTCAGGAAACGAAGCACCCCGTAAAAATGTAAAATTGGAAATGCAGTGTAATTCAGCGTAAGCCTGCGCGGTTGCCGGCCGAGTCTTCACAGCCCTGCCTTTATTGTAGGGGTCAAGAGTCGCGCCTGCCTCCGCCTGAGATGCAGGATCGCGTGCTATCGAATGGTTTAGGGTCATGATGTGATGGGATTTTATACTGTATATATATACAGTATTTTGAGAAGAGCCCAAAGTCAACTCATTAGGCTAAACGATCGCAAAAAAGGAATTTCTTGTGTCACTGTGACAAAACAGGGGGGGGAATAAAAACGGCCCCGTAGGGCCGTTTCTTGAATCTATGTACGTGTTTAGTTAGCGCCAGATTCCTGCGCCGTTTTTTCGGCTATGCGCTCGCCACGCAAAATATTCTGCATGCCGTAGTTGCCTTCATGACAGGCGTACTCATAAAGCTGACCAGCAACTTTTGTCATCGGTACAATCGCCGTGATTCTATCGGTAAAGGTAGAAGGATCATCTAGTGTCCACTCGTAGTTTACTGTGTAGGGATCAACACGATAGAATTTTTCGATAAGTAACTTGTCTTCGGAATCCCCGAACACACTGTAACTCTGCGTAAGACCATTAAAATTACGCGTTTCAACTACCAGAGTATCGCCATCCCAGTAACCTCTTGAATCACCGGTCCATAACCCTATCTTCTCATCAAGAGGAGGATGCTCACCAATCTGCACGATACGTGCATCGTGAATCATTTCAGTAATGATTACCGCCGTGTCCTTGCTCTGAAAAATTTGTACGTTGTTGTTGTATAGGCTTGGCACAAAAGGAGGGCCAGAATTGAAACCAACGATGCAACGCTCAGACAGGCCTCTATCCTCTGGACCATTCTTTGCTATACCACCCACCGTATAGCGAACAGGTCGCTCGCCAGGAACATCATCACCCAAACCACCAAAGGCAATAGCAGCGCCTTCGACTCTACTGGGTAAACGACCATTGCCTGGATAGACTATATGTGAAGTTCGAATCTGATCGGTAATGCCAGCACTTTCAACCCAGAAATCATTGTAGCCACCAGGACCACCATCTGTTTGAGGAACCGCTTGGTCTGACGCAGCATCTCGCGCCGCAAGTCGAGCACGCATCGCTTCCACTTCTTCTACAGTCATGAATTCTCTATCACCGAAACGCTCAGGCCGCTCCATTGGAACGTTAGATGAAAAATTCCATACGCCTTGAAGGTCCGGCTGGCCCCATTCGGTTTTTGGAGGACTGTAATCTTCCGCCGCCAAAGCATTGAGACAAAAGCTGGAGCCTAAGAGTAGTAACCCAAGCTGTATTGTATTTTTCATGATCGTTCCTCGAAAAATCAGTAGTTATTCATCGGCGTCAGCAATGGAGTCAACGCTAGCTTCCATCAGACTACTCCTTTGGCATTGCACAGGCAATTTCCAAACAGGCGGAAATGGTCACTTGGGCGCGTATTCCAGACAGGCTACCGGAGCAGTTCTAAATCAATGACTAGATGCAAAATTAGGCGCAAGCCCCGCGGCACATGCCTCTTACGGTCTCGCCAAAAAAGAATCATCGTGAAGCAGTTAAAATACACGACCCAATCGGCACTCGGGTACACAGTGATCCCTAGTCAACATCACCTGCCGTAGCACGTACGACCGCCTCGGCTGACAATCACTCTGGGACACTCTCACCATTGCTGTGTAAACCAAACTCCTTCCTCTGCGTTTGAATAAGTAACAAGTCTGTCCTATTAGAATAAGGAATATAAATGCCTAACAGTAATTCTCCCGTGCAGCATCGCAGCATTATGGGATTCGGCGCACTGCTGCTTTTAGCTTTCTCATCGCTTGCCTTTGCGCAAGGTGGCGGCCCCGGCGGTGGTCCTGGAGGCGGGAACAACGGTGGAAATAATGGCGGTCAAAATCTACAACCCCTAGGCGATGCACCAGTACCAGATGAAAACCCGATTACGGAGTCCAAGCGTGTATTAGGAAAAATTCTGTTCTGGGAAGAACAGCTCTCGAGTGATGATACTGTGGCCTGTGGAACCTGCCACAAACCTGCCGCAGGGGGTTCTGACACACGCTTAGCAATCAATCCCGGCTTCGATCAAATCTTTGGTAATGACGACGATATAGTAGGCTCGCCGGGTATTCGCGCACTCGATGAAAACGGACTACAGCTGAACGATCCAATATTCGGTCATGATGCACAGGTTACTGGACGCGCCACCCCTTCTTTCTTCACTTCCATGTTCGCAGACAGCAATTTCTGGGACGGCCGTGCCACTGATGAATTCGTAGACCCGTTAAACCCTAACAACACCATCATTGAGGAAGGTGGCTCACTGGAGAGCCAAGCGCTTGGCCCTATACTTAATACTGTCGAGATGGCACAACAAGGCCGCGATTGGACCGATGTGGTAACTAAGCTCGAGCAAGTAACACCTCTGTCACTCGCTTCGAGCATCCCTGCTGATATGGTCGATGCCTTGCAAGGTGGAACTAATTATCCACAACTTTTTGATGCCGCCTTTGGTGATCCAGAAATAAGCCCAATCAGAATAGCCATGGCGATCGCTACCTATGAGAGAACATTAGTTCCCAACCAGACGCCATGGGACTTGTATATCGCAGGCAACAACAATGCTATGACAAGCGACCAGATCGAGGGTTGGGAATTGTTCAACAACACTCCCTGCGCAAACTGTCATGAGCCGCCACTATTTAGTGATAACAACTTTCGCAACATTGGTCTTCGCCCGGCAAATGAAGACTTGGGCCGATTTGAAGTATCAGGACAAAACAATGATCGTGGCGATTTCAAAACCCCATCGCTAAGAAATGTTGGTCTACGCAGTGCGCTCATGCATGTAGGTTGGATTACCGATGTTTCCGATGCGATCGATTTCTACAACGCCGGAACTAACAACACAGGACACCTACAGTTCACACAGAATCAATCGGGCATACCCGGAAGCAATCTCGATATCGATGAAATCGATGTGTTCGGCGATGATCCGGCTCAACGTGGGCAGGTCATCGAGTTTCTGATGAATGGTCTTACGGACCCACGGGTCGCAGCCGAAACCTTTCCCTTCGATCGCCCCACGCTTGCAAACGAGACAACTACCTCCGCTCTAAGCATCAACTCAGCTATTGCCGGCTCAACTTCTCAAGGTACGGCAACACAAGCAATATTTAGCGGGTCGGTAACTAGCACCGATGGAAGTAATAGCAGCGGCAGTTTCAACTCAGCAGAAGTGCTCGCGATAGCTGCCAGAATCGAGATAGATCCGGCAGATGTTGGCAGCAGCGGGAATATCTACTGCATCATCGTCTATCAGGGCGCGTACTACGCCATGAACAGCAATGGCAGCTATCAAGCCTGGAATGGAGACCCAGTGTCTTTGCCGGCTATGGAAGCTACAACATTCGGCAGCATAGAGAATATTTCAATAGCAGAACAACTGACACAGACCGCTGGCGAGTTCGCGATCTATATTGCCTATGACACTGGCGATGGCGTACTTCGCTATAACTCGGCGCCTATCCAGTTTAGCGTCAACTAATACTCAATTTTCGCTACTAGCCAATGACCGCGCAAGAGGGTTACTATCAGCCTCCTTGCGCGGTTTTTCGTTTATTGGCCCCCTTAATTTGGTGCATTGAAAGCCGCCGAGTTGTGCAAAATAACAACACTAAAGAATATGCGGAGCACTCATAATGACTAGGTTCATGCGAAACAACTGGCAACAATCACTACTGGCAATTGCGGTAGGTCTAAGCCTTTCCACTGCCGCTCAAGCGGATTCGTGGCCACAGCAAGAAGTCGGCGCATCTGCCGCTGGTTTTACTGAAGAAGGCATTCAAGCGTTAGACACAGCGATGGAGAAGATTGTCGCTGATCAAGATGTGGCTGGCATGGTTTGGCTACTTGCTAAAGATGGTGAGGTTGCAACATTTGAGACATCCGGTCTCTCCCGAGTAGATGATCAGGCATCCATGGAAATGGATTCTCTGTTTCGTATCTATTCAATGACGAAGCCAGTAACTGGCGTCGCATTGATGATGCTCCATGAGCAAGGTCTCTGGAATTTCGATGATCCGGTTAGCAAACATGTTCCCGAATTGGCAAACCTGCGCATCATGAGCAGTTACAATGACGAAGGCGAGATGGAGTTAGTTTCCGCAGTACGTGAACCGAATATGCGCGAGCTACTTAATCACTCAGCCGGATTTGGTTACGGCCTAGGCGGCAGCGATCCGATCAACAACAAATTTCGCGATTCGGAAGTTCTCGCCTCTTCAGATCTCGATCAATTGATCGAGAAAGTTTCCGACATACCGTTATTGTTCCAACCTGGTGAGCAATGGTCCTACTCTATTGCAGTCGATATCCAAGGCTATATTGTGCAGAAACTTTCTGGACAAAGCTTCGGCGAGTTTTTACAAGAGAATATCTTTACGCCTCTAGACATGACTGATACAGGCTTCTATGTGAAAGCCAAAGACGTCAGTCGCTTTGCCGAAGTTCACAATTGGGATGCTGAACGTAATCGCTTAGTACAGAGACCACACCGTACTGATCGGCCCAGCTATCTCGATCCAGAGCGATTGGAATCCGGTGGCGGCGGGCTGGTTTCATCTACACACGACTATGCACGCTTCCTACAGATGTTAGTTAACGAAGGTGAACTCGACGGACAGAAACTACTTTCGCCCGAATCCATACGCATAATGCGCACTAATAGCTTACGCGATGAATTAAATCTGCGGGGCACAGCTACCAGCGACGGTCAGGCTGGCCAAGGTTTTGGCGTTGATTTCGCGGTTATCTACGATCCCGAAAAGGCTAATACACCGGCTAGCCCAGGCACCTACTATTGGGCTGGCGCTGCCGGCACTTGGTTCTGGGTGGATCCAGTTGAGGACATGTTCTTGATAGGCATGATTCAAGCACAGGGAGAGCGACGCCCCGGTGCGGCAAACATGAGAAATGTATCCCGCGACATTATCTATGACAGTCTTGTCGATTAAGCACTCTATTCACAAGAGTTAGGCAAATAACCTAACTCTTGTGATGTGTTGGCTTTAACTCAACAACGCCTACTCTGGCAATGGCACTTCTAATACTTCCGGCACACCATAGCCCTTTTGCACAGCGGGCCGCTTAGCTATATTCAGATACCAACGTTTTAAATTGGGGTAATCCGATAGATTCATTTGCTGAAATCCAAAGCGAGATATCCATGGCCAAGTGGCTATATCGACTATCGAATACTCGTCGCAAATAAATTCTCTGTCCTGAAGCCTGTTCTCTAACACACGATACAATCGCGCATTCTCCTTGCTGTAGCGTTCTTCGGCATAGGGCGACTTGCCTGGATTAAATTTTACAAAATGATGAGTCTGGCCAAGCATTGGCCCAATTGAACCCATCTGCAGCATTAGCCATTCCATCTGTTCCCAGTACTTCGCACCTATAGGGCTTAGCAACTTTCCGGTCTTGTTTGCCAGATACATTAATATTGCACCTGACTCCATTAAATGAACCCCCGTATCGTGATCGATAATTGCGGGTATCTTGTTGTTAGGACTAATGAGCAGAAAATCTGGCTGGAGCTGATCGCCCTTGGTGATATCGATGGGGATAACATTGTAAGGAAGATCGACCTCTTCTAACATGATAGATACCTTACGCCCATTTGGCGTATTCCATGTGTAAAGATCGATTCCTTTCTTGTTCTCTTCTGTAGTCACACCGTATCCTCTCGTATTAGACTCAACTCACAGACAAAAAAATTGAATTCTATGCCTCTCAACAAACCCATTCTGCGCGTTAGCAAGCCCTCTGAAGTCCCCGGCCATAGCATGTATGGAGGTTGGGCCTTGCCTGGACGCGAATATAGCTATATTGCCCTATTCGATCTCGCAAAAAAACACATGCTGGGAAAACCAGCCAAGACGATTCTCTTTAGAGATATCTGCGCAAAGCCTGGAGACTGGTTTGGAGGGGACGACTTTTCCGGCGAGAGGTATGAGGCAGCGGACCCGCAATACCCAGGAATCCTTATTCATGCCATGCCGAACCCCTGCAATAGAGCCTATCGTATGGTTGATGGGCGGCGTCGCATGGAAAAGCTCAGGCGTAACGGGTTTGATTCTGGCGAATTCTTTGTCATTGAATTTGCAGACTGCGAAGAGTTTATTTTTGATTTCCTGATTGAAGAAAATATTTAACGGGCCGTAGTAGCAGCGGCAGCAAGTAATCGCCACCGCCGCCATTTTGCGAATACTTCAGACCAACCAGATATAGAGTATCGCGGCTAACATAACTGCATGGTAGGCCGGAAAGCCCCAAATATATTTCTGGTCGCGAGCGTTGTCCGCATGCTCCCCGAATTCTTCCCAGTTTTTCGCCATCATCATCTCGGGGTTTCTATGTAAAAAATAGAAAGCAGAGGCTGACGATATGCCAATCATCGCCCCGATATAGTCCGGCTCGATAAATATGTGAAGTATCGCTATGCCAATCGATAGTGAGATCATCACTAGTATGGCTCTCTTGGCAATTTTAAGTGTCATCGTACGAGTCCTAGTAAACGAATCAGGATAACCAGTCATAAAGTGCTGTCCCGATTACTTGTCCACCACCAAAAGATGCACCCACTAGTGCGCCTCCCAGTCCTCCTCGAGCAGCTCCACGCAGTGTATTCGTCGCCAACGTCCCAGCGATTGATCCAAGCGCTCCACCATCGGCCGCCCAGTCACCAATTGTTCCGCCGCCACTAACCTGCTCTATCTCTTTCAAAGTAAGTTCTCGCATATCTGTTCTCCAAACCAAGTAATAGAAATATTCCCGATGTACATAGGAATAATCTAAGACTAGTTCGAATACGATGGATCGCCAGTTATTGCGATAATTGAAATTTAGCGACAACTATTCTAAGGCAATAGTTTACATGCGGGAGGGGCTAAGCAAAGGGGCGCCTTACATCGACGCCCCGTATAGCGGAAATAGAAACTAACAATCGCGTATAAAATCGTAATCGATAGGCTGCGCTAGATCGATCGTATGATGGGTGGATGGCATAGGATATTTTAGTCCCGTTGCGCAGTTAAAAAGCATAACCTGCTCATCCGCCTTAATGCGCCCGCTGACCAGTTCTTGCTTAAGCGCAGCGAGTGTCGCCGCACCCTCAGGGCAGAGCAGGATCCCCTCCTTGCGAGCACACTCCTTATGCGCCTCAACGATGGACTCATCGCTTACGGCTACTGCGAAGCCATTGCTCTCACGCACCGCGTCTAGAATCAGGAAATCTCCTACCGCCACGGGAACACGAATGCCTGATGCGATCGTATGTGCATCGACCCACGGCTCTGCGTGACGGGTTCCTTCGTCGAAGGCCTTGACGATAGGGGCACAACCCTCTGCCTGAACAGCAACCATGCGTGGCCGCTTGGAGCCTATCCATCCTATAGCTTCAAGCTCATCGAATGCCTTCCACATGCCAATCAATCCAGTGCCTCCGCCGGTTGGATATAGAATCACATCAGGCAGATTCCAATCTAATTGCTCTGCCAATTCTAAGCCCATGGTCTTCTTGCCCTCTATGCGATAAGGCTCTTTTAGTGTGGAGGCATCGAACCAATTCATGATCTCTTTGCCCTCACCAACGATACGGCCGCAGTCATTGATATAGCCGTTAGCGAGAAATGTCTTACCCCCCTGAAAGGCGATCTCTGCGATATTCACCTTAGGCGTATCTTCAGGACAAAAAACATACGTCTCTATGTCTGCAGCCGAACAATACGCGGCGAGCGCAGCACCAGCATTTCCGTTGGTAGGCATCGCCATACGCTTAACGCCCAGTTCCTTCGCCATCGCAACGGCAAGTGCCAGGCCTCTAGCCTTAAACGAACCCGTTGGTAGACGTCCCTCGTCCTTAATGAGAATCTCGCCGCAGCCATAGTCGTTCTGCAACTTCTCGGCGGGTAGAATAGGTGTCATCAATTCGCCAAGTCGAACGATATTGCTCGCATTGCGAACCGGCAAGAATTCGCGGTAGCGCCAAAACTCGGGCAGCCTTCCCTCGAGATCTTCCTTCTCTACTGCTTTTCCCAGGGCTTCCAGATCATATTTGACCAACAACGGTTTTCCCGCTTCCGACAGACCGTGAAGTTGATCCGCCGGATACACCTTGCCCGTGTAGCTACACTCAAGATGGGTAACAAAAGTTTTAATCTCTTCCATGTGTTTTCTCGTTAGTGATATTTCAAAATTCTAGTGAATTCTTTCGGTTAACGCAGGCGAAACATTTTGTCGATCGCTCCATCGCTGCCAATGCCATGATAGATCGCAGCACCGATGTGCAGCAGAAGTAGCCCTAACAATGCCCAACAACTCCACAAATGAATCTCGGAGAACACTATGTTTAGCTCATCATTCTCTGCGGCCCACAATGGAATGTCGACAAGCCACCATAGGGTGGTAGTCCAACCACTGTAGGAAGAAGACATATAGCCACTAAGGCAACAAACCGTTAGCAGTGTGTACAACAATAGATGATCCCAGACCGCCAAGCGCTGCAGCCAGCCTAGAGACGAGCTCACCTCGCGCAGCAAAAACCTAACACGCATCGCGACCATAACAAGGACAGCAACAAATAGGGTCATGCCGATGTTTTTATGCAGTTGAAACGGTAGTTCGCGGTAAGTGAATTCGGCTGAGGGCAAAGGTAACGACAACATCCACCAACTGGAAACAAATAGGAAAAAGACAGACGCAGCCACCAGCCAATGCAGAAGTACTACCACCCGCGGCAGTTTCTGATTATCAGGCTTCAATGAATCCTCAGTTACCGACATCAACTATCCATCTTGCCTCGCTGCTCGAGGCGAATGACCGCGACTAACATGCACAGATGAATGGAGATCCACAAAAATAGCGGCCAAAGGTATTGAGCTCGAAGCAATGGTCCGATATTCACCGCGGCAATGAAGCCGGCAATATCAACGAGCAATAACAATGCAACACTGATGACCACCAAGCGCAAGCTGGAGCGCTGTCGATTCATTAAACTGAAGGCTGATACTAGTGATAGTAAAGTCGCTGCTATTCCGAGGCTAGAGAGCGCTTGTTGATAAGGCCGAAACCACTGGGGGCTGGAACTCAAGATTATGCGCACATTGCTCACCATCAGCTGGCATTCTTCAAGGGAGAGTTGTTCTTCTTCTAACTCATCAGCCCTACAATCCGCAGCAATGCCAAGCTCCGCACTGCTACCGGGACCTATTACTGTTTGCTTAAGCAGCTCATTACCGTGGCTAGCTAACAGCAGGAGACCAAAGAGCATGATGATGACCGCTAGCCATGACACATCAGCTTTGGGGATTTCGTTTCCCATAGGAGATCTATTGCATCGGGGTACCGAGAATGAGAACCAAATTTTGTAACGCTGTGCTTGCAGCGTCCACAAATTTTTCCTCTGTTCTGCTAGCCTTGATGCCTCCCGTGAGAATCTCTGACGTCGTTAGCGCTTTATCTTACCCACATCTTCTGGCAAATATAAGAGCAGGAGTTTTTCTGGATTTTTCACTAATCCAATTCCGGTATACTCCCTATTCACCGAATGAATACTCAACATTTAGTGATTGTTGCTCAGCTAACGGAGATAGAAAATGTCGTCACCCATTAAGCTTTTAGTCTTGGCGCTATGCACAACATTGGTTTCTTGCGGGGCTGAGGAGAGCACGACAAACTCAGAACACTCTAGTGTCCAGGACACGCCCTCTGATACAGCCGTTAGCACAGAACTAATAACGCCCGAACTAGGCAGTTTCGGCATAGATCTTTCACACCAAGATTTATCAACACGCCCAGGCGATGATTTTTTTCGCTTCGCAAATGGCCGCTGGCTGGATAGCTACGAATTGCCCGCAGATAGAAGCACCCATGGCTCTTTCAATGATCTTGTAGATCGATCTGATGAAAGAGTCAGAACAATCATCAATGATCTAAGCTCAATCGAGCCTGCTGAAGATTCGATGGAGCAAAAGATCAGCGACTACTATCTGAGCTACATGAATACTGAGGCCCTTGATGCGCTAGGCATAAGTCCCCTGCTGCCCGGCCTAGCCAATCTTGCAGAGATCGACACTGTCGCAGAGCTGGTCAGCGCATTTGGGCGCGCGCGCATCGATACCACTGCGACTCCCATCAGTTTTAGCATCGGCACTGACCGCAGCAATTCAGATCGTCATCAGCTTGGTGTTTCTGTGGGGGGTATTGGACTGCCAGACCGTGACTACTACTTAGAAGATACTGAACGCTTTCTAGAGGTGCGAGAAGAGTACATAGCTCATATTGAGCGCATGTTAGATTTTGCAAACGTCGAAGACAGTGCGACAAAGGCAGCATCCGTGTTAGCGGTCGAAACGCGAATCGCCGAACACATTTGGCCAAGAGCAGATCGTCGCAATCGCGATCTTACTTATAACCCCATGAGCTACGATGAATTCCTCGCCGCTTATCCCGACTTCGATTGGAACAACTATTTTTCTGCCGGTGGTGTTCAAGAGCTGACTAATCTCAATGTTTCCTATCCTAGTGCGATGGCTCCGATCATCAGTTTGATCTCAGAAATTCCGGTCGCCGATTGGAATAGCTACATGACTTATCATTTCATTTCCAACAACGCGAGTATATTGTCAGCAGAGATAGATCTTGAAAATTTCAATTTCTATTCGACAGTATTACGTGGAGTACCTGCCCAGAGAGAGCGTTGGGAGAGGGGCGTTGCAAGAATAGGGTCCAGAAGTAGCCTCGGTGAAGCTTTAGGCCAAGTTTATGTGGAAAGACATTTTCCTGAATCAGCTAAACAGCAGATGGAAGATCTAGTATCGAATTTGCGCGGCGCCCTCGCACAGAGTATTGAACAACTCGACTGGATGGGTGCCGAGACCAAAGACGAGGCAATGACTAAGCTGAATGCCTTCCGACCTAAGATTGCCTATCCTGACGAATGGAAAGACCTATCTTCTATAGAGATAAGCCGGGATAATTTGTTCGCAAACGCGCAGAACATTCGCGAGTTTTATTATGAAGACAATCTAAGCCGGCTTGGCAAACCGACAAATCGCGAAGAGTGGCGTATGACTCCGCAAACTGTAAACGCCTATTACAATTCCTCTTTTAACGAGATCGTATTTCCTGCTGGAATTTTGCAGCCGCCCTTCTTCGACGCCGCGGCTGATCCAGCAGTTAACTACGGTGGTATCGGTGCAGTAATCGGTCATGAGATGGGCCATGGTTTTGACGACCAGGGCTCTAAGTCCGACGCTCAAGGTGTGCAACGGAATTGGTGGACAGATGAGGATCGCGCCAATTTTGATCTACTAACAACAGCGCTCGCCGCACAGTATGATCAGTTCGAACCTGTCAGCGGCTATTTTGTCGATGGCAATTTTACCTTAGGCGAAAACATCGGTGATGTCGGTGGTCTCTCTATCGCTTACCGCGCCTACAAGATGGCATTGAATGGCGAAGAGGCTCCAATTATCGACGGTCTAACCGGTGATCAAAGGTTCTTCTTAAGTTGGGCGCAAGTGTGGCGAGCCAAATATCGAGAGGATGCAGCAATTCAAATGCTAACCTCTGACCCTCATTCGC
>CAJXRP010000006.1 GCA_913060495.1 uncultured Gammaproteobacteria bacterium | reverse complement strand
CGAGATGCTCAGGAGTCTCGTGGGCTCGGAGATGTGTATAAGAGACAGTGTCAATGGCGGTGAGCGAGCCCATAGGTATCGTCGGCTTGATCACTCCCTGGAATTCACCAGCTTTGCTTGAAGCCAACAAAATCGCCCCTGCACTTGCTGCAGGAAATTGCGTGATACTTAAACCATCTGAAGTCACACCACTCATTGCACTGGAGTACGCGCGCATTGGCGAAGAAGCGGGCTTACCTCCCGGCGTTTTGTCCGTCATCACAGGGGCCTCCGATATAGGCCGGTTGATAGTCGAGCATCCAGATATTGGCATGATTAGCTTTACCGGGGGTCCCGTGGCAGGAAAGCGGATCGCTGCGAGTGCTGGCGCCTTATTGAAACCCGTGGTATTAGAGTTGGGCGGTAAATCACCGAATATCGTCTTTGCCGATGCCGACTTCGATGCTGCGCTGAATGGCGTAGTGAGCGGAATATTTTCAGGTGCAGGACAATCCTGTGTCGCCGGCTCAAGAGTTTTTATTCAGCGCTCGATTGTTGATAAGTTTGTATCAGCATTAGTTAAGCGCGCCAATGATTTAGTCATGGGCCCACCTGATGCCATACCAACTGAATTAGGGCCTCTGGCCACCTTTGCGCACCGTGATCTGGTGCATAGCCTTGTTACGCGAGCAGTTGAGCAAGGAGCAGATCTGCTCTGTGGAGGTGAAATACCCCAAACCGGAGCGCTGGCATCGGGCGCCTACTATCCAGCCACTGTGATTAGCAATGTCACCAATCGATCCAGCATTTGTCAGGAAGAAGTTTTTGGCCCCGTGGTCGCCGTATTACCTTTTGACGACGAGCAAGATTTACTTAGCCAAGCCAATGATAGCGCCTATGGACTGGCCTCCGGAATTTGGACAAACGATCTAAAACGCGCGTGGCGAGTTGCACGTGAATTACAAGCGGGTACGGTCTGGATCAACACGTATAAACAACAATCGATCTCGACACCTTTTGGGGGCTATAAGGAAAGTGGTCTGGGCCGGGAGAAAGGAACCCAGGGAATGCGCGTTTATATGCAAACCAAAGCAATCGTCTGGGCTGACTAAACCATCATAAACGGCTTTATTACTTGGAGTTATCTGCCTCTAGCTCTTCGCTAACCATAGCTGCGACACGAGTCATTCCAGCTGAGCGCACATGCTCTTGCGCTACCGCCTTGGCAGCTATTGGGTCGCGCGCTCGCAATGCATCGAACAATTTGCGGTGCTCTCGTTGAGCCTCATCCCAACGCTTATGTGTCGGGTAGACAGGCTTCCATATTAATATTTTCGCAGTATTGATCACTTCAAGCGATTGATTAAGAAACCTATTTGCTGAAATATCAAATATCATTTTGTGAAACTGCTCATTTACATTGGCCAGTTCGCTCCCCGTTTGGTCACGCCCTTCCTCTAATTGCAAAAGAATAGCGTCCAGGCCCTCAATCTCCTCTTCAGTAATCACCCTGGCAGCCATTTCGGCTGCAAGTCCCTCTATCATTTCTCGATATGCATAGAAGTCCGATACCTGTCTGCGGCTAAGGGTTGCCACGGTAATGCCTTTCCATGGCTCCATCACGATTAATCCTTCAGCTTCCAGAATACGAATCGCTTCTCGGATTGGTGTACGACTAACTTTAAGCTCTTTGCCTATGGCGCCTTCTTTCAGCCACTCACCTGGCAGGTATCGACCCTCTGCAATACCATCTCGGATATGATCTCTCACCTCATCAGTCAATGAGCGCCTTAGCGGTTTCGATTTATTTATTTTCATACTGAAAACTCACCACCCTAAAAAAATTGAACTTAGTATACATATTTCGCCCACGAAGCATACGCTATTTTCCAGTTGGCGCTTAGAACGTCCGCTTCGGGTAGCGCGTATGTGACTGAAATGCTTACTAATGGAGGCGATCATAGAAAATTCCCGTAGCGTGTTCGATACCTAATGTCTGAATGCTAACTTGTGATAATGAGCAGGCATTTATAATGCCCCTCCTCTTGAAGTATTCGCCGCAAAACGGTAAATTATACAATTGAATAACTCACATATACTTCCTTTTAATGTGAATCGTAATTCCAAGACTGAGAAAAACAACATGTCATACACTGTTCGTGAGCCTTACAGTATACCCGCAGCGTATCAAACCCAGGATTCAAGCGAATTCGAAAGGAAGGCATTGCTTAACGCTGTTCAAGCAGATGCCGTAGTGATTGGCGCAGGAATTACCGGCAGCACACTAGCGGTACACCTTTGTGAATCGGGAAAGTCTGTTGTACAGCTTGAAGCTAAAGTCCCTGGCTGGGGTGGGTCTGGACGTGCTTTTGGTTCAGTCGTGCCCTGCCACAAAAACAGCGAAGAAGCTATAATCCGGCACTATGGCGAGCAGCGTGGAACTCGGCTAATTGATGCTCTGGCACATGGCCCCGCACTCGTTTCAGAATTACTCAACCGCCACAATATAGACGCCGCTTTTGCTGGTGGTGGATGGGCTTTTGGCGCCCACTCAAAGCCGTTCTATAAAAAACTACAAAAGCGCGCCGAATACTGGCAAGCACGGGATGCCGATGTCGAATATCTCAATGCCAGCGAATTTAGCCAAGTCATTGGCAGTGACTACTACCGTGGCGGTCTGATTGATAGACGCGCGTTATCGGTTAACCCGTACGCTTATGCTAAAGGCCTATTCAAGACCGCTAATCAACTAGGAGCCAAGCAATACACCAATACCCCGGCTGTTAATGTAGAGCAAAAGGGAAATGGTACTTGGCGGGTCACGACTCCCCAGGGCAGCGTTGAATGCGAGAATGTATACTTTTGCACGAATGCTTACACAAAGGGAGTTTGGCCAGGACTTGAAAAAGGCTTTGTACGTGTGCGAGGCTTTGGGGCAACCACTGCTGCTATTGATCCAACTAAGTTGGCTGATATTCTCCCTCAGAATCATTTTATCACTGATACTCGGCAACTCTGGTCTGGCATCAGGAAGCTTCCCAGTGGGCAGATACATCTAGGTGTCGGCGGCCCCGCCATGGGCGCCAAAGGTAAAGCCGATTTAAAAGTCGCTAGGCAGCGCCTCAAAGATGTATACCCCGCTATTGGATCTGTTGAGTGGGGTGAAAGCTGGAGCGGCTGGATTGCAGTCAGTACCGATCAGTTTCCACGAATTATATGTCTCGCCAATGGCGTGTGGGCCGCTCAAGGCTACAGTGGTCGTGGTATTGCTATGGCTACTTTACTCGGCCGAGAGCTCAGCTTCTGCCAGGGAGATTCTGAACGCGAAGCTTTGATACTGCCAGTGGATAAGAAGATTCCCTGGGTACCTTTTCACCCGTTTTCCCCATTGGGGGCCGCCGCGATGATTGGCTTGTATGGCATACAAGACGCTATGGGTGATCGAAACAAGTAAATAAACATGAGCATTCTGAAAAACTCATTATGCTAAAGGCTAATGCGGCTAGAATCTGGTCGCAGTCAGGCCGACTTGACTGCAGTAACAACGATGGAGACCGATATGAATAATCTGGCAAAGACCTGTTGTAGAATCATCCCGTTCGTGATTTTTTCTCTTGCAGGTCTAACGAGTTGTCAGCTTACTGAAAACAGCTCAATTCCTCGGACCGCTGATGGCAATCCTGATTTTGGTGGTATCTGGCAATCTTTGGGTAGCGCACACTACAACATCGAACCCCATAGCGCAGATTTTCCACCACTGCCTGTGCTTGGAGCTGCTGGCGCAATACCAGCTAGCCTAGGCGTGATTGAGGGCAAATCAATACCTTATACTGCAGCTGCCCGTGCGCAACAACAGGCAAATAGGGAAGATTGGTTAGCCCTAGACCCAGTTGCTAAGTGTTTTATGCCTGGTATTCCCCGCGCGAATTACTTGCCTTTCCCGTTTCAGATTGTCCAATCATCTGAACATATTGTGATGGCTTATGAATTCGCCAGTGCGAGTCGGCTTGTCTATATGAATCGACCGGATTTTGAGGCACCAGTTTTTAGTTGGATGGGTCACAGTCGAGGTCATTTTGAAGGCGATTCTCTTGTTATAGATGTTACGGATCAGATGCCGGATACTTGGCTTGATCATGCAGGCAATCACCATACGGATGCACTGCGGGTGACAGAGCGCTATACGCACGTGGGTCCTAATGTATTGATGTACGAAGCAACCCTGATCGATCCCAATGTCTACACCAGACCCTGGACTATACGTCTGCCACTGTATAGACGACTCGATACGAATATGCAGTTGCTTGAATTCAAATGTGTAGAGTTCGCAGAAGAGATGATGTACGGGCATCTGAGTAAGGATGCAGAGACTCCTTAAGTTTCTCTCATTAGGCTCTGCCATTTGCAACAGCTGCTGATTTCGCAAAAGAGAGCGCGGGCACCAACTTACAGAGCCAATCGATTCACTTGCATAAACTAAAGGCTGCGAGATGGTAGAAAGTAACAAAATAAAGCATCAGCAGTGGAAAATCCTCGCACTGATGTTTTTAGCCTATGGCGGGACAATGCTCTGTCGCAATACGATTGGCGCCTTAAGTCCTGCCATGTCCGAAGACCCAGAAATTATGTTAACCACATCTCAGCTTGGCGAAATATTAGCCTGGGGAGCGGTGGGCTCAATAGTGGGGAAGTTGTTTTCAGGAATAATTGCTGATCTTATTGGTGGAAGGCGAGCTTTGTTTGCTTGTCTATTTACTGTGGCGCTATCAACAATGGCCTTCTCGCTACCTTCATCCGTATTCTTTTTTAGTCTCATTCATTTCATTATGCGCGTATCGCAGACCATAGGCTGGCCCTCTGTAGGCCTGCTTATTAATCAATGGTTCCCGAAGCAACATCATGGCAAAGCTTGGGGAATCATATCAACGAGCTCTCGTATTCATACTGCATTATCAGCAGTACTGTTAGGAGCTCTAGTCGCCGCTTTTAGCTGGAGATCTTCTTTTGTAATAGCGGGGTCTTTTTATTTAGTGGCTTCATTTCTATTTTTGTACCTTATTAAATCATCCCCCACAAAAGTAGGTCTTAAAGATTTGAGTGAAGGAACTGCGCATACAAATCTTCCTGAAACATTAAAAAGTATCTTGAAATGGCTCATTATTCTGAAAAAAGATTTATGTTTTGTTTACATAACACTCATGATGATGATGTTATTTGTTTTGTACGATTTTGTAGGTTATGCCCCTCTTTACCTAAACCAAGCCACAGGTTTGAGTGCTGCAGATGCTGCGAAAGCCTCGGCATTTTTCCCTTTTGGAGCTCTCGTTTCTGTGGTGGTTTTTGGTTTTCTTTACGACCACTTAAAATTTAATAACCTAAGGATATTACTCATCTGCTGCCTGAGTTTAAGCACATTATTTGTTGGCTTACTGTGGTCCATAGCTTCATTTGGACTCAGCCCAGGTTCAACGCAAATTCTGAGTTTTATTTTGATTTTCATGTTCGGTTTCACGTTCGCACCAGCGTGGTACTTACCAGTTAATGTTTATATTACTGGCTTAGGCGGATACCACATTGGCTTTACACTCACTCTAGTGGATGTATTCGGTTACATATCGTCAGCCATTTTTAATGTTGTCGCTGGAAAGCTCGCAGAATCTAGCTGGGATTACTATTTACTATTTGTAATGGCCTTCAGTGTCTTGGCCACTGTTTTTCTGTTTATGTTTTTCAGAGAAATGAAAAAGAGGCAGTAGCACACCGAACATAATTCGGACCACTCACAGAGCCGCATACAATCTATAGGTACCCACGCATCCCGAACTTTCTATCGAAATAGAAGGATTCAGAAAGATCAAAACTACGTCTAGAAAGTGAAGATTAGTTTTCCCTTTGAGATAGTAGATATAGACATAAGTATTGCGATTTACCTACAGGCGCTGAGTGCCTGTAGCTCAGTAAAATATAAAGGTTATACTCATGGAAGAATCGCAGCAAACGACTCCGGACTTAAGCCAATATGGCATCACTGATGCCGATCAAGTCTTCTACAACCCATCCTATGAATTTCTTTTTAGGCAAGAAACAAATCCCCAGCTGAACGGCTACGAGAAAGGAAAATTGACAGAAGCGGGAGCGATTGCGGTAGATACCGGAGTTTTTACCGGACGATCTCCAAAAGACAAATATTTAGTGAGGGATGACATAACCCGAGACACGGTGTGGTGGTCAGACCAAGGTAAGAACGACAATAAGCCCATCGACCAAGCAACTTGGACAAGCCTCAAGTCGAAAGTAACCGATAGACTTAGTGGAAAACAACTCTATGTAGTCGATTCAATCTGCGGTGCAAATGAGAACAGTCATTTGAAAGTACGGTTCATCATGGAAGTCGCCTGGCAGGCACATTTCGTAAAGAACATGTTCATACGGCCAACGCCCGAACAACTTCAAGATTTCGAGCCCGATTTTATCGTAATGAATGGCGCTAAGTGCTCAAATCCTGACTGGCAACAACAGGGTTTGAATTCAGAAAACTTCATTGCGTTTAATCTTACTGAGAAGGTTCAGCTAATTGGCGGAACCTGGTATGGCGGCGAGATGAAAAAGGGCATGTTTTCGATGATGAACTACGTATTGCCACTCAACGGCATGGCATCTATGCACTGCTCTGCAAATACTGGCAAAGATGGAACCACGGCAATTTTTTTCGGCCTCTCCGGTACTGGAAAGACCACCCTCTCTACCGACCCAGAACGGGAGCTAATAGGCGATGACGAGCACGGCTGGGATGACGAGGGAGTCTTCAATTTTGAAGGAGGCTGTTATGCTAAAACCATCAGATTGAGCAAGGAAAGTGAACCAGACATATTCAAGGCGATCCGTCGTGACGCATTGTTGGAAAATGTTAGCGTTAACGAGGCAGGGATCATAGACTACGATGACGCTTCCAAGACCGAAAACACACGAGTTTCCTATCCGATTTATCATATCGAGAATGTCGTCAAGCCTATTTCGAAAGGAGGCCACGCCAAACAAGTCATATTTCTTACGGCAGACGCTTTTGGCGTACTTCCTCCGGTATCGAAGCTAACGCCAGAGCAAACTAAATACCACTTCCTCTCGGGCTTTACTGCAAAGCTGGCCGGTACTGAACGTGGTGTGACTGAGCCTACACCTACTTTTTCTAGCTGTTTTGGCGCGGCATTTCTTTCGCTACATCCTACGAAGTACGCACAGGAATTGGTTAAAAGAATGGATGCGGCTGGATCGACTGCCTACCTCGTCAATACTGGCTGGAATGGAACAGGCAAGCGAATATCAATTTCTACCACTCGCGCCATTATTCGAGCAATACTCGATGGGAGCATAGATAGCGCTGAGACCTTTACTCTTCCCTACTTTAACTTAGAAGTACCAGTATCTGTGAACTCGGTTGAGAGCAACCTACTTGACCCTCGGAATACTTATGGGGCTGCTGCCACATGGAACAAAAAAGCAATCAATCTAGCAGAATTATTTGTAGAAAATTTTGAGAAATTCACCGACAACAGCGCAGGCAAAGCTCTAGTAGCCGCTGGGCCGCAACTACCTTAGAAGAGTAAATTCTTGAACAGGAAACACAACGGGAGCCCAAGCCTCACATGAATTCACTTCCTCAAAACACCTGACAAAGTCTTCGCGCCTCATAGATCGATGCGTGAATATTACGTGACGCGACGGAGTCGCCAATTCGATAGAGCCTGAATTCACCGCTAGTATTGGCTATCAGAGTTTGAGGTTTGAATTCTGTCAATTCCGGAATGTCTATCTGACCATGGTTTTGAGATGTTAGCTTCAGTTCTAAATAGAGATCATCATCGTGTCGTGTACCCGCGCAACCAATATCTCTCAGCAAAAGTGCGTTTATTTATCAGCTTCTTAAAACAGCGTCTACAACAAGCCAATTGGGATTTCGTAAATACTCACTCCACACGCCTAACAGAATGCCTCTCGCTGGGAGCAACAAATCGCTTGCTACCCGCTGCTCTTGCAACTTCGATCCGACCCTGTCCGTAGAGGTCTACCTGGCGCCTTATTTTAGATTCCAGTGATCTCTCATCGGGTGCGACTCGGCTCAAAGCCAGCCTCGCAGTCGTTACAGCCAATTCAAAGCCACCTGTTGCCGCCTGAGCCGTCGCTAGCGTACTTAGCGACATGGCGTCGGGCTTAGGGAGCTGTCGCAGCGCTCGGCTGGCCAACTCTAGAGCTTCGCTGGGTCTGCGCTTGCCTAGATCAGGATGAGTTGCCAGCAAGCGGGCCGCGGCATGGAGGGCCATGGGTTCATTAGGGTTGAGCGCCAAGGCGGCGCGGTAACTTAGCAGAGCATCGTCGAAACGACCCTGGTAGGACTGTGCGCGACCCAGGCGAAAGAATGCCGGTGCAAAGCCAGGATCCAGCTCCGTAGCGAGTTTCAGATGAGACTCCGCTTCCGCAACCTGATTCGAGAAACCGAGAGCCGTACCCAAATTGAGATGCGCACGCGAATCGTTCGGAGCGAGCTGGACACAACGCCTCCAGTGATTGAGCGCCTCGTCGTGTCGTCCCACATCCGTCAGCGCGATGGCAAGACTCTCCAGCACCGCGGTGCTCTCAGGCGCGAACTGCAGCGCCTCCTGAAGGCGAGTTACGGCCTTATCCACCTGACTAGCACGCTTATAGCTGTGGGCCAGCTCAATGTAGCCGTTGACGTCCGGTTCGAGTTCCACGAGCCGTTCCTGCCGTTCAATCATCCTCTGCTGCAGGTGGCGAGCGGAGAAACGTCTCAGACTTTCACTCTCGCGCTCGTTGCGGGGCATGACCTGAATCCACAAGTCGGCCATCTCGTTCGATGACAGTGGGCCAAATTCGATGTCTTGCGGCGGATTATTGGGGTTGCGCTTATTGCCTATGGAGTTGTCGTAGCCGAACTCCACCGACACAGTCGTGCCACGCGGCAGACTGAGCGGCCGATTGAAGCGGGACTCGTTCTGGCTGTAAAAATCCCATTCCTCAACCCTCGCGAGCCACTGCTGGCTGCCGTCCGGAAGAATAGCCCACGCCTTGATGTTCTTGCAGATGAAATGGCAGTGAGGCAGAACGCTCAGTACATCGACATCGATGGGCAACTCGTAGCTGTCGCGAGTCACAAAGTTGGTGTCACCCGCTTCGACGGGCAGCCAACGCGAACCAAGCCAGATCATCTGCGGATTCAGCTTAGGAAGCTCGTCGGCAAAGTAGAGCCCTATTATTGGATCGATGACTTCCTCGAAACCCGACGGCATCATGTGTAGCTGAACCACAAGATCCGCGTGGGCCGGGAGTCGCCAGGCAAGCCCTTCGGGCAATTCGGAAGCTCGCTTCCCTGGGACCCAATTCACGAAATGGCCGTCAGGATAGTGTGCCGTTGCGTTGTCCATCCCCCCGTACCCTGTGCCGGGCTCCTCGTTATCGCGGCGCCACGAGACGTCAGTCTCGTCGAGTCGAAACTCGGCATGATGTACGACTTCGTGATTGCCTAACCTGAATTCGAGCGCGCGCACATAGCGATCTGACGTAGTTACATTCGGTATTACGAAATTGCGGAATACGTCGGAAGCCTCTGGCGGGAGCGAATACGGCGCCCGGAGCTTCACGATCAGATCAGGCTCGCCTAGTTGCCAGCTCGTCTTCAATTGGGGAGTTGAGAGATGTTCCAACGGGGTGCCGGGTGCGGCGCCTTCGGATTCCATCAGTTGGGTGTCGTCGTGCCTATGGTTGGTGACTTCAGAGCTGGGGATGGGCAGAATTTCCCTGCTGATGCGATTGCCGGAAGTTGCACACCCGGCCAGAAATAGGAAAATGACGAGGGCGGCAATCAGTGGCCGAATGGCTGACATGATTTCCTCCCTCTCCTTATTCATTTAATCAGGTCAAGATGTAATTTACTTCTCGCCGGCGGCCTCTCGCCGTTCCGCTTCCCGCGCACCCTGCAACATATTAGGCAGCGCATAATTGCCCTCGTGACAGGCAAACTCGTATATATCTCCGTCGGAATAGTCAAAAATAATTTCCCGAGTGTAAGGGGCAGAGTAAGTACTGGGGTCGTTCGACGTAAGTTGATAACGCATCTGTCCATCACCGATGCGAGTAATGCGTTCAACATTTAACTCGGCGCGGTTGTGGCTATGTTCACTCCTATCCGAATAGTTGCGCGTTTCCACCACCAAGGTGTCGCCGTCCCAGTAACCTCGGGAATCACCATGCAAAAGCTCGATAGCCTCGTGCGCATGGGGCATATCGGTAAGGGGAATGATTCGGGCGTCATGCATCATCTCCTGCAGGATTACGACGTAGTCCTTGGACTGTACAATTTGCCAGTAGCTGTTATATCCAGAATCCAGATAGGGTGCGCCATTGGTGATGCAACGGTCATCTTGGCTCAGAGTCGCATAGGAGTCGAGAGTTTCAAATCTCTCGCCGACGGCAGCCGAGTTATTCCGCAACTGGGCCATACGCTCACCTCTGGCTATGCCCTCCTCAGTAAGTGGGGGGTATTTGCCATTCGATGGGTCAATAATCTGGGAAGTGCGGTTATGTATACTCCGTTCCGCCAACCAAAACTGGTCGTAGTTACCAGTGGAGGGATCATTGGATCCAGTATCTCCTGACAAGGCTGATGTAATCACTGATTCGCCAAACAGGGCGTCATCGGCCTCTGCAGTAATTTCGCCTGCTCGCTGCGATATAATTTGCATCTCTTGCGCGGTGAGAAACTCCCGGCCTTCGAATAAATCCGGTCGCTGCACAGGAGTAACAGTGTTATTTGCCCACACGCCTTGGAGATCGGGCTGTCCGTCGCTAGTTCGAGGAACCTGATAGCCAGCTTGAGCGCACGCGGCGCTTCCAGTGACGAGAGTAAAAATACAGAGTATGTAAGGCGGGATTCGACTCATATTGATTTTCATGGCTTTGTCTCTATTCAATAAACACTTTGAAAGAACTACTTTAGTTTAGCGGGTTTTCGAGATGGACATAAATATTTATTCAATTGTATAATTTACTCGTAGAAATGTACAAGACTATTTATACTGTAGTTTTGACTCATAGTCTTGAAAGGCATACTGGCGAATCATTATTGCGCCCCCTAACATGGAAAATCGGTGAATGTATGATAGACAATAAAAGACATCAGCATTAGTCGCAACAGAGAAGCAGACCAAAACTTATGTTGTTAGAAGTTTGTTCATAATCCTAGAAATCAAGAGAGAGCATAATGAGTAATAACAATATCGTCTGTTTAGAAGCCCTGATAAAAACTGGGTTGGTGGGACTTATATTTTCATTGGCATCTGTTGGGGTTATGGCGCAAACAAACCCCATGGCACAGACCGACGGATCAATGGCAGAGACTGGAAAGCCAGCTGCACATGCAGGTCAACGACCTATTAACAATTTGCCAAACCCTTATGTCACCCAGCGTAATTTTGGCTCTTTGCCAGATGGCCGCCGTTGGGGCTCTGTCAGCGCGGTAGATATCGATATCGATGGCGTGCACGTGTGGGCAGGAGATCGTTGCGGTAACAATCAATGCGCCACGACCCCGAATATTAACCCTATTGTTAAACTCGATCCGAATGGGCGCGTGGTCAAGCAATTCGGCGCCGGCCAAATTCTCTGGCCCCATGGCATGGATGTGGATCACGAAGGCAATGTCTGGATTGCTGATTCCCGCGTTGCGAGGATCGAAGAAATTAACGAAAACCCTGCGGCGGCCAATTTGGGTAGCGCGATACTAAAATTTAGTCCCGACGGTGAGCTGTTAATGACCATCGGTACGCCGGGCGAGGTGGGCGATCCACCCACTCATCTTACCGACCCAAACGATGTTTTGATCGCTCCGAATGGCCGCATCTATATAGCTGAAACTCACGCTGCTCAGTTTCAAAATGAACCAAATCCGGATACCAAGAGCCGGATAACCATGTGGGAGCCCGATGGCACTTACATAGGTCACTTCGGCGAATACGGTTGGGACGATGGGCAGTTCCGCTCGCCACACGGTCTTGCTATGGATTCACAGGGCCGTCTCTTTGTGGCAGATCGTGGAAACAATCGCATTCAGATCTTTACCCAAGACGGAGAGTGGTTAGATACCTGGTACCAATTCAGTCGAATTTCAGGAATCCACATAGACCCTAGTAACGACTTACTTTACGCCATTGATTCTGAATCTGATGAAAACTACAACCCGGGTGGTTGGAGAAAAGGACTTCGTGTTGGCAATGCTCGCAATGGCGAAGTGCTGTATTTCATACCCGAACACGTCTCCACAATTCGGCCGTCTGGCATGGGTGGTGTCGGCGCCATGGGTGAAGGTGTTACTACCGACAAAGATGGCAATATTTATGCTGGGGATGTGGGTGTTTTTAAGGGGATGACTCGTTTCGTTCCGCGCCTAATCCCATAATACCTAATCTAGCCATAAGATCGGGCCAGGCGGCGGGATTTCCCGCTTTTTTCTGTTTATGAGAAAGCAGTCTGGTTCTCTATTTTTCCAAATTAATTATTGAACGACGCCCAAGTCAGGAGAACCACTTCATGGAGAAAAAAATGAGAATAGCGACTTTAGTAACCGCCCTGTTGCTCCTTACAGCCAATACCGCATGGGCCCAGTTTGCAGAGTCTGATCCGCTCGACAGCACTGGTTTCGTGCAGGAACGCTTGGGCAAAATCGATGCGGTGATCAACGCCGAAATTGCCAGCGGGAAGATTCCGGGTGCGGTTGCCTTGGTTGCCAGAAATGGCAAACTCGCCTATTTCAAGAGTTTCGGTTTTGCCGATATCGATACGCAAACACCGATGCAGAAAGACAACATATTTCGCCTTGCGTCGATGACCAAGGCAATCACCTCAGTGGGTGCGATGATCCTCTATGAGCGCGGACTTTTTCAGCTGAACGACCCAGTTTCGAAGTATATTCCCGAGTTTGCCGACATGAGGGTGGTATCCGAGGTGGATGCCAATGGTGATGTGTCCGCCACAGTCCCCGCTACTAAGCAAATCAAGATCATTGATTTGTTCACACACTCATCAGGAATTAGTTATCCGTTTGCGTCCAACAGTGTGCAGAAGTCCTATGTTGATGCCGGAGTAATCGATGGAATGACCAGCAGGGACATTACTCTCGCTGCCCAAATGAAGCTTTTGGCCACGCAACCGCTGCTTTTCGAACCCGGCTCAGGATACGTTTACGGCCTCGGTCTCGACCTGCTTGGATACCTCATCGAAGTGATCGGCGGCAAACCACTGGACCAGTTTTTCACCGAGGAAATTTTTACTCCACTGAACATGCAGGACAGCTATTTCTATCTGCCGAAAGCCAAGTCCGATCGTCTCGTCACACTCTATGCAGAGGTAGGTGAAGAAGGACTGACCGTCTCGCGAGGATATGAATCCAACATCATTCTAGATAACCCACGTTACCCAGCAGGAGATGGTCAGAGTTATTTTTCGGGTGGTGCCGGGGTGTCATCCACAGCCTATGATTACGCACGCTTTGTACAAATGCTGCTGAACAACGGAGAATTGGATGGCTCTCGAATATTGAGTCGCAAGTCTGTGGAGCTTATGCAAAGCCCTCGCATCGATTCGGACGGTGATCAAATTCCTGATTTCGGCTTGGGATTCGAAGTTATTGTTGATCCCGCGAAGGTAGGCGAGCTAGGTTCGATTGGCACATACTCATGGAGCGGAGCATACCTTACCTCATACTGGATTGACCCAAGCGAAAATCTGATCGCTGTATTCATGTCTCAGGTCCGCCCAAGCCAATCGGACATCCGGGCGAAATTCAACACCATGGTCTACCAGGCGCTAGAGTAAAAATCTCAACTTGTTCCTATAACTCCTGCACTGGCAAGTACCCACTAGCGCATTTGTGGCAACTGGAATTTTCACAAATTATTTTCAAGGCATGGGGTTCTTCCGGGCGAATAACTTAGATGTAACCTTGTCTTGACTTGGATTATTCAATTGTATAAAGTTATCTTATGCATGACTAGCACAGGTTTTCTGTCGTGTATATGCAAGAAAGTGTGAATCGAAACTGTGGAGCTTTGATTCACATACTCTCCTCTTAGATGTGCCATTTAGCCCAACGCCTCTGGTTGTTGGGCTTTTTTTTCTCCAGAAACAGCTGATCCGCAGCATCCTCCGACCTCAAAAGCTACTACTTGCGACTTTATGCCATGCGCTCCTCGATTTGAGCAATTCGCTGCCCTCCACTACCCACAGATATACTACGAAAGGAATAAGGAAGTGCGGTGCTGAAGGGCTGGGCCAGATCTGAAACGGACGCTGGGCTGCCCGATTTTCGCTTATTTATCAGAACTCAACGGGGACTTCCCCTGCAATCAAAGATTCTTTACACTCTCTAGCAAATGACAACACCTAAACGGCCCGAGCCAACAACCGCACAGCAAAATACGCCATTGACAGATCAAGCGATGGCTTATCTGCGTGATGCAATCCAGACGCAGAAAATCAATCCTGGACAGGAAATCGATTTTGCCGCACTGGCCCAAAAGCTGGGCATGAGCCGCACACCCATTCGCGAATCGATACGCCAGCTATTGACTGAAGGTCTACTTGAACTGTTACCAGGTGGCGCAGTGTGCGTCACTGAGTTATCAGCTGCGGAGGCTGAAGGTTTTTATCATGTTCGTGATGAACTCGAAATTGTTGCTGCCCGCGCCGCCGCTGTGCATATTTCAGACTTAGAAATTGAAATGCTCAAAGCAAATTTAGCGCTGTTTGACAGCGCAAGAACTGAGTCCGAAAAGCTCTCTCAAATTGACAATCAGTTTCATACGATACTGCACGATGCTTGTAACAATAGTTATTTGTCACAAACATTGAGACGCTTACGCATTAGAATTGGACTCCTTCAAGGACGGCCATTTAGTAACCCCGAGCGCATCAATGAAGCTTACAAAGAACACTCCTCTATTATCAAAGCCCTCGAATCACACGACCCAGATAAAGCCCAAAGAGCAATTGCCAAGCACTATCGCAACGCACGTAAATCCAGGCTGTCACTTCTCTGACCGTAGATAATCACTACCCACCACCAACTGAACCATGAAATCTCCCCGGATCGCTCGATGTTGTGGCGGTCTAGTCGATCGAACGATTTTAGTGCAATCTAGTCTTGACTATAATATTCAAATGTATAAGGTGATACTAATGCACGATTATAGTAGAACTTATGCTGTGTATAACTCAGGCGATGTCATAAGAAATTGAGAATTGAGTTTCATTTATCCCTCGTCTGATCTACGTATTTAGCCCAACACCTCTGGTTGTTAGACTATTTTCTCTACAATAAAAGCTTCTTTACATTCTCTGCCAAATGACAAAATCTAAACAGCCCGCACCAGCAACTGCACAGAAAAATATGCCACTGACGGATCAAGCGCTAGCCTATCTCCGTGATGCTATCCAGACTCGAAAAATCAATCCTGGAGAGGAAATCGATTTTGCTGCTCTGGCCCAAAAGCTGGGCATGAGCCGCACACCCATTCGTGAATCAATACGCCAGCTATTGACTGAGGGCTTACTTGAACTATTACCAGGCGGCACAGTGTGCGTCACTCAATTATCAGCTGCAGAGGCTGAAGGTTTTTATCATGTTCGCGATGAACTCGAAATTGTTGCTGCCCGCGCCGCTGCTGTGCATATTTCAGACTTAGAAATTGAAATGCTCAAGGCCAATTTGTCGCTGTTTGACAAGGCAAGAGATGAACCCGAAAAGCTCTCTCAAATTGACAACCAATTTCATACCGTGCTGTACGACGCTTGTAATAACGATTATTTATCACAAACATTAAGACGCTTACGCATTAAAATTGGACTACTTCAAGGACGGCCATTTAATAACCCCGAGCGCATCAATGATGCTTACAACGAACATGCCTCTATTATCAAAGCCCTCGAATCACATGATCCAGATATTGCTGAAAGTGCTGTTGCCAAGCACTATAGCAATGCGCGCAAATCCAGACTGTCGCTTCTCTAAAAGATGTCCCGGAACCTACCGGGTATTGGACGACTGCATGCACATTCAGTATTGGCCTCGGCCAGAGCAATTCCACAGTGATCGAGCCAAAACGATATTGAGCTCCCTCCTCCAAAGGCTCTATATTTTGATCTCCAGTGTTTCCTTACTTTCCGAACCTTTACGCGATATTAATACCTTGTATTCTGCAAGTATAAGCGTTATTTTATACAATTGAATAATATTACAATAATTGCTAAATTCCATTATCGAACAACCTCAATAATGGTCAAAAAGGCCCATCGCAACTGCAATTTGGAGAGCACAACAATGCAGCAATCACGCAAAATTCTCAGCATGCTTGGTCTTGTACTACTCATGTTAATCAGTGTTTCAGGGCAAGCACAACAACCTCGCTTCCTTAGTATTGCCCCGCCTGAAGGCTTGCCAATCATTCCTATAATGGAAGGCTGGGTCGCAAACCCAGATGGGACGAGAAGTTTTTCATTCGGCTACCTGAATAGAAATGAGACAGCTGTTGAAATCCCCTTGGGAGACGCCAATTTTTTAGATCCAGCCGAATTTGGCTCTATGCAACCTACGCATTTCTCTCCTGGCCGACACACCGGCGTTTTTTCCGTCACGGTTCCTGTGGACAAAATAGATACCGAGGTCTGGTGGAATCTTAAAACCGACGATCAGGATACTGTTAGAGTACCTGGTCGAGCTGACCGCGCGGGTTACGAGTTAGACTTCATACTGCCACGACCGGAGGGCGCGCTGCAGCCGCTTGCCGGTTTTGGGGAAAGTAGAGACATTTCTCCGGGGCTGTTGGCTTCTGTTCGCGACTACCCTGATTCCGTGACCGCCGAGTCCGAAGTATTGTTGACCGTAAGAGCGAAAGATAATTCCGTGCGCGATTCTAGCGACCCTCGTTACGCTGAGATATTGCCAATAGGCGTTACATTCAACAAGCACCAAGGTCCCGGTACGGTGATATTTACTCGCCACCCGGATACAGTCGTCGTCGCTAAATCCGAGAGAGGGGCCGACCCTCTGTGCCAAGGCTGCAGAGGGTCTGCTAAACGAGATGGCCCTAATGTAGTTTCTGTACCTGGCCAAGAGGGGCTGGCCCGAGTCTATGCCAACTTTTCTGAACCTGGTAATTACATCATTCATGCGAAGGTGGACAATTTTAGCTCCTCGGATAGTTCCGATACCAACCAATGTTGTTGGACAAATGTTTTCCAGCGAATCACTGTCACGCCTTGACTACGCCAATTAGGGCTCGCAGTGGCTGACTTACAAAACATGGAGTTGTTCACTGCAGCCATCTGGGCAGGATTTCTCCCTAGTCCTTGTTTCCGGGAAGCAGTGAGACTGTTTCGTAAAACGAGAAACCCTGCTCTCCAAGTGGCCAAGTCTTATCGAACTGCTTATCTGCCTCCGCAAAGCACAGAGATCACGATGCGCATGCTTAACTTTTAGATATATCCAACAATATCAATAAGCTATTATCTCAGCACTCCCCTTGCACACTCCTTGAATACCCGCAGAAAATGCTTGTATTTGACCTATACAGTCGGTATTTTATACGTTTGAATAATTACCTTCTTAGGAGCAAAAAATGAATATTCCAAAGAGCTGCCTTGGATTAGCCGCAGTCATAGTGATGGGGTTGCAGAGCCAAGCGCTGGCTCAAACTAATGCCGATCACACGGTCACCTATAATGGTGAAGTTGGACAGATTCTTAATGAAAATTGTGTGATTTGTCACCGAGAAGACGGTATCGGCCCAATGCAATTGACGAACTATGATCAGGTGCGACCCTGGGCGCCGCTCATCCAACTGAAAGTCGCCGACAGAACTATGCCTCCGTATGCCTACGATCACGGTATTGGCATTCAAGACCTCGAAGGTGACTGGCGCCTAGAACAAGGCGACATTGATACTATCGTCGCTTGGGTTAATCAAGGCTCACCCCAGGGTGATCCCGACGTCGTGGTTAAAATGCCTATCTTGCCGGATCCAAATGATTGGAACTTCACCGGAGAATTTGGAGCTCCCGACAAAATTGTCGAGTCTCTGCCCATAGATATACCAGCTGACGGAAATGATCTGTGGAGCAAACACTTCGTGGATCTGGGGCTAAATGCAGATCGCTGCATCAAGGCTGTGCAAGTGAAGCCTCGGGGCGATGCCCAAGCTGTAGTGCATCATGCTAATGCTGATGTTTACGCACCTACTGAAGAGGGTGAATTTGCGACTTATGGCCAATTGACTGAATACGCCATGGGCAAATGGGGTGAAATCGTTCCCGATGGTGTATGCCGCACAATTCCCGCTGGGTCACGGGTTCGCTGGAGCATTCATATGTTTCCAGGTGGTCTTGGAGCTAACGCGCCAGGCACTATGATTAAAGACAATATTGTCGAAGTGGCTCTTTGGTTACATCCAGAAGACTATGAAGAGCAGGCTCAATACAAACAGGACCTGAAGCAATATCAAATCGGCACAGAGGATGGCCTTCTTATCCCCGCTAACGGTTACGCAATGGTAGAAGGCTTCCAGTCCTTCGACCACCCAGTTCGCATAGACAGCTTTCAACCTCATGGCCACCTGCGCATGAATGCAGCTTCGCTGGAGGTATTTTATCCAGAAACTGGCCGCACCGAAGCTATCAGTCAAGTATCTAAGTGGAGTGCCACATGGCACCATAGCCATATCTACAACCCAGACGTGGCCCCTTTGCTTCCCACCGGAGCCGTTCTTGTCCTAAAGCAGTGGTATGACAATACTTCAGCTAATCCGAACGTAACCGACCCAGACCAGTTCGTAGTGTGGGGCAGCCGAACAGCCGACGAAATGAACCATGCATGGATTGCGGTAACTCATTTAGACGTTGCGGGCTTTGATAGGCTAACTGAAGAGCGCAAAGAGAAAGAGCTACGCTCAGTTGTAGGTGTTGACTGAGCAATTACACCCCCTTAAACGCATTGCAATAACAAAGACCGATGGTGGCTTTCCCCCATCGGTCTTTTTAATTAGAATCAGCCCTTCTCCGTGAAACGAAGACGGCAGCACTAATAGAATCGACTCCGAGATTGAAAACCTCTCTTACATTTTAAAATCCTGTGCGTGGGGACCGAACAAATCATTTCTCTAGACTGCACCACACTAACTAGCCATACATTCTCATGAGCGTCAGTTCAAACATTTGGAAACTTTATGTCATCAAGACATCCAAATGGATGGCGCTTTTCATGCCTATTATCTGGCTATTTTATGAAGAGAATGGCCTCACCATCACCGACCTGTTTGTAATTCAAGCAATCTATTCCGTAACCATAGCACTTATAGAAATTCCCTCTGGCTATGTAGCCGATGTCCTGGGGCGAAAAAACTCAATGGTCATAGGAACCTTCTTTGGGTTCTTAGGCATCCTAACTTATTCTATTTCATATGGTTTCGATGGGTTCTTGTTAGCCGCACTTTGTTTAGGAGTTGGCCAAAGTTTTATCTCTGGATCAGATACAGCATTAATGTATGACTCTCTTGTAGAGTTAAATCGAAGTGATGACTTCATTAAACTGGAGGGAAGAACGATCTCAATGGGGAATCTAGCAGAAGCGCTTGCCTTTGTGATCGGAGGTTTTTTGGCTGAAATTAGTTTAAGAACTCCATTCTACTACCAAGTTGGCATTGCCCTGATCGGTTTCGGTGTTGCACTTCTGCTTGTGGAGCCCAAAGTACATCGAATAAAAGATGGCAGAAGCAAACCTTGGAAGAACATTAAGAGAATCATTCACTATGCCATGATCGAAAGTAAAATTCTGAGAGCTTACATTCTTTACTCGTCAGTATTTGGCGCAGCCACATTAACTATGGCTTGGTTTGTGCAGCCCTACTTTATGTCACTTAATATTGAAGTGGTATATTTTGGATTGATTGGCGCGGGACTAAATTTGGCTGTTGCCATACCGTCCTTCTACGCACACGAGATAGAGCGCAGAATAAACACCAAAACCTTGCTCATTTTATTGTTAGTCCTTATTACTACCTGTTATTTCACAGTTGCCTATACCGGTAACTTATGGGGAATATTAGTATTACTCGTTTTTTACATTACCCGAGGAGTGGCGACACCTGTACTACGCGACTACATGAACAGACATATACCTTCGAATATGCGCGCAACCGTCATGTCTATACGAAGCTTTATCATCCGAGTTCTCTTTGCTTCAACATCTCCAATTTTTGGCTATATGGCAGACCTTTATAGCCTTCAATATGCCCTATACTTGTCTGGAGCCGTATTTCTTTTCTTCGGGCTCACGGTCTTAATTGTTCTACTTCGTCAAGAAAATGTGCGAGCCTAAATTTGATCTTCCACAATGGTACTGACAAGTTAACTTGAAATTTACCCTTTTGGGCTCGATATAGGCTCACCCTACAATCAGAAATCAATGACTTAGAGCTATATATCAGCTCGAGATTCGCTTTAAATCAGTTAACTTTTCAGCACCCTGTTATGCGATTGAGTTGAATGCTCGATATCAGAGTGAATTCCCTGTTTTTCCCTGTTATTTTTAAGAGGGTATTTGGGCAACCTCTGTAACATCATGATTCTTAGCGCGAATCCAAACAAATGGGATGAAAGTGAGTAGAAAAACGCACAATTTGCCTGTATTTATCCCTGTATCAGGGAATTAGGAGAACATTTCGCTGAAGACTCCATCCACCGCCATATACAAAAAACCCGACTTAGAGTCGGGTTTTTTGTATATGGCGGAGAGAGATAGGCAGAGAAACCTCCGGTTCGAAAGCTGCGATAGCAGCGCAGACGGCCAAAGGCCGCCCGTAGGGCGAAGAATTTGGCTCAGCCAAATTATGAGTCAATCCCGACCGACGGATTCAAGCAAGGTGCCAACTCAAAAAACTGCAACAGAGAAGCCTTCACCCTCAAAACGTCAACCCAATCGCACGGCCCAACATCAGCAACAACCTACCAGTAACCCGCCCCAATCAGTATCGTATCCCCTGCTAAGGGCGTATAGGGGAAAGACGCGTAGCGTCGCAGACGGCCAAAGGCCGCCCGTAGGGCGAAGAATTTGGCTCAGCCAAAACCTGAATCAATCCCTCTAGACAAATTCAAGCACAGCGCCCAACTCAAAAAGCCCTAATAGAGAAGCCTTCAGCACTCAAAGGTCAATTCGTGTGTTTCTCCCATGAATTACCTCCCAATAACTGGCAAACTAGCAAATCCACACAATCAAAACCAAAACCGGAAGACAAACCTTGCCCAAAGTTAGCAAAACAGAAATGGATGCCTTTTTGTCCAAAGAATTCCCCCAAGCAAATTTCGTACTTGAATCTTTCGACACAGACTCCATCACCGTCAGACGTAAAGTTACTGCTGAAGATCTACGCCCCGGAGGAACCGTCTCTGGCCCAACTATGATGAGCCTGGCGGATTGTGCCATCTATGTGGCCGTGCTTAGAGAAATAGGCTTAGTTGCACTAGCTGTAACCACCAGCTTGAACTTCAACTTCCTACGCAAACCTGTAGCGGACAAAGACATATTGGGCGTCTGTAAAATACTCAAACTGGGCAAAACATTGGCGGTGGGTGAGGTATCGATTTATTCTGAAGGCGACGACCGGCCCATTGCCCATTCTGTGGGAACGTATTCGATTCCGCCGAAAAAGTAGATTCTTTTGGCTTAAACACGCCAAATATTTCAATGCGCAATTCACAATTCCCGAACCAAAAAAAACCAGCATAAGCTGGTTTCACAATAATCCAATGTTCAGACCCTAGAAATCAAACTACTCTATTCCCCAGCGCCTTCATCAACATCACCAATCTCAACATCTCCCTCCTTCTCCTTCTGGATCCGTTGATAAATCTCTTCTCGATGCACCGACACATCCTTTGGAGCATTAACCCCAATCCTTACCTGATTTCCCTTAACTCCCAAGACGGTCACCGTTACTTCGTCTCCGATCATCAATGTCTCGCCAATCCGGCGGGTCAATATTAACATTGCAATCCTCCTTTAACTGATTCCTTTGTACTTTCCGTAACTACTATTGCAGAACTGCTAGTCACTACATGTCGACTTACTGCAATACATCCTAACCCCAGAGTATCGCGGTCTATTCCACAGAGCTTTGATCGAGATCTCTTTTATTGCCATCGACCAAAAATAGCTTCTAGGCGTTGGCGCTAAACCCGCAAAACTAGTGGAACAACGCTTTACTATCTATCAGTATCTGCCTTTGTAGGGTTTATGCCAACTAATTTCAGCCGAATTTAGTAGCCCGAAAATAGCTAGGAATCATCTTCCTTGTTGTAGTCCGGATCACCTAGATCGAAGGCGCTATGCAGGGCGCGCACAGCCAATTCGAGGTATTTCTCCTCTATCACCACAGAAATCTTTATCTCTGAAGTGGTGATGATTTGAATATTAATGCTCTCGTCTGCCAAGGCCTTAAATGCCTTACTAGCGATGCCTGCGTGTGATCGCATGCCCACACCAACAACCGACACCTTGCCTACTTTTCGATCTACCAACACTTCACGCGCCTTTAGCGAGGCCTTCAGATCTTCGAGAATTTTCTTGGCTCGATCACATTCGCCGCGCTTAACGGTAAATGTTATATCGTTCGTTCCATCTTCCGCCGCGTTCTGCACGATCACGTCGACTTCTATACCAGCAGCGCTGACCGGACCAATTACTTGATAGGCAACACCTGGCACATCGGGAACTCCAGCAATAGTAAGTTTCGCTTCATCTCTTTCGAAAGCGATTCCTGCAATAGTAGGGTCTTCCATTTTTTCGTCTCCCTCTAAACTTATTAGGGTACCTGGACCCTCTTCAAAACTTGATAAAACTCGTAGCGGCACCTTGTACTTACCCGCAAATTCTACTGCGCGAATCTGCAGGACTTTGGCACCTAGACTTGCTAGCTCCAGCATCTCTTCGAAAGTGATACTGCTAAGCAATCTAGCATCTTCTACAACTCTCGGGTCAGTCGTATACACGCCCTTTACGTCTGTATAAATTTGGCACTCGTCCGCATCCAACGCTGCAGCTAAGGCTACCGCTGTGGTATCTGAACCGCCTCTACCGAGCGTTGTAATATTGCCGTGCTCATCGGTGCCCTGAAAGCCAGCAACTACGACAACATTTCCCTGCTCTAACTGCGCATGAATACGTGTGCCATCTATCTCACGAATCCTGGCCTTCATATGAGTGTCGCAGGTTAGGATCTTTACCTGGCCGCCCGTAAAAGAACGCGCACCAAAACCGCGTTTCTCCAGCGCCATGCTTAACAGAGCGATAGTGACCTGCTCGCCGGTAGACAGAAGTACATCCATCTCGCGCGGAGTCGGATACTCCATGATGTCTTTCGCCAGTGCTGTTAAGCGGTTGGTCTCCCCACTCATAGCAGACACGACGACAACAACATCATCGCCTCGTTCACGAAAGCCAACGATCTTGTCCGCCACCGCTTCGATTCGCTCGACAGTGCCAACGGATGTTCCACCAAATTTTTGAACAATCAATGCCATAACTAAACTATTCCAATGCTTTTTCTATATTCCTACAATCATGAGCTTATTTGCTCAGCATGCAGTCCTACAATCTTTCCTCTAACCACGGCTTGATGCTCGCCGCTGCCGCAGGTATAGCAGAAATATCGCTGCCGCCTGCCATAGCCATATCGGGACGACCTCCGCCCTTGCCACCAACCTGCACGGCAACCATGTTAGCTAGATCACCTGCCTTAACCTTGCCCACTAGGTCTTTACTAACGCCTGCAACGATGCTGACCTTGCCTTCCGCTCCGCTCATCAAGACGACAACAGCGCTTCCTAACTTATTCTTTAATTGATCTGCGGTGTCACGCAGTGTCTTCGGATTAAAACCCTCAACCACAGCCACTAGCACCTTAACACCCGCTATTTCCTCAGCCTGAGAAGCAAGATCGCTCCCCGCGCTCGAGGCCATCTTCGACTTCAATTGCTCGAGTTGTTTTTCCAAAGACTTGGTATTGCTTGCAAGCGCCTGCACCTTGTCGAGCACATCGTCGCTATTCGATTTCACAATCTCACAGATGTTTCGTAGCGTCTGCTCTTCTTTCTCGATGAGTGCTAGAGCACCCTTGCCTGTGACTGCCTCAATGCGACGCACTCCAGAGGAGATGCCTGATTCAGAGACGATCTTAAACAAGCCAATATCACCGGTACGCTGTACATGAGTGCCGCCACAGAATTCAACAGAGTACTCTCCTCCCATAGTGACGACTCGGACTTCGTCTCCGTATTTCTCACCAAACAATGCAAGCGCGCCCTTCTCCTGCGCCTTCTCTATAGGCAGCACTTCTTTGTCTACAGAGGAGTTTTTAAGTATTTCTTCGTTCACCTGATTCTCAATACCCTTTAGCTCCTTTGCTGAAACTTGTGCGGTATGGGAAAAATCAAAACGCAGTCTATCGGCATCAACGAGTGAGCCCTTCTGTAAAACATGATCGCCAAGCACGCTTCTTAGCGCGGCGTTCATTAGATGCGTGGCACTGTGATTTAAAGTGATGGCCGCACGGGCATCGGCCGCCACTTGTGCTGTAAGCTGCTCGCCTACGCTCAGTGAACCGCTGCGTAATATACCTCGATGCACGAAGGCATTGCCTTGCTTCTGTGTATCCAAAACTTCGAATGATGCGTTTTCACTAGCGAGCAAACCCGTGTCGCCAACCTGACCACCGGATTCTCCATAGAACGGCGTGCTATCGAGAAGCAATAGCACCTCATCGCCCTCATTCGCACTCTGTATTTCTTTCGAGTCGGCGAAAATGGCTAATAACTTCGATGTACCTTGCAGGTTTTCATAACCAATGAAATCGGTAGCCTCACCATTGGCAATCTCCAGCTTTGCAACCGAGCCAAAATTACTGGCGGCGCGCGCCTGATTCTTCTGCACTTCCATGGCAGCTTCGAAGCCATCCATGTCGAGTGTGAGTTCGTGTTCTCGCGCAACATCCGCAGTAAGGTCAACTGGAAAGCCGTAGGTGTCGTACAGACGAAACACAGTCTCGCCGGAGATGATCTTGCCATCTAGGCTCGCAATTGCTTTCTCTAGTATGGACATGCCGTTCTCGAGAGTCCGAGCAAATTGCTCCTCTTCGTCTTTTAATGCTTTCTCAACAAATTGTTGTTTCTGCGCTAGCTCAGGGTACGCTTCCCCCATGACCTCAACCAAGGCGGCAACGATCTTGTAAAAGAAAACATCCTTCACTCCGAGTTGATAACCATGTCGAACTGCGCGTCGAACAATCCTGCGCAGCACATAGCCTCTACCCTCATTCGAAGGAAGCACACCATCCACAACAAGGAAGGAGCAAGACCGTATATGGTCTGCTATAACTTTTAGAGAATTATTGTTTAGATCACTCACTCCAGTGATGGAGGAAATCGCTTTTAACAAATCCTGAAACAGATCAATCTCATAATTGCTGTGCACATTCTGCATAACAGCTGCCACACGCTCGAGGCCCGCGCCAGTATCAACCGAAGGCTTCGGTAACGGTGTCAGCGAACCATCTGCTTTTCTCTCGTACTGCATGAATACCAGATTCCAGATCTCTATGTAGCGATCGCCATCTTCATCTGGACTTCCTGGCGGGCCACCTGGGACATCAGCGCCGTGGTCATAAAATATTTCTGAACAGGGCCCACAGGGACCAGTGTCACCCATAGCCCAAAAATTGTCTTTCTCACCTAAACGCGAAAACCGATTTGGATCGATCTTCATTTCCTCAAGCCAAATTGCTTCGGCCTCAGCATCGTCTTTAAATACAGTAACCCAAAGCTTGTCTGCAGGTAGTCCCAATTCAACTGTTAGGAATTCCCAAGCGTATTTAATGGCTTCACGCTTAAAGTAATCGCCGAAGGAGAAATTGCCTAGCATCTCGAAGAATGTGTGGTGTCTAGCTGTATAGCCCACGTTCTCCAAGTCATTGTGTTTGCCGCCGGCACGGACGCAGCGCTGCGAACTAGTCGCACGGTTGTAGTCGCGCTGCTCATCTCCTAGGAAGGTATCCTTAAATTGCACCATTCCTGCATTGGTAAACAGCAGTGTTGGATCATTGCCTGGCACAAGCGAGCTGCTTGGAACAATTTGGTGTCCCCTGCTGGCAAAAAAGTCCAAAAACTTCTGTCTAATCTCAGCGCTAGTCATCATTGAGTCTCATGGTTGAATCTATTAGTTGAATCTATTAGTTGAATCCGAATTTCGGACCGAACCCTGTGAGAGGCTCGCTAATAGTAAAAAAGCAGAGAATTATAGCGCGTAATACGCGGATATTGCAGGGTTTTTTCGCTTATGCTGGCAATTTAGGGCAACACTAAAACTCAGTCTTTGTCACTATCCTGACTAGGAGGCAAAAGGCCGTGGCCGTCGGAACTGATAGGAAATTGCTCGAAAACGGCGTCAGCGGGAACTCGCAATCTGCCATCACTAGAAAGAATAATGGCGATTGGCCGGGTTTGTGGAAAATGGCTAAGAATAATCGTTAGGATTATCAGGAAGGGAACACAGAGAAACATACCAGGAATACCCCAGATGTACTGCCACAACCCCAAATTGAGCAGGATGACAATGGGGCTGAGATTAAATGAGTTACCCATCAGTCGCGGCTCGAGAATATTCCCGATGCAGATCTGCAGGACTCCGATCCCCACTAGAACCAGAACAAACAAGGTATAGCCATCGGATTGCGCGAGGGCAATCATGGCCGGGAAGATGGTGGCGATTATGGAGCCAACCGTCGGGATGAAATTTAATAAGAAGATAAGCAGACCCCAGACTCCCGCGAAATCAACCTCTACGATGCGCAGAAAAATGTAGCTAAGCAAGCCGGTCATAGAACTGGTGAACATCTTGATGCTGATGTATTTCTGAATGTCGTTACGAATCCTGCTGATAATCTTACGCACATCGCTCTCAGACCCGGCACTGCGAAACAACGCAGAAATCTTCTCATCGAAATTGCCCTGCTCCAGGAATAGAAATAACACATAGATCATGATCAGGCCGCCACTCGCCAAGATACCCGCAAAAGACGAGGCTACAGAAGTCGCGTAGGCTGGCAAATCTATCCAATCGGTTATCAATTGATCCTGAAAAGCAGATACGACCACCAAGGGAAGGTTCTGGAACCGCACCGTGAGGTTCTCTTGATAGACTGGAATGACCTGCATCACATCATCCGCACGCCCGCCTAGGAAATTTATAAGCCCCCAAATCAACAACATAAATGTGAAAATGGATGCCAGTCGGCAAACAATACTGGGAAACTGAAACTCACCAATATGAATTTTTGCGAATGCGGCCGCGAGTGTATTAATCAGATACCACAGGGCGATGGCGATAACCAGCGGGAGCAACAATGCCTCGCCCACGATCAAGAGGTACAAGACCAGAACGACTGCAAAAGCAGAAATAGCGAAGCTTGGTGTTTTCATCTCTCTAGATTCCTTGCTCGCGGTCTCGGACTGGCTTCCTAACACCGTGATTTTGCGAAGAATATCACATTTTCAAGAGCCCACCCTCATTAGGCTAGAGATCACACACAAAGCAAGTGCATGTAGTCAGAAAATGCAGGAAAACTGATGCAATTAGATGGATATTCAAAGCTACTGAAAATCGGCGAAGGCGGCATGGCGTATGTCTATAGAGGCATTCAGGAGTCTCTACAGCGACCGGTAGCAATCAAGCTGTTAATAAACGACCTAAGCCGCGACAAAGAGGCGAGACACCGCTTCGACCGCGAATCCTACATTATCGCCAGATTGACTCATCCGAACATAATCCATGTGATAGACCGCGGAATTACCGCCGATGAGATGCCCTATTTCGTGATGGAGTACGTGGAAGGCCTCGATCTGGGCACTGCTTTTAAGATCAATCAGATCTCCCATACGGACAAGATCGACATCATAATCCAGCTGCTGAAGGCGCTCGCCTATGCCCATCAGAACAATGTAATCCATCGCGACATTAAGCCGGAAAACATCCTGATCGATGATAACGGCAATGTAAAAATCCTCGACTTCGGTATTGCCCAGTTCTACGAGGAAAAGCAGGAGCCAAGCAACCAAACCACAACTGGCACTGTGATGGGAACCTATAACTACATGTCTCCGGAGCAGCGTGAATCCTCTGAGAACGTCACGGAAAGGAGCGATCTGTATTCGGTAGGCGTGGTGATGTACGAGCTGTTTACAGGCAAGATTCCAACCGGGGTCTTCCCTGAGCCGTTTCGCCTGAACACTGAGATCGAAGCAGAATTGAACAAGCTAATTCTATGCTGCCTGAATCAGGACCCCGAACAGCGTCCGCAATCTGCCGAGCAACTAAAGAATGATCTGCTAGCAATTTCACAAGGCTCTCACTTAGACGAAGGACAGCGCCTTCGAGCCGAGCAGGGAATCACCAAAATCAAATCCAAATTCCTGCTGCTGGATATTCTGCGCGAAGATAAATTAGGTTCCGTCTACCTGTACCAGCAAAAGGATCGCAACAACCTACTCATCATCAAGAAGAAGGTGAGTTCAAGCGCAGGTTTTGAGGCAAGCAATCTGCTCGCCTCCTTAGAACATGAAAATATTGTTAAGACCCATGGCACTTCACGCAACGATAGGCATTTTATACTGGTACAAGAATATCTCAGTGGCGGCACGCTGAACGATAAACTAGCTTTTCAGCTTAGCTGGCAGGAGATCCTAAAGATCGCCTCGCAAATTTGCCAGGCGATGATCTTTGCCCATAACAACCGGATCGTGCATGGCCATCTACGCCCTACCAACATACTGTTTACTCCCGACGGTCACGTTAAGCTTACCGACTTCTCCACAGAGGAAGATCTGACGCTAGTAGAAAATGCAAAATTCTATCGTCTTGAAGGCGAACCGCGCAGCAAAGCGGCAGATATCTATGCAACCGGCGTTATCCTCTATCAGCTTTTCACCGGCTCTCTTCCCAGCAGAAGCCAAGACACTAGCTTTGTGGTGAGAAAATCGTTCAGCAAGCTACCGAATGATATCCAGCAACTCATCGCCAACATGATATCGACCATTCCTGAAAATCGAGAAAGCGACAGCTTGCACAGAGCTATCGAATTATTCCAACAGCATATCCAGAACAAGCATCACAAAACCTTTACGGACAAAGGTCCTACCCGAACGAGAAAGGGTTCCGCAAGAAAAGATCGCGCTACTGATCGGCAGAAAGCTGCGCCTGTAACTTCCATAAACGAGAATAAATCGCCGATAAGTGCTCGAATGGGGTTTTTATTCGGACTGTTGTTGCTGATTTTTGTACAATATCTGTATCTTTTTGATGGGCAGGAAAAAATTAACCAGAGCCTGCCCGAAGTTTACAATTTACTGGTTAATCAGATAGCAGAACTCAGGACAAATTGATGCCGGAAGCACAGTCACTACTAAAAATCTCTGGAGACATGGACACAGGATTGCGCCGTGAATATAACCAGGATTACATTGGCTTCGACCAAGAACTCGGCATAGCGGTCCTTGCCGATGGCATGGGCGGGCATAAGGCTGGCGAGGTCGCATCTCAAATGACCGTCAAGTTCGTGTTAGAAAAGCTGCAAAAATTCGCTTTGCAGGAAACTTCTGTATCGATAACTGGTTCTCAGTTATTGGAATTTGTCTCCAATACAATTTCTTCAAGCAATGAAGAGATATTCCGCGCCCAAGAAGCGGAAGAAGCCTACAAGGGTATGGGGACAACAATAGTTGTCACCATGGTCGTTGGGTCTCAGGTATATTTCGGCCACGTAGGCGACTCTAGGCTCTATCTCTATCGCAATCGTATTGTGAAGCGGCTAACGAAAGATCATAGCTTAGTTCAGGATCTAATAGATCGGGGTTTTTACACCGAGAGAGAGGCGCAAGGTGCAAACGTCGGAAACGTAGTCACTAGGGCCATGGGAACGCGGTTAGAAGTTGACGTCGACACCGCAGAAGAAGCACTGCAGCCCTACGATCTATTGCTGCTTTGTTCAGATGGTTTAACCGATATGGTTTCTGATTGGCAGATAGCAGAAACCATCGATGAAAATATTACCGACCTAGATATGGCCGCCGAGAAGTTGATTGCACTAGCAAACCGAAACGGCGGCAAAGACAATATTTCTGTCATTCTCATGCAGACCTAGCAGGAGAATAGACTCAAGAATACCAGAGGATAGGAATCATCATGCCAGGCAAACTAGAATTCAGTTTTAACTCAACTCGATTGGACGATTTCGTTCTCGACAAAGAGATTATGACTATCGGCCGCAAGGATGATAATGATATTCGCATTGAGAATCTTGCCGTCAGCGGTCATCACGCCAAACTTCTTACTATTTTTGACGATTCTTTTTTGGAAGATTTGGACAGTACGAACGGTACCTATGTAAATGGGCAAGCGATTACCAAGCACCCACTTAAGCACGGCGATGTGATCGTGATTGGTAAGCATGAACTGCGTTATATGAATGAATCCAGTTCGGCTAGCGATGATGACAAGACTGTTCTTATCAGGCGCCAACCCGGAGTGAACACCTCCCCCAGCACAAACCTGAACGAGCCAATCAACATGCCCGGCAACGGGGCAGCAGATCTAAGTGCCGCAAAATTGCAAATTCTAAATGGTAAAGGCGCAGGCAAGGAATTGGCGCTACAGAAACCTTCGGTAAAACTCGGCAAGTCCGGCGCGGAAATCGTTCAGATCAATAAGCGTCCAGATGGCCACTTCATTGTTAATTTGGATCAGGAAAGTAACAACAGCTTGCTAACAATCAACGGGGAGACCATAGGGTCACGTGCGGTCAAGCTGAACAATCACGACGTAATCGAGATCAACAAACTTAAGATCGAATACTACCTCGCTGTCTAGCGGGGTAGCTACGCCCGAACTAAGCATCTATTTCTATGATTCCGCGCATGAAAACAACTGCCTTGCCGGAGATCAACACACGATTCCCAGCCAGCTCGCAAGTCACCTCACCACCACGCTCTGAAACCTGCTTGGCTCGAAATTTCTTCTTGCCTAGACGATTCGCCCAGTAAGGTACAAGCTGGGTAAACGCAGAACCGGTAACTGGATCTTCGTTGATCCCCGTTCTTGGACCGAACCAACGCGCGATAAAGTCGTACTCCGTCGATTCTGCAGTGATGATGATGCCCCGGCAGTCCAGCTTCGCCAGTAGCAACATATCTGGCTCGGCATTTCGCACCAATTCCTCGGAGGAGAACACAGCAACGATGTCGGCGAACTTCAAACAGTCTTCGGGAGTAGCAGAAAACGCCTGTACCAACGACATTGGTAACTCGAAAGGCAATGGTGGCTGCGCAGGAAAATCCATTCTAAGGGAATCGCCATCGCGCATCACACTCAACGCTCCAGACTTGGTGCTGAATTGAACCTCTTCTCCTTGATAGTCTAACTCTTCGAACAATACATAAGCTGCAGCAAGCGTTGCGTGACCACATAGATCAACTTCGGTTTGCGGTGTAAACCAGCGTAATGCAAAACCATCACCTTCAGGCACAAAGAATGCCGTTTCGGATAAATTATTCTCCGCAGCCAGTGCTTGCATAGTCTGCTCCGGCAGCCACGCCTGTAGCGGACAGATTGCCGCTGGATTCCCTTCAAACGGCTTATTGGCAAAGGCATCGACCTGATACACATTAATTTTCACTGAGCATTTCCTTCTGAATAATTAATAGCCCCAGGCTATTGCTACTAGAGGTTCACATTTATTTGAATACTGAAGAGCGCCTACCTAGCGAGTGCTAGCCGCTGTTGAACTGATGCAGGTAACAACACCTGCTCCTCAACTAGATCGTAGAGGCTTCGCAAGTGCCCTCTCCTCGACGCACCGGGCGTGCTCTCGGAGGTAGCCACTACAACCAAACCTAATTCCTTCACTACGAAGATAAGTTGACCACCGTAGCCCCAGGCAACAGGGACTTGCATGCCGGCGAGATCGCGCAGCCACCAACCGTAGCCATAGAAGCGGCCCTGCCCTCGCGGGGATCTTGCGCGTGGTTGATGAGACGCCTCCACCCATGAGCTGGAGATTACTTGTTGGCTATCTTTGACCCCCTCATTTAGGTACAAACGACCAAATTCGAGCATCTGCCGCGGCGTCATCTCCATATCGTTGCCACCGAAATAAATTCCTTGGGGATCTTGCGGCCAGTAAGACATGGAGAAACCGAGCCGCGAGCTTAGATTCTCTTGCGCGAACTGTTTGGTACTCATGCCACTGGCTTGAGTGATTATCGCAGACAGGAGATGGGTACTGCCGGTGCTATACAGCATTCGAGTTCCAGGCTCTGCTACCAGCGGCTGATTGAGAGCGAACTCAACCCAATTATCACTGAGAACCCACTTGCCGTAATTTCTATTGCTGGTCGTCTCCAAGCCCGATTGCATGGTGAGCAGATTCTCTATGGTTATCTGTTGTTTCGCCTGACCATCGTTCATGGCGATAACATCTGGAAAATAATCCGCCACCTTCATATCAACTGAATCGATTATCCCCTTATCGATAGCGATTCCAATTAATGCAGAGATAACACTCTTGGAGGCTGACTTCATGTTCGCCGGACGTGATGGGTCACGACCGTTGTAATATTTTTCGAATACGAGTTCGTCGCCCTGACTGATCAATAGGCTGTGCAGACGCGGTAACTGACTCGCTGCGGCATGCGCTCCTGAATACTTGCTGGACACACCAAGGTCCTCTGCGGCAACCGCGAAAATCGAGATCGACACTAAAGATAGGGCAAGCAGAAAACGCAGCTGAATTTTCATAGCGGGTATATTGAACGAGAAGCAGAAACGAATAAGGCGATTATCACTCAATTTGAAATTGATTCAAGTGAGCAATGCACGCCTTATGGATGCGGCGAATAATTAACTAGATGCTGCCAAAGGCCTCAGCAACCAAACCCGGTGTAAGGATTTGTGGAAGAATGATCGGTTCCTTGCTGCTGTCGCCCGGATAGAGGACATACAACGGCACTGAAGGACGATTAAAACGCTCAAGAATCTCGGTGATCTCCGGATCCTCGTTAGTCCAATCACCCTTCATGTAGGTGATATCATTATCCAGCAGTGCCTGCTCTACACGCTCTGTGCTGAGAGTAGTCTGCTCATTAGCGAGACAGGTGATACACCAAGCTGCGGTCATATTGATGAACACGGGGCGACCCTCGGCCTGTATTTCATCGAGGCGCGCAGTACTAAAGACTTCATAGTTCTGCGTAGAGTTGCCATCTGCATCGACGCTTGCTGTTTGTACCATAGAGACTGTCTGCAAGAATGGAGTCTGCATCAGATAAACCGCAGCAACTAATGCAGCCGCACCAACTGCATAGTTAGCGGTGAGCAGTATTGGCCCCATGGTAAAACGACGCTGATACATCCAAGCCGCGAAGGCGAGCAAGATACACACGCCAATCACCAAAGACATACCCATGACGCCTACCTGATTACCTAAGACCCAAAGGAAGAACAAGGCCGAGGCATACAGAGGGAATGCCATGAACTGCTTGAATGTTTCCATCCATGCTCCCGGCTTCGGCATGTACTTCGTGAGTGCCGGCATATAGGAAAGCACGAGAATCGGCAACGCCATACCAAGACCTAAGGATACGAATACCATCATGGCAACCACCCAAGACTGGGTTAAGGCAAAACCGAGTGCCGGGCCCATGAATGGCGCGGTGCAAGGCGTTGCTACAGTCGTGGCGAGAACACCTGTGAAGAACGAGCCCTTGTAGCCCTTCTTCTGCGCTAGGCTGCCACCGGCACCCATGAGGCTCGTGCCGATTTCAAACACACCCGAAAGACTGAGCGCCATCATGAAGAATACGTATACGATGAAGGCTAGGAACCAAGGCTGCTGAAACTGGAACGCCCAACCAATACGCTCGCCACCGGCACGTAACACGATGAGAACTGTTGCCAAGGCTACGAAGGCGGCTATCACACCGGCGGTGTAGGCAAGGCCATCCATGCGTTGCTTGTGTACAGATGCGCCAGCGTTCTTAGCAAAGCTAAGCGCCTTCATTGATAGCACTGGGAATACGCAAGGCATCAAGTTCAATATGAAACCGCCCATTAGCGCGAACAACATATACAGCAGCAGTCCACCGCCAGCCCCACCATCGCTACTTGAATTATTTGCTGCAGCAAGAGGCGCTATTGTAGTTAGGTTGGCATCGGCTGTAGGGTTTTGAAAATCGTAGGCAGCACGATCACCCTGCTCGTTCTCTAGAACCAACACTCCGTAAACTTCGGTGAGATCTTCCAACATGCGTCTTGGCTGTTGGTGGGTAATTTGAATCAGGTTTCCCTGAATGCTGACATCACGCAGTGGGCCCGGCTTTATGATGCGGCGCTGCTCTGGAAAGAAGAACGCATCGGTGTAATCAGAAAAAACTGCATCTGACGCCTCAAAACCAAGACTCACACGCTCACCGGCAACGGCGATGAGTGATTTGATATCGTGATCGACTATGGGAAGCTGTTCTCTGGCAGTCGCAAAAATCTGCGCGTTGCCCGCGTCAAGCTCTGTCGATTGTGCAACTGGCAGGGTAATACTCAGTCGCTGCTCGCCAGGAATACAGATCTGCTCGCAGACGTTCCAGAAAGCCAGCGTAGATAGCTCAACCGTATCGCCTTCATAATCTGCAGGAATGGTGACTGCGATTGGGTGCAATACTTCTTCTTCGTAGGCAAAGTTAACCAAGTCGGTATCGTAGAACGGAAGCCAATGCGGAGCTGGCCATAGCAACTCACCGATATTCGTTCCCTCGGGTGCTGTCCATTCGTTAGCACTAGTGGGTTCGCCACTATCGCCACCCATCTTCCAATAGGTATGCCAGTGCTCGGCCGGTTGCAATCGCAAGCCTAGCCATAGCGTCTCACCGGGCACTATGTTTGTGGCCTCCGAGATGAGCTCCACTTCGATACTGTGATCCCAGGCTACGCTCGCGTAGCGAGGTTTGATGTCGTAGCCATGCCACTGCCCATCATCGTCGATATAGGCAAGTAATCCATTCAACTCCTGCAGGTCGGTATCGAAGCGGCGATGCTGCTCTGTAGAAATCTGCAGGCGATTGCCGTCCTTCATGACCTTGCGGTAAGGAGCGTACTTCATGACTCGGCGCTGTTCTGGGAAGAACCAAACGTCATCGACATCATCGAATAGGTTTTCTTCGGCTTCGATCATGACATTGAACTTGCCATCGAAACTGTTGAAATTGGCCTGCAGGCTATGCTGTTCAGCCGCAACTGGCGTCATCGCGCGGGAATCGGCAAAACCCTGTTGCCACTTCTGATCAATCTGCGCAGTGTCACCTACCGGCAACGACAGCTCAAATTCTGCGGAGCCAGGTATGCAGATCTCGTAGCAGACCTGATAGTCGACGTTGGTATGGATATCGAAATTAGCAGCACCGTAGTCTGCAGGAACAGTCACCGGAATTGGCAGGAATACCTCTCGCTCATAGGTAAACGTAACGAGATTGCTGCCAGGAAAAGGAGTCCACTCGGGAATTGGCCAAACGATGTCACCGGCACTCGAACCAGCTGGGAGTTGCCACCCATTAGCCTCTGTCGCTTCACCGCTATCGCCGCCAAATTTCCAGTAGGTATGCCAGTGTTCGATAGGATCAAGCCGGACAGCAAGCCAGAGCGTTTCGCCGGGAACCACATTGCTAGTTTCCGAAACTAGTTCAACCTCGATCTGATCGGTTTTGTGAATCTGTGCCTGAGCGCCGCCAGCCACAAGAAATAAACCTATTAATATCAGAAAGTTATGTAATTTAAGACGCATTTTGACTCCCATCAAATCATGCTAAGGATGATACGCGAGCGGGATCGTAGTTTGTGTGCCAAAAGGTAACAAATACGAGCTACTCTGTCATTTAAAGACCGTCTAGATGAAGCTTTATTTCATACTCTATCGACAGAATATTTGAGGCTAAAAAATAGAGGGGTCAAAGCCTTTAGCGCGCGAGGATTTGGAAGGGGTTTTTGGCATCTGTCTCGACGAGAGCAATACGCTACTAAGTCCTACTTAGAGACAAATTTCAGGCGTAACACGGCTTGTCCGGTTGGCGCGTGTATGGATTCTGCCAAAGGCTCAAAGCCGTAGCGATCGTAGAATTTTCGCCCGATAGAGTTCGCTTCGAATACTTCAACTTCGAGAGTTTCATGAAGTTCTTGCGCCTTGTCCATCAAGGACCGGCCAATGCCAGCTCCCTGAAACATAGGGTCCAGAAAGATAGCCCCAACCTCGTTCCCCATCAAAGCAATAAAGCCAACTACTTTACCTGCTACTTCGGCAACCCAGGTATCGGTGTTTGGCAGATAGACATTAGGAATATTGTAGCGCTCTGTCTCTAGGAATTCTTCTAGCAAAAATGGGTGAGCGACCTTCGAAGCACTCTCCCAAGATGCCATAACACCATCCAGATCGCTTTCTTTGTATTGTCTAATTATAGTGGTCATGGCATATCTCTAGCTGCGCTCTATGATGATTTCTTATTAGCTGTCTCACGCACTATAGAGAGTAAATGTGCCAATCGCTATAAAGCCGACACCAGCTATGTAGTGAAGAAATTTCTCGTCGATGTATTCTGAAAGCAAGCTGCCCGCTAAAACCCCAATTGCAGATGCAACAATTAGCGCAGCTGATGCGGCAAGGAAAACCATCATCTTACTTACTTCCTTATCAGCCGCAAAAAGCATGGTAGCAAGCTGCGTTTTATCTCCCAGTTCAGCAATAAAAACCGTCACAAATATTGCCGCAAATACTTTCCAATCCATAATTTTTCACTTTTGTCTGAAAGACGATGCCGCCTTGCTAGCTTGCCTGTTCTGTGGCGGCGTTCTCAGTCTGACACTTCCAACATGTTTCGAAAGAGCCGTCGTTCTCTTCCTTACACTTGCTGCAGATCCAAGCCGGCTTATCACTTTGTTCGCTAAGCTCGGACTCAAGTAGGGAGATAGCAGTTTCAGCATCCGCTGAATTATGAACCCATAGTTCCAGAGGCACACTTTCCAAGCCTACGTGCCCTCCTGACGCGTGGAACTCATTCTTTACAAAACAATCGACACCACTATTTTCCAGCAAACCCTTTGCGGTTTGCAGCATCGTCAGATTCTCATGAGTGTAGACTTTTTTCATAGCTCACCGCCCCCGTCCTGTTCAAACTAATCTTTATCTGCCAATTAACACACTGTCAGACTAGCCTATATGGGCCTGTATTCTGCAATTTGCCACATATTACCCCAAGAATCTTCAACTACCGCACGTCTGTCGCCATAGGGCGTATCGAGCTGTGCTCATTAATAGCTCAGCCCTGAAGAACTATTGCCAAGAAAGAATCTTCTCAACCATCAATTGTAAGGTCTGGTTGCCTCTGAACTCGTTGATATCAAGCCTGTAGGCGATCTCAATGTCAGTCATCTCTGCGGCCGGCCAGTCTTGCTTATCGATATTGAATGCGATGGCATCGATGGTTTGCTGCAGAGAAAATTCAGGCGCCAGCACTAGCTTGAGATGATTCTCCCCTACTCTGCGCTGCTGAATTACTTTGAACTTGCCATCAAAAACGGGCTCGGGAAATTCTTGACCCCAGGGACCACCCTTAATCAACTCCGCTGCAGTCTCCATGGAGAACTCGCCCTGTTCGATATTCCCGTCACTCAATATCTGCGCCTGAAGCAGCTCTTCATCTAGCAAGAGAGCGGCTTGCTGCTGAAATGCCTCGGTGAATTCTTGCAACTTACCCTTCTCTAAACTGAGGCCAGCGGCCATTGCATGACCACCAAACTTGCTGATCATCCCGGGGTTACTGCTAGCCACGGCATCTAATGCGTCACGAATATGGAAGCCCTTAATAGATCTAGCGCTACCTTTAATTTCGTTACCATCATCATTCGCATCTGCAAATGCGATCACCGGACGGTTGAACTTTTCCTTCACGCGGGATGCAAGAATACCCACAACACCCTGATGCCAGCGTGTGTCATAGATACACAACGCTGCGGGAATATCGCTATCTTCTAATGTGAACTCCTGCAAAAACTTGAAGGCTTGTTCACGCATATCGCCTTCGATCTGCTTTCGATCTTTGTTCATGCCATCGAGCTGCAGGGCCAGTTTGTAGGCTGTTCCCTCATGATCTGTCAGCAGGCATTCGATACCCGTAGACATATCATCCAATCTTCCTGCCGCGTTAAGCCTAGGACCGACACTAAAGCCCAGATCGGAGGCAGTCAATCGAGCGAAGCTGCGGTTAGCGATCTCTAACAAACTCTTAATGCCGGGACGCGTGCGTCCCGCACGAATTCTTCTTAGCCCTTCGCTCACCAATATACGGTTGTTACGATCCAGTGCGACTACATCCGCTACAGTGCCCAAGGCAATAAGATCAAGCAGGTCAGCAAGCTTGGGTTCTGCAATGCCATTCCCTTCAAACCAATTGGCTTTTCGCAACTCTGCCCGCAGCGCCAGCATCACATAGAAAATAACGCCCACACCGGCGATGCTCTTGCTCGGAAAACTGCAGCCATGCTGATTCGGGTTAACTATGGCATCCGCATCTGGCGCCTGCGCGCCCGGCAGATGGTGGTCGGTAATCAGCGTCTTTATTCCTGCCGCTTTTGCAGCGGCTACTCCCTCTATGCTGGAGATACCGTTATCGACAGTTATGATCAGGTCGGGGGTGCGGGTCTTCGCTAATTCAACTATCTCCGGTGTTAGCCCGTAACCGTAATCGAATCTATTAGGAACGATGTAGTCGGTATGCTGAAAACCAAACTGCCTGAGTGCGGTAAGTGCTACTACACAGCTGGTCGCACCATCCGCATCGAAATCCGCAACTATAAGAACGCGCTGCTGTTGCTGCAATGCATCGAGCAATAACTTAATGGCAGCATCGATGCCCTTGAAATGCTCCGGGGGGATCAGGTTTTCTAAGCCAAGTTCTAGCTCTTCAACATCCTTAATATTGCGCTGGCTATACACACGCCGTAGTAGCGGGTGCATAGAATCGGGAAGGTTTAGTGTGGTATTTGCCGCTCTACGTTTAACGAGTAGTGACATCAGATCCCTAGTTGTGTGAGTGTGTTTTTACGAATTCTGTCACCGCCGCGAGTTTGTTCGGCACGACACTGTAGTGTTCTTCCTTCTCAAACAAATCTCGCAGATGAAGAGGCAGCTCTGGGGCATCTAATCCAGCCTCATTAATGGCGTCGCTGAATTTAGCGGGATGCGCAGTCGATAGCGTGATCATCGGTGTAGCAGGATCAGTATTACAATCTCTCGCCGCCCTTATGCCGACGGCAGTGTGGGGATCAACCACCTTGCCGGTCTGTGCAAATACTTTTGCGATAGTCTCACAAGTGAGCGCATCATCGACTCTAGCGCTAGAGAAACATTCCCGCATCTGCTGCCACTTCTCATCCGACACATGTTGTGACTGCTTCCCTAACTTCGACATAAACTCACTGAGTTGCTGCGCGTCTCTATCGAACAGATCGAACAGGTAACGCTCGAAGTTACTTGAAACGAGGATATCCATGCTCGGAGAAAATGTATGCTGTAAGCCGGTAGTAGAATATTCGTTGCCGCTTATAAAACGGTGCAGAATGTCATTGCTGTTGGTAGCTACGATCAACTGCTTGATGGGCAGCCCGATACGCTTGGCGAGAAAGCCTGCGTAAATGTCGCCGAAGTTTCCAGTAGGAACTGAAAATGAAACCGCCTGTTCTGGCGCACCAAGTCTCAGTGCCGAAGAGAAATAGTAGACGATCTGCATCATTATCCGCGCCCAATTAATGGAATTCACGGCGACCAGCTGACTCTCTTTTGGTAGAAAACTTTGGTCGGCAAATGCGGCCTTAACGATGCTCTGACAGTCATCGAAGTTACCTTCTACGGCCAGGTTGAACACATTATCGCCAACAACCGTAGTCATCTGTCTGCGTTGCACTTCGGATACCCGTTGATGCGGATGCAAAATAAAGATGTCGACTTGTTCGGAATGCCTACAACCCTCTAGGGCAGCCGAACCTGTATCGCCCGACGTGGCTCCAAGAATGACGGCGCGCTGATCGTTCTTAACCAACACAAAATCGAGCATGCGGCCAAGCACCTGCAAGGCAAAATCTTTAAACGCCAGAGTAGGACCGTGATACAACTCCAACATGAAATCGTTCTCTGCAAGTTCTGTTAGCGGTGCCACTTCGGGATGATCGAACTCTGCATAACTCTCAGTAATAATTTTGCGTAGAGCCTCTGCTGGTATTTCGTCGCCAATGAAAGGAGCAACGATTTTCAAGGCGAGCTCTGGATAGCTCAGCTCTTTCCAGGAAGCGATTTCTTGCGCGGAGAAATGAGGCAGCTCTGCAGGCACATACAAGCCCCCATCAGGAGCTAGACCAGTCAAAAGAACCTGTTCGAATGTCTGCGGTACGCCACCGCCTCTAGTGCTTATATATTTCAACTCGCCTTCCCTTCTCTAATTTCTTCTTTGACTGCTACTTTTTTAGACCACTTACTGCGCTAGCCTTCAAATGATTCGAGTCGAATGCGCACAACCTCGCCACTCACATCATCGAGCGCCTCGATAGCCGCTATCGCTAAGTTTAATTTCTTCTCTAAGGCCTTGTGGGTAAGAATGACAATTGGCACCGTCTTACTATCGAGCTCTTTCTGAATGACTGCTTCTATGCTGATATCGAAATCTTGCAAAATACTAGATATCTTCGCCAACACCCCCACCACATCGTTCACAGGGATGCGCAGGTAATACTCTGTCTCGATCTCTTCGATAGGCAGCACTTCGAGATCGTCATGGGTAGAGAGGTAGCCCAGAGCAGGCAGCAACGGCTCACTCAATCCCACCAGCTCTTGTCTGGCGAGATCAATCACGTCGGCGATCACTGAAGAAGCGGTAGCATCCGCTCCCGCGCCGGGGCCATTATAAAGCGTGGAACCTACGGCATCGCCATGCACGAGCACGGCATTACCCACACCATCTACTCTTGCTAGCAATTGCTTGCGAGGAATTAAGGTCGGATGAACGCGCATCTCAACTCCGCTACCTGTGCGACGAGCGATCCCCAGATGCTTGACTCGATAGCCCAACTGTTTCGCGAAGCCAATGTCTTCTGGAGTGATGCGGCTAATGCCCTCGGTATAGGTCTTATCGAATTGCAGAGGAATACCGAAAGCAATTGATGCCATGATAGTTAACTTGTGCGCCGCATCGATGCCTTCGACATCGAATGTCGGATCGGCTTCGGCATAGCCCAACTGCTGCGCCTCGGTTAGGACATCGGCGAACTGACGCTGCTTCTCGGCCATCTCTGTAAGGATAAAGTTGCCGGTGCCGTTGATAATGCCTGCCAGCCATTCGATCTTGTTTGCCGAGAGGCCCTCTCGCAAAGCCTTTATGATTGGGATGCCGCCCGCCACGGCGCTCTCAAAGGCAAGTGTCACGTTGTTTTCTTCGGCTACGGCGAAGAGTTCGTTGCCGCGCTCCGCGATCAATGCTTTGTTCGCAGTCACCACATGCTTGCCATTCGCTAACGCCTGACGAACCACCTCGAAAGCAGGATCGAAACCACCTATGGTCTCGATGACTATGTCCACCTCGGGATCATTAACGATATCGAAAGGGTCTTTGCTAACCTTGACCGCTGAATCGACGTCACCGCTATTCAGACTGCGAGACGCTATCCTTGAAACATCTATCGCGCAGCCAACTCGGCGAGTAATCTCTTCGCCGTTGTTCTGCAATAACTTGTAGCTGCCGCCACCTACGGTACCGAAGCCGCAGATGCCGACCTTGATAGATTGAGGTTTGATTGACTTGACTGATTCAGAATTCACAAAAGGCCTCGGAGGTATTCAATATAAGCCACGAATTATACTGGAAACATGCAAGAAACCCAGCAGTCTGAGGACCCAAGGTACTGCTAAAGGAAGATGAAGTTGTGAGAAACGGAGCCTGCGGCGAAAGACCGAGGCTCCTGTGACAAATGAATTGCTAGTTGATCTTAAGCATTGCCGCTAAGCGATCAGCATCCATATAGCCAGGAATGACCGTGCCATCAGGGAATATCAGTGCTGGCGTGCCGGATATACCTAGTTCGTTACCTAGCGCATGGTGCGCTAGAACCGGCGAATCACAATCACCAGCAGGTAAATTCTGACCATTCTTTGCTTGAGTCAGAGATTTCTTTCGATCGTCAGAGCACCATACTGAAATCATCTTGTCGTAAGAGTCTGCTTGTGCGCCACCGCGAGGATAAGCTAGGTAACGAACCTCAATGCCTTTCGCCATCAGTTGATCAAGCTCGCTATGAAGCTTGCGGCAATAGGTGCAGTCAACATCGGTGAAGACTGTTATGGATGCCTTAACCTCGTCTGGAGTGAAAACAATCATCTCCTCGACTGGAATGGCCGCGATTTTAACGAGACTTCTTTCCTGCCTCGCGCTTGTGGAGATATTCGTAAGACCGGTATCACCGGTGCGATACATATCACCTGCGAAGAGATAATCACCGGAGATATCACTGTAGAGAATCTCACCTGTGTTCAATTCGACTTCGTAGATAGTAGATAGTGGTGTGGCTTTCACGCTGATAATTTGCAGCTGATTCTGGGATGCTATCTCAATCGCCTGCTCGAGCTTCCCGCGTAGTGATTGGTCACGATTCTGTGCCTGAGAGACAGAGACGATAACTATCATTGAAACTAGTCCCAACATAGCTAACAACGGCTTAATAGTTATTCTCATGACTTCTCTCCTTTTATATCCTCTGCTGAGAACCGCTACATTCGTTGCGCGGCGCTGGGCAAGGCTCATAACTGTATTGGCTATCTTATAGCATTTAATAACTGGCTGCTCAAACTAGAACAGAACATGGCCAACTTAATTCACTGCAGCCACGGCGTGCTAAACCCTCTGTTCTTCGCAAACATCTCTTACGTAGATCATGTAAATATCGGGTCTATCGGCAGAAACGAAAATGGGAAGACTGCGGACAGACTTCCCATTCGATATGCCCAGAATTGGCTAGGATGCAGCGCCTCAGCTTGTTCCCGAGGCAGCAAACCGAGCTTTCTTAGCTCGACTTCTTTTCTAGCTTTTCTGTAATTCTTGCAGCTCGACCAGTCAGTTCGCGCAAATAGTACAACTTGGCCTGACGAACAGCACCGCGTCGCTTTACTTCAACACTATCAACGACCGAGCTATAGATCTGAAATACGCGCTCAACACCAACACCGTGAGATATCTTTCTAACGGTGAAAGATGAGTTTACGCCACGATTGCGACGTGCAATAACGACACCTTCGAAGGCCTGTAGACGCTCTCTATCGCCTTCCTTAATTTTTACCTGAACAACAACAGTGTCGCCCGGTCCAAATTCTGGAAGTTCCTTGCTCATCTGCTCGTTTTCTATCTGCTGGATGATCTTACTCTTGCTCATCAAATTGCTCCTGAACTGCGTAGCTATTGGCAGTTGCCAAATTCTTAATAAATCGAAATTTTCAAAACTCTATTATCTAGCCGTTTTTCAAACTATTTTCTCTAACTAGCACTTCAAGCTACTGCGCTTTATTACGAACATAGTCTTGCTCGAACTGCTCTAATAATTCTTTTTGCTCGGCATCTAGCGACATCCCTTGCAACAAGTCTGGCCGCTTCAACCAAGTAGCACCTAAACTCTGCTTCAGCCGCCACTTGCGTATCGCTTCGTGATCCCCGCTGAGCAATACTTCGGGTACAGCCTGACCAATAATACTCTGTGGTCTGGTGTACTCTGGGCTGTGCAATAAGCCATTGCTAAAACTGTCTTCTAACGCCGAGCCTTCATCGCCTAGCGCGCCAGGCTGAAATCTCGTCATAGCATCGATAAGTGTCATCGCTGCCAATTCGCCGCCGCTGATTACGAAATCACCCAGCGACCATTCTTCATCTATCTCGCTCTCAAGCACACGATTATCTATGCCTTGATAACGACCGCACAGCAGAACCATGCTTTCTCGCTTCGCAAGATCGATAATCGAATCTTGCTTTAGGGTCTTGCCCTGCGGTGATAGATAAATCACTTTAGCGCGTTCACTTGCGCTGTTAGCACCACCGGCCTTTTGTTTCTCAGCTACTGCATGCCTCGCCGCGGCAATCGATGCCATTAGCGGCTCGGTCTTCATTAGCATCCCAGGACCGCCACCAAATGGCTTGTCGTCCACGGTACGATGCTTATCAGTCGTGTAGTCTCGCGGGTTAAAAAACTCTAGGTTCATTAGACCCGAGCGAACCGCCCTACCACTAATGCCGTGTTCCGTTACGGCTGCAAACATTTCCGGAAACAGGGTGACTATTCCAAGCTGCATCGCTTACACCTCTGTCACGTCTGGCGAACTTTTCCCTAAAATAAGGAGCATTCAATCCAGATAATCTGCTTCCCAATCTACTCGAATAGTCTGATTTTCCAGATCTATCTCGATTACCACCGAATCAACCAAATAGGGAATAAGTCGCTCCCGCTCATCGATGCTTTCACTATCTGCTTTGACTACCAACACATCGTTGGCGCCTGTCTCTAACAAGCGGCTGACTCGGCCAAACACTTGTTCATGCTGATTGACCACTTTAAGGCCTACCAGCTGATGCCAATAAAATTCGCCTCGCTCTAACTGAGGCAATTTTTCATTCGCAATCGTTAATTCTGTGCCGGTCAATAGCCTTGCCGTCTCAGGGTCATCGTAACCCTTGAAATGGACCAGCAGAGCCTTGCTTTGACGACGGTGCTCGTCAATCTCTAGCTCCTGAGGCTGCCCCCCAACTTGCGCATTAAAATGCGTGTAATCGAGGATGTTTTCGATCGGTGAGGTAAAGGAAATCAGCTTAAGCCAACCCTTTAGGCCATGTACTCGACCAATTTCTCCGAGCACTACCCTCTCACTATCTACTTCGGATTTACTTACCACCCGGACAACGCGATATCAAAATCACGCCTCTGTTGTAGAAGTCTCTACTGCAGCCTTCGCTAATGTTGATACGCGTGGGCTAAGCTGTGCACCTTGTGCAGTCCAGTAGGACATGCGATCGCGATCAAGACGCAAACGCTCTTCCTGACCTTTAGCACGGGGGTTAAAAAAGCCAATTCGCTCAATAAAACGCCCATCACGCGCACTGCGGCTGTCACTTACTGTGATGTGATAAAAAGGCCTTTTCTTAGCGCCGCCACGTGACAATCGAATCGTGACCATAAGTATTTCCTGTCATTCCAATGTGTAAACTAATGTTTAAGAGTTACGCGAGCCGAGGCTGATTTGCCCCTAAAACTGACGTGCTCGGGTAAAAAGGCGGGTATTCTATGTTAATTGAGGTGCGATTGGAAGCAGAGAAGCACTGTATTTTCGGGGCCTGAGCCACTATATACAGTTCTCGAACCTAGCCCGCGCAAAACGCTATCTCGCAGGCACTTGAAACAGGTATTTATCGCGGAAACTGCCCTGGCCCACCGGGGAAGCCACCGCCGCCGCCCGGGCCCTGCATGCCACCGAGGCCACGCATCATATTGGCCATTTTACCGCCCTTCATCTTCTTCATCATTTTCTGCATCTGCTTGTGCTGCTTCAGCAGTCGATTCAGGTCTTGAATCTGGGTTCCGGAACCAACCGTAATCCGTCTTTTTCTCGAGCCATTTAGCACATCCGGGTTGGTTCGCTCTCGCGGCGTCATGGAATTAATAATCGCTTCCATGCGGTTAAACTGTGAGTCGTCCACCATTTTGGCGGCACCGGGTGGCAATGCACCCATGCCCGGCATCTTATCCATGATGCTGGCAACACCACCCATATTCTGCATTTGGCCAAGCTGCTCCCTGAAATCCTCCAGGTCGAAGCCCTTACCCTTCTTGATCTTGCGGGCGAGCTTCTCTGCCTTAACCTTGTCGACCTTCTTTTCAGCCTCCTCGATAAGCGAGAGCATGTCGCCCATGCCGAGGATTCGAGAGGCGATTCGATCAGGGTAGAACGGCTCGAGCGCGTCCATCTTCTCGCCCATACCGATAAATTTGATTGGCTTGCCAGTGATATGACGCACAGACAAGGCGGCTCCGCCCCTCGCATCACCATCCGCCTTGGTCAACACTACGCCCGTTAGTGGCAGTGCATCATTAAAGGCCTTCGCCGTATTGGCTGCATCCTGCCCCGTCATGGCGTCAACAACAAATAGTGTTTCGACTGGGTTTAACTGGCTGTGCAGCTGCTGGATTTCCGCCATCATTTCCTGATCGATGGCCAGACGTCCGGCGGTGTCCACTATTAATACATCAATAAACTTACGCTTGGCCTCGGCTAAGGCTGCCGCGGCAATCGCCGCAGGTGTCTGACTACTGTCGCTAGCGAAGAATTCCACGTCCACTTCTGTCGCCAAAGTTTGTAATTGCTGGATAGCCGCTGGACGATAGACGTCGGCACTCACAAGCATTACCGATTTCTTTGCATCGTTCTTGAGCCAGCGGGAGAGTTTGGCCGCGGTAGTAGTCTTACCAGCGCCCTGCAGGCCCGCCATTAATACAACTGCTGGTGGCGCTGCCTTTAGGTCCAGCTCGGAGTTGGCCGTACCCATGATAGATTCAAGCTCGGCCTGAACGATCTTGATAAATGCCTGACCGGGCGTAAGACTCGAAGAGACTTCCTGACCCACGGCACGTAGACTGACTCGATCAACAAAATCCTTAACGACAGGCAGCGCAACGTCTGCCTCCAGTAGCGCACGACGAACCTCACGCAAGGCGTCCTGAATATTGGCTTCGGTGAGATTGGCCTTGCCCGTGAGCTTTCTAAAGGTTCCGGAGAGTCTATCTGTAAGGTTATCGAACACTGTGGGCTACCACCTGACTTCGTCTGTGAATTGATCGAGCTATTGATTAGGATTCTTAACGGACTGCTTTCTGCGAAATCACTCGAAACATTGACCGAGCGGCATTATAGCGAATCCGAAGCGCATTAAAAAAGGGCTTCTACCGTTAGTATACATGTGCGACACTTTCCTATTGAACTTATTAACCCTCTTAACCCGTCTCTGGCGAAGCTCAAGCCCTAATTCATCATGCAAGTTACCGTAATTTCCGGACTATTCGCTGTCTTCCTCTACTTGATGGGCTCTGTCTTTCAAGGCATGAATTTCAAGTCGAACAAAGAAACAAGCAGCCAAGTCTTCCTATTTGGCGGATTAGCCGTCTTAGCTCACGCCTTAAGCGCCTACGGAGTCATTCAAAGCGCCGATGGCTTCCATTTTGGCTTGTTTGAAATCAGCACCCTCATCACCCTGTCCATTTCACTAGTGGTGCTCATTAGTAGCCTGCGCAAACCGCTACATATACTCTTTCTCGGCTTGTTCCCCCTCGCAGCTCTGAGCATCTTGGCATCTCTCGCCATTCGCAGCGACTATCCGCCTACCAATATGAGCCTGAGCCTCGCTAGCCATGTACTCATATCGATTCTGGCCTACAGCTTCATCACCATCGCCGCCTTGCAGGCTGGCTTTCTGGCTTATCAAGACCATCAGTTAAAGAACCGGCATACCGGCGGGCTAATTCGTAAGCTTCCTTCGCTGCAGGACATGGAAGCCTTTCTATTCGAGCTAGTCTGGGTTGGGCAGCTGCTGTTAACCCTCACTATCGCCACCGCTTTCTTGTTCTTCGATGACATCTGGGGCATCGACGGGGTCATTCATAAAACCGTCTTCTCAATCTTGGCCTGGGTCGTTTTTGCAGTCCTGCTCTGGGGTCGACATCAACTCGGTTGGCGTGGTCAAACTGCTATTCGCGGAACTCTAGGCGGTTTTGCACTGCTTATCATCGGATTCTATGGCGTGAAGTTCGCTCTGGAATATTTAATCAGTTGATTGCTTCTTCATCTCCAGCTGACCCATTACCCTCCCTACGAGAAAGACCTTAAATGAGTGCCGACGAACCCAGCTTATCTATGTTGCTTCTTTCTTTCGGGCTGCTGATCTTGGCCTCAGCTTATTTCTCCAGCTCCGAAACCGGGATGATGAGCCTCAACCGCTACCGATTGAAACACCTCTCGAGAAACAAACATGCAGGGGCCAGCCGTGCGAGCAAATTGCTTGAGACACCCGACAAGCTAATCGGCGTAATCCTGATCGGCAACAACTTCGTCAACTTCCTCGCTGCGGCAATCGCCACTTCCATTGCGATTCAAATTTTTGGTGATCCTGCACCACTAATAACAGCGGTCGTCCTAACACTTGTCGTATTGATATTTGCGGAGGTGACACCGAAAACAATTGCTGCACTCTATCCAGAGAAAATCGCCTACCCTTCTAGCATTATCTTAATTTTACTACTGAAGGTTTTGTATCCCGTGGTGTGGATGGTCAACGTGGTTTCAAACGCGCTAGTGAGAGTGTTAGGTTTTAATTCAGTATCCGACGATAGTCATCAGCAACTGTCCGCAGAAGAGTTGCGCACCGTAGTGTACGAGTCCAGCGCGAGATTGCCACAGCGCAGACAGGGCATGCTTCTCAACATCCTCGATCTGGAACATGTAACCGTAAATGACATTTTGGTGCCCAGAAATGACATCCTCGGCATAGATATAGAAGATGACATCGACGAAATTCTAAGCCTAATCGGCAGCAGCCAGCACACGCGCATGCCGGTCTACAAGAAAGACATTAACAACCTAGTTGGTATTCTGCACCTACGCAGTGTCGGCAAACTGATTCGACTAGAGACCGTCAACAAAGCAGCCATACTTGCAGAAACCATCGAGCCCTACTACATCCCCGAAAGCACTCCTCTGCACGTTCAATTGTCGAAATTTCAGAGGAAAAAATTGCGCATGGCGGTCGTCGTTGATGAGTACGGTGCGGTCAAGGGCCTAGTAACCCTCGAGGATATACTCGAGGAAATCGTTGGTGAATTTACCACCGATCTTGCTGACAGCAGCAAGGACTTTCATGCCCAAGAAGATGGCAGTTACCTGATAGATGGCTCCACCAGTATTCGTGACATCAATCGTATTCTCTCCTGGAATTTAGACAACACTGGAGCAAAAACTCTGAATGGCTTGCTAACCGAAATACTGCAATCAATCCCTGATTCTTCCGTGGGCATCAAGCTCAACGGCTACTTTGCAGAGACCGTTCAGGTGCAAGGCAATGTGATTCGTACAGTGAAGATGTGGCAGGATAAAAAAGTAGTAGACGACGAGTAGTCTAACTATGAGCTGCGAACAACCTCAATTTCTTGTTCAATAATTTTATCCAAACCGGCCAACTTCCAGGCCGATAGTGTATGCGTCAGCCCCTCCTCGCCCGCTTTCGCTGCCACTGCTAATTTAAAATCAGCCCCTGCAGAAAGCTGCCAAAATTGCCATGCACTTGCCACGTCATCACGTCGCGCATCAAACGCAACTGCGAGTCTATCGTCACCTACAAAGTCATAAGAGAAGTGTTGCAGAGGTATCGCCAAACCCATACCGCAAGCCTTGATATACGCCTCCTTCAATGTCCACAGATCATAGAAACGCGACTGTTGCTGATCTTCGGGCAGGGCGAGCAGCTGAGCCGCTTCCTCGTCGGAGAAATAGCGCTGCGCGATCGCGGCGACTTTGCGTGGCTTTCTCGCGCACTCGACGTCGATTCCGATATTTTCGAATCGCGACACGGCTAGAACCACTTTCTCAGCCGAATGGGACAAATTGAAATAAAGCGATGCACGGTTTTGCTCCGCACTGATCGCAGGCTTGCCATATTGATTCTGAATAAAATCCCAGGATGCTGGCGCAATCGATCTATCGTAGCTAGATAATGCAACACGCATGAGAACACGACCGAGCAGTAATTGTTTACGATGTCGATCAAACTGATAGCGTTGAAATCGCTTGAGCTCAGATTCCTTCAGCCAAGCGAGACACTCCTCTTGCAACGAAGTCAGATCGAAATCAGCCTGTTCTACTTGCCAGAAATGAACCTCTGACTTTTCAATGTGCATTTCTTTCACAACGGTCGCTCTCTCTGCAAATTTGCACAGCAGTGTTTAACACTCATAGATACATTTAAGCTGCTTACGCGCTATATGTACTTCTCTTGGGTACGCAAAAGCATTGTTTACGTAATGTATATCGTCCAGATCGATTGCTTGATTGACATGGCTATGACCATACACGTGAATAGTTGGGTTCAACTGCTTCACCTGTACCCCCAAAGCCTCACTCCCCAGCACCGGATAAACGTTTCTGCGCTTTTCAGGTATTCCTGTAGGCATAACATCTATTCTTGGTAGAAAGTGCGAAAAGCTTATGACCGTCTTGTTCCGAGTTGCCAAATTAGGAATATTAAGCTTGAGAAAATACTCTGAAACATCCTCACTAGCGGGCAAGTGCTCGGGCCAGGAACAGGCCCTAAAGTCGCGCCATGCCCTGCGCAGGTGTCGATCTGGTTCACCAAAAGAAAAATCGTACCAGGAATACAAGGGAACAAAACTAATTTCAGACAGTTCGAGAACATCAGCGTGAACACCACAGGATTTACAAAGCTCAGCGATCGCTTCGAACTTGCTCAATGAGCAGTCAAAGCCCTCTTCCTGCACCCAAAGATCATGATTCCCCGGCACAAATAACACTGCCTTAAAAGTTGCCGCGAGGGAGGTGAATACCTGTTCGAGTAGTGACATCTTGTCGGTGACGTCGCCGGCGAGGATCAGTATGTCGTTTGCGTATTGTTCGCGCCCCAGACTCAGAATCCAGGCTAGGTTTTCTTCATAGTCGACATGGATATCCGAGACAGCGAATACCCTCATGCAGACTTCTTGTTTGCTTTGTCCGAGTGCCCCAGATGCTCCTTCACAAACTCGGCCAGAAGCAGATATTCTTCTCTGCGGGGGTCTGATTTACGCCAGGCCATGCCCACTTCTCTAGATACATTTTCATTAGAAAAATGCTTAAGTTGCAGCTGAGTATCCCCTAGCACGTCCGCATCAACCGACATGGCAGGTAACAGCGTCATACCGAGACCATTTGCCACCATCTGTACCAATGTGTGCAAGCTCGTTCCTTGGTAGACAAGATCTGTATCGGCGGTTTCTAGTTTACAAGCCTCCAAAGCATGATCGCGCAGACAATGCCCTTCTTCGAGAAGCAAAAGGCTCTGTCCGCGAAGTTGATGCTGCGTCACCTTCTGCATCTTTTCCAATTCGTGGCCCGGAGGAAGACAGAGTAAAAATTCGTCTTTAAATAGGCTCACTGTCTCCATTTCCGGCAACGGAAACGGAAAGGCGAGAATAATGAGATCCAGCTGCCCCTGTTGTAATTGCTGAACGAGCTCGGCGCTCATCTCCTCTTTTAGATAGAGCTTTAGCTTGTCGAAACTCTTACGTAGATCCGAAAGGATGGCAGGAAGCAGAAATGGCCCTATAGTTGGAATTACCCCTAGCCGCAGGTCTCCAACCAGCGGAGCCTCATGGGCACGGGCGATACCAACAAAGTCCTCAACGTCACCGAGAATAATTCGCGCCTGCAGCAGAAGCTTCTCCCCCAGAGAGGTGATTAGCACCGTCTTCTTGTTTCGCTCAAAGATCTTTACACCGAGCTGAGATTCCAGCTCTTGTATCGCCGCGCTCAGGGTGGATTGCGTCACATGACAGGCGGCTGCAGCCTTACTGAAATGCCGGTGTTCGGCTACTGCACAGAGATATTTTAACTGCTTAATTGAAGGATTCATGCCTAAAATCATAATCGATAAAAACGATCAAAGCACCTAAAAAAATCAATTAGATTTGATATTCGAATTGACGTAAAGTAATCCTCGATTAAGTGATCCTCGACTCGTTACCGCCACAGGATCCGCATTAGTTAATTGCAAACCACTAGGAGAAACACCATGTCATTGAAAGGTTCAAAGACAGAAGATAATCTAAAAGCTGCATTCGCTGGCGAATCGCAGGCTAACCGTCGCTACCTCTATTTCGCCCAAAAGGCCGACGTTGAAGGCTACAACGATGTATCTGCACTTTTCCGCTCGACCGCGGAAGGCGAGACTGGACACGCACACGGCCATCTTGAATACCTCGAAGAGGTTGGTGATCCTGCTACAGGCATGCCTATTGGTGGAACCGAAGACAATCTGAAGTCAGCTGTTGCCGGTGAAACTCATGAGTACACCGACATGTATCCTGGCATGGCAAAGGATGCTCGAGATGAAGGCTTTGATGAGATAGCCGACTGGATGGAGACTCTAGCGAAGGCTGAGCGCTCACACGCCAATCGTTTTCAAAAAGCACTGGATGCCTTAGACGACTAGTCCAGCATCCTGCCAAATTACTGGCATCAGATCGATGCCAGTAATTTTAAAAATCGCAGTGAGAGCTCATGCAGCTCGAAAATAAAAGCTCTACTTCGCTAACCAGAGTTTCGTTGTTTACGTCTCACAATCAATTGGATTACCTTATGTCTGATCAACGCAGAGAAGGCGGTCTGAGCGCGCCTACCAGACATCCGCTCAATCAAAATGACCCCGAATTCTGGGATGAAGACAATCTCAATAAAGAACTAGAGCGCGTCTATGACATTTGTCATGGCTGCCGACGCTGCGTGAGTCTTTGCAACGCATTCCCGACACTGTTTGACCTAGTAGACGAAAGCGAGACGTTTGAAGTAGATGGAGTAGATGTTGCCGATTACGGCAAGGTAGTCGATCAATGCTATCTCTGCGACCTCTGCTACCTCACAAAGTGCCCCTATGTTCCACCCCACGAATGGAACGTCGACTTTCCTCATCTAATGTTGCGAGCGAAGGCCGTCAAATTTAAGAAAGGCGAAAGTAAATTCCGCGACAACGTCATTACCAGCACCGATATGATTGGCAAGGTGGCGTCGCAGCCCGTCATCAATACCCTCGTCAATGGCGCAAACAAAAATGGCGTTCTGCGCGGCATGCTCGACAAGACACTGGGCATACACAAAGAAGCCAAGCTTCCTGAATACACAAACCAACCAGCTCGCAAGAAACTCGTAGCACATATCTACGATCCGGCGCAGAGCAAAGCAGAGACAAGCGACAATCGCGAACAGGTAACGCTGTTCACAACCTGCTACTGCAACTACAACGAACCATCGATCGCAGACAGCGTAGTAAAGGTGCTCGAACACAACGATATCAAAGTAAATCTAGCAGCGAGAGAACACTGCTGCGGTATGCCTAAATTAGAACTAGGCGACCTGAAGACTGTAACGCAGCTCAAAGATAAGAACATTCCTGCCTTGTATGAGATGGTAAAAGCTGGCAATACTATTGTCGCCGCGGTTCCCTCCTGCGTCTTAATGTTCAAACAGGAACTTCCCCTAATGTTCCCTGAGGATGAGCAAGTGCTCGCGGTAGCAGCGGCGTTCAATGATCCCTTCGAATATCTGCATAAGTTACATAAAGCCGGAAAGCTCAAAACCGATTTCAAAAATTCCTTAGGTAATGTTAGCTACCACGTGGCTTGCCACCAGCGCGTGCAAAACATCGGCCCGAAGACGAAACAGGTTCTCGAGCTTATTGAAGAGACCGCGGTTAAGAACATCGAGCGATGCTCGGGCCACGATGGAACCTACGGTGTTAAGTCCGAGACTTTTGAATTCGCCAATAAAATTGCACGGCCTATCGTTAAACAGATCAAAGACCAGACTCCCGATCATTATGGCAGCGACTGCCCAGTAGCCGGCAAGCACATCGAGAACAATCTGGATAATGATCAGAAAGCGATTCACCCACTTGACCTTCTCTGCCATGCATATGGCATCTAGAAAACGAATACGCCAGACTTAGGATTAAGACGAATGAAGAAACTTAGCATCAAAGATCTCATGAGCATCGAAGCCTACACCGAACAGCGCCCTGCTATTCGACAAGCCATGATGGAGCACAAAAAGACACGACGCCTTCCTCTAGGCCCAAACGCGATGCTTCATTTCGAAGACTATATGGTCATGCGCTATCAAGTATTGGAATTAATTCGTGTCGAGAAGATTAATGGCGAGGAAGAACTCCTCGAAGAGTTAGAAGCCTATAACCCACTAATTCCTGATGGGAAAAACCTGAAAGTGACCTTTATGCTCGAATTCCCCGATGAGGCGGAACGCAAGGTTCGCCTGGGCGAACTTATAGGCATAGAAGAATCGATCTCTATCCAGATCGAAGACTTCGATCCCGTATACCCGATCGCCAACGAAGATCTAACTCGCTCCACTGACGAGAAGACTTCAGCGGTGCATTTCCTTCGTTTCGAATTCACCGACGAGATGATCGCCGCAGCCAAACGAAGCGCCTCATGGACTATTCGAAGCGAACATCCAAACTACCAGTACAGCAACGATTCGCTGGCCGAAGAAACCCGTAACTCTCTAGTACGCGACTTCGCTTAAAACAGCTGTAGCGGAAAAATAGCGAGTTTTGCCGCCCCTAGCGCAGTTGTTGCTATTGCCCCATTCGGGTAATATCTTGCGCTTATCTACCTGCACACGGAACGAAACAGCCGATCTATTTGAGCTGAACTACAGCACCAGTGTCGTCGAATTGCTTAAGCAAATTGCGACCTAAACAGGAAATTTACATGATACTGACCAAATTACCACGCACCCTTTTCTGCTTAACTGCAGCAATTTTCCTTAGCACTGCAGCGCTCGCCGATCACCATGGCGGCGACCACGAAAGCTCAATCAAGATGATCGATTCGAACACCTTCGGCATCGACGCATCCGAGATTCAAAGCATACGCGAGCAGATGCAAGCAGCCGTAGATGGTGGCTTTGTATCTGGAAACATCATCCTCGTTGGCAATGATGAAGGCGTAGGTGTATTGGAAACTGTAGGTACCCAGGGCCCCAAGCAGACTACTGAAATGAATGATCAGACCCTCTTTCGAATCTACTCTATGACGAAGCCTATCGTCAGTGTAGCGACGATGAGCCTGGTCGAAGATGGCCTAATCTCTATCGCTGACCCTGTGTCCAAATATATTCCAGAATTTGCCAATATGCAGGTCATCAACGAAGAAACTGGCGAGATTACTGCCGCCAAAAACGAGATGACTGTGCAGCACCTGCTAACCCATGAGTCCGGCTTAATCTATGGCATCTTCGATCCGGAAAGCGACTTAGGTCGTCAATACTTTCAATCAGGCTCGCTGCGTTTCGACATCACTGCACTCGAGTTAGCGCAGAACCTTGCTGCCCTGCCACTGCGCTTCGAACCCGGCACGAAGTGGAACTACTCACGCTCGACCGATGTATTAGGCGCAGTGATAGAAGTAGCGGCTGGCAAACCCTTGGACGCCCTGCTTAATGAAAGAATATTTAATCCCCTAGGCATGGATGAGACTACCTTCTATGTTGATGAGTCTAAGGCGGATCGAATCGCAAACCCCATCCATGGTGATATGGAAGATCCACTTAATGTGCGACCCATGCTCTCCGGCGGTGGTGGACTGCACTCTACGACAGAAGACTATGTGCGCTTCGCCAATATGCTATTGAATGGTGGTGAGTACAACGGGGCACGCATCCTTAGCGAAGCCACGCTGAAATCCATGCAACAGAAATTTATCGGCGATGAAGTGAATCGCGATGCTTTCTTCTTCGGTCCAACTGGTGATTGGGGACTTGGCTTTCACCTGCAGCCTATCCCAGGCGCAGACAACGACGGTCCTTTTAACTTCGGCTGGCAGGGAGTCGGTGGTACGGTCTTTATTGTCGATCCGGTGAACAACTTTTTCATGCTGTATATGGCTCAGGTACGAGGCGGGCCACGGGGCGCACCAATGGACCTTACGCTTTCACAGCGTGCCGTTTATGAAGCGATGCTAGACTAGATCCTTCAGCTATAAACTCTCGACAAAAAAGGCCAGTGTTGCTAACAACAATGGCCTTTTTTATGAAGCGTGAAACAGTAAAAAATTGTAGGCTAGTTTAGTAAGTCGTACTTGCGGAGATAACCGCGCAGCTGGTGATAACTCAGATTCAAAAACTCGGCGGCCTTCTTCTGATTGAACTGATTCTGCTCCATCGCCTGATTGAGTAAATTGATTTCAAACTCCTGCACCTCGTTCTTAAAATCGAAAGAATCTGCAGTCGATAAGTCAGGAGCATGCACATTGCTCTTGGCAGCCGCATCGCCATCTTCAGCAGTTTGAACTTTGCTACCCGTCCTTAAACGATAGGGCGATTCAAAGGGGTTGAATACAAGCTGAGTAATATGCCCGTCGCCGTTTTGGTAGACAGCTCGCTCGATTACATTCTTTAACTCTCGAATATTGCCAGGCCAGGAGTACTTACCTAGCGCCTTCTCTACCTTATCGGAAAAGCCCGCAAAAAATTCTCCGCCGATTTCTTTCACCATACCTACGGCAAAGTACTCAGCGAGGATTAGAATATCCTCGGCACGTTCTCTAAGTGGCGGCAGAGTAACGACATCAAACGCGAGCCTGTCTAATAGATCTTCTCGAAATCTGCCTTGGCTCGCCAAATCCGGAAGGTCTTCGTTGGTTGCCCCAATGATTCTTACATCCACGGTAAGTGTTTCATTGCCACCTAGCCTCTCGAATTCTCCATATTCGATGACTCGTAGTATTTTTTCCTGAACTGGCATGGGCGTATTGGCAAGCTCATCCATGAACAGAGTGCCGCCATGGGCACGTTCGAAAAAACCCTTCCTCTGCTTCGTCGCACCGGTGTATGCACCAGCCTCGTGACCGAATAACTGAGCCTCCAATAAGGTCTCACTCATTGCTGCACAATTAATCTTCAGGAAGTTTTGCTCCCAACGCTGGGAGAGATAATGCAGTCGAGCGGCAACTAATTCCTTTCCTGTGCCCCGCTCACCGACAAATAGCACCGGCTTATTCAGCGGCGCCACATGGGAGATGTGCTCCTGCATTTCGAGAAAGCTGGCGGATTCGCCAATCATCCTTGGGGCTGACTTCTGATCAGACATAATAATCTTTACTATCAAATAGTTACGGAGTAATGCCAGCCCTTTCGGCGACTTTCACTCTAACTGACTAAATCAGCCGGGCTAAACATAATATGAGTAGTGAAAATTACCATTAGTTAAGTAATTTAGCTATGCTCACCAATAGCAGAGAATATAGTCCAAATTTAAACCTTAATTATCAATAAGTTATAATCATCAAATTGTTGGCACGCTATCTGCTAATTAGTAACTAAGCCAGCCTTTTTATCTGGCATTAGAGACTAACGGTACATTCGAGGTATCAGCAATGAGTATATTTAATAGACTATCCGACATCATCAACTCCAATATCAGCTCTCTGTTAGATAAGGCGGAGAATCCAGAAAAGATGATTCGCATGGTAATCCAGGAAATGGAAGAGACACTGGTTGAGGTCCGTAGCGGCACAGCTAAGGTTATCGCCGAGAAGAAGACTCTTAATCGCCGCGCCGAACAACTGAAGAAACAAGCGCAGGATTGGGAAGGTAAGGCCGAACTCGCACTATCCAAGGGGCGAGAAGACCTGGCCAAGGCAGCTCTTCTTGAAAAATCGAACATCAACTCAAGCGTGTTGATCACCGAGAAAGATCTGGAGAAGCTCGATGCTACTCTGGACAAGCTAAGCACCGAGATCGAGCAGCTACAGGCAAAGCTCAACGATGCCCGAGCTCGCCAGAAGACGATTGTCATGCGAACCACGGCAACCGAGTCGAGACTCAATGTTAATAGACAGCTACACAGTTACTCTATTGACAATGCCATGAACAAATTTGAGTATTACGAAAAGAAGATAGATCAGATGGAAGGCCAAATGGATAGCATCCACATAGAGAAGCGTGGTTTGCAGAGCGAGTTCGAAGAACTCGAGAAGCAAGAATCCATAGACCAAGAGCTTGAAGATCTAAAAAATAAACTTAAAGACCAATAGGCTTACAGATGGGCATATTAGAGTTCATTATTGCAATTGTGGCTATGGTGCTGGGTGCCGTCACAGTCTGGATATTCTTACTGAGAAAAGGAAAACGCTCGGTACGTATCGAACCTGATGGCAAATACAATATGGGCGAGCTATCAGCTATGGCTCAATCGCTAACGGAACGCATCGACATACTCGAATCAATCCTAGACGCGGAAGTCCCAGATTGGAGAGAACAGAATGAACATGGGCACGAGTAGTTTAAAACTAAATCGCAGCGATGCGCGCTGGCTTGGAGTCTGCGCTGGTATTGCCCGGTGGCTGGACGTTCCAACTGTTTTGGTTCGTGTGATCTTTGTAATCTGTGTTATATCCTGGCCTACACTCATCATTGGCTATTTCCTGCTTTATTTCTGCCTAGACAAAGACATTACGCCAGATAAGATGCGTGATTATTTTAAGAGCGCCAGCACCGCCGAACACTTTAAGGAATTAAACTACCGCAAGCCTATCTACAAGAATGAGCGTAACAAACGTATCGCTGGCGTATGCAGCGGTATCGCTGATTACTTTGAAGTAAGTGCATTCGCGGTAAGAGCTGTCACATTATTCTCACTATTCCTATTTGGCCCTTTCACCTTCTGGGCCTATATAATTTGCATATTCGTTTTCGAATCAGACCCACATGTGACTCCTACTGGTCGGCAAGAACGCCGAGCCAAACGCAAGCAACGAAAAGCAGAGCGAAGAGCCAGAAGAAAGAACCGCAAGAGCTATGTGAACGAAGAGTATGAGCAATTTGCCGAAGAGGTAGCCAAGGAAGCCTACGCCGAAGCGACTGCCGCCTTCAAGGGTGCGACAGAGCCTTACACAAGCAAACAGACCGATGAGAAGACTGAAGAAGAACCTCTGCACTCACGGGACGAATGTACAGCGATCTACAACACTATGGAATTACGTTTACGTGAGATCGAAGCCTACATGACCTCTAAGAGATTCCGCTTGCATTGCGAGATTAATCGCATTTAATTGGAGAGACTCTAAGCTAGTCTTGTGCCGCCGGTTTTCCCGAGGCCTTTAAAGCAGTACACTAGGGCACCTACGTAGACTGTGATCAAGCAGCTACGAATAACACTCGGTGCAATCCATGAAATTTTGCCATCAATGTGCAGGCTCACTGATACTGCGTATCCCAGAGGGCGACGATAAGCCTCGCCACTGTTGCAGCGATTGCGACACCATCTTCTATCTCAATCCTAAGAACGTCGTCGGCACCCTGCCTTTTTTCGAAGACAAGGTTCTCCTCTGCAAGCGAGCCATAGAACCACGAAGCGGAAAATGGACGCTACCTGCCGGCTTCATGGAGAACGGCGAATCTAGCCTACATGGTGCGATACGGGAGACACAGGAAGAGGCTGGCGCGTCGGTCATCGTGCAAAGCGATAGCCTGTATACCCTCTTCAACTTACCGAAGATAAACCAAGTGTATATGTTCTTTCGAACCGAGTTAGCAAACCTGGATTTCGCCGCGGGGATAGAGTCAGAGGAAGTTGCACTGTTTAGCGAGGCGGAGATTCCATGGCGAGAGATCGCCTTTCCAGTTGTGAAGAGCACACTTGAGCACTACTTTGACGATCTGCGGAAGAATCAATTTCCAGTGAGGATGTTCGACGTGCACCATGGAGAAGATAGAAGCTTCACCACGAATCTGATCAGCGCGAGTTTTTCAGAATAGAATTCACTACGTATTTCTATTCAAACAGTTCTATTCAAAAAATTCGGTGCGTATTACCGAGTAGGCGACTTCTTCATAGGGGTGCGAATCTTTCATAGCACTTACAACTTGCGCTATAAACTCTTCAGCACAAACCATCTCGACTTTATATTCGCTCAAAATTTCTAAACTGCCCCGCTTCCCTTTAAAGGGCTTGCTACCCTCACAAGGCTTGAATTGCCCCTCACCAAGAACCTGCCAAGCGCAGCTATCGTAATCGCCCACCTTGCCTGCACCCGCATCGAACATTGCTTGCTTGACCTGTTGCAGCTGCTCTTCAGGCACGTAGAATTCGATCTTCAGGAGTTGTCTGTCGTTCATTCTGTAGGGACCTTCAAACAAAGCGACTAGAATTGAAAAACTCTACCCCAACCACTTTCTTGCATTACGAAACATACGCATGCTTGGCGCATCTTCCATCCAATCGCTTGGGTGCCAAGAATTCTGGCTCGCACGGAAGACTCGCTCGGGGTGAGGCATCATGATTGTGACACGACCATCCTGACTTGCTATTCCCGCTATAGCGTCAGGCGAGCCATTCGGGTTAGCAGGATAGCGCTCGGTCTGCTCGCCGTAGCTATCGGAATAACGCAGTGCAATAGCATTGGCTGACTGAAGTTTCTGCAGATCGCCTGCTCCTGCAAATTCTGCCCTGCCCTCTCCGTGAGCTACAGCCAGAGGAAAGCGGGAGCCTTCCATGCCTTGTAGAAAGGCTGAGTTATTCGACTCCACTCGCACCAAACTGAATCGACCTTCGAACTGCTCCGAACGATTACGCACAAAACGTGGCCAATGATCCGCGCCAGGTATTAGCTCATGCAACAGAGAAATCATCTGACAGCCATTACAGACCCCTAAGCTTAGAGTATCTGGATTGGTGAAATAGGCTTCAAACTGAGCGCGCAGCTCTGGATTAAAGAGTATAGATTTCGCCCAACCTCCACCGGCACCGAGCACATCACCGTAAGAGAATCCGCCACAGGCAACTAGCGCATTAAACTGATCGAGACTCACTCTTCCGCTGATTAAGTCCGTCATATGTACATCAATGGCTTCGAAACCTGCTCGATCGAATACTGCCCCCATCTCTATCTGCCCGTTAACACCTTGCTCTCTGAGCACGGCAACACGCGGCTTCGCATCAACATTGATGTAAGGCGCTGTAATGTCTTCATTCAAATCGAAGCTGAGCGCGATAGAAATACCCGGATCTTCGGCATCGAGTAATTGATCGTATTCTTCGCTCGCGCAAATCGAATTATCGCGCATGCTCTGCATGTGATAGCTGGTCGCCGCCCACTGACGTTGCAACTCTATCCTGCTCTGAGCAAATAGAATGTTCTCGCGGAATGCGATACTTAAATTGCCCTTCTGGTTCAGCTGAGCTATCTCATGCACACAGTCAGCCAAACCATTCTTGTCTGCATATTTCATAACAGCTGTTAACTGTTTATTTCTAACCTGGACTACCGCTCCCAGCTCTTCATTGAATAAGGCAGCAAGCAGAGTATCCTCTGTCGCTAGAGACTGCAGCTGGACGTCAAGGCCGCAGTGACCAGCGAATGCCATCTCTGCAAGAGTTGTGAATAGGCCACCATCAGATCGATCGTGATAGGCTAATAACAAATCCTCGCTACGACAATCGCTAATAAAGTTGAACAAGCCAATCAAGTCGGAAGGATCATCCAAGTCGGGAGCTGTTCCCTGCATGCGACTATAGACTTGCCCCAATGCCGATCCGGCAAGTCGATTCTTGCCTCTCCCCAAATCAATTAACAGCAGGCTAGTTTGCCCCTGATCTGTCTGTAACTGAGGAGTGAGGGTCTTACGGATGTCATCTACAGGCGCAAAAGCCGAAACGATAAGTGACAACGGTGCGGTGTTACTTTTCTCATTACCCTCTTCATTCCATACGGTACGCATGGACATCGAGTCCTTCCCTACCGGTATGCAGATACCGAGCTGCGGACATAAGTCCATCGCTACAGCGCTTACTGTTTCAAATAACTTCTGATCCTCGCTGCCGTGACCCGCAGCTACCATCCAGTTTGCCGATAATTTAATATCGCCCAGCTTCTCGATCGAGGCGCTTGCAATATTGGTAACGGATTCCGCGATCGCCATGCGACCAGATGCCGCCGCATCGAATAACGCCAGAGGCGTACGCTCGCCCATCGCCATAGCCTCGCCCATGTAATGGCAATAAGCAGTAGCCGTTACTGCAGCGTCAGCTACTGGAACCTGCCAAGGACCTACCATCTGATCGCGATGAACTAGCCCGGTAATTGTGCGGTCACCTATCGTAATTAAAAAATTCTTACTTGCCACCGCAGGCAGAGATAACACCCTTGCTATGGATTCGCCCAAATCCAGATCGTTAGTCTCGAATGCTGTCTTGGGGAGCTGCCCAGACTTTACATCACGATGCATCTTCGGCGGCTTACCAAAGAGGAGCTCCATTGGCAGATCGATTGGGCTATTGGAAAAATGAGAGTCATCGAGACGGATATGCTCTTCTTCAATAGTTTCACCGACGACTGCGAAAGGGCAACGTTCGCGCTCACAGATGGCATTGAACCGAGACAGATGCTCTGGATTGACCGCTAGCACATAGCGCTCTTGTGCCTCGTTGCACCAGATCTCCAAGGGAGACATCTGACTTTCTGCATTAGGGATATCACGCAGTTTGAATACCCCGCCGCGACCTCCATCTTTGACGAGCTCTGGCAGGGCATTGGAAAGGCCTCCGGCGCCCACGTCGTGGATAAATGCTATGGGGTTGTCGTCACCCAGCTGCCAGCACTGGTCAATCACTTCCTGGCAGCGCCTTTCCATCTCCGCGTTCTCGCGCTGCACAGATGCAAAGTCTAGATCCTCATTTCCCGAACCTGAAGCCATCGAAGAAGCTGCTCCACCGCCAAGACCAATCAGCATGGCAGGCCCGCCAAGCACGATTAACTGGGAGCCCACAGATATTCCACTCTTCAGCACATGGGGTTCGCGGATATTACCTATTCCGCCTGCGATCATGATGGGCTTGTGATATCCCCGCACCTCATTCTCGCCAGCCTCATTCACTACACTCTGCTCGAAACTGCGAAAATATCCACACAGCGCAGGACGACCATATTCATTGTTAAATGATGCTCCACCTATTGGTCCTTCCAACATGATGTCCAGGGCCGAGGCAATATGGGCGGGCTTACCTAAATTTTCTTCCCAGGGCTGTGTAAACCCTGGAATCTTTAAATTGGAGACACTAAAACCCGATAGACCTGCCTTCGGTTTGGATCCGGTACCGGTAGCTCCCTCATCACGAATCTCACCACCGGAGCCAGTCGATGCGCCAGGGAATGGTGCTATCGCCGTAGGATGATTGTGTGTTTCCACCTTCATTAAGATATGCACGGGCTCTGCGATGAAGCCATACTGCTTGGAATCAGGATTTGGAAAGAAGCGCGCGCTATCATGCCCCTTCATTACTGCTGCATTGTCAGAATAGGCAGACAGTACGCCCTCGGGCGATTGTTTATGAGTATTGCGAATCATGCCGAACAAAGAATGCTGTTGTTGCTTGCCATCGATAGTCCAGTCGGCATTGAAGATCTTGTGCCGACAGTGCTCGGAGTTAGCCTGGGCAAACATCATCAGTTCTACGTCGTTAGGATTACGGCCTAGATCGGTAAACTGCTGAAGCAAATAATCGATCTCGTCTTCGGCGAGCGCCAAACCCAATGCACTATTTGCATCGCTTAGCGCTGCTCTTCCATTTCCCAACACATCGACAGAGGCCACCGGCTGCGGCTCGGCGTGACGAAACAGACAACTTGCCTGTTCAACACCCTCTAATATTGCCTGAGTCATGCGGTCATGAAGCATGTCATCAAGTACTGCCAACTCATCGGCACTAAGGGGTTTCTCAAGGGAAACAGCAAACAAGGTACCGCGTTCAACTCTGTCCACCATGGACAGGCCGCAGTTATGCAAGATATCGCTAGCCTTGCTGGACCAAGGGGAAATCGTACCTGGCCTTGGCACTACCACTCGTGTCAGCAGTAAAGAGGAATCCCCTGCAAGACTGATTGAATTAAATTCGGCGCCATAATGCAGCAGCGCCCGAACCACTTTTAGATCGGGCTTGCTCAATTGTTCAGTGCAATCTAGGAAATGAACAAACTGCGCGCTAAACGCTTTTACCTGGGGGAGTTTGGCCTGAAGGCTGAGTAATAATTTGGACGATTTAAAAGCAGAAAGAGCTGCCGCTCCAGACATGACCTGCATCGATTGTATCCCAATTTGTGGCGTGAATAGGTGAGGCTAAAACGCTAATTTATGGAGCGGCAATGATAATAGATTTGGCTAGTGAATTCAGAAAAATGTGCTGGAATTTAAACGATTTATTGCGGGAGTTAAGCCACTCGATCATGACTCGGGTTTATAGCGCCCTGCTTCTCGAGAAACGACCTCGATACCGTCCTCATCCTCCACCCAGAAATTCACATGAGACAGAGTCGTTATATCGTGACGCCTGTTATTGAATATGGGTTTTGCCTTAACCGAATATGTTTCGCCCGCCCGTGCATTGAAGCGCAGCGTCCGACTGATATTTTCTCGAGTTTTTGAATAGTCGACCATCGCCGGCGCTAAGCCACGCAGGCTACCTAAATCCCATGAGAAGTAGACCTTAATATCATGAAATCCTGGTGTAATTTGAATTGAGCGATGTTGATCGCTATTTGTTATAGGTATTTCATCAACCTCGATAAAGCGAATAGTGTCAATATAGCGATTCAATAAGTCCGTACGAGCGAAGTTTGCACCGACCATGGTCGACAAACGCATATCTTGTATAGGCTCACCAAAATAAGCTTTATAGGGAGGTGGCGCAGCACACGCCGCCAAGGTCAGTAGCAACGTCGAGAACAGTAATGTCTTGTGCAGTTTTGTAGCGGTGGTCATGAAAATTACTCTGCCCTTAATGTAGACGAGGGAATTCTTATACAAGTTCATCCCGAGTTTGGCAAGCTAGTTAGCTTTTCGCCGACTTCTGAAGAAGTTTTGTAATAGCGTAGAACATTCTTCCGCTAGCACCCCCTCAATAAACGCCAAACGATGGTTAAAATGGCCCGCATCATTCAACGAAGCCTGGCTCACTATGGCTCCGGCGCGCGGTTCTTTTGCACCAAAAACGAGCTTTTCTACACGGGCATGAATCATCGCGCCCAAGCACATCGTGCAGGGTTCGATCGTAGCATACAGAGTCGTACCCGGCAGACGGTAATTATTGCTAATTTGTGATGCGCTTCTTATGGCAACAATCTCAGCATGGGCAGTTGCGTCGCAGGTCCGGATCGGCTGATTGAAACCTCTTCCTATAATCTCTCCACCGCGCACCACGATTGCGCCCACGGGCACCTCACCGACTGCAGCCGCTTGCTCCGCAAGCGAGAGCGCTTCGCGCATCCAGCGCTCGTGATTGACGAGATCAGTATCTAATTCTGCTGTCATAACTCAGTTAAATCGACCTCGTTGAGAAATAATTGACCAGATAAAGCCCCATAGAGACAGCAGGACCAATCCCGAAGGCAAACATCAAAGTTCCTAGACCTACTGTTCCACCTAGTAGCCAGCCGAATATCACCACGGTTATTTCTATTGCGGTGCGCACTCTTGCCACGGGAAGATCGGTGACCCGTTGCAATCCTGTCATAAGGCCGTCTCTTGGGCCGGGGCCTAAATTCGCTATTAGGTAGAGCCCACTTCCGAAACCAACAAGGAAAATACCAAAAATTGTTTGCAGGACCTGCAAGAAATAACTATCAGGCTGCGGCAGATACGGCAGGGAAATCTCAATCGCTATAGAGATAATTACTGCGTTAAGTATGGTGCCGATACCCGGCTTCTGCCGCAAAGGAATCCATAGAACCAAGACTGCTAGGCTCGTCAAGAAAGTGGTAACGCCTATGCTCCAGTCGCTGATTTCGGAAAAGCCCTGAGACAAAACAGTCCATGGGCTATTTCCAGCTCCAGCGGCGATTAACAATGCCTCTCCTAAGCCGAATATTGTTAATCCAATACACAAGAAAAAGAGCGTTAGAATACGCGGCCGAAAGTTCAGCGCGCGAGCGGAGCTCCAAGGTACATTGGGTATGCTTTTTACTGAGAATAATTTCATGGCTTCAACTGTGAAAACTACACACTATTAAGTGGAGGGAGTTACTAGCTCGCGGTTTTTTTGGGCACTCTTGCAAGCCAAATAGAAAATGATCTGCAGCGACCTCAAATGGCAACTAGCTTAACCGCTGCTTGTTTAGTGAAGAATGAGACCGCCAACACTTCAAAGGCGTAATTATTAAGCGTGCAAAATTCATTAAGTGCCTTGTATTCATCCTGCTCCCAATTTTCATTTACTATAAATTCATCAAAGATCAGTATTGTGCGGGAATCGATAACTGACTTCGCATTATTGAGGGCACAAATAGTTGAAGAATATAAGTCTGCATCAAAATTAATTATCGAGGCGACTGACCTAGGCTTCGAGAAAAAACTCGGGAGGGTATCCTCGAACTTTCCAGCAATAAACTCTCCTCCCGCGATCTCTGGAATACTTCCCCCACTTGAATACGAACCGGCCTTCTCTTCATGCCAGTCCTCAGGAAGGCCTTCGAAAGTATCAAAACCGAAGCCGTTCTTAAAAGTTGTAATAAGATATTTAAATGCCTCACCCCTGAACACTCCGAACTCATAGAATGGCCTACTCTGATCACTGCGCTCAACAACACTGTCAAAAAAAGCCCATCTATTGAAGTACAACTCAGGCAGTTTAGGCAATGTAGTCACCCACTCCATAGAACGCATAGTAGGATGATCTTTAACTGCGGACTTCATCAAGTCATCGAAGCCTTTGCTATCGCCTCTAAAGTACCTTATTACGCAGAGCTGAATCATTGCCTTCAAGTAGTTTGAGTCCGTCGCCAAACATCTTTCCACCCAGTTTTCGGCATCATCAATATTGGCAGCACTGCCCACCATATTCCATGCCGCTTCGGTGTAAGCTGGGTTAATTCTCAGAGCTTGCGAATAGCTGTTTCGAGCCTGCTCTAGGTCACCTCTGTCTTTCAAGGCTGTTCCCATATTATTATAAGCCTCGGCATAGTCAGGCTTAATCTGCAGGGCTTGCCGATAGTGGTTTATAGCGAGCTCTAAGTCGCCGTTATCCCTCAGGGCATTCCCCAGATTGCTATAAACCTCAACAAAGTCTGGAGCGACATTGATAGCCTGCCTATAGCAAGCAATTGCTTGCACAAGGTCGCCCTCATCCTTAAGAGCGTTCCCCATATTGTTATAGGCAACAGCGTAGTGCGGTTCGATGCTGACCGCCTTTTTATAGCTATCTATGGCCGCTGCTAAGTCGCCCTTCTCACTCAAGGCAATCCCTAGATTGAAATGGGTCTTGGCGTCGCCAGGTTCTATCTTGAGCGCCTGATTATAGCTGTCTATCGCCGCATCAAATTGCCCAAGCCCGGCCTGGGCTGCTCCCAAGATATTGTAAAGAAAACTGGAATTCGGGTAACTCTGCAACAACTGATCAACCTGCACTAAGACTTGTTGCAGGTTTCCTTGCGAATAGAGCCCGATGACAGATTGCACTTGTTCTCGGCTAGGGTTTTGGGATTCTGACTGTATGGAAATACCCTCCTTGCTCAGTTGCTGACCGAGTCTGGCGATAAATCGAACGCCACCACAATCCTATCCGTATCCGTGGAAAAAGGAATAGTTCTATGATGGAGGGACGAAGGAAAGAAGACGATATCTCCCACCATCGGCTGATGCACTATTGCAGGCAATCCATCGGCCGTATAGTTAGGCGAATTCAAACCAAACTCTATTGCACCTTCGTTTTTATTCAGAGACGGAACAACCTGCAGATAAACGACACCACTCAACCAGCCCGTAACATGAATATGAGGTGTTTGATGTCCTTGTTGCTTTAGAATGACGTGCCAGCCATACAAATCCTTCTGTTTAGGCCATTTCTGAATGTAAGAGCAGATCTCATTCTGAAACTTTTCATAGTACTTATCCAACTCGGCGATAATAATAGACTTGAGTTGCGCCATGTTACCCGACGGGGTTGCTAGCAAATTGATCTCAGGAGGTGTTTGGAATCCCTTGTGGGTGGATTTTTTCTCTGGCTCCCACTCAGTTCTTATATCTCTCAACTCCTCGATTACATCCGCTATGAAAGATTCTGGGCTTTCATGATGCGCAGAAATATTAGAGATATGGATAAAGTCTAAGGGATTGTTGCAGAAACCATGGGCGCTATCTTTCTTCTCTACGGCAGCAATAAAAGCTGCAAACGCCGCAACATGTAAATTCTCATCATCTGACCCAGATTGATCTGCAATTCTTTTAAAGATTTCTTCATTTCGCCCCAGCGCATAGAGAGACTCTAGGGCACGTAGTCTTGCAATTTGGATATTGCAACTTTCTGCATCTTTCAGGGCGGTTTCGAACTCCCCTCTATTAAAGAGCAATTCCCACCTATTCATTAATGCAGGCACAAAATCAGGCTGCAAATCGATCGCGCGGCTGTAGCTTTCTTCTGCTTCGAGCAACTTGTTTAACTTTTTGAGCGTGTTACCAAGATTAAAGTGAGCTTCGACATAATCGGGCTTCAACTTAATCGCTTTCCTATAGCTTGCCTCCGCCTCATCAAATCTACCCAACTCTTTCAGCGCAACCCCAAGAGTTCTATAGACTTCTGCGTCCGCCGCTGCTGATGACGGAGCTTTATTTGTTGCTGATGCCAATTTTCGATTCAGAGGCTCCAGCTTTTCTGCGCCAAAGCCAAGATTTTTAATTTTCTCAAGAACTGCTTTAGCCGAGTCAAGCAGGCCCAACCTGATAAGAGCATCAATATAGCTGAGCCAGAACTGCTCGACACCAGGATTTATTTCGAGAGCGGTCGTAAACATTGGCAAGGCAGCCTCAACCGCATTTGCGGAGACCGCTATTAATCCCAGGTTATGATTAGCGCCCGGATGGCCGGGCTGAACTTGTAGAATTGCTCGGTAAAGTCGTTCAGCTTCCTGAAGATTACCTTCACTATGTCTGGCTGAACCCTGCTCCATAGCTTGTTCAATAGTCAGTGCCATTTTCATTCTCTCGGAAGCAACTTTCTGTCGCGTGATTTCAATAACTCACGAACGCCTAGTCACTACCATTCAGCAAATTTTTACTTTTAGCGTGTTTATTCTAAACAAAAAATATTTTCCGACTACTTTGCAACAAGCCTTAATGCTCTCGCCCATTTATATCCCATTCAACCAATGCTTCTTGCCAACTTGGCATAGCATCGGTCTCATAACCATATACTTTTCCACTACCAATCTTTGAAATACTTTTCATTGCTCTTAAATGTGCTGGAGATGATACGTAAGCTAACATTGGTTTTTTTGACTTCCATACAGTTAGCGTATGTTGGAAATGATTACGTGAACTGAATTCACAAAGCAAAATACCTTCAGCTTTCTGAGCATTCTTAGACGCTGGAATTGTTAATGCCCAAAATCGTATCCAGCCAATCAAACCTTTTGGTTTTATTCCTGTAACTGAGACATACATTTTTTTTGTTTAGCACTCATTTCAAATTTTTTAAGATTTATTAATGTCTCTAAATGGGCGATTTACTATATTTCACTTCCATTCTATTGTTACACAACGTGTGACTTACTCTTCTTTGTCATCCTTCTGTAAAACTCCATTTTCTTTCAGCTGTTTTTCAAGCAATAGAACTTTTCCAAGTGCCGCCAAACCAAAAATGAATCCCATTATCCCTAACGCTTCCATAGCATTTCCTGTTTAATTCCCTATTTTTCTCAGAGTGAGTCTTTCTGTTTCGATTTCCATCATTCCCACTCAATCGTTGCAGGGGGCTTGCTTGATATGTCATAGGCAACTCGAGACACATCGGCGATCTCATTCATAATGCGGTTCGACAAACGTTCCAGTAATTCGGGGTCGAGTCGTGCCCAGCGTGCCGTCATGAAATCAATGGTCTCTACAGCACGCAGGGTAATCACATAGGAATAGCGCCGCGCATCGCCAACGACACCGACCGACTTCACTGGCAAGAAAACCGCGAAGGCCTGGCTAACCTTGTTATAAACATCAGCTCGGTGCAATTCCTCCATGAAGATCGCATCTGCCTGACGCAAGATATCGCAATATTCTTTCTTCACTTCACCCAAAACACGCACGCCTAGCCCAGGACCTGGGAATGGATGACGGTAGACCATGTCATAAGGCAGGCCTAGTTCTAAGCCGATCTTACGCACTTCGTCTTTGAATAATTCTCGTAGTGGCTCGACTAGCTCCATCTTCATATCATCTGGCAGTCCACCGACGTTGTGATGAGACTTGATCACGTGTGCCTTACCGGTTTTCGATCCGGCTGATTCAATTACATCGGGATAGATCGTACCCTGAGCTAACCAATTCACATCTTTAAGCTTGGTCGCCTCTTCATCGAAGACATCGATGAAGGTGTTGCCAATAATCTTTCGTTTCTGTTCAGGCTCATCGATACCCGCAAGCCTGCTTAGGAAACGCTCTTCCGCATCGGCGCGGATTACGCGAACGCCCATATTCTTGGCGAACATAGACATGACCTGATCGCCCTCGTTTAATCTGAGCAAGCCGTTATCAACAAACACACAGGTCAGTTGGTCGCCGATCGCCTTGTGTAAAAGTGCGGCAACAACAGATGAATCCACGCCGCCAGACAATCCTAGCAACACCTTATCTGTACCAACCTTAGCGCGCACTGTTGCGATTGCGTCCTCAATGATATTTGCAGATGTCCACAGTGACTCGCAACCGCAAATGCCATGACAGAATCGCTCGAGAATACGTTGGCCTTGAACGGTATGTGTTACTTCGGGATGAAACTGAATACCGTAGAAATCCCGAGACTCATCACACATCGCGGCAATCGGAGCGCTTTCAGTCTCTGCTATTAGTGAAAACCCTGGCGGTACTTCAGTGACCTTGTCGCCATGACTCATCCACACATCTAACTGAGGCGCAGCTTTCTCATTGATTCGATCCTCAATACCATCAAACAGTTTATTCTTCGCGGTTACATCGACCTGCGCGAAACCAAACTCAGACTTGCTGGAGGCTTCAACTTTACCTGAGAAGTGCTCTGCCATAGTTTGCATGCCATAGCAGATACCCAGTATCGGCTTGCCTGTATCGTAAATAAATTCAGGTGGACGTGGCGAGTCATCGTGATTAGCCGACTCGGGGCTGCCAGAAAAAATTACGCCCTGGGGATTAAACTCCCGGAACAATTCTTCATCGACCGCATAATCCCAAATTTCACAATACACACCCAACTCACGAACGCGTCGTGCAATCAGCTGAGTGTACTGGGAACCGAAATCCAGAATAAGAATTTTCTGGCTATGAATATTAGCTGTTGTCATGAAATATGATTCTCAAAAATTAGTCTGCACTTAGAATTTAACTCAGAACCAAAAAACCTGAGGATGAATCATTGAGGCCCGGAGGCGAGGCAAAAGGCCTGCCCAATTCAGGAGCTTACAAAAGGTAAGTGACTGCTTTGGGCAGGCCTTTTAACGAAGCATCTGGGCCTCAAGGGTTTATCCGTTCTAACTAATAACTAGCTAGAAGCGTTGCTACGCTAACTTACGCGGTAGTTAGGAGCCTCTTTGGTAATACTTACGTCGTGAACGTGGGACTCACTCATACCTGACGCTGTGATTTTCACGAACTGCGTCTTAGTACGCATCTCTTCAATATTCGCAGAACCGGTATAGCCCATACTCGAACGTAATCCGCCCATTAACTGGTGTACGATCGCCGACATTGTGCCTTTATAAGGCACTCGCCCTTCAATTCCTTCGGGAACTAATTTTTCCGTGCCGGAGTCCACATCCTGAAAATATCGATCGCTAGAACCTTGAGAGTGCGACATGGCACCTAAAGAGCCCATTCCGCGGTAAGCCTTGTAGCTTCTACCCTGATAAAGCTCAACTTCACCTGGCGCCTCTTCTGAACCGGCAAGTAGACTGCCGATCATCACGACATGTGCACCTGCTGCTATCACCTTCGCGATATCACCAGAGTAGCGAATACCGCCATCGGATATCACGCAGACATCCGTACCCTTCAATGCCTCGACAACGTTCGCCACTGCAGAAATCTGCGGAACGCCAACGCCCGTTACAATGCGTGTGGTGCAGATGGACCCGGGACCGATACCCACTTTAACAGCGTCGGCACCAGCTTTAGCCAAATCCTTAGCCGCGTCTGCCGTGGCGATATTGCCACCGATCACAGAAACATTTGGGTATTTGTCCTTTACGTATTTCACCTGATCCAGCACAAATTGCGAGTGACCGTGAGCAGTATCGACAATAACAACATCGACGCCAGCTTCGACTATCGCATCGATGCGATCGGCCGAATCGGGGCCGGTACCTATGGCTGCTGCTACGCGCAGTCTGCCTTGTTCGTCTTTACAGGCATTGGGATAGTCTTCGGACTTTCGAATATCTTTAAGCGTGATTAGACCCTTGAGAGCGAAGTCATTATCGACAACTAGAATTTTCTCGATACGGTGCCGATGCAACAGTTCCTTTACATCGTCTAGCTCGAAGTCTTCTTTTACAACTACGAGTGAATCCTTGGCCGTCATGATGCTAGAAACCTTGGCGTCGAGATTAGCCTCGAAGCGCACGTCGCGACTAGTCACGATACCCGCAAGACCCGAAGCGTCTAATACCGGCATGCCAGAGATATCGTACTCTTTCATAAGAGCAACAAGGTCTCTAATTGAGGCATCGGATGAGATCGTAATAGGATCCTTCACCACACCACTTTCATATTTCTTTACTAAACGAACTTCTCTTGCCTGATTTTCTACACTCATGCTCTTGTGCAGCACACCCAGACCACCCTCTTGAGCCATAGCAATCGCTAGACGGGACTCGGTAACCGTGTCCATCGCGGATGATATGAGAGGAATATTGAGCGCGATCGATCGCGTCAACTGGGTAGTTAGTGCAACAGTTTTGGGAAGAACAATGGAGTGGGCAGGCAGGAGTAGAACATCATCGAACGTTAAAGCCTCTTCAGCGATACGTAACATTTGATTACCACCTTCTACAAAACGGGGATTATACAGAGAGCGGAGCAACTTGTATAGATTCAGACGGGAGCTTTACTTAGATTTAGCGCACTTGCTGCAGATCATCTGCACCGACACTTTTCCGATACAAATGACGCGCCACTGGTATCGTCAGCGGAAGTGAAAAGTAGACGAGACCCGACCATTGTATGGAGTCTCCCAACATCGGTGCGGCCACGGTAGAGACTAGCGCTGTCGCAGCCACCACAGCCCAAGTTAAACAGGCTAGTTTACAGAACACGACCTCATACTCGCTCAATACTAATTGCTGGTGCTGCCTAAGCGAGTTCTGATACAGGGCGATTAGGATAAAACAGAGCACCATTAGCCCCAAGCCGAAATAAATCATGAGGTTTATAACGTCAGCCAGCTCCATTATCTCCAAATTTTGCTGCAAAGACCCGCCGGATAAAAACGAGATACTGAGCTGTACCATCAGCTTTATTGGATAAACGAATATCAACACCAACATCACCAAGCCCAGACTCAAATAGAGTGTGACACGGTCTTGCAAGCCAAAGGTCCTACTCCAAACAGTATGAGCAACCCAGACAGAACCAATTATGGTTGCGCTAATCAGGAAGGCGGGTATGTCCTGAGAGAGGCTGAGTAATTCTGGCACCGTACTCGGTATTTCATCGATACTGATCACCAGCATGGTAAACGCAAAAGCAAAGGCCGCATCAACAAATGTTTCGATACGGCTCATATCCTCACCACGGAGAATACGTCCATCTTCGCGCCGGCAGGAATCTAGAAACACATCAGAGAGTCGTTCCATGTCAGTCCTATTCGAGAAATATCTCTGCTATCGCGAGCCCATGCTCGCCTGCAATTGAATACAGCAGGTAAATCCTACCATCTTCCTCGAAGATCGCAGGATCTCTAAGCTGATTCACACGCTCATCGATATGCCCGCGCCTAGACGGCGCCACCTCCAACTCAGCCCCCTCCCATTCGGTTTCCGGCCTGAGCACTTCTATTGCTTCCGATTCCTGCCACTGCATCCAGTCGCCGCTCATGTCGATCAATGAGAGGAATATTCTTTCCGGCGCATGGCCTGCCTGCGTCCAGAATACATGGAGCTTATTGTCGCGAATCAACAAAGCGTTGTGTCGCATATTGTCATTGAAGAAGCGTGGCCCTTCCTGAAAATCACTGCGGCCATCTCGCGATCGATACATATAACCAGGCATGGACAGCGCATAGTGATAATCGCCGTGTTCAATGACCCGAAAATAAGGTCGGCCTAACACCTCCGGAGCACCCTCAAAATCAATACCATCGCTAGACACGGCTAGTCGAGTCATTTGCTGTCCCGCTCCGCGCCCATGGATATACATGACTATCTGTTGCCTATCCTCATCAACGTGGACATCCGGTGAAGCGATGTGCGCATACAGGGCAGCACTGGTGCCGGGAGCCAACGCACAGGGTGGGCAGGTCGTGGGAAAGTATGAGTCTTCCAGTTTCAGAGAACCTGACTCATGCATTTGCCAGGGCCCGGTAATAGCATCTGCATAGGCTAATCTAATATAGCTGCCTCGATGGTCTGCAAAGTAGAGATAGTAGCGGCCCAAGGGATTTTCTATCCAATCTGGGACGCGTATCAGCGAAGGGCCCTGTATATTGCTGCCCATGCGCGCGTCCATAGCCGGAACGATGATCGGCCCATCTGCCAAGCGCACAACGGTAGGCGCCTGCCCAGACGCCACTTGCGCAAGAAGTGCGAAAATAAGTAAACATGCTGTCAGCAGCAGGCTCTGCAATCGCTTCCCCATTGATTCATCCTTATTCTGTTATTGTCTATTACTACTATTATTTGTTGCCTAATGGAGGCCCATGGAACCGCAACTATGCAATATTTGCAAGATCGCTTAGCGCTGCGATCACAAAGGCTTGCATCCATGGAAGACTGAAATTACTCTCTGCTGCGTAGGACATTAGATAGTTAAAAGCATCGAAGCAAGCGCGAAAATCTCGACCCCTGCTGCGCGACGATGGCTCTCACTAAAAGATACCTAGTCCATAATTATAAAAAAGAATCAAAGTCGATGAACACACCACTGGCCCAAAAATTGATACGAGAACCCACGGTACACTTTTTTATCATTGCCCTGATTATCTTCGCCCTCTACGCAATCACTCAGTCGGGAAATGAGAACCTTCTGGAGATCGATCAGCGAGAAATCAACGCACGTATTTTTATGCAGGAATTATCTCGTGGAGAGGAACTCAGCACAGAACAACGGGAGTTAGTTACTGCCTTCTATATAGAGGAACAAATTTTGGTGCGTGAAGCCCTATCCATGGAGCTGGATAATGACGAGCGCATCCACGACATCCTCGCCCAGAAAATGCGCCACGTCCTTAGCGGCAATATCATCCAACCTAGCGATGATGAGCTGCAAAAATATTACGATGCGAATAGCAGCCAGTTCGAGACCCCTGCCTCGCTAACTCTCGATGAGCTAGTTTTTGATTCCAGAGATTCACTCGAGGATTCGATAATCGACTCTCTACGGCAGAATGCTAACGCCGAAACATTGCTCTTAATGTCCGAAGGCACCGTCGCCCCCTTGCCGAATGTTAATAGTGTTGATCTAGCCAATATATTCGATCAGGAATTCGCCGATCAAATCCTAGCCGCCGACCTCGATCAGTGGAAAGGCCCTTTTATCAGCAACCGCGGACAGCACTGGCTGCGCGTAGTAGAGCGCACTCCTTCAGGCATTCCCCCACTGGCACAGATAGCCGACCTAGTCAGGCTGGAATGGATCGCCGCCGAAGAAGAGACTCGCCTGCAGCAGGAGGTTGACAAACTCTGGAATGAATACACAATTGTGATTAACAATAATGAGCCTGACTAGCTGATCATGGGCAGCTTCATTCTAAAACTAATTCACCCCTGCTTGAGCATCAGCTACGCGTTATTCCTCACGAGCATAATAGCGGCTCCTGCCGCGATGGCTCATGACATCGATGTCACCGGCGTCGCCCGTGTTTTTCTAGACGAGGTCGAGGAGAACCAATATCAGTTATCCATCGTCGACCAACAAGTTCCTCCCTTATTTAATATAGAACGCATTCTTCCGGAACGCTGCACCGGACTACCACCGGGCAGGTTCAGCTACCGTTTCCAATGCGAGCCTGAACTGAATTTAGATGACGTGCTGATCTTCCCCTGGTCCCTAGAAGGGTTGGTCCTTATTACTCGCTGGGCCGACGGCAGCGACGTGTCAGGATACTTTCCTGGAGATGGCAGCATCATCGAGGTGCCAATGGCACAGATGAAGGCTGGCGCGTCCTCGTTAGGTAACTTAGCTAGCCGCTATCTAGTATTGGGTGGCGAGCACATACTCTTTGGAGCCGATCATTTGCTCTTCATACTGGGACTATTGCTACTGCTGCAAGGGTTCTGGAAACTACTGAAGACCATAACTGCATTTACAATAGCCCACAGCATCACTCTCGCCTGCGCCGTGCTGGGGATATTTCCTGTACCCAGCGCACCCATAGAAGTCTTGATAGCACTTTCTATTGTGTTTCTCGCCCGGGAAATACTAATGGCTCAACAAGGCAAAATTACATTGGTGCATCATAAGCCGTGGATAGTAGCTTTCGCATTTGGATTGATACATGGCTTTGGTTTCGCGGGGGCGCTAGGCGAACTCGGACTGAGCGATGCCGACATTCCCTTGGCATTGCTGTTCTTCAATCTTGGCGTGGAAGTGGGTCAGGTCGCATTTATTTGCGCATTGCTTGCATTGCACTTCATCTTTACGAAGTACTTCAAGCAGCTCTGGCCTAGCCTACAACGAGGTTTAGCCTATGGCCTAGGCGGCATTGCAAGCTACTGGTTCCTCGAGCGAATCCCCAGCTTATTTCTAGTGTAGCCAAAACCCATTACCTTGAAAGGACGTCGATCAACTCATCGCGCCTGATATTGTTGATGACAGGACTCACAAGGCGGGTACAGCGCATCATTGCCAGCGGCAGACAAGGCTTCTTCATCTTTATTATTAACTGCACCTATTACAAGCCGCGCCGCCTCTATCATCTGTTGGTTATAACTCTTCCAATCAGATTCTCTAGCCGTTTCAGCCTCCCCTTCACCCGCGCCGCCCAGTTGCAGCAAATTGCCTGCGGCAATAACTGAGAGCGCAGCGTTTCTAACTTCCTGCCACTGTGCTTCTGTTTCTAACTGGTAGGCACCCCATATAGTTGTAGTGGTCGGCGTGATTAAGCCATTCATAATTTCTTTTATGCTCAGCAAAGGCTGATGCTCATCGGTCTGCGCGAGACTCACACTCAGGCAGAGTAAGCTGACAAGACCGACACCAATAACTGTAATTTTTTTCTTCATCTCTCATCACCCCAATAGATAATTCGACCGCCTAACAGTTTGGCCATCATGACATGTGCATGGCCTTAGGTTAATGCGCTGCATCAACAACTCGCGGCACAAAAAAGCCGACACTAGAGTCGGCTTTTTTGATGGACGTGAGCAGCTAGTTCGCTTCTTTCTCTTCCAATCTAGCTCCCGCCAATATTCCAGGCAGCGCATAGTTACCCTCGTGGCAGGCATATTCGTAAATCTTGTCTTCAACGGCATTCATGGGAAGCTCTCCCTTCCATGCTGTTGCATAGACTTTCGGGTCATCAACAGTAAATTGATACAAGAGGGTATCATCTGCTACGCGGGTAAAACGCTCGGTAACCACCGCATCTGCAGATAGGTAGAAGAAGTGACGTAACGCACCTCTAAAGCTCTGCTGTGGGTGATAGTTCGTTGTTTCCACCACCAGAGTATCCCCTTCGTAGTAGCCAATTGAATCTCCCAACCACTTCGGAATCTCTGAATGCTCTTCACCGCGCATACGAATAATACGAGCGTCATGATTCATCTCGGCCATGATCATTACATAATCTTCAGTTTGCACGATTTGACTGTGATTGTTATAGAGGACCGGCAACATAGGCGGCCCTCCGGAGGAACCAAAACCCACCAAGCAACGCTCTCCTAATGGACGCGCCTCTGGCCCGTCAAAGGGGCCAGGCCCTTGTGCTCGCGCGCCAAAGATTGCCCGCTGCGCCCCCTCTGCCCAGGGCAGCCGACCGTTCTGGGGCTCAACCAAAATAGACGTGCGAATTTCGCCGTTTATCGTGGCCATGCGCTCGCCCGGATCCATCCAAAAGGTGTTATAGCCTCCAACATCGGGCTCGGCATCAGTTGGTGCAGCAGTCAAATCTTCAAGATAGCTGTCGCCAGTCTGCCCAATTCGCGCGGCCTCTTCGACTGTAATGGTAAGCTCCCCATTGAACTGCTCACCACGCTCTAGCATCGTTACCGTGGCAATACTGTAGGTGCCCTGTAGGTCTGGCGCACCAAAGTTTGTACGAGGCGCCACGTAATCCTGCGCGATCGTTACCTGACCAAGCGCCATAACAATAGCGCCTCCCAGAATTGCACTCGCCAATTTCACTCTAATCATGTTCCCTGTTCCCCTATTTCACTTAAGCAGACAACAACTCGCTGCCTGTTCAATTCTGCGTCAATTCTAACATTCACATGCATTTACAGATACCTAGCAAGGGAGTCAGTTTTCTCGAAACATTGCGAATCAGACGTCAAAGGAAGTTGCCAACACAATATCCTTCAACTTCTTGCCTATTATCTGCTTTAATCAATTGATCCTATTTCATCAGATACGAAGCACTATCTGGCGGACTCCAGACCATCTGCGCACAATGCGACGCAAAACCAGGAGCAGTTCATGCTATATCTAAGAATCCTCAGCCTCCTCAAACAGCTTATAGTCTTAGCCTTCTTCGGCACATTTTTCCTCACTGCACAGGCCGATATTTTAGATGAAGTCGAGCACGGCTACGCAGATAATAATGGCGTGAAGATCCACTACGCCACAGTCGGTGAAGGGCCTCTAGTAGTAATGATTCATGGTTTTCCTGACTTCTGGTACAGCTGGCGCCATCAGATGGAAGGACTGAAAGACAATTTTAAGGTGGTGGCCATTGATCAACGCGGCTACAACTTAAGCGGCCAGCCGGAAGCTGAGAGCAGCTACGCCATGAGGAACCTAATTGGCGACGTCGCTGCCGTAATTCGACACTTCGGCGAAGAAAAAGCAAATATCGTAGGACATGACTGGGGCGGCATCGTCTCCTGGCAATTTGCCTTCGCCCTGCCGGAGATGGTCGAGAATCTGGTCATACTGAACCTTCCTCACCCCAATGGCATGGCAAGAGAGTTAGCAGATAACTCGGAGCAACAGGCTAATAGCGGCTATGCGCGCACCTTCATCGCTGGCAAACCCAGCGACCCAGACATCTTCTTTGGCCAACCCATGAACCCTCAGACTCTCTCGGGCTGGGTGACTGATCCAGCAGCAAGAGAAAAGTACGTTGAGGCATTTGGGCGCTCTAATTTCGATGGCATGCTTGCCTACTACAAACAGAATTATCCCCGTGGCGACGGCTCGAATGCAGCACCAAGTGCGCCGCGACTGAACATGCCGGTATTGGTGTTTCATGGCCTCGAGGACACCGCTTTACACTCTGACGGGCTGAACAACACCTGGGACTGGATCGACGCCGACACAACCATCGTTACCGCGCCTGGAGCGAGCCATTTCGTGCAACAAGACGCGGCAGAATTGGTAACCAACACCCTAAAGTGGTGGCTGATGGCACGCCAATAATCAGTAATTCAACCTCTGGAACCCCGTTAGGGCGGTTCCAGAAACCCCGTGAAAAGCAAATTTATGCGCTAGCTATGCAGAAAACATCACTTTTTCGGTAAAAATCACTAACTATTTTTGGCTAATTCCAAGCACAAAACTGGGTTTATTTGGAGCCAAAATACGCAATTTCGAAATCCCCTAGACCAAAAAATGCCAGCTTCTCTTCCCAAATTGGAGCCCCCTAGAGACAGCAAACTTTGCTCAGATCTAGGAAAAACAGACAACTTCGATAGATCGTAAACAAGACCGCTGACGCCGCCATCACTATCAAGCGCCTCAATTTCTCCTTGAAATAATTCGATTAAATATTATATATATCAATTAGTTGAATACATATTAGAATGTCAATTATGCGGTTTTTGTCGCAAGAAAAACGTACCTCCTGTAGCAAACTGTATCGATCTGGGACATTACCGCTATAGCTGCAAACGCTAGACTAGCCACTAACCTGGATGCCACTGGGAGGAACATCGGCTGCGGCCTAGGACAAGCCTTAGCCCACTAAAACTGGCCTGTACTGCCCAGAATGGCAAAGCAAGCTAACACCTTAGTAGCTGGCCGGAAGAGCAAATACTCTATGAATTTAGTTAAGAAGACTCTACACTGTACGCTCAGGTCTGAAATGGCGAAATGGGCCTGAATCAATCTGCCGCGTCTTTGCATGAATATGCTGGGTCAAAGTAGAAAGATAACAGAGAACGAAATTTCGCCTCAGAGCAGAAGAAGAATCGTAAAAAGATTCCAATTCCGCAATTTTGAACGTCAAAGAGCAATATATTTATATATCGAGGGCTACATGAGTAAAGGTACAGTTAAGTGGTTTAATGCAGACAAAGGTTTCGGTTTCATCACTCCAGCAGAAGGTGGCAACGATTTGTTTGTTCACTATTCAGAAATTAAGAGTGACGGCGGTTTCGCAACGCTAAATGATGGTCAGGAAGTAGAATACGAAGTTGGCCAAGGTCAGAAAGGACCTTGTGCAAACAAAGTAGTCCCTCTCTAAGTATTTGCCAGATTAGCAATATGTATAGGCTATCGACCCTTCGCGGTCGGTAGCCTAGTTTTTTGCACATCCCCAAGCTTTATCCACTTATTGCTTCCAGCAATGGGTATATACCTCCTTTTTGTCTCAAGCTTCCTTAAACTTTGAACTATTGCTGCATCAGCCTATTGATCAACTATGATTAAGAAACACAATTTCGTGGAAGAGTACTATTTCGAGGAAGGCTGCCACATAATCGAAACCTCCAATTCCGCTGACGATGAAGAAGTTTCAATCGCACAGGCACGAGTCGAGAAAGGCAAACAAACGAAGTGGCACTACTTGGAGCACACTACCGAACGCTATGTGATCCTGTCAGGTTCCGGCAGCGTAGAGGTAGGATCAAATCCAGCCTGTAAGGTCACAAGCGGTGACGTGGTTATTGTCCCTAAGAATACGCGGCAGCGTATAAAAAATACCGGCGAAGACGACCTACTCTTCCTAGCAATCTGCTCCCCACGATTTCACAAAAAGAACTACCATGAGGGCTCAATTTAGCCCCCTATCTAGCCCCGCTTCGCCATGACTGAATGACCGAAAAACCCTTGACAAGCAAAGGTTTGCCTGTAGACTGCGCGTAGCTTGAAAGTAAGCAACTATTTATTCTCCCCATTTCGATGTCTTCCTAGTAACACCTCGTCATAAAGTTTATAAGTACGCCGAATTTCTAGCACGACCCCTGCTTTGCAGGATTATTATATTTAAAATTTAGGTAACAAAAATGTCTGACAAAATTACTGGTACAGTGAAATGGTTTAACGAAAATAAAGGCTTCGGCTTCATCGAACGTGAAGGCGGCCCTGACGTATTTGCACATTTCAGTGCAATTCAAAGCGCAGGTTACAAGACTCTAGCTGAAGGTCAGCGTGTTGAGTTCGTAGTGACTGATGGCCAGAAAGGGCCACAAGCTGAAGAAATCGTCGCTGTATAAATCTAAAGCCGCCTTGCTAGCGCCCGTCGCTAGCAACGCCAATTAGATTGAAGATGCTAAAAGGGCAAATCCGTAAGGACTTGCCCTTTTTTAGTTTAAGATACCCTCAAACCAAACTATGCTGTACGACGTAGTGACTAGAAGCATCCATTAGCTCAGAGAGCGCAAAAGTAAGACCAATGACACTATTCGAATTCCTAATGGCACTGGCATCGGTGGTAATCGCGATAGCCCTGACAGAGATCTTTGCTGGCTGGGGCCGCTTATTGCGCACACACATCGTGCCGCATATCGACTGGCTGCACCTAGGCTGGACCCTGGTCGTCGTGCTGTACGCGATTCAATATTGGGTTGGAATTTGGCCTTATCGAGAAGTAGATTTCATCTACATATACCAAGTATGGTTCTTGATATTCCCTACTCTGTTCATAGTGCTGGTTTCTTACGCCATAACGCCAGATATAGACCCGGACATGAATCTCGATCTTCGCGACTACTATATGTCGCGACGCGCACCAATCTTTATCGGCCTAGCAGCATTTTTAGCAACGGCACAGATTGCAGACGTCATTATCCTTGGTATAAACCTCTCATGGATAAGCTTTGCTTTAGTAATCATAAGTTTGCTTCCTGCATTTACGCAGCGAATCAGCATCCATACTGCCGTAATGATCTTTAATCTCTATATAGTATTATCTAATGGTTTCGGGCTCACTCCTGCAACGAACGGGCTAATTAATTGACGCAGCTATCTTGCCTCATCCGCCTACTCTCTTAGTTCACTTTCCCGTATTATTGTCATCCCTAAGTAAGGCTCGATACCGATTCATTATGAAAACAATATTTGCTCTATCCTTTCTGCTTGCCATTTGTACCGCTAACGCAGCGGATGCACGCCTTCCAGATCTCAGTGGTAGCACGGACAAAGGCCTGAAGATTGAGATCTATAGCGAACTCACGCCTCTTAGCATCAACCAAATTCACAGTTGGCATGTACGAGTCATAGATGGCGATGACGAAGTCCTAGAGCTAGAAGAGCTGAACGTTTACGGCGGCATGCCTGAGCACGACCACGGACTTCCTACCCAACCGCAAGTAACGAGCCGACTCGATAATGGCGACTATTTGCTGGAGGGCGTGAGATTTCACATGCAGGGACATTGGCAATTACAGATTGAGCTTCAACTCAACGGTGTTACCGATACTGCTATTATCGATTTCGACCTGCAATGAGGGATCTGCTACTCCCACTGCTTGCTAGCATCGCCCTGATAGTCGTAGTTGGCTGGAACTACCTGTCAATTCCAGGAGTGCAGAATTGGAGCGAAGAAGAGCTCAGATTAATCACCTCGCTATCGTTAGATGCTCTTCCAGCGCTGCCCGCCGACCCCAGTAATCGAGTAGCCGACAATCCCGTAGCAGCGGAGCTAGGCCATCGTTTGTACTTCGATACTCGGCTTAGTAGCAACGGACAAGTTGCCTGCGCGACCTGCCATAAACCAGAACTCATGTTTACCGATGGACTTGCCCTTGCCGTAGGCGTCGATATCGGACCGATGCATACTCCCAGTTTAGTTGGCCTCGCTTACAGTCCTTGGTTCTATTGGGATGGGCGAAAAGATAGCCAGTGGGCACAGGCTCTCGCTCCACTGGAAGCGAAACACGAACACGCAACCGATAGAGTGCAGCTACTGCATCTTATTTCCAGCGATACTGTCTATCGCGACATGTATGAAAATTTATTCGGAACGCTCTCTTTGCCGGCAACATTACCAGAATCTGGCATGCCAGAGGGTGATGCTCAGCAGCAGGAAAATTGGGACACGCTCGACAGCGAAACCCAGACGGAGATATCTCGATTCTTTGCTAATCTAGGCAAGGCAATCGCCGCCTATGAGCGAAAAATCATGCCGGGGCGCACGCGCTTCGATGACTATGTCTCACAGGTCTTAGCCGAGTCAGCTGACGATACGGTCTTAAATAATTCTGAACAGGACGGTCTTCAGCTTTTCATTGGCAAAGGACAGTGCGTAACTTGCCACAACGGTCCTTTGTTCACCAACCATGAGTTTCATAACACAGGTGTGCTGGCAGTAGGTGGTCGAATGCCGACTATGGGTCGCTACGATGGAGTTCGGATTTCGCAAGCAGATCCCTTCAATTGCCTAGGCGAGTTTAGCGATGCCTCTAGCGCACAATGCATAGAGCTGCGATTCGCACGTGATGCCAACGACTTAGTTGGCGCACTAAAGACACCAACACTTAGAAACATCTCTCTAACAGCGCCTTATATGCATGGCGGACAGATGACGACTCTTACCGAAGTAGTAGATCACTACAACGAAGCGCCAAGCTCCATGCTTAGTCACAATGAAGCTAAGCCTCTAGGCTTACGCCCGGTAGAGAGAATTCAACTGGAGGATTTTCTAATGACGCTTAGCGCGCCCTTGGCCACGGACCAGAAATGGTTAGTGGCCCCAGACTACTAGCAAGCGGCTTTAAAAACTAAGCCAGGAGTAGCCTGATGCTGTGCTATCCCAAATAACCGTGCTGTGCTAATTGGACGCGAATGCCATCCGGGTCGCTAAAATACAGCTGGTCACCCCCACTGGTTCGATTCGCTGCATCACGGTTAACATCCGCCTCTATACCGTGATCCTGAAGCTTTTCCGCAAGAACATCAGCATTGTAGTCATCCACACCAATACACATATGATGCATGCCTCCAGGATTTGGAAGGTTATACAATCCCAAAAAACTCTCACTGCCTAGACCCATATTCAAACCACCGTTGGCGGGACGCGAGATGATATCCATACCCAGCACGCGATTATAGAAATCCGCCGAACGGTTCACGTCATTCACAGAGAGTGAAACATGATTCATCGATCTGCCAACGGCAACAGGCGCGGCTGTCTGCGCTGAAATTGAAGGTGCTGCCGACGCTGCTGTAGCAACGAGCAAAGATGCCACCAACTCTCTTCTCGTCATTTTCTTCTGCTCGAATTTTTCGACTAGATGCTCTATCGCATTTATGTTGTTCATCTGCTTTATCCTTTCCTTGTTCTTGTATGATGCGGATTACTTTGATCTAAGCCTTCTAACCACGCGGAAATTAGTCCGGCAAAGCAAACACCCAAATTACACCACCCTGTGGCACATAGTGGCTTTCACCCTTAGCCATATTGAGTAGGTTCTGCTCGCGCTGCGCATCAACTCCCCAACCGGATTGGACCGCGATATATTGTTTGCCATCTAGCGTGTAGGTAACCGGCACTCCTGTTATGCCGGAATTTGTACGCTGCTCCCAAAGAATCTCGCCCGTCCTAGAATCGAAGGCGCGAAAGTAGCGGTCATTAGTTCCGCCCATGAAAACGAGATCCCCCGCAGTTGCCAGCACTGGACCCCAGTTTTGACTTTCGAATGTGGTCGTCCAAGCGCGCTCACCAGTATCTACATTCCAAGCCTGGAGCTCTCCAATATGATCAGTGCCAGGTCGCACAAAAAATCCGCCATTCTCGGATGTGCCGCGCCCCATATAAGACCGACCAGGACTGTACTGAACTTCTTCTCCAACCATTGTCGAACAGACATTGTCATTCGCAGGAATGAACATCAATCGCGATTCTGGATCGAATGCCGCAGGAGGCCAATCCTTGCCACCCCAAAGTGATGGACAAAAGCTCGCCTCGTAGCCGGTGCCTGGCTTTTTCGTCATATCATACTCGGGCCGTCCAGTAACCGGATCGACACTGGTAAAGACGTCTTGATACACATAGGGATTCGCGTCTACAAAGTTAATCGCGTCAGCTTCGCGCTCGAGATACCAAAGATAGCCGTTGCGGCCGGCATGAACCATACCGTTCACACTGCGACCATCACGCTCGAAATCGATTAACAGAGGTGCAGATACTTCATCCCAATCCCAGGAGTCATTCCAGTGATATTGATGATGATTCTTGAGCTCGCCCGTGGTCACATCCAAGGCAATTACAGAAGAGGAGTAAAGGTTATCGCCTGGTCGTGTATCGCCCATCCAAGGGCCTCCGTTGCCGGTACCCCAATAAGCGAGATTCATGTCAGGGTCATAGGAGCCTGTCAGCCAAACTGGTACACCACCAGTCTTCCAGGTATCTCCCGGCCAAGATTCTGAGCCCGGCTCACCGGGCGCTGGAATCGTGTAAGTCTTCCACTGCTCTTCGCCAGACATCACGTCGTAGGCAGCAACGAAGCCGCGAATACCAAGCTCTCCGCCGGAGACTCCTACCATAACTTTGCCATCGGCTATCAGCGGAGCCATCGTCATATAATAACCGTTATAATAATCTTCAACGGCAACTTCCCAAATTAGCTCACCAGTTAGTGCATTGAGAGAAACTAGATAGGCATCCACCGTCGCCATGTATACACGATCGCCATACAGAGCGACGCCACGGTTGGTCGGATGAAACTGCTGCAGATCATCAGGCAGATAGCGCACATAGCGCCAAATCAAATCGCCCGTGCGCGCGTTTATAGCGAGAATATGATTTTGAGGCGTGGTCACATACATATAGCCATCATTGACGATGGGGGGCGCCTGGTGCCCCTCTCGTAGACCCGTGGAGAAACTCCAAACAGGGACAAGGCCATCTACATTCTCGGTATCAATTTGATCTAAAGTACTGAACCCATGAGAATCGTAACTACCGCGATACATCAACCAGTTGCTCTCCTCAGGATTTAGCAGGCGCTCTGCGGTGACAGGATTGTAAGGCGGCAATGCCTGCGCAAACAGGACACTGGATACTAAGGAGCAACACAGGACTATACTGGAGCGAATCATTTTATTTGAACCTCTGACTGTTTTTTCTTTGTATTTCTTGTAACTACAGCGTGCCAGAATTGGCACCAAACTTTTGCGTATTAAAATTGCTGCGTAAACCCAACCCGACCTCGAAAGCCTGCAGCAACCAATACGATGCCATCAACCACCTCAAGCGGTAACATCGCTAGCGGCCTAGGCGCTGGGCCACCTACCACCTTAGCACCATCGTATATATCGAACTGAGATTCGTGACAGGGACATGCCATGCGTAGTCGCCCCTCATCCCAATTAATTACATCGCAGCCGGTGTGCGTACACACTGCAGAATAGGCGATCACACCCTCGGCAGCATTCGATTGGTAACGCGCACTCATCTTCTCAGGATCGACTCGAGTGATCATCACGCGATTCAGCCTAGAGCCGTCTCGCAGCACCTCAGTCGCAGGGTCACGAGCGAGAGCGGACAGGGGCCGCTGCTCTAGATCAAGAAGCTCTGGACGCACCAAAGCATCCTGGTTTGGCCCTTCCTCAAATACCAACTGATCCCCTGGCTGCGGCCTGAGACGATTAGGAGACTGCCCCAAGGCTGACATTGGCACGGCGATACCTGTCGCTAAACCCATTTTAAACACTGAACGCCGACTAATCGGTTTCGCCACTCGATCTTTGCTACTGTAATCACACCCTTTGTCGGTATCTTTGCTCATCTTAAATCCTAAGTACTGTGGCTATTCTAGGAAATAACCCATCTTGGCCTTAGAAGGTATCAAAGAGCCGTAACCGCTGCAATCATGGCGCTTCACAGTCAAATTGCTTAGCCTCAGGTCGAATGCTATGTTGTTGACTGAACTAGTACAGAGCACGACTCAAACGGAAGCCTGATGACAGACGAGAAACAGCCATGAGCTCCTCCGCCCGCATACTCCTTGGACTCGCACTTGGTCTAATAGGCGGTATTGGTTTTTCACTTCTCGAGACAAGCTCAGACTCAGCACTCCCATCGATAATAGAGCCCATAGGAACACTGTGGGTAAATGCTATTCGCATGACTGTCATACCACTGTTAATGGCACTCATGATCACCGCCATCGCCGGCCAAGAAACTACAGGGCCGGTAGCTCAGCTGGGCGGCAAGACCATGGGGATGTTCATAGCGATGATTGCCTCTTCCAGTCTCTTCGTCTTCCTGGTCGCCCCGCCGCTAATTGCGATGTTGAGCATCGACCCTGAAGCCAGCCGCATCTTGCTAGAAAACACGGCCACAGAAAATGTCGGCAGCAGTGAATTGCCTCCTTTTCGCGACTGGCTAGTCGCACTCATACCGATCAATCCCATCCAAGCGGCTGCCGACAACGCGGTGCTTCCGCTGATGATCTTCACCGGTCTATTTTCGATGGCTTTGTTAAAAATTAACAACGAACAGCGCAGGTATGTCGTAGGCTTTTTTTCCGCCATCAAAGAAACAATGTTCGTGTTAATTGCCTGGATCATGATCCTCGCACCCATTGGAATTTTTGCCTTGGTATTTCCACTCGCTGCAACGCTTGGCGTTTCGGCGATTAGTGTTCTAGGCTCGTTCATTGTCATTGTGTGTGTATTAATTACCCTCTTCACTCTGACATTGTATCCGCTCGCAACCTACGTAGGCGGCATTAAGCTTCGAGATTTTGCGCGCGCCTTAGCTCCCGCGCAAATTATTGGATTCAGCACGCGCTCATCGCTTGCCGCCCTGCCCGCCTGCTTCGCTGCTACCGAAACTCTCGGCATCTCTAGCAAAGTGTCCGGCGTAGTGTTGCCCATCGCCGTGACTCTTTTTAAGTTCGCTTCCCCTATAGCCAGAACTGCGGGCACCTATTTTGTCGCAAGTTTGTATGGGATTGACCTGACAATTTATGAACTGTTTATTGTCGCCGCTGCTATCGGCTTATTCAGCTTCTATTCCCCCGCGATTCCCAGCGGCGGCTTGCTAATTATGGCACCGGTCTACATCTCGCTAGGACTGCCAGTAGCAGGCATTGGCATTCTTATCGCCATCGATTTAATTGTAGATATGTTTATTACTGCAGCGAACGTCACCGCTAACGTCACTGTAGCTGCGATACTTTCCAGAAAAGCCTCTTGATTCAACAATAAATTCGCCTTCCTAACCGCCTCGCTCTCTACAGACTGCCGCGAACCTTAGCGGGAGAGTGCTGTGAAATTGATTTAGGTCAACACACGATAACCGACAGCTCTTATTATTTTCCAAGTCATCTACCATTTAAAACACGAGGCTGTAATGAAGAAATCAACAGTAATCTCTGCTGCACTACTCTCAGTTACGCTGTCGTACGCCCAAGCTGGACTCAGCCAATCTCTAGTAGATGGCGACTACATATCTGAAGGCGCCGAGAATGGCACAGGCAAGTGTAACCTCAGCATCACCAGCTTTGAAAAAGCGCATAAGTACGGTGATGATACTTTCGATCTAGAATCTTCAGGCGACGGCGCCTGTGAATGGACAGCTATTGGTGTTTCTAAGAATTACGTCATCACGGCGGGTCTAGTCACTAGCGGTGGAACACCTGCCTTTGTGAAACTCAGCTTTCCCTTCGGCCCAGCCGGAAAGAAAGTCGAGCTCATAGCCTTCGATGTTGATGGAACAATACGCAACAAAGAAGCGTTCTCAAAAATTTAGCACGGCCAACGCCAAGCCTATTTCGCCTCGCCACCGGTCATCGGTTGGCTAGAGGCCTGCGCGGCTATCGAATCTAATTGTGCTAGGGTAGTATTGGCCTATGCCTTACACCCCCCGCGACAAGAATCCCTACGATAAAGACCACGCGGAAAACATACTCTCCGTGAGCAGTCTTAATCGCATGGCGCGCTCAATATTGGAAAGTAATTTTCCCGCTGTCATAGTAGAGGGTGAAATATCAAACCTTGCCGTACCATCATCCGGGCATTGGTATCTAACCCTCAAAGACAAGTCATCACAAGTTCGTTGCGCGATGTTCGTAAATCGCAATCGCATGGTTCGCTTCAAACCCGAGAATGGCAAACAGATAATCGTACGGGGCCGCCTTAGCATCTATGAAGGTCGCGGCGACTATCAACTCATTCTCGATGGCATGGAAGAAGCAGGCGATGGCGCGCTGCAACGTGCCTTCGAGCAGTTGAAACGAAAGCTGCTCGACGAAGGACTCTTCGCCGATACAAAAAAACAGCAGATGCTAAGTCGCTATCAACACATTGGCGTCATCACCTCAGCTACCGGAGCGGCGGTGCACGACATACTCAGCGTATTCGCAAGACGCTTTCCCGCTACGAAGATCACCTTACTCCCGGTCGCGGTTCAGGGCACCGGTGCTGCCGATGAAATTGTACGCGCCGTCGAACAAGCCAACAAACTCGCCGAAAAATTAGGACTGCAGGCACTGATTGTGGGTCGTGGCGGCGGCTCCTTAGAAGACTTACAGGCGTTTAACGAGGAAAGGCTAGCCAGGGCGATTTTTGCTAGTAAGCTGCCGATCTGCAGCGCCGTCGGTCACGAAGTAGACTTCACTATCGCAGATTTCGTAGCGGACCTCAGAGCACCCACCCCTTCTGCTGCCGCCGAACAGTTGAGCCCCAATCAAGAAGATTATTTCGAGCTGCTGTTTTCCTTTAGCGCCCAATTCAACAGTGCCATGAGGCTAGCAATTAACCAGGGTCGGCAACAGCTAACATGGCTTGCGAAACAGTTAAAACACCCCGATCGTCGCTTGCAGGAACAGGCTCAAAATCTGGACCGGCTTGATATTCGCCTGCGTCGTGCCATGAGCAGTAAAATCGCCTTGCAAAGTGCTGAGCTCTCTCAGATGCAACGCACTCTCTCCGCAAATTCACCCAAACAACAGCTAGAACGCAATCAGATCCGTCTTAATGCGGGTCGGGGCAGACTCGATCAATCGCTACGCTCAGTATTAGCCTCGCGGCGAATGAGCCTGCAGACACTGAGCCGCAGCTTAAATTCTGTTAGCCCGCTCAACACTCTCGCTAGGGGCTATAGCATCACTGTTGATAGCGCCTCCAAAGTAATTCGATCTATTGATGATGTAGCAATAGGAGCAACTATCACCTCACGACTCAATGAAGGCGAGATTGTCTCTACAGTCAACGCCGTGACGAAAGACTCAGCAAAAAAAACATCTTAACAAGACAGAAAGCCCTCATCAGCACCTTCTGCAGTACCGCGTATTTAGCCGTTTATCCGGATCCTCAGACCAACTTACTAACTATCTCAAAGTGCCAAATTTGGTCAGCTGTTTGCACATTAGGGCAGTTAGTTACACTCTACGCAGTGTAGGTTTTTTTTACAAAGTATTTTAATTTCAGAGACTTAGGTAGATATTCTGACCTTAGGGGTAAACTTTAGGGCAACATCGAATTCATTGTGTGAATCAGCTAACACATTGGCCATCGAATAGGTTTGCTTGGTACCGAATATGCTTATTATCAGGTATCGCCAATTTAGGCGGCTTGGTTAGTTGCTTATCACTAGGTTCGTAGATCGAGGTAGTAGATGCTGTTCTTTGAGACTTTTTTCATGTTGATTTTTGGTCATGCGCTTGCAGACTTTGTGCTGCAACCGGAGGCCATGGGCCACGGCAAAAACCGCAATGATAAAATTCATGATAAAGAGCACAGTCTATTTCCAGTCTGGTACTACTGGCTCACGGCCCATGCACTGGTCCATGGTGGCATCGTCTACATGATCACCGGCAATATCTGGCTCGGCGTGCTTGAGACCGTCCTGCATTGGATTACCGACTTTGCTAAGAACGAAGGCTGGATCGGCATGCATCAGGATCAAGGCATCCACGTTAGCTGCAAGATTGCTTACGCCTTTTTGCTCTGATTACTTGAATTCACAGCCTAGCCGCCCTCACCTCATCAGTGTCTAATCTTGTTTGACTCACTGCGTCCAGACGTTATAGTAAGGGTACGAAAACACCCTATTCTAGACAAGGTAAGATTGATAGATGAGCAAGAGAGAAGAACAAAGAAAACGCAAAGAAGCGAAAGAACAAGCAGCCAAGGGTAGAGATCAAACCCGCAAACTAATGATGAAGGTTGCCATGTATGTCGTGGCCCCAGTTCTTGTACTTCTAACTCTCTATACTTTACTCAGTCAGGGTCCTACCTACTCCACTGTCGAAATCGCCGATAACGATCACGTTCGAGGAACAGCCAGCACACCAGTGAGTATTGTCGTGTATGCAGACTTTCAGTGCCCCGCCTGCGCCACAGAAAACGATACGATGACTCGAATCTGGCCGGAATTGCGTGATAAAGCGCATTTAGTCTTTAGGCACTTCCCAATTACCGCTGCACACCCCAATTCTTGGACCGCGTCTTTGTATGCCGAAGCAGCTGGAAACCAGGGCAGGTTCTGGGAAATGCATGACTACCTATTCGCCACACAAGCCATTTGGTCTGGCCTTTCAAATGTCGAGGGGGAGTTCGATAGCTATGCACTGGAGCTAAACCTTGATCTCGACCGTCTACATGCCGATATCGATTCCGACGAAGTTGTTCAAAAGGTTCGTAACGACCAACGTGGCGGCAACTCCTCTGGAGTTCTCTCGACACCCGCAGTCTTTATTAATGGCAGATTGCTTAGACAGCCCTCTGCAGATCGAATCACTGACGTCGTGAATGAAGAATATGCGGAGTCTGCAGACTAAGCGTCTAGGTAATCGGTCCGACATCTCTCTACTGCCCATTCATGAGTAGCTTGGAAAACTGTTTCAGCAAACCAGCAGAGACTGGTGTCGCATCCACTGACTCTAACAACTCCTTCACACTGAGCCCTTCTTTTGCAATCTCATCTCTACGCTCACGAACATAGGCGCTCATTACTTGTGCGCTGAATTCTGGATGAAACTGTACGCCCCAAGTCGATGAGCCTATACGGAATGCATGGTTAGGCTCAAAGCGATTCTTTGCAAGCAGTACCGCTTCTTTCGGTAAAGATAAGACAGATTGCAGATGCGAAGCTTGCGCGCTAAATAGCCTAGGCATTCCGACAAACAACGCATCAACTGCAGCCTCATTAGTTAGCTCAACATCAACGGTTCCGATCTCCCTGCCCCTAGGATGAAATCCGACTTCACCGCCAAAGGCCCACGCCAGCAATTGATGTCCATAACAAACTCCCAAGATAGGCTTCTTCTGCCCATGAAGAATGCGTAGATAATCCGCGGCAATCTCATTCCAGGGCGCAAGATCGGTGACATAAGCAGGAGAACCGGTAACGATAGCTGCGACGACATCATCTATCGGGGGAAGAGTCTCTCCCTTGTCGACGGCACAACAGATAAAACGAATTGAGTCCAAACCCGAACCCCGGACAAACCAATCCTCGAAGTCTTCGTCTTCCTCCAGCAAACTAGGTATCGTATTTCCTGTCTTGATTATCAGTATCTTGTTGTTCATCGTCTGTCTCTAATTTCCTACTAGATGCATTCTTAAAATTTTGCAAATCGAACAGCTAGCGAAAACCCATAACTGCATCCTGAAGAGCGAAGGTTATTGCATTTTGCAAGCTCTTGAAACAAGATTCACAGAGTGAAGTCTTCACTGCACACACAATAATTAGAGAGGCAGCAACCATGTTAGGCAAGATCAACTCACTCTTCGAAGGCATTGCTGATAATACCAAAGAAGGCATATGGACTCTGTTTCGTATGCTTTGCGCCGCGATGTTCATGACCCATGGCTATGCCAAGCTGTTTGGCGAAAACCCACAACCTTATATGGGCGGTGGTATGACATCGATTACTATCGGTGACCTTGTTTCCTGGCCGATTCCAATGGAGATTAACGCCCTGTTTATAGCCGGGGTTGTAGAATTCTTCGGTGGCCTGCTGATATTTCTAGGCCTATGGACTCATCTCGCTGCTCTTCTCGCCCTCCTCATCATGCTTATGGCCTACCTAACGGCCCATTTGGCATGGTTTCCAACGCTAAACAATGGCGAATTAGCGGCCATGTATTTTGCCTGCTTTCTAGCAATCTTCGCCTTCGGTCCCGGCCCCTATAGCGCGGATACATGGCTTTCTGTGCGGCGTCAGGAGAAGAAAAAGGACAAAATGGACGCCCATAAGCTCTGAGTTTGCACCGAAGACCGTTCCTTCGGCCTGCGGCCTTTGCTATATTCAGTCCTTAGTATCGACAGCAGCCCTAGCACCGGGTTTTCGAGAACCCATAATCACGGTTCATCGACTTTCGAAGCACAGAAACCTGATCATTTAAGAATGCCCTTTAGAACGACAAGGAAAACAACAATGAAACCTTTCAAGCTGACAAGCAAACTGATGCTCACACTACTAACCGTCATTTCGTTCTCACTTGCTGCTGTAGCACCCGCTAGCGCTCAAGATGCTAATGAGCCCGGACGCTATCGTCCACAGGGCCGAGAGATCGCACGAGCTATTGGCAACGAATTCGACGAGGCTCTGTATGAAGTCAGGACCTATGAACCCGCAGTCGACGTCGATGAGTTTGCTTCTGCAACTATCTTTTATCCACTAACCCTAAGCTTCGCCCCGCCTTCTGGCGCCGCTATTCTGGTCCCAGGATATACAGCCACACAGGAAATGTATGATTGGTGGGGGCCCGCACTTGCCTCGCTAGGTGTTGTAGTGATGATTATTGACACTAACGATCCCCGCGATACATTCCAGCCAAGAAAGGACGCACATATTGCTGCCGTCGAATTCTTGAAGACAGAGATCGGCAACGGTGATAGCCCAATTAACGGTAAAGTCGACACGAACAAGCTGGCGATAATGGGGCATTCGCTAGGTGGCGGTGCCGCATTAGCCGCCGCGCAGGAACTAGGCAGTGAGATAAAAGCGGTGATACCACTAATGCCGTACTGCTGTGAACTCGGCGAGTCATTCTCTGGTGACTACAGCGGATTAACAGTCCCAACTCTAATCTTCGCCAGCAGCGAGGACACCGTAGCGCCCCCAACAGGTCATGCTCGTGCACTGTATGATTCTATTGCAAATAGCACTAACAAAGCTTATGTGGAATTCGCCGAAGGAACTCACAATCTACCGACGAATGGCGGCACCGAATTAGCAAACCAGGCGCGCTTTGCATTTGCTTGGTTAAAACTGCAGATGGATGGCAATGCAGCCTATGCCTCTAATTTTAGTGGTGAATTGAGCGCTGAGCTTGACACAAAGTTGGCAGTACTCGACACCAATCAGTAATTACTAAGACGCTTCTAAAAAACGCGGATATTGGCTAGTGCAATGTCCGCGTTTTTTTGGCCAAAGAATTAGTCAGAATGTAATCAAAACAAGTTAGAAATTATATCTTCGCCGCTCTAATCTCGATCTCTACCAACCAACCGGACACAACCAGATCCGCCACTTGCACGAATGATCGCACTGGCTTCTGAGGGTTCTCTTCGGTGCCAAAAAATTCACGGTAACCGCGGTTGAATCCATCGAAATCTAACAACCCGAATTCTCCAGCCACAGCGAATGCTCTAACCTGAACGATATCAGACATCGACCAACCTTCGGCTTCGAGTGTCTGCTTGAACTTCGAGAATGTATCTATCGTCTGTTCTTCCATCGTTCCCCAGGTACCATCCTCTTTTTGCGAGGCACCGGATCCGCTAAGGTAGAGCGTTGCAGCAGCGGGCGGAATTTTAATTGTAGTAAAGAAATGCCGTCCCTCGCCCTGTCGCTCAATTTCCCCAGTAGCTGAAGGTTCAACTAGCATCGGCATAGCTGCGGTTTCGAGCACCGGAGCTTCAAGCTCGACTGACTGGCTAAGGGCTTGCACCGGAATCGAACCCGGCCCCGACGCCAATGTTACAAACACAATCAAAAGTACCAAACCTAGGCTGGCTACCAACGCCAGGCTCACGTTACTTAGGCTCGACAGTTTATCAATGAAGCCTTCTTCAATTGGCTCTTCTGCTTCAATATCGCTCGCATTCGCGCTCAATAACTCCGGGTCTATTTCCTGTTCCACTATCTTTTTCGGCATGACTTATTCCTTTTACTTCTATCTCTTAGTTGATCCACTTAATCTTTCTGTCTAATTCAGAGAATTGATGTGAACGAGAACATCATTAATATCTTGGTCACTCTCGAGTAATTTTGCAGCAGCTCGCATCTGCGCGCCCGCAAGATCCTCAGGGTGTTCTCCTCGATACCCTGATTGAAACAACTTCAACTGCCTGCGCAGATACCAGTCATCTCTACCAGCTAAGCCCGGAGCGCCCAACGCCTGATTGCCCGCCGCAGAAACGCCATGGCAAGCGGCACAATTGCTGTAGAGTTCTGCTCCGCGCACGGCATCACCGGATACCGTAGTTGCACTCGGCTGTGAATCCCAGGTTCCGATAGAGGCAATAACCCCGTCCATCTCGGCCTCACTCATCTCGGCAACGGCGGCTCGCATTTCGTGTCCGGGAATATAGTCTTTTTGTATTCCCCGCATAGAGTCACGAAATTTGATGAGCTGCGCCCTCAAATACCAGCTCTCCAACCCAGCCAAACTCGGCGCACCGACAACGGCGTTACCCTTCCCATAAGCACCATGGCAAGTGGCACAAATTTTATTGCTGAGCGGCTGGATATTTGTGTCGATAGCCGAGTACTGCTGTGCCATAGCGGGAGCAACTACAGCGCTCTGAAAAATAATCGCGAACATTAGAATTTTAGCGGGGGCTCTCATCTTTTTGATCCTAGTAGTAATGACTGTAACTCTCATCAGCTTATTCGCTGACCAGGCATGGCGGAAGATCCCGCGCGGCGGCTAACCATATCGGCTATCGCCCAATGAGCAGAGAGAATCGCACTCTCCTGCCATCCCGAATGCACAGTAATCTGATCGCCTATGGTGTAATGACGCCCACCAGCAGGTTGCCGGAGCGTATGAAATAGGCGCTCTTCTTCGTGGGTCATACCACTTCGATTACGCTGCCAGCGCGCAGCGCAACCCAACATATGATTCATTCTATGCCAGGCGATGGTAATGCCTTTTTCTACTTGCCCTCGATAATCCGGATGCACTTTTTCGCCCTGCTTTATTGCTGCCTCTAATCGCTGTTCTTGAGAAAGGCGAGTAAAGTGCATGCCTCCACCGAAATCGTAGGCAGAAAGGATGACCCCCTTCTTCTTGAAGACGCCGTGTGAGGGATACCAAATCTGTTGTATCGGTTGGTTCAACCAGGTTATGCCGCCGTAGATGTCATCTTTTTCCCAGAAGCGCTCTTTCGTCTGAAACGCTGATTTGTACGCCTCTCCACGACGAACATAGTTCATTGCTTCCGTATATTCCGCAGGAAAGTTGTTATCTATGCCAGTCATCAAATGTGTAGGGATGCTGTTCAAGCAGTAGTCGGCCTGCAATTTGTACTTCAGTCCGTCGTGCTCATAAGCTACGTCTACCCCATCGTCGGTCAACTGAACCGATGAAACCATTACATTGTAATGAATTTTATCTTCAAGCTTTCTGACAAACCCTTTAACGATATTGTCCATGCCGCCGACTGGCTGAAACAACACGGGGCCAGTTTCGCCCTCGTTCGCATTGAGAGCATTATTCATGTATCTGGATTTTAATAGCTCCCTGAATGCAACCATGTCCTTCTGCACGCCATGATCTAGATAGCCACCCTTCGCATAGCCAGAGCGGGTGCTACCCTTGTATAGGTCACCTTCACTTAAATCGCCGAAGGAGCGAATCGCTCCTAACAGAGCCTCCGCTTCCCATTCATCGAAAGGTTGATCGAGTTCATGATTGTTAAAACTCTTCGCCATGATTTCAGACATAAAGCCACGTGCATTCGTGGTGAATTCAGTATTCTTAATAGGCTTACCACCCAGCATGGCGTCATCTTGGTAGTAGGCTTCCTTGTTTTCATTGATGAATATCTCAAGCTCAACACCGAGCTCTCTGCAGTAGTGAAGAAGGTTTCGATGGGTACTGGGTATTCGAGCTGGGCCTGCATTGAAATACATATGTGGCTCATCGTCGAACTCGCAGACCTGCGGATTCCCTACCTCATCGATAACATCTCCTGAGCGCACAGTAAGGTTTCGCCCCCCAGCTTTCGCAGCAGCTTCCAGAATAACCACGTCATAGCCGGCTTTTCGCAGCTCATAGGCCGCCGTTAACCCCGAAATTCCAGCGCCCAATATCACTACGCTAGGTCGATTGCTTGGATTTACGAAAGGAATTTCAGGTATATCAAGGCGCGTATTCGGCACAATATCCAATGCTGAACTCGCATTGAGCACCGCTCCGCTGGCACCTGTAACTGCGATCAATCCAAGTAGTTCACGTCTGGTTACTAACTTCTTCATACTCTCTTCCTGATCTAAGATTACTTGCACGAAACAACAAAGAGTTGTTACTCCCAGCTAGCGCAGGGCCTTACGTTCTATATGACTAGGTTAGCAATAGTTGTGCCAGCCAGAAGGATCTTTTAGATCGCCTAGCAAATGGGGCATCAGGCACTTAATTCTGTTTTATGAGGCGTAAGCTTGCATCAGAACGGTGAGAGCGATGTCTCAAGATGGTGCAATCGAACTACTAAAAACGCTCCATAAGGCAATTCCTTACAGAACCGCGTAGAATCAAATCCACATCATCTAGCACGCAACGAGATACGACGCATCGAACAAGCAATCCTAGAATGGCTGGACAACAACCGCGACTATGCCGTGGCGCTTGTGCCCCTGCTTGCATTTGCAGAATCTTGTCTCGGAATTGGCTTGTTTATTTCGGGGGCATTCTTATTATTGGTGAGTGCAACACTCTACAATAATGGCCTGGCAAGTTTTGAGGTATTGCTACCACTTGCTTTATTCGGCGCACTGCTGGGAGATCATGCAGGCTATTATACTGGCCGCGCACTGGGGCCAAGGTTTCATGAATTCAAATTTGTGAAAAAGTATCAAACCAATGTAACGCGAGCAGAAGAAATGATTCGCCGCCACGGCAGCGCCGCAATATTCATTGGGCGTTTTATTCCTGCAATCCGCAGCATTATTCCGGCACTGGTGGGCATCAGCGGAGCCGAACGACTACGCTACAGCCTCGTCGACACACTCGCCTGCCTCTCTTGGGTGTTAGCATTAGCCGCAATACTGACAGGCATCGACGAAGTTTTTTAATTGAACCTAAAGAACCACTGCTCCTAAGTAATACCAGTTTCGTATTGCTTAACTCCGTCAGGTATAACAACGCCCGCCTTTTTGTCACGCACAAACACATGACACGTCGGGCGCGATATATAGGGGGCTTGCAGCTGACTCACCGATACGCCAAGCAAATTCGGAAAACCTTCAGAGCGATCGAACATGACCGTATCGCACTGAACACAATATTGCCTGCAAGTTTCATTGCCAGATTCTGCAAGATAAATCTTTTCTGCTAACTCTCCTTCGACTTGGCTTTCCCCCATCTTGAAGAAGGCGATATTTGCGAAGTCTGCCTGCAAGGCATCCTGACAATCTCGACAGTGACAGACCAATTCGAGCACGGGATCCGATTCTGCCTCAAATTTAAGTTGGCCACACTGGCAACTCGCTGCGATGTTGGTCATTGTTTATTCCTTTATCAATTCATGTGTTAGGCGCTTAGCTCAAAAACAAAAAAAGCCGGAACGACAGACATGTCATTCCGGCCTCTTCATGGCTCTAGACTATAGCCTAGTGAGCATCACCGGCAGCTTCCTGAGCGCCTGGCAGGGCCATCGCGGTCAATGAGGAACTAGTTTGCAATAAGATGTACTGATGGCCATCGTGCACCCAAGAACTCATACCATAGCTACTGCGGCCTGGCGCTTCAATCTCTGCCATGATTTCACCGCTATCCTTGTCGATAGAGTAGAGCATCGGTGTACCGTCACCGGCCTGATCTGAATATACCAACATATTCTTGGTTATGACCATGGGTACCAACGCACCTGTACCAGTATTGCCTACATCAATGCCTTCTAGCGCAGGATTGTTAGCAATTCGATCAGGAGTTTCACCGGTTGGGATCATCCATGAGTGATCGCCACTGTTCATATCGATGGCGGTAATACGGCTATAGGGCGGCTTCCAGATAGGAATACCTGAGCTTAGGCGTGGAGGTCTAGCCGTAGCGCCACGAGCACCATTTGCAAAACGCGCGGTGTTAACCCCGGTAGAGTTCGGGAACAACAGATCGGACTCTTCACCCGGAATCAATCGCAGGGCAAAGCATGCCTTGTGCGAAGAGATATACATCTTGCCCGTCTCAGGATCTGCTACAGCCGGCGCGGTAATATTTGCACCTCCGGCGCCACCGGGACAATTCATCGCGGCGTACTTTCCCATCGGGTTATCGGCATGAATCGGAGGGTTAAACAAAGGACCCATCACATACTCATCCATCGCCGCCAGAGCCTCCGCACGCAGTGCTGGGGTGAAGTCGACTAGATCGTCTTCAGTAATCCCCTGCATATCGAACGGTGCTGGGCGTGTGACGTGGGGCTGGGTAGGCGAAAGTACTTCGCCGGGCACGATCGATGGAGGCACGGGGCGATCCACGATTGGCCAGATCGGCTCACCAGTTACACGATTAAAAGCATAGACCCAGGCCTGTTTCGTTGCCTGCATAATTGCCGGAATACGGCCCTGCCCTGGCACATCTAGATCTAGAAGAACCGGTGCTGTTGGGTTATCGAAGTTCCAGATTTCATGCTTCACCATCTGAAAATGCCAAGCGCGTTCGCCCGTTGCAGCATCTAGTGCAATAAGAGCGGCGCCGTATAAATTGTCACCCGGACGGAAACCACCGTAGTAATCTATAGTCGCGCTATTCGTTGGGATATAGACCAGATTATTTTCTGGGTCGGCAGAAAGTGGGGCCCAGGAAGAGACATCACCCGTCCACTCCCAGGCATCGTTTTCCCAAGTCTCATGACCGTACTCACCCGGCTTTGGAATGACGTTGAATTTCCACTTGAAGGCACCGGTGCGCGCATCGTAGGCCAAGATATCGCCTGGTACATTTTCAATTCGCGCCTGGTGATATCCCTGCTCTGCCGAGTTACCCACCACGATAGTGTCGTTCACAACGATCGGTGGCGAAGAGGAAGTGATATAGCCTGTTTCCAGAGGGATGCCTTCGTACGGATCGTAGGGATGTCCTAGGTCTGCTAAGAGATCGACAACACCCGACTGCGGGAATCCATCGATAGGTATTGGCTTGCCGAACCCTGCAAGAGGAATGCCGGTATCGGCATCGAGTGCCGTCAGGAAGAAGCCTGGAGATACAATGTAGACAACGTCCTTGCCATCGATGTTAGCGTAGCCTACACCCTTACCGTAATCTGCACGCATCGAATACTCAGCGCGCGGCGTATCCGGCTCGCGGTATGACCAAATTGTTTCGCCGGTCTTTGGGTCTAGCGCCACAACGTAACGCTTATTTCCCGCTACCGTTATGAGCTTGCCATTGATCAATGAAGGCGTGGACCGGCCGCTGATAGCACCGAAGCTAGCACCGTCCCATTCCCAAGCTACTTCCAAATCTGTGAAATTCTCTGCAGTGATTTCCGTGGCAGGCGTATAACGAGTGTGAGCGTAGTCGCCACCCAATGTATACCACTCATCCGGATCCTCATTAAATAAAGGAATATCCTGAGCGCTTAGAAAACTTGAAGAACACAGCAACAGACCCGCAGCGGCACAAGCGCGCCAGATGAGGTTTGATCTCCTTGTGGTTCGAGCTTGCATAGTTATCTCTCTCTTAAGTAGTGCTTCACTGCAATCCAAGCGAACCGCATCAATCAGAGGTTAGGGCAGCAGCAAAACTGATAAAACTGATTTTAAGCCAATAAAACTACCAAGAAACCCGCTTCTGAACCACGATTTTTTGGCGGATCACGGCGAATCTAGCGCGCTTTACGGTCAATCGTCGAAGAATTGCAGGCAGTCCTTGACATTTTTTCGTATTGTATCAGAATACCCATACAGTTTAGGAAGAAGCGAAACAGCGAATCATGAACATAACGATCAATACCAAAGATGGTGTACCCATCTACCGGCAGATAGCGAATCAGATTCGCTACATGGTGGCTTCCAAGCTGCTGCAGCCTGGCGAGGAAGTTTCGCCCGTACGGACACTCGCGCTGGCATTGAACGTAACGCCAAACACCGTTGTTAAAGCCTATGACGAATTGGAGGCCGCTGGCGTGATATTCAAACGTCGCGGTGCGGGCACTTATATTTCAGATGAGCAATCACCTCTCGCGGATCGCGAACGCAGGCGCATCATCGAAGCCAGAATCGATACCCTCCTAGCGGAGGCTCATCAACTCGATTTCAATGCCGAGGAACTGCTCGACCTTGTAAGAGAGAGACAGCTGCAACTTGAGAAGACAGAGAACAACGGATCGGAGAACATTGATGAGTGAATTAGTAGTCGAAGTGAACAATTTGTCGCGCAGCTTTGGCAAGACCAAGGCCCTCGATTGCGTCGACTTTCAAGCGAACCGCGGCAAAGTCTACGGCTTAGTCGGAGCCAATGGCGCAGGCAAGACTACGCTCATTAAACACTTGCTAGGCCTGCTACGGGCAAAGTCGGGGACGGTCAGAATCTTAGGCGAAGACCCGGTAAAAAAACCTGCGAGCGTGCTCAAACATATAGGCTACTTGTCTGAGGACAGAGATATACCAGACTGGATGTCTATTGATGAGTTGATGCGCTACACCAACGCTTATCACAGCGGCTGGGACCAGAGCTATGCCGATGAATTATTGAATACTTTCTCCTTAGATCCTGCCAAAAAAATTAAGACACTCTCTCGCGGCATGCGAGCACAAGTTGCTCTCATATCTGCTGTTGCTCACCGACCAGACCTACTGATTCTCGATGAACCTTCTAGCGGGCTCGATGCTGTTGTCCGGAAAGACATTCTCAATGCAGTCGTTCGAACAATATCCGAAGAGGGACGCACCGTGATTTTCTCTTCTCATTTATTGGAGGAAGTAGAACGGCTATCAGACCATGTCACTATGATTCACCAAGGGCGAGTCACTCTAGACAGCTCACTGGAAATGATAAATAACAACCACCACTGTTCCTCGATTCGTTTTGCCGAGCAGCAGCATACCCCACCAAAGTTAGAGAGCGTCGTAGCTATCTCTGGTGAAGGCAGGTTCTGGAGCGCTATCCATGAAGGATCCACGGATTCCTTTGGCAATACGCTGCAGAAGATAGGTGGCGAAATCGTCGAATCACGTCATGCCACACTAGAAGAAGTGTTTGTCTCCAAGGTTGGCCGCGAAGACCTTCGTGAACAGACTCAAACCATAGAAGGCGCAAAATGAGAAGCCCCAGTCAGGCTCTCGCATGGAGCGCTTTCAAGCTGAGCTGGCCAGTGTTGCTCATGCAAATAGCCGGAGTCATCAGCGTATTTTTCCTACTTGATCTCGCGCTTGACTCCGGTGAGGACACCCTAAAGCTATTCGAAGTTGCTGATGGTGTAATAGTAATCGGATTAATATTCCTCTATTCAGTGACGTTGCATAAGAGTCATAGCATCACGCGGACCTCTTCGGCACTTGGCTTCCCCTATCGGGCAGAATTCTCATTACCGGTATCGACGTTCACGCTTCTATTAACTCCCCTGCTATATATTTGCGCACTCATAGAGGTTGCTGTTTTTGTTCCTGGCATAATCGTCAATCTCTTCTACTTCAATGTAGAAGTTTCTGTGTTACCAATTGGCTTTATCGTTTTCCAATTTACCATACTGACCCTAATGCTGACGTGGTGGACAAATAATGGAGTAGCTAGCGCTGCAGGATGGTTTGTTGCACTGGTGCTTTATCTGAACGGTCTGCTCATGCCAGATTTCGTAAGAATTGAAAATAGCTGGATCGTCTCGGCAGTAAATCCTGTGGACTATATTGTCGCGCTACTCTTTACAGCAGCAATTTTTGGGTTGGCTTATTTTGGCGTTAGCCAGCAACGCAGCGGTGAAACACTGATTAACTTTGGCAATAAAATATTCAATAGCGCCGACCTGGGAGCTATAAGAGACATCCTACCTCTGCCCAGTGCTAGCTGCCCGACTAACTCCCCCATGGCGGCCGAATTTTGGAAGGAACGTCAACTCCATGGGGCGTATAGCGCTCTATTTTTCGGGCTAGCAGGGGCCGCAATGACATTAGCCATTCTCGCTACCATAGTTTTCTTCGCAGGCAATGGGCCTGACCCGAAGAATGTTGGGCTGTTAGCGTTACCGCTCTATGGCCTTATGTGCGTCGGTCTAACAATTACTATGTATGGAGTGCGCTATAAAAATGGCACACCCATTGTGAGCCTGCACGACAGAACCACCCCGCTCAGTACGGCCAAGCTAACCCTCATTCGCGCCTCTGTCTCGCTGAGCAGCGCGCTTCTCGCGGGGGTGATCATGTATGGCTCTCTATGGATATTAGGGCCCCTGTTGTTCAGCGACTTTCAAAGTATGCAATCTGAGTTTCTGGAAATTTTCACTATCTTTACTGGAATTGGATTTGTCGATTTAGCTCTCAGGATTTTCTTGTCACTTACGGCATTTCTCACAGCACTACTTTTACTTGCCACGTTCTTTACTGGGACAATGTTACACAACAGACCTTTTGCGATCGGCATCGCCTTTGTACCTGCTTACATATTTCTCTGGTCTATCTCACTCATGGGGTTCTATGGATCTGAGAATCCGGAAACCTACAATCAGGCTATCGACACCGTCTTCGCCAATCATCTGTGGATTCTTGTCTTGCTGATTCCGGTCTCTCTGGTAATCATGCTGCGGGACTTACTGCAGGATCAGATGCTCTCTCAGACTCAGATGCTGCGATTGCTTACCGTTGGAATAGTACTAGCGGGGCTGAATCTGATATGGCTGTTTGATGCGAGCCACTATGACGTGCTGGGGCGCGATATCTGGTTAGTGCAATTGAGCTATTTGGTGGTGCAGGGTTTTCTTCCCCTGCTTGCTGCAGTTCTCGCTCTATGGACCAGCAATCGTATTCGACATGGCTAGTCGATCAGCTGCTCCATGAACACTCGCTTGAAACAAGCTACGGGCTGCAGAGGCCGTCTTTTGCTTAGAGTAAAACCGGTAATACACCCTTCAATCATTCCAGTCAAAGTGCTTTAGTGCGCTAGCCATTCGATAAAGTCGATTGTTGATTTTATTAGCTTTGCTCGAGGCGCCTCCAAGAGCGCGGCGTGATCACCACCGGGCAGTACCACCCATTGCTTATTGGGATTGGCGATTTTCGAAAAAAAGCGCGCATGTGCATCAGTGTCTGCCAATGGATCGAACTCTGCCTGAAGTAGCAGTGTGGGGATTTCAAGTGCCTCTCCATCGAGAGCATTCCATTGATGCTGTTGATTCCAATCTGCTCTAATCGGATCTGCCTTAAGAGCAGCTGCCACATAGGTGTCTATGGCATGCTGCGAAATGGAACCAGGCACAATGAAATCAGATGCCGCTGCTGCTCTGGTAGTTGGCCGTGCTGAAGGCTCAGCCTGATTAGTGCTCTGCGGGATCTCTGCATCCGGATCCGTCGGATAACCGAACAAGGTTACACTCACCATCGCCTCTGGAAACCTTTGCGCGGTAAGTTGCGCCACCATGGAACCGTAAGACCAGCCCCATACATGTGAAGCTTCGCCATTTCTTGCCAGCAGCCAGTCTAAGACTATAGCTAGATCCTGCGCGGCACGATCCGGCGTGTTCCAACCGCTACTATCCCTAGGCGTCTCACCGTAGCCCCTAGCATCGAGTGCCCAGACGCTGTAGCCCAACTCATTAAAACCATCCATCAAGGAGAGCTCCTCCCCCTCTACCTGCAAATCGAAATCTGGGATTGAGCTCCAAGTCCGACCGTGGTGGAGAAGAATGTGCCCCTTCGGCTGTGCAACGGATTTTTCCCAGAGAGCCATCGGATGGCCATCCGCAATGACAGTGTGCTGAGTCGCAGCTGTCTGCGCTAGCGTTGCTGACATCAACAGCGACAAACAAACGAATGCCGTGATTCTAGAAATCAGGCTAGTAGCGAGGCTGGCTTTTACGTTCATGAACTCTTCCTAGTTCGGCAATGCAAATGTGGATAAGGCATGCCCGGAAATAACAGAAACATACTGCACGCCATCGACACTAAAAGTAATTGGCGCCATTACTATCTGACCGCCTAGGTTAACGTTCCAAAGCATGTCACCGTTGGTTGCATCGATCGCATGAAAATAACCTTCACGCCCACCGGTAAACAAAATGTCCGACGCAGTCGTTAACATACCACTATCACTCACATCGAACTGATCATAGGACCAAACCTCTTCACCCGTCTGTGGGTCCATCGCCTTTAAGGAGGCGAAGCCAACTTCGTTAGTCCAGTTGTTAATGGGATTGGTTCTGCCAATACCGATAGTCGGCGCACCCGGCGCTGGTGCCAGAACTGAAAATCCTCCACCGAGGAATGCCCTGCCCGGCTCGTAGTCAGACTCTTCCGCACGATAGATCGTTGCATAGTCTTGCCACGCACTGAAATAGAACAGACCCGTTCTGGGGCTAAAAGACGGCGGATACCAATTCGTGCCTCCCTGATTTCCAGGAAAAGTAGGCATGCCTTCGGGCTGTGGTGTTGGAATCGGTCGTCCGTTCTCATCGAGCCCACTAGACCAATTCACTTTCACATAAGGTTTTCCTTCGAGGAATTTGCCGGTCACTCTGTCTAGAACGTAGAAATAACCATTCCGATTTGCCCACATCATGATCTTGCTTGGCGTACCGCGCCAAACAATGTCGGCAAGCACAGGCACCTGCACCGAGTCATAGTCGTAGGCATCGTTCGGAGTGAATTGAAAATACCATTTCAATTCTCCAGTATCGGGGTCCAAGGCGATCACAGAATCAGAGTAGAGATTGTCGCCTGGCCGCTGGCCTGCATTCCAGTCCGGCCCAGGGTTACCAACACCCCAATAAGTAAGATTCAATTCCGGGTCGAACGAGCCGGTTATCCATACCGGTGCGCCGCCATGTTGCCAGTCGTCTCCTTCCCAACTGTCATGGTTAGGCTCGCCCGGGCCAGGAATCGTGTAGGTCTTCCAGGCTTCCTCACCGGTTTCGGCGTCGTAGGCTGCAACGTATCCACGAATGCCATACTCTCCTCCACCTACACCGACGATGACTTTATCTTTTACCACGAGCGGCGCCATTGTTACCGAATAGGCGAGATCGACATCGCCTACCTCTACATCCCATACTGGAGTACCGGTTACTCTGTCTAGAGCGACGAGACGCGCATCTAGCGTGCCCATGAATACCTTATCTTCTAACACGGCAACGCCGCGATTATTCGCCCCACAACAAACTAAGGAATTTTCCGCGGGAACATGACGATACTTCCAGAAGACTCTTCCGGTTATCGCATCTACCGCCATGACGCTATTCGGTCGTTCGGTGATGTACATGATGCCGTCGACCACAATTGGGTTCGACTGCCATGCACCGAAGACCTGATTCTGCAGGGTCCACTGCAATTTAAGGCCAGATACATTCTGTGGCGTAATCTGATCTAACTGGCTATAACGCTGACTCTTATAGCCGCCATTGTAGGTTAGCCAATTTTCCGGCTCATCGGTCGCATTTAGAATTCGTTCGTAGGAAACCTGCGCGGAAGCATTAGTCGCCACGAGACATACAAAGAGTGTAATGCTGATTATTCTAATTTGGTTTGCAAATTTCATTCTAAACCTCGTAGGGTAAGCAGGTAACCAATGACATCTGCCACTTCGTCACTAGACATCGTTGTCGGCTGTTTACTTGGTTCATCGCTGATCTCATACGACACTAAATCGATTTTCTTCAATGAGCGGAGTCGTTCCTGAGAATCGATAACCTGAACGGTATAGGTATCCTCATTCAGACGCCTGCCAACGATGGTCTCCTCAAATCGGGTAACAAGTCTAACTGAGCGATTGATCGGTAGCAGCGCAGTTGCGGGATCGAGTATATTTCGCTGTAGCGACGCTGGAGTACGAATCGCACCGATATTACTTAAGTCAGGTGCCGTGCGCGGCCCCACACCTCCCACACGATGACAATCTGCACATTGGCCTGCTCCTTCGAATAACATCTTCCCGCGAATCGGATCGCCGATCCTTACTGCCACACCTTCGGGATCGAAACCGGCGCGGATAAAGGCAATCACTCCATTCATTTCCTCGGCACGCAGGGTAAAGGCTGGCATACGACCCTGCGCAGCACCTTCACTAATAACCTGCCTTAGGTCGGTGTCAGATTGCACGGTGCGAAATTGTCCGATACTGAGGTTAATACCATCCACTAGATCACCCTGTGGCCCATGGCAAAGTGCACACTGCTGGGTGTAGACCTGAGAGCCAGCCTCGATCGCCTGGCTCGTGTATTGGTGGTCACCCACTTCCTGCGCCAGAGCCTGATGCAGAGGCATTAGGATCAACCCCCAGAAGGCTAGCGTGCCAAGACGAGCAATTCTTAAGAATTGAATTTCCATAGTAGCTTCATCATTGTATTTGTCAGAACGTAGAGAATAATCTGATTTGCACGGGAGGTCTATGCGCGACGCTTTGGCGTAAAGCTAGGAGGTTTTAGCAAACCGGGGTTTGTCATCTGAATAGCCAAACAGCAGACACTCTCTACAGCTTAAGCTAGTAGCGAGTGTCGATGTCAATCTTAGCCGCTAAGCTTACTCGCTAGCGACGGCGCACTACTCGGTATAAGCGTAGAATGCCAAGGCTGCTTGATAGAGGCTGTAAACATCGACCTTAGAACTAACTGCATAGGGTGTATGAATCGAGAGTAACGGCACTCCGAAATCGATCACTTCTATATTTTGTGCAGAAAACTCTCCACCGATAGTGCCACCACCACCGACACCAACTTTATAAGTTACCGTCTGCCATGGCACGGCGTTGCTATCCAGCAATTGCCGAGTCCACGCAATAAATTCGCTATTGGCAGTATTACCCTGCCCGTAGAGTTTAAGATTTACTCCGTAGCCTAGCTTCGGCGCGTTACCTGGCTCCCATGCACCTGGATTCATTGGATTGACGCCTGGATTTACATCTATGGATATAAATTTGGTCTGACGCAGTGCACTACGAAACAATGGCTCACGATAGTCTTCTTCAAGTTGCGCATACAAAAGTCTGGAAAGCAGATCCGCAAAGTAATCGGAGTGTGCGCCGGTATTATTTCTATTACCTACTTCCTCGTTATCAACCAAGAAGGCCATAGTAGTCTTCTCTGGGCGGTCGATCTCGGCTATGGCGCGCATGGCAGCGTAAGAGGCAAGTCGATCATCTTGACCGTAGGCGGCGATTAGCCCCCTATCAAACCCCATATCCCTTGGTGCGCCTGCAGGCACGAGAGCGAGTTCAGCCGAAACCAAATCTGCACGTGTCACGCCGTACTCCTCACTGAGATAGGCTAGCACTTGATCTACTACATCGCCGCCTTCTTCATCTGGGATATGCCCGATGATTGGATCGAGATCTTCTGGAGTCATGAACTCGCTCAGCGTCTGAGAATTTCTGCTGCGATCCACATGGGGGGACATTTCGGGAATCATAAATATCGGGTCGCCGGCGTCCAAGCCCACTGACACCTGCACGGTAGTTCCATCCTTCTTATCTATGCGCCCCATAAGAGCTAACGGCAAGTTGGTCCACTGATGGAACTTGATGCCTCCATGATAGTTGGTCTGAAATAATGCAAATTCACTATCGGAATAAAGCGGCCTTCCTTTTAGCTCCAAGCGCGGCGAATCGATATGGGAACCGATAATATGAAAGCCATCCTGTATCGCATCTTCGCCAATCACTAAGAGACTGATTGTACGGTCTCTATTCACTTCATAAATTTTCTTGCCCGGAACGATGTCAGTAGCAGCTGTTAACTCTTCGAAGCCATTCTGTTCTGCGAATTCGACTGCCTCAGCAACAAAGCTAAGTTCCGTGCGTGCTTGATGTATAAAAGCCTTATAATCTTCTGCAAACGCGAACACGGCATCGCGCTCTCGGTCTGACATACCTATCCAAGAAGATTCACATTGCAGGGAATCAACACAGTCATCTGTAGATTGCGCACTCGATGTTGCCACAGTAATAGAAAGTGTCGCCGATAGAACGACCGCTACCCAGTTACGCATGCTGTTTGAATTCAATAAAGAGCTTTTCATGATTCTTCCTCTAGATTTTTACTAAATTGATACCGATATTAATCTGCAAACACCTTCAATTTACGGCGAAGGATGCTTTCGTAAACAACTGGCAAATGTCTCACCATCAATATTACCACCGGAAAGGACGACCGCGGCAGAGCTGCCACTGACATCCACTTTGTTATGCAGCAAGGCTGCTAAGGCCACTGCACCGCCAGGCTCAACTACGAGCTTAAGGTAGCGAAACGCAAAACTAATCGCGTGAGCAACCTCATCCTCACTAACCACTAAGAAGTCATCGACAGTTTCGCTATTGATCGACCAAGTAATCACACCCGGTTGCGTAGCCATTAGCGCATCGCAACTAGTTCCGCAGGGCGGATCGATCTTGGTGCGCTCGCCAGCAGCCTTCGAGATGCTATGATCATCGTAGTGTTCCGGCTCCACTCCATAGACTCTGGTCGCACTATTTATTTCTTTAACCGCCGTTGAGAGGCCAGCTAATAGACCGCCTCCACCACAAGGACTCAATACCGAATCGGGCACGCAATTTTTGGCCGCCAACTGCTGCATAATTTCGAGACCACAAGTACCTTGTCCGGCGATCACATCTATATCATCGAAAGCAGGCACAAGAATCGCACCACTAGAAGCCGCAATCTCTTCCGCAATGTCTTCTCGAGACTCCGTAGCGCGATCATACAATCGAATTTTTGCTCCCAGACGCTCCGTGCCTTCCTTTTTGATCGATGGTGCGTCTGATGGCATAACTATAGTCGCATTCATTCCGAGTAATTTAGCCGCATAGGCCATGCCTTGCGCATGGTTACCCGATGAGAATGCGACGGCGCCTCTCGCTCGCTCGGCCTCACTCATTTGACAGAGCCGATTGTAGGCTCCACGGAACTTGAATGCGCCGATATGCTGCAGGCTTTCTGGTTTGATAAAGACTCTAGCGTTTACTCTTTCATTGAGGACTGCAGAAGTATGAAGGGGCGTCTCGATTGCTATGCCTCGAAGTCGATCTGCGGCTTTTTTAATATCTTCGAGGTGAACTGTCATACTCTTTTCTTACCGAGCTTCTTGCCTAGATCTTTGTTTTTCTTGATTCGCCTCTTCTGCGAAATCTGTTGCTGCGTTAGGCCTTCTTCACCTTTAATGAAAGGATTATCGCCACTACGCAGTTCAATTCTCACCGGAGTGCCTTCTAGCCTCAAGACTTTACGGAAAGTTTTTTCTAAATAACGCGTGTAGTTTCCCGGAAGCTTATCGGTCTGTTTACCATGTATAACAATTATTGGCGGGTTATGCCCTCCGGCATGGGCGTAGCGCAGCTTAATGCGTCGGCCATTAATCAGAGGCGGTGCATGATCGGTAACCGCATCTTGAAGCAACTCGGTGAGCCGGTGAGTTGTCAGAGTCTTCGTCGCCGACTCGTAAGCTGTGTGGATAGATTTGTAGAGATCACCCACGCCGGTACCATAGAGCGCTGAGATGAAGTGAATCTTTGCGAAGTCTACGAAAATAAAACGGCGACGAATATCATCTTTGACCTGCTCCTTGTCTTCAGGGTGCATGCCATCCCATTTATTGATGGCGATGACTAACGCACGACCCGTCTCGACAACATAGCCGAGTAGATGCAGATCTTGCTCTACGATTCCAGTGCGGGCGTCGATGATTAACACCACAACATGCGCGTCCTGAATTGCCTGCAAAGATTTAACTACCGAGAATTTTTCGACCGTTTGTTTGGTCTGGCCTCTCTTCTTTATTCCCGCGGTGTCGATCAATGTATAGCGCTTTCCGCGTCTCTCGTAGGGAATGTAGACACTATCCCTAGTAGTGCCGGGTTGGTCGTACACTACGACTCTTTCTTCACCCAGCATTCGATTTACTAACGTCGACTTACCGACATTCGGCCTTCCGGCGACCGCAATTTTTATCCCTGTTGCCTCAACACTTTCAAGCGCTCCCTCGCCCTCAGCGGCATCATTCACAGCCGCTTCGAACTCGGCCAACACCTTAAGCAGCATACTCTTCACACCACGCCCCTGAGTGGCAGTAATGGGAAAAATATCGGAAAGGCCGAGGCTATAAAAGTCTAATAGAGCCGCCTCTGGATCACGGCCGTCAATTTTATTTACAACTAGGTAGGTGTTCTTGCTGCGCTTGCGCAGATGATCGAGGATACGATTGTCATCTGGCAGGAGACCATCTTTCGCATCCACTAAAAACAAACAAATGTTTGCCTCTTCGATAGCTTGGAGTGACTGCGAGGCCATCTCTAGGTCGATGCCCTCTTCATCGCCGCTAATACCGCCAGTATCGATAGCAATAAATGATTGACCATCGATTTCTCCATCGCCATATTTCCTATCGCGAGTTAGACCGGGGATATTCGCAACCAGCGCATCGCGCGACCGCGTGAGTCGATTAAAGAGAGTGGACTTGCCAACGTTGGGACGACCAACAAGGGCTATGACTGGCCTCATGGTATAAACCTAGATAAATTTTAATCAGTTTGTAGCGAATGCTATTGAAGCTGGTAGGCGGTCAGTCGACCACTGTTCCCAAAAACGTAAAGACGACCATTGTTAGCTAAAAGATTAGCCCGGACCCCGTCACCATCAGCCTGGGTTCGACCTACTATACGCCCATCGATCTGCGACACTAGGTGTACATAGCCTTCATAGTCAGCTACCGCGATATAGTTGCCGACTGCGGTTGGTGCCGTAATTCGTCTATGGAGAAGATCGGAATTATCCCAAACGATGTCTTCGCTATTATCTCTAATCGCAAAGATCTGACTCTTGTCGTCGCTGTAATAAATGTTACCGAAACCCAATACCATGCCATGGTAACTAGATGCCTCCATACCCCAGACGATACGTCCGGAAGTGATTTCGAACGCCATCAAGTTACCCTGATAGCTCGCTGCTAAAATTCGACCGCCATCTACTAATAAATCGCCGTCCACATCGATAACACGATCGATATCGTATTCACCTTCAGGAACAGCTACCCGCTCCTCCCAAAGATAGACTCCATCTTCCGGCGATACCGCGACTAGTGTTCCGTTGCTAAACCCTGCTATTACAGCATCTGCAGTCATAGCGGGCTTGCTACTGCCACGCAGCGTCAGCGCTGGCTGTGTAGTCTCATAGATCCAACGCTGCTCACCATCGCCAACGTCGAGTGCGACTAGCTTGTCGTCTACCGTCTGCGCGACAATGACATCGCCATTTGTTTGTGGTGCCGACAAGACTTCACTAGAAACACCGTGACGCCATTTAACGGTTCCGTCAGCTTGATTAAGTACTATGACTTCAGCGCTCTCTGTAGCAACCATCACCAGACCGTCGCCAGATCCAACTCCGCCGGTGATAACACCTTCGATTCGAATTCTCCAGAGCGTGTTTCCTGAACTCATTTCTATTGCAGCTACTGTACCGTTTTCGCTGCCGGCGTAGATTACGCCGCCGTCGATGGAGGGGGTAATCTCAGTGTAGTTGTCGCCCTGCCCATTTCCAATATCCACACTCCAAAGACGATTGAGTGTAGCTTCGAGGGGAATATCTATCAGGGGTGTAGGAGGATTGACTTCATCATCGGAAAACCAGCTCATTGGATTTAAACTGACGCCGCTAAAGCCTGCACAAGCTGTTAACGCGAACGTTAGCGCAAACAGCACTAGCAGACGAATTCCAGAGGTCACGTGATTTTGTATTGATCCGGTACTACTGGGATTCATCTTAGAATTCATCTGACTCTCGGTACGGCCTAGCTTTCGTTGGAAAGTTCGTCCAGCTTCATGCGCAGAGCATCGCTATTCGACCCTGCCTGCTGGGCGGCGACGTAGGCATCACGCGCATCAACTTCTCTGCCCATCGCTATGTAGATATCACCGCGCAGTTCAGAATAGCCGGCTTCAAAGGTCTTAGGATCTAAATTATTCACTAGCGCGAGTGCACGTTCTGCTTCACCCTTTGCCAATATGACGCGACCTAGCCGCAGGTTAGCAGTCAATAGCAAACCTTCATCAGCCTGGTTTAATAGTCCGCCCTGCTCATTGTCTATAATCCACTGCAAGAAGGTTTCCGCTGCATCCAAATTATTGCTTTGCACTGATTGCTGCGCAGCAAATAGGGAACCCAATTTAGCGTAAGTAGAACTGCCGTGCTCACTGCGCAGCTGTTCACCTAGCTCGACTATTCTCTCCGAATCCTGTGGAGGAAGTTGTGTACCGGGCTGCCCTTCATCGCTTATCGCTAACGTTAGAATCTCTTCGTACATGTCTGAGGCACTATCTACGTTGGCGTTTTGAGAATTAGTCCAAAGCAACCATGCTGTATAGGCCGCAAAACCTACAACAACGAGGACAACCAGCCTTTTGCCGTTTTCTTCCCACCATTTCTTTAGGGATTCAATTGTTTCTTCTTCTGCCGCGTTAATCGCCACGACTTACTCCTTATTCATTCAATTACTCGAACAGTTTTGAGCTGCTCGGATTATCAGACCACCACAATCGGCAAACTATCCCTGACCAACCGCTAATTCTACCTGTTTAAGGCACGGCTGACACGGATCAATGCTGCTATCACTCTGAAATATTAAGAATTTCGGCAAGTTTATCGCCGCAATTGGCTATCTCGACGCTGACCGAGTCACCGGAATCATCTAAATGGCGAATTTTGACCGCTTCCAGAGCTTGTTCTGACTCTGTTTCAAGCACAATAGCCAAGCGCGCTCCGCTGTTGAACGCGCGTTTCATCTGATTATTGTATTTCCCCCCACCGCAGTGAGCGATAAGGCCTAATTCAGGAAATCTCTGTCGCAGCTGCTTGGCTAGCAGCTGCGCAGGCCCCACCAACTGGCTACCGACAACTACTATATACACGTCGATTACCTTCGCGGTGGCTTCAGGAATCTTGCCTAGCGAATCAAGCATCAGTACCAGCCGTTCAACACCCATCGCAAAACCAGCCGCAACAGTAGGCTTGCCTCCTAGCTGCTCAACGAGGCCATCATAACGACCGCCGCCGCAGACAGTACCCTGAGCGCCTAAAGAATCGGTAGTCCACTCGAACACGCAATTGTTGTAATAATCCAAGCCTCTGACCAAACGAGGACTCTCGATAAACGCAATCCCGCTCTGGGTAAGCAGGCTCTTTAGCTCTTCATAATGGACGACACTCTCGTCACTGACATAATCTACTAATGCAGGAGCCCCTTTAAGCGCTTCTTGGACATCCGGATTTTTACTATCAAGCACCCGCATCGGATTGCTGTGCATACGATTGCGTGCATCATCATCGAGCTCTTCCCCATGGAAGACCAAGAACGCTGTTAAGGCAGCGGCATAGCGTTTTCTATCTTCAGCCGAGCCAATATTGTTAATTTCTAGAGTGAGGTATTCCGTTAGTTGCAGGTCTTCCCAGAGCGAGGCTGAGAGCTGAATCACCTCGGCGTCGATGTCCGGCCCCGCCATACCAAAGGCTTCGACACCAAACTGTTGGAACTGTCGGTAACGGCCCTTCTGCGGCCTTTCATGGCGAAACATTGGACCCTGATACCAGAGGCGTTGCTGCTGATTGAATAACAATCCGTGCTGATCGGCAGCTCGCACGCATCCTGCCGTACCTTCTGGCCGCAAACTCAGATTGTCGCCATTGCGATCATCAAAACTGTACATTTCCTTCTCGACGATGTCAGTGACCTCGCCAATCGAACGCTTAAACAGCTGTGTTTGCTCGAGAATAGGGAAACGAATTTCCCGATAGCCATAGCGGCGCACTACCTGCTGAAAACACTTCTCAACATATTGCCAGTTAGGAGTTTGCTCAGGAAGTATGTCATTCATACCTCGAATTGCTTGTAGTTTCGCCATAGGTTTTTGACTGATCGCTAGCTTGAGGCGATTAGGTTTTCTTCCATTTGCTTCTTATCGGCGACGCGCTTCCGCACCATCGCCTCTAATTCATCCACAAGATTCTCGTTATTAATCTTGTGATCGGGGACGCCTTCTTTGTAGACGAGGTTACTCGGGCTCGCACCGGTCAAACCGATCTCGGCAACTTTCGCCTCGCCCGGGCCGTTCACGATACAACCGATAACAGCGACATCAATCGGTGTCGTTATGTCTTCTAAACGGGATTCTAATTCGTTAACCACGGAGATCACATCGAAGTTCTGCCGGCTACAGCTAGGGCAAGCTACTAAATTGACGCCCTTGTGGCGAAGCCCCAAGCTCTTGAGTATATCGAATCCAACTTTAACTTCTTCCACTGGATCAGCTGCGAGGGAGACCCTAATCGTGTCGCCAATCCCGTCCATCAGGAGCGCACCTAGCCCGATTGCAGACTTAACAGTACCGGACCGCAATCCGCCCGCCTCGGTTATGCCGAGATGGAATGGTTGATCGATTTGCGTTGCAAGCCCCCGATAGGCCGCTAGCGTCATAAATATCTCAGAAGCCTTCAGGCTAATCTTAAAATTCTGAAAGTCGAGTTTGTCGAGTATATCTATCTGCGTAAGCGCGGACTCGATCATCGCCTCCGAGTTTGGCTCTTTGTATTTTCGTAGTAAATTCTTACCCAAGGAGCCTGCATTCACACCTATTCGCAACGGTATATTCTTGTCTTTGGCACTATCGACGACGGCGCGGATGCGCTCCTCGCTGCCGATATTGCCTGGATTGATACGTAGGCAATCAACTCCATACTCTAATACTTTTAATGCAATGCGATAGTCGAAATGTATGTCTGCTACTAAAGGCACTTCCACCTGTGAGCGAATCTTCTTGAAAGCCTCTGCTGCATCCATACTGGGCACGGAGACGCGAACAATATCAACGCCCGCATTTACCATGCGACTTATTTGACCTAGCGTCGCATCCACGTCGCAGGTCTCTGTGTTGGTCATAGTCTGTACTGAAATTGGGGCATCGCCCCCTACAGCTACATTGCCGACCATAATCTGGCGGGTCTTGCGACGAGTTATCAATGGATTAGTCTTCATGGGTTACAAGCCTACAGTGAGGCGCGCCGAGTTGTCGATTCGAATATCAGCAGAGAGATCAATTTTATCACCGTTTAAACTCATGCTAATAAAAGGAGCATCACCTAATAAAATATTGAACGGTGCGCTGCCGGTAATTTCTAGAACATCACCCGCTGCACGAATATCGCGATAAATCTGCTGGGATTCACTGTCATTCACTTCGACCCAGCTCTCTCCGGTAAAAGTGATAAGCAGGACATCGCTACCAGTTGCTTCTACGCTAATCACACGGGGCAGATCGCTGTCAGCAATCGGTCCTGCTTCCGCTGCCTGCTCTGCTCTCAAAGCCTGTAGAGCAGCAGTTAGATCTTCGAGGCTAGGAGCTTCTTCGACATCCTCAGCGCTCTCTATCATTTCCGCCAACGACCCCGGTTCTACTTCCAGCAATTCGGCTGAGGCTTCAGCTATTGGCTCCAGGTTACTCGTTGGCTGACTAGCTGTATCAGGAATTTCTTCAGGCTGGACTTCCAAGGTAAGTTGCGGCTGCGTCGTGAGCTGTTGCTCAACCACTTGCGACAAAGCAGGCCTGATGTTGTTGGCAGTATCATTAGATTCAGAGGTATTGGGGACATCAGAAACCGACTCTTCTACGAAATAGCTATTCACCAGCCACAAACCCAAGAAACCAGCTACAAATACTATGACGGACACAATCACGAAGGGCTTATTGCGATCTTTCTTCCTGCGCAAATTAAGCAGGCGGCTCTCTTCTTCTCTATCTGCATTGGCCTGATGCGTAAAATCGTCATAGCGAGATAACAGGTCTTCAGTATCTAAACCTAGCAACAGGGCATAGCTTCTCAGATACCCCTTCGCAAAAACAGCGCCAGGTAACTTATCATAGCTATTGGATTCCAATGCCTTAACATAGTGCATGGTGATATGCAGTTGATCGGCGACTTCCTTCTCATTCAGACCCAGCCGCTCCCGCTCCTGCTGGAGAATATCGCCTGCCGTCAGAATACCATTTGATTCTTCGACAGCATCAAGTTCGGAGACTGTCTCATTCAGGGATTCATTTGGCATTGATCAGCCTTTGCAATATCTGATACTCAGGAGACGTGGGATACAGCGTCGAAAGCACCAAAGAAAAGTTTTCGACAAGCTCATCGTTCTGGAAGTAACCTTCAATTTGAATCCCTGCTAATAGTGCTCGCGGCGTGTAAGGTAATTGCAGAAATTGAATAGTAGTCAAATAGTTTTGGTAGTACTGGCGAGCACGCAGATACTCTTGTTGATCGAAATATAGTAAGGACAATTCGAGTGGCGCTATAAAAAGATTGTCATTGAGTTGCAGCGCGCGTAGAAATGCGGCCTTAGCTTCTTCCAACCTACCCAATCGCAAAGCGCTTCTTCCCAGGCCTTCAAAAACAAGCGAACGGCCTTCATAACTCGTATCAGTCGCTACTCTTTCTAATTGCTCATAGGATTCCTGAAAGCGCTCCTGGGAGAACAACAATGCCGCGTAATTATTTCGCGCACTAGAATTGTCACGATCAAGACTAATCGATCTTTGAAAATTTGAGTCCGCCAGATCTAAATCACCCTCGCGCTGAAAGATCATCGCCAACACCATATAGGCATCAGAAATTCTGTCATCAATATCAAGGGCATTACTTACATGACGCCGAGCAGCAGGCATGTCGTTATTGTCGAAATAGGCTAACGCGAGCTGGATATAGTCTTCCGCAGCTCGGTCTTCGGAGGCATCCGCCATGAAGCCGCCAGTCGTCGTAGTTACACAAGACGACAGCATGCTTGATACCAGCACTACAGCAAACCCTGAGGCTAGCTTGTTGCTGAGTAATTTTCCAAATCCAAAATCGAGAAATAGCATGATTTGTAACCGTCTACCTAGTTGTGCAGAACTATCAAGTTTATTCGGGCCTTTATAGTCTGTCGGCAGTTACCGCTAGATTATCAGTGCTACTGAACACTTTAGAGCCGTCTTTTTTAGCTAATTCGTTCTCTTTATGGCGACGCTTGTGCCTGTCGCTACGACGGGTCTGATCCTCGACGTCACCGACCAACTGGCCGCAGGCCGCCCCAATATCATCACCCCGCGTGGTACGAACTGTCACTGTGTATCCGGCCTTTTGCAAAATTTGCCGAAAATTGGAAACCGACGTTGAGCTAGGGCGACTATAATCGCTTAGCGAGAAAGGATTGAAGGGAATTAAATTAATTTTGCAGGGAAGTTGCTTTAGTAATACCGCAAGATCACGAGCATGCTGACGATGATCGTTCACACCCGCAATCATCGTATATTCAATGACCGGAACTCGCTTGTCCGACAAGCTATCCATATAGCCCTGCACAGAGCGAAGCAATTCCTTGATCGGGTACTTTTTGTTGATCGGCATGATCTGACTACGCAGCTCATCATTCGGCGCATGCAAAGATATCGCTAGCGATGCGTTCGTGTAGTCTTTCAATTTGTCGATCGCTGGGACCACACCCGATGTACTGATTGTCACCTTGCGTTTCGACAAACCATACGCGCAATCTTCCATCATGATACTTAGCGCATCCATGACGTTGTCGAAGTTCAGCAGCGGCTCGCCCATCCCCATCATCACTACGTTGCTGACTCGCTGTTCAGCTTTGTCTTCGAAAACACCTAGATGGTAATTAGCCCACCAGAGCTGACCGGCTATTTCTGCCACTGTAAGATTGCTATTGAAGCCCTGCTTACCCGTCGCGCAGAATGAACAATCCAATGAACAGCCTGCCTGGGAAGAAATGCAGAGAGTGCCACGGCCCGCCTCGGGAATAAAAACCATCTCGACATGACTGCCGCTGACAACTTCTACAATCCACTTACGGCTGCCGTCTTCAGACTTAAAGTCTTCTAGGATTTTAGGGAGAGATATCTCTGTAGTTTGCTTGAGCTTCTCGCGAAGGTCTTTGCTGATATCAGTCATGACATCAAAATCAAGCACCCCGCGCTGATGAATCCACTTAAGAATTTGATCAGCGCGAAAGGGCTTCTCTCCCATGTCGGCGAACAGCGCCCGTAGTTTTGCCAGACTTAGGCCAGCCAAATTGGGTTTTTGTGTCGCCTTCATGCTCGAGTTCTCCGTTTAGGAGTTTTGCTTCAGGATCAGATTTACTTGTCGTTGAAAAAATAACCGACTTCACGTTCTGCTGAGGTTACCGAATCGGAGCCGTGCACTGCATTCGCATCGATAGATTTCGCGAAATCGGCACGAATTGTACCAGCGGCTGCTTCAGCCGGATTCGTGGCACCCATCAAGTCGCGGTTCATCAAAACAGCGCCCTCGCCCTCCAATACCGTCACCATGACAGGTCCAGACGTCATAAATTCGATAAGGTCTTTGTAGAAAGGTCTTTCCTTATGCTCGGCATAGAAGCCGCCAGCTGATTCATCGTCTAGTTGCAGCATCTTTGCAGCAACAATCTTCAGCCCAGCTTTCTCGAAGCGAGTGTAAATTTCGCCAATAACGTTCTTCGCTACGGCATCAGGCTTGATAATGGATAAAGTACGTTCGATCGCCATCTTAACTCCAATGTATGGTGAATTCTTGAGAGCGCGCATTATACGCGGTAATTTTGGGATTTTGTACGCTTTTAACGAATAAAAACGCTATTTTTCAGGGGCTTAATCAGCTACTTCTTCCATCCAGGCAGCTTGTATTGCCTCTAGGATTTTCTCACCACAGCGCTCGGGGTCATCATCGAACTCATCTAGAGCCAGCACCCATTTCCTCAGATCGACGAAACGGACATATTGGGGGTCGGTGTCGGGATATTGATCGCTAAGCTCTATGGCGATATCGAATACATCTGTCCACTTCATAGCTCTATCCCCGCTAGTGTTCTTCAGACACCATATTGATGGTGTACTTCGGTATTTCGATGACAAGATCGGTTTCGCCGACTAGTGCCTGGCAACTTAGTCTAGATTCGGGCTCTAGGCCCCAGGCCTTGTCCAAGTAGTCTTCTTCGTTCTCTTCGGCTTCCGCTAGAGAATCGAAGCCTTCACGGACAACTACATGACAGGTAGTGCAAGCACAGGATTTTTCACAGGCATGCTCGATAGATATTTTATTTCGAAGCGCAGCATTCAGAATAGTCTCGTCCGGCTCGGCATCGAAGGTCGCACCCTCGGGACAAATAACTTCGTGTGGAAGAATGGTTAACTTAGCCATTGCGATTGATTTTTCCTCTATCGGCTAACGCCGTAATTTTATTCAGTGAATAGTAACTATTGGGGCCTTTTGCAAAAAAGGCGTCTAATCGACCTGCTTCTCTACTTCTTCTATGGACTCACCACGCAGGGCATTAGCTATGTGCAAATCCATTCTCTTAGCTGCAAAATCGCTGCTCACTTGATTCAACTCTTCGGTTGCCCCATGAATCTGCACGCTGCTTCCATCAATCATAATCGACTCGAGCTTCTGGATTGATTTGGCAAGCACGTTTGCCTCGTCCTCAGATAAGAGGTCTCCATCTATCCTCAAAGCACTGGCGATTGCATCGAGTAATTGCGTTGCATCGAGCTGGGCTTCCTTAATGGACCGGGTTTCCATATCAATCTGTGCGTTGCTGTGGGAATCCTGCAGCATGCCTTCGATTATGCCAGACTCAAGACCGTAGCTTGGTTTCACCTGAATCTCAGCCTTCTTACCTGTGCTGAGCTCTTCGGCTGAAACACTCAGCAAGCCATCCGCATCGACTTGAAACGTTACACGTATCTTCGCCGCTCCGGCAACCATCGCTGGAATCTCGCGCAACTCGAACCTTGCCAGGGAACGGCAATCACTTACCAACTCGCGCTCACCTTGAACGACATGCAGCGTCATCACCGTCTGCCCATCTTTAAAAGTAGTAAATTCTTGTGCTTTGGCAACAGGGATAGTCGTGTTGCGCGGAATAATTTTCTCAACGAGTTCACCCATCGTCTCGATGCCTAGCGAGAGCGGGTTAACATCTAACAGCAAAAAGCTATCGGCAGATTTATTTCCTATCAAGACGTCGGCCTGGATGCCAGCACCGATCGCAACAACTTTGTCTGGATCGATATCAGTCAGTGGCGCCTTACCAAAAAACTCTGCCACAGCCTCACGCACCAGCGGCATTCTTGTAGAGCCACCAACCATAACAATGTTGTCGATATCTCCAACTGCGAGCCCTGCATCACGTAGCACTCTGCGACAGCTTGTAATAGTCCTGCGTATCAAATCTGCAATAATCTCTTTAAGAACGCTCTCTGTAAGCTCGACAGACCAGGCATCACTAGAAATTGTTATTACTTTACTGTCGCTCAGCTGATGTTTAGCTCCATTAGCAAGCTGCAACAGTCGTGCCTTGGAGGGAATTTCTATGCCGCCGCTCTCGCTCATCTGTGAAGCGATCCAATCGGCTATGGCGTGATCGACGTCATCGCCGCCGAGACTAGTATCGCCACCGGTTGCCAGCACTTCGAAAACTCCTCGCTTCAGACTGAGCAAGGAGACATCAAATGTGCCACCACCTAAATCGAATACTATGATGTTGCCTTGATCTTCACTATCCAATCCGTAGGCTACTGCAGCCGCTGTTGGCTCGTTCAATAGGCGCAGAACATTTAACCCGGCGAGCTGAGCAGCATCCTTAGTTTGCTGCCTCTGCGCGTCGTTGAAATACGCAGGCACAGTGATAACCGCACCTTCTAACGAACCCTTGAGGCTTGCCTCGGCCCGTGCCACGAGTGTGCTTAAAATATCAGCGGATATCTGGACCGCGTCCTTACTGCCGGACGCTGTTAAAATTGCGGGAGCTCCATCGTCGCGGGATCCATCAAATTCAAATGGCAGATAACCCTGTTGCGATTTAAGCTCAGCGAGACTCTTTCCTAGCAGGCGCTTAGCCGACGCGATTGTATTCAGGGGATCTTCGACCAGCAGAGACTTGGCCTCAAAACCGACCAGAGCTGTCTCACCTTTTCGATAATGAACCACAGACGGAAGCAAATGCTGGCCTGCGCTATCTGGCAGGGTTTTCACGCCGGGTCCGCAACTGGCTGAGACTAATGAGTTGGTTGTTCCCAGGTCGATTCCCACGGCCAGGCGATGCAGTGGCTTCGCCTGTTTTCCGCCCGGTTCCTGAATCTGGAGTAATGCCATGTTCGTATATTGTCTCTGTAACTAGATGCGCTGCTTAGCGCTTAGGCGCATTCTAAATCAATAACCGAGACGAAGTTCTTCGCCGGCATCGATTTCTGTCCTTAACTTATTGAGGAATTGTAGCTCATGATAGACCTTCTTCGCCCCATCGTAATTTGCTGCGGCAAAACATTCAGCGAAGCTTTTTTCTTGCCTCTCCAGTTTTACTGTTACCTCAGCACGCAACTTGTCCAAATCTACTAGGGCCGATTCATCTTTAGGAAGTTCATCTAACTTCTCCCGAAGCTGAATTTGTTCAAGCAGAAGATCCATGCTTAGATCGCTCTGATCTACCTGTTCCACATCGATATCATGCAATGATAACAAATAAGCGGCACGTCGCAGCGGAGACTTAAGCGTCTCATAGGCTTCATTTAGGTAACTGCTGAGCTGCAGAGCGCGGAGCTTTTCGGTATCGATAGCGCCAGCGAAGCGATCGGGATGCACTTCGCCCTGCTGTTTCCGATACTCGTCACTTAACGCATCCTGATCGATATCCCAGGACTGCGGTAGATTAAATAGTTGGAAGTAATTGCTTTTCAGTGACTGCACTTTGAATAGGCTACGCTTGCGGGGTTAGTTCAATAAAGGCTGTTCGAAGAACGTCGAGTCAGATGCTAAAGCTCTCGCCGCAGCCGCACTCGCCCTTCGCGTTTGGATTCTTAAATTCAAACCCTTCATTCACACCCTGCTTTACGAAATCCATTTCAGTCCCATCGATGTAAGCGAGGCTCTTCGGGTCGACTATGATCTTCACGCCCTGCTCTTCGAATACTTGATCCCCAACCTCTATCTTGTCGACAAACTCGAGGACATAGGCCATTCCGGAACATCCGGTTGTCTTGACCCCGACGCGGATACCGATGCCATGGCCTCGATCCGCAAGTTGACCGGCCACATGCTGCGCGGCTGTATTTGAAATTGAAATTGCCATGATTTGCTGCTTTCCCGTTATTCTGCTGACGTTAACCTTTACGCTTCTGCCTTACGTCTTCAATAGCCGCCTTAATCGCATCTTCGGCTAAAACCGAACAGTGAATCTTCACTGGCGGCAGGCCTAATTCTTCGGCTATATCTATGTTCTTAATCTTTGTAGCCTCATCCAGTGAGCGACCTTTTACCCATTCCGTAAGCAATGAACTTGAGGCAATAGCTGAACCGCAACCGTAGGTCTTAAACTTCGCGTCTTCGATGACACCATTCTCATCTACCTTTATTTGCAGACGCATCACGTCACCGCACGCTGGAGCACCAACCATGCCGGTGCCAACATTTACATCGTCGTCATCCATTTTGCCAACGTTGCGAGGATTTTCGTAGTGATCTAATACCTTATCTGAATATGCCATTCTTAATTCTCCTGACTCGCTGGATTTAGTGAGCTGCCCATTTAACTTGACTTAGATCGACACCGTCTTTGTGCATGTCCCACAAGGGCGATAATTCTCGTAATTTTCCTACGGCTTCACGAACTTTTACGATCGTGTAATCTATCTCTTCTTCAGTGGTAAAACGACCAATGGTCATTCGCAGAGAGCTATGCGCTAATTCATCATTTAAGCCAATAGCGCGCAACACATAGGAAGGCTCTAGGCTCGCTGACGTACAAGCAGATCCAGAAGAAACAGCAAGATCGCGAAGAGCCATCATTAATGATTCTCCTTCGACGAAGTTGAAGCTGATATTTAGGTTTCCTGCAACGCGAAGATCGGCATCGCCGTTCACGAATACCTCTTCCATATCCTTAAATCCATCAAGCAGGCGATTTCGAAGAGCCAGCAAACGGATATTCTCAGCGTGCATTTCTTCCTTAGCGAGATGGAAAGCCTCACCCATGCCGACAATTTGATGTGTGGCTAATGTGCCTGAGCGCATACCACGCTCATGACCACCACCGTGCATCTGCGGCTCTATGCGCACACGGGGCTTACGGCGAACATACAGCGCGCCAATACCTTTAGGACCATAGGTCTTATGTGCAGTTAATGACATAAGATCCACCTGCATTTCTTCCAGATCAATATCGAGCTTACCAGTGCTCTGAGCAGCATCGACATGAAAAATAACCTTGTGCTCGCGAGTGACCTTGCCAATAGCGGCGATGTCATTAATCACTCCAATCTCGTTATTCACATGCATCAATGAAACGAGTGTAGTGTCGGGACGAATTGCTGCGGCCACCGCTTCCGGGGAGATAATCCCTGCTTCGGTAGGATCCAGGTAGGTCACTTCGAAGCCTTCTCGCTCCAACTGACGACAGCTGTCTAGAACAGCCTTATGTTCGATCTTGGAGGTGATTATGTGCTTGCCTTTCTTTACATAGAAATGAGCCGCACCCTTAATAGCCAAATTGTCGGCCTCAGTTGCGCCCGACGTCCACACGATCTCGCGCGGATCACAGTTCACCAAGTCAGCCACCTGACGACGTGCCGTTTCTACAGCCTCTTCCGCCTTCCAGCCAAACATGTGTGACCGCGAAGCGGGATTGCCGAAATTTGCCTCCAGAGTTAAACACTCTGCCATTTTTGCTGCTACTCGCGGATCTACCGGGGTAGTTGCTGAATAATCTAGATAAATTGGAAATTGCATTGCTTGCTCCGCTGCTACTACTTTATAAGCTAGGGGCCAAAACTCTGATGTCTTCGACGTTTTCGCTGACAATTAGGTGTTTTCGGTCCTGCTTCTCCGAAATTCGTTTTACTTCATTCTTAGCCACCAGATCTGCAAGGCTGATACCCTCCAGAAAGGCATGAATCTGTTCGCTGAGATCTTCCCACAAATAGTGGGTAAGGCAGGTTTCGCCGCCTTGACAGTCACCCGCTCCTTTACACTTCGTGGTATCGACCGACTCATTCACGGCATCCACGATCTGCGCGATATAAATGTCTTCAGAGCCACCAGCAAGCTCATAGCCACCGCCCGGGCCACGCACACTGCTAACCAGTGCTCCACGGCGTAATTTGGCAAACAATTGCTCTAAATAGGAGAGTGAAATTGCCTGCCGTCTTGATATATCAGCAAGACTCACCGGCCCCTGATTCTTATGCAGAGCCAAGTCCAGCATTGCTGTTACCGCGTACCTACCCTTTGTTGTTAAGCGCATGGGAAGCCTTTTTGATGCCTAGTAAACGATGGCAATTATCGAATACCTAAGTAAATTAGTCAAGTATATGGGAGTGCGATTAATCTAGCCCCAGAGTTGGAGCTTGCAGAGTACTGGCCTAGGCGCGTTCGTAGACGATAGTAGAGGGCGCCTTACCAAAATCGCTATCAATCTGATAGCCGAAAGACTTGGCTTGCAACGCAATAATGGCTAGATGGTGAATGCTGTGGGTAATAAGACCCATCAATTCCCGCTCTACCGTACTGGGAATTTCAACAGCGGGGCTGGAGGGCAATACGGATTCTCTTACGGAAATGAGCTCAATACTGGTCACTGATGTCCGCATCTGCTCTATTTTTCGCGCAACGCTTGCCAATGCGAACGTTGCCGCTTCCAAATTCTGCTCTATCTCTCTGTCGCGCTTACGCGCATCGTAGTCAATTGAGGCATCTCCTAGACCCGCGAAGAAACAGTGAAAACGATCGAGAATATGGCGGATATGCGCACCCATCGAAGAACTGCCTTTGGATTCATCGCAGTAATTTTCTTGCGATACAATACTTAGAATTTGATCGCATTGTTCGATGCAATTCATACACCCGCCGACCAGAAGCAACTTAGAATTTGGCTCTTCGAATCCTGCGACTCGCTGCTCTATTTCGGTATGGGTCATTAGTCTACTATTACCACTTATTGAGGAGCCACCGACCGAACTTTCGGAGCTATCGTGTCGAGTTGGCTAACTGCATAAATATAACATAGCAGCCAAATAGCTACTATGGAGTCGAGCGAAGCGCCGACTGCGTGAATCCTTTGATTACCCCCCATAAGACCACGTTAGCCACTTTTTTATTGCATGATCTTTAGAGCATTAGCGTGATCTCTTTATCGGTATTCCTATAGAATACCGCAGCCTGCCTAGAATACACCGAGCGGCCCTTGACAGAGATCATAGAAATTAACAATGAAAGTCGACTTACATTGCCATAGCCATTTCTCAGACGGAAAGCAGTCGCCTTCGTTCTTGCTACAGCGCGCAACAGAAAAAAAACTTACCCATCTGGCACTTACCGATCACGACTGCATAGACGGTCTAGAAGCTCTCCAATCCGAAGCAGGAGACATCACCATCATCAATGGCGTAGAACTCTCCTGCCTATGGAATACCATGGAGATTCACATCGTTGGCTTGTTCATCGACCCTAACAATAGTCACATAGAAAAACTGTTAGCTTCGCAGCAACTGCAGCGAGAAAATCGAGCCGAAGCTATAAACAAAAACTTACAAAAAATTGGCATAGACGGACTAATCCCTTACCTACAATCACTGCCATGTACAGCTTATACGCGCAGTCATATAGCAGACTTTCTAGTGCAAGAAAAAGTCTGCAAGAATAAACAGAAAGCCTTTAAAACCCATCTTGGTAAACGCGGCAGAGTCTATGCAGCAGCAGGCTGTTGTAGCCTGCAAGAGGGAATAACTGCGATTCTTAAAGCCTCGGGTGTAGCAGTAGTTGCCCATCCAGGCCGCTATTCATTAAGCAAAACAAAACTAAGCTCACTGCTCGATGATTTCAAAAAATGTGGCGGAGAAGCTATCGAGGGCAGTTACTCAAACATAGACCCCAACATGAAAGCCTATTTAAGCAGACTCGCCGAAGAGAAGTCCCTGTACCTGTCGGTTGGCTCAGACTTTCACGACGCTGCTGCTACCTGGACCGATATCGGAAAGTTCCCTGCCCTTGATCAGCAAGCAATAAAAAATGCCATTTGGTTGCACCCCAAATGGCATTCTTAACTGTCTAAGTTAGCGTAGATTGATCAGCGACAAAATCTGCCCGCCTACTCATCACCTACACTTGCTTAATCTGAATTACTTTTGTCTTCGCGTAATCTTTGCCACTACATCACGAAAAACATCCATCAAAGTTTCGTGCTTGTAATCGGTGAATTCGCCAGCATCCATGAACACTCCATGCTCCTCGCAAGCTTCATATTCTAAATGTGATTGTTTCGGGTCATTCAATTTGACCATACTTTTACCACAACGAGGACACTGAATATCGCGTACGGTATTGTAGGTCTTACCTACTTCTCGATCGCCACTGTCAGCAAAGTCCGCCATCCAGTCGCCTTTTAACTGCTCTGCTTCGCCGTTATCGAACCATAGACCCTTGCAGCTATTGCACTTATCTATAACTACTTTGCCATGCAGTGTCTCAATCTTGAGCTCCTGCATCTCGGAATTGCATTTTGGACAGTCCATTCGGTTCTCCTCAGATACAGCTTCTTATTATCGGGGCCCATCTTCTCAGACCTGGCTTATTCTGACTTAGCTCACCAAGTCATTTTGGTGCGCGGCAATCAACACCTGTGTTGAGAGCCCATATTATAAGGAATTTTCAGCTCAGACCAAGCCAAAATTCTCTTTTGCGGGGAATCGACGAGACAGAAGGAGTATTAAGTCAGCGTTCACATTAGAGGCGATACTATTTGAGAAGTTTCGAAACAAATCGTTTCGAAAATGCACCAGAGAAGAACCGAAAAAAGGAGATTGACCATGAGACATGCTCGAATTCTAGCCCTTTCGCTATTGCTGAGCTTTTCTCCTGCCGTATTAGCCCGAGAAGGCTCCGCAAACGTCAGTAGTGCCTGTGCAACACTTGAATTTTTGGGCAAGATGCTCGCACTGAATACCATGCTACCCGCTGATTTCGATGATGTCGGGGAGATGAACGCCATGGCTGACGCACTCGCCGAGCTCAACCAGCTAGCCTGCCAACCGGTAATTCTAACTGGCTACCGCCGTGGCAATAGCTACTATGGGAATGGCTCGCTAATTTCCAATGACCTTTACCATAAAGCCTGGTATTTCCCGAATGGACAGCTGTTTATGGCGGAACCGGGGCGAGACACAACCATTTATTACCCAAATGGTCGAATAATGGCCTATCACTGGATGCACGGTGATCAAGCTATTTTCTGGCCGAATGGGACCCTGGCGACAAACTATTTTCGCGCATTCAATGAAACCTGGTACTACCCTGATGGGAATATCATTACCTATGAAGCAGGCTATGCCGGAGGAAGATGGTTCTATCCCTTCCAACGCCTAGACGGGGGTGTTGGGCAAGAAGTTATATCCAGCAACTGGGGAGTCGAAGATGAGAATTTCACCTTCTTAAATTTCACTGAGACAGGCACATTGTTTACAGCGCGTGAGAGAATTCGCCGAAAGCTGATATTCAACGACATCGATTTATTGGATGTTCCCGGAGTGCTACTGTTGATTACGCGCTTGTATCAAGGCTCTGATTTAGCGAAACAGTTCGCACCGGCAGATGTAAACATAACCGGCGCTCCGTTCTAGGCACCTGGGCGAACCTGAGTTAAATCATCAGTCAAGCCCAGGATAAATTGAAAGACGCTGACTAGTAGCTGTAGTGATCGGATCGTTCTCGCAAAGTCGCTAGTGAAATGTCACCTGATTGGCATTCCTGCAAATCAACTTTGCTGAACACATGAATCTTATCCCTGCGGCGCTGGTCTTCGCCTTGCGCACCAAGCCCAGTAAGAATTATTGAGACGCGCTCATCAACGGGTAATTCACGCAACGTCGACCCATAGTCGCACATCGCCTGATATAGCTTATCCTCAAACGCCACAACATCTTGTTGCCACTGCTGAGCGTATACCTGCTCAGCCTGTTCGCTACGCAGTTTAAGTTCCGCAGCCTTAGCAACAGCCTGCTCCCGTAATGGTTCAATCTGCGCCATAACCGCATCGAGCTTGCTACGCATCTCTTCCTCGATGTTCGAATCTGCTAGAGCTTGAGTGGTCGATGCCCTGATCTGCGCTTCCAAATCCCGCAGGCCCCGCATCTTTTCTCCCATTTCTACCCGCAAGCCCTCTAGGTCGGCACGCAACTGCTCATAGTCATTGTCATCGACAGAACCAAGTGAACGTAGAGAGCGTGCTGATTCTGTCGCCTGTTGAATAGCATTGTTAACAGCGAGTGAATAGTCGACATTCGCGACGCGCTCCATCATCTGAGCATAGAAGCTATTGGACTGCGCAGGCTGACTCTGTAAAGCCATTACCGGGGATGCCTGTGCCGATGAAGACTGCAATCGAGGTTGAGATCGGGATGAGGCGATCGATTCAAAGGGATTGCCACTCACCTGCAATGTCTGCATAGCAGAATTCAGGGACGCGAGACTCAATCTATTGCGGCTGTTAGCCAGAGGCGTGCGCACCTCTAACACCACGCCCTGCCCAAGCAGATAGGTGTCCTCAATACCGCCAAGGCTCAGACCGAACAGCCCCTTTGCCTCCTTGAAGTCCAGCGCATCTTCCAACACACCTGAGAATATATCGATATTTTTTTGCAAGCCCTCAAGGCTTGAATCTTGAGCATGCGCCGATGCTGCGCCAATCAATGCCACAGCTACAGCCAAGGTTTGTCTTATAACTTTTCGCATAATCCAGCCCTCTTATCGGATGTCGCTCTGATAACCCACATAGTTTACTAACTGCTGCAAAGAACGAATCGTTTCATAGTCGCTGTCTACTAACTGTTCATAGCCAGCTCGCATGTCTTGCAGGTCTAAGAGTCGCTGCTGTTCGAAATAGGCATACATTTGATCGAAACTATCAGCTGTCGATTGCTGAGTCTGCTCCATGACCGCCTGCAACAATTGCACATTGTTGCTGTCCTGCCTGCTCTCTACCCTCGTTACCAGCTGCTGCATTTCCAAACGCTGGGCTTGCTCAAACTCAGCCAATCGTGCATTTAAATCAGTGCCCGAAGCGCTAGATCCGGCGAAGGAGACAGAGAAACCAGAATCGTTACTGACCACGCTCACGTTGAATAACAATACACACAACATAGCTAGCGATGCCGCCGTTGGCAGCCACTGCCAACTCAACCAAAATCGCGAAACTGGACGTTCGACGCGATGCTCCTGACGAAATAACTCAAGACCACGATCCCAATGCGGAACGCTTTGCTCCTGCCACTGCTGTAGATCTTGCTGCGCAAGTAACACTGACTCAAGCTCGGCATTACAATGCACACACCCAGCCAAATGCCGATCCAACTCGTTACGGGCGACTTCAGACAAATCCTCAGAAAAATATTCTTGCAGTAAATAATGCGTCTTAGGACAGGACATTTTGCTCCTCCGATACTACTTTCAATTTCTTCAGCGCACTGTAGAAACGTGTCTTGGCTGTATTTGCCGAAATATCTTGCAGCTCAGCAATCTCATCAAAAGTTAAAGATTGAAAAACCTTTAGTTCCACTATCGATCGCTGATCTGAGCTTAATTCTTTTAACATCTTCAGAACCCGAAGGTTCTGCTGTTGGTTACCTAATCTGTTTTCTGGCTCTAGATTCGTCTTACCGGGAAATTTTTCAAACTCGTCGCCATCATCTTCCTCAGAAAATTTCGGCGACGCCGTCATTAATCGCTTACGGCGATTCATGTCCACGGCCTTGTTGTGAGCTATACGGAAGATCCAGCTACTGAATTTCGCGTCACCTCTGAAGCGATGCAGATTTCTGTACACACCCAGAAAAACTTCCTGCATCAGGTCCATCGCATCGCTGGAATTTCCTGTTAGACGCAAACCATGATTGTAAATCTTCGATTCGTAACGCTTGACCAATTTTTCCCATGCATAGGCCGACCCCTTAAGAGCCGCAGCTATTAGCGCTTCGTCTTCGTCGATCAGACCCATGAAATCCTCACCCTGTCGCTGCATCGCAGCTACTTGCATAGAAAACAGGATACTGGTTTTAGAGAGTAGGTCGCAAGCTATGGCGAAATAGTTTGCAAGGGAAGGAATTACTTATCGGGATAGGCATGCAGCGACTCATCTACCAGAACACTCCACGCTCGACTAAAAGGATGGACCTTGTCCGTCATGCCGCTAGAGTTGATCATGGGATAACCCTTATTAGCCCATTCAAACAGGGAATGTTCTAGGTTGAGAACATGGGTAAAGCCAAGCGACTGAAGATCGGCAGCTACCCTGGCAGATCGATAGCCCACTGAGCAATACACGATAATCTCAGTGTCTTTACTGAGCCCCCGCTGCGTAATCATGTTAGCTATCGCGTCGGCGCTTTCCAAGTTCAGCGAATCATCGAGGTGACTGATTCTAAACTCATCAATCTCGCGAACATCGATGACAAGTGGAAGCCCATCGTCCATCGCTCCATAGCGCATTAGCAGCGCATCAGTAGAGACTGTTTGCACAGCGGGGAATTCACTCTTTATCTTTTCGTCGACAGTCTCCCAGCTAACACCAAATAGACCGAAGAAAAATGAAGAGACTGACGCTGCAGCAATAAGATTAAGCATTATTTATTTCCGCGCGGTTGATTTGTATTGGTTTCTACCTAGCAGGACCGTGAACAGTGAGGTTTTCATACATTACCGCAAAGGAAAGCAAGAAGGGAGAAAAATACGCAGGCAGCCAACTGCTCTAGTTCGTCCTCTCCCAGGAAGGTATCGCCTTGTGAGCGATGTCCGTAGTAGAAAAGTTGGCTGCTTGTTCTGCGTTTGGGTTGGACTCTACTAGAGACCGTTAGGCTGCGACGCGCTGCTCACTGAGCAACTGACTGGCGGCGCCCATAAAAGCATTAAGAGACGAGGCTATGATATCTTTGCTTATCGCAACACCACTGTAGCGACGCCCCTCACACTTCAATTGAATGTAAGTCACCGCCTCGGCATCGGCTCCTTGCCCGAGAGCATGTTCACCATATTCCATAATCTCAAAATCGATATTGATAGCTTTTTTCAATCCGGTTACGAAGGCATTCAGAACACCATCGCCTTCGCCGCTAATCGCGAGCTCCTTACCGAAATAATCGATCTTCGCAGTGAACGTCTCACGTCCTTCTGTTTTCTCGATACTGAAGTCTTCAAGACTAATTACCTTGTCGCTATTCAAATAGTGTTGGTTGAATAGATCCCAAATTTCATCTGGCTGTATCTCTTGCCCGCTCACCTCGGTAACTTGCTGCACCACACGGCTGAATTCTATCTGCAACCAGCGCGGCAATTCGAATCCAAACTTGTTCGCTAGTACGTAAGCGATGCCGCCCTTCCCTGACTGGCTGTTAACGCGAATTACATCCTGATAAGTGCGGCCTAAATCCCGTGGATCAATTGGCAGGTAGGCAATCTCCCAAGTCTCACCCTCTTTATACATGTCGAGGCATTTCTTAATCGCATCCTGATGCGAGCCAGAGAAGGCGGTAAACACTAAGTCACCGGAATAAGGCTGGCGCGGATGCACATCGATCTGTGTGCACTCTCGCACCACTGAAACAATTTTGTCCATATCATGTAGATCCAGTTGCGGATCGACACCTTGGCTATAAAGATTCATCGCCATCACGACGATGTCCATGTTGCCGGTACGCTCGCCGTTTCCAAGTAGAGTTCCCTCTACTCTCTGCGCGCCACCCATCACGGCCAATTCGGCAGAGGCCACAGCGCAGCCACGGTCATTGTGCGTATGCAGACTAACGACAATTGCATCTCTGTTTTGAATATTACGGCAGAACCATTCAATCTGGTCCGCGTATACGTTCGGCGTTGCCACTTCAACAGTAGAGGGAAGATTGAAGATAATTGGCCTCTCGGTAGTAGGCTTCCATACCCCAGAGACTGCATCACAAACCTCAACGGCAAAGTCGATCTCGGTACCGGTAAAGCTCTCGGGAGAGTATTGAAAAGTCCAGTCGGTTTCCGGAGCAAGCTCCGCGCAACGCATAACTTCCTGCGCACCAGCCACTGCAATCTCTACGATACCTGCCTTGTCTGTCTTAAAGACCTTTTCTCGCTGCACTACAGAAGTTGAGTTGTAGACGTGCAGAATCGCCTGCTTTGCTCCTTTCAACGATTCAAACGTTCGCTGAATTAGAGCTGGCCTCGCCTGAGTTAACACCTGGATCGTTACATCATCAGGCACCTTTCCCTCTTCAATCAGGCTGCGAACAAAATCAAAGTCCGGCTGTGAGGCCGCAGGGAAACCCACTTCGATCTCCTTGAATCCTACGGAAACCAAGAGCTCAAACATCTTCTTCTTTTGCGCGACTGACATCGGCTCGATCAACGCCTGGTTGCCATCACGCAGATCAACGCTACACCATCGGGGCGCTTCGGTGATGACCTGATTCGGCCAGGTCCTATCTTTAATATCGATAGTCTGAAAAGGCTGGTACTTTGTATGATCGAACACGGTTAATCCCCATTTAGTTGAATATTGCTAACACCTGATTCGGTGCTTCTCAGTAACTCGGCCACTTTGTCCTTTTGAGACTCTGAACCTCGGTGCTTAGTCTGTTTAACTAATCACCCACAGTTTGAGGTTGCCTAGAATAGAGAAAGTGCCGTGGCATTTCTACACCTAAATTACCTCAATATCAGCTCATATTGGTGTTTATCACTATTTATTATTACTATTTTGTATATTAAAGCCAATATTTGGAATATCATCAATTTTCTTCACTTAATTTGAACGATAAATGGTGTGACAGCATGCGGATGGACAAGCTAGACAAGAGAATTTTGCAGGAACTACAAAGAGATGGAGCGATCACCAATCTGGAACTCGCAGAGAAGATCGGCCTATCCCCATCACCCTGCGCCCGACGAGTAAAGCAGCTACAAGACAGCGGCATTATTAAGGGGCAAGTTACCCTTCTCGATGCCTCAAAACTGGAGCTCAAGCTTCTCGCACTTATCCAGATCAGCATGGACCGACACACCCCTGACCGCTTCGAGATCTTCGAGGAGAAGGTCCGCAGCTTTCCAGAAGTCACCGAGTGCCTCCTGATCACCGGCCAATCGGCAGACTATCAACTAAAGGTCGTAATACCCGACATGGAGTACTATCAAGAATTCTTACTCAATAAAATCACTAAAATAGAAGGCGTCACCGACGTACACTCGAGCTTCATACTGAGAGAAGTACTCAATACCACCGAACTCCCACTCAACCATATTACGAGCTGAAAGCTTCTACTGAAATTGAATCCAAGGAGATACCCTCTTGCAAAAATCCATCGACTACTACCTCTCGCTAATTTCGCCTTGGTCTTATTTAGGTCATGAGAGGCTCGTAAGAATGGCGAAACAACACAACGCCACAATCACAATATGGCCAGTAGACTTTTCAGTTATCTTCCCGAGTACCGGTGGCATACCTCTTCCGAAAAGGTCTGATCAGCGAAAGGCCTATCGCATGCAGGAACTGCGCCGCTGGCGCGACTACACCCAAATAGATCTAAACCTAGAACCGCTGCACTTTCCCGTAAGCGATAAGCTAGCTGCGACTATGGTAGTCAACCTTCGAAAACAAGATGCGCAGAAGGCCATTCAACTCGCCGGTGCCTGCCTTAGAGCATGCTGGTTGGAGGAACGCGACATTAGTGATGAGAATACATTGCTGGCGATCGCCGCAGAAAACGATTTAGATGGGAACGACTTGCTTACCGATAGTGCTGGAGCAATTGAGACAATCGCGCAGGACAGTACCAAAGCAGTAGAGCTCGGCGTGTTTGGTGCGCCTAGCTATCGATTTGAAGATCAACTTTTCTGGGGACAAGATCGTTTGGATTTCTTAGAAAAAGAACTAGAAAAATCACAAGCAAGTTAAACCAAATTCTAAAAAAAGTGCTTAACCTTCTCCTTGTATGAACGGCTCATCTTCAGGGAGGAGCCACAGCTTAAGGTTAAATGAAATTCTCCATTTATATGCGACGAAACTTTCTCAACTCTACGCAAGTTAACGATTGTAGATCGATGCACTCTCTGAAATATTGAAGGGTCGAGCTTTGACTCCAATTCTTTCATCGTCGTGCGCATGATATGCGTCGCACCAGCGACGTGCACGCACATGTAATCGCCCGCAGCATCCACCCAGTCGATATCTTTAATAGGCACGAAGGTTATGGAAGAGCCATCCTTGATAGCCAGACGATCCGCGTGTTCTGTCGACTGATCTTCGGCGTCTAGCATTTCACCGATAGCGGTCGGCGATTTGCCGGTAAGACTTACCAATAGATTTAATAGTCGCTGCTTTTCACTCGCGGCACCAACCTGAGACTTATGCTGCCACGCCTTCTCTACTGCCTCTAACAGTCGCTCATTTTCCACCGGCTTTAAAAGATAATCGATGGCATGCATCTCAAAAGCGTCGACGGCAAACGAATCGTAAGCTGTTACAAAGATAATCATTGGCAAGATGTCAGACTGAATTTCCCGAATCATTTCGACTCCGGTCTTGCCCGGCATCTGGATATCAAGAAATACGAGGTCTGGCTCTATTTCGGCGATTACTTTGAGAGCCTCCTTCGCATTCGCGCAACTCTTAACAACCTCTACGTTATCGAATGCACTAAGGCGCATCTCTAAGCCTTGCCTAGCAAGCTCTTCGTCATCGACGATAATTGCCTTTAATCTATTCGAATCATTGTCTGTCATAGGGAATCTCAACCGTTACGATTAGGCCGCCAGAATCGGCATTGCTGAATATCAACTTATGTTTGTTCGTATAAATTTCTTGCAAACGATTACGAATATTACTAATTCCTACGCCCTGAGAAAATGTAGAGCCATCGCTTTCGCCATCGAGCTCAGGTACGCCAGGCCCATCATCGGCAACCTGCAACACCAGAGTCTCCTCTCTTACATGAGCACTAATGCTAATTGTTCCACCACTTTCCGCTTGGGAAATAGCATACTTAATAGAATTTTCGATCAACGGTTGCAACAACATAGTTGGCACCATCGCCAGCTCTGCCTTCGTTTCAATATCTATGCTGAGGCGAAGCCGCTCGGCGAAACGCACCTTCTCGATATCCAAATATAACTTAGATGTTTCCAGCTCGTGAGCGAGACTCACCTTATCTAATGGCGAATGGTCCAGAGAGTAACGCAGAAACTTGCTCAACTTAGTCAGCATCTCATTCGCCCGATCATTTGCTGACGACAGAACAAGTGTTGATATTGCGTTGAGCGTATTAAAAAGAAAGTGGGGATTGAGCTGATAGCGCAGCATCAATAATTGCGCTTCATGTGCCAGAGATTCAGATCGCAAGCTCTTCTCTTTCTCCGCCTGGAATAGCTGGTAGTACTTGATAATGAAATACAGCCCACTCCACAAAAGAATCAATGGAAAGGAACTGATGAAAAGATTATCGAATAGCTCTTCGGCACTGGCATCGCGAATACTGAGTACTTCGCCAAAAGGGAGGAAAGATATGTAGTTTCGAATCGGCTGCCAAACCAAAGCGGCCCCAAACGAACCAAACCAAGCCACCAAGAAGCGCACAACGAATCCGCGCTCCCAGACAAGCTTGTATAAAGTACGCAGACCCGCCGTCAATAACATGGCCGCAACGGCACTAACGCTCGAGACGAGGGCCCGAGAGAAGATATATTCAGGTGGCACGAAGATAATGTCGCGCAACACCAGCATTAATACCCAGGTAGACCAGCCCAACAGCTGGAAAACCCAGAACTGCTTGCTTCGAATAAGGTCTAGAGTATTGCTGCTCATTACAGACACCCAAAATAAAGAGGAATACCGGCTCTAGCACTGAACAAAAGCACTAAACAAAGAGTGCGAAAACAACGCTCGCCTGATGGAGGCCTACGTTGTTTTCGCCGAAGCAGAAGCCCGGACTAGGATTGCAGCGAGAGCCGAAATCGTCCGGAGGTGAGACTCGCTTAAGGTAGCAAGCTCGCTACGCCGTCGCGCTCTTCCTTTAGCTCTGTCTCTGACTTGTCCATCAGAGTCTGGCTGACTTCACTAATTTCTAGCCCTTGAACGATTTCGTAATTACCGCCTTCACAAACCACAGGAAAGGAGTAGATCAAACCTTTTTCAACGCCGTAGCTGCCGTCACTGTGAATGCCCATGCTGACAATCTTGCCGGAAGTACCTAACGCCCAATCACGTATATGCTCAATTGCCGCGTTGGCAGCTGATGCAGCACTTGAAAGGCCACGCGCCTTAATGATGGCTGCGCCACGTTGCTGAACAGTAGGTATGAATTCCTCTAGGGTCCAGGCTGCATCGACAAGATCCATCGCCTTGCTACCGGCAACAGTTGCATGATTGATATCAGGATACTGAGTTGCCGAATGATTTCCCCAGATAATCATGCCGTCGACATCTGTATTGTGTTTGCCTGCCTTATTCGCTAGCTGCGCGATTGCACGGTTATGATCCAAACGCATCATAGCGGTGAATTGACCGGGCTGCAGGTCGGGAGCATTACGGTAAGCGATAAGAGCGTTAGTATTAGCGGGATTACCCACCACCAACACCTTCACGGCAGGGCTAGCATTGTCATTGATGGCCTTGCCCTGAACAGAAAAGATAGCAGCGTTTGCTTCTAACAGATCTTTCCGCTCCATACCCGGACCACGAGGCCGAGCACCAACAAGCAAACAGTAGTCCGCATCTTTGAAGGCAACATTCGGATCATCAGATTGAACGATTCCAGCAACCAATGGGAATGCGCAATCCTCTATCTCCATAACGGTGCCAGCCAATGCCTCTAAAGCAGGAGTAATTTCCAATAGCTGCAATATCACGGGTTGGTCATTGCCTAGCATTTCGCCAGCGGCAATTCGAAATAAGAGGGAATAACTAATTTGTCCTGCTGCTCCGGTTACAGCGACTCGCACGGGTGCTTTCATTTTTCGATTCAATCCTTCTAGTTAACGGTGGGTAGTTAAATACTAATAAATGCTACATTTCAAATTCTTAGGGCCGCGAAGTATAGCAGAATATGCCCGAAAATGAGAAAGGGCCAGCTGGTCTAGGGCTGCTCAATTTCAATCTTGTACAAACTCTGGAGGGCAGTGGATCGGCGGCGGCGCATGCCACCGCGCGAGGCAGGACGCCGAGCTCGAGCGTACAGGGATGTATTTACAGCGTGTGGCAAGCGCCGCCGCCGATCCACTGCCCATCACTGAACATCGAGAGCCGGAGGGTCGACACTCAAACTAAGCCGTTACCCACTAGCACTCAACTACTAGCTGGCTCGTTTAATCAGCTCCTAGGCGCGACCACCAGAATGATGGATAAACATCGCATCACCGTAACTATAGAAGCGGTATTTCTGCTCTACCGCCTCTTTATAGGCGCTGAGCAACATATCTTTCTCAGAGAATGCGCTAACCAACATCAATAACGTGGATTCCGATAGATGGAAATTGGTAACCATGGCATCCACCACCTGAAAGTCATAGCCTGGGTAGATAAAGATGTCTGTTTCACCATGAAACGGCGCCAATTGTGAATTTTTAGCTGCACTCTCAAGACTGCGCACCGTCGTGGTGCCAACAGCAATGACACGACCTCCTCGCTCCTTACAGGCGGCGACCTGTCGACAGACCTTCTCATCGACGTCCACTAGCTCTTTGTGCATCTTATGCTCAAGCACATTATCGACCCGTATAGGCTGAAAGGTTCCTGCGCCTACATGCAGAGTTAGATAGGCAGTCTCCACGCCCTTGGTCCGCAGCGCTGCAAATAAATCCTCGTCAAAATGCAGCCCCGCTGTAGGGGCAGCTACAGCTCCAGCCTTCTCGGCATAGATTGTCTGATAGCGCTCAGCGTCTACCGTCTCATCAGTGCGCTTAATATAAGGTGGCAATGGCATATGTCCTTCCCGGACAAGAAGCGCAGGAAGATCGACATCTTCATCGAAATTCAAAAGAAAGAACTCATTCTCTCTCCCCTCGACCACTGCCGCTGGAATCGCACCATTGTCTGCCTTAAAAACCAACCGAGTGCCCGGCTTCGGAGACTTACTGGCGCGCAACTGCGCCATGACCTTATTCCCGTCTAGCACCCGTTCAATAAGTATTTCTACTTTGCCACCCGATTCCTTCTGAGCGAACAGACGAGCAGGAATTACCCGGGTATTATTAAAAACCAGCAGGTCCTCGGGCTGTAAAAAATCCAACAATTGGTCGAAGCGTCGATGTAGGAGTTTTCCGGTAGTTGCATCCAAGCACAATAGCCGACTCGAACTGCGCTTTTCGGCGGGGTAGTTGGCTATGAGCTCATCGGGTAAATCGTACTTAAAATCACTGATTTGCATTGCTTTAAGCGACCTTATCGATCATTTTTAAAGGATGGCAAGCGTATAGAATAATCCGAGCGAGGGAAAGAGCTAGCCCATCAGTGCAATTTTTCAGCAATTGACAGAAACTTCACTAGGCAAGAGAGCAATTGCAGGTTCAGGCGCAATTGGTATAATGCGCGGCTGATTTGGCTAGTAGGCTTATCTGACAAGGAATTCAGAAGCGCTACGCTTATTGCCCTATGTAGATCAGGTTTCGATTATTGCCAGTGTGGTGAAATTGGTAGACACGCCGGATTCAAAATCCGGTTCCTTCACGGGAGTGGCGGTTCAAGTCCGCCCACTGGTACCAATCGTATTGCGTCAACTTAGGCTACTGATGTGAAGTACGGGCTCAGTTAGCCGATACAAGCCGTAGTAGCTCGAATACCTGCTTGGCTTTTAGGCTAAACAGATCTGTCGCAAAGTAGCGAGAACATGGATAAGGGGAACACAATGAGTTTCGATGAAGAGCACAATGAAACCGAGACTGGGGATAAGAAGCCCAAGACGTTTTTTGGCCTGGAACTAGGTGACGGCGCAGTCTACGCGGTTGTTATCATTCTAACTTTGATCTTTATTCGCCAGGTATCTGTCGTCGTCGCCGCACTAAATTAGCGGCGACTAACCCTTTATTTTCAGGCCGCTCACCCTCTGAACGGCCAACTCTTCCCAGCGAAAGCCCTCACACTTAGTCTTACACTTGTTCCATAAATAGACGGCATGGTAAATTACGCGCCTCTTTAAAGAAGCCGACAGTCACCTTCTGCCTGTCGCCTTTAGTTAACTCCCATAATTTCGGGCTTTGGCCCAAATACTTTCGGCAAGGACAGAACATGACCGCATATAAGATCGCACTGCTAGATGGAGATGGAATTGGCCCTGAAATCACAGCCGAGGCGGTAAAGATTTTAAACCTCGTTGCTTCGCGCAATAAGCTCGAACTCGATTTACAACATGGTGCGTTTGGTGCAAACGCCTACTTCGATCATGGCCATTCGTTTCCTGAAGCCACGAAGCAGTTGTGCGACTCTGCAGATGCGATCTTGAAAGGACCGATAGGACTGAATCATGAGGAATCAAAGAAGATTCCTGTCGACATGCAACCTGAGCGCGGCGCACTGCTTCCTCTGAGACGACGATATAACACCTTCGCCAATATTAGACCCGTCTATCTTCCAAAGGATCTCTCGCACTTCTCCCCTCTTAAACCAGAAATCATTGGTGACGGAATTGATTTCATCATTATTCGTGAACTGGTCGGCGGCTTGTATTTCGGCAAAAAAGAAGCTGGAATCAACGAGCAAGGAAAGCGTTACGTCAACGAAATGCTCGAATACGATGAAGACCAGATCGCGGCCATCTCCAAAGTGGCCTTCGAGACCTCCATGAAGCGCAAGAAGGTACTCCACAACATCCACAAATCAAATGTTTTGAAATCTAGCGTTCTATGGAACGAAGTTCTCGAAGAAGTTGGCCAGGACTTTCCGGAAGTTGAAGTGAAACATATATTGGTAGACGCTGCGGCGACCTACATGTGCCTAAACCCAGGTCAGTTCGACGTGATGGTCATGGAGAACATGTTCGGCGATATATTGAGTGATCAGGCGGGCGGCATTCTTGGGTCGCTGGGGCTCATGCCTTCCGCATGTCTCGGACCTGACAAAGCCTACTACGAGCCATCTCACGGGTCTGCACCTGATATTGCTGGCCAGAACATCGCAAACCCCTATTCTATGATCGGATCTGTCGCGATGATGCTAGAAATGAGTTTTGGCCTAGAGGCTGAGGCAAGAAATGTCTGGCATGCGATGCAGAGTGTTTTTGCTCAAGGAAACTCTACTCCCGACCTTTCCAAGCCGGGCGACGGTGTAAAGATGATAAGTACTCAAGCGTTTGGGGACTTAGTCGTTAGTGAGTTGGACAAGACCCCTATTCCTGCATAGAAAAACCAGGAACAGGAACACGGATAACTAGTGCTTATCGGCCTGCATGCGCAAATTAATCATGCGCATTGCAGCCTTAACGCCGGAAAGCACCTGATTCGAGTCGACTCCACGAGTCTTGAATTCCTGCTCCTGCCATTCCCAGGTAATGATACATTCCGTTAGCGCATCGATATTTCCACCACGAGGGATGTGCACCTCATAGTCCAGTAATGCAGGCATTTCAAAACCTCCTACCTTCAATAGCTTTTCAATCGCATCGAAGAAGGCGGCGAAGCCACCGTTGCCAGAACCCGAGCCTTGCAATTCTTTGCCCTCTAACTCGACACGAATACTCGCCGTGCTCTCAACATCTAAGCCACTGTTTATATAGCAATTCAGCAAGGTAATGTTATGGAAGTCACGACTCTGCATGACATCGGCGATGATGAAAGGCAGATCTTCGGACGTAATAATGTGCTTCGAATCCCCTAGTTTAACGATTCTCTTCAGCACCTTCGCCTGATCATCCTTAGAAAGGCTTATTCCCAGTTCGTCCAAGTTATTGATCAGTGATGCCTTTCCGCTCATCTTACCCAGCGCATAGACACGCTTACGCGCGAATCGTTCTGGGCTAAGTTCCGTTACATAGAGGTCACCTTTCAAATCACCGTCGGCGTGAATGCCTGCAGTCTGAGTAAACACATCAGCTCCAACGATGGGTGTATTTGCCGCAATCCATTTTCCAGAGAAATTTTCGACCATGCGACTAAGCAGACCAATCCGAGTTTCATCTATAGATAACTGCATGCCCATCTTATCTTTCAAGGCTACGGCAACTTCAGCTAGCGAGGCGTTACCGGCGCGCTCACCCAAACAATTTATTGTGCAATGAATAGTATTGATACCGGCATTTACTGCCGCCATAACATTTGCAGTAGCTAGGCCATAATCATTGTGGGGGTGAAAATCGAAGGTCAATTCTGGAAAACTTTCCAGCATGTCCTTAAGTGAGGCAGTTACCTCATCGGGCGACATCAAGCCTAAAGTGTCTGGTAATAGATAATGTCTTATCCCGCAGTCTTTAGTGCCATTTACTAGCCCCATCACGTAGTCCCTGCTATTCACATAGCCATTGGACCAGTCTTCCAAATACATATTGACGCTCAGACCCTGCTCCTGTGCGTAGCTTGCAGTTTTCTTTACATCCGCAACGTGCTCTTCAAGTGTCTTACCTAGTTGTTCGCGACAGTGCTTCTCACTGCCCTTGGCAAGTAGATTTATAACCTTGCCGCCCGCACTCACGATCCAATCCACGCTGCGCTTATGATCGACGAACCCTAACACCTCAACACGCTCGACCATGCCGACCGAATCGGCCCACTCGGTAATCTGGGACACAGCGACCTTTTCACCATCTGATACACAGGCGGAAGCAACTTCGATGCGATCCACCTTTAAGGATTGCAGAAGTGCACGGGCAATATTCACCTTCTCATTAACAGAAAAGGAAACACCCTGGGTTTGTTCACCGTCTCTCAGAGTTGTGTCTAACAAACTGATATGACGGGTTTGCGCTTGGGCTGTCATGCTGAAGTCCTGATGCGATTTTAAAACTAGGTGTCCTAGGAAGCCTAGCGTAGGAGCCATAGAGTCTGGCGGGGCTTGGATTCTAGCAAAATCTACTGCCTGAGATAAGCCGAAAAGTCATTAATTACGCTAACTTGCACTTGATGGGGATCGTTATATACTGCGCCCTTCATGAGAAATTGAGCATCTGAGGTTCAGTATGGCGATCAAAATCGGTGTCCCTAAAGAAGTTCGCGAAGGCGAACAGCGGGTCGCATTAGTGCCAGATATCGTAAATCGACTGGCGAAGCAGGAAATCCAGGTGTCTTTGGAAACCGGCGCAGGAGAGCTTGCTGGCTATAGCGACAGCTACTACGAAAATGCAGAAATAGTTGCCTCGTCAGCTGAAATTCTAGCTAAGGCCGATATCTGCCTCACGGTGAACCCTGTTACAGACGAGCAGATCGAACAGCTCAGAGAAGGTTCAATTCTGATCGGATACCTCAATCCACACTCCGACCTAGAACGTTTCAATAAACTCAAAGCAAAAAACATCAGCGCATTTTCGATGGAATTGGTTCCTCGAATATCCAGAGCGCAGGCTATGGATGCTCTTTCATCACAAGCCTCCATTGCTGGTTATAAGGCCGTGCTTCTAGCCAGCAACCTACTGGGCAAGTTCTTCCCCATGCTGACAACTGCCGCAGGCACCATCAGACCATCGAAGGTGCTGGTTATCGGTGCTGGTGTCGCGGGGCTGCAAGCAATCGCCACGGCGCGCCGCCTCGGTGCAATCGTAGAAGGTTATGACGTTCGCGCCGCAGTTAAAGAACAGGTCGAATCCCTAGGCGCAAAATTTGTCGACATTGAGATTAAGGCGGAAGGCAGCGGCGGTTATGCAAGAGAACTGACTGACGAGGAACGCCAGCAACAACAAGCTATTCTTGCCAAGCATGTAGCCGCAGCGGATGTCGTCGTAAGCACGGCGGCGATCCCTGGACGCCCTTCTCCGCGAATCATCAGCACCGCAATGGTAGAGGGAATGCGTGGCGGCTCTGTCATTGTCGACCTAGCAGCCGAAGGTGGTGGCAACTGCGAACTTACTAAAATTGACGAGACTGTTCTGCACAACGGTGTAAAGATCTATGGTCCAATTAATGTACCTAGCATGGTTGGCAATCATGCCAGCGAACTGTATGCCAAGAATCTTCTGAACTTTTTGGAACTATTGATAGAGGATGGCGCCATTAATATCGATCTCGAGGATGAGATTCTTAGCGAAAGCCTAATCACCCATGACGGCGAGATTCATCATGCCGGCATCAAAGAACAGCTAGAAGGAGCATCCTCATGATTGAAGGTCTCGCGGCAATTTATATATTCATGCTAGCCGGATTTACGGGCTACGAAATAATCAGCAAGGTGCCGGTTATTCTCCATACACCCTTAATGTCAGGATCAAACTTTGTTCACGGCATCGTTTTGGTTGGCGCGATGGTCGCGCTAGGTATCGCCGAAACAACTGCGGAACAAGTCATCGGCTTCATCGCCGTACTGCTAGGCGCGGGCAATGCAGTAGGCGGCTATGTGGTCACCGAACGCATGCTGGAGATGTTTAGGCCTAGCGAGAAGAAAACAGAAGGCGAGGGCTCTTAGATGGAAACTCTAATCCAAGCAGCCTATCTGATAGCAGCCGCTCTATTCATCTTAGGTCTCAAGCAAATGAGCTCGCCGGTTACCGCAAGACGCGGAATACTCTGGGCAGGCGCAGGCATGGTACTCGCAACACTGGCCACCTTCTTGTCGCCACAAATACTCGAGAGTGATCAGGTCAGCATCAACATCATGTTGATCATCATTGCGATAGCTCTGGGCGGTGGATATGCCTGGTATAGCGGCAAGAAGGTCGCCATGACCGACATGCCACAGATGATAGCCATGTATAACGGCATGGGAGGTGGAGCAGCTGCCGCTATCGCCGCCGTAGAATTGATCAAGGCGAGCAACGAGGCCGCACACGATGTGACTGGAAGCTCAACGATAGCCGACATGCTCGGTGCCGATGTGGCAATCCTCGGCATCCTAGGCGCCATCATAGGCACAATCTCATTTAGTGGAAGCATCATCGCCTGGGCCAAGTTGGACGGTCGATTGAATCGCAGCAAATTGCTACCGGCGCAACATATCATCAATGCCCTGCTCGCGATCGTGACCGTAGGCTTTGCTGTAGCCATATACTTCACCAGCAGCATTGACACTATCATCGTGTTCTATCTGCTTGCCTTGGTGCTGGGCGTCTTTATTACCGTTCCTGTTGGCGGCGCGGACATGCCTGTGATCATCTCACTGTTTAATGCCTTAACTGGACTTGCGGTAGGTTTCGAAGGCTACGTTCTCGGTAATGCGGCGATGATCATCGCTGGCATCGTTGTTGGCTCGGCCGGCTCCCTACTGACACAGTTAATGGCGAAGGCGATGAATCGTTCTGTCGCGAATGTATTCTTTGCTGGCGTCGGAACTGATGCCGCAGCAGCAAGTGGTGACGGCAGTGAAGGCGTCATGAAAGAGATTCAGGCGCAGGATGCCGGCATTCTTATGTCTTTCGCGAGCCAGGTTGTAATCATTCCTGGATACGGAATGGCCGTTGCCCAAGCCCAACACAAGATCTGGGAACTCACGCAAATTCTGACTGAAAAAGGCGTTACCGTAAAGTTCGCGATCCACCCTGTCGCCGGTCGCATGCCAGGACATATGAATGTATTGCTTGCCGAAGCTGGCGTCCCCTATGACATGATTTATGACATGGAAGACATCAACGCCGACTTTAAAAACACAACCGTAGCATTAGTCATTGGTGCCAACGATGTTGTGAACCCTTCTGCAAAGAGCGACAGTAGCAGCCCATTATTTGGCATGCCTATTCTTGACGCCGTCGATTCCGAGAACGTCATTGTTATCAAGCGCGGGCGTGGAACTGGATTCTCGGGTGTAGAAAATCCACTGTTCTTTACAGACAACACAAAGATGTTATTTGGAGATGGACAGAAGGCTGCCAGCGAACTGATCCAGGCTGTTAAAGAGCTTTAAGAATACCTAGAGTTATCAGCCATTGACTGAAGCAGAACAGAAAAGTGAAGCATCGGGACCCTTTCCAAGAGCGGGCTTGATGCGGCGCATGGCCGCCCTGCTTTACGATGGTTTCCTCGTAGCTGCTGTCTGGATGGTGCTTGGGTTTGTGCTGCAGCTCGTTGTCGGCACAGAGTCCAATCAACTAGTCGATGGCGTAGTACAGACCGACCCCCTACTCGACGCGATACTGTTCACTATTATGGTAGCAAGCGGTAGCGGCTTCTATATCTGGTTCTGGACACGCAGCGGCCAAACTCTTGGCATGATCGCGTGGCGGATCAAGCTTGAGTCCGTCGATGGTGGCCTGATAGATTTCAGGCACGGGGTGATTCGCTATGTCGCGGCCTGGCCCGCGTTCTTTCTTCTCGGCCTCGGCTATCTATTAATGTATCTAGACAGCAATGGCGATGCCGCACATGACAAAGTGTCTCGCAGCAAAGTAATACTGCTACCGAAATCCCACCGTCCTTTCGACTAGAAGCCTAGACTCGATTCTCACGAATAGAAATTCAGTCTTCCGGTGGAGCAAATTGAGCGAAGAGCTCCTCGCCAGTTAGATTCTCAGTCTTGTTTGAATACTGATAATACTGAGGCTTCTCATCAATAAACACCTGACGCTGAAAAACCAAATCACTTTGATCATCGAACAAACCAACCGGTATCATATGCTCCTGCGTTTGCTTTAAACGATAGAACAAATGACTACCACAGACAGAGCAAAACCCTCTCTCCGCCCATTCTGAAGAATCAAAAACGGAAAGCTTCTCGACTCCATCGAATGCAACTTCGGAGCCACAGCTCACTTCCATGAATGCGTTACCCCCCCATTTTCTGCAGCTATCGCAATGGCAGGCAGCAACACTAGCTGTCATCTTCTTTGCCGTAAAACTAACCGCTCCACACAGACAGGTCCCTGTACCAATTCTAGTTTCTGTCATAGCCATATCTCCAATATTATTCTGTACCATCAACCAATAATAATTTGCTCGTAGTCGCTTGATGCCTAATAGCAAAAAGAGCCTGTGCTTCTGGGTCCGCTAGGAAAGCCTTCGCATTGTCTCGCGAGGGAAATTCAATTATAACTAGTCGATCCGGCTTCCAATCTCCTTCCATAACCGTGGGTATTTGTCCCTGTACTGCATAACTCCCATCATGCTTACTAATTACGGCGGGTATCTTCTCCACATATTCGGCAAAACTCCCCATGTCATGAATCGTGAGGTCTAAAACTAAATAAGCATTCATTAACTATTCTCTATCCAAATTAATTTAAAAAATAAGCAGGTGATTCGCGCGCCTTATAACAAACTGATTAGCGCACACGCCTCATAAAAAACAACCCTAGTAATCCGCAGAGAAAAATAGGAGTCAGCACTGCAAGTAAAGGGTTAAAGCCATATAACAAACTCGCAGGTTCCATCAAGCGCTGCATGATCGTAAACACGAGGCCGATCCCCAGCGCCACGAAAACCCTAAAACCCATTGTCGATTCCCGCAACGGCCCGAAGACAAATGATATGGCGAGGATTACTAAGACAAGCGTCGCAAGAGGCTGCAGTAATTTTTTCCAGAACGCGAGGAAATAGGTAGCTGAATCCAGACCTTGGGCTTCGAAGAATTGTGCAAATCTATAGAGGCCCGAGATCGACTGTCGATCTGGCTCCACTAGCAACACCGAAAGCAACTCCGGCGACAGGTCAACCTGCCAGTCTTCTTGTAGATATTCCTGCGCGGAGATCATGCCTGGGCCAAATCTACTCTCTCTCACATTGCTAAGTTGCCAGTAACTTGAGTCCTCAGCATTCATGTAGGTAGCAAATTCTGCAAAACTGCTCGAGACGATGCCGAGATCACTACCCACTCGGTAACGCGTCACACCATAGAGTAGTTCACCACCAGGGGCGATGGCATTGATGTGAATAAATTCATTACCAACTTTACGCCATGTCCCCTGTTCCGATGCAATTGAGTCATTGCCGCTCTGTTGTACTGCCTTGTTACTCTGTGCAAGCTGCTCCAACGGAGGTGCGATGTACTCCCCTAAAAGTAGGCTCAGCAGCATAATTAGCATTGTAGGCTTCAGCACAGACCAGACTATTCGCCATACGCTGACTCCAGCCGCCTGTAGCACCACCAACTCATTATTAGATGCCAATATTCCCAATCCGATCAACGCTCCGCCTAGAGCGATAAAAGGCAACAGTTCATAGATGCTTGTTGGAAGCGTCAGAACAATATAGCTGAGGGCATTCAGCAGCGAATAATTTTCATCGGTATCAGCGATCTCTTCAGCTAGAGCAAATACCAAATCAACCGAGATAATAAGCGACACGACAACCAGCATAGCGAGCAGCACAGTGTTACGAATATGGTTATCAATTTTCACCATGGCGCGAAACTAGCCTTTCCTTGATATAGGAGAAAATGACTCACGAAGAGACTTTGGCGATAGAGCGCTCAATTTGAGCCTCCTAGGGCAAACCATCTACCGAGTCCAGGGAACCGATAGCAGAGAAACGCTATACCAATAAACAGCGCATGCACCCACCACATACCCACTAAGGCAGGCAGGCTCTCTGTGGCGATCATATCTTTGGAAAACTGTAGCAGCACAAAATAGGCGGCATATAAGAGAGCCGCCGGCACTAATTTGCTGTAGCGACCCTGTCGCGGATCAACCTTGCTGAGAGGAACGGCAATGAGAGTGATAATTGGAATGAGCAGCAGGGTCGAAATTCGCCACTGCAATTCGGCTTGATGTTCCGGCAGCTTAGATCCAAGCAGTTGCTGCGTGGTGAGCGATTCTTCTTCTAATATGGGTTCGATGCTTGTCGAGTCGGGCAAGACGATAGATTGCACATCAAACTGACCTATACTGAAATCCAAGGCGCCTGGTGCCCCATCATATTGCATAACATTCTCAAGGCGCATGAAGCGAGCACCGGTTTCAATATCTATCTCAGGGCGTGCGGATTCGGCGACAATGATTCGAGGACTGCTCTGCCCCGCCTCATCTTCAGCGCCGCTCACTGCAACGAAGACATTTCCTAGCTGACGCTCACCTTCTTCCGAAGCATCGATACGCTCTGCATAGGTCACACGGTTGCCATCCCCAAAGCTTTGAAACTGTCCTGCGACGATGAGATCCAGCTCGGTAAGCTGATCCTGATTTAACTTCAACTGTTCGGTGTTTCGAACTCCCCAAGGTGCCAACTGCAAACTGAGTACTGCCACAACTATCATCACAATCGATGAGGTCCCCAGCGTTGCCAGAAGAAGTCTTCTCTGGCTAAAGCCGCTACCGATCAAAATCACCATCTCATTGTCGGCATACATCCGACCATAGGCCAACAGGATTCCCAGGAAAAGCGCGAGGGGAAGAATAACCAATAGGAAATCGGGCAATCTATAAAGCATCAGCAAGAACAGAACGTCTGACGCCAACTCTCCCGCAACAGCCTGAGAAAGGTATTGGATAAATCGGCTAGTTAACGCCACGACTAAAAGGATTAGTGTGACCGCGGCCATTACTTGCAGAACTTGCTTACTGAGGTAGCGGAATATGATCAAACTGGTGCACGTCCGTTACTTGGAAGAGCCCACAGTTTACTTGAAATGAGGGTGTAACGTTAGGCTGAAAAATTCTGAGTTGCGAATCAAGCGACCTGAGATTCCTGACGCCCAAGCAAGGCCTTAAACGCAGGCGGCACATCTATGATTTGATGCTTATCGAAATCGAAGAAGACGACCCCCATTTTGCCGTTGCACACCACCGTCTCTAGCGCACTGTTAGTGACCTGCAGGCCAATATCGAACCCGTAACGGTTAAAACTGCTAACGCCCACATCAATGACTAGCATGTCATTGGCGAATGATTCGGAGCGGTATTCAACCGCGAGATCGGTAACCACCATGCCTAAGCCAAAGATATTGCCTTCAGTAAAGCCAAGACTCGCAAGGAACTGCAATCTGGCCTCATGTAGAATTTTTACCATCGCTATGCTATCGAGGTGTTTTGCGTAATTGACATCACTAATGCCAATACGACGCTCCATGCTGAATAGAAATTGATCAGGCGGGGTGACTTTTACTCTTGGCATAGTTATTCCTTTTTATGTTACTGCAGCACCAATAGTAAGACAGGCATCGATCCAATTGGTTCAAGATTTTAGTCAATTTCCCGCAAGAAAGTGAAGTTTATTGCAGTAATATTTTCTTTACTTTCTCTCTAGAGCCATCGCTGTTGCTTAAGTGTCTGAATATCTTTAGGATTATCTCTCAATCGAATTCAGGCCGGTTTCGGCCTTAGTAGGGGCTCATCAAAACATGAAGTATTCAATCAAGGCCGGTGCCACAGATAAGATTAATTCCGACTGCATCGCTGTCGTCGTTTGGAACAAAGGGGGCTTAAGCGAAGAAGCTCAACTCGCTGATAAGGTAAGCAATAAAGGCATTAGCAAGATCCTTCGTTCGGAAGACTTCACTGGCACCCTCGGTCAAACCCATATCGTGTACAACCCTGTCGGCCTAAAGAGTAAGCGTCTGCTGCTTATAGGCGGTGGCGAGAGCAAAAAACTAGATTCCAAGAGCGCCGCCAACATGTTCCGCGCCGGCCTCAAGGCTGTCTATGCATCGAATGCTGCCAGTGCCCACTTCGCCATAGCCAGCGTAACTGTTAAAGACGAGACCGCCCCATGGGTCTGCAAACGACTAGCCCAGGAAGCCGAAATCGCGAGCTACCGATACAACCAAACCAAGAGCAAGAAGAGCAAAGCCGTCACGGCGAACCTAATCAGCGTCTCACCCAGCAAGGGTGCGCGCAGAAAGTCGCTGGAGGAAGCGCTAAAATCCGGCAGTATTATTGGCGCCGGAATCAACCGTGCACGCCATCTCGGCAATCTGCCCGGCAATGTCTGCACACCCAGCTATCTCGCCGATGAGGCAATAGCACTTGCTAAGAAGCATAGCTCCCTGCAGGTAAAAATTCTTGGCGAGAAACAGATGGCCCGTCTGAAAATGGGTTCACTACTTTCAGTCTCCGCCGGCTCGGCTGAGGAAGCGAAGCTGATCGTTATGGAATACAAAGGAGCCAAGGCGGATAGCAAACCTCATGTCTTGGTAGGCAAGGGAGTTACCTTCGACACCGGCGGCATTAGCCTGAAAGGTGGCGCAGGGATGGATGAGATGAAATTTGATATGTGTGGGGCCGCTAGCGTTATTGGCGCCATGGCAGCAGTTGTTCAATTGAAGCTACCGATCAATATAGTTGGTCTAATTGGAGCTGTTGAGAATATGCCTAGCAGCACCGCGACTAAGCCCGGTGACATCGTCACCAGCATGGCTGGCAAGACTATCGAAGTGCTCAATACCGATGCCGAGGGTCGCCTCGTATTGTGCGACGTACTCACCTATGCTGAACGCTACAAGCCGCGCAGTGTAATCGATATTGCGACGTTAACCGGAGCCGCGGTAGCAACATTTGGATCCCACGTTAGCGCCCTACTCAGTAACGACGACAAACTATCTGAGTCGCTGATCGACTGCGGGAAAAACAGCCTCGACCGCGTCTGGCCACTGCCGTTATGGGAGGAGTACCAGCCTCTGCTAAATAGCAATTTTGCAGATATCGCCAACATCGGCGGCCCCCGAGCAGGAACTATTACTGCAGCATGCTTTCTCTCAAGATTCGCTGAAAAATTTAAATGGGCGCATCTGGACATAGCCGGCAGTGCCTGGAACTCTGGCGCACAAAAGGGAGCCACCGGGCGTCCTGTAGCGCTATTGGTTGAATATCTAAGCCAGCAAAAAGCCTAAAGCAACAAAGTAGAACCTAGAAACCGTGACCCAAGTTAATTTCTACACACTCCCCAGCAGCGAGGCGCAGTCTCGACTGCTGTTTGTGTGTAGATTGACGGAAAAAGCCTATTCACTCGGCCATCGCATCCATATCCAGACAGAATCTGATCAGCAATCAAAACTGTTGGACGATCTGCTTTGGCAGTTTTCAGCCAGCAGCTTCATCCCCCATAAAACACTAGAAGAAGGCAGCGACAGTCACGACCCCGTGTCTCTGGGAACGAATCTAGTAGGCGTCAAACATGCCGACGTGTTGATCAATCTTGGCAAGCAAGCAAGCCAAGCGGCAGACCAATTCAGCCGCATCAATGAAGTCATTAGTGCCGACCCTGAGAGTCTAGAGCAGGGTCGTAATAGATATCGAGACTACAAGCAGAAAGACTTCAAAATAGAAACCTTCAAACTTTGAAGATTCAGTAGCTTGCAGAATGCCGCTTAAACCGGCAAAGACCTGTCTCTTCATGTATAATTGCGCCTTTTTCAAGCATGGCAAAAAATCATTAGCATGGACAAGACCTACCAACCAAAACAGCTGGAAAATCAGTGGTATAAGACCTGGGAAGAGCGCGGTTATTTCGCACCTCAAGACGATGGCGACCCCTATTGCATTGTCATCCCACCTCCTAACGTTACTGGCCGACTCCATATGGGTCACGGCTTCCAGAATGCGATTATGGATGCCCTCATCCGTTACCACCGCATGCTGGGTCGCTCAACCCTTTGGCAAGTTGGTACTGATCACGCCGGAATCGCAACTCAGATGGTTGTGGAGCGAAAGCTAAATGCAGCTGGCTCCTCGCGCCAGGAAATTGGCCGTGAGCAATTCGTTAAGAAGGTGTGGGATTGGAAGGAAGAGTCTGGCGGCATAATCACTGAACAGATTCGCCGCCTCGGCTCCTCACTGGATTGGACGCGCGAACGCTTTACTATGGATGACCAACTCTCCTCCGTGGTTGAGAAGGTGTTCATCGAGCTTTATGATGAGGGTTTGATATATCGCGGCAATCGCCTCGTTAACTGGGACCCAAAACTACTTACTGCCGTTTCCGATCTGGAGGTTATCTCTGAGGAAGAAGATGGCTCGCTTTGGCACTTCCGCTATCCACTCGCAGACGATCCTAGCCGCCATATAGTAATTGCAACGACTAGACCTGAAACCCTATTGGGCGATAGCGCGATCGCCGTTCATCCAGATGATGAGCGTTATAAAGATCTCATCGGAAAATTTGTTGAACTGCCGCTTTGCGACAGGCAGATACCGATAATCGCCGATGATTATGCCGATCCCGAATTTGGAACAGGCTGCGTAAAGATCACTCCAGCCCATGATTTCAACGACTACGAAGTGGGCAAACGCAACGATCTAGAAATCATCAACATACTCACTGACGAAGCCTGCATAAACGAGAACGCACCTGAAGTTTATCAAGGTTTAGAGCGGTTTGAGGCGCGCAAGAAGATAGTCGAAGACATGCAAGCACTTGGACTTGTAGACAAGATCGAGCCGCACAAACTGAAAGTGCCGAGAGGCGACCGCAGCGGTGTAATCATCGAGCCTTACCTAACTCATCAATGGTATGTCGCCGTTCAGTCACTAGCCGATCCGGCTATAAAAGCAGTTGAAGATGGTGATATAGAATTTGTACCCAAGAACTGGGAAAACACCTACTTCGCCTGGATGCGAAACATACAGGATTGGTGTATCAGTCGACAACTTTGGTGGGGACACCGCATCCCTGCCTGGTATGACGAAGACGGAAAGGTCTACGTTGGCAAGACAGAGGCCGAGATTAGAGAGAAACACAATCTGGGTGATGAGATCACATTGCGCCAAGATGAAGATGTCTTGGACACTTGGTTTTCCTCGGCCCTTTGGACCTTCTCAACACTTGGCTGGCCAAACGAGCGCGAATTTTTTGATCGCTTCCACCCTACTGACGTTCTAGTAACCGGCTTCGACATCATATTTTTCTGGGTCGCTCGCATGATCATGATGACCTTGAAATTCACCGGTGAGATTCCCTTCAAAAAAGTCTATATCACAGGATTGGTCAAGGATGAACAGGGACAGAAGATGTCCAAGTCTAAGGGCAACATATTAGACCCGATCGATCTCATTGACGGCATAGAGCTCGACGATTTAGTTCAGAAGCGAACGGCAGACATGATGCAGCCGCAGCTCAAAGCAAAAATCGAGAAACACACCCGCGATGCATTCCCCGATGGTATCGAAGGCTATGGAACCGATGCCCTGCGCTTCACATTCTATTCACTAGCCTCAACTGGCCGAGACATTAAATTCGATCTAGGCCGGACCGAAGGCTATCGGAATTTCTGCAACAAGATTTGGAATGCTGCGCGCTACGTACTCATGAACTGTGAGGACAAAGCAGTTGTCGAAGGCTCTAACATATCGCCAAAGCACCTATCCATTGCTGACAAATGGATCAGTAGCCGCTTCGAACAGACAGCATCGAATATCGAAGAATACATGGAGAGCTACCGCTTCGATCTTGCCGCTCAGTCTCTGCAAGAGTTCATCTGGAACGAGTATTGCGACTGGTATGTCGAACTTTCCAAACCAGTGCTGTGGGATGAAGAGAATAATCCGAAGGAGGCTGAGGCTACACGCTGGATGCTCCTGAACATCATGGAGAAGAGCCTTAGATTATTGCACCCCTTCATGCCGTATATCACGGAAGAAGTTTGGCAACGCATTGCGCCACTCTTAAGCATTCAGGGCGAGAGCATCATGTTGCAGCCGTATCCGCAGCCCGATGAGACAAACCTCGATCAGAACGCAGAACAGAGCGTAGAGTGGATTAAGGGCATCATTGTCGCTATTCGAAATATCCGCGGCGAGATGGATATTTCACCCGCCAAGGCCATTCCGGTTTATTTGAACAAAGGAACCGAAAGTGATCAGGCGAAGCTTGAGGAATACCGACCCTATCTCGAGAAGTTGGCAAAGCTAGAAAGCATCCAATGGCTAAGCCCAGACGAGGAAGTGCCTGCTGCAGCCACTCAACTCCATGGTCAGGTCGAAATTCTAGTGCCTATGGCGGGTCTTATCGATGTCGATGCAGAACGCGCTCGCCTGGAAAAAGAAATCGCCAAACTAGAATCCGGCATGAAGGCTGTTTCTGGAAAACTGAACAATAAGAAATTTATGGACAATGCCCCTGAAGCTGTAGTCGCTAAAGAGCGCGGCAAAGCAGAAAAGATGTCGGCCGCATTAACGGCGCTTCAGGAAAAACTCGAAGAGTTGGCAAAACTATAAGACTAAGTGGATAGAGAGAATACGGGTTTAGCTACGCAGATCGCGAGGCATACTGAAGACGATATTCTCCTCTACCCCTTCTAATTCTTCTGGCTCTTGATGGCAGATCTCTCGCAGTCTTTCCACTACCTGCTGTACCAACACCTCTGGCGCCGAGGCTCCAGCGGTGACACCAAACTTCGTCTTACCATCAAACCATTGCGGCTCAATATCCTCGACACTATCGATAAGATAAGATTCGCAGCCCAGCCTCTCCGCTAATTCTTTCAATCGATTGGAATTTGAACTATTCGGCGAACCCACCACCAGCAATAATTCACACTCTAGTGCTAATTGCTTAACCGCATCTTGCCTATTCTGTGTCGCGTAACAAATGTCTTTCTTACGCGGACCCTTGATCGAGGGAAACCTCTCTCGAAGCGCATCGATAACCTTAGAAGTATCATCCATAGACAAAGTAGTTTGTGTTACGTAACTCAAATTATCTGGGTTATTCACTTCAAGCTTCAGCGCGTCACTCACCGACTCCACTAAATAAATCTGGCCGCCAGCTGATTTATCGTACTGACCCATCGTGCCTTCGACTTCAGGGTGAAATTGGTGACCAATCAACACACACTCTCGGCCTTCCTGGCTAAACTTCGTTACTTCAAGATGAACTTTAGTCACTAGCGGGCAGGTTGCATCGAACACCTTATACCCTTTATCACGCGCCTCATCTTTCACCGCTATCGACACGCCATGGGCGCTAAAAATAACAATAGACGCTCTACCGTGCTCATCCTTTTCCGGGATATCTGCGAGCTCATCAACAAAGATTGCACCACGCTTACGCAGTGTATCCACGACAAACTTGTTGTGAACAACTTCGTGGCGAACGTAAATTGGTGCACCAAAAATATCCAGGGCCCGATTCACAATATCTATCGCCCTATCCACGCCCGCACAGAACCCCCTAGGGTTAGCCAGACGTATTGACGTTGCTGCTGATGAGTCGTTTACAACTTGAATATTCACTGTGACCTCGAGATAAGAATACTGAGGATGGCTATACTTTTATTTCTACGGCTTCAACGTCGGCATCAATTACAGAATTAATTCGCGCCATAAATACTATTTCCTTACCTGCGAGTGGATGATTAAAATCCACCACCACCATCGATGCTGTCAGCTCTGCAATCACACCTGGAAGATCGAAACCGCCGGCATCCTTGAAGGAAACAACTGCGCCCACCTCGGTAGGTATCAAGTCATCTTCCAGTAAATTTCGGAACTTGGCAATGGGAAATCGGTGCCTGTTCGCGGGGTTAATCTCACCGAACGCTTGCTCCGCACCTAGCGTAGCCTCGATTTCGTCGCCCTTGCTCAGACCTAGCAACTCTTGCTCAAAGCCAGGCAGCATGCTGCCGTCTCCCAGCCGGAAACTGGCCGCCGGCTGTTCGAAATTGCTATCGATCAGCTCACCGCTAGTGAGTGAGAGAGAAAAATTCAGGCTGACGAGAGAGCCAGCCGCTATGCTCTGTGTTGCTTTAAGAGTCATTACACAATCCGAATTAAAATGTCAGCGAAATCACGACGCGGTGCCCTAGACGAAATCGCGCGGCTCGCCCTCACCAGTAACATTGACGACACAGCGCTGACAGAGCGATGGATGATCGGCGCTTTGACCTATGTCTTCAGTATGGTGCCAGCAGCGTTCACATTTTTCATTCTTTGAAGCTGATACTGCTAACTTCACATTATCTAGATCGGTTGAACTAGCATCGGTTGGTGCCTCAGACAAAGAGTGAACAGCCACTCTACTCACGATCAATGCAAACTTCAGCTCCGACTCAAGACTAGTCAGCGACTGTGCGAGAGCATCGTCGCAATAGATATCAACTTCCGCACTCAAGCTAGCGCCAACCTCCTTAGCCGCCCGCTTTGCTTCAAGCTCTTTGTTCACGACGGTCTTTACCGCGAGTAACTGCTGCCAGAATGCATCAGGGAAAGAGCTCAATTCTGGATAGTCGGCTATACCATCAGCGAAATTAGAAAGAAACACTGACTCCTCTCTCTCTCCCGGAATGTTCTGCCATATCTCGTCGGCCGTGAAGCTGAGTATCGGCGCAATTAGTCGACTGAACATCTCAAGAATGTGAAACAAAGCCGTCTGTGTAGAGCGTCGAGCCAGACTATCCGCCTGAGTCGTATATTGCCTGTCTTTGATTACGTCGAGGTAGAAACCACCAAGCTCGACCACACAAAAATTATGAATCTTCTGATAGATGTTCAGAAAATTGTAGTTGTCATAGTGATCGATAATCTCTTTCTGCAATAGCTGGCACTGCCGCGTAATCCAGTAGTCAACAGCAATCATTTCTTCCGCCTTCACCTGGTCTTTCGCAGGGTCAAAACCGTTGAGGTTCGAAAGCATGAAACGCGAGGTGTTTCGAATTCTGCGGTAGGAATCTGCAACTCTTTTGAATATCTCATCCGACACAGTCATCTCACCACGATAGTCTGTGGCGGCAACCCAGAGGCGCAGAATATCTGCACCATACTGTTTAAATATGAGATCCGGTGCAACGGTATTGCCCAGTGATTTAGACATCTTCTTACCGTCTGCATCCACAAAGAAACCGTGGGTAAGCACTTGCTTGTAAGGTGCCGTATCGTTCATTGCCACTGCCGTCTTCAACGAGGATTGAAACCATCCACGGTGCTGGTCTGAACCTTCCAGATAGAGGTCGGCCGGATAGGTCAACTCATCTCGCTTAGCCATGACAGAATAGTGACTCACGCCAGAATCAAACCAGACGTCGAGGGTATCGGTAACTTTTTCGTAATTTGCTGCATCATCACCGAGTAGCTCTTCGGGCTCCAATTCAAACCATGCTTCAATGCCGTCTTTCTCGATACGCTGCGCTACCTGCTCTATTAACTCACTAGTCTTTGGATGCAGGGCCTGAGTTTCTTTGTTGACGAACAATGTAATCGGCACGCCCCAAGTACGCTGGCGAGAAATACACCAGTCAGGACTACCCTTCAACATAAGTTCAATGCGCGCCTTGCCCCAATCAGGAATCCACTTCACCTGCTCTACAGCTGCCAATGATTTACCCAGCAAGTCTTGCTCGCTCATACTGATGAACCACTGTGGTGTGGCGCGATAAATCAGTGGCGTCTTCGTGCGCCAGCAGTGAGCGTAACTGTGCGTTATCTTATCCAAGGCGACCAGCGCCTTCACATCGCGCAGCTTAGCGATAATGTCTTCATCAACTTTGTAGACATGAGCGCCAGCGAAATCCCCCGCCGCTTGGGTAAACACACCATTTCCATCAACAAGATTCAATGTGCCAATGTTATAGAGTGCGCCAACGTTAAAATCGTCAACACCATGATCCGGTGCTGTGTGCACAGCTCCAGTACCAGCCTCGATAGTAACGTGCTCTCCTAGGATCAGAGGGACTTGTCTTTCGACAAAGGGATGTTCGAGAATTTGGTTCTCTAGCTCGGCACCGGTCGTCTGCGCCACTACCTCAAATTTCTCACACTGGTAGCGACTCATGATTTGCTCAACCATATCTTTCGCTACAACAAGTAACTCGCTACCTTGATCCAGCTCGCAGCGAACCAAAGCATAGTCCAGCTCGGCGTGCAGACAAACAGCCTGGTTCGAAGGTAACGTCCATGGCGTGGTCGTCCATATAACAACTGAGACAGGCTCGTCTGCACCAACAGTCGAGTCAGTGGCTGAGAACGTTGCTAAGAACGAAACTCGATCTTGCGGCGCAAAGCGCACATCTATCGCGAATGAATCTTTGTCTTGATATTCAACTTCGGCTTCCGCTAGAGCAGAAGCTCCGACTACACTCCAGTAAACCGGCTTGTAGCCCTTAACCAGATGGCCCTTCTCTACGATTTTACCCAGCGACCGGACAATGTCAGCCTCAGTTTCGAAATCCATGGTCAGATAGGGGTTTTCCCAGTCGCCCAAGACGCCCAGACGGATGAAGCCCTTCTTCTGTATATCTACCTGCTTCGCTGCATAGTCTCGACAGGCTTTACGAAACTCTGCATGAGAGATCTTCTGGCCGGCTTTGCCTTTCTTCTTTTCTACGTTGTGCTCAATAGGCAATCCATGACAGTCCCAGCCCGGTATATACGGCGCATCGAAACCATTTAAGGACTTAGCTTTCACGACGAAATCTTTAAGCGACTTATTAATCGCGTGCCCCAGGTGCAACTCACCGTTCGCATAGGGAGGGCCGTCGTGTAATACGAATTTAGGTTTACCGCTATTCTTCTCTGCAATACGCTTATAGAGATCGAGTTTCTGCCAATTCTGCAACATGGCAGGTTCCCGCTGCGCCAGATTGGCTTTCATAGGGAACTCAGTAAAAGGTAGGTTTAATGTGTCTTTATAATCACTCATAGCTTGAACTGCACGCTGTATTGGTATGTTCTATTATGTATCTGTTATTAGCCAAATATTCTTAGCTAGTAACGCCAAAAAGCTCTCTTACTTGTTCAACATCGGCACTGATTTGTCGCTTCAACTCATCAAGACCTGAAAATTTTGTTTCTTCACGTATCTTCTGGCGAAAAATGACCTCAATCGTCTTTCCGTAGAGGTCTTCGTTGAAATCCAGTATATGTGCTTCTAACAGCGCCTCACCAGATTCCGTAACCGTGGGACGGTAGCCAATATTAACCGCCGCAGGTCGATATTCATCAACCAAGCGAACTTCGCAGGCATAAACACCGTGCAACGGAATACGCAGACGCTGCGGGTTTATATTGCAAGTTGGAAACCCCATGTCGGTACCCAACTGCTTCCCTTGCACTACTTCGCCCTTAATCGAATAGGGCCTGCCTAGCAGTTGTTCGACGAGAGGGAAATCAGCCTTAGCTAACTGTTCTCTTATGAAGGTGCTACTAATTCTGTGCCCATTTCGCTCGTAGGCCGCCGTTTCTATCACCTCAAAGCCAAATTGTTGACCAGCTTCGCTCAAAAGCGAAAAATTGCCCTTGCGCTGGTGACCGAAGCGAAAATCGTTACCCACGATAAAGCTCTTTATTCCCAACCCTTTAACCAATATGTCCGCAATGTAGTCTTCGGCGCTCAGCTCACTGAGCTGTTGATCAAATTTCAACTGGAACACAAAGTCGACCCCGAAGCTTTCCAAGAGCTCTAATTTCTCTTGCAAGATCGTCAATCTCGCGGGGCAGCTCTCTGCATTCCCTGCAAAAAATTCTTCGGGATGAGGTTCGACCAATATCACCAGGGAAGGCAGATCGAACTGTTCAGCCTTCTGTTTTAGCTGATCCAGGATTAACTGGTGTCCTAAATGCACCCCATCGAATTTGCCTATGGTGGCAACGCAGCTTTCTTGAAGCTGGGAGAAGCGATTCGTTTCTTCGAAGATGATCATTGCAAGGGAGTCTCTCAGGCTACGGCTAGCAAAAGCGCGGAATTATACTCTTTTATGGCTAAATCAGCCAGAAACAGGCCTGAGATCCAAGTTCTTGTAGCTGTTTAGCAGGGTGAGGACCGTACTAGGCTGACCTATCGGAATCTGTTGCCAGATTATCCTGCTTCAGGCCCGCCAGGCCCTTCTTGAACAAGACTCGACCCAGCACTAAGAAACAGATGATGATCACGCCCTGCCCAATCAGCGTATTGACCACCGAGATAGTCTCTGGTCTTGTCGAAATGAGGATGAGATTGATCAGCGTAGCTAATGCCATTAAGGACACCACGGCGGAACCAATAAGTTGTAGAACGGCGATAAATTTGTTCATGTTTAGGCACTATCCTGCAGTTTATGAAACGACATGAAATGCTCATAGCCATCGGCACCAAGAAATCGGCTAAGAGTCTTCGCATCGGTCTTGCGAGCATCTACGATAATGAGCCCCTCTAGAGAGTCACTAAAGTTCGGGTGTATATTGAAGCAGACTAGCTTACCATTTACAGAGAGATAATGGCGCAGAAGAACCGGAACCGCTTTTCCTGGATCGCAGCGTCCAATTAATTTGCCTAACATTTTAACATTAGACAGTTCCGAGAGCATCTCGCTAGTCCACACGCGATTCATGATCTTATGCGGTGTAATAGGCTTAACCAGCTGATCGAATTCGCTTGCCTTAAAATTCGTTAACATAGTATCTGCAATAAGAGCACGAGCAAGGTCGCTATATTCCCTCGATATGCTCACCGAGCCAAATAAAGTGTGATACCTGGGTCTTTCTACCAGAATTCGACCTATACCTCGCCAAAGCAAGTTAAGCGATACCGGTTTTTTCTGATAGTCGGGATGGATAAAACTCCGCCCCATCTCAATTGCGGATCCTAGCCTTTTAATGAAGGCCTCATCGTATTTATAGAGCGAGCGACTATAGAGCCCCTTCACGCCATGTTTGGCGACGATCTCATCGACGAGACCTACTCGATAGGCGCCGGCAATTCTCAAGGCAGCTTTATCCCATAGGAAAAGGTGCAAGTAGTGTGGGTCGAACTCATCGGAGTCTTTCGATAGACCTGTACCCTCGCCAACAGATCTGAACGTCACCTCACGGGCAATGGCAATCTGCTCCATGATGGGGCCTAGCCTGTCATAGGGAGCACAATAGACATCAAATTCTTCATGTTCGATTAGTCGAAATTCTTCGAGGGCGGTAATTGCCGATAGCAATTCTGTGCCGCCACTAGCAGGGCTAGAATCGGCTACCGATTGATGTTTCACCTCAGGCACTGCTGCCTTTTCTCTTACCAGGGCATCTGTACTTACTCTCAGGTAATCGGTAATAGCCTTCGGACTCTGCAGCAATCTAAGTTCTGCTGCTGGAATCGGCCGACCGAATCGCAGCTCTAACTTAAAACCCTGCTTGTTTGCCAACTGCCGAGGCAGCAATGCTGTTCGCAGCCTGGGATGGATCATACCCGCTGCATAGAACAAGCGGCTGTTACTGCCACCCACATGGACAGGTAAGCAAGTTGCTTGATAGCGTTTCAGTAATTGTCCTGCGAGGCGATTCCAAGAACGATCCTGTATTCTGCGATGTCCGTGTTCGTAGGTCGACACCATGCCTGCCGGGAAGATCAACACGGCACCATCGTTCTTAAGATGCTTGTGAATTTGCTTAATACTGGAAACATTACCAGCGGCCGCATCACTCGAGAGGACGTCTACTCCGACAAAAATATCGGCAAGTTCTGGGATTCTTCGCAATAACTCGTTAGTTAATACTTTCAGGTCAGGTCGAACATCTGAAATCACCTTGGCTATGGCAACCCCCTCGAGACCGCCTAGCGGATGATTCGCGACGATGAGAACTGGGCCGGTGCGTGGAATTTCCTCGAGGTTCGAAGCGTTGACGAGATCGAGAGTGACACCGAGAGCATCGAGGGTGTACTGCAGGAACTCGTGAGGCGTGCACCCTTGCGGCCGCCCATCATAGATCTCGGCGAGACGATCGAGTCCGAGCGCCTTCTCGATTACAGCAGAAACGATTCTTGGCTTAAATGGCAAACGGCAGGGATTAGTCATTTTGCGGATACTGCTTCACTAAATTATTCTCAAAACGCCAAGCGCGATATAGAGCCATCAATCCCGGAGGTCTACTACCTCTCTTTCGGCTAATGTTGCCCAGTTTAAACAGCGTGTGATATTGCTGCAACAAGGTTTTAATCGCCGTGCCTAGCCCTGCATCTTTATCCCATATATTGATGGATTCGGAGCTTGCCCCATTTATCTCGATGATATTGAAATCCACTCCGGCGCTGAGGCTCTCTACGTCTTTGAACTTTACGTCTAGGCGTCCATAGTAGAATCCTGGGATATCCTCAAATATTCTATCGAGGGATTGTGAGAGTTTCTGGTCTATCAATTCGGCTGCATCTCGGAAAACTGCGCCGCGACTATGGCTAGCAGAAAATACCAGCCTGTAGGGTTCACCCTTCGCGATAACATCACTCCAGCGAGCCGCGTGCCGGCTTCTATACAGATGCAGTAGCTCTCCTGCTCGCGGATCCTCGGCGACCAATTCTGAGAGTTTCCTCTGTCCATCGCCCACTACAAAGGGCGTGTATTTTAAGGTAAGTGAGGTGACCTCTCCCTGCGCCTTCTCAGGATCGCGAACGTAAAACACTCCTGCTTCTGCGTCCCATTGACTCAATTTTTGAAATTGAATACATCCACCCACAGGAAACCCCTGCAAATAATCCTGCAGTTCAGCAGCATCGCTGAGCAATCTGACTCCTGCGCCACGACAACCTATATTCGGCTTTCCCACCACAGGAAATTCCAAACCTGCCGCGCTTATAGCGTGCTTCGCCCTTTGGCACTGCAGCTCCAGGGACTGCCCGTCAACATCAAACAGTATCCAGGGCAGAATCCACTGTCTAGCCGTGTCTCCAGCCAAATCGAAGACCGCCGACTTGGACACACCGACCATCCCCGATAACGGAATTCCGGGATTCGCAATAAGAGGAAGGCTCAGACTTCTATAGCGCACCGCTAGGAGTAACCATTGAATGGCCACCGGCACATAAATCAACCACAATGGCCAGAATTCAAAGAACGAGGTAGTACGACCCGAATTGTCGAGTGCGGGCATGCCTGCGGAAACGTAGCTAGCAGAGTCTGTAGTGGCTTTTTGCAAAATCTGGGGAGATTTCCTTCAATCAATGGGTAGCAGACCGGATCAATCCAAAATTGTTACGGCTGCTGTCCGCCAATATTGTTCTATCGATTCGGATAAGGATCGCGATTATCGCATTCGTACAAGAAACCCTCAATCAGACTAATTTTATATTCGCAATTACATTGCGATAAAGCTTTCCAGCACTAGGTGGCATTCCTGCCGATAGCTAATACAGTAGCGAAGCCGTCGGGCCGACTGTTACTATCTATTCTGCAACACACAGGAACATCTCCAGCATGCTCGGAAAAATACTGTTAACTCTTGCGGTGATGATTATCGCCTTCTTCTTTGTGCGCCAGCGCGACATGAAGGGAAAGAGTAGTCCTGCACGAAAAACGGGGCCGAAAGCGAAACTTAAGGACAGGACAGTCGTGAAGGAAGAACATAATCTGTCCGCTGATCTAAGACTCGGAGCATATATGTTCCTCGTCCTAGTAATCGGCTTAGGTGCTGCACTGTATTACTTTCAATGGCAGGACGACCATTCTATTCTGACGGTACGGCTACACAGCGACGGGCAGCCAGAGGCTATTGTGTATCAAGTCTATAAATTTCAATTAGCAGAACGCTCCTTTACAACCCTCGATGGCATACTCGTTACCGTGGCTAGCAGTGAGCGCATGGAAGTCGAAGGCTTATAGTAACCTTTATAAGGAACGCCGCATCAAGAACAAGCCTGACAAAGAGATAACCGGAGGCGGCTTCAAGGCCATGCAGTACGTGCTGTTCTGTGCCCAGAAAGTTGGTACGCGTAAGTTGGCCAGTGCCGTGCAGTCGAAGAACACCTGCAAGGCCTGCGCTTTTGGCACCGGCGGGCAAAGGGGAGGCCTGCACAACGAATACAGTAGTCGCATCGAGATCTGCAACAAGAATATCCAAGCACAAATGAGCGATATTCGAGACCCGATACCGCCACAAATATTCGAGCAAAACAGCATCAGTGAACTGCGCGAACTAAGCCCCAAGCAACTCGAAGACCTGGGTCGCCTATCCACTCCACTGCACAAATCGGCGCATTCCAATGATTACACCGCAATCAGTTATGAGCGGGCCGTTGAACTCATCGTTGATCGACTAAAGTCTAACGACCCCCTGCGCAGCTTTTTCTATGCATCCGGCAGGTCATCTAACGAAGCAGCCTTTATCTTGCAATTGTTTGCACGACTATACGGCTGCAATCACATTAACAACTGCTCTTATTACTGCCATCAGGCTTCAGGAGTCGGCCTAGGCCAGAGCATCGGTAGCGGAACCTCAACCATACAATATGGTGACTTACACAAAGCAGATCTAATATTTGTATTTGGTGCAAACCCGGCCTCTAACCATCCTCGTTTCGTCAAGGTCCTGCTCGAATGTCGGCAACGCGGCGGCCAAGTAGTCATAGTAAATCCAGCTCGTGAGGCCGGTCTAGTCCGATTCGCCTCGCCTAGCAACTTCAAATCTATGATTACCGGCGGTGGAGAAGTTGCCTCACACTATATACAACCCCATGTCGGTAGCGATGTTGCTTTGATTAGTGGCATGGCGAAACATCTAATCGAAAACGATCTGGTGAATCAAAACTACATTGACTCGTATTGCGAAAATTTCGCTAGCTACTCGCAATTCATAGCAGCCCTTAGCTGGACAGAGATCGAGAGCGAATGCGGCCTAGAACGGTCACAGATAGAATCGCTTGCCAATCTTTATGCTCAAAGCGAACGAACTGTCTTCTCTTGGGGAATGGGTCTGACCCATCATCACAATGGCACTGACAACATTGAGGCCATCGCCAGTCTCGCCCTGCTACGCGGCATGATTGGCGGCGAAGGCAAGGGGCTACTGCCTCTGCGCGGGCATAGCAATGTACAGGGAGTTGGCTCCATGGGTGTCACCCCAGCCCTAAAGGCAGAGGTTTTTTCTGCAATAGAGAAAGAATTTACAGTACAACTGCCACAGCATAAGGGCATGGACACTCTAGCTTGCATTCAGGCCGCTGCTAGAGGAGAAATCGATTTTGCCTTCTTGTTGGGCGGCAATTTGTTTGCCGCAAATCCAGACACTAGCTTCTCGGAGAAGGCACTAAACCAGATTCCCTTTAAAGTAATGATTAATTCCACGTTGAATCAGACCCACCTAAATGGGGTCGAGGGTGAGAACCTAATACTGCCTATTCGAGTACGCGACGAAGAGACACAGGCAACAACGCAAGAATCCATGTTTAATTACTTGAGAATGAGTGACGGCGGCTTCGACAGAATCGAGGCGCTGCAATCAGAAGTCGAAATAATCAGCTCCATCGCAGCTGCCGTAATAGACAAGAACGCCTTAGACTTTCGAGTATTCAAGCGCCACGATTCTATTCGCAAAGCCATCGCCAAACTAATACCGGGGTTTGCAGCACTCGCCGATATTGATACGACTAAAGCGGAGTTTCATATCGAGGGCCGCCACTTGTCCCAGCCTCACTTTGCAACAGAATCTGGCAAGGCTAGCTTTTGCATACCTTCGCAAACCTCTTGGGACACTAAGACTAATAAGGCTTCTCGGAGTAGCAAGCAGTTCACCCTTACCTCAGTACGTAGCGAAGGCCAGTTCAATACAATTATTTATAGCGAAGAGGATGTCTATCGCAGGCAATCACATCGACAGGTATTGTTTATCAGTGCGGATGATCTAGAGAAACTTAACTTGAAGAGCGAGGATAAAGTCGACGTCAGCAATGCAACCGGCACTCTCAGCAATTTAAGTATAGCGGTCTACGATATAAAGCCTGGCAATGTGATGTGTTACTTTCCGGAAGCCAATATCCTTGTTCCGCAATCTGTCGACCAACGCAGCAGAACACCCTCTTTTAAATCCATCTCTGTTTCGATCAGGAAAGCTGCCGCCTAAGTCGCTTGATTCCAATGATGCAGGTACTAGCCAGCGTCACGATCTCGACGACTGTCTGAGGCAGGTTGCAGAGCGAATTCGATCATTCGGTCAAAGTCGCCGTCCACATTAATCATTACCAACTCACTGTTTTCCAGAACAAACACCGACACCGCATCTAGAGAATTTCGTTCCAGGTCCATACCTACCAGAACCCAGACTTGCTCACCCTCTTCACGCACTTTGACGATCGTTTCCCAAACCAAATTCTTTCCTCTCGAGCGCAGCGTGTCCGAAAAATCTATCTCGTTGAAATCTATTTCCTGCCCGCTTGATTCTACGTTGTAAACGGCAACCTGCACGTGATCTAGCTTTGAGATATCCGCTTCGTTCAGGCTTATCACATCTAAAAAATTGAGCATGCTATTGCCTATTGATAGGGCAAACTCTTTTTCTAGCCTAATATTGGGCACCTGCTCCTCGATAGAATTGCGACTAGACCTGAAGGGCCTATCGCTGAACGACATACACGCAGCCAACTGTGTGAGGATAATGACTAGCAGTATTCTTTTCATGATTTCGATCTCTTTTTCATCAGCGCGCTGTTAGACAGAACATCCCTACAACTCGTCACCTTAGTTTTCAGCAACTTCTAGATCGACGAGCTCATCAAGCTGGAAACGACGTCCAAGAGCACTGATGTCATCCGTACTAATATCACCAACAATATTGACCAATACGGTCTCTCCCGGCTCAGCCACCATGATGGCGATGCCATAGATCACATCTGAGGCAGATGCCATTCTGAAATAAATATCCACATGGCTCTCCTCTTCGCGCACCCTAACCACTCGATCCCAGCCTGCAGAATCCAAATCTTCGGCCATAACAGACATTGACGAGGCAACCTCATCGACATCGATATTATCGCTCTCAAAAACATTCACGGTGACCCGTAACAGCTTAGAGATAAAATCAGCAGCCTGCTCATCCTCACTGCGAATGAGATTAGTAATCATATTGAGTAGTGGAGCCTTCAAGCTTATTTCCACGCTCGGTTCAGTTGCCGCTACCGCAGTAAGTGTTGAAAAATCCACATAGCCGGGGTGACTTTCGACATCACTGTCAGCAGCCAGCACTACGGGAATAAGGCTCAAACAAAATAGCGGTGCCAATACATTCTTAAAAATTTTCATACATGTACCTCGCATTAAAATATTTTCTAAATCTAAGTGGTTCTCTGCGCTAACTAGCGTCTCGCCAATTAGCCACATAAGTAAAAATTCAAATCGGCCCATTCTGAAATGAGTCATTTTCCCTGTTCCGCGCCCTCTCAAAGGAGGCGTTAATGGAATCTTGTAACGGGGTTACCAAGAAGCGATCGCCAATCATCACTTCTGTACGCTGACTAAGCTGGTTCAAATAGTCGATAGCTACATTCAACTCCTGTAGAGCCAGCGCCACATCTTCTTGGCTAAATTGCTCAACCGGCTCACTAGCGACTTGCTGCCCAGGCTCATCAGTCGGAGTCAGCCCAGTAAAGGTGACTGCCACGGCCACAACAGCAACCAATGCCGCAGAGAAACCGAAGCGGAAGTAGAGCGGCACAGTATTCAGCAATCCTGCTATCTGTGTAACCAGTGAATCTCTAGACACCTCATCATGCTTAGGCCGCCCAGCAGCTGTAAGGCTATGAACAGGCTCTAACACAAAATCTTCACATTCGATCTGTGGTAATTCCATCACGGCATCATGCATTGTCTGCGCATATCGAAATTCAGTCGCGCATGCCGCACAATCCTGCACATGGGACATGAATCCGCCCTGTTGTGCTTCGCTCAAATCACCATCGAGATAGCCATCTATCTGGAGTTGGATGAAGTAGCACTTAGATTCACCGTTACTGGACATGACCGCTTCCTTTGTCATTGTTAGCCACTAGGGCAATAGGTTGTTTGACTTCTGATCTATTAGCTATTTGCTCTTCAAACAGCTGACGCAACTTACTGTTCTCTCGTAATTTTCGCCTAGCACGATGCAAGTAGACCTTAACTTGGCTGGCACTTAGCTCGAGACTTCCCTGAATATCTTCATAACTCATTCCCTGAATATCGCGCATGATCACGATGCTGCGAAACGGATCTTCTAAGGACTTAATTGCAGTCTGCAACTGGCTCTTAAAGTGCTGCTGATCCAATTGTGCCGCATCACTCTCCTCACCCACCTGATCCTCGACTTCCGCATACTGATCTAGGTTTGTCTGCTGCGGGCGCTGCTTTCGAACATGATCTATGACTGAGTTGTGAGCCACTCGCATTAACCATGCACCAAGCTTCTCATGATCTATTTTCTGCCAGTGCTGCCACAGCTTAATGAATACTTCTTGCGTCACGTCCTCGGCATCTTCTCGAACGCGCAGGCTATAGCGAGCAAAGGATAAAACCCTGTGCCGGTGTTGATCTATGGCCTGTTGATAAAGTGCTCGCATTTGTTGTTAAAGACGTGATGTGAGAAAAAAAGTTACAGTAGTTTAATCAGGTCGATCTGGGAAGTCTTCTTTGAAGGAAAATCAACGGCTTAAAAGGTTGTTCTGTCTCATCTTCCTGCGCCGAATTAGCAATGATTGCTATAATTATTGCCTGTAAAACTCACTTTAATGGCTCCAACATGGCCCTGCGGCGACTCCTGCTAGTCACTCTCCTCACACTACTGCCCATCGGCTTGCTTGCCGCGGCGGAGCAGACAGTACAATTGCGTGATGGTGCCTTCGTAAAGCTTTTCTTCTTCGAGCCCCATCATGAGTCTTCACAAGAGCTCGCCCCGCCACCACTGGCCATATTTATCGCAGGCGGCTCGAACAATGAATTCATGGCTAAAGCACAATTCTGGCTGGGAAAGGAGTTTGTTGATCGTGGCTGGGCAATCGCTGTTCCCATTTCGCCGGATGGGGAACGCTTCTCCGAAGGGCAAGACTCCGCCCTTCCTCAGCTTATTGAACAACTGTATGCATCCCATACCTTGCAGGATTCCAAGCCTTTGCTGGTCGGCATGTCCAGCGGCGGCAGCGAAGCCATGGCGATAGCTTTCCTCAATCCTTCGGCCTTTCGAGGCGTGGTAGCTACACCGGGTCGCATCAAGGCCGACGTATCACTCGAAGAGATGAATAGCCTGCCCTTCTATATCCGAATTGGAGAGAGGGATGATTTTCGCTGGAATCGAATGCTCGAGCCCATGTCGCAGAAACTATTATCGGCTGGAGCATTGGTAGATGCGGAGATAGTCGAGGATGCGAGGCATGTCTTCCAGCTGGACTGGGAGAGCCTCGAGGCTTGGCTGGAAAATTTGGAGTAGCCTGACCGCCAATAAGCAGCCAGGCATACTTGATAGCAGATCTAGAATCGGTCTTCTTCGATCCAATAGTTGGTGACTACTCCATCAGTGAATTCTATCGATAGCGTTTCGGTACGTTCTTCCTCGACGTCCACGGAGAACACAAGAAACAATCCAACCTCAGTATCTTTCTCGGATCGATTTCTGTATTTCCAAATTTCAGTGCCATCTGCATAGGTCAGCTTGGTAATCGGATTACCGAATGAGGTGCTTACCCAATCCTGATTACTTTCACCGAGTTGCAACCTAGACACATCAGACTCATTCCATACAGTCTGCAAAGGACGCGAGTCTGAATCGACGGTAACCAAACACCCTGTCAGTACGACACTCATAACTAGTAATAGAACTTTTTTAATCATTTATCATTCCCCGTTCAAATTGAATTTGTTATTCAGATAGACCCTTTTTAGCGACGAGCTTCAATCGCTCCTCTGCCTAGCTAGTATCACCCTTCAACACATCGCTAATAGCAACGTGATGCTGTAGAAGAACCACGCATTTTGGGCTCCTAAGCTCTTAGACGTGACAGTGTTAAAAAGGTTACAGCGCTAGACCATGTCATAATAAGAAATATTGCTGAATCTAAGCTGAACTGTGGTTTCATAGATTGAACTAAAGAAAACAGCCAAATTGATCGATTTACCTCAGTACACTAAAAATTGACAAGCTAACTACTTAACGTTTCTTAAGAGATCCAGAATGCTCGCTAGATTCAACAGCCTTTTCCCCCTCTGGGCATTACTTATTTCTCTGATCGCATTCTTTGTAAACGCACCCTTCGCGGCGCTCAACAATGCCATCGTTCCGCTGTTGGCGGCGGTCATGTTTATGATGGGGCTAACATTAACGAAGGACGACGTGGAACGTATCCTGAAAGACCCGAAACCCATCTTAGTGGGAGTAGTCTTACAATTCCTATTGATGCCAGTGCTAGCATTAACATTTTCCAAGATGCTTCAGCTATCGAACCAGCTCACCATAGGCATGGTGCTCGTCGGTAGCTGTGCAGGAGGCACCGCTTCGAATGTCGTCTGCTATCTAGCCAAGGGCGATGTGGCGCTATCTATTAGCATGACCATGGTTTCCACACTCGTCGGAGTGATAGCGACCCCTCTCCTCTGCGCGTTCTATCTTTCAGCGACAGTCAGCGTGGATACTCTGGCATTACTACAGAGCATAGTGCAGATTGTGTTCATTCCAGTAACGTTTGGATTTGCCTGTAAATTTTTTCTGGATGATCTAGCGACCCGAGCCGAGCCCCTCATTCCCACACTTTCAGTACTCATCATTCTGCTTATTATTGCCATAGTCGTGGCGCTGAACGCTGACAGACTTCTAGATGTGGGCATGATTACCTTGATCGCCGTAGTTCTGCACAATCTTTCGGGGCTGGCCGGCGGTTACTATGTTAGCCGCCTTATTGGGCTGGATATAAAACAGAGTCAGACTATCGCTATTGAGGTGGGCATGCAGAACTCCGGCCTAGGAGTAGCACTCGCCACGCAATTCTTCTCTGCAACAGCCGCATTGCCCGGCGCCCTATTCAGTGTCTGGCACAACATCAGCGGCTCACTAATAGCTTCAGTGTGGAGCAATAAGAGAACGTCCCTCGAATACTTATTAAAAGATGAAGAATCCACCCTACCTCCGAAGTAAAACAACAAAGCCATGACCCGCGTTTCACCCCGCAGCTGCACATCGCCAAAATGTAGCGAATAAAAAATTCTATTTCCTTGACAATTTTTTAGAGAAGACTAAAATTCGCGCATTCAAATTTTTAACTCTTTGCGAAAGAAAATGAACATTCAAACAATTCTCAGCACGATGCCAACGACTGTGACCATTATGGGTCATCAGCTCTGTTCGCGCGTGGCGAAGAATTGGGAGAGCTGCTTGGAGTGAATTTCTGACAACTAAACGATTAACAATCGATTTAAAGAAAAGACCTCTAAGTTTTAAAACCTAGGGGTCTTTTTTTTTGCTTAAATTTTTATTGAATACTCACAAACCTGTGGGTACTGGGGAACTATTGTGCAAAAAAAACTGCACAGAAATATAAAAATAATTTACGGACTCGCTTTCTTCTATAGCTTCATGGTGATCGTGCCTGTAATTGTGCCGTTCTTCATGGCGAAGGGGCTCAGCCTTGCGGATATTTTTTACCTGCAGGCCGTTTTTGCGACCGCTATTGTAGTGTTTGAGGCACCTTCTGGTTATTTCGCCGATGTGTTTGGCCGGAAGACAGCGCTAGTGATGGGAAGCATCATTCATGGATTGGCATATCTCTATCTAAACTTCGCCAACGATCTCGCGAGCCTGCTTATTTTCGAAATCATGGCTGGAATTGCAGCGAGCCTTTTGTCGGGTGCCGATTTAGCTTTGTTGTATGACACACAGAAAGCACTTCAAGACGGTGATGACATTGAACACAGCAATGCTATCTCACAGCTAGGTTTCTTTAGAAGTAGCTCAGAAGGCTTAGGAGCACTTGTTGGTGGCGCATTAGCTCTATGGTCTTTCGAAGCTATGGTGATCGTTCAATCCGCAGCAGCATGGATGTGTTTGATTCTTGCCTTGTTGGTTATTGAACCCCCATACAAAAAAATGAAGAACAAAACGAATCGCCTACAAATTTCTGCGATATTACGCCACTTGTTTATGAGTGACCCAGTGCTTAGAAATGTAGTCATAGCAATTCCCTTGTACAACTTAGCCACATTTCACGTTGCTTGGCTGATGCAACCCTACTGGGCAGCCGAGGGGATATCACTTTCTATGTTTGGTCTACTTTGGTTCTCTCAAAGCATAGTAGTCGCAGCAGCTGCTAGGTTCGGCTTCGTTCTCGAGCGTCGCTATGGTGCCATTTCCTGTCTGCTACTTATGGGCCTACTACCTATTTTTGGGCACTTTGGCATGGCCTGGGCTCAAGGATGGAGCGGAATAGTAATCGGCCTGCTGCTATTTGCTTGCCGCGGACTAAATCAAGTCATTCTGGTAAACGCCATGAACCGGCGAATACCGAGCGAATTTAGAGCGACAGCAAATTCGTTTACAAGTTTTCTATTTCGGCTGGCTTTTATAGTGACCGGACCCGTTGTCGGCTACTTGGCTGAAACGAAAGGCCTAGAAATGACTTTGAATGGGCTAGGAATGTCATCAATTTTGATATTTCTTCTAGTGATGGTTCCACTCATTCAATCAGTCAAAGCATTACCGCAACGAGTTGCTGCATAAGTTATCCCTCCCCGCTAGGGGGTAACTACTCACAAATCCCCCCGTGAGTGGTTACCCCCATTTTTTTCAATGCTCAATGACACTCAAAAACGCACCATTAAGGGTCATTTTTTGGGGAAAAAGTAGTCGTGCGTTTCAATCACGTCGCAGAATAATTTTTTGTTTCGAAACGGACGTGAAATCAACGCTCCTAATTGGTGCTTTAGGAAATGACATGGTAAAGTTTTGTGACTGTGGCATGCTGTTTATTCCCAAGAAACGAGCCCCAGAGCTCTTCAGAAGGTCTAATGGCAACCGGCAGTCGAACTAACAGCTTAACTAGCAAATAGATTTGCCATCGAAAAATTAATAATAATGAAAAGCACCAAGATTGCGCAAATTTGCCTCCTGTAATCACAGGAGCGACTCATAATCATGCAGGAGAGAATTAATGAAACTTATTACCGCAATTATTAAGCCGTTTAAGGCCGATGATGTGAGGGAAGCATTGTCTGAATTAGGCGTAAGCGGAATGACAATGACTGAGGTTAAAGGCTTCGGTCGTCAGAAGGGGCACACGGAACTTTACCGTGGAGCTGAGTATGTTATCGACTTCCTTCCCAAGGTAAAGCTCGAAATCGCAGTATCCGATGAGTTATCGGATCAAGTTGTTGAGGCGATCTGCAAGGCTGCGAATAGCGGACAGATCGGTGATGGAAAAATCTTTGTCAGTAATTTAGAACAGACCATTCGAATACGAACTGGGGAAACTGACAACGACGCGCTTTAGGGAGTTAGATATAAATGATAAATAGAATTTTTAGAACTAAGTACTGTGCTGCATTACTTCTACTCCTACTTCCTAGCATGGCCTCTGCGCAGGACGCGCTGAACGGCGCCAATACTGCCTGGATTTTAACCTCCACAGCTCTTGTCCTTTTTATGACGCTACCAGGACTCGCACTTTTCTATGGCGGGCTAGTCAGGACCCGCAATGTACTCTCGGTACTCATGCAATGCTTCTCCATTGCCGTAGTGGTCTCCATTCTTTGGCTAGTAGTCGGCTACAGCATAACCTTTGGGCCTTCCGAATCCGCATACTGGGGCGGGCTAAGCAAAATGATGTTTAATGGAGTCGTTGTCGACTCTCTCTCCGGTGATATTCCGGAAACTGTCTTCGCTTCCTTTCAGATGACCTTCGCAATCATTACCCCAGCATTAATAGTGGGAGCGTTCGCAGAGCGAATTAAATTCTCAGCTATGTTGCTGTTCTCTGCCCTGTGGACTCTAGTAGTTTACTTCCCTGTAGCCAATTGGGTTTGGGGCGGTGGCTGGCTAGGCCAGATGGGCGTGATCGACTTCGCTGGCGGTATTGTCGTGCATGTCACGGCCGGTGTCGGCGCATTGGTATTTGCGCTCGTCATCGGACAGCGGGAAGGCTTCCTTACAGCACCTATAATGCCCCATAACCTGACCATGAGCTTCACTGGCGCAGGTATGCTCTGGGTTGGCTGGTTCGGATTTAACGCCGGTAGCGCGCTTGCCGCAGACGGGAGCGCCGGGATGGCTATGTTCGTTACGCACATATCTGCAGCAACGGGCGCGCTAACCTGGATGGCGATTGAATGGTTAAAATTCGGCAAACCCAGTGGGCTCGGCGCCATCACGGGCATGGTGGCCGGACTCGCTACGATCACTCCCGCATCTGGCTCCGTCGGACCAGCTGGCGCACTCCTAGTTGGGCTAAGCGGCGGTGTTGTCTGCTATTTCGCCACCACCTACTTAAAGCAAAAAATAAAAATCGATGACTCACTCGATGTGTTTCCTGTGCATGGTGTCGGCGGTATCGTAGGCACTTTCCTGGCGGGCATATTAGTTTCAGGCGACTTAGGGATTTTCAGTGGTAACGGCCTCGCCGAAGGCGTAACCATGGGATCTCAAGCGATGGTGCAGATCATTGGCATTGTCTCGGTGGCTGCCTATACGGCCATCCTTACGTTCATCCTTCTGAAAATTGTGGGCGCCATGACATCAGGTATCCGCGTAACTCAGGAAGAGGAACAAATGGGGCTCGACATTACCGATCACGATGAGAGAGGCTATTCTTTGTAGTTACTACTGTGTAGCGACTCACAAGACAAAAAAAGGCTGGCTGGAGCAATCCCACCAGCCTTTTTTTATTGATCTTGCTCTCTATCCCCGTCGTTAGGTGCTCTTGCGTAATGTTGTTATCGCATAAACTAATTTATTACCTTCCATATCGGTAAAATGCGTGGCGACCAAACAAGTGCTACGACCATCCTTAATCAGCTCTCCCTTCAGCAAAAACCTCGGCCCTAAGACCGGCGCGAAATAATCAATGCGCATATTCACCGTAGCAGACCACTTAAAATCCTCCTGGGATTTGAAGAGCGTACGCACCGTGAATATCGAGATCATATCGACATAGGTTCCAGTAAAGCCACCAAACAACTGGTCTCTCGGATTCAATAGATGATCTGGAAGATGAACATCCACCTCTACTAAGCCGCGCTCCTCGCGCAGAATCTTCCACTTGCTGGATTCCACTAAATCGCCGGCATTGTGGCCAGGCTTTAAAAATATCGGTCGATCCGACTCTACTTCGTTCGTCATTGCTTGTCCCTTCTGTGGAGCCAATTCAAGGGCGACTCCGACTCGATAAAAGTGGCCGAGAATGCAGCAAAAGCGATTGCTGGTCAAATCCCGCCGCCCTCACTTATACTGGTCCAGACTGATTTATCCAAGCTCGCTGATTAACCAGCCACCCACTCAAAAATAATAATTCGGAGTAAGTCATGCAAAACCTCCAACAAGCTCTTAAACAGTTCTACGCTCTACTCTTGGCTCTGCCGCTACTGATCGCCAGCAGCATTGCTCAGGGAAATGATTTCCCAACTGCTGCCCCGGAAGACGTAGGTGTATCATCCGACCGCCTGCAGCGCCTGAGCACTACTATGCAACGCTATATCGATAGCAACATGCTTGCGGGAACCGTCTCTCTTGTGTCGCGTAATGGCAAGGTAATCCACGTCGAGTCTCAAGGCTGGAAAAACAAAGAAAGTGGCGAGCCGATGACGGATGATTCTATCTTCGTCATCATGTCGATGACCAAACCGATAGTCTCCACCGCTTTGATGATGCTCTATGAAGAAGGGCATTTCCTGTTAACCGATCCCATCACCGATTGGATTCCAGAGTTAGAAGGCAAGCAAGTTGTCATCGAAGAGAATGGCACGAACTACCGAATGTCGGCACATCGACCCATCACATTTCGCCACGTGCTCTCGCACACGGCCGGGGTAGATCCAAGCCGAGAGGTACTAACTGAAGAAGAACTGGCCCTACTGCCGCGTAAAGCGACTTTGGAAGAAACCCTAGTCAATCGCGCATCGCTACCTTTAAGCTTCCATCCGGGTGACGATTGGCAATATGGAAGCTCGACCGACTATGTTGCGTTATTAGTGGAACGCATATCGGGACAGAGCCTAGTCGATTATCTACAAGAAAAAATACTCGACCCTCTACAGATGCACGACACCTCCTATATTGTCCCTAGGGATAAGGTAGATCGTGTCGCTGCAGTGTATAGCCCAAGTGGACCGAATCAGACGATCGAACTCTTTAGAGAGACTGAGTATCGAGAGACAAGCTATTTCGGTGGAGTAGCTGGACTCTCCTCTACAGTCTCCGACTATTGGCGCTTTAGCCAGATGCTGTTGAATGGTGGCGAGCTGGATGGAGTACGGCTGTTGAGCCCCAAAACAGTGAATCTAATGATTAGCAATCATAGCGGTGATCACGATGTCTACATTCGCGGGCCTGGATATACCTTTGGACTTGGCTTTGGTCTTGTCAGTGATGCCGGCACCGCACGTGACCCTCTCACACCGGGTACGTTTAGCTGGGGTGGTGCCTGGGGTACAATTTTTTGGGTTGATCCCGTGGAAAACATGATCGGCATCATGATGACTCAGATTACATCGTATCGACATCTCACGGTTCGTCAGGATGTAGGCGTTACTGCGATGCAGTCCATCATCGACAGTTACAGCAATAAGCCTTATTCCGTCGCTCCCTATCGGAAGTTAGACTGACTGGCACTCGACTTCATTTTCATACAAAAAAGGGGTTCTTTCGAACCCCTTTTTTGTATCACTACTAGGTAAACGGCTACTAATCCAACAGCTGGTAGATCCGACGAATCGCCCTTGGGTCTACGCCGGCTCCACGAATCTGTGCAAAGTTTTGACTATGGTTAGTCATGTCGATCTGCTGCGCAGCCTGCTCTGCACTCACACCCTCACTGTACATCTGTGAAGTCTTGCCCCACAAATCACGCAGGTAACCCTGAAAGTTTCCTATCGCCTCCTTGCTGCGCATCACAGGACCATGGCCTGGAAGCCAAGTGTCGAAGTCTAGTGTAAGCAAACCATCAAGAGTGTCCGGCCATTCATCCACATGTCCGTCACCCATATATGCAAGTCCGGGCAACATCATATCGCCGGTAAATACGATCTTATCTTGCGGTAGATAGATAACCACATCACCGCCAGTATGGGCGCGGCCAAAATGATGGAGTTGAATCTCGCGACTCCCATCAGCGACCACCTGGAACAAAGTCATCTTGGTTTCGAGAGTAATATTTGGCGGCGTGGGCTGCACTTCGCCAATCGCATTCATGTAATCACGCTGCACTCGATGACGCTCGAGCAACTGCGCCTTACGCGCAGGATCAGTTTCCTCAGCCGCCTGACGCTCAAGATTCGCCACCGTACCGGGAACCGGATCAGAGAAACTCTTAAAAGTATTCTCCTCCAACACATTACCCAATTCACCATTCAATTTTTTCCGTGTGAACTCATGCCCAATGATTTCGATGCCTTCCGGAAACGCCTGAGCCCCATGAGCGTGATCGAAATGGTAATGACTGTTAACAAGATAGCGAACCGGCTTATCAGTGATAACAGGTATCGAATCGAGCAACGCACGAGCGGCTGCTGGAGTTACATGAGAATCCACTACCAAGGTATCAAACTCACCAACCAATACCATGACATTACTCATAGTGAACACTGTACCTGTGCCAGTGACCAACCAAACACCCTCCGCAACTTCCTCGAAGCGATGGCTGTCAGATTCAACCACCCTACCCTGAGCTAGCACCAACGCAGGAAGTAGCAGGAGTATTGAGAGTGCTGTCGTTATTTTTCTTGTGATCATAGTGCTTACCTTAGTAGTACAAATTTCAAAGTACGGGGTTCAATGCAGACGGTTCAACAAATCATTTACGGTTCCCTGTCTACCCCGCGAATAGCCATCGCCGCGCCGAAAAACAGTAACAGACAAAAGATAGAGAAAGAATACGTAACCTAATCAGAGTATGAATCGTCTAAGTTCAAAGAGAGATTAGCAGCGCTTATAAGCTTTGGAACATTAGCGCATAGGCTGAATCCTGTAAAGAAACGTCAAATCCAGCTGTTTACGCCTAAACATTTGGTGAAAATGACCACTTAGCAGAACTGGACGTAGACTAGAATTATCGTATCTTATTGTTTTTTATAAAGTTTAAGAATTGGCAAGCTTATTGCAATCTTATTCAGTAAGGCGAAAGCCAATCGAAATGAGCACAGGGAATCTAGAGGAACAGACCATGAAAGAAGTCAGCCACACAATGAAATTAAGCGCAGCAACGATGCTAGCGATGCTGTTAGGAAGCTATCTTTACTCCTCATCTGCCAATGCTGCTGAGATTCGGGATATCTCGAAAGTAAATGGTGGTATTCGGGTGTCAGCAGAGGAACGCGTCGGCGACATTTCCTCAGTGAATGGCGGCATCGATCTGGATAACGGCGCCGTGGCGGCGAGACTAGATACCGTAAATGGCGGCATCGATCTCGATGATCGTGTCGAAATCGAACGAGCCGAAACCGTTAATGGAGGAATCCGAGTCAACCGCGATGTAACGGTTCACGGATCTCTATCTACGGTAAACGGTGGCATTCAGACAAACCCAGGCACTGTGATTGAGGATCGGATAAGCACCGTGAATGGCAAGATCAGACTTCGCGGCACCCGCGTGCACGATAATGTACAGACCAGCAATGGTGACATTCTTGTTTCGGATGGCAGCGTCGTTGAAGGCGACATTATCGTAAAGGGTCGACGCTCTTGGATCGGCCGCTTTTTCAGTTTCAACCGCAAGCCATCGAAAATCACTATCGATGCCGACTCATCTGTCCGGGGTGACATTCACCTGTATCGAGAGGTCAATCTCGATATAGCCGACGGCGCTGAGGTTGGCGACGTCATCGAACATTTCTAGAACGACGGCAGAACGCCAGGCATAAAAAAACGGGTCATATGACCCGTTTTTTTATGCGCATTCATTTCTAAACTACTTTTTGATTGCGTAACCAACTTGCTCTGCTTTCTCTCGCAACAAAAATTTCTGCACCTTACCCGTGGATGTCTTATCTATCGGTCCGAATACAACCTTTTTAGGAATCTTAAATCCCGCCAACTCCTCTCTGCAGTAGGCAATCAAATCTTCAACAGCCAGTTCCTGGCCTGATTTCAGCGACACGAAGGCGCAAGGCACTTCGCCCCACTTCTCATCACTACTTGCCACCACTGCTGCCTCCATTATCTTCGGATGCTTGAACAATACAGATTCGACTTCTAGAGAAGATATATTCTCTCCGCCGGAGATAATAATATCTTTCGAGCGATCCTTAATTTGTGTGTATCCATCTTCGTGCCACACGGCGAGATCACCCGAGTGAAACCATCCCCCCTCAAAAGACGCCTGGGTTGTCTTCGGATTCTTTAGATAGCCCTTCATGACGAGATTACCGCGCATGAATATTTCGCCCATAGTCTTACCGTCTTTGGGTACTGGCTGCAGCGTCTCCGGATCGGCGACCATCAACTCATCCTGCAGAGGCGCTCTAACACCCTGCCTCGCAAGCAACTCAGCTCTATCGTCAACTGACAGATCTGCCCAATCATCCTGTGGTGCGCAGACGACACAAGGACCATATGTTTCCGTCAGACCGTATACATGGGTCACTTCAAAGCCCAGATTTTCCATGCTCGCAATAACAGCTGCAGGTGGCGCAGCACCGGCGGTCATCGCTTTGATTCCCTGTGGAAGGCCAATCTTGAGGCTGTCATCAGCATTAGCAATTGTATTAAGCACTACTGGAGCCCCACAAAAATGCGAGACATTGTGCTTCTTCATAGAATCCAAGATAGCGTCATCGCGCACATGACGAAGGCACACACTAGTTCCCACTGCCGCAGCGAGGCCCCAAGGGAAACACCAACCATTGCAGTGAAACATCGGCAGCGTCCATAGATAAATCGGATGGGATGTCATATCCCAACATAGATTATTTGAAATTGCATTCAGGTAAGCGCCACGGTGATGAAATACAACCCCTTTAGGATCTCCCGTAGTCCCCGAAGTGTAGTTCAGCGAGATTGCCTGCCATTCATCTTCAATTTGAAAACAACTGTAGTCGTCATCACCCTTAGCTATGAAAGCCTCATAATCTTCTGAGCCTAACAATTCTCCTCCGGAGAAAGAGGGATCATCAATATCGATAACAACCAGCTCCTGCGGCACTAATTTTACCGCAGCCTTGATCGTGTCGCTGTACTCTCTATCAGTAAACAGTACTTTCGTTTCCGCATGCTCTAAGATAAATGCTATCGCCTTGGCATCTAGCCGAACATTCAATGCATTGAGCACTGCACCAGTCATTGGGACGCCAAAGTGTCCTTCGAATGTCTCCGGCGTGTTCGCTCCCATAAACGCGACAGTATCGCCCTTCCCGATACCCATCTTCAGTAGCGAGGAAGCAAGCAGACAACAGCGCTTGTAGGTCTCAGCCCAGGTATATTTTTTATCATCATGAATGAGCGAGATTTTGTTTGGATAGACGCTAGAACAACGCTCGATAAAACTAAGTGGTGTTAAGTGAGCGAAGTTAGCTTGGTTCTGATCGAGATCGATCTCATAAATATTTTTGCTATTCATGGTTGCTATTGTTCCTATTAACTATTCAACTTTATTATTTTCGAATTCATGCTGCACTGATCTTAGTCGCCGTCTAAGTGCTACAAGGCCGGTTAGATAAAATCCATATCCCCGGCTGTCAGCCACCAAGCGCCATAAAGAACCTCTGCGCTTGGCCCAGGATTCCAACTATTACAGGGTATCTCAATACCCAATTCATTCACAATCGCGCCCTCAATACAGACCTTATCCTTGCCCGAATTTGTCACCCACAGGCGCAGGGTCGCGCCGCCTTCTACCTTGCTAAGCTCTTGTTTTAAAATAGAAATAGCTGGCTTCATCGCCGCTACAGGGCATATCAAGTCCATTAACAACTTGCCATCATCGTGCTCCTTCAATACCGCGAATGCCAATGCATCCGCCGAATCATCCTCTCTTATGATCACACAACGATACTGCTTCTTTTTCGCGAAAGGATGGTTCACGTAACGGTGCTGGATATACTCGGCGTCTCGAACTCCGATCACACCCTCTTTATAGTCTTCCTTCATTGCGACCCATAGACTGTTCAGCTCTGCACGGGATGCCGCTTCATTTGGATCATAATCTGCGATTGCAGCTTGATCCTGACCTTTGTCTGCAGCAAAGCACGAAGAAGGATAAACAAGCTCGATAAAATCGTCGGTTTTTTCGTACAAACCCAGTCGCGTGGAAATGTTCATTGTCTTCTGGTTCGGAAAACCAAAGCCGAGCAGATGATTTACAGTGTTACCAATCTCTCGTTCCAGAAATGTAGCGGCAACCTCAAAGAAGAGACTGCCTTTGCCGTATTGCTTGCGGATACTTGGATGCACCATCACATCGCAAGGTTGTATCGCCATAGAGGATTCACCAAAATAAATAATCTTTCGCGGAGCTCCGCCATAGTGCGCAACAATGTCGCTGTGCTTGCTCAAACGCGCAACGACACATTTGCCATCACCCTGACTATACTTCCAATTCCATAGATCTTCATCGAAGTCGACGTTAAAGCTCTGCTCAAACAGCTTAGCGACCTCGAACGGTCGAAAAGACTGCATATCGCCGAATTCTGCATCTGCCCATTCACAGGCAGGATCAGAATCTCGACGTAACACACAGAGGAAAAATCCACGCCTATCGCTTGAGAATTCGTCTTGCATCTCTGCGAATTCAGTATGCAGACGCGCCGGCAACTTAGCATCTGCAGCGAATTCTTCGGCAAGTCTTGCTCCATGCTTTTCAAGCAATGGGCGCACCAATTCCAGAGTATGCTGCGCACTGGACGATAAATCCCTTTTCTGTAACTGCTCAAACCCAAGGCGCTTGGCAAGCTGCTCGAAAGAACTCAGATTAGGGAGCGCTGAATACTCGATACAAGAATCATCAACAAGGAATTCGCTAAACAAAATGAGCTGACCGGACGCACCAAGCAAATCCCGACTCTTGCTGAGCAGCGCCATCTGATCTAGATAACGAATTGATCCTCCGAGAATCAAAAAGTCGGCTGAGGCTGGTGTAGTCGATGCTACAAAATCACCACCCGCATACTGAAAATCCCCCAGAGCATCGTCCGCAGCATTCAGCAGGTACTTCGATCCAATCCAGCGCACAGATTTCCCGCTGGCAGCCAAGGACTGAGCTAGCGACAGAAGCGTATCGCCTACAATCAGAACAACTGCATTTGCGTCGGTCTTCTCAACCAAAGAAAATAGCTCTGCTGCGAATCGTTGCTGACCAGAAATCAACTCTGCAGCCGCCTCTTTGCCTGCAGCACTCGAACCCTCGAATAGGCCATAGTGCTGCAATCGAGACTCGCCAAATTCAAGTTCGAGCAGTCTGCTTAGCAAGCTTAAGGTCGTTGGTTCTGCGTTATAGGTCATCGTCGTTTCGTGGGATTACTACTTTTGGTTATTTTAGCTATTTGCTCTAATGGCGATGCAATATAACCCGCCAATATCCCATTGCATAGCCCGGCCCGCTGGTCACTGAAGGCTGCGGCATATTGTCCCGCAGGCAACAGTTCGCTTCCGTCGGAGTGTCATTGCGGTAGAATAAGAAAATGATAGCGCAAACTAAAATATCCGAGTTCCTCAGCATTCTCATTCCCGTTTCTTCCGATGGCGCAAGCCTCGGAAGACAAGGCCTACAGAGGCTTCTGTTGTTACGCACCTTCGTTACCGCTGCCAGCGCGATAGCCGTAATCGTCCTGCAGGCCTTTTCCGAATTGGAAATCCCTGTCGCGTTTATCATCTACCTGATTGGCGGGATTGTACTTTCCGTATTGATTGGCTATAGGCGCCTCGCCGCATCGGAATTTATAAGTAATTTTGAGTTGTTCTGCCATATTCTAGTGGACGTGTTTTTCCTGATCGTACTGCTATTAAATACTGGAGGTGCAAGCAACCCACTGATCTCTTACTTGCTGGTTTTACTCGCGCTCACTGCAACACTCCTGCCACAGACCTATGTGAATACCTTTTCTATAGGGGGCATTATAATCTACACCTCGTTCTTGCTACTGGACCTTTCATCTGATCACGACATGGCAATGTCTCCAGAGAACGAAGTAATGACGTTCCAACTTCACCTCGTTGGCATGTGGGTTATCTTCTTGGTGAGCGCGATACTCATCTCCGTGCTAATAACCCGCATGGCCAACGCGATAAAGATTCGTGAGCTAAATCTCGCCGAAGCACGAGAGCATGAGTTACGCAATGAGCAGCTCGTGGCAATTGGTACACTTTCCGCGGGCACAGCACATGCGCTAGGCACACCCCTCTCCACGATGGCAGTACTCCTAACAGACTTAGACAATTTGGATGCCGAAGAGCTTAGATCCACTGATATCAAAAGCGACATATCGCTTTTAAGACAGCAGGTAACGCGCTGTAAAAACTCGCTGACGCAGCTCATTCGGTATTACAACAAAGACAACCCAGAAGAAATTGAGAATGTGTCGTTGCAGACCTTCGCCGATGACATTCAGGATTATATTGTGAATATTCACCCTACATCTGCGATCAATTTCCATGTCGAGGACAACACGGAGTCAGTCGTTACCTCCAACTTAAGCGTCAAACACGCTGTCATTAATATCATCGAAAATGCCATCAAGGCTGCTCATAGCAATGTAGACGTTAATTTTTGCATTACCAAAGACTCACCCTCCAAGTTCGAAATATCGATTAGGGACGATGGTCCGGGAATTCCCAGCGATGTCATGGAGAAGCTTGGCGAGCCTTTTATATCCAGAAGAAAAGAGAGCATGGGTCTGGGTATATTTCTCGCTAATGCTGCGATCGAGCGGCTCGGTGGTTCTATCGAAATGCTTAACATGAAGGAAGGCGGCGCACTAAGCGTCATCCGCCTCCCCCAACCAGCGCCCTAAACATTGGCGCCACTTGTTGCAGGACAAGAAAAATGAGCAAAAAACATATTCTATTGGTTGAGGATGATGAGGTTTTCTCTCGAGTAATGAGTCGTGCACTCACCCACCGCGACTACGAGGTTTCCCATGCCGCCAACGAAGATGAGGCGCTAGTGCTGATAAATAGCACGCAATTTGATTACGCCATATTGGATTTAAATCTGGGCGGCCATACATCACTGGGACTCATCGCTCCGCTTAAGCAAAAGAACCCAGTTAGTCGCATCCTTATTCTTACCGGTTATGCCAGCATCACCACTGCGGTTGAGGCAATAAAACTGGGTGCGGACAATTACTTAGCAAAGCCAGCCGATGCGGACGAAATTCTTGGCGCGCTACTAGATAATAATCAACCCGACACTGTAGCCGATCCAGACTCGGCACACCTCGAGCCTATGTCTGTGCGCAGGTTGGAATGGGAACATATTCAGAAAGTATTGAATGAGAACGATGGAAATATTTCCGAAACAGCCAGACAGCTGAAAATGCATCGCCGCACCTTGCAACGGAAACTACAAAAGCGGCCTGTAGCAAAATAGCGACGAACCGCAATCTAAAGTATCGCTTTCTAACGCCGTCCCAGAGGCGTCATGGTCAGGTGTCGCCCTCCATCAACAATTAAGGTTTCACCCGTAACAACCTGAGGGCCGCTGATGAAATACACAATGGCATCCGCTACAGTCTCTGGCCTCGCCGTAACTCCTAGCGGTGAGTTCTTGCGATGAAAATCCATGAGCTCTTCATATTTTTGATCGCCTAGCCCTTCGCGCAGCCAATCGCCTTCGATAAAACCAGGACACACAGCATTAATTCGTAACTTAGGACCCAATGCTCTCGCCAAAGATAGCGTCATTGTCACTAGCGCTCCCTTAGAGGCGGCATAGGCTACCGAGCTACCGATGCCTGTAACAGCTGCTGTCGAGGCGACATTGACTACAGCGCCGCCTTCTTCCTGCTTTTGCATCTGTTCACTCACGGCACGAATCATCTGATAACTGCCAATCACGTTCACGCCATAGATATGCTGAAAGTCATCACTATCCAAGCCGTGGAGATCACTATGATCTACAAACTTAGTCGTACCGGCATTGTTAACGAGAATATCGATACGCCCCCACTTCTCAATTGCTGCCGCCGCCATTGCTAGGCAGTTAGCATCTTCCGCCACATTGCCACCGACAACCAGACATTCAACGCCGAGAGCTTCGCAGTCCGCCGCCACTGCATCTGCGCCCTCAGAGTTAGAATTGTAGTTGATAAGCACATTACAGCCTTGAGACGCCAATAGCTTAGCCGTAGCCGCTCCTACCCCACTGCTAGATCCGGTAATAATCGCGACTCTATTGCTTAAATCTTTCACGTTGTCTGGCCCTCGATAAATTGAATTCGGTTCACAGTGGAAATTAGCACAGATTCGAGGCGATTCCAGCGAAATATGAGTTGCTAATGAAATGCGCTGAACACCTCATTTTAAGGGACAAATGCGTTGCAATTGCAATTCGAAGGGTTACAATACGTAACACTTTTGCCGCTACACCACACAGCAGAAGCATAGCGCCCAAAGCCCAGTAACTAGGGGCTTTCCAGACAACAAGGATGAATCACCAAACATCATATTGTGAGCCGTTTAATAGGCGTAATAAGCACGCCTTTAACTAAGCATGATAGGTTCCTTCGAGTTTTCTGACCTAGGCCGCCAGAACTCATAAAAATTATTGCCGGAGTACGCAGTGAAGAATCAACATATCGTGTCAGCAGGAATATTAATTGCCGTAGTGTTATGGATGGTTATTCCACAAAGCGCTGAAGAGCCAGATGAGAGTAATGCACCTACTGTCAGCACTATTATGGCCGTACCTGAGGGCGTATCCCCGGGAGAGAATCCGGGTGATTTCATCGTGCGTGCAGCCAAAATTAATCAACAAACCTACGGCAAGAAAGTTCGCGTACGAGGACGCACTCAAGCATTCCGCCACGTGGAAGTACGAGCCGAGCAGGCAGGTCGAATTGTTAGCGAGCCAGTTATGCGCGGAGCGAGAGTCAGCGAAGGCGACCTCCTCTGTGAAATTGCTGTGGATGACCGTGAATCTAATCTGTTAGAGGCCAGTAGCCGACAAGAGCAAGCGGAATTCGAATACAAGGCCTCCCTAGACCTACAAACAAGAGGACTGCAATCCGATGTGATCGTTGCCCAGCTGAAGGCTGCGCTTGAATCGTCTAAGGCGGGGGTTGCACGCGCAGAATTAGCGCTACAAAGAACCAAGATCGTCGCACCCTTCGATGGCATCGTGGAAACTCGTATCGTCGAGCTAGGCGATCTACTCAATGCAGGAACAGTTTGCGCTTCTGTTCTAGACGATAGCCCGATGCTATTAGTCGGACTAGTCCCAGAACAAGATATCGGTAGCCTGAGTGTGGGTGCCCGAGTCGCTGCCGACCTTCTCACAGGACAGCGCATAGCTGGCACCGTGAGTTATCTCGCACGGGCAGCTGATAATATTTCCAGAAGCTACCGAATTGAAGTAGAAGTGGATGCTTCCTTCGAAGATATTCGCCAAGGTATTACTGCCGAAATTTTAGTGGATTCAGCAGATATTCAAGCGCACCTGATTCCTTCTTCTGCCCTCACATTGGACGACAGCGGACTAATCGGTGTTAAGACTATCGGCGCCAATAACATTATCGAATTTAACAACGTATCTATCGTTGGCGACAATACCAGCGCGATGAATCCTGGTGTTTGGGTTACCGGCCTGATTGGCACTATCAACCTTGTTACCCTGGGTCAGGAAGTTGTCTTTCCAGGACAGCAAGTAGAAAGCAATTTCGACTGGTCTCGCTAGTCTAACCAATTATTTGCAGCACCGAAGAGAGCTCACTTCATGAAGAACTATATTGATGCCGCCGTATCGCGATCGCGAACCACTCTGAGTGTGTTCGTCGCTATTATGATTACGGGATTTGTTTCCTATCTCGCAATTCCCGCCGAGCTAAACCCCGACGTTGAAGTACCCATCGTAATCACGACGATAATACATCAGGGTATATCGCCCGAAGATGCAGAGCGACTATTGGCGAAACCTGCCGAGCTGGAATTGAAGACTGTAGATGGGATTACAGAGATCACCTCCTTCTCAAGTGAGAACGCGGCAACTATCGTCACCGAATTCGATATCGACTTCGAATCGCAATACGCTCTAAGCGAAGTGCGTGAGGCAATAAACAGAGCGAAGGCACGATTCCCACAAGATACCGAAGAACCATTAATCCAGGAAGTCTCCGCGGCGACCCTACCCGTAGTCCAGATAGCGATTGGCGGCGAAGGTGTACCTGAGCGCGTATTGCTCCAAGTCGCAGAAGAGCTGCAGCGAGAAATCGAGATTCTCCCCACAATTCTTGAAGCCGAAATGGTTGGCAACAGAGAGCAGCTGCTAGAAGCGGTAATTGATCCCGCTAAACTTGAAACCTATGGAATCTCCAACACCGCAATAGTACAAACCGTAGTAAACAACAATCGGCTAATTCCCGCAGGTCAGGTAGATACTGGACAGGGAAGTTTTTCGATTAAAGTGCCTGGCCTTATAGAAAATGCCGAGGACCTTTTCAATCTGCCCCTCGCATCGAACGCCGACGGCGTATTGACTGTTTCAGATATAGCAGATGTTAGACGAACCTTTAAAGATGCGACGCGCTATTCCTATGCCAATGGCACAGCCTCAATCTCGCTCAATGTAATGAAGCGAAAAGGCACCAGTGTCACCGAGGCTATGGAGCAGATTGATATCGTAGTTCAGAATCTGCGACCGAGCCTACCGCCCGCTGTGACTCTGTCCTATATTAACAATACCGCCCCACTCGTTATTGAGCAGAACATGGGCCTTCAAGGGAACATGGCAACAGCCATGATTCTAGTACTAATTGTGGTTATCGCCTCCGTTGGAGTGCGTTCTGGCCTACTGGTAACTCTAGCGGTTCCCTTCTCCTTCTTCTTCGCTTTCATCATTATTCGCATGCTAGGTTTCACTTACAATTTCATGGTCATGTTTGGTTTACTACTCGGCCTCGGCATGCTCATCGACGGCGCCATCGTGATGGTTGAATATGCCGATCGCAAGATGGCCGAGGGCTTGAATGCACGGGATGCCTATAGAGCTGCCGTAGATCGTATGTATTGGCCGATTCTTGCGTCGACAGCTACAACGCTTGCAGCATTCTTACCTATCATGTTCTGGCCAGGTGTTTCTGGACAGTTTATGAGCTACCTGCCAATAACAGTATTTGCGGTACTAATAGGCTCGCTGTTCTATGCACTATTATTCGCTCCAACTATTGGCGCATTGATTGGCAAGTCCAGTGCTGCCGACCAAGCCTATCTGCAGAACCTTGAAGATGGCGACCCGCTTAAGACAGGCGGCATCACCGCTGTCTATGCAAAAATACTTAGCTTCGCGGTTCGCTCTCCGATCATTGTATTTTTTACCAGCATCGCCACCTTGGTTATCATCGTTATGGCCTATGGACAGTACGGTAAAGGCGTTGAGTTCTTTACCGGTGTAGAACCAAGCCAAACTCAGGTTCAAGTCTTTGCCCGGGGCAATTCCTCGCCAGCAGAGCTACGCGACGTGATGCTTGATGCCGAGTCCCGCATACGCGAAGTTGGACACATTAAGGGCATCGTCACGCAATCCGGATCTGGTAACAGTTTAGGCGGCGGTCAGCAGTCAGCCCCCGACTTAATCGGCACTATCTTCATTGAAATGACCGATAGGCGCGACAGAGATATCGACGGCTTCGAAGTTGAGAACCAATACCGAGACGCGGTTGCTAATCTACCCGGCGCTAGAGCCGAAGTGGTGACAATCGAGCAAGGACCTCCCGTTGGCAAGGCAATTCAATTAGAGCTTTCCGGTGACGATCTTGAAGTGCTATTCGCCGAAGCCACGCGCATTCGCAATTATATGGAAAACACCATGAAGGGCCTTATCGATGTCGATGATACGGCTCCAGTTCCTGGCATCGAATGGGAGATCGTCGTCGATCGTGCCAGAGCGGCAATGTCGGGTGCCAATATGACTGAGATAGGAACAGCTATTCAGCTCATGACCAACGGCGTATTCATGGGGGACTACCGCCCTACTGATAGCGAAGAAGAAGTAGACATTCGTGTCCGTTACCCGGCGGAGTACCGTGGCCTGGAGCAGATGGACACAATTCGCATAAACACGGCTAGTGGCGATCTAGTGCCCATAAGTAGTTTCGTTACACGAGTTGCTAAGCCCGCAGTAAGCGCCATTCAGCGCGTAGATGGAGAGCGTGTCGTCTATATCCGCGCCAATGCTGCACCTGGTCTGGTTGCGGACAATAAGGTTTCAGAGCTAGAGATCTATATGGAAGAGAATCCTCCTGCTCGCGGCGTGATCTATCAGTTCCGCGGCGCCAATGAAGAACAGGATCAATCTGCTGCATTTTTAGGCCAGGCCTTCACTCTGGCTATGGCGCTAATGGCGATCCTACTGGTGACTCAATTTAATAGTTACTATCAGGCTCTACTAATTCTCTCATCAGTATTGCTCTCTACCGCTGGAGTATTATTAGGATTGCTTATTACCGGTCAGACTTTCAGCGTGATATTAACCGGCATCGGTATCGTCGCCTTGGCCGGAATTATTGTGAACAATAATATTGTACTGATCGACACCTTCAATCATTTGCGAGAGCAGCATAAGGAGTGGTCGCTACAGGATATTATTGTACACACCGGCGTCCAGCGATTGCGTCCTGTATTCCTCACTACGTTTACAACTGGTTTCGGACTACTGCCTCTTGCCATGCACGTATCGGTGGATTTAATCGGAGCGGAAATTGAAGTGGGCGGCCCGATTACATCGCAATGGGTGAGCCTCGCCTCCGCCATCGTATACGGCCTATCCTTTGGAACAATCCTGACGCTGGTGGTAACACCAGCCATGCTCGCATTGCCGGACCGCATACGTGTACTAATCGGCAGAGCACCAAAATTTCAGAAACCATCCGAGCCGAGCCTTAGTCACTAAGGCTCGTTAGCTTCAATCGATGACTCTTTGAGAGATGCAAATTCGCTGTACGCAGTTTTACGTTCGTGTGAGAATACGCGCTTGTTCCCTATAAAAATGGTTCATTAGATGGGACTTTTAGTCACATTCTTCGTCGCCAGCATCTTCTTCTCCTTTCTCTGCTCAATTCTGGAAGCGGTTCTTCTTAGTATCACGCCTGCCTATGTAGCAACTCAGGACAGAGACAATACCGCCATATCCAAAAACCTATCCCGCTTCAAAGAAGATATAGATAGACCACTTGCAGCAATCCTCACCTTGAACACCATCGCTCATACAGTCGGAGCTATAGGCGTCGGCGCGCAGGCAGCCATTATATTCGGCTCCTCTAAGATAGAATTCTTTGGCCTAGCCATCATCAGCTGGGAAGGGTTCGTAGCTGGAGCGATGACCATGGCCATACTGATCTTCTCCGAGGTGATACCTAAAACATTGGGCGCGAATAATTGGCAGGCTCTCACGCCTCTCTCGATACGAATCATTGACCTACTCATGATAATCCTCGCGCCTATGATCTGGCTGAGCCAACTAATCACCAAGAATTTGAAGAAAGATAAAGACAAGCCTGTATTGAGCAGAAGCGACTTTCTGGTTATGTCTGAGCTCGGCAAAGAAATCGGGATCCTTAAGGACAGCGAACAGAGAATCATAAAGAACCTTTTGCGCTTTAATCGCATACTTATAAAGGATGTTATGACACCGCGCATTGTAATGGTGGCAGCAAATGGCTGCACCTCTATTAGCGAATTTCATGACAGGAATTCCGACCTACCGTTCTCCCGAATCCCCGTATATCAAGACAGCAATGACAAAGTCACGGGCTATGTTCTCAAGGATGAGATGCTTCTCAATCTTGTTGAAGGAAAAGGCGACGAGGAATTGAATTCACTACGGCGTGATATCATTATTTCACACAGCAATACACCGATCCCAGATCTATTAGATAAATTCATTACCGAGAACGAACATATAGCACTTGTTGTCGATGAGTATGGGGGAACGGAAGGCCTCGTTACTATGGAGGACGTTATCGAGACGCTACTGGGCATCGAGATAGTCGACGAATTGGACAGCGATGAAGACATGCGCGTACTAGCACGCAAGAACTGGGAGTTACGCGCGCAAAGGATGGGTCTGCTAGATACAGATGAATCCGTGAAGAAGCCCAACCTCAAATAGAACGAGGTCCATGAAACTGCGGTATCAATTTTTACTACCAAGCGCTCGTTCGGTTTTTAAGCTGACGCCTAGCTGATTAGCTTCCTTATCGAACGTTCTGAAACGCTATAAGCACAAGCCATTGTGACAAATTGTAACCCCTTAGTTACTGCTGAATAGTCTGTGCTAATATTTTTCCACTTTGCGATTTAGCGCTGTAAGGGATATAGCGCGAGGTTGTAGAGAGCTAAAGCCTGGAGCTTGGGAGCTTTTCTTTGTTCCCCCCCTTTTCTTATAGCATCGAGCGGCTTTCAAGTTTCCACTTTAGCGCCTTAATTTCTTACA